>NZ_JBIUXT010000008.1:275842-307007 GCF_044744145.1 Streptomyces sp. NPDC087422 | reverse complement strand
CGTCCTGCACGAGCGGCCTGCACGAGCGGCCTGCACGAGCGGCCTGCACGAGCGGCCTGCACGAGCGGCCTGCACGAGCGGCCTGCACGAGCGGCCTGTACGAGCGGCCTGTACGAGCGGCCTGTACGAGCGGCCTGTACGAGCGGCCTGTACGAGCGGCCTGTACGAGCGGCCTGCACGAGCCGCCCAGAAGGCGGAAGCGCGGCCCCGTGGCGGAATGTGGGACGCTGGATAATGTCCCTCATGGCGATAAATCATGCCAAAGCTATCCTGGTGGTCCGTGTGGCCCGCCTCGCGGATGTGGTCAGATGACCGCCGCCCGACCCCGGAGCAGGTGCATGACGGCACGCAAGCGGCCACCAGGTGGCGGCTACGACCCCCGCGTGGGGCCTTTCCCGACGGGTCTGCCGACGGCCCCGGAGATCGGCCCCGGGGAGCGGCTTGCCATGAACGGCATGGGCACCTTCGACTGGGACCTCGACCTCGGCACCTTCGACCTCGACCAGGCGGGACTCGACGTCTTCGACCTGCGCCCGGAGGAATTCGACGGCCGGATCGACTCGCTGGTGCTGCGGGTGACCCCGGAGGAGAGCGCCCGCCTCGACATCGCGCTGCGCAGGGCCCTGCAAGCGGGCCGCCGCAGCTACGGCGGATACTTCCAGGTCACCCGCAGGGACGGCGCCAAGCAGTGGACGCACACCCAGGGCGCCATCCTGCGCGACGACCTCGGCAACGCGTACCGCGTCCTGGGCATCGTCAGGGACGCGACCGCCGAGCTGACCCAGACCCCCGCGCCCAGCACCCCGCCGCCGCGGCACGAGCGCCGCAGCCTGCCCTCGATCGTGCGCCGTACGATCGAGGCGCTGTCCACGGCCGTCACGGTCGACGACGTCATCGCGGTACTCACCGGCGCGGGCGGCCTGGAGCGCTTCGGCGCCGATGGACTGACGCTCGGCCTGATAGAGACCGGCAATCTCAAGGTGGTCGCCTTCAGCGGCCGGGAGATGTCCTTCTACGAGGGGCTGCGGCTGCGGCGGCTCGACGACTCGCTGCCGCTCACCCAGGCCGTCATCACGCAGCAGCCGCGGTTCGCCACGGACTTCCCGGCGCTGGCCGAGAAGTTTCCGCTGCTGCGCGCCCAGATGAAGCCCGGCGCGGGCGTCGACTCCGACAGCAACTTCGCGGCGGCCTTCCTGCCGCTGGTCGCCCAGGCCCGCTCCATCGGCGGCCTCGCGCTCTTCTACCACGACCGCACCGAATTCCGGCCCGAGGACCGCGAGCTGTACATGACGCTCGCGGGCATCCTGGCCCAGTCCCTCCAGCGCGCGATCCTCTTCGACCAGGAGCGGGAGTTCGCCACCGGCCTCCAGGCCGCGATGCTGCCCCGGCACATCCCGCGCGTCGACGGCGCCGAGATCGCCGTCCGCTACCACGCGGCGCGCAGCGGGCGGGAGGTCGGCGGCGACTGGTACGACGTGGTCGCGCTGCCGCAGAACCGGGTCGGCCTGGTCGTCGGCGACGTGCAGGGCCACGACACGCACGCCGCCGCCGTGATGGGCCAGCTCAGGATCGCCCTGCGCGCGTACGCGGCCGAGGGCCACCCGCCGTCCACCGTGCTCGCCCGCGCCTCCCGCTTCCTGGCGGAACTGGACACCGAGCGCTTCGCCACCTGCGCCTACGCGCAGATCGACCTCGCCACCGGCTCCGTCTCCGCCGCCCGCGCGGGCCACCTCGGGCCGCTGATCCGGCACACCGACGGGCGTACGGGCTGGCCGAACGTGCGCGGCGGCCTGCCGCTGGGCCTGGCCACCACCCTGGAACTGCACGAGTTCCCCGAGACCCGGATCGACCTGGTGCCCGGCGAGACGCTGGTGTTCTGCACCGACGGCCTGGTCGAGGAGCGCGGTCTGGACATCACCATCGGTATGGAGGCGCTGGCCGAGGCGGTGCACTTCGGCCCGCAGCCCGCCGAGGCGCTCGCCGACCACCTCGCGGAGAACCTCTGGGAGCGCTGGGGCTCGGGCGACGACGTCGCGCTGCTGATCCTGCGCCGCGCC
Source organism: Streptomyces sp. NPDC087422 (assembly GCF_044744145.1). NCBI lineage: Bacteria > Bacillati > Actinomycetota > Actinomycetes > Kitasatosporales > Streptomycetaceae > Streptomyces > Streptomyces sp. NPDC087422. Next base: position 304,950 of record NZ_JBIUXT010000008.1, on the reverse strand, counting down.
CCCGACACCGGCACCCCGCGCGCCCCGCGGATGCACAGCTACGTCCACCAGGCCGACCCCGAGGGCCTGGCCGACGCCCGGTCCGCCCTGCGGCAGGCGCTCACCGACTGGGGCCTGGCCGACCTCGCCGACGACGTGGAGCTCGCCGCGGGCGAGCTGCTGGTCAATGTGCTGCTGCACACCGAGGGCGGCGCCGTCCTCACCCTTGAGGTGCTGCCGGAACCGGTACGCCGGGTGCGGCTGTCGGTCCAGGACCGGTCGAGCGTCTGGCCGCGCCGCAGATCGCCCGGCGAGGCGGCCACCTCGGGCCGCGGCCTGCTGATGATCGACGCGCTCGCCGCCTGCTGGGGCGTGGAGCCGCGCGGCGACGGCAAGGCCGTCTGGTGCGAATTCGACCCGGACGAGACCGGTACGGACGGCTGAGCCCCCACTCCCGGGACCCGGCCGTCCGTACCGCGGCCGCGCTCAGCTCACGTTCAGCGCCGTGTCGTCGATGACGAACGAGGTCTGGAGCTTGGAGCCCTCGGTCCCGGTGAACTTGACGGTGACCGTCTGCCCCGCGTACGCGCCCAGGTTGAAGGTGCGCTGCTGGAAGCCGGAGGCCGCGTTGACGTTGGAGTACGTGGCCAGGGTGCTCAGTACGGTGCCGGAGGAGTTCAGGACCTGCGCCTTGAGCGTGTCGTAGGCGGTGGTGCCGGTCTCCGCGGTGTCGATGTGCAGCCAGAAGCTCAGACTCGCGGCGCAGCCCGCCGGGATGGTCACCGACTGCGCGACGGTGTCCGTGGTGGCGGTCCCGTAACCGTCGAGCCACGCCTTGTACGAGCCGCTGTGCGCCGCCTGCGACGCGTTGTTGTTGATGACGCCGCTGGTCGCCGTCCACGACGAAGTGCCGGACTCGAAGCCGGGGTTTGCCAGGAGCTGGCGCGCGGTGCAGGTGCCGCCGGTCGGCGGGGTGGTCGGGGGAGTGGTGGGCGGCGTTGTGCCGCCCGATCCCGAACCCGCCAGCCAGGCCGTTGCGTTGAGCGCGAGCGCGGCGTCGGTGCCCGCCGGGTCGTCCCAGCCGTTGTAGAGGGTGTTGCCCGACTGGCCGGTGCCGTCGTCGGCGGGTGAGCTGTCACCCCAGATCGCCACCCGGCCGCTGCCGAAGGTGCTGGTGACGAAGAACGCGCCGGTGTTGCCGGACGAACCCGTCTTGTACAGCAGCCCCTTGACGTTCGGATTGTCGGCGGGCTTGAGGGTGAAGGTGGTGCCGTCGCGCAGGATGCTGCCCGTCACATTGCCGAACGGGCCGTGCAGCACCGGGTTGGACGCGTCACTGATGGCCCGCGGATTGTCGGTGCTGATGTCCAGCAGGTCGACGGAGAAGCCGAACGGGTCGGTGTTGTCGACCCCGTTGCTGGTCAGCAGGTCGTTGATGACGCAGGGGGAGTCGCAGCCGTCGTTGTTGCGGTCGCTGTTGTTGTGGTCGGAGATCAGGAAGAGCCCGCCGCCGTTCTGCACGAATTTCATCACGGCGGTCTTCTCGGCCGCGCTCAGCTTCACGTTCGGCTCGGGCAGCACGAAGGTGTCGAAGTTGCTGAGGTCCTGGGCGTTGGAGCTGTTGCCGTAGGTGATCGTGCGGCCGGACGGCAGGGTGCTGAGGGTGTACCCGCCCGCCTTCTGGAGCGCGACGCCCCAGGCGGAGAAGGCGCCGGTCCAGTCCGTCTCCTTGGTGGGGTTGGCGTTCTGGCCGAGCGGGTCGGGCTGGCTCGTGCTGATGATCCAGTCGGCGTTCCCGGCCGTCTCGGCTTTGGTGTTGTCGAAGAGCACGCGGTGCGTCGTCGCCGCGGCCGGCGCGACCGGGGCGCCGGGGGCGGCCTGAGCGGAGCCGCCGCTGAGACCGGCCGCGCCGAGCGCGATCGCGCCCAGTGCGGCTGCCGCGCCGATCAGCACACGGCTGCGGGGCACACGGGTTCCAAGCATCCGTCAACCTCCAGGTGGGGGGCGGTCAGTGAGGGTGCGGGAGATGATTCTGCGCGCGTAGAACCTGTGACTGATGTGCCGTGCGTTACGAGCGGGTGAATGCTGCCGGTCGGCTCTCGCCGCGCGTGTCCGGTGGGTGGGGGCCGGAAACTCCGCGCGTCACTCTAGGCTCATGACGCGACCCTGACAACATTGCCGCCCGGTGCGCCGGAGCGCGGATCGCGGTCCTCGAACCCCCCGACCCCCCGGTCCGGCAACCCCCTGCCCCGGACATACGTCCGCCTCCCCGTGTGAACCGTCATCACATACGGGGAGGCGGACGCGCCTACCGCGGCGGGCGCGGCGTCGCGGTTACTGCGACACGCGCACGTAGTCGATCAGCATGCGCTGCGGGAAGACCGTGGTGGCGTCGGGAGCTCCGGGCCAGTCACCGCCCACCGCGTTGTTGAGGATGATGTAGAACGGGTGGTCGTACACCCACGGACCCCTGGTCGCCTCCACTGTCGCCTTGTCGGCGGTGAAGAAGGCGTGGCCGTCCACCGAGAACGTCATGTGGTGGGAGTCCCAGTCCACGGCGTAGGTGTGGAAGTCCGAGGCGAAGTCGCTGCCCGCGAGGGTGTACGGGGACCCGTAACCGTTTCCGCCGTTGTAGGCGGGGGCGTGCAGCGTGGAGTAGACGGAGTCGGCGACCTTGCCGACGTGCTCCATGATGTCGATCTCACCGGAGTTGGGCCACGGCGTGCCCGTCTTGAAGTTGGACCCCAGCATCCAGAACGCGGGCCACAGACCCTGCGTGCCGCTCACCTTGATCCGCGCCTCGACGTGGCCGTAGGTGAAGTTGAAGTGGTCCGAGGTGTTGATCCGGCCCGAGGTGTACTGGTGGCCCTGGACGTTCTCCTTCCTGGCCTCGATGACGAGGTTGCCGTTGCCGTCCATCGAGGTGTTGTCGCCGTTGGTGTAGTACTCCAGCTCGCCGTTCTGCCCGCCGCCGATGTCCTGGGTCCACTTGCCGGTGTCCGGCTTGGTGCCCGCGGCGCCGTTGAACTCGTCGCTCCACACCAGGTGCGTGGGGTTGCCCGGGTCGGGCGGCAGGGCGGGCGGCGCGGTGGGGTTGCCGCCGGTGCCGTAGACGTCGAAGGTCCACAGCGAGTACCCGTAGCCGTTGCTGCGCGCGGTGCCGTACATCCGCACGTAGCGGCCGGTGCCGTCCACGTTCAGGGTCTCCTTGAAGCCCTTGCCGGTGGTGGTGGAGTAGATGCTCGTCCAGTTGGTGTTGTCCGGCGAGACCTGGATCTGGTATGCGGTCGCGTAGGCCGGGTCCCACTGGAGGACGACCTGCGTGATGTGCGCGGTCGCGCCCAGGTCGACGCTGATCCAGCCGGGGTCGACCCAGCCGTTGGTGTCGCTGGTCGCCCACCGGGTGGCCGGGTCCTCGTCGAACGCCTTGGCCGGCGTGCAGCCGACGCAGCTATTGGCGTTCTGGTAGGTCGAGGCGGAGGCCGGCTTGTTGTACGACAGCAGGACCGCGCCGCCCGGCGGCGTGGTGGGCGGGGTGGTCGGGGGTGTGGTGGGGGGTGTGGTCGGCGGGGTCGTACTGCCGCCGCCACCGGTGAAGATCTGGAACTCCCAGAGCGAGACGCCGTATTGGGTGGCGCGCGCGGTGGTGTAGACCCGGACGTAACGGCCGGTGCCGGTCAGGGTGATCAGCTCGGTCGCGCCGGGGCTCGTGGTGGTGGAGTAGGCGTTCGTCCAGGTCGTGCCGTTGGCCGAGACCTGGATCTGGTACGCCTTCGCGTACGCCGTCTCCCAGCTCAACTGGACACCGCAGACGTTCTGCGAACTGCCCAGGTCGACCTGGAGCCACTGCGGGTCGGCCGCCGCGCTGGACCAGCGGGTGCCCATGTTGCCGTCGACCGCGGCGGAGGCGGGAGTGCCCGCGTTCTCCGTGGACGAGGCCGTCGCGGGCTTGTTCAGCGCGGAGTTGGCCGTACCGCAGGCCGCGTTGCCCGTGCCGGTGGAGCCGTAGACCTTGAACTCCCAGAGCGAGACGCCGTATTGGGTGGCGCGCGCCGTGGTGTTGATCCGGACGTAGCGTCCGGAGCCGGTGACGTCGAGGGTTTCGGTGCCACCGGCGCCGGTCGTGGTGCTGTAGACGTTCGTCCAGGTCGTGCCGTTGGCCGAGACCTGGATCTGGTACGCCTTCGCGTACGCCGTCTCCCAGTTGAGCACCACCTGGGAGAGGGTGGACGTGGCGCCGAGGTCGACCTGGAGCCACTGCGGGTCGGCCGCCGCGCTGGACCAGCGGGTGCCGAGGTCGCCGTCGACCGCGGCCGACGCGGGCGTGCCCGCGTTCTCCGTGGAGGAGGCGGTGGCCGGTTTCGCCTGCGAGAGCAGGGTGCCCGCGGCCTTGGCCGGAGTCTGTGAGACCGCCAGCGCGAGCGTCGCGACGAGGGCCGCGACGAAGGCGAAGATCAGCGATCTGGGGAATCGTGTCGTGGGGGACGGAAGGGTCTGTGGGGGGTTGCCGATCACGGCGTCTCCTGATTGGTCGCCGAGCGAGAGAGCGCTCTCTGAATGCTGCGATGATTACGGCGCTGTTGCTGACACGTCAAGAAAGTGAACGAGATTCGCCCCGCGAATTCACTCGGGTCCGCCTTGATGTCGACACCCGAAGGGTCAACGAACCACTCGTCCCGATAAGGGAGTTAAGCGGCTTGTCGCTGTGTGCAAGAGCTTGAGACGGTGAACATGGCGATGGCGGCGGAGAAAAATCTCCGCCGCCATGATTGGTCCAGTCCTGCGCGTCAGCCGCAGGTCAGTACCGGCCCCGCCCAGTCGGCGTGGTCGGAGTCGTTGCCGTTGCCGCCGTCGGTGACCACCAACCGCAGCTCCGTACCGCCGCTCAGAGCGGCCGTCAGATGGCGGGCCGTGTCACTGCCGGTCACCACCCCGCTGTCGGCGACCAGCGTCGAGTCGCGGTAGATCTGGAAGTCCACCGAGCCCTTGCTGCCGACCTCGTCGTCCACCCCCACGTCGGCGGTGACCGAGGAGCACCCGCCGCCCAGGTAGTAGACGACCGTGCTGGCCGCGTGCACGCCCAGCCCCTTGCTGTACGTGGTGCCGCCGACGGTGATCGTCCTGCCGTCGCCCGCGGCCTGTTCGCCGTTGCTGCGGTCGCGCTCGACCGGGCCCCAACCGCTCACCGCCGACGACCAGTTGAGGTCGCTGAGGGCGTGCGTGCCGGCCGAAGGGCCTTTGCCGCAGGCCATCTTGGCGTCGGCCCAGTCGGCGTGGTCGTAGTTCATGCCGTCGCCCGCGTCGGTGGCCACCAGCCGCAGCGTCGTCCCTCCGGTCAGGTCGGCGGTCAGGTGCGCCGCCGCATCGTTGCCCGTACGGGTCCCGCTGTCGGCGACCAGGGTGGAGTCGCGGTAGATCTGGAAGTCCACCGAGCCGTTGCTCCCCACCTCGTCGTCCACCCCGACGTCCACGGTCAGCTTTCCGCACAGACCGCCGACGTAGTAGGAGATGTCACTGGGCGCGTGCACCCCGAGTCCCTTCGCGTACGTGGTCCCGCCGATGGTGAGCGTCCTGCCGTCGCCCGCGGCCTGTTCGCCGTTGCTGTGGTCGCGCTCGACCGGGCCCCAGGCGTTCACCGCCGAGGTCCACGACAGGTCGCTCAGCTCGTTGAGCCCGGTCGGCGGCGGCACCGGGCTGCCCGGGGTGACCCGGAACATCACCGTGCCGTGCGCGGGCACCGACGCGCTGATCGTGCCGCCGGTGCTCGATGTCGCCTTGGACCACAGGTCCTTGAGCGCGTACGAGGACGCGCCGCCGACGCCGACGGCCTGCGCGGTGGTGCTGACGGTCTGGGCGGAGGCGTTCTCATTGGTGAGCGTCACCGCGCGGTCGCCGTTGGCCAGCGGCTTCGACATCACCACGAGGCCGCCGGAGGAGGAGACCACCGAGCCCTGCTTGCCCAACGGGTCCTGGTCCACCGCGATCACGTCGGCGTTCTTGAGGATCGTCAGCGTGGCGGCGGACGCGGTCCTGATGTCGCTGCCGATCAGCAGCGGCGAGGCCATCTCCGACCAGAGGCTGAAGTGGGTGCGGTACTCGGTGTCGGTCATGCCGCCGTTGCCGACCTCCAGCATGTCCGGGTCGTTCCACGCGCCGGGCTTGGCGTACGGCGCGAGCTGCTGGTTCTGGTGCGCGATGTTGATCATGCTGGACCACGAGTCGCTGATGTCCCCGGTCGTACGCCAGGAGTTGCCGACCGCGGGCGCCCAGTTCCACGGCTGGTTGGAGCCCCATTCGCAGATGCTGTAGAGGATCGGCCGGCCGGTGGCCTTCAGCGCGTCGCCCATCGCCTTGTAGCGCTGCTGCGCGTCGACGTTGTTGTTGTTGCAGTTGTCGTACTTGAGGTAGTCCACGCCCCAGGACGCCCACAGGTTGGCGTCCTGCTGCTCGTGGCCGAGGCCGCCGGGGAAGCCCGCGCTGTTGCAGGTCTTGGTGCCCGCGGAGGAGTAGAGGCCGAATTTCAGCCCCTTGGAGTGGACGTAGTCGGCGACGTTCTTGATGCCGTCGGGGAAGCGCACGGGGTCGGCGACGAGGTTGCCCGAGGCGTCGCGGCTGGGCAGCGCCCAGCAGTCGTCCAGGTTGACGTAGGTGTATCCGGCGGCCTTGAGGCCCTGGGAGACGAAGAGGTCGGCGATGCCCTTGACCATCGCCTCGTTGAACTGGGACCCGCAGCCGGTGGAATTCCAGTTGTTGAAACCCATCTGCGGGGTCAGGGCCAGGCCGTTGTCGAGGGCCGCGGCCGGTGGCGCGGCGGCGATCTGAGCGGTCACGGCGGCGGTCGCGGCCAGTGCGGTGAGTCCGGCTCCCGCCCCGGCGACGAGGGTGAGCGACGCGGCCGAGGCCGCGAGACGCTGCCGGAGGTGGTGTGTTTTGGTGTGTCGTTCGTGCGGCATGTGCGGCTCCGAGTCATTTCAATGGCGCACAATCCAACGGGGTCGAACGAAAGCAACCACATTTCAGCGGTGCAGCGTGAGCATGTCAATAAGCGCGGTGCGGTGAACCCCGAAGTGCCGTGCGCCAATCCCGAATGACCGTACGAGGCGCGCCACCGGCCGTTCCGGAGGAGATCGACTTTAGGGTGGGCCCGGACCACTGAGATCGCCGAGAGCGGGAACGTGCACGGGATGCCCGACGTACCAGAACCCATGGTCAAGCTGGTCCGGTGGACCACGGAACCGGCCGCGGCCCAGACCCTCAGGTCCACCGCCGCGGCCGTCATCGCCTATGTCGCCGCCGTCCAGCTCACCCCGCAGCCCGCCCCGCTGACCGCGCCCCTGACGGCTCTGCTGGTCGTCCAGGTCACCCTCTACTCCACGCTGACCACCGGCATCCGGCGGGTGAACTCGGTGGTGGTCGGCGTCCTGATCGCCATCGGCTTCAGCGCGCTGGTCGGGCTGAGCTGGTGGAGCCTGGGTCTGACGATCTTCAGCGCGCTGCTGATCGGCCGCGTCGTACGGGTCGGCGAGTTCGTGCCCGAGGTCGCGATCAGCGCGATGCTCGTCCTCGGCGTGACCCGGGTCGCGGACACCGCGTGGGACCGGGTGCTGGAGACGCTGATCGGCGCGGGCGTCGGCCTGCTGTTCAACCTGCTGTTCGCGCCGCCGGTCTGGGTGCAGTCCGCGGGCGGCTCCATCGAGTCGCTGTCCCGCCGGATGGGCGCCCTCTTCCGCGACATGGGCGGCGAGCTGGCCGGACACCTCCCCGTCGAGCGCGCCGCCGCCCGGCTGCACGAGGCGCGCCGCGTCGACCACGACATCGTCGAGGTCGACGCCTCGCTGCGGCAGGCGGAGGACAGCCTGCGGTGGAATCCGCGGGTCCGCGAGGGCGTGCTCTCCCGGATCGTGCTGCGGACGGGGCTCGACACCCTGGAGATCTGCGCGGTGGTGCTGCGCGTGCTGTCCAGGACGCTCACCGACCTCGCCAAGCACCGCACCGAGGAGTCGCTGTTCCCCGACGACGTCGCCGTCGAACTGGAGGAGCTGTTCGACCACGTGGCGCACGCGATCGAGAGCTTCGCCGTACTGATCACCACCCAGGTCGCGGCCAACGCGCAGTCGGCGGAGGAGCAGCTGGCCCAGGCCCTCACCGACAGCACGGCCAGCCGTGACAGGACCGCCCAGCTGCTGCTCGCCAAGGTGCGCGAGCACCCCCGGCAGTGGCAGCTGCACGGCGCGCTGCTGGCCGAGGTCGACCGCATCCTGGACGAGCTGGCCGTCGAGAAGCGGTCCGAGCGCCTGGTGGAGGAGCTGGACCGCTACTCGCGCGAGCAGAGCGACCGGCACCCCTGGCTGCACATGATCAAGAAGCGGCTGGGCGCCGCCCGTGCGGTCCTGCGCTGACGGCCGGCGCGCGAGCTCGCGTCAACGTACGGCTGACGGGCGCGGCGACCGTATACGACCGTACGGCTCAGGCCCCGGTCTCCTCCTGCGGGCCGAACCAGTCGAGGCAGACCACCAGCGCGTCGTCGTCCGCTTCGTGCCCCCGGTAGTCGGGCAGCTCGCGCAGCACCGCGCCCGGCACGTCGGCGGCGGGCAGCAGACTGGTCGCCGACAGGCCGCGGATCAGCGCCCGGTCGCCGTACGCGTCGCCCTCGGGGGAGTACGTGGCGTAGACGCCGTCGCTGGCGAACAGCAGCCGGTCGCCGGGCAGCACCTGGAACTCCTCGGCCACGTACAGGGTCTCCTCGAACATCCCGAGCGGCAGCTGCTCGTCGAATGCCACCCGCTCGACGGTCTTGCCGCGCTGCCGCCACAGCCGGGGCGACCCGGCGTCCACCACCTGCACCACACCGCTGGGCACGTCGAAGGAGAGCAGCAGCGTGGCGACGTGGGCGGCGCCGCGGTAGCGCGACCACAGCGCCTGGTCGGCGAGCGCGGCCTGGTCGGCGATGCCGATGCCCGCCCGGCGCGCGTTGCGCAGCGCGTTGACGGCCAGGCTGGTCAGCAGGGACGCGTCGATGCCCGCGCCCATGCCGTTGGTGATGGCCAGGGTCAGGGTGTCCGGGCTGGCCGACCAGTCGAAGTTGTCGCCGTGGATGGCGTAGGCGGGCTCCAGCTGGGCGCCGAGCGCGTACTCGGGCCGGGCGAAGGCGCGGCCCGGCAGCAGCTCCCACTGCATCTCGGCCGCCAGGGTGAGCCGCGTGGCCCTGCGCGCGATCAGATAGTGGTCGGTGTCCCGCTCGGCGACCACCAGTTCGCGTCCGAGCAGCTCGGCCACCTCGGCCAGCTCGCCGACGCCCTGCACGGCGTGCCGGTCGGCGGGCAGCACGACCGTGAGGATGCCCAGCCGGTCGCCGCGCACGGTGACCGGCAGATGCACGGTGACCTCGCCGTCCCGCCCCGCGCGCTGCTCCACCGGCTGCTGGCTGCCGAACGCCCTGCCCTGCGGGGTGTTGTGCACCGGCAGCGAGAGCCTGGCGGGCGCCGAGACGTCGACCGACTGGAGCACCGTGGTGCTGTAGTCGGCCAGCAGCAGGTCGGCCGAGACCGTGCCGTAGTGCTCGGCCAGCGCGGTGCGCGCGGTGTCCAGCAGAGCGTAGGGAGCCGCGGAGCGCAGAGCGCGTTCTACGGCCAGGAAGTTCGTCACGGGCGGGACAGCCTTTGCGATCGGTGGGAGAGACGGCGTGTGGGGGGCTGAAGCGGTGCTGACGGACGGTGGCGGTGAAGGGGGGTCGGGGACGGCGGCCGAGGTGAGGGCGGGGTGACGAGGTGGGCGCGGCGGGTGGCAGCGGGCCCGTACGGGGAGGCGCGGGCTGACAAACGGCCGTCGTCAGTGGCACAGTGGCCAGGTGCCCCACATCGTTCCGCCTCACCGCCATGAGCAGGTCGCTCATGAAGCCAGTGCTGTGTCGGAACTGCTGGAGGTCCTGTGGGGGAGAGGCCAGGAGGCCGCACCGTCCGGCCCCCTGTCACCGTCGCAGGTGCGGGCGCTGTTCGCGATCGAACAGTACGAGGGCGCCAATCTGCGGACACTGGGCGACGCGCTGGGATCGCGGCCGTCCTCGGTGAGCAGGCTCTGCGACCGGCTGGAGGCGGTCGGTCTGGTGGACCGGCAGACGAGCCCGACCAGCCGCCGCGAGGTGGAACTGCGGCTGACCCGGCGCGGGCACGCGGCACTCGCCGAATTCCGCGACTTCAGGGCCCGCGAGGTGAAGGCCGTGCTGGGCCGGATGGCGCCGGACGAGCTGGCGGCGCTCGCCGAGGGACTGACGGCCTTCCGCCGTGCCGCCGCCGGTGCGGCCGTACCCGGTGCGACCACCGCCGACCCCGCACGCCGTGCGGCGGACTCCGCCTAGCATCACGCACCGCTCCCCGCCCCGGGCGCTGTCGCCCGCGCACTCGCATCCCGACCCGCACCCATGCCGTGACACGAACACGTGTGCGTCGGCACAGACTCTTGTCCGATGGATATTGTTGTCAAGTGGCAACGATCTTACTAGGGTGGCTCGCGTGACTGCGCATGTCGGGCAGCACGGGGGCGACGGAACGCCTCGTACGGCCGCCGGTGCGGCAGAGAGTGAAGGAAGCGCTGTGAGCGGTGGCGGAGAGGGTGCCGGGAGACCGGTCGAGGTGGCCGTCCGCCGGGCCGGGACCGCGCTGGTCCTCGCCTTGCGCGGCGAGCTCGACCTGGAAACCCTGGAGCCGCTGCGGGCTGCGCTGGCCGCGGCCAGGCGCGACGACGCGCCCCGCGTGGTGCTCGATCTGTCGCAGGTCACTTTCTGTGACTCCTCCACGGTGAACGAGTTGCTGCGGGCCGATGTCGATCTTGGCCCCGGTCGCCTGTGGCTCGCCGCTCCCTCTCCCTTCGTCGCCCGGCTCTTCGGCCTGGTCGGACTGCCGATGGTGCTGGCCGTCCGTGACTCCGTCGAAGAGGCGCTGGCCGGCTCCGACGACCGCGCGTAACGCTCGGCGCCGCACTGCGCGCCTTCCCCTGAAGCACGGGGGCGAACCCGCTGTGACGTGAGACCGCTCTCACGCGTACCCACTGTCACCCGACCCGCCCACGCGCGGGCGCTCAGGCATGTCCGGAAACCGGCAGGTCCGCCAACTGGCTTTGCCATGGCATGAATCGTTGCCTTCCGAGGCGTAGACGCCGCCGTAGCGCGTCTGTAACACTCTGCCAACACAAACGCAAATTTTTCGCAGAACAACGATGGATCTGCATGGGAAGAGCGCAACTTCATATGCTCAACCCGCACGTTTCGGATAGTCCGTCTCCTGAACCTCCCACCGCTCCGGTCGCGACGAAGCGCCGGACACGACATAGAGGGACGCTATGAGAACGAAGCGCTCCATCCCACGGCTGATGGCGGGGGTGACCGCGACGAGCCTGCTGCTCCTGGGCGGGTCCGCTCTTCCCGCCATGGCATCGGGAGAGCCAAGTCCGGCGACCGACAGCGCGGTCTCGGTCAGTAGCACCAGCGGCAAGAACAGCGCCGCCCACCTCAACGACGGCGACCAGAACACCTATTGGCAGAGTTCGGGCAAGTCCCTGCCGCAGTGGGCGCAGATCGACCTGGGCCGCACCACCCGCATCGACCAGGTGCGGCTGAAGGTCCCCTCGGGGTGGAAGTCCAGGTCGGAGACGCTCTCGATCCAGGCGAGCGAGGACGGCGAGACCTTCAACACCCTGGTCGGCTCGGCGAAGTACACCTTCAGCCCGTCGACCGGCAACACCGTCAAGATCTCCTTCCCGGCCTCCATGGCGCACTACGTGCGCGCCGAGGTGACCGGGAACTCCGCCGGGTCCTCCGCCCAGCTCTCCGAGATCACCGCGCAGGCCGCCGCGGCCTCGACGGTCAACCTCGCCAAGGGCAAGCCGACCGCGGAGTCCAGCCACGCGGACGTCTACGGCTCGGGCAACGCCGTTGACGGCGACGCGAATTCGTACTGGGAGAGCTCCAACAACGCCTTCCCGCAGTGGCTCCGGGTCGACCTCGGTTCCGCGGTGGCGGTCAACCAGGTCGTGCTGAAGCTGCCGCCGGCCACGAGCTGGTCGACGCGCACGCAGACCCTGGCCGTCCAGGGCAGCACCAACGGCACCACGTTCACCGACATCGTCGCCTCGGCGGGTTACTCCTTCAACCCGTCGTCGGCCAACACGGTGACCATCAACTTCAACTCGACGACGACCCGGTACGTCCGGCTGAACATCACCGGCAACACCGGCTGGCCCGCGGGCCAGATATCCGAGTTCGAGGTGTACGGGCCGACGACCGGTGACACCACCGCGCCGACCGCGCCCGCCAACCTGGCGTACACCCAGCCCGCGTCCGGCCAGGTCAAGCTGACCTGGAGCGCCTCCACCGACGACACGGGCGTCACCGGCTACGACGTGTACGCCAACGGCGCGCTGCGTACCTCGGTGGCCGGGAACGTGCTGACGTACACCGACAGCCAGCCCGACACCGCGACCGTGGCGTACTACGTGGTCGCCAAGGACGCGGCGGGCAACCAGTCCGCGCACAGCAACACCGTGACGCGCACCGGCACCTCGGGTGACACGCAGGCGCCGACCGCACCGGGCAGCCTGGCGTACACCCAGCCCGCCTCCGGCCAGATCAAGCTGACCTGGACGGCGTCGAACGACAACGTCGGTGTCACCGGCTACGAGGTCTTCCGCAACGGCAGCCAGATCGCCACCACCGCGGCCAACGTGCTGACCTACACCGACAGCCAGCCCGACACCGCGACCGTCTCGTACTTCGTACGGGCCAAGGACGCGGCCGGGAACGAGTCGGCGAACAGCAACACGGTGACCCGCAACGGCACCAGCGTCGGCGGTACGAACCTGGCGGTCGGCAAGCCGATCGTCGCGTCCGCCACCGTGCAGAACTTCGTCGCCGCCAACGCCAACGACGACAGCCTGTCGACGTACTGGGAAGGCAGCGGCACCAGCACCCTGACCGTCTCGCTGGGCTCCAACGTGGACACCAGCTCCGTGGTGGTCAAGCTCAACCCCGACGCCTCGTGGGGCAACCGGACCCAGACCATCGCGGTCTCCGGCCGGGAGCAGAGCGCGAGCACGTTCACCCAGCTCTCGCCCGCGACCGCGTACAACTTCAGCCCGTCCACCGGCAACTCGGTGACGATCCCGGTCTCCGGCCGGGTCGCTGACGTGCGCCTCACCTTCAGCTCCAACACCGGTGCGGGCGGCGGCCAGGCGGCCGAGTTCCAGGTCATCGGCGTACCGGGGCCCAACCCCGATCTGACCGTCAGCTCCCTGACGGCCTCGCCCGCCTCGCCGATCGAGACCGACCCGATCACGCTCAGCGCGACGGTGAAGAACATCGGCACCGACGCGGCGGCCTCCACCGACGTCAACTTCTACCTCGGCACCACCAAGGTCGGCACCGGCACCGTCGGCGCGCTGGCCGCGGGCGCGAGCAGCGTCGTGACCGCCAACATCGGCGCGAAGGACGCGGGCAGCTACCAGCTCACCGCCAAGGTCGACGAGTCCAACAAGGTCGTCGAGCAGAACGAGACCAACAACAGCTACACCAACCCCACCGCCCTGGTGGTCAAGCCGGTCGACACCTCCGACCTGGTGGCCTCGCCGGTCGCCTGGTCGCCGGGCAACCCGTCGGCGGGCAACAACGTCAACTTCTCGGTGGCCATCAAGAACCAGGGCACCGTGGCCTCGGCGAGCGGCGCGCACAACGTCACGCTCACCCTGGCCGACGCCACCACCGGCAGTGTCATCAAGACGCTGACCGGCTCCTACAGCGGCGCCATCGCGGCCGGAGCGACCACCAGCCCGATCAACCTGGGTAGCTGGACCGCGGTCAACGGCAAGTACACCGTGAAGACGGTGATCGCCGTCGACGCCAACGAGGTGGCGACCAAGCAGGCCAACAACACCAGCACCCTGTCCTTCTTCGTCGGTCGCGGCGCCAACATGCCGTACGACTCGTACGAGGCCGAGGACGGCGTGCTCGGCGGCGGCGCCCAGGTCGTCGGTCCCAACCGGACCGTCGGCGACATCGCGGGCGAGGCGTCCGGCCGCAAGGCGGTGACGCTCAACTCCACCGGGCAGTCGGTGTCCTTCACCACCCGCGCCAGCACCAACACGCTGGTGGTCCGCTACTCCATCCCGGACGCCGCGGGCGGCGACGGCATCAACTCCAACCTGAACGTCTACGTCAACGGCACGTTCCTCAAGGCCATCGACCTGACGTCCAAGTACGCCTGGCTGTACGGCAACGAGACCGGCCCCGGCAACAGCCCGGGTGCGGGCGGCCCCCGTCACATCTACGACGAGGCCAACCTGCTGCTCGGGACGACCGTCCCGGCGGGCAGCACGATCAAGCTCCAGAAGGACGCCGCGAACACCAGCACGTACGCGATCGACTTCATCAACACCGAGCAGGCCACGGTGATCCCGAACCCGGACCCGACGAAGTACGTCGTGCCGGCCGGCTTCACCCAGCAGGACGTGCAGAACGCCCTGGACGCGGCGCGACAGGACACCACCAAGCTCGGCGTCTACCTGCCGACCGGTGACTACTCGACCGCCCAGAAGTTCCAGGTCTACGGCCGGTCGATCAAGGTGATCGGCGCCGGTCCGTGGTTCACCCGCTTCCGCACTCCGGCCGACCAGTCGAACACCGACGCCGGATTCCGCGCGGACGCCACCGCCAACGGGACGACGTTCTCCGGATTCGCGTTCTTCGGCAACTACACCTCGCGCATCGACGGTCCCGGAAAGGTCTTCGACCTCTCCAACGTGGCCAACATGACCATCGACAACATCTGGGTCGAGCACACGGTCTGCATGTACTGGGGTGCCAACACCGACAACATGGTGATCAGCAACTCCCGTATCCGTGACACGTTCGCCGACGGCGTCAACATGACGAACGGCTCCACGGACAACCACGTCTTCAACAACGAGTCGCGGGCGACCGGTGACGACAGCTTCGCGCTGTTCTCCGCCATCGACGCCGGCGGCGCGGACGAGAAGAACAACGTGTTCGAGAACCTGACGTCGCTGCTGACCTGGCGCGCGGCGGGCGTCGCGGTGTACGGCGGGTACAACAACACCTTCCGGAACATCTACATCGCGGACACCCTGGTCTACTCCGGAATCACCGTCAGTTCGCTGGACTTCGGTTACGCGATGAACGGCTTCGGAACCGTGCCGACCAACATCCAGAACGTGTCGCTCGCCAGAACGGGCGGTCACTTCTGGAACGGCCAGACCTTCCCCGCCATCTGGCTGTTCTCGGCCTCGAAGGTGTTCCAGGGAATCCGCATCAGCGATGTGGACATCACCGATCCGACGTACAGCGGCATCATGTTCCAGACCAACTACGTGGGCGGTCAGCCGCAGTTCCCGATCACGGACACCATCTTGACCAACATCTCGATCACCGGTGCCCACAAGAGCGGTGACGCGTACGACGCGAAGTCGGGATTCGGTCTGTGGGCCAATGAGCTGCCGGAGGCCGGTCAGGGACCGGCCGTTGGTTCCGTCACCTTCAACGGTCTGCACCTGAGCGACAACTTCCAGGACATCAAGAACACCACCTCGACCTTCACCATCAAGGTCAACAACTAAGGGCAGCCGCTGAGGAGCGGCCGTCAGCTGGGAGGTGTCCGCGTTCGGCTCTCGAACGCGGGCACCTCCCGCATGCGTTCACGGGCGGGGTTGGAGAGCAAAAGGCGTGCGGTTGTCTTCAGTTGGTGAACGTGAGGGCTTGACGTGGCATTGGTCTAGTCCTACCTTCGCCGATGCGCCCTCAGTCATGTCGGAGTCCGCCGTTCACGGATCAGAACCGATCCGGGTGCGCGGGTCCGGCTGTCCGCTACCGGAAGGTCTCCCCCCATGAACAGACCGCGCATTCGGCTCAAGGCGCTGACCGCACTCGCCGCCGTCCCCGCACTCGCGGCGGGACTGCTGCTGGCCGCGGGCGCTCCGGCGCAGGCCGCGGCCAATCCGGGCCCCGGCTTCCCCGCGCAGTACGCGGCGCCCTACGCCGAGGTCTGGAACTCCCCGTCGGCGCTGGCGGCGGTGAAGAACGCCACCGGGCTGAAGTACTTCACCCTCGCGTTCGTCATCGACGGCGGCGGCTGCAACGCCACCTTCAACGGCAGTACCTCGGTCACCGACGCGAGCTGGACGTCGGCCATCAACACCCTGCGGTCCGGCGGCGGCGATGTCATCGCCTCCTTCGGCGGCGCGGGCGGCACCGAGATCGGCATCTCCTGTACGTCGGTCGCCGCGCTCAAGACCCAGTACAAGCGCGTGATCGACGGACTCAACCTGACCCGCCTCGACTTCGACATCGAGGGCGGCGCGCTCAACAACACCACCGCCAACGACCGGCGCAACCAGGCCCTCGCGCAGCTCCAGCAGGAGTACGCGGCGGCCGGCAAGAAGCTCGACATCGACTACACGCTCCCGGTCAACCCCACGGGCCTGGAGTCCAACTCGCTCAGCCTGCTGAACAACGCCAAGAGCAACGGCCTCAACGTCAACCTCGTCAACATCATGACGATGGACTACGGGCCGTCGATGGACATGGGCCAGGCGGCCATCAGCGCGGCCACCGCGCTGCACAGCCAGCTCGGCGCCATCTGGAACACCAAGACCTCCGCGCAGCTCTGGGCGATGGAGGGCAACACCCCCATGATCGGGGTGAACGACTCGACCAACGAGGTCTTCTCGACCGCCAACGCGCAGTCGCTGGAGACCTTCGCGAAGAACAACGGCATCCAGGAGCTGTCCTTCTGGTCGCTCGGCCGGGACAAGGCATGCGCCACCAACGGCCAGTTGTCGGACTCGTGCAGCGGCACACCCCAGTCGCAGTACCAGTTCTCCAGCATCTTCAACGCCATCACCGGCGGCGGCACCACTCCGCCGCCCACCGGCGGCGCCACCGGGCCGATCCGGTCCGGTTACGCCAACAAGTGCGTGGACGTGGCCTCCGCGAGCAGCGCCAACGGCGCGGCGGTCCAGCTCTACGACTGCAACGGCACCACCGCGCAGAACTGGACGGTCGGCAGCGACAACTCGCTCCAGGCGCTCGGCAAGTGCATGGACGTGGCCGCGGCGGGCACCGCCAACGGCAGCCAGGTGCAGCTCTACGACTGCAACGGCACGGCCGCCCAGAAGTGGACCCGCAGCGGCAGCACCCTGGTCAACACCGGCTCGGGCAAGTGCCTGGACGCGACCGGGCCCAGCTCCGCCAACGGCACCCGGCTCCAGATCTGGACCTGCGCGGGCGGCGCGAACCAGCAGTGGACGCTGCCTTCGTGACCCGCGCGTCCGCTGAGCGCTAGCTGAGCGGACAGGCGAATCGACCGGTCCCGGGCGGGGACGATGTCACCCGCCCGGGACCGGTGCGCTGTACCGCAGTGATCTTACGGGCTCGTCGCAAACAATCGACGTGGATACGTAAAAAATCTGCGGTGCGGAGATATTGCGGAGTATGTGCGCGGGGCGGGAAGGAGTAGGGGGCGCCGCCGCTTGTCATCGGTGGCCCGCTGTCGATCCTTCACGAGGAGCCCTGATGAACAGCACGGAACTGCTGGCCGACGCCTTCGGCCGGATCCAGGAAGTGGTCCACGACGCCGTGGACGGCCTCACCGCCGAAGAGCTGGCCTTCCGCGTGGACGAGGGCGCCAACAGCGTCGGCTGGCTGATCTGGCACCTGACCCGCGTCCAGGACGACCATGTCGCCGAGGTCGCGGGCACCGAGCAGGCCTGGACCGCGCAGGGCTGGGACGCCCGCTTCGACCTGCCCTTCCCCGCCGGGGCGATCGGCTACGGCGACGGGCCGGACGACGTCGCCGCCGTCCGGGTGAGCTCCGCCGACCTGCTCACCGGCTACCACGACGCTGTATACGAGAACACCGTCCGCCATGTGCGGGAGCTGACCGACGACGACCTCGACCGCGTCGTGGACAAGCGCTGGAATCCGCCGGTGACCCTGGGCGTACGCCTGATCAGCGTCGTCTCCGACGACCTCCAGCACGCCGGGCAGGCGGCGTATCTGCGGGGGCTGCTGATGCGCAGGCGGTGACGGCGTCGGCGTCGGCCGTTCACCCTTCGGTGTTAGAGTTACTTAACCTAAGTTAAGTACCTGCGCGACCTGTGGGGTGTGAGGGTTGGCGAGCGAGAAGACGGCCGAAGAGCCAGCGGCACGAATACAACGGAGGCCACCGCGCATAGCGGCCGACCATCCGCGCTACAAGTGGGTGGCACTGTCGAACACCACGCTCGGCATGCTGATCGCCACGATCAACTCCTCGATCGTGCTGATCTCGCTCCCCGCGATCTTCACCGGTATCCACCTCGACCCCCTCCAGCCCGGCAACGTCAGCTATCTGCTCTGGATGCTGATGGGATACATGCTGGTCACGGCGGTCCTCGTGGTCACCCTCGGCCGGCTCGGGGACATCCTCGGCCGGGTCAAGATCTACAACTCCGGCTTCCTGATCTTCACCGTCACCTCGGTGATCCTCTCCCTGGACCCGATGCAGGGCGGCGGCGGCGCGCTCTGGCTGATCGGCTGGCGCGTCGCCCAGGCCGTCGGCGGCTCGATGCTGATGGCCAACTCGGCCGCGATCATCACCGACGCCTTCCCGGCCCGCCAGCGCGGCATGGCGCTCGGCGTGAACATGGTCGCGGGCATCGCCGGATCCTTCATCGGCCTGGTCCTCGGCGGCCTGCTCTCCGAGTGGGACTGGCGCTCGATCTTCTGGGTCAACGTCCCGATCGGCCTGATCGGCACCGTCTGGGCCTACCGCTCGCTCCACGAGACCGGCGTCCGCCGCAAGGCCAGAGTCGACTGGTGGGGCAACGTCACCTTCGCCGTCGGCTTGACCGCGCTGCTCGCGGGCATCACCTACGGCATCCAGCCCTACGGCGGCCACACCATGGGCTGGACGAACCCCTGGGTACTCGCGGGCCTGATCGGCGGCGTCGCGATGCTCGCCGTCTTCTGCCTCGTCGAGGCCAAGGTGCGCGAGCCGATGTTCCCGCTCGGCCTGTTCCGCAACGTGGCCTTCGCGGGCGGCAACGCGGCCACCCTGCTCGGCTCCATCGCCCGCGGCGGCCTCCAGTTCATGCTGATCATCTGGCTCCAGGGCATCTGGCTGCCCCTGCACGGCTACGACTACGTCGACACCCCGCTGTGGGCCGGTATCTTCCTGCTGCCGCTCACCGTCGGATTCCTGGTCTCCGGGCCCATCGCGGGCTACTTCTCCGACCGGTACGGCGCCAGGCTCTTCGCCGCCGCCGGATTCGTGGTGATGGCCGCGTCCTTCGCGGGACTGCTGCTGCTCCCCACCGACTTCAACTATCTGGCCTTCGCGTTCCTGATCTTCCTCAACGGGGTCGGCGGCGGTCTGTTCGCGGCGCCGAACACCTCGATCATCATGGCGAGCGTGCCCGCCGAGGCCCGCGGCGCCGCCTCCGGCATGCGCGCCACCTTCCAGAACGCGGGCATGGTGCTCTCCATCGGCGTGTTCTTCTCGCTCATGGTCGCCGGACTCGCCCGCTCGCTGCCCGGCACCCTCAGCAGCGGCCTGGTCGCCCAGGGCGTGCCGGGGGCGAACGCGCACGAGATCGCCAATCTGCCGCCGGTCGGCACGCTCTTCGCGGCCTTCCTCGGCTACAACCCGATCCAGCACCTGCTCGGCCCCGACCTGCTCGGCAAGCTCCCGACGGCCAACCAGCACACGCTCACCGGCCGTGAATTCTTCCCGCACCTGATTTCCGGGCCGTTCCACGACGGCCTCGTGGTGGTGTTCGCCCTGGCCATCGTGATGTCCTTGGTCGCGGCGGGCGCGTCACTGATCCGCAGCCGCGCCGTCCGCGCGGCCCACGCCCCGCAGGAGTAACCGAACCGACCGAGGAGGCGCCCCCCGCCATGGACCACACCGACGGGCGCGGGGGCGCCACTCCGGCCGCGGTCGCGCTGATCGTGGCCCGGCTCTACCGCCAGCTCGCCCAGGCGTCCGCCGACGACCTCAACCTGACGTACGCGCAGCTCTCCGCGCTCGCCAGGATCGGGCAGTTCGGCCCCATCCGGCTCGGTGAACTCGCCGCCCGCGAACAGGTCGCCGCCCCCTCCCTGACCCGTACGGTCAGGCCGCTGTCGGAGGCCGGACTGATCGGCAAGGAGGCCGACCCCTCCGACGGCCGCTCCTGGCTCGTCAGCATCACCCCGGAAGGGCGCGCCCTGCTGGAGCGCATCCGCCGCGAGCGGGCGGCACTGCTCGCCCGGAGGATGGCGTGGCTCACCGACGAGCAGCGCGCGACGCTGGACGCGGCGCTCCCCGTCCTGGAACTGCTCCTCACCGAACGGACCCCGCCGGATTGACCCCGGCGGTCTTTCCCTGACGGACTGGCCCCGGCGGTTTGGCCTTTACAGCCTGCCCTCGCCTCTCAGGCGGGCTGTTCCGGCTGTCCGGGCCGCTCGGGCCGGCCCGGCTCGACCGGGGGCGCCAGCACACCGCAGTGCGGCGCGCACTCCGGCTGCGCGAGCGGCCCCTTCGCCCCGTCCTCGCGCAGCGCACCCGACGGCACCAGCACCGCGGCCAGCAGCGCGGCGACGGCGCACAGGCCCGCACAGATCAGCATCGCCTTCCCGAACGCCGAGTTCACCGCGTGCGGCGACCGGTAGGCGTGGTCGGACAGGCCGACGGCCAGGGGGAGGGCCGCGACGATCAGCAGTTGCGCCACGCGGGCCGCCGCGTTGTTCACCCCGCTGGCCACCCCCGCGTGGTCGACCTCCACCGAGGCCAGCACGGTCGCGGTGAGCGGCGCCACGAACAGGCACATGCCGAGCCCCTGGACGACGACGGCGGGCAGCACGTCGACGACGTACGAGGAGGTGTCCGGCGACACGCGGGTGAGCAGCAGCAGGCCGCACGCGGTGACCAGCGGACCGACCGTCAGCGGCCAGCGCGGCCCGATCCGCTGGGCGAGCGCGCCCGCGGGCGCGGACAGCAGCAGCATCAGGACGGTCACCGGCAGCGTCGCGAGACCGGCGCGCAGCGCGCTGTACCCGGCGGCGATCTGGAGCTGCACCGGCAGCACGAAGAACACCCCGCCGATGGCCGCGTACAGACAGAGCGTCACCAGATTCATCGAGGTGAACAGCTTCGAGGCGAAGACCGACAGCGGCAGCATCGGGGACGGGCGGCGCCGCTCGGTGCGCAGGAAGGCCCAGCCGCACGCCAGACCCGCCGCCGCGGGCACGGCGACCGCGACGGGGGAGGGGTGACCGGACGCGCTGATCAGCGCGTAGGTGACGCCCGCGAGGCAGAGCGCGGCCAGTACCGCGCCCAGGATGTCGAAGCTCCCGCTCGCCGTACGGTCGCGGCTCTCCGGCACGTGCCGGACGGCGATGGCCACCACGACCGCCGCCAGCGGCAGATTGATCAGGAAGATCCACCGCCAACCGGGACCGTCCACCAGATAGCCGCCGAGGAACGGGCCGATCGCGCCCGCCACGCCGCCGAGGCCCGACCAGGCGCCGACCGCCTTCGCGCGGTCCTGCGGGCGGTACGTGGACTGCACCAGGGCGAGCGAACCGGGCGTCAGCAGCGCCCCGCCCACGCCCTGGAGCGCCCGCGCCGCGATCAGCACGCCGCTGTCGGGCGCCGCGCCGCACAGCGCGGACGCCAGCGCGAACCAGACGACGCCGATGACGAAGACCTTCCTGCGCCCGTACCGGTCACCGAGGCCGCCGCCGAGCAGGATCAGCCCGGCGAGCGTCAGCAGATAGCCGTTGACGGTCCACTGGAGCGCCGCCAGGGTCGCGCCGAGGCCCTCCCCGATCCGGGGGAGCGCGATGTTGACGATGGTGCCGTCCAGCATCGCCATGCCCGAGCCGAGCACCGAGCAGGCCAGCACCCAGCGCCCGGTCGCCGAGGAGAGCCGCACACCCTCGGCGGGCGGCTCCGGATTACTCATGACCGTCACCATAGAGCGCCGGGAGCCGAGGCGTGAGTGTCGCGGCCCCGCGCCGCGGCAACCGTGAAAACCACGCCCGCCGCCCACCCGCGACCACGCCCGCCGCGCACCCGCGACCGCGCCCGCCGCGCATCCCCGACCGTGCCCGCCACGCGACCGCGACCGCGCCCGCTGATCACCGGCGCGCATCGGGGGTAAGAATGGTCAGGGCAGGCCCGACCGATGACGCAGCGAAGGAGACGCGGATGCCGCACGAGCGCGCCGGAACACCGGCACGGCCGGACGACCTGGTGGACGTACCCCGCCTGATCACGGCCTACTACGCGCTGCACCCGGACCCCGGCGAGACCGGCCAGCGGGTGGCGTTCGGCACCTCGGGGCACCGCGGCTCGTCGCTGAACACCGCGTTCAACGAGGACCACATCGCCGCCACCAGCCAGGCGATCTGCGACTACCGCACCGCGCAGGGCACCACGGGACCGCTCTTCCTCGGCGCCGATACGCACGCGCTGTCCGAGCCCGCGCGGGTCACCGCGCTCGAGGTCTTCGCCGCCAACGAGGTCTCGGTGCTGATCGACGAGAGCGACGGCTGGACGCCCACCCCGGCCGTCTCGCACGCGATCCTGTCGTACAACAGGGGCCGTACCACCCACATCGCCGACGGCGTGGTCGTCACCCCCTCGCACAACCCGCCCGCGGACGGCGGCTTCAAGTACAACCCGCCGAGCGGCGGTCCCGCCGCCTCCGACGCCACCGGCTGGATCCAGGACCGGGCCAACGAGCTGATCGCCGACGGCCTCAAGGGCGTGCGCCGCGTCCCGTACACCCGGGCGCTCGCCGCCGACACCACCGGGCGCTACGACTTCCTCGGCCGCTACGTGGACGACCTGCCGTCGGTGCTCGACCTGGAGACCGTACGGCGCGAGGGCGTCACGATCGGCGCGGACCCGCTGGGCGGCGCGTCGGTCCAGTACTGGGGCCGGATCGCCGAATGGCACGGCCTCGACCTGACCGTGGTGAACCCGGTCGCCGACCCCACCTGGCGCTTCATGACGCTCGACTGGGACGGCAAGATCCGGATGGACTGCTCGTCGCCGTACGCGATGGCGTCGCTGATCGCCCGCAAGGACGAGTACCGCATCGCCACCGGCAACGACGCGGACGCCGACCGGCACGGCATCGTCACGCCCGACGGCGGCCTGATGAACCCCAACCACTACCTGGCCGTCGCCATCTCCTATCTGTCGCGGCACCGCGAGCAGTGGCGGCCCGACCTGGCGATCGGCAAGACGCTGGTGTCGTCCTCGATGATCGACAAGGTGGTGGCCGACCTCGGCCGTCCGCTGACCGAAGTCCCGGTCGGCTTCAAGTGGTTCGTGGACGGGCTGCTCGGCGGCACCCTGGCCTTCGGCGGCGAGGAGTCGGCGGGCGCGTCCTTCCTGCGGCGCGACGGCTCGGTGTGGACCACCGACAAGGACGGCATCCTGCTGGCACTGCTGGCCGCCGAGATCACCGCCGTCACCGGCCGCACCCCGTCCGAGCACTACGCGGACCTCACGGAGCGCTTCGGCGCCCCCTCCTACGCGCGGATCGACGCGCCCGCGACCCGCGAGGAGAAGGCCGTACTCGCCGAGCTCTCGCCCAAGCAGGTGCCCGCCGCCGAACTCGCCGGAGACCCCGTCACCTCCGTGCTCACCCACGCCCCCGGCAACAACGCGGCCCTGGGCGGCATCAAGGTCAGCACCGACAACGCCTGGTTCGCCGCGCGGCCCTCGGGGACGGAGGACGTCTACAAGGTCTACGCCGAGTCCTTCCTCGGCGACGACCACCTCGCCACCGTCCAGGAGGAGGCACAGGCCATCGTCGCCCGTGCGCTGAACGGCTGACGGCCGCGCCCTCCACCCGACGGAGCGACACCGGAGCGCGTGCTCCGCTCCGTCGGGTGAGGGACGACAGGCCCTTCGACGCGCGGGCGGCTCAGGCCAGTTGGGCGGCCTGGAGACCGGCGTACGCGCCGCCGCCGCGCACCAGCTCGGCGTGCGGTCCGACTTCCGCGATACGGCCCTCGTCCAGGACGACGATACGGTCGGCGTTGCGGATCGTGGACAGCCGGTGGGCCACCACGAAGACCGTACGGCCGCGCACCAGCCGGGTCAGCGCCTGCTGGACCAGCGCCTCCGAGCGGGAGTCGAGCGCGGACGTCGCCTCGTCCAGGACCAGCACGCGCGGGTCGCGGATCAGCGCGCGGGCGATGGCCAGCCGCTGCTTCTGCCCGCCGGAGAGCCGGGCGCCCCGCTCACCGACGACGGTGTCGAGACCGTGGGTCATCCGGTCGATGAACTCCAGCGCGTTGGCGTCCCGCAGCGCCGCCCTGACCCTCTCCTCCGGCACATCGGTCATGCCGTAGGTGACGTTGTCGCGGACGGTGCCCTCGAACAGGATCGAGTCCTGCGCCACCACCGACAGCCAGGTCCGGTAGTCGCGCAGGTCCAGATCCTCCATGTCGACGCCGTCGAGCAGAATCCGCCCATGCGTCGGCCGCAGGAAGCCGATCACCAGATTGAGCACGGTCGACTTGCCCGCGCCGGAACCGCCCACCAGGGCGACCGTCTCGCCCGGCCGCACGTCCAGATCGAAGTCGACCAGCGAGGGCCGGTCGCTCTCGGGATAGGTGTGGCCGACCCCGCGGAACTCGAAGTGCCCCACCACGCCCTTTACTTCGGCCTTGCCGTCGTTCTGCTCCAGGTCGGGCGCCTGGAGCACCTCGCCGATCGAGCGGACCGACTCCAGGCCCTTGCCGATCTGCGGGGTCAGCGTCAGCAGCGTGGTCACCGACCCGGTGAGGCTGGAGAAGTACGCGCTGAGCATCACCACGGTGCCCGCCGAAACGTTCAGCCAGCCGTAGTAGGCGACCAGCGCCGAGCCCGCCAGGCAGGCCACACCGATCGCGTTGAGCAGGATCCAGGCCAGCGAGCCGAACCAGCCGTTGAGCCGGTCGAGCCGCAGCCCCGCGTGCAGTACCTCGCCCAGCGTGCGGTCCACCCGGTGCAGCGCGGTGTTCTCCAGGCCGTGCGCACGGGTGATGGGGATCAGGGTCGTCATCTCGCTGACCCGCGAGGACAGTTGCTCCACCTGCTGGCGGAAGGACTCGTTGTCGTGCCGCAACCGGCGGCGCAGCCGCACCACCAGCATCGCGGAGGCGGGCACCACGATCAGATAGACCGGCAGGAAGGCGGGCGCCTGGACGCCGATCACCACCAGGCCGCCGCTCAGGGTGGCGATCGCGGCCAGACCGTTGTCGGCGGTCTGCTGCGCCGCCGTCTCGATGGTCTCGACGTCCCTGATCACCTTGGCCTGGAGCACGCCGGCGCTGACACGGGAGTGGTAGCCGATGGAGAGCTGCTGCATCCGCTGGCAGATCGCGGTGCGCAGCCGGGTGCCGGTCCTGCGGATCGAGCCCTGCATGCAGCGCACGTACGCCAGGTGCAGCGGGAGGTTGAGGCTGAGGATCACCAGCAGGACGGCCGAGTTCCACCACAGCACCGATATCGGCCGGTGCTGCACGACGACGTCGACCACGTTGGCCGTGATGAGCGGCAGCAGCCAGACGGGGGTGTGCTTGGCGAAAAAGGCGAGTACGGCGAACCCGACCCGGCGACGGTCGGGTTCGAAGAGGTAGAGGAGGGTACGGACGGGGTGTTCGCCGCGGTAGCGGTGGCTGAGCGTGCCTTGCGGCAGCGCCATTGAAGGCTCCTCGAAATGACGTCTTCGCAGTACAGGTGCGCGCATGCGCCTCATCGCGCATGCGCCCGCCTTCACCTTAGAGCCGCTACAGCACCACGACCGAACGCAATACGTCGCCCTCGGACATCCGCGCGAACGCCGCCTCCACCTCGTCCAGCGCGATGGTCTCCGTGACGAACGCGCCCAGGTCCAGGCGCCCCTGGAGATGCAGGTCGATCAGCATCGGGAAGTCCCGCGACGGCAGGCAGTCGCCGTACCACGACGACTTCAGCGCGCCGCCGCGGCCGAACACGTCCAACAGCGGCAGCTCCAGCGTCATCTCCGGACTCGGCACCCCCACCAGGACCACCGTCCCGGCCAGATCGCGCGCGTAGAACGCCTGCTTGTACGTCTCCGGGCGGCCGACCGCGTCGATCACGACGTCGGCGCCGTTCCCGCCGGTCAGCTCGCGGATCGCCTCCACGGCGTCGCGGTCACGGGAGTTGACGGTGTGCGTGGCGCCCATCGCGGACGCCGTGGCGAGCTTGCGGTCGTCGATGTCGACGGCGATGATCCTGGCCGCACCGGCCAGCCGCGATCCCACCACGGCCGCGTCGCCGACGCCGCCGCAGCCGATGACCGCGACCGAGTCGCCGCGGCCCACGTTCCCGGTGTTGAGCGCCGCGCCGATCCCGGCCATCACCCCGCAGCCGAGCAGCCCGGCCACCGACGCCGACACCGCCGGGTCGACCTTCGTGCACTGCCCGGCCGCGACCAGCGTCTTCTCCGCGAAGGCGCCGATGCCCAGCGCGGGCGACAGCTCGGTGCCGTCCTTGAGCGTCATCTTCTGCTTCGCGTTGTGGGTGTCGAAGCAGTACCAGGGGCGCCCGCGCAGACACGCGCGGCACCGGCCGCACACGGCCCGCCAGTTGAGGATCACGAAGTCGCCCGGCGCGACCTCGGTGACGCCGTCGCCGACGGTCTCGACCACGCCGGCGGCCTCGTGCCCGAGCAGGAACGGGAAGTCGTCGTTGATCGCGCCCTCCCGGTAGTGCAGATCGGTGTGGCAGACCCCGCACGCCTGGATCCGCACCACCGCCTCGCCCGGCCCCGGATCCGGCACCACCACCGTGTCCACCCGTACCGGCTCGCCCTTGCCCGGTGCGATCACTGCGCGGACTTCCTGTGCCATGTCCGGTCCTTCCCTTCGTCGTGTGCCCAGCGTTCGGCCACTGTTCGCTGCCGACGATAGGTGCCGCGACCCCGCGGCGGGCAGTACCCGGAAAGGCGCACATGGGTGGACCGGCACCGGGCATACGTCACTGCGGGCCACAGGTCGCCTACCGCTCGACGCTGTGAGGGGCACTTTTGACCACTGAGGACAGCGCGGTCCGCGGCACGCGGCCGGCTGACAGAAGACGGCTGCCGAAGACCGTCGCGACCTTCCGCGCCATCCGGGCCCTCGGCCGCGCCATAGGGGCGGCATGGGAGGAGGACGCCACGGAGCGGGCGGCGGCCCTCACGTACTACGCGGTGCTCGCGCTCTTCCCCGCGCTGCTGGTCACCGTGTCGGTGCTGGGCCTGGCGGGCGGTGCCTCGGAGAATCAGCTGGCCTCCGAGGTCACCTCCCTGCTCCCGACCGCGTCCCGGCCGATCGTCGCCTCCGCGCTCCAGGACATGGCCGACGACCGGTCCGCGACCCTCTCCCTGGTGATCATCGGCAGCGCGGGCGCCGTCTGGTCGGCGTGCAGCTACTCCAGCGTCTTCCGGCGCGCCCTGCACTCGATGTACCGGGTGACCGACCACCGCCCCGCCTGGCGCACCGCGCCGCGCATCGTGATCACCTCGGTGGCGCTGCTCGTCCTGCTGGTGTGCAGCGCCAGCAGCCTGGTGGTCAGCGGCGAGGTCGCCCACCGGATAGGGGAGCTGCCGCACATGAACACCCCCGTGATCACCGCCTGGCGGGTGTTGCGCTGGCCCTTGCTGCTGGTGCTGGCCGCCGCGCTGGTCCTGGTGCTCTTCCGCTCAGGTCCCCGCGGCACCCGCGGCCTGCGCGCGATGGCCCCCGGCGGCGCCCTCGCCGTCCTGCTGTGGCTGCTGACCTCGGTCGGATTCGCCGCGTACACCGCCCGCGCGGGCACGTACAACCGGCTCTACGGCCCGCTGGCCGGCACCGTGGTCTTCCTGGTGTGGCTGTGGTTCTCCAACCTGGCCCTGCTGGTCGGCGCCCACTTCAACGCCCAGCGGGCACTGGACGGCAAGGCCGCGCCGCCGCCGGAGGCCCCGGCGGCGTCCAAGACGCCGGAAGCGGCCCCGGACCTCGCACCGCTGCCGGTTCAGCCGCGTCCGGGCCGGAAACGGCGGTAGAGCACGACGCCGCCGAGCAGCAGGGCGGCGCTGCCACCGGCGGTGTACGGCAGGCCGTCCGCACCGGTGTGCGCCAGCGTCGGGGCCGCGGGGTCCTCGACGTTCGGCGGCGCGGGCACCGGAGTGTGGGCCGGGGCGGGCGGGGTGGTCGGCACCGGAGTGGGCTTCACGACCGGCGGGGTCGAGCCGTTCGTCGAGGTGTTGCCGGTGGAGGGGTTGCCGATCCCGACGACATTGACGCTGTTGCCGGTGATGTTGACGGGCACGTCGATCGGCAGCCGGATGCTGTTGCCCGACAGCAGGCCGGGCGAGTTACGGGTGCCGCCCGCCGCGTGTGCGCCGCCGCCCGAGCCCGAGTTCGTCCCGGCGGGGACGGCGCGCTCATCGGCCGGTGCGCCCGCGTGCCGTCCCGGCCTGGCGCCGGGGGAGGAGTGCGTGGCAGCCGGAGCGGAGGTGTTGGCGCAGGCGTTGCCCGTCACCGGATTCAGCAAACCGATCACATTGATCGTATTTCCGCATACATTCACCGGAATGGAGACGGGCACTTCCACCGAATTGCCCGACAGGACACCGGGCGATCCGGTGGTGTCACCCTGGGCGGCCGAATCGGCCTGGGCATACCCGGCGCCCGCCAACAGACCGCCGGCGACCATGGCGGTGACGAGTCCCTTCTGGGCAACCCTGTTCATACGCTTTCCTGCCTTCCGGAAATCCTCACGGGCCGCATGCCCGCACCGGAGACAACGCGCTCAGGGCCAATCAGGTCATGGCCGACGGATAAATCACCCCAACGAGTGACCGTGTCGCGGCCCCGTCCCTGACGGGCCGACAGGACGTGCGGCCAGCACTTTTCCCGGTATTCCGGCTATCGGTTCCGCTATTCCTATGAATTACCCATGAGCGGCCGATGGAACGTGGTAACGGATTGTCCCGACACGACAGCGGCGGGGGGCCCCGGGGGGGGGGGGGCGGCGGGGGGGGGGGGGGGGGGGGGGGGGGGGGGGGGGCCGCCCCGGCGCCGGGGGGGGGGGGGGCGGCCCATGAAACTGTGG
>NZ_JBIUXT010000008.1:266032-275832 GCF_044744145.1 Streptomyces sp. NPDC087422 | reverse complement strand
CCCATAAATATACACCGCCCCCGCGGCGGCCCCCCCCCCCCCCCCCACACCCCCCCCCCCCCCCCCCCCCCCCCCCCCCCCGGGCCCCCCCCCCCGCCGCTGTGACGTCTGTCGTGGGGTCCGGCTTCAGGCCGCCGAAGCGTCCTCGGTCTCGTCGTCCTCGTCCATGAACAGGTGGCGCTCCATGTGCACGCGGGCGGCGGCCAGCGCCGGGGCGATCTCCCGGGTGCCGGTCGACACGCACAGCGTGTACGCCGTGTCCTGGAGCTGCTGCCGCACGCGCGGGTCGACGGACTTCGCCGTCTCGACCTCAGCGGTCAGCGTCTCGTAGCGTTCCACCAGGTTCCGAAGGACGGTCGGGTGGGCCATCAGCATCGTCGTACTCCTCGATGTCGGCGAAGT
Organism: Streptomyces sp. NPDC087422; assembly: GCF_044744145.1. Classification (NCBI taxonomy): domain Bacteria; kingdom Bacillati; phylum Actinomycetota; class Actinomycetes; order Kitasatosporales; family Streptomycetaceae; genus Streptomyces; species Streptomyces sp. NPDC087422. Next base: position 275,430 of record NZ_JBIUXT010000008.1, on the reverse strand, counting down.
CGGGACGCGCCTGCCCGGCCCACGCTGTTCCATGCGTGAGAGCGGCGAAAAAAATTGCCTGCCGGGCCGCACCCTCTTCTTCGTCGCGTCTTTGCGCAGGCCCCGGATAGGGGTCGAGGGGTGCGAAGTAGTAGTCCCTTCACGGTACATGACACTCATGTCCACAACGGGGGCCGGTGAACGTGATGTTCGACTCGTCTTCGCCGCCGTGCCGAGGGAATGCCGCTCGCGCGGGCGCCGGGGCGGCCGGTTGTCGAACACCGGGTGTCGACGTACCGACGTACCGACGAGTCGACCTGTCGCCACGACATGACGCGGCGACAGGTCGACAGCTGACTGCTTGTCGGACGCGGTGTCGTCCGGGCGGCCTTCTAGTCGATGCCGCGCAGGATGTGGGTCTCCGTCAGATCGTCCTCGTAACCGGCGAGGCGGATCGGCGCGCACCGGGACCAGGTGTCCAGGGGGCGTTCCTCGGCCAGGAGCGAGGCACCGTCGCCGCCTCGTTCGGCCGACTCATTGCGCTTCAGTTGATCAGGTGACACCGCGCACTCCTTTGCGTCGCGTGGACCGGCGACACCCGACGCGGCCGTCCGACCGCGCCCGGCGCCCGGTGGGATGGCTCTTCGGGCGGTACGGACGCGGTGGCGCCTTGGGCCCCCCACGCCCGGGGGCGAAGGGGAGGACCGGAGCGCGGCCGAGGTGGGCGACTCGTTCCGGGACGGGCCCCGGGGTTCGGTACATCCCCTGAGACCGGTTCGTCCCGCACAGCGTAAGCCTGCCCGTCCTCCGTCACCAGCCGGTTTCCGGCGCGCTACGCACAGTGGCGAAGTGCCGTGCGCGCGTGCGAAACCGGCCCTGGCCGCTGCCGTGCGGCGCATGGTTGCTACGGTTCCTCGTGCTCAACAGCGAAGAGGACCGAGACGAGGGGCCTGCGCCATCCGGGTCACGCGCGCCTGAAATATCCGGAAAGCCGGAGATATCCGCGCCGCCGGCCAAGCCCCGCCGCCGGCTGCTGGCCGATGTGAGCCCGCTGCGTGAGCACCCGGACTTCCGCCGCCTGTGGTTCGGCAACACCGTGTCGTACATCGGCCAGCAGATGACCGCGATGGCCGTCTCGCTCCAGGTCTACGCGATCACCGGCTCCAGCTTCTACGTCGGCCTGGTCGGCCTCTTCTCGCTCGTCCCGCTGATCGTCTTCGGCCTGTACGGCGGCGCCGTCGCCGACGCGGTCGACCGGCGCAAGCTCGGCCTGATCACGGCCGCCGGCTCCACCGTCTGCTCCGGCGTGCTGGCCGCGGCGGCTTTCGGCCATCTCAGGTCCGTGGCACTGCTCTACGCCGTCGTCGCGCTCCAGGCGGTCTGCTTCGCGATGAACTCGCCCGCCCGCTCCTCGATGATCCCGCGCCTGCTGCCGCCCGAGCGGCTGCCCGCCGCCAACGCGCTGGCCTCGCTCGCGGGCGGGGTCGGCCAGATGGCAGGACCCATGCTCGGCGCCGTCCTCGTCGGCGCCTGGGGCTACCAGGCCGCGTACACCGTCGACGTCGCCGCCTTCAGCGCCTCCCTCTACGCGATGTGGCGGCTGCCCGCGATGCTCCCCGGCGAAGGGGACGGCGCGGCCCGCCGCCGCCCGTCGGTCATCGAGGGCCTGCGCTACCTCGCCGCCCGGCCCAATCTGCGCACCACCTTCGTCTCCGACCTCGCCGCCATGGTGCTCGCCCAGCCCCGCGTGCTGTTCCCCGCCGTCGCCGGGCTCTGGTTCGGCGGCGACACCCGCACCGTCGGCCTGCTCGCCGCGGCCCCCGCCGTCGGCGCGCTCCTCGGCAGCGTCTTCTCCGGCTGGCTCGGCCGGGTCCACCGCCAGGGCTTCGCCGTGCTGCTCGCCGTCGGCTCCTGGGGCGCGGCCGTCGCCGTCTTCGGGCTCACCCGCAACCTCTGGCTGGGCCTGCTCTTCCTGGCCTTCGCGGGCTGCGCCGACACCGTCTCGATGGTCTTCCGCAACACCATGCTGCAATCCGCCGCCCCCGACGACATGCGCGGGCGCCTCCAGGGCGTCTTCCTCGTCGTGGTGGTCGGCGGCCCCCGCCTCGGCGACTTCCTCGCGGGTTCCGTCTCCGACCTGTTCACGCCCACCGTCGCCGTCGTCGGCGGCGGCCTGGCGTGCATCTCGGCCATCGCGCTGATCGGCCTCTTCCAGCGCGGCTTCGTCGCCTACGACGCCCGCCGCCCGGTGGCCTAGGAGCCGCCTTCAGGGGCGCAGCCGCTCTCGGCGAGCGCCGACACGGCGGCGGCCAGACCGGCCTGCGACGGGTCGTACTCGACGGCGGCGGCCGTCAGCCGCAGGACGTCGGCGAGGGCGCCGTCGGTGAGGTGGTCGGGCGCGCCGACGCGCGCGAGGCCGCGGGTGAGCAGGCCGCGGGCGGCATCGGGACGGCCGCGGCGCAGCATCTTGACGGTGGCCACGGCGTTGGCCAGGGCGCTGGCGGCCGGGGACCAGGCGGTGGCGGGCGCCGCGGGCACGGTGGCCGACCCGGCCGGCTCCGCGCGGACGGACAGGTCCAGGCGCCAGAAGAGCGGAAGACCGCGGAAGGCGGCGAAGAGCAGCCGCTCGCCCATGGCGGCGGCCGACTCCGGGTCGACGCGGAGCGAGGCCAGCGGCCGGACGCGCCCCAACGCCACGGCGGCGGTGTCGACGCAGTGGGCGAAGCGGTCGCCCGGCACGGTCCATTCGAGGTCGATGTCGCTGTAGGCGTCCCCGGTGCCCGAGGCCAGCGAGCCGCGCAGCCGGGTCCGGGAGCCGGGGCAGTACGCGGCCAGCGCGTCCAGCAGCTCGCGCGCCAGGGCCGCGCGTACGGCCGGGTCGAGGGCCGTCATCCGCTGCGCTCGGGCAGCGCGTCGACGTACACCCACGCACCGTCCTCGCGGCCGAAGCGGCTGTTCTCGTACTGGTCACCCGGTTGGCCGTCGGCCAGGAAGCGGGCGCGGAATTCGACGGTGCCCTCGGTGTGGAAGGCGGTGCCGCCGGTCGAACCGAGGATGTCGAGGCCGGTCCACCGCACGTCCCCGTCGAAGCGCAGGCCCGGCGGCCGGGTGCCGGAGTGCCACGTACGCAGCAGATAGGCGGCGTCGCGTACGGCGAAGGCGGCGTACCGCGACCGCATGAGCTGCTCCGCGGTCGTGGCGGCGGACCGTCCCTGGTGCAGGGCGCCGCAGCAGTCGTCGTACGCGGCGGGCCGTCCGCACGGGCAGGGAGCCGTAGGGGAGAGCCGGGTGGCCGCCGGGCGGCGGTTCTGACGTCGGGGCATCCTCTGATTGTGGCGGACGCCGCCATTCGCGGGAGTCGTGGGTTTTGCCCGCCCCGCAGCGGAAAAGTGCTGACCGTGGCGCAAATCGGGTGCGCGCGCCACCATCCTCCTCCGAAAGGAATCCCCGTGAGTACGGCGCAAGACGAGTCAGCCCAGGTAGCGGTCACCTTCGACGGTTGCGCGAAGGAGGACGCGCAGACCGTTCTCGACGCTCTGAACACCAGCTTCGCCTCGGACCGAGAGCCCGACGACATCCCGCAGGACTCCGCGGACGGGCGGCCGATGGTCTGGAGTGCCACCTTCGACGTGTCCCGCACCCTCGGGGTGCCGGGACCCGCGCGGCTCGGCGAGTCGCTGACGGTCACGGCCCAGGGCGGCTACCGCGCGGTGGACCGGCTGCGGGAGAGCCTGGCCGAGGCGTTCACCGTCCGGGTGGTCGGCACCGCGTCGGGCGACCAGGAGCAGGAGGCGCGCTTCCGGCTGGAGAACCACGGCGCCGCGTGACCGCGTGACCGCCTGACCGCGTGACCGACTGCCCGGGACGGGGCGCCGCCTGACCGGGAGGGCGCGCCGCCCGGCGGTCCGCGTCACGTCCCGCCGTGCGCCGCCCGTACCGCCTCCAGCGTGTCGGCCTCGGCCGCTGTCTTGTCCTCGCGGTAGCGCACGACGCGGGCGAAGCGCAGGGTGACGCCCGCCGGGTAGCGGGTCGAGGTCTGGAGGCCGTCGTAGGCGATCTCGACGACCAGTTCGGGGCGCACGGTGACCACGTATCCGTCGGTCGGGCCGACCGCCAGGGCGAGCAGCCGCTCGGTCTGCCAGTCGAGCAGCGCGTCCGTCAGGCCCTTGAAGGTCTTGCCGAGCATGGCGAAGCCGTCGCCGTCGCGCGCGCCCAGGTGGAGGTTGGAGAGCTTTCCCGTGCGGCGGCCGTGGCCCCACTCGACGGCCAGCACCACCAGGTCGAGGGTATGCACCGGCTTGACCTTGATCCAGGACGCGCCGCGCCGACCGGCCGCGTAGCCGCTGTCGGCGGCCTTGACCATCACGCCCTCGTGCCCGCGGTCCAGCGTGGCCCGCCAGAAGTCCTCGGCGGCCCGCAGCTCCGCCTCGTCCGCCGGGTCCGACACGACGGTCCGCCGGACCCGCAGCTCCTCGGGGAGGAGCCCGGCCAGCACCGCGTGCCGCTCGTCGTAGCCGCGGTCGAGCAGGTCCTCGGTGGCGTCCCCGTCGCCGACGGCGAGCACGTCGAAGAAGACCGCCGTCAGCGGCAGGGCGCGGGCCGCCGCCGACACGTCGACGCGGGAGCCGACACGGCCCGCGGTCTCCTGGAACGGCCGGGGCCGCCCGTCCGGGCCGAGCGCCAGCACCTCGCCGTCCAGGACCAAACGGTCCGCGCCCAGCGCGCGGACGGCCGCGACGACCTCCGGCAGGCGCTCGGTGATGTCGTCCAGCGTGCGGGTGAAGATCCGGACCGACTCGCCGTCGCGGTGCACCTGGACACGGATGCCGTCGATCTTCTCCTCGATCGCGCAGGGCCCCGCCTTGGCGACCGCCTCGGCGACGGATTTGGCGGAGGACGCCAGCATCGGCAGCAGCGGCCGGCCGACCGCGAGGGCGAATTCGGTGAGCGCGTCGGGGCCGCGCGCCAGCAGGGCCCGCGCAACCGGTTCGAGGGCGCCCGCGAGCATCACCGCGCGGCGTACGCCGGCGGCAGGCGCGCCGGTCGCGGCGGCCAGGCCCTCCGCCGCCGCGGCGTCCAGCGCGCCCTGCCTGACCTCGCCGGTGAGCAGCCCGACCAGGAACTCCTGCTCCCGCTCGGTCGCCGCGCCCAGCAGGCCCTGGAGCAGGTCCCGCCGCCGGCCCTGCGACCCGGCGCCCGCGACCGCGCCGACGGCCGTCAGCGCCTCGTCCACCGCCCGTACGGTCAGCGTCGGCTCCGCGGCGGGCTCGGCGCGGTCCCGCAGCGCCGCCCAGCCGACGCCGAGCCGCCCCTGCGGCAGGCGTCCGGCCAGATACGCGATGGCGACCGGCACGTCCTCGGGCTCCATGGCCCGGAAGAACTCGGCCAGCAGCGCCGTCTTGCGGGTCCGCGCTGATGTGTGCGCGACCTCGTACGAGACACGGGCGACCTCGGCGAACAGCATGTTCTCCATCCTGCGGCGAACCGGGCGGGAACGCCCGGCGTGTGCCGGACGTATGCCCGACGCATGCCCGACGTGTGCCCGGCAGACATCCGGCACACGCGTTCGGCACACGTTCGGCACACCGCACACAATAGAACAGGTGTACGACAGTCGAGGTAGGCTCGGCGCATGAGCCACCCGTCCCCTCAGCAGGCGTCCATCTTCGGCGGCGGCGCTCCGGGCCTCGGTGACCTGGAGGGAGCCCGCCGCACCCACCTCGGACAGGGCGCCTGGATCGACACGCTCCCCGGATGGCTGAGCGGCGCCGACGACCTCTACGCGGAACTGGCCGCGGAGGTCCCCTGGCGCGAGGAGCGGCGCCGGATGTACGACAACGTGGTGGCCGTGCCCCGCCTCCTCGCCCACTACCGCGAGGGCGACCCGCTGCCCGCCGACGTGCTCACCGACGCCCGCGCGCGGCTCAGCGCGCACTACGCGGCCGAACTGGGCGAGCCCTTCGTCAGCGCCGGACTGTGCTTCTACCGCGACGGCCGGGACAGCGTGGCCTGGCACGGCGACCGCTTCGGGCGCGGCGGCACCCACGACACGATGGTCGCCATCGTGTCCCTGGGGGAGCCGCGCCCGCTGCTGCTCAGGCCGCGCGGCGGCGGGGGCGCCGGGAGCACCGTCCGGCAGCCGCTGGGCCACGGCGACCTGATCGTGATGGGCGGCTCCTGCCAGCGGACCTGGGATCACGCGGTGCCGAAGACGCGGGGAGCGGTGGGCGGGCGGATCAGCGTCCAGTTCCGGCCACGCGGAGTGGCGTAGGACCGGCGCGGAGTTGGTGCGGGACCGGCGCGGAGTGGCGCGGGACCGGTCGGTTCTCCGGGGTAGCGGCCCGCGCTGCGGGCGCGTACGGCGGCCAGGCGGCTCCCGGCGTTGATGATTGTCGGGCGAGGAGCATACTGGCGGTGACAGCACTGTTGTCCGAAACCGCTGTCAAGGGGTGTCCGAAAAAACCGCAGGTGTCCGAAGGGGGCCTTCAGGGTGGACATCGCGGTCGGCCGGCGTCAGGGGGCGCCGAGGCCGACGCGAGAGGCGTGGGAAACGCCACCGGGACGCTGCCGTGCGATGTCGCGAACGGTGGCGCCGTGATCAGTCCTGCCCGGAACTTCTCCCATCCCGCTCTGTTCTACCGCGGCGCGCGCGAGTATCTGGAGGGCACCGTTCCTTTCGTACGGGACGGCCTCGCCGCGGGCGAACCGGTCGCCGTCGCGGCCCCGCCCGTCGGACTCGGCCTGCTGCGTACCGCGCTGGGGTCCGACGCGGGCGCCGTGCGCTTCATCGACATGACCACGGTCGGGCGCAACCCCGGGCGCATCATTCCGGCCGTGCTCCGCGCCTTCTGCGACGCGCAGCCGCCGGGTCCGGTCCGGATCATCGGCGAGCCGATCTGGCCGGGGCGCACCGCGCTGGAGTACCCGGCCTGCGTCCAGCACGAGGCGCTGATCAACACCGCCTTCGCCGGGCGGCAGGTGACGATCCTGTGTCCGTACGACGCGGCCGGGCTCGCCCCCGACGTCCTGGACGACGCGCACGCCACCCATCCGGTGGTGATCGAGGCGGGCCGCGAGCGGCCCAGCGACCGCTACGCGCCGGACCACGCCGTCGCCTCCGGCAACACCCCGCTGCCCGAGCCGCGGGACGCCGCGTCCTTCGCCTTCGACGACCAACGCCTGCGCGACGCGCGGCGCTTCGCCGTCCGGCTGGCGGGCGGCTTCGGCCTGACCGGCGCCCGGCTGGACGACCTGGCCCTCGCGGTCTCCGAACTCATCACCAACAGCGTTCTGCACGGCGGCGGTTCCGGCACGATCCGGCTGTGGACCGAGAACGACCAGGTGGTCTGCGAGGTCCGCGACGGCGGCAGGCTCAGCGACCCGATGGCCGGCCGCCGCCTGCCTCCGAACGGCCGCCCGGGCGGGCGCGGTCTGCTGATGGTCAATCACATCGCGGACCTCGTCCGCGTCCACGCCGCCCCCGACGGCACGGCGATCCGCTGCTACCTCGGCGGCGCTCCCGTCCCGGCCGGAGCCGCGGACTGACCGACCCCGAACCGCCCCGCCAAGCCGACGTCGCGTGAGCGGGGCCTTTCGCTGTGCGCGCACGGTGTGGTCTCGCGGTACGCGGACGGCGGGGACCCTCCGCCACGCGGAGCCCCTTGATGCCGGGGGAGGGGCCTGGCTTCATCAACGCGGTGGCATGGGAGCGCTCCCATTGTGGCCTGCGCTGCCGAGCCGTCACCCATCCCCCCACGAACTGGTGAAGGGACTTACCAGTGACACGTCATCCCGCCCGTCCTCGCTCCGGGCCGCTCGCACGGCCCCGTCCGCCCCGTCCGCCCCGTCCGCCCCGTCGGAACCGGCCCCATCCGCTCCGGCGGCTCAGCCGGCTGCGCCCGGCGGTCGCGGTGCTCGCCGCCGTCGCGGCGCTGCTGCTGCCGCTGACCACCGCGACGACCGCGCACGCCGACCCCGTCTCGACCTGCGCGCCGCAGGGCACCCTCCCGGTGGCCGGCGGCGAGTACACGCTCCAGGCCAACGAGTGGAACTCCACCGCGCAGCAGTGCGTCACGTACTCCAGCGGCACCGCGTGGTCGCTGACGACGGCCGACTTCAACCTGCCGACGAACGGCGCGCCCGCCACGTATCCCTCGCTCTTCAAGGGCTGCCACTGGGGCGACTGCACGCCGAACAGCGGTATGCCGATCCAGATCAGCAAGCTGGGCAGCGCGGTCTCCTCGTGGAGCACGGTGCAACCGGCGTCCGGTGCCTACGACGTCGCGTACGACCTGTGGATCAACTCGACGCCGACCACGGCCGGTCAGCCGGACGGCACCGAGATCATGATCTGGCTCAACAGCCGCGGCGGGGTGCAGCCGTTCGGCGGGAAGAGCGGCACGTCGGCCGCCGCGGGGCGCAACTGGGACGTGTGGACCGGCCGTCAGACCTCGTGGAAGATCATCTCCTACGTGTTGCAGGGCGGCGGCACCTCGGTCTCGAACCTCGACGTCAAGGCGCTGATCGACGACGCGGTCGGCCGCGGTTCGGTCGACCCGGCGCACTACCTCATCGACGCAGAGGCCGGTTTCGAGGTCTGGCAGGGTGGCCAGGGTCTGGCCACCACCGGCTTCTCCTTCAGCGCGAGCGCGGCGGGCTCCGGCGGCACCGGCTCCGACACCCAGGCGCCGACCGCGCCCGGCGGCCTCAACGTCACCGGGACCACGGCGACCTCGGTCTCCCTGGGCTGGTCGGCGGCGACCGACAACGTCGGGGTGACAGCGTACGACGTCTACCGCGGCGGCGCGTTGGTGGGGACGACCGCCGGCCGGTCGTACACCGACTCGGGGCTGACCGCCGCGACGGCGTACACGTACACCGTCAAGGCCCGCGACGCGGCGGGCAACACCTCCGCCGCCTCGGCGCCGGTCACCGCGACCACCTCCAGCGGGTCCAACGGCGGTGGCGGCAGCGGCTGTTCCGCCAGCTACACGGTGAGCAACGACTGGGGGAGCGGCTTCACCGCCGATGGGACGGTGACCAACAGCGGTACGTCGGCGACGCGTTCGTGGACGGTGTCGTGGACCTACCCCGGCAGCCAGCGCGTCACCAACTCCTGGAACGCCACCGTCGCCCAGTCGGGCGCGGCGGTGACCGCGGCGAGTCTCGCCTACAACGGCGCCCTCGCGCCGTCCGCCGAGACCCACTTCGGATTCCAGGGCACGTACAGCGGCGGGAACGCCGTTCCCGTGCTGACCTGCACGGCGACCTGACGCACCGTCCGGTCGCGCCTCGCGGCGGCCCCGGGGGGGGGGGGGCCCCCGGGGGGGGGGCCCCCGGGGGGGGGCCCCCCCCCGCCCCCCCCCCGGGGGTTGGTGGGGGTGGGAAGACTAAAAACTTGGGCGTGGGGGGGGCGTGGT
>NZ_JBIUXT010000008.1:0-266022 GCF_044744145.1 Streptomyces sp. NPDC087422 | reverse complement strand
GCTTTCCCGGGGCCCGCACCCGGGGGGTCCCCGGGGCCCGGGGCCTCCGGGCCCGGCCCCCCCCCCCCCCGGGGGGGGGGGGCCGCGGGGCGCCGGGGGGGGGGGGCCCCCCCCCCCCCCGGGCCGCCGTGCGTAGCGGACACATTGCGCCGCCGCACGGCTGATTCTTGGTGTGGACATGACTAAATCCTGGGACTAGGGTGCGACTTGGTCTAGACCTGGATCGGTGTGGTCTTGTGCCGCACGGGCAGGTCCGGGCCGCGTACGACCGTAGACATCCGCGGAACTCCCCCACGTTCTCAAGGAGTACGCCATGCGCAAGAAGATCAGTGCGGCCGTGATCGGGCTCGGCGTCGCCGGTTCGTTCGTGCTCGCCACCGGAAGCGCCAGCAGCCACGGCTACATCAGCACCCCGCCCAGCCGCCAGGCGCTGTGCGCCGCCGGGACCGTCACGAACTGCGGCGACATCCAGTACGAGCCGCAGAGCGTCGAGGGCCCCAAGGGCTTCCCGGCCGGCGGTCCCGCCGACGGCAAGATCTGCAGCGGCGCCAACAGCCGCTTCGCCCAGCTCGACGACCCGCGCAACGGCGGCTGGCCCGCCACGCACGTGACGGGCGGTCAGAGCTACACCTTCACCTGGAAGTTGACCGCCCGGCACTCGACGACCGACTTCTCGTACTACCTGACCAAGGCCGGGTACGACCCGAAGAAGCCGCTCACCCGGGCGATGCTCAACACCACGCCCTTCCTGAAGATCCCTTACAACGGCTCCCAGCCGCCCGCCACCGTCGTCCACCAGGGCACGATCCCCAGCGGGCTGAGCGGCAAGCAGCTCATCGTCGGCGTCTGGACCATCGCGGACACCGCGAACGCCTTCTACTCCTGCGCCGACGTGCAGTTCTGACGCACCGTCCGGGGCCGCCGCCGTCCTGCTCCGCTGACGGTGCGTCACCGTAACGCCCGGCGTGGGCAGCCGCACCCGCGCCGCCGCGTAGGGCAGTGTCGAAGCCGGAACCGGGCCGTTCGGACGCCCGGCCGGCGCGCGACACGACGACGGAGGCGGCAGCGGGATGCGGACACGACGGGGACGGCGACTGACGTGGGGCCTCGGCCCGAGGCGGGCGCGCGGCGGAGTGTTCGCCGCGGCGGCCCTCACGGCTGCGGCGGCGCTCGCCGGAACGGGAGCGGGCGCGGCTACGGCGACGGCGGCGCCCGGCGACGGGGTACGGGACTCGGCCTCCGCCCCGGTGCCGGACGCTTCCGCTGCCGCGCCCGCGCCCGGCGGCCCCGACCTGCCGGTGTGGCGCAGCCGCCGCGCGGCCGGGCCCGAGCGGGACGAGGAACTGCGCGCCGTGGCGGCCCGCGACTCGCTCGACGCGTGGTCGGTCGGCTACCGCGAGGACCCGTCGGGCGTGAACGTCACCGTCGCCGAGCGCTTCGACGGCGCCCGGTGGAACGCCACCGGCCCGCTCGCCCACCGGCCGTCCGGCGGCGCGGCGGCGAACGGCAAGCTCGACGCCGTACTGCCGCTGTCCGCCCGTGACGTCTGGGCTGTCGGCTCCTGGAACGACGCCGCGGCGTTCCAGGACCGCTCGCTGGCCGAGCACTTCGACGGCCGCCGCTGGCAGGAGGTCCCGCTGCCCGCGGAGGCCGCCGACCGGTCGGCGTACCCGTCGGCGCTCGCGGGCACCGGCCCGGACGACCTCTGGACGGTCGGCGTCACCGCGCAGGACCGGATCGGCGCGCCGCGCCCGATGGCGTACCACTGGAACGGGCGCGCCTGGTCGTCGGTCGCCACCCCGGAGCCGGGCGGCGACGCGCTGCTGTCGGGTGCGGCGGCCGACGGCGACGGTCGTGTCTGGGCCGTCGGTGTCGTCTACGACGCGCGGGGTGAGGGCCGCCCGCTCGTCGAGCGCTGGGACGGCGCGGCCTGGCGGATCGTGCCGACGCCGCACACCGCCGGCCGCGGCGAGTCGCTGGAGAGCGTCGCCGTGCTCGGCCCCGACGACGTGTGGGCGGTCGGCGGGAGCAGCACGCCGGACGGCACGAACTCCCCGCTGACCCTGCACTGGGACGGGCGTACGTGGACGGAGGTCGCGGCGCCCGCCGTCCACGCGGACCTGCACGGCGTCACCGCGTACGGCGAGCACGGCCTGATCGCCGTCGGCGAGCAACAGGGCGTGGCCACACCGGCGTTCACCATGCGCTGGGAAGGCGCGGCCTGGCACGCCGAGCCCGCGGCGACCGACGCGGCGGGCCAGGGTGCCTCGCTCTTCGGCGTGGCCGCCGTGCCGCACCCGCTGCCCGGCACACCCACCGCGTGGGCGGTCGGCTCGACCCTTCCCCAGTTCCAGCCGACCTGGCGGCCGATCGTCCAGGGCTACGGCGGGGTGCCGGTGCGCTGAGCGGCAGGGGCCGCCTCCGGCGCGGGACGGCCCCCCTTGCTGGCCGGCTCCTCAGGTACGGCCCGTGGTCCAGGCGCCGGTTGATCGCGGCCCGGGTGTGACCGAGGCCCGGGTGTGATCGAGGTCCGAGGTGGTCGAGGCCCGGGTGTGGTCGAAGCCCGAGCTCGGGCTGGTCGAGGTTCGAGGCGATCGAGGCACGGGTTAATCGAGTGGTCCGGCGGGCGGCCTGCGGCGATGATGCCGGGATGGAACGTGACTTCGAGGCGCTGGTGGCGGAGGCCGACTCGGTGTCGGTCGACGGGTGGGACTTCTCCTGGCTGGACGGGCGGGCCACCGAGCAGCGGCCGTCGTGGGGGTATCAGCGGCGGATGGGCGAGCGTCTCGGCCGGGCGTCGGCCGCGCTCGACATCCAGACCGGCGGCGGCGAAGTGCTCGCCGGAGTGCCCGCGCTGCCGCCGCTGATGGCCGCGACCGAGTCGTGGCCGCCGAATGTGGCCAAGGCGACCGCGCTGCTGCACCCGCGCGGCGCGGTCGTCGTCGCGGACACGGACGAGCCCCCGCTGCCCTTCGCCGACGAGGCGTTCGACCTGGTGACCAGCCGCCACCCCGTGACGGTGTGGTGGGACGAGATCGCGCGCGTCCTGCGCCCCGGCGGCACGTACTTCTCCCAGCAGGTCGGCCCGGCCAGCGCGTTCGAACTCGTGGAGTTCTTCCTCGGAGAGCAGCCCGACGCGGTGCGCGGCGCGCGCCACCCCGACCTGGCGCGTGCGGGCGCCGCCGCGGCCGGACTCGAGGTGGTCGACCTGCGCGCCGAGTCGCTGCGGATGGAATTCCACGACATCGGCGCGGTCGTCTACTACCTGCGCAAGGTCATCTGGATGGTCCCCGGCTTCACGGTCGCCGAGCACCGCGACACCCTGCGCGCCCTGCACGAACACATCACGTCCGAGGGGTCGTTCACGGCCACGGTGACCCGCTTCCTCATCGAGGCGCGGAAGGCGGCCTGACGCCGGGACCGCCCCCCCCCGCGACGCCCGCCGCGGTTACGCGCGGGGCCGGTCGGTGTGGAAGGTGCCGAACGCCCCGTCGTGGTGGACCAGCGGCGAGTCCGCGCCGGGACCTCCCGCGTCCTCCACATGGCCGACCACGAGGAAGTGGTCGCCGACGTCGTGGACGTGCACGGTACGGGCGGTCAGCCAGGCCGGCACCCCGGACAGCAGCGGCAGCCCGCCCGTGTCCGGTGTCCAGTCCACCCCGGCGAACCGGTCCACGCCACTGCGCGCGAAGCCCCGCGCCAGGTCCTCCTGGTCGGACCCGAGCAGATGCACCGCGAAACGGTCGGCCGACCTGACGGCGCCCGCCGTGGACGCCGTGGTGGACAAGTAGAAGGACACCAGGGCCGGTTCGAGGGATGCCGAGGTGAAGGACGTCGCGGTGAATCCCGCGGGACCCGGCACGGTCACGACGGTCACCGCCGTCGCCTGCCGCCGCAGCGTACGCCGCAGCAGATCGGCCGGACGTACCGCTCCGGCGGCGGAACGGGTGTGATCCACGGGTGAGTTGGTGGCAGCGGCGAGCGACGGGGTCGCGGTCATGACGGGCGGTCCTTCCGGGTCGGATGCCAGGGGAGTGGCCGGACCCCTTACGGGGCCCGGCACATGGCGGGGCGTCAGGGCGCGGCGACCGGGGTCACCGTGAGGATCGGCGGGAGCGAGTGAGCGATACGCAGCCGCTCCAGCCACTGGACGACGAGGGCGGCGACACTGCGGTGCTGGATGTCGTTGAGCACGTCGTGCCTGCCGTCCGTCACCGTGGCCAGGGTCGCCGCGGGCAGCCGCGCGGCCAGGGAGTGGGCGACGGACGGCGCGGAGACCGGGTCGGCCGCGCCGTGCAGCACGAGGGCCGGGAACGGGAGCCCGGCTGTGAGCGCCGCGTCGGCGGCCTCGGCCAGCGCGCCGGGGACGGGGGCGGCGAGGGCGCCGGCGACGAACAGCGGGTCGGCGTCCAGCCGCCCCCGGTGCGTCGGGCACGCCGTGCGTACGGCCAGCTCGTCGTCCCACCCGGCCGCCGCGCCCGGTTCCGGCGCCCCGGCGAGCAGCAGCGCGTCCGGTGCGACGCCCGTACGCCCGGCGGCTGCCAGCGCGTGCAGGGCCCCGCTGTCGGAACCGGCCAGTACCAGCGGCCTGGCCGCGCCCGCCGCGATCGCTTCGACGGCGCCCGCGACCGGCTCGGGATCGCCGTCCTCGGGCACGTCGAGGACGTGGACGACATACGCGTCGGCCGCAAGCCGTCGGCCGAACCGCTCGTACACGCCCGGGTGTTCACCGCGCCCGGGGAGCAGGACGACGGTGCCGCGGTGCGCCAGGCCCGCGGCCGGGTACCAGTCCGCGACCGGCGCGGCCTCCTCCGCCGGGCTCGGGACTCGCGGGTGCACCGGGTCTCCGGTGGCCTCGGCGAGGCCGACCGGGGCGCTCATCGGGCACCGCTCACGGCGGCGACCGCGGGAGCGGAGCCGGACACGCCCGTCGCGTCCGCGTCACGCCGGGCCACCTCGGCCCGGACCAGCGGCAGCAGGTCACGGCCGTAGTCGATCACGTCGTCCAGCGGGTCGTAGCCGCGGATCAGCAGCGTGGTGACGCCGATGTCCACGTAGTCCAGCAGCGCCTGGGCGACGGTCTCCGGCGTGCCGACCAGGGCGGTCGAATTGCCCGCCGCCCCGGTCGCCTTGGCGGTGGGGGTCCACAGCGCGCGGTCGTGCAGCTCCCCCTTGGCCGCGGCGGCGAGCAGCCGCTGCGAGCCGGTGTTCTGCGGCTGGGCGTCCGGGCCGACCGGCAGGGTCGTGCGGCGGCTGCCGACGAACGACCCTGCCGCGCCACGGGAGTTGATGGTGTCCAGGATGCGGTGTGCGCGGTCCCACGCCTCCTCCTCGGTACGGCCGAGGATCGGCCGGAAGGAGACGCTGATCCGCGGCGGCTCGGTGCGGCCCGCCGCCTCGGCCGCGGCCCGCACGGACGCGATCTGCTCCGCCGTCTCCGCCAGCGGTTCGCCCCACAGCGCGAAGACGTCGGCGTGCTTGCCGCCGACCCGGTAGGCCGCCTCGGACGAGCCGCCGAAGTACAGCGGGATGCGGGGCTCGGTGACCGGGCGCACCTCGGAGAGGTAGTCCTCGTAGTGGTAGAAGCGGCCCTCGTGGCTGACCGGTTCCGTGCTGGTCCAGGCGGACTTGAGGATGTCGAGGTACTCGTCGGTCCGCGCGTAGCGGTCGTCCTTGCCGAGGTGGTCGCCGTCCCTGCGCTGCTCGGCGTCGTGCCCGCCGGTGATGATGTGCACCGCGGTGCGCCCGCCGGAGAACTGGTCGAGAGTGGCGAAGGTCCTGGCCGCAAGGGTCGGAGCGACGAAGCCGGGGCGGTGCGCCACCAGCAGGCCCAACCGCTCGGTGTGGGCGGCGACATGGGCGGCGACCTGCGTACCGTCGGGGCTGCCGGAGCCGTAGCCGATCAGGACGCGGTCGAAGCCCGCCTCCTCGTGGGCGAGGGCGAACCGCCGCGTGTAGTCGGGGTCGACGACCGGCCCGGACGGAGGACGGACCTCGGAGACGTCGCGGGTGCCGATCATGCCGATGAACTCAACAGGCATGGCTGCTGGGGCCTTTCGTGAGAGGGAGCGGAAGAGAAAGCGAAAAGGGGGTCAGCGGGCGGACCCGCCGAGGTCGAGGGCGGCGCGCCCGGTGCCGAGCAGCACCGAGTCGTCCTGCGGGGTGTGGACGCGGGAGCACAGCACGTCCCGCAGATGGCGTTGCAGCGGGTTGTCGTTGGTCAGGCCGTTGTTGCCGATCAGCGCGACGGCCTGCTCGACCGAACCGATCGCGGCCCGGGTGCCGAGCACCTTCGCGCCGCCCGCCTCCGCGGCGGCGAGCGGATCGCCGCTGTCGACGGCCTCGGCCAGCGCCGCCACCAGCCTTTCCGCACCGGCCAGTTGGACCTCGATCTCGCCGACCGCGCTCTGGAAGCGCGGCAGCGTGGCCAATGGAGCGCCGAGCGCGCTGGGCACGCGCTCGTGCAGGAAACCGGTCAGCCACCGCTGGGCGGCGCGCGCCACGCCGAGGTAGAGCGCGGTCAGGCCCAGCGAGTTCCAGGCACCGCCCACGACGTCCCGGCCGCCGTCCTGGCCGGGCTCCGCGAGCCCGGCGGTGCGGCCGAGCGGCACACGGACCGAGTCGAACAGCACGTCGTCGCTGCGGCTGGCGCGCAGCCCCAAGTGGTTCCAGGTGGGCCGCACTTCGATGCCCGGCGAGTCGGTGCGCACCAGGAACGAACCGGTCCGCACCGGCTCCTCGTCGGTGCGCGCCCACACCAACATCCAGCGCAGCGCCACCGCGCCGGTCGAGAAGATCTTGTGCCCGGTCAGCTCCCAGTGGTCCTCGCGCCGCCGCGCGGTGGCCGCCGGAAGCCCGCCGCGTACCGGACTGCCCAGATCGGGCTCCACCCGCAGGGCGTTCACCAGCGCCGGGCGCCGCGCGGACTCGGCCAGCAGCTCGCCGTAGGTGTCCCGCGGCCAGTGCGGGGCGCGGGCCTGCGCCGCGTGCGCGAACAGCGTCATCGACGTGACCAGCGCGACCGCCGGATCACCGCCGCCGAGCGCCCGCAGGATGCGTACGGTGTCGGCGAGACCGGCCCCCGCGCCGCCGTGGCCGCGGTCGACGGTCGCGGTGAGCAGTCCGGCGGCGTGCACGGCGGCCACGCCCTCGTGCGGGAAGCTCGCGTCCCGGTCGTGCTCACCGGCCCGCGCGGCCAGCGCCGCCGCGACCTCGGGCAGCCGGTCGTAGTCGGGTGCGGGCAGGCCGGTGGCGGCGGCGTCCGCGGGCGCGGCGGAGCCGGTGCCGGACGAGGACGCGAGGTCGGTGGTCACGGTGTGGCCTTCCTGTGGTGGGGCCGTTCGAAGTGTGGATCGCCGGGCTCGGGTGGTCCGAGGCGGCCGTACGGGCCGGGCGCGTACGTGTCAGCGGTGGCCGGTCCCGCGGCGGCCGTCGAGGGTGTCGCATGCGCCGTACGGCCCGCGCGGGGATCGTCGGCGAAGGCGGGCGGCCGGCGGACGGTCACCTCGGGCGGCGGCCCTCCGGCCCACAACTCGACCTCGACCAGCGCGTGTTGGCCGGTGCAGCCCTGGGAGAGCCGGGAGCTGGGGATGTCGGCGGTCAGCACGTTCGGATTGCCGTGCGCGCACAGCGGCGGCTCGTGACCGGGTACCGGGTCGAACCACGCGCCGGTCGGCAGCCGTACGACACCGGGCCGTACCCGGTCGGTGAGCACCGCGCCCGCCAGGCAGGCGCCCCGGTCGTTGAAGATCCGCACCAGATCGCCGTCGTGGACCGAACGGGCCGCCGCGTCCGCCGGATGGATCCGCAGCGCCTCGCGCCCGGCGACCTTGGCGTCCAGGCTCGCGGCCCCGGTGTCGAGCTGACTGTGCAGCCGGTTGGCGGGCTGGTTCGCGATCAGCAGCAGCGGCAGCCGGTCCGCGGCCGGGGCGCCCGGCCACTCGTCGGGTTCGAGCCAGGCCGGGTGGCCGGGGCAGTCGGGCAGCCCGAGGGCGGCCACCGTCGCGCTGGTCAGCTCGATCCGGCCGCTGGGGGTGGCCAGGGGCGCGCCCAGCGGGTCGGCCCTGAAGTCGGCGAAGAGCGTGCGCTCGGCGGGCTGCGGCGGCAGTTCCCACTCGCCCGCCGACCAGAAGTCCGCGAAGGCGGGCGGCTCGCCGCCCCCGGTCGCCGCCAACTCCTCGGCCCACCGGGTGTACAGGTGCTCCAGCCATCCCGCCGGGTCCCGTCCCTCGGTGAACCGCTCGCCGAATCCGAGGCGTTCGGCCAGACCGGCCAGGATCGCGTGGTCGTCGCGGGCCTCGCCGACCGGCTCGACCGCGCGGTGCATGGCGATCAGATGGGTGTCGCGCCGCCCGCCGCCGATGTCCTCACGCTCCAGGGACGTGGTGGCGGGGAACACCAGATCGGCGTGGCGGGCGGTCGCCGTCCAGTGCGTCTCGTGCACCAGCACGGTGTCCGGCCGCCCGAAGGCGCGCCGCAGCCTGCCCAGGTCCTGATGGTGGTGGAAGGGGTTGCCGCCGGCCCAGTGCACCAGCCTGATGTCCGGGTAGCGGCGGCGTGTGCCGTCGTAGTCGTACTCCTCGCCGGGACGCAGCAGCAGGTCCGCGATCCGGGCGCAGGGGATGAACTCCGCGACGGGATTGGGCCCTTGGGGCAGATACGGCAGCCGGACCTGCGGACCGGTGTCGCCCACGTCGCCCATCGAGCCGTAGCCGTGGCCGAATCCGCCGCCCGGAAGTCCGATCTGGCCAAGCAGCGCGGCCAGCGCGAGCGCCGCCCACACCGGCTGCTCGCCGTGCTGGATGCGCTGCAACGACCAGGTGACGGTGACCAGGGTGCGCTGCCGCGCGGCGCTGCGGGCCAGGTCGCGGATTCGGTCGGCCGGGATGCCGGTGAGCGCCGCGGCCCACCGCGCGTCCTTCACCGTGCCGTCGTCGGCGCCGCGCAGATAGCGCAGGAAGGTGTCGGCCCCGGCGCAGTAGCGGGCGACGAACTCCCGGTCGTACAGGCCCTCGTCGACCAGGGTGTGGGCGAGCGCCAGCATCAGCGCGGTGTCGGTCGCCGGGCGGATCGGGTACCAGTCGGCGTCCAGGCCGTCCGGCAGGTCGTCGCGCAGTGGGCTGACCAGCGCGACCCGGGCACCGGCCGCGGCCAGCGCCGACAGATGGCCGGGCGTGCCGTGCCGGGTCACCCCGCCGGGGGTGACATGCACGTTCTTCGCGGGGATTCCGCCGAAGGCGATGATCAGTTCGGTGTGCCCGGTGATCGTCGGCCAGGTGGACGAGGACCGCAGCACCGACTCCGCGTCGCCGACCAGATACGGCAGCAGCACCAGCGAGGTGCCCAGGCTGTACGAGTTGCGCGAGCCCGTGTAGCCGCCGAACTGCGCCAGGAACCGGTGGAGTTGGCTCTGCGCGTGGTGGAAGCGCCCCGCGCTCGCCCAGCCGTACGAGCCGCCGAACACCGCTGTGTTGCCGAACTCGTCGCGGACCCGCGCCAGTTCGGCGGCGGCCAGGTCAAGCGCCTCGTCCCAGCCGAGTTCCACGAAGGGCTCGTCGCCGCGCCCGGAGGTGGGACCGGGGCCGTGCTCCAGCCAGCCGCGCCGGGCGGCGGGCCGCCGGATCCGGGTGGCGTGCCGGAGCGAGCCCGGCACACCGCGCAGCAGCGGTGACGGCGAGGGGTCGGCGGGGTGCGGGACGGCGGTGACCGTGCCGTCCGCGTTCCGCCGTACCCCGAACGCCCCCCAGTGGGAGGTCGTCGGGGTGACCGCCCCGGCCCTCCTCCCCACCGAGGGCGCGCTCCCGGTCCCGGCGGTCATACGGCAGCCGCTCCGGTCAGCGCGGCGCCGTCGGTCTGCTCGCGGACCAGCCGCACCAGGGAGCCGTAGTCGCGGGCGTCCTCCAGCGGGCTGAAGCCGCGGATCAGGAGGGTGGACACGCCCAGGCCCACGTAGTCCAGCAGCGACTCGGCGACCTGCTCGTAACTGCCCACCAGCGCGGTGGAGTTGCCCGCGGCCCCGGTGACCTTGGCGACCGCCGTCCACAGCCGCTTGTCGTGCACGTCGCCCTTGGCGGCGTATTCGAGCAGCCTGCGCGAGCCCTCCTGTGCGGTGTGGTCGAGGTTGAACGCCTTGCGCACCTCGCCCGCCTTCTCCTTCGTCAGCCGCAGGACGTCCTCGGCGCGGCGCCACGCCTCGGCCTCCGTGGCGGCCGGTATCGGGCGCAGGCTGACGCTGAACCGCGGGTCGCGGCCGTACGGCGACGCCGCCGCGCGGACCTGCCGGATGCGCTCGGCGATCCCCGCGAGCGGCTCGCCCCAGAAGGCGTACACATCCGCGTGCTTGCCGCCGACCCGCACCGCGTCACCGGACGCGCCGCCGAAGTACACCGGGATCGGATCGGCCGGGCGGACCGACGAGTAGCCGCCGCGCACGGTGTAGAACTCGCCCTCGTAGTCGAAGGGTTCGGCCGACTCCCACTCCTTGCGCACCACGTCGAGGAACTCGTCGGTGCGCCGGTAGCGGGTCGGCTTGTCGCTGAGGTCGCCGTCCCGCGCCTGGTCGGCGTCGTCGCCTCCGGTGATGACGTGCAGCGCGACCCGGCCAGGGTGGAAGGCGTCGAGCGTGGCGTACTTGCGGGCCGTGAGCGTCGGGGCGACGAAACCGGGACGGTGGGCGAGCAGCACACCGAGCCGGGTCGTACGGTTCAGGATCTGGTCGGCGACGGTGAAGCCGTCGGGGCTCGCGGAGGAGTGCGCGACCAGCACACGGTCGAAGCCGGACTCCTCGTGCGCCAGGGCCAGTTCGGTCAGGTAGCCGGGGTCGACGACAGGCCCGGACGCGGCGCCGGTCTCACTGAACTGCTGGGTGCTGGCGATGCCGATGAATTCGATGGGCACGGGGTCTCTCCCGAAGATCGTGGGGTTGCTGGTGGTGTGCGCGGGTCAGCGGGCGGCGGCGACCGGGTGGTGACAGGCGGCGGCCCGCTCGCCCGAGTGCGGAGAACTGCCCGGTTGCGTACGGCAGTCGGCGTCCGCCAGCGGGCAGCGGTGGGCGAAGACGCAGGCGCCGGGGTCGGCCGCCCAGACCGGCACCTCACCGGGCGGCCCCGGCCGTTCGCGCCGCTTCGACGGATCGCGGTCCACGCGGGGCGCGGACGCGGTGAGCAGCGCGGTGTACGGGTGCAGCGGGCGGGCCAACACATCGGCGGTCGAACCCTGTTCGACCAGCCGCCCCCGGTACAGCACCGCGATCCGGTCGGCGATCCCGGCCAGCGAGCTGAGGTCGTGCGAGATGACGACGACGGCCACGCCCAGGTCGCGGCGCAACTCGTCCAGCAGCCGCAGCACATGGTTGCGGTTCGAGGCGTCCAGCGCGCTGACCGGCTCGTCCGCCAGCAGCAACGCGGGCCGCGTGACGATCGCCCGCGCCAAGGACACGCGCTGACGCTGGCCGCCGGAGAGCTGGGCCGGAATCCGGCCGCCCAGGGTGCCCGCGTCGAGCCCCACCCGGTGCAGCGCCTCCGCCACCCGGCCGCGCCGCTCGCCGCGCTCCACCCCGGCGACCGCCAACGGCTCGCCCACCAGGTCGTTCACCGTCAGATCCGGGTCCAGCGACCGCAGCGGGTCCTGGAACATGTACTGCACCAGCCCGGACCGCCGGTGGTCGCGCAACTCCCGTCCGCGCAGCGCGCCGACCTCGACGCCCGCCACGCCGATCCGCCCGGCCACCACCGGCGCCAGCCCGACCACGGCCCGCGCCAGCGTCGTCTTACCCGACCCGGTCTCGCCGATCACCCCGAGGATCTGACCGGCCGTCACCTCCAGGTCCACACCGCTCAGCACGGGGGCGCTGTGGCTGTGGCCGGGGCGCCGCTGGTAGGTGACACCGAGCCCTTCGACCTGGAGCGCGGGCGCCGACGCCCGCGTCTCGCGTTCGGCGGCGGGCACCGCGGACGGCGCGACCGGCCGCTCGATGTCCGCCGTGGGCGGCGAGACGTCGGAGACCGGCGCCGTGCGGGCCGCGGGGGTGGTGGTCATGCGGGCACCTCCTGGAGGGGCGGCGGGGACAGGGCGAGTTCCGCGGCGCGCACGCAGCGGACACGGCGGCCGTCGGCGGTCGCGGTGAGCGGCACCGGCCGCGTACGGCAGCGGTCCTCGGCGAAGGCGCAGCGGTCGGCGAACCGGCAGCCGACCGGGGCCTCGCCCGCCTCGGGCGGACGGCCGGGGATGACGGCCAGCTCGCGGCGGTTCCAGTCGCCGAGGGAGGCGACGCGCAGCAGCGCGGCGGTGTAGGGGTGCGCGGGGCGGTGGACGACGTCCTGGGTGGGGCCGTCCTCGACGATCTCGCCCGCGTAGAAGACCAGCACCCGGTCGGTGACCTCGGCGACGACGGCCAGGTCGTGGGTGACCAGCAGCAGGGCGAGACCGCGCTCGTCGCGCAACTGGGCCAGCAGATCGAGGACTTCGGCCTGCACGACGGTGTCGAGCGCCGTCGTCGCCTCGTCCGCGACGAGCAGCCGCGGATCGCAGGCGACCGCGATGGCGATCAGGACGCGTTGCAGCATGCCGCCCGACAGCTCGTGCGGGTACCGGTGGTAGACGTCGGCGGGATCGCGCAGGCCGACCGAGGCGAAGAGTTCCACGGCCCGCTCGTGCGCCCGCGCCCGCTTCAGACCGAGGCGTACGCGCAGCGGCTCCGCGAGCTGGCGGCCCACGGTCAGCGCCGGGTTGAGATACGAGGCCGGGTCCTGGAAGACCGCGCCCAGCTCCACCCCGCGCAGCCGCTCCCACTGCCGCTTGTCGAGCGCGGTCAGATCGGTACCGGACGACGAGGCGGCGCCCGACGACTTCCTGGCCGAGGACTTCGCGGCCGACGCCTTGCCGAACGACCGGCTTGTGGGCCACGAGCTTGCGGGCGACGCCTTTCCGGCCGCCGACGCACCCGCCGCCGACCCACCCGCGGCCGAGGCACCGGCCGTCGCCGTACCGACCGCTTCCGTACCGTCGGGATCCGCACCGGCCAGCACCGCGCTGCCCGCCGACACCTCGCAGCCGGGCGGCAGCACGCCGAGCAGCGAGCGGCAGGTCAGCGTCTTGCCGCTACCCGATTCGCCGACGACGCCGACGGCCTCACCCGCGTGGACGGTGAAGGACACGTCGCGGACCGCCTCGGCGCGACCGCCGGAGACGGTGATGTGCAGCCCGTCCACGGTGAGTACGGGTCCGGTCGCACCGACGGTGCGGGCACGGCCCGGCTCAGACAGCGACGACACGGTCATCGGCCTTCCTCCCCTGGGGTTCGCGGGCGGCTCGCGGCTCGGCCCCGACATCGGCGCCGCTGTCCCGTACGGCGTCCGCGAGCAGATTGAGCGCGCCGACGGTGATCATGATCAGGACGCCGGGCAGGGCGGGCGCCCACGGCTGCTGGGCGAGATAGCCCAAGTCGCTGGCGAGCATGCCGCCCCAGGTCGGGGCGGGCGGCTGGACGCCGACGCCGAGGAAGGTCAGCGAGGCGACGGTCAGCAGCGCCGTCGCCAGCGCGTGGGCCGTGGTCACGGCGATCGTCGGCAGCACCTTCGCGGCGATGTGGGTCCGCAGGATCCGGCCGCGCGAGGCGCCCATCAGCTCCGCGGCCTCCACGTACTGGGCCTGCTTCAGGCCCAGCGCGGCGGCGCGGGACACCCGGAAGAACAGCGGGGCCAGCAGCACGCCGAGCGCGAGCATCGCCTGGTTGAGGCCGTTGCCGAAGACGCCGATCGCGGCGATGGCGAAGAGCGTGAACGGCAGCGTCATCAGCGCGTCCACCGCCCGCAGCGCGGCCCACTCGAAGCCGCGGCCGAGCCACAGCGACGCGAGGCCCGGCACGACGCCGAGGACCATCGCCGCGCCGACCGACTCGACCGCGCCGAGCACGGAGCGGCCGGTGCCCGCCAGCAGCCTGCTCAGGACGTCCCTGCCGAGGTAGTCCGTCCCCAACAGGTGCGATCCGCTCGGCCCTTGGAGCACCCGCGCGGTGTCCTGCGCGAGCGGGTCCTGCGGGGCGATCACCCCGCCGAGCACCGCGAGCAGGGCGACGACGGCGAGTACGGCCAGTGCGAAACGGGCGGCGGGCACCCGTCCGGTGCGGCGCAGCGTCCTCATGAGGCACCGCCACGTGACGCGCCGTCAGCGAGCGCGGCGTCTCCCGATGCCGCGTTCGCCTTCGAACGGCCCCTGCGGGCGGCCGGGTTGAGCGCCAGCAGACCGGCGTTGATCGCGATGTTGGCGAGCAGGACCACCGCCACCGTGACCAGCAGCGTGCCCTGGATGACCGGCACATCGTGCTGCTGTGCGGCCTGGAGGGAGAGCTGCGCGATACCGGGCAGGTTGAAGATCCGCTCGGTGACGACCGCGCCGCCGATCAGCATCGGCACGCTCATGCCGAGGACGGTGAGCGCGGGTCCCGCCGCGTTGCGCAGCACGTGCCCGAAGAGCACCCGCCGGGCCGACAGACCGCGCATCATCGCGCCCGTCACGTAATTCGCCCGCAACTCCCCGACCAGCGAGGCCCGTAGCTGCCGGGCCACGTTCGCGGCGGCGTCCAGGCTGAGCGCGAAGGCGGGCAGCGCCGCGAAGCGCAGCCACTGCGCCGGATCGTCGCCGAAGGCGGTGTAGCCGCCGGACGGCAGCCACCCGAGCTTCACCGACACCACCGCGATCAGACCGATCGCGACGACGAAGGCCGGCAGCGTACCGAGCACCGAGCAGGCCGCCGTGATCGCGCGGTCCAGCCGCCCGCCGTTGCTGTACGCGGCGGCGATCCCGCCCGCCGCGCCGAGCAGCACGGCGATCACCAAGGCGAGACCGGCGATCGACAGGTCCACCGGCAGCGCCCGGAAGACGCTGTCGGAGACCGGGAGCGTGGTGAACCAGGAGCGCCCGAGATCGCCGGTCAGGGCGTGGCCGAGCCAGCTCACGTACTGCACCGGCAGCGGCCGGTCCAGGCCGAAGGCGTGGTTCATCCGGTCGATGTCGGCGGGCGTGGCGGTCTCGCCGAGCACCGCCGCGCCGGGGTTGGCGTTCGACAGCGCGCCGAGCCCGAAGGTCAGCAGCGACGACAGCAGGAACACGGTGGCGGTGGTGAGCACCGCGGAACCGATCGGCCGCGGCGCGATCAGCGCCCGGCGGGCCCGTGCCGACCGCCGCCGGGGCAGCGCGGCGGCGAGCGCCGTCATCCGACGGTCACCCCTTCGAAGCGCTGCACCACCGTGGTCTCGGGCAGCGCCGACACCCCGCGGGCCCTGGCGAGGATGCGCGGCACCGTGAACAGGAAGACGTTCGGCGTGGTGCGCACCGCGGTGGCGCTCGCGGCCTGGAGGACCTTCGGGTAGTCGGGGGAGTCGAGCGGAGTGCGGGTCACCTTGTCGATGGCGGCGGCCAGCTCCGGCGGCGTGGTGCGGCCCGGATTCATCAACCCCTGCTCACCGAACAGCACTTGGAACGCCTGCACGGCGGAGTCGCGGCCCGCGAACTGGTCGACGGCCAACTGCCGGTCGTGCTGGATGTAGATGATCTGGGTGAACTGCGCCTCGGGGATGACCTCGATCTTCGCGTTGATCCCGACCTTCTTGAGCTGCGCCTGGATCTGCTCGGGCTCGCCCTGCGCGGCGCCCGTGGTCAGCGTGAGGTCCAGGCCGCCCGCGTGCCCGGCCTCCGCGAGCAACCGCTTGGCCTTCTCCGGGTCGTACGGGAAGAGATTCGCGCTGGCCGGGTCGTACCCCGCGTAGCCCTTCGGGAAGGGCTGGTAGCTGACCTCGCCGTGGCCGAACGCCTGGGTCTTCAGCAGCGCCTCACGGTCGATCGCGTACTTCAGCGCCTCGACCACCTTGGGGTCGTCGAACGGCGCCTTGCTGCTGTTCACATCCAGGGTGGCGACCACCATCGAGGGAATGACCTGCACTTCGAGCCCGGCGGCCTTGGCCGCCTCGACCTGGCTGCCCGGGATCTGCGCCACGTTGTACTGCCCCGACTGGAGCGCCGCGACGACCGTGGAGGCGTCGGGCAGCGGGTACAGCTCGAAGTTGTTCAGCTTGATCGAGGCCGCGTCCCAGTACGTGGGGTTGCGCCGCAGGACGGCCTTGGCGTTCTGGGTGTACGAGGTCAGCGTGAAGGGTCCCGAGCCGGCCGGTTTGGAGGCGATGCCCGCGGCGTCCGAGGTGAAGGCGGCCGGATTGACGACCATCCCGGTCTTGCCCGCCAGCAGGTTGGGGAGCTGGTAATCCGCGTGCGTCAGGTCGATCACGACGGTCGTGGCGTTCGGCGCGGACACCGCCTTGACCGAGGTGAGCTGCGGTGCGACCAGCGACTTGGGGTCGGTACGGCCGCGGTCGAGGCTCTTCTTGACGGCGGTGGCGTCCAGCGCGGAGCCGTCGGAGAAGGTCAGTCCGGGACGGAGGGTGAAGGTCACCTGCGTGCCCAGGGCGTTGTACTTCCACGCGCTGGCGAGCGCCGGTACGGCCGCGCCGTGCGGGTCGAGCTTCGTGAGGCCCGCGTAGACCAGGGAGAGCGAGTGCACGTCCCATCCGGCGGAGGAGAAGACCGGGTCCCACGAAGTGGGCAGCGCCCAGCCCCACTTGAGGACGGAGGAGCCCGCGCTGCTCCCCGAGGTACCGCTGCCACTGCCGCAGGCCGCGAGCGCCAGGGCGGCGCCCGCGCCGAGGCCGAGCCCGAGGAAGGAACGTCTGCTCGGGGAGGAGGGAAGAGAACTGGACACGGCGGCACGATTCATGACGAGGCGTCACCTTTCGAGGGTGCGTTTCGAGGGGGTGCCCTCGACGGTGAGGGCGGCGCGACGGGGGCGGCGTACAGCGTGCCGTTCCGCTCGGCGACGGCCAGGAGACCGGCGCGCCGAGGACGGAGGCGGCACGGATCGCGGTGCGGCGCCATGGCGGCGGCACTGGGCGGTGGGCGTGACGGGGGAGTGCCGCGCCGGGGGCGGGTGCCTCAGGCGGTTACGGCGGGGGTCATGGCGTGGACGTCACGGGACGACGGGGCCACGGAAAGACGAGCGGGAGGACGCGTGGGCGGGGCGCACGGGCCTGGACACAGGCCGGCCGATCGGGGGCCTGGGGCCTGGGGTCTGCGGGGCGGTCAGGCGCCGCGCGAGGGCCACGGGCGTACGGTCAGCGACAGAGAGCGCTGCTGGTACGCAGGAAGTCCACGTAGCGGCACACCACACCGGGGTGCGTCGTAAGCATGTGCCCATCCTGACTGCCGGGGTGAGCCGATGTCAATGGACACCAAAAGGTGTCTCATTCGGTGGAACGGTGACCGCGTGCGGAAGACCCGCTGGTCAACGCGGCAGCGGGGGTACGGATACGGGGGCCGGGTATGCCGCGGCCTCGGCCGGGTGGAGCCACAGCGGGCCGTTCCCGGTGGCCACCGGGACGGCAGAGGCGGGCGGCGCGACCCCCGGCGCCAGCAGCTCCCACTCCGGCCCGGTCAGGCTGCGGTGGTACGCCAACAGGGCCTCGGCGGACGGCTGTTCGGCCGACACGGACACCCCGGGGGCGACCGCGAGCGCCGCCTCCAGATAGCTCGCCGCCGCACGCCTGCCGGGCACCACGCGACGCCCGAGCGGCCCGGTCAGCACGACGGTGGGCAGCGCGTACCGCAGCTCTCCCGACGGGGTTTCCTTGGCGGTGCCCGGATGCGGCCCCGCCGCTGTGACGGTCAGCACATCGGCCAGCGGGGCGCGCGTCTCGCGGTGGTCGGCCGTCACCGCGGCGAGCACCCGGGGGGACGCGGCGTCGGCGGCCAGGCGTACGGGGTCGAGACCGGGCACGCCGTCGGCGGCGGCCAGCGCCAGGTCCAGTGTGTCGGCGGGCTCGCCGGTCACGAACATCGTCTCGCGCAGCCGCCGCAGCACCCGGTCGGCCACCTGCCCGCCCTGCGCCTCGGCCGCCTTGGCGACCAGCGAGGCGGGCCAGCTCGTCGCCGCCACCCGGCTCAGCCGCACCGCGTGCGGAGCCCCTGTGTGCCCGCTGATCTCCCGGACGAAGCCCTCGTACCACCGGGTCTCGGCCGCCGGATCGGGCGCCGGGTCGTCGTCGGTGTCGAAGAGGATGCCGAACACCCGCCGCCACGACGCCTGTTCGCCGAGCGCGGCCCGCAGCGCGCGGAAGACGGGCTCGGAGCCCCACGCCCACGGACAGAGCGGATCGGTGTACTCGGTGACCTGGAGGCGGTCGGTGCCACCGGGCGGCGGGGGACCGGTCATGCCACGCCCGCCAGGCGGTCCTCGCCCGCCGAAGGGGCGGCCGGAGCGGCGATCGAAGCGGCGTCCGGCCCGGCGGCCTGTGCGCCACCGGCCGCGGCCGACCCGGACGGCAGCAGCGCCGCGATCGTCACCCCGGCCAGCACGGCGGCGGCGCCCTCCTCGATCGTGCGCCACACACTCGGCAGGCCCGTGGCGGGCGTCGGATAGGCAAGCTCGGCCAACGGCTCGCCGCGCAGCGTGATCACCTCGCCGTCCACGGCGCGCACCACGTCGAGCAGCGTGATCTCGGCGGCGGGTCTGGTCAGCCAGTAGCCGCCCTCGCAGCCGCGCTGGCTGCGCACCAGCCCCGCCCGCCGCAGCTCGCCGACCACGGACTTCAGGAATCGGAACGGAATCTCCTGCGAGGAGGCGATGGCCTCGCAGGTCAGCGGGCGGTCGATGTCGCAGGCCAGCTCCATGAGGGCCCGCGCGGCGTAGTCCGCCTTCGCGGAGATATGCATGGCTCCAGTATGGCGCGCCGGACGGCGGAAGTCGGCACCGCGGGCGGCTCCACCGGCCACGGAAGGGTGCGTCTGTGCAGGTGAGCCGTAATGGACACCTCTTGACATCTTTTCCGGGCGCCCTCTAGCGTCGTCTGCCATGAGCGATCAGCCGACCATCGCCGGTGAGGGATTCCATCCGCATCTCCCGGCCGGTTCCGACCCTTCGCACGGCTCGCTGCGCAGCCGACTGCACCACATCAAGGCCGACGGCCTCGACGGCGACACCGCGCAGACCGGCGGCATGCGGCGGTTCGCGGCGATCAGCGGCGGGACCGTCGGGTCCGAGCGGCTGTGGATGGGCCAGACCCATGTCGCCCCCGCCACCGCCTCCTCCGACCACCACCACGGCGAGTCGGAGACCGCGATCTATGTCGTCAGCGGACGCCCGGAGTTCGTCTTCGTGGACGACTCCGGCGGCGAGCCGGAGGAGGTACGGCTGCGCGCCGCGCCCGGCGACTACATCTTCGTACCCCCCTTCGTGCCGCACCGCGAGGAGAACCCGGACGACTCCGAGGAGGCCGTGGTCGTCATCGCCCGCAGCACCCAGGAGGCGATCGTGGTGAACCTCCCGAGCCTGTACGCGCTTCCGGGTGACGGTTCCTGACGAGCCGTCACCCGGAAGGTCACGCGAAGCGGTCACCGGGGCCGGTCACGGAGACCGGTCACCGGGGCCGGTGCCGTCACGTGTGTCCGAGACCGGCGGCCGAGGTCAGTCGTTGACCAGGTCGAACTCCTCCCAGGGGCCGATCGCCGCACGGTTGGCGATCAGGGCGGCGGCGCCCGCGTTCTCCGCCGTCACGTACTGATGGTTGGAGTGGGCGCGCAGCGTCACCGCGCCGTCCGGGTCGTGGATCAGGTCGAAGGTCTCGGCGGCGCCGATGGTACTGCTGCTCGCGATCAGCGCACCGGCCCCGGAGTTGGGGGTGGTCACGTACTTGTTGTTGGCGTGCGCCCGCAGCGCGACCGTCCCTGAACCGAGGTCGATCGCGTCGAAGGTCTCCCAGGGGCCGATCGCCGTACGGTTGGCGATGAGCGCCGCCGCGCCCGCGTTCTCCGCCGTCACGTACTGGCTGTTGGCGTGCGCCTTGAGGCTGATCGTGGTGCTCTGGCCCGGATTCCCCGTCCCGCCGCCGTTGCCCGCGGGGATGGTGGTCTGGCCGGTGAGGCGGATGTCGCGGGAGGAGGAGCCGACGTAGACGGCGTTGGTGCCGGCCGCGTTGGTCCAGGTGGTGGTCCAGTACTGGAAGCTGCGGGCGTCCAGGGTGACCGTGACGTGCTGGCTCTGGCCGGGGTTGAGGCTGACCCGCTGGAAGCCGCGCAGGTTCTTGGGCGGTTCACCCGTCGTGGCGGGCTGTCCGACGTAGACCTGGGCGACCTCGGCGCCCGCTCGTGTACCGGTGTTGGTGACGTCGAAGCCGACGGCCACGTTGCCGTTCGCGTCGGGCGCGCCGACCGTCAGGCCCGAGTAGCCGAAGGTCGTGTAGGACAGGCCGAAGCCGAACGGGTAGGCCGGGGTCTTGTTCTGCGAGTCGTACCAGCGGTAGCCGACGTTGATGCCCTCGCTGTACTGCACGGTGTTGTTCTGGCCGGGCCATTGGGCCGGGGTGTGGGCGGGGACGTCCGCGAGGGAGGCGGGGAAGGTCACCGGCAGCTTGCCGGAGAAGTTGACGTCGCCGTACAGCAGCCGGGCGATGGCGTTGCCGTCCTCCTGGCCCGGATACCAGTTCTCGATGATGCCCCGGACGGAGTTGGCCCACGGCATGGCGATCGCCGAGCCGCTGTTGACGACCACGATGGTGTTGGGGTTGGCCGCCGCCACATCGGTGACGAGCTGGTTCTGGTCGCCGGACAGCGAGATGTCGTTGATGTCGGCGCCTTCGCCCTCACCCTTGTTCACGAAGACGATCGCGGTGTCCGCGTTCCGCGCCGCCGTGACGGCCTCGCCGTGCAGGTCCTGGTTGGGGATCTGCCAGCCCAGTTCCAGCTCGCTGCCGCCGCCGTCCTGGAAGTAGTCGATCTCGACGCTGACCGGCTGGCCCGCGGTGAGCGTCACCGTGCCCGTCTTCGTGGTGGTCGGCTGGTTCGCCCAGTTGTTGATGATCTGCTGGCCGTTGACGAACAGCCTGCTGCCGTCGTCACTGGTCAGGGCGAAGGTGTACGTGCCGGTGGTCGGCGGGGTCAGCGTGCCGGTCCACTTCGCCGACCAGCCTGTCGCCGGGACACCGGACGCCGGAGAGGCGCCGCCCC
Source organism: Streptomyces sp. NPDC087422 (assembly GCF_044744145.1). Lineage (NCBI taxonomy): Bacteria > Bacillati > Actinomycetota > Actinomycetes > Kitasatosporales > Streptomycetaceae > Streptomyces > Streptomyces sp. NPDC087422. The sequence goes on along the minus strand of NZ_JBIUXT010000008.1, from coordinate 244,977 downwards.
ACAGGAAGTTCAGCGTCGGGTCGACCCGCGAGAGGACCGGAGTGCCGCCCATCGACGTCCCGTTGTAGAACTGCCCGTACAGGCCGTGGCCGCTGCCCGAAGAGGGCGTCAGATACGGGCTGTCGACGATCTCGCCGCTCGGGGAGGCGTATCCCTGGGCGTAGTTGACGCTCGCGCCGCTGCCCGCGCGGGTGACCAGCGCCGAGTACGGGGTCACGACCGAGGACGAGCCGACGTGCGTGCTGCCGCCGCCCGCCGTCATGGCGTTGGGACCCGCGTCGTCGCCGATCACGGCGATCTTCTTGTTCGCGGAGCCCAGCGGCAGCGCGGCGGAGGCGTTCTTCAGCAGGACGCTGCCCTCCTCGGCGACCTGCCGGGCCGTGGTCCGGTGCGCGTCCGTGCTGACCGGCGTGGTGATGGTGCCGGTCTGCGTGGTGTCGAAGAGCCCGGAGGCGAACATCGCGGTGAGGATGCGGCGGACGTGCCCGTCGAGCGTGGCCTGCGAGACCTGGCCGGAGGCCACCGCGTTGGTGAGCGCCGTGCCGTAGAAGTCGCTGCCGTTCATCTCCATGTCCAGGCCGTTGTTGGCCGAGGCGACCGTGGAGTGGGTACCGCCCCAGTCGGAGGTGACGAAGCCGGTGAAGCCGAGGTCGCCCTCCAGCACCTGCTGGATCAACTGGGCGTTCTCGCAGGCGAAGGTGCCCGCGACCGAGGCGTAGGAACACATCACCGAGTACGCCTGGCCCTGCTTGACGGCGGCTTCGAAGGCGGGCAGGTAGATCTCCCGCTGGGTACGGTCGGACATGATGACGTTGTCCGAGGCGTTGTTGCGGTTGGTCTCCTGGTTGTAGTCCGCGTAGTGCTTGACCTGGGCCATCGGGCCCTGGCTCTGGATGCCCTGGATGTCGGCCGCGCCCAACTGGCCTGTCAGATACGGGTCTTCGCCCAGTGACTCGAAGGCGCGGCCCCAGCGCGGGTCGCGCACGATGTTGATCGTCGGGCCGAGCACCACATTGGCGCCCTTGCCCCACTCCTCGTTGCCGATCACCTGGCCGTAGCTCTTGGCCAGGTCGCGGTCCCAGGAGGCCGCGGCGGCCACCGGGGCCGGGAGCTGTGTGACGCCGCCCGCGCCGTCCGCGACGCCCGCCGGGCCGTCCTGGAGGCGTAACTGGGGTATGCCGAGACGGGTGTTGGCGTCCACGCAGGCGCCCCATGAGCACTGCGCGCCGCCGTGCATCATCGTGATCTTCTCGGCGTTGGTCATCTGCGCCAGCAGAGCGTCGGCGCGCTGCGCGGGGGTGTCGGCCGCGCTCATCCACGGCCGGGCGTCGGCCGCCGAAGCGGACTGCGCGGGCAGGGGTCCGGCGGTCAGCGCGGCCAGCGCGGCGACCGCGATGGCGAGCACGCTGGAGAGCAGGGGGCGTCGTCTCATCGCCACTCCGTTCGGGTTCGGCGGGCGGTGTGGGGTGCCGCCCGTGCCAGGGGGGATGGAGCCCAAGAGTGCTCACCGAGGATTGTGCTCAACTTGCGCACAGGTCAAGGGTTATTGCAGATTCGACGCCGCCATATTGCGTGAAGTCGGCCGCTACGACCGCCTGTTGCGTCCGCGACTGCCCTGATTAGGTGCGATCCCGAACACCCGGAGTCGGCCCGAGACGGCGCGCGCGAGCGGCCCGAGACGGCACGCGCGAGCGGCCCGAGACGGCACGCGCCGAGCGGCCCGAGCCCGCACGCGCCGAGCGGCCCGGACCCGTACGGCCCGCTCCCGGACATGCGGAAGGGCCGCCGCCCTGAACAGGGCGGCGGCCCCTCGCACTCGGTGGTGCCCGTAGGCGCGCCTGTGGGGCGACGCGCCTACGGGGTCTCAGGCGCCATGACGGCCTTCGTCATGGGGTTACGGGTACGACGTCACCGTGGACGGTACGGTCGAGGTGCCCGACGTGCCCGGCCCGGTGTTGTTGATGACGTGGGCGTATTGGCCCATGCCGCCGAGCGAGACGACCAACAGGTCGTGGAACTTCACGCCCGCCGTGGTCGGTGCCTCGAAGCCGTGGTCCTGGATGATCGACGGATCGGCCGTGTAGTTGCAGTAGCTGCCGAGACCCCAGCCCTCGTGGGTGGTGACGTTGTCGTCCACCTTGTAGGCCGCGAACCCGCGGATACTGCCGTTCTGGACCGCCGCCTGGTTCGGGGCGTCGTAGGCCTTCTCGTTCTGGAAGAAGATCGTCCTGCCGTTCTGACCGGACCACTCCACGTCGTACTTCTTGAAGTGCTCCACGAACAGGCCGGTCGCCAGCACGTTGTTGCCGTTGACCTTCAGACCGATGTCGGCCGGGTTGACGTTCCAGCCGGTCGGCGCGCTGCCGTGGTCGGCACGCCAGATCCAGGTGTGGTCGATGATGACGTCATTGCTGTTGATCTCGAACGCGGTCTGGGCCTGAGCGGCGCGCGCGCCGCCGACCCGGGCGAACACGTCCTGGACCGTGGTCGGGTTGGCCGAGTGGTTCGCGGACGAACCGGGCGCGCCGACCTGGAGGAGCTGCGGCGAGTTGCCCGCACCGGCGTCGATCAGGAAGCTCGCCAGCCGGACGCCGTCCACGTCGGCGACCTTCACCGCGTCCACGCCGTTGTCCGGGACGACCGTGGCGTAGCCGAGGCCGAGGACGACGGTGTTGGCGCGCGTGACGTTGATCGGCTGGTCCACGTGGTAGATGCCCGGAGTGAGCAGCAGGTTCAGCCCCTGCGCGAGCGCCGCGTTGATGGTCGCCGCGGAGTCGCCGGGGTGCGCCACGTAGAACTGCGTCAGCGGGATCGACGTACCCGGCGTGTTGGGCCAGGAGGTGCCGCTCGCGTTCTGCCGCAGGCTCGGCACGAACACCGAGTAGTTGTTGCCGTCCAGGTACATGTACGGCTTCTCACGCGACTCCGGCGTCGTGGCCAGCGTCGTGTAGACCGGGTTCGGGAAGCCCTGCGCCGGAGCGCCCTTCACACCCGAGAACACCATGTTCCACACGCCGTTGGTCCAGCCGCCGATGGAGCTGTCGCGGGTGTACCACTGCTGCTGCGAGTACGGGCCCACGGTGCCGTCGATCTTGCTGTCGGCGATGTAGCCGCCACTCGCCCAGCCGTAACCGGCCGGTGCCAGGTTCAGACCGCCCTGGACGTGGATCCGGCGGAACGGCGCGGCCTGCGCGACGGCCCAGCGGTCGTCGCCGCTGACCGGCTTGATGGCCAGGTTCTCCACCGAGCGCCAGAAGTTCTGGGTCGCGTTGCCGTTGAACCAGCCCGCGTCGACGGTGATGTCACCGTTGATCTGGACGTCGTCCGGGTTCTTGCCCAGGCCGGAGACCGAGGTGTAGAAGCCGACCTGGTCGTTGATGCCGTTGTACGTACCCGGCTTGAAGAAGACCTGGTAGCGGGCGTCACCGAACTGGTTGGACTCCTGCTGGGCGAAGATCTGGTCGAGCTGGCCCTGGAGGTTGGGCGTGGACGGGTCGAAGACCTTGACGTTGGGGCCGAGGTCGCCGCCGCCCTGGATCGGGCCGGTGCCGCCACCGCCGCTGCCCGCGGTGCCGAACACCTGGAACTCCCACAGGGAGTAGCCGTATCCGGTGGCGCGGACCGTGCCGTACACCCGGACGTAGCGCCCGGTGCCGGTCACGGTGAGCGTCTGGTTGCCGCCCGTGCCGGTGGTGGTGGAGTAGATGTCGGTCCAGTTCGTGCCGTCGGCCGAGGTCTGGATCTTGAAGGACTTGGCGTACGCCGCCTCCCAGTTGAGCGCGACCGAGCTGATGGTCGCGGACGCGCCCAGGTCGACCTGGAGCCACTGCGGGTCGCTGGCCGCGCTGGACCAGCGGGTGCCGGTGTTGCCGTCGACCGCGGCCGAGGCGGGCGTGCCCGCGTTCTCGGTCGAGGACGCGGTGGCGGTCTTGCCCTGCGAGAGCAGCGTCCCGGTGGCCGGCGGGTTGCCCCCGCCGCCCGTGCTGCCGTAGACCTGGAACTCCCAGAGCGAGTAACCGTAACCGGTCGCGCGCGCCGTACCGTACATACGGACATAACGCCCGGAAGCGTTTACGGCGACTGTCTGGACACCACCGGTCGCGGTGGTGGTGGAGTAGGCGTCGGTCCAGTTCGTGCCGTCGGCCGAGGTCTGGATCTTGAACGCCTTGGCGTACGCCGCCTCCCAGTTGAGGGTGACGGAGCTGATGGTCGCCGTGGCGCCGAGGTCGACCTGGAGCCACTGCGGGTCGGAGGCGGCGCTGGACCAGCGGGTGCCGGTGTTGCCGTCGACCGCGGCCGAGGCGGGCGTGCCCGCGTTCTCGGTCGACGACGCCGTCGCGGTTTTGCCCTGGGAGAGCAGTGTGTCCGCCGCGCGGGCGGAGTGCGAGGGTACGAAGAGGAGCAACGAGGCGATCAGGGCCGTGATGATCGCCGCGGCGGTGTTACGCCGATTCGCCGGTGCTGATGGTCTCAGCGCCGTCGAGCCGGAGGGGGGAGCGAGCATGAGCAACTCTCCTGGTTCCACACGTGGGGGGGCAGGGGTCGGTGATCGTCCGGCCGAACTGCGGTGGCCGGACGACAGGATGCTGCTGAAACGGTGAAGTCCGGGCGGGCGCCCACCTGTTGAGGTGAGAGCGCTCTCCCGGGTGCACACCGCGATGGTTCTCCCTGTGTTTCATCCATGTCAAGAGTTGTGCACAGAGTGCGTCCTCCCGAATGGGGAAGCTCCAGAAATCCGGGCAAAGCCGTCGTAGCTGGTGACACAAGTTGAACGCACTGCGGTGACCAGCGGGTATGTCAGGACGTCTCCGCGCGGCAGGCCGCTTGACGCGCCGTCGCACCTCGCCCGCACCCCGGTCCGACCCGGAAACGCTTCCGTATACCTTCAGAGCATGAAGCCGCAGTGGACTGCGGTGGTATGTGCGGCGGATGGCGAAAAGGGCCGTTCCCGGCGCGCGCGAGGCGCACCGGGAACGGCCCTGGGGCAGAGCGTCGGATCAGACCGCGGTGGTCGACCGGCGACGGCCGCGGCGGGCGTAGTAGAGCGCCCCGCCGCCGACGAGCAGTACGCCCGCGGTGATGCCCAGCGGCAGGACCGGGGAGGTGCCGCCGGTCTCCGCGAGGGTCTGCGTGGAGGCGTCGTTGTGACCGCCGGACGAGCCGCCCGAGTGCGAACCGCCGTTGGAGCCGCCGGAGTTCGCCCCGCCGGAGTTCGCGCCGCCCGAGTTCGCGCCGCCCGAGGAGGAGCCGCCGGAGGTGCCGTGGCCGCCCCCGCCGTGGGTGTCGATGTCCTTGACCGACTTCACGGAGCCGTCGGCGTTCAGCAGCACCTGCTTGTTGTTCGGGTGCTTGAAGTCGAACGCGCCGGTCAGCGAGTTGGCGCGGCTGTCGAAGGACGCGTCACCGACCCGGCCGGTCTTCCAGTTGTCCTCGATGAACTTGGTGATCGACGCCTGCTCGGTGCGGGTGTGGTCGACCGAATTCACCTTGCTGTACGGGGAGATGACCAGCAGCGGCTGCCGGGTGCCGGGGCCGCAGCGGTCCGCGTAGCCACCGGCCGACGCGGGACCCGCCTGGCACGCCGGGCTGTCGACGGCCTTGCCGTTGGAGCCGACCGTGCTGTCCTTCGAGCCGTTCTGCGGCTTGGCGTACGCGTGGTCGTACCAGCCGTCGGAGTCGTCGTACGCGACGACGACCGCGGTGTCCTTCCAGGAGGACGACGCCTGGACCGCGTTGATCTCCTTGACGAGGAAGTTCTGCTCGTCGGTCGGGTCGGAGTAGGCGGCGTGGCCGTCCTGGTACTCGGCGGCCTTGAGGAAGCTGACGGCGGGCAGGCTGCCGGCCTTGAGCGCGGAGTCGAAGTCGGTCAAGTCGTAGTTGTGGTTCGCCTGGCCGTTGTGCCCGATCTCGGCGGTGTTCTTCGGCGCGAGGTGGTGCGGGTTCGACGTCGACGCGTAGTACTGGAACGGCGAGTGGTGCGGGCTGTAGTCGACGGAGGACGCGCCGGCGATGTTGGCGTGCGTGGAGTTGGCGCAGCTCGCGTAGTCGCCGCTCTTGCCGTCCCACGCGGTGGAGGGACGGAAGCCGCCCTGGAACCAGCCCCAGGTGACCTTCTTGGAGTTCAGCAGGTCACCGACGTTCTTGCCGCGCATGACCGCCAGCGCGTTGGTGCCGGTGTGGCTGTTGTCCGAGCAGTCGTCGAACGCCGGGTCGGGGTCGTTGATGACCGTGCCGACGCCCTTGGCGTCGGGGGAGACCACCGTGTACGCGTCCGGCGTCGCCGTCTGCTTCGGGTGCTCGGTGCCCGAGGCCGGGTCGACCGAGATGACACCGTGCGTCTGACCGGAGATCAGATTGAGCGCGCCCGGCGTGGACGGACCGTACGTGGAGCTGTACGAGTTGTCGCCCAGCGAGTAGTGCTGCGCGTAGTTCCACAGGCCCGTGACGGTGTTGCCGTCGTAGTAGTCCATCACCAGACCGGGCTCGCCGAACAGGCCGCCAGAACACTTGCTGGTCTCGGTGTTCTGGACGTACGCGTCGGCCTTGCCGCCGTTGGCCGCGTACTGCTCGGGGCCGTAGTTGTGGTTCTGGTCGCAGGTCACGGCCTGGTCGGGGGAGAGCCGCTTGGGCGCGTACTGGTTCGGGTTGGTCTTGAGCAGACCGGCGTGCGCGAGGGTGTCGATGTTCTTCGGCGTGTTCCCGGCCGCCGTGAACTTCGTGCCGTCGGTGTTCGCCGCGGCCGGGTAGCTGCCGAAGTAGTGGTCGAAGGAGACGTTCTCCTGGAAGATCACCACCAGGTGCTTGATCGGCGTCTCGGTGCCGCCACCGCCGTTGTGCGACGGGGAGTCGGCCAGGGCCGGCGCCGCCGTCCCGCCCATCAGCACGAGCGCCGCAGCTCCGGCGAACGCCCCCCACCGGGCGGCCCGTACGCGCGGGCCCGCCCCTCTGCTCCTGCCAGAACCGCTTGTGGTGCTCATACTTTCTCAGCCTCCGCTAAGTGCCGCGTCGCGCGTGCCGCTGTCATTCGTGCACGGTGTCGAACGCGATCGTCATGGCGGTCCGCGACATGACAAAGGCACAGCGGTGGAGGCGGGGTGAACAGCGGGTCAGTAAAATCTTAGGAAGCCTTGACCCCGCTTTTACACTCTGAGCTGCGGTTTCAGGCGAGCAGCCCGCTGCCGAGCCAGTCGGACCGGTCGCGCACTCCCGGCAGGACGAAGAAATAGCCGCCGCCGAACGGGGTGATGTAGTCCACCAGCGGCTCACCCGCGAGGCGCTTTTGCACCGTCGCGAACTGCCGCTCGATGTCCTGCTGATAACAGACGAAGATCAGCCCCATGTCGAGGTTGCCATTGCTGTCCATACCGCGGTCGTAGTTGTAACCACGGCGCAGAATACGGGAGTTGTCGGTGCGCGCGGTGCGCGGATTGGCGACCCGGATATGGCTGTCCAACGGGATCACATCGCCGGTCGGATCCTGCGCGAATCGCGGTGTGTCGAATTCCCTGGTCCCGTCCAGCGGCGCGCCGGTGTCCCGGCTGCGGCCGAACATCCGCTCCTGTTCGGTGATCGAGACCCGGTCCCAGAACTCCACCAGCATCCGGATCGTCCGCACCACCTGGTACGTGCCTCCGGTCGTCCAGGCGGGCTCGCCGCCGCCCCCGGCGCCCCGCACCCAGAGCAGCTCGTTCGCGGTGGCCGGATCGCTGATGTCCGGATTGGAGGTGCCGTCCTTGAAACCCATGTGGTTGCGCGGTGTGCCGCTGGGCCGCGGCGGGCTGGTGAAACCGTCCAGCCGCCAGCGCACCTGCATCCCGCCGCGGGTGTGCCGGGCGATGTCGCGCAGCGCGTGCAGCGCCGTGTCCGGGTGCGGCGCGGAGAGCTGGAGGCTCAGGTCCCCGTGGCACCAGCCGGGTTGGAGGTCGTCGTCCTCGAACGCGGGCATCGTGCTCAGCCGCAGCGGCTTGCGGTCCTTGAGCCCGAACCGCTCGTCGAAGAGCGACGCGCCCACCCCGACGGTGGCGGTCAGACCGTCGCCCGGCACCTTCGGGCCCAGCGTGCCGCTGTCCGACGGCGAGTCCGTGATGCCGAGCGCCGCGGGTGTGCCGCCGCCGGTCAGGAACCTCGCGCGGTCGGTGACGGTGTGCAGCAGCTCGGTCAGTTCACGCCGGTCGGCGGCGGTGATGTCGAAGGACAGGAAGAGCGAGGACTGCTGCACCGGCCGCGTGACGCCCGCCTGGTGCGGGCCGTGGAAGTCGGCGTTCGCGCGTGCCGCCGGGGCCGGGGCCGGGCCGGCGGCGGAAGCGGTCGCGCCCGTCAGCGCGGCGGCGCCACCGGCCACGGCGCCGACGGCGCCCACACCGAGCGCCGCGCCGCGCAGAAAGCCGCGCCGCCGCAGGTCGCCCGCGCCCGCCACGGGCCCGTGCGTGTCCGTCATGCCGTCCTCCGTACATCGAAGATCGTCGCCACCGGGGCGAGTTGTTCGAGCAGATCGCCGAAGTCGGCGTTGATCCGCTGGCGCTGATCGTGTGTCAGCTTGTCGAGCGGCGTCCACGTCCCACCGTGGTGCGCGGCGTCCAGGTCGCGCTCCGCGCGCTTGAGCGACGCGTCGAGCTCGGCGGTCCGCGGGTCGCGCGGGGCGAGCAGGGCGTGCAGCCGGCCGAGCAGTTCCTTCGTACCGTCGAGATTCGCGCGGGCCGTGGCCAGATTCGTACCGCTGCCGTAGTCCGTACGGCCGGTCAGCTCGAACTGCTCGGCGTTCTCCACGATCTCGTGCGCGCGCAGTCCCAGGTCGGCCGGGTCCATCCGCTCCTGCGACCAGCCGTCGCGCAGCGTCGCCACGTCCTTGACCAGCGCGGCGGCCGGGCCGCGCAGCGAGTCGGCGGAGGCGCCGTGCCACAGCCCGTACTCGATCCGGTGGAAGCCGGTGAAGTCCGCGGAGGCGACCGAGCCTGGCGTGAGCGAGGCCGTGCCGTTGATCGCGCCGTCCGCGTCGCCGAAGGTGCCGTACGCGGCGCCCATCCGCTCGTAGACCAGGTGCGCGCTCAGCCAGTCGCGCCGGGCCGCGGTCAGATCGCCGCCGTCGATGTCCGACCTGAGGGCGCCGACGCCGCGGGCGAGGTCGTCGATCCGGGCGCCGACCCACCGCTGGTACGCCAGCGTCGGCGGGATCAGATCGTGCTGGGTGACCGGCACCGCGGCCGGGCCCCGGGGAGCCTTGCCCGGCACGACGACGGTCGGCCCGGTGACCGCGTCGGTGTCCTCCTGGAGGCACTTGAACGCGTACGAGCCGCTGCCCAGGTCCACCGCCATCGGCCGGGTGATGCCCGGCGCCAGGCCCTCCACCTCGCCGTAGACCTTCCCGCTGCGCGGGTCGGTCAGATAGACCTCGGTGGCGCTCGCGCCGGTGTTGCGCAGGTCGAAGACCTGCGTGCCCGGCTTCGGCGTGATCCAGCCCCGGCCGCAGCCGCCCGTGGACGCGTCCACCGCCGTGTGCCGCAGACCGTCCGACGCGGTGGCGGGAGCGGCGTGCTTGTCGGTGTGACCGCCACCGCCGCCGACGGTGAGCACCGCCGCGGTGACCGCTCCCGCGACGGCGAGCCCGGCCGCGGCCACCTGCCACATCGGCACGCGGCGGAGTCGGTTCGGTGGCGGCGGAGCTATGCCGTCTGGTTCGGCGGACACACCGGACCTCCAGATGTCGGTGCAGTGGAACGGGGCGCCGTTCATGCTAAGCACCTCACGACCGCGCACCCACCTGCGCCAAGGTCAGGAATCCACAATTCCCCGGCAGTTCACCCTTGAGTCACATAAGGGCACCCTTACCGGGGCTTTCGGCCGGTGAAGTGCCTTGTCGCGCCCGGAGCACCGTCACCCGTCAGCAGCACCGTCACACGTTGCGCCGTAGCGCCTTAGCAGCTCAGCAGGCCCGCGTTGACCTTGGCGGTCAGGATGCGGTGCAGGCTGTCGTCGACCGCGGCGCGCAGCGTCGCGTCCTTCGGGAGCCGGTCGATGACGGCTGCGGTCATCGGGGCGATGTCGCTCGGCCGGACCGTCAGCAGCATGTTGCCGCCCGCGGCGAAGAAGTCCAGCGCGCGCTGCGCGGGGGTACGGTCGCTGACGGCGACGGCCGCGCCGATGTCGTCGGAGATGACCGCGCCCTTGAAGCCGAGCTGGGTGCGCAGCAGGTCGTGCAGGACGATGCGCGAGAAGACCGCCTGGTTGTCGGGGTCGATCTTCGTATAGGTCGCCGACGAGACCATGATGAACGGCGTGCCCGCCTGGATGGCGCTGCGGAACGGCTGGAGGTAGGAGTCGTTACGGGTGGTCACCGTGTCCGTGACGCCCGCCGTCAGGTCGGTGTTGCCGCGGACCCGGCCGAGGCCGGGAAAGTGCTTGGCCGTGGGAACGACCCCGGACTGCCGCATGCCGAGCAGAAACGCGTCGCTGTGCGTGGCGACGGTCGCGGGATCGTTTCCGTACTCCCGGTGCAGCTCGCCGATCGGCGCGTTGACACCAACCAGGTCCGCCGGGACCGTGTCCGCGACCGGTGCCAGGTTCATGTTCACCCCGGCCGCCTTGAGCTGGCCCGCCCACGTCGCCGCCTCCTGCCGGAGCCGCGACGCGGACCACTGACCCTGCGTGACCGCGTTCGGCATGCTGGAGAAGCCGGGGCCGTTGAGCACCTGGACCTCGCCGCCCTCCTGGTCGGTGGAGACCAGCAGCCGCAGATTCGAGCCCTTGACGGAGGTGGCGAGCGTCCGCACCCGGTCGGTGACCCCCTTGACCGCCTGCGTGCCCGCCGAGGTGTGGCCCATCAGGATGACCGCGCCCACCTTGCCCTGCGTGATCGCCGACGCCTCGGAGCCGGTCATCCCGGTGGACGTCACGGCCGACATGAAGAGCTGCCCGACGCGCTGGGCGGTCGACATCGCGCCCGCCGTCCGGTCCACGCAGCTCGCCTGCGCCTTGGTCGTGCTCGCCGCGGGCGGCGGTACGGGAGTGGCGTGCGTCGTGCTGGGCGACGGTGACGCCGACGGACGGGCCGACGTGGCCGTGGTCGTCGGCGCCGCGCTGGGCGACGCCGACGTCGTACCGGGCGCCACGGACGTGGCCGACGTGTCACCGCTCCCGCCCCCGTTGGAACAGGCCGCGACAGTGACCATCAGCCCCACCGCGAGCCCCACCCCACGCCGTCGCGAGCGGGACGTTCGGCTGGCGGCACCAGGAGCAGTCGGCAGACGCACGGGAAGACCTCACACCTTTTCGATCACACGGAAACGGAACGTATGCACTCATCCCCTTCCCCCTGAGGCGCCAGTTGTCTCATGTGACGTGGAGAAACCCCCGCGATGGGTGTGACACGCCCGGCAAGGCCCTTACCAGGGGAAGGCGTCGGAGCGGCCGTCAGCCGTCGGCCGGGTCCGGGGCGGTGGGAGGCGTCGAGCCGGACGTTCCGGTGCCGGATTCGACCTCGGCCAGGCGGCGGAGGAGGAAACGGCGTTCCGGCGGGGTGGGGGAGAGGGCGATGGCCTCGCGGTAGGCGTCGGCGGCGGCGTCGGAGCGGCCGAGACGGCGCAGCAGGTCGGCGCGGGTGGCGGGGAGCAGGTGGTAGCCGTCGAGTCGGCCGCTCGCGGTGAGGGCGTCGACCAGGGCGAGGCCCGCGGCGGGCCCGCGGGCCATGGCGACGGCGACCGCGCGGTTGAGCTCGACCACGGGGCCCGGCGTCATGCGCGCCAGTTCGCCGTAGAGGAGCGCGATCTGCGGCCAGTCGGTGGCGGCGGCCTCGGCGGCGCTCGCGTGACACGCGGCGATGGCCGCCTGGACCTGGTACGGCCCCGGGCGGCGGGCGAGCAGGGCGTCCTCCACGACGGCGAGCCCCTCGGCGATCTCGTCCCGGTCCCAGGCCGTACGGTCCTGCTCGTCGAGCGGCACCAGGTCACCGGCCGCGTCGGTACGGGCGGCGGCGCGCGCGTCGTGCAGCAGCATCAGCGCGAGCAGTCCGCGCGCCTCCGGCTCGTACGGCAGCAGCGCGGCCAGCAGCCGGGCCAGCCGGATCGCCTCGGCCGTGACGCGCCGCTGGTCGGCGCTGTCCGCCGTGTCGGCCCTGGGCGCGTAACCGGCGTTGAACAGCAGGTACAGCACGGCGAGTACGGCGGAGGTCCGCTCCGGGAGCAGGTCGCGCGGCGGCACGCGGAAGGGGATGCCCGCGTGCCGGATCTTGCTCTTGGCGCGGGTGAGCCGCTGTCCCATCGTGCCCTCGGGCACCAGGAAGGCCCGCGCGATCTCCGCCGTGCTCAGCCCGGTCAGGGTGCGCAGGGTCAGCGCGACGCGGGACGGCAGCGGCAGCGCGGGGTGGCAGCAGGTGAAGATCAGCCGCAGCCGGTCGTCCGGTACGGGATCGTCGTCGTTCCCGGGCGGCGGGAGGGCGTCGTCCACCGGGGTCAGCACGGCCGCCTCCCGCAGCTTGCGTTTCTCGTTCGCCGCCCTGCGCAGCCGGTCCAGGGCGCGGTTGCGGGCGGTGGTGGTCAGCCAGGCGCCGGGTCTGCGCGGCACACCGTCGACCGGCCAGCGCTCCAGCGCCCGCGCGAAGGCGTCCTGCGCGCACTCCTCCGCGAGGTCCCAGTCGCCGGTCATGCCGATCACCGCGGCCACGACCCGGCCCCACTCCTCTGACCAGGCCGCGGCGACGGCGTCCTTGACGGGGTCGGGGCGGCGCGGCCCCGACGGGGGACGCGCCTGTCCGCGCCCGGAGTCCCCGTGCGCCCCGGTCACCGCCCAGGACTCCGCGTCCCGACCCGTCATCGCCTCACTCCGCCCCGCCACCTCGTCAGCCCGCGGTTCGCGTCACTCCGTCCAGAACGGCCGCACCTCGACCATCCCGTACCGCGCCACCGGATGCTTCGCGGCGATCGCGATCGCCTCGTCCAGATCGGCGCAGTCGATGATGTCGAAGCCGCAGATCTGCTCCTTCGTCTCGGCGAAGGGCCCGTCCGTGATCAGCGGCGCGCCGTCCTTGAACCGTACGGTGGTCGCGTCCTGCGCCGGACGGATGCGGCTGCCCAGCAGCCGGGTGCCGTTGCGGGTCGTCTCGGCGACCCACGGCATCGCGTCCATCTCCTCCTCGGGCGCGTCGGCCAGCGATCCGTCGTCGCAGATGAGCAGCAGATACTTCATGGTCCTTCTCCTTCTCCGGTCACTCCGGAGGTCGCGATGCCTCCGGCGGCCACGGGCCTCTTCTTCCTCCCGTGCGTCCACCCCTACGACGATCGGGAACCGCCGGAAACTACACCGGGCGGAAAGAACTTCGGCACGAGCCGCGTCCGCGTCACGCCGCCGCCGTCCAGCCGAGCGCCGAGCGCCGGTGCGGGAACAGCGCCACCGCCACCGCGACCAGCGCCGCACCGGCGATGAGCAGCGGCAGCGCCCGGTGCCCGTGCCCGATCAGCGCGGCACCGGCCAGGGCCCCGAGGAACATCGCCGCCGCCGAGAGCAGCCTGCGCCCCGCCTTGCTCGTCTCGCCGCCCGCCAGGCGGCTGTCCGAGGCCACGCCGGTGATGGTCAGGGTCAGCACCGTGGTCGTCAGGTCGGGCACGGCCAGCCGCCGTACCACCGCGTTCTGCCCGCCCATCGCGAAGCCCAGCAGCACGACCAGGCACCAGCGGCTCCACCCGGCGGCCGGCAGGTCGACCAGCTCGCCGACCACGTAACAGACCAGGACGAGCAGTGCCTGCCCGGCCGTCACCGCGAGCAGCAGCCGCGCCCGGTGCCGCACGACACGGTTGGCCAGCCGCCCCGCGGCCAGCGCGCCCACGGCGAAGGAGAGCAGCGACAGGACGGAGGCGGTCAGCGAGAAGCCGCTGGAACCGGCGAGCGAGAAGGCCATGAAGACGACGTTGCCCGTCATGTTCGCGACGAAGACCCGGCCCAGTGCCAGGTAGCTGAAGGCGTCGACCAGTCCGGTCACGACGGTGAGCCCGAGCAGCAGCGGCGGCAGCGGCCCGTGCCGCCCGCCGAAGTCGGGTACGAGCGTGTCGCGGGCCTCGCGGAGCGTGGAGTTCACGGCGGCCGTCCTCCGATCATGCGTTCCCTGGGCGACCCATGGTCCCGCCCCGCAGCCCGTCAGACCCCCCGCCGCGCGGGACCTTCCGCCGTAAGCGGGCCGTTGCCCGTACGAACGCCGTGGCGCGCCGGTACGAAGATCGGTCCGCGCCCGTATGAAAGTCGGTCCGCGCCGGTCCGAAAGCCAGGCCGCGCCGGTCCGAAAGCCAGGCGTCGCCGGTCTGAAGATCGGTCCGCGCCCGTACCGAAAAGCGGACCGCCCACAGCCGTGCCGGCGCCCGCTCCCGCGCCCGAACGGGCACGTCAGCCGTGCCGCGCGTGGCATACGGGGGACGCGCGGGCTGTCGGCGCCGTACGGGCCCGCGCCGGTGTGAGACTGGCCCGCGACGTGGCGATCCTGGAGCGCGCGAGCAGCGGCGCGGCATGACGGCACGTCAAGGGGGCAGCCGCGCAAGGGTCGGGCCGTCGGCCCGGCTCGGACCGGGCTGTCGGACCGGCTCACGTCGAGCCGTCGGTACGGCTCATGAAGGAGGGACCCATGGCGTCAGCGCCGGAAGCCGCGTCCGGCGGCACGATCACCACCGACGTCCCCGCGCGCCTCGACCGGCTGCCGTGGTCGCGCTGGCACTGGATGATCGTGATCGGCCTGGGCACCGTGTGGATCCTCGACGGCCTCGAGGTGACCACCGTCGGCAACATCGCCGGGCGGATCTCCGAACAGGGCAGCGGGCTGTCGATCACGTCCGCCCAGATCACGGGCATCGCCGCCGCGCTCTACGTGGCGGGCTCCTGCGCGGGCGCGCTGTTCTTCGGCTGGCTGACCGACCGCTTCGGCCGCAAGAAGCTCTTCATGGTCACCCTCGCGGTCTACCTCACCGCGACCGCGATGACCGCGCTGTCCTTCCAGCCCTGGTGGTTCTTCACCTTCCGCTTCCTGACCGGCTTCGGCATCGGCGGCGAGTACGCGGCGATCAACTCGGCCATCGACGAACTGATCCCGTCCCGATTCCGCGGCCGGGTCGACCTGATCATCAACGGCAGTTACTGGCTCGGCGCCATCGGCGGCTCGCTGCTGTCGATCGTCGCGCTGAACACCGACATCTTCCCCAAGGACGTCGGCTGGCGGCTCACCTTCGCCCTCGGCGTCGTCCTCGGTCTGGTGATCCTGGTGGTACGGCGGCACGTGCCGGAGAGCCCGCGCTGGCAGTTCATCCACGGCTACGGCGACGAGGCGGACCAACTGGTCGGCACGGTCGAGCGGGAGATCGAGGAGGAGAAGGGCGAGCGGCTGCCGCGCGCCAAGAACTCGATCACCATCCACCAGCGCAAGAGCATCGGGTTCGGGCTGATCGCCAAGACCGTCTTCCACAAATACCCCAAGCGCGCGGTGCTCGGCCTGTCGCTCTTCATCGGCCAGGCGTTCCTCTACAACGCCATCACCTTCGGGTTCGGCTCCATCCTCACCACCTTCTTCGGCGTCTCGACCGGCAAGACCGGCTACTACTTCGCGGTCATCGCGGCGGGCAACTTCCTCGGCCCGCTGCTGCTCGGCAAGCTCTTCGACACCGTCGGCCGCCGGATCATGATCTCCTCGACGTATCTGATCTCCGGCATCCTGCTGTTCGGCACGGCGTGGCTCTTCCACCGCGGCTCGCTGGACGCCACGACGATGACCGCGTGCTGGTGCGTCGTGCTGTTCTTCGCCTCCGCCGGTGCCAGCAGCGCGTATCTGACCGTCTCGGAGATCTTCCCGATGGAGACCCGCGCCATGGCCATCGCCTTCTTCTACGCGATCGGTACGGCCGCCGGCGGCATCAGCGGTCCGCTGGTCTTCGCCGACCTCACCAAGTCCGGTGTCGTGGACGACACTGTGCTGGCCTTCGTGATCGGCGCGTCCCTGATGTGCGCGGCGGGCCTGGTCGCGGCGGTGCTCGCGGTCAAGGCCGAGGGCCGCTCGCTCGAGGACATCGCCACCCCGCTGTCGTCCGCCGAACCGGCGTCCGCCTCCGCCTAGCGGCGGGCCCCGCGGGGCGAATCGAGTGGACGCGGCCGGATTCCGGTCGCGTCCACTGTCTTGTCCGGGGCCCGGAGCCGGTGCTACGTTCACCGCCAATCGAACGAATCGAATCAGTTCGACAGTCGAGGGACTCGGAGTCGGTCATGACGGTGACGATCGCGGATGTGGCGCGGCACGCGGGCGTTTCGCGCAGCACGGTGTCGTACGTCCTGAGCGGCAACCGGACCATCTCGCCCGAGACCATCAGGCGCGTCGAACTGAGCATCGAGACGCTGGGGTTCAGGCCGCACGCCGGGGCGCGGTCCATCCGCACCCGCCGCACCGGTGTGATCGCGATGGCCCTGCCGATGGTCTACGGCCCGCACAACCAGGTGCAGATGCCGTACGTCTGGGCCGCCCTCACCGCGGCCCAGGACAGCGGGCTCAAGGTGCTGATGCTGACCGACGACGACGGTGAGGCGGCCATCAGGGACGCGGTCGCCAGCGCGCTCGTCGACGGCGTGATGCTGATGGAGGTGCAGCGGCAGGACCCCAGGATCCCGCTGCTCACCGAGTTGAAGTGCCCAGCGGTGCTGGTCGGCACGCCGGACGACCCGCACGGACTGCCGCGCGTCGACTTCGACTTCGCGCTGGCCGCGCGGGCCTGCGCGGAGCATCTGCACGAGTCGGGCCACACCCGGGTCGGCTACCTCGGGCAGGCGCCCGAGGCGTTCGGCCGTGACGTGGCCTACGCGGTGCACGCCCGCGAGTCGGTGCTGGCCGCGCTGGAGAGCGGGGGCAGGACCGCGGTCTGGGCCGCGTGCGAGCCCGCTCCCGGCGGGGTGGTCCGCGCGCTGGACGACCTGCTGACCCGCGAGCCCGAACTGACCGCGCTGATCGTCTACAACGAGCGCGTGCTGCCGCTGGTGATGGACCGGCTCGCCGGTATGGGGTGCGCGGTCCCGCGCGACATCTCCGTCATCGCGATCTGTCCCGACGACGAGGCCGAGCGGTGCACCCCGCCGCTGACCTCGGTGTCGCTGCCCGCCGAGGAACTGGCCAGGGCGGCCGTACGCAGCCTGGCCCGGCGGATCAAGGGCGAGGAGCTGCCCGCGAGCACGCTGCTCGCCCCGACGCTGAAGGTGCGCGGCAGTACGGGTCCAGCCCGCTGAGGCGCGTCCACCGGCGCTTACCGCCTCCGCTCTGACCGGGCGTCACCGCTCTGACCCGGTGTCACCGCACCGACCCGGTGTCACACCGCACCATCCTCTGCGTTTCCTTGCCCACACTCCCTCACGCACGGCGCGGACCGGTGGGCGGTCCCGTGCCCGCGGCGCCACTGTCGAATCAATTCGAAAGGCACGTCGATGAGCCGCTCCCTCCCCTTCCCCCGCCTCTCCCGCACCGCCGCCCGACCCGGCACGCTGGCGGCGCTGGCCGCCGCCGGGGTGCTCGTGCTGGCCGCCTGCGGCACCGGCTCCGGCAGTTCGGGCTCCGGCTCCGACACGCTGACGGAGATCGACTACTACGACGCGGCACCGCAGAACACCCAACTGCCGCGGATACTCGACGAGTGCGCCGCCAAGTCCGGCGTGCACATCAAGCACCAGCAGGTGCCGCGCGCCCAGTTCATGCCGAAACTGCTCCAGCAGGCATCGGCCCGCACCCTCCCCGACCTGGCGCTGATCGACAACCCCGACCTCCAGCAACTGGCCGCCACCGGGGGCCTGGTGTCGCTGTCGAAGGCCGGACTGACCACCGAGGGCCTGTACCCGTCGATCGTCGCCGCGGGGCAGTACGACGGCCAGACGTACGGGATCGCGCCGGGCGTCAACGGCCTGGCGCTCTACTACAACAAGGACCTGTTCACCCGGGCGGGGCTCACGCCGCCGAAGACCTGGGACGAACTGACCGCCGCGGCGCAGAAGTTGACCAAGGGCTCCCGCTACGGCGTCGCGTTCAGCGCGGTCGGCACCGAGGAGGGCAGCTTCCAGTTCGAGCCCTTCTTCTGGACCGCGGGCGCCAGCCTGAAGGCACTGGACTCGCCGCAGGCCGTCAAGGCGCTCACGCTGTGGAAGGACCTGGTCGGTACGGGCTCGGCCTCCAAATCGGTGGTCACCTGGACGCAGGCGGACGTCAACGACCAGTTCCTCGCCGGGAACGCGGCGATGATGGTGAACGGCCCCTGGCAGCTCCCCACGCTCAACGCGGCCAAGGACCTGCACTTCGGCGTGGTGCCCATACCGGTGCTTGATCCCTCCGCGAAGCCGGTCGTGCCGCTGGGCGGCGAGGTCTGGACGGTCGGGCACAGCAACGCGGCGCGCGAGGCCAAGGCCGTCTCCGTGGTGAAGTGCCTGCTCGGCCAGGAGGAGAGCCTGAAGTGGTCCAAGGACGCGGGCTACATCCCCAGCAACCAGCAGGCCGCCGCGCAACTGGCGACCAGTCAGCCGCAGTTGGCGGCCTTCGTGGCGGAGGTCGGCACCGCGCGGGCCAGGACCACGGAACTGGGCACCGACTACCCCAAGGTCAGCCAGGCGCTCGCCGACGCGATCCAGGCCGCGCTCGCGGGCGGCACCAGCCCGCAGTCCGCGCTCGCCCAGGCGCAGCGCTCCGCGCGGAACTAGGCGGGGCCGACCGATGTCCACCACTGTCCGCAACGCCCCGGTGGCACGGGCGAAGCCCGTCGCCGCCCGGCAGGACGGCCACGGCCGCCGCCCCCGGCGCCGCACCGGCCGCTGGGCGGCCTTCGCCTTCATCGCCCCCGCCTGGCTCTACGTCCTCGGCTTCTATCTGTACCCGCTGGCCGGCAACGTCCGGATGGGCTTCCAGAACTACACCGTCTCCTCCTTCTACACCGGCGTCGCGCCGTACGTCGGCTGGGACAACTACACGGCCGTCCTCCACGACAGCCACTTCTCCCGCACCGTCGTCAACACCGTGCTGTTCACGGCCGGTTCGCTGGCCTTCCAGTTCGCCATCGGCTTGGCCCTCGCGGTCTTCTTCAACCGGTCCTTCCCGCTGGGCGGCCCGCTGCGCTCACTGCTGCTGATCCCCTGGCTGCTCCCGCTGGTGGTCTCGGGCACCGCCTGGCGCTGGATCCTCGACACCGACTCGGGCGTGCTCAACCACGCACTGCTGAGCCTGGGTCTGACGGGCCATCCGATCCCGTGGCTCGCCAGCACCCACGACTCGCTGATCGCCGTGACGCTGGTCAACATCTGGGTCGGCATCCCCTTCAACATGGTGATCCTCTACGGCGGACTCCAGAGCATTCCGGGGGAGCTGTACGAGGCCGCGTCGCTGGACGGCGCGAACGCCTGGCGCCGCTTCCGGCACATCACGCTCCCGCTGCTGCGGCCGGTCACCGCCGTGGTGCTGACGCTGGGGCTGATCTACACCATCAAGGTCTTCGACGTGATCATGATCCTCACCCAGGGCGGCCCCGCCGGGTCCTCGCAGACGCTGACCACCTACGCGTACAACCTCTCCTTCCAGCAACTGCTGTTCGGGCGGGGCGCGGCGGTGGGCAACCTGCTCATCGTGGTCGCGGTGGTCTTCGCCGCGGTCTATCTGCGCAGCACCCGTGAGCAGCGGCAGGCGGGACGGTGAGCGCCCCCGCCACCGGCGCGCGCCGGTTCACCCGCCCGCTGAACACCGTGATCGCGCTGCTGATCCTCGCGGTGATGCTCTTCCCGCTGTACTGGATGCTCAACGCGTCGCTGCTGCCCTCGACCGATCTGGTGAAGAGCTCCCCGACCTGGTTCCCGCTGCACGGCACGCTCCAGGGCTACCGCAGGGCGCTGTCCAGCCAGGGCGGCCACCTCCTGGTCAGCCTCGGGGTGTCGGCCGGGACCGTCCTGGTGGTGCTGCTGATCGCGGTGCCCGCCGCGTACGGTATGGCCCAGCTGCGGGCGCCCGGCGGCCGGATGCTCACCTTCGCCTTCCTGGTGGCGCAGATGATCCCCGGCGTGGTGATGGCCAACTCGTTCTACACGATGGCCAACAAGCTCCAGTTGCTGGATTCGCCGCTGGCGCTGATCCTTGCCGACTCCACACTGTGCGTGCCCTTCGCGGCACTCATCCTGAGCACCGCCATGCGCGGTGTGCCCGCGGAACTGAGCGAGGCGGCGGAACTCGACGGCGCGTCACGGCTGCGCACCCTGCTGTCGGTGATCCTGCCGGTCAGCAGGAACGCCGTGGTCACCGCGAGCCTGTTCTCCTTCCTCTTCGCGTGGGCCGACTTCCTGTTCGCCGTCACCCTCACCACCCAGGACGACCGGGCGCCCGTCACCGTCGGCATCTACCGCTTCATCGGCGCCCATCTCAGCGACTGGAACAGCGTGATGGCCACCGGGATCATCGCCTCGCTCCCGGCCGCGGTGCTGCTCGTCATCGCCCAGCGCTACGTGGCGGCGGGCGTGACCAGCGGCGCCGTCAAGGACTGACCCCCACAGCCCCGCCCGGCCCCGCGACCACGACCGGCCCCTGCGACCCCGCCGCCCGCGACCCCGACCACCGAGGAGAGACCTTGCCGTCCGCGTTCACCCGCTCCCCGAACCGCCTGCGGTGGCGTCACGGCCACCACGTGCTGGAGATCCAGCCGTGGGGACCCGACAGCGTCCGCGTGCGGGCCGGTGTCCACCGCGTCACCGACGGCCTGCCCGGCGCGCTGGAGACCGCGCCCGCACCCTCCGCGTGCGTGATCGACGTCCACGACACGCACGCCACCTTGACCAACGGCCTGCTGCGGATCACCGTCGCCGCCTCCGACGGACTGCTCACGGCCGTACGCGCCGACACCGGAGCGGAGTTGCTGCGCGAGGAGCCGCCGCACTTCTGGTGGCCGGGAGCGCGGCACTTCGAGTCGGCGGGCGGCGGCAAGTACCGGATCGAGCAGCGCTTCGCCGCGTACGACGACGAACGGATCCACGGCCTCGGCCAGCACGGCCACGGCCGCTTCGACCAGAAGGGCACGGTCCTCGAACTCCAGCAGCGCAACGGCGAGGTGACCGTCCCCTTCGCCGTGTCCAGCCGAGGCTACGGCTTCCTGTGGAACAGCCCGGCGGTCGGCCGGGTGGAATTCGCCGCCAACGGCACCCGCTGGGTCGCCGACCGCGCCCAGCAGCTCGACTACTGGCTCACCGCGGGCCGCACCCCCGCCGACGTCCTCGGCCACTACGCCGCCGCCACCGGACACGCCCCCGCCTTCCCGCGCTGGGCCTCCGGACTGTGGCAGAGCAAGCTCCGCTACCGCGACCAGGACGAACTCCTCGCCGTCGCCCGCGAATACGCCCGCCGCGGCCTGCCGCTGTCGGTGATCGTCGTCGACTACCTGCACTGGCGCAATCTCGGCGACTGGGACTTCGACCGCCGCGACTGGCCGGACCCGCGCGCCATGGTCGAGGAACTGCGCGCGCTCGGCGTCGAGTTGGCCGTCTCCGTCTGGCCGTCGGTCAGCCCGCTGTCCACCGGCTACGCGGCGCTTCGGGACGCGGGCCAGCTCGTCGCCACGTACAACGGCGTGACCTCGCACGGCGACTGGCCGGACACCGAGGACGCGGCCGAGGGCATCGGCGTCGCCTTCTACGACGCCACCGACCCCGCCGCCCGCGCCGCCCTGTGGGACCGGCTCCAGGAGCACTACTACAAGCTCGGCGTCCGCGCCTTCTGGCTGGACGCCTGCGAACCGGAGATGCGCCCCGGACACCCGCACAATCTCAGCTACGCGGCGGGCTCCGGCAGCGAGGTCGCCAACCTCTACCCGCGCGAACACGCCCGCGGTGTGTACGAACACCTCGCCGAGCAGGGCGAGACGGAGATCCTGTCGCTGGTCAGATCCGCGTGGGCGGGCTCGCAGCGGTACGGCGTCGCGCTCTGGTCCGGCGACATCCCCGCGACCTTCGACGCGCTCGCCGACTCCATCAGGGCCGGGCTCAACGTCGCCATGAGCGGCATCCCGTGGTGGACCACCGACATCGGCGGCTTCCACGGCGGCGACCCGGACGACGAGGACTACCGCGAGCTGATGGTCCGCTGGTTCCAATTCGCCGTGTTCTGCCCGCTGCTGCGGCTGCACGGCCACCGCGAGCCGCGCGTCTTCCACGGCCCGATCGGCACCGGCGGCGGGCCCAACGAGATCTGGTCCTACGGCGCGGTCGCCGAGCGCGCGATGACCGGCGCGCTGGCCCTGCGCGAGCGGCTGCGCCCCTACCTGCACGCCCAGTTGGACGCGGGCCGCGAGGACGGGCTGCCGCTGCTCCGCCCGCTGCTGCTCGCATTCCCCGACGACGCCACCGCCTGGTCGGTGGACGACCAATTCCTGTGCGGACACGACCTGTTGGTGGCCCCGGTCACACGCCCCGGCGCCCGTGAGCGCCGCGTCTACCTCCCCGCGGGCGCCGACTGGACGCACCTCGAAGGCGCCGGGGCCCCGGACCACCCCACAACGCCGACACCGACGCGGTACGCGGGCGGCCGGTGGGTCACCGTCCCCGCCCCGCTCGACGCCGTACCGCTGTTCGTGCGCGACCGCGCCGAACCGCTCGGCCCACCTGCTGACGTACCCCCCACCCCACCTGTCAAGGAGGACAGATGAACCCGTCCACGGCACGACCCCGGTGGCGCGCCACCGCACTGGCGGCGGCGGCGCTGGGCGCCGCCGTCCTGGCCTGCGCCACCCTCGGCCCGTCCCCGGCCGCCGCGGCCGACACCACCGTCTCCGTCGACCTCGGCAACCAGGGCGCGGTGCCCAACCAGGCCGGCTCCGGCTTCCTCTACGGCCTCAGCCAGGACGGCTCGGGGCCCGCCGACAGCCTGCTCCAACCGCTCAAGCCCACCCTCTTCCGCGGCGGCGGCGCCCGGATCGCGGGCGGCGGCTGGCTGGGCGACGGCTACACCGCGGGCTCCGGCTACCGGATACGCGTCGACTCCGCTCTGTCCCAGGCCCGCCGCGTCACCGCCGCGCCCTACCGCGCCACCTACCACCTGCTGGTCTCCGACGTCTGGGGCGCCGACACCACCCAGCCGTCGAACACCGTCTACCCCTGCGACAACGGCGACTGCTCCAACTGGGCGGCCTTCATCGACCGGCTCGTCGCCGACGTCCAGGCGTCCGGGGTGCCCGTCAGCTACGACATCTGGAACGAGCCGGACGGCACCGGCTTCTGGCAGCGCGGTGTCAACAGCGCGCAGTACTACCAGATGTGGGACACGGCGGTGCGCGAGATCCGCCGCCTGGTGCCCTCCGCGCAGATCGTCGGCCCCTCCTACAGCGGCTACAACCACGGCTGGCTCGACGACTTCCTCGGCCGTACCAAGGCCGACAACACCCTGCCGACCGTCGTCAACTGGCATTTCGGCAACGACCCCGCGGCCGACGCCGCCGACGCCCGCGCCCTGCTGTCCGCGCACGGCATCGCCCCGCTCCCGCTGACCATCAACGAGTACCTGTTCTCACAGCAGCAGAACGCCGCGTACACCGCCTGGTTCCTCGACCGGCTCTCCGCCTCGGGCGTCGCGTCCGCCGCGCACGCGATCTGGACCGACTGCTGCGGGGCCGGGACGCTCGACTCCCTGCTCGTCGGCGGCCAGCCGACCGGCCAGTGGTGGGTCTACCAGGCATACGCGCGGATCGGCGGCCACCTGCTGGGCACCACGGGCAGCGGCGGTATCGCCGTCGCCGCGGGCGCGGACACCACCGCCCACCAGGTCCTCGCGCTGATCGGCAACAACTCGGGCCAGGGCGGCACCACCACGGTCACCTTCCAGAATCTGTCCGCCGCCTCCTGGCTGCGCGGCGGCAACGGCAAGGTGCACGCCAAGATCCAGCGCATCCCCGACCAGTCCCCGCTCGGCGCGCCCGCCACCGTCCTGGACTCCGACCTCACCCCCGACGGCAACACCCTGCGCGTCCCCGTCACCCTCACCAGCGGCACCGACGCCTACACGGTCACCCTGACCGCGGGCAACGGCTCCACCGGACCCGTCGACCCGGTGACGACCGTCGTGGACGGCACCGCCACCAACTCCGGCGACGCCAACTACTTCCAGTACGGCGCCAACTGGGGCGTCGCCAACGGCATCACCGACATGTACCAGCAGACCGCCAACTGGACGTTCACCGCGGGCGCCTCGGCGACCTTCCACTTCCACGGGAGCGCCGTCGCCCTGCACGCCGTCCGCGACACCGACCAGGGCATCATGTCGCTCTCGGTCGACGGCGGTTCACCCGTCACCGTCGACAACTACGCGGTTGCCCGCAACGCCTCGGGCACCGTGTGGACCAGCCCCGCGCTCCCGTCCGGCAGCCACACCCTGACCATCACCAACACCGGCGCGCGCAACGCGCACAGCACCGGGAACAACATCGCCGTCGACCGCGCGGACGTCTCGTAGTCCCGAACGCCTCCGCCACGCACACGGGCCCGTCCGCGACCCCCGGCCTTCCGGCCACGGGGCCGCGGACGGGCACGGTCACACGGCCTCGCCGCCCACCGGCTGCCGAAGGACCAGTCGCAACGCGTAAGCGGGCTCCGTCTCCTGGCGCGCCCAGCCGACCGAGGCGACCGTGTAGGCGGGCCCCTCGCGCAGCCAGTCCGTGGCGGCCTGGAAGAGCTCGGCGGCGTCGCCACCGGCGAGGATCAGCACCCCGTCGTCCTCCACCGTCACCCACATGTCGACATGGCTGTTCACGAACGCGCCCGCCCGGTCGCGCAGTTCGTCCGACACCGACTGGCTGTCACTGGCAATGGTCATGGACCGCACCCCTTCGTCATCCGTCATCCGGATCCCTCATCCCGCAATCGTCAACTACCCCTCGCATTCCCCGTTCACTGTCCGTCACACACTTCACGTGTCGCGCAATCGACGGGGGAGCGGTACGGGCAGGCGTGAACGGCTGAGGGGCCTCCCGGTCCGGGAGGCCCCTCAGCCGTTCGTCG
This sequence comes from Streptomyces sp. NPDC087422, assembly GCF_044744145.1. Classification (NCBI taxonomy): domain Bacteria; kingdom Bacillati; phylum Actinomycetota; class Actinomycetes; order Kitasatosporales; family Streptomycetaceae; genus Streptomyces; species Streptomyces sp. NPDC087422. The sequence goes on along the minus strand of NZ_JBIUXT010000008.1, from coordinate 219,981 downwards.
TGTTCGCTGCCTGCTTCCGGCTGCCTACTTCTGCGTCATCAGGCCCGCGCGCAGGCCGGCGATGGTGCGGCTCAGCAGCCGCGACACGTGCATTTGCGAGTAGCCCAGCTCCTCGCCGATCTGCGCCTGCGTCATCTCCTCGCCGAAGCGCATCTGGAGGATCTGCCGGTCGCGCTCGGGGAGCTTGGCGATCAGCGGGGCCAGGCTCTGGAAGTTCTCGATGAGGTCCATCGCGTAGTCGCACTCGCCGAAGGTGTCGGCCAGCGTGCGGCCCTCGCCGTCACCGCCGCTCTCACCGTCGTTGTACGGCGTGTCCAGCGAGCCCGCGGTGTAGCCGTTGGCGGCGACCAGGCCCTCGATGACCTCTTCCTCGGTCAGGTCGAGGTGCGCGGCCAGCTCGGCCACCGTCGGGTCGCGGTCCAGCACCAGCGCGAGCGCTTCCTTGGCCTTGCTCAGCTCGACGCGCAGCTCCTGGAGGCGGCGCGGCACGTGCACGGCCCAGGAGGTGTCGCGGAAGAACCGCTTCATCTCGCCGACGATGTATGGGATGGCGAAGGTGGTGAACTCGTTCTCCCGCGACAGGTCGAACCGGTCGATGGCCTTGATCAGGCCGATCGTGCCGACCTGGACGATCTCCTCCATGTCGGTGGCCGGCCGGTTGCGGTAGCGCCCGGCGGCGAAGTGCACCAACGAGAGGTTCATCTCGATCAGCGTGTTGCGGGCGTACTGGTATTCACGAGTGCCCTCCTCGACGGCCTGGAGCCGGTCGAAGAAGAGCTTCGACAGCGCCCGCGCGTCCTTGGGGGCTACCGCCGTGGCGTCGTCGATCCGCGGAAGTTCACCAATCAAGCCGCCCTCGGATCGCGGTGATGCCTCAAGCGTCGCCGTTTCGTACGCGCTGTCCGACTGCTGAACCTGTGTGGTCACGTCATCGCCTCGCCTCGGTAAGACTGTCCACAAGCCGCTTGCCCGCTGTCGAACGTCCTATGCCAACTTTTTTTTCGAGCAATTTTTCCGGGCCCCGAACGGGTCCGAGCGGCGGCCTGTTTCGCGTCCTTGTCCGTGTTCTGCCGGGTCCCGTCGCGCGTCCCGTCTCCGGCCGCGCGCCGCGACTACTGCCCCGCACGGTAGCGCAATCCGTCCATGAGCAGGTCCAGCAGGCGTCCCGCCTGCGCCCTGCGCTCCGGACCGGCCGCCGACAGCGCCACCCCGCCGAGCCCGACGAGCACGTCTTCGGGGTCGGCGTCCGCCCGCAGCGTCCCGGCCTCCGCGCCCGCCCGCAGCAGGGTGCCGACCGCGCCGAGCAGCGCCTCACGGCTGTGCGCGAAGGGGTCGCCGCCGGACGCGATCACGGCGCGCAGTGCGTCGGCCATGCCGCGCTTGGTCGTCATGTAGTCGATGAAGTGGTCCATCCAGGCGCGCGCCGCCACGTCGGGGGGAGCGGCGGTGAGCAGCCGGGGCGCGGCGTCGCACAGCCGGGTCAGCTCGTTGCGGTACGCGGCCTCGACCAGCGCCTCTCGGGTCGGGAAGTTCCGGTAGAGCGTGCCGATGCCGACCCCCGCGTCCTTGGCGATGGCCTCGAGCGTCACCTCGGGGCCGTCGTGGGCGAACGCGCGCACGGCGGCGGCCAGCAGCCGGTCGCGATTGCGCTGCGCGTCGGCGCGCAGGGGGCGGGGTGAGGTGCCCGGCACGGTGTCTCTCCTCGGTGGGACGCGGATCGTCGGGGCACGGCGGCCCGGCGAATTTGCAAGCGGAGGTTCCTCCGCTTACGGTGGATCTGAGCGGAGGTTCCTCCGGTTTTTATCGTACCGGCAGTGCCATGCCCTCCGCGCTACCGAGGAGACGCACGGATCATGACGTCAAACCCCCTCATCACCACCCCCTTCACCAGGGAGTCCACCGCCGCCGACGTGCTGGCGGGCATCGATCTGACCGGCCGCCGCGCCGTCGTGACCGGTGGCGCGTCCGGCATCGGTGTCGAGACCGCCCGCGCCCTGGCCGCCGCCGGGGCCGAGGTGACGCTGGCCGTACGGGACGCGGAGGCAGGCCGGCGGACCGCCGAGGACATCACGAGGACCACCGGGAACGAGCAGGTGCGGGTCGCTCCGCTCGACCTGGCCGACCAGGCGTCCGTCGCCGCCTTCGTCGCGGACTGGCAGGGCCCGCTGCACATGCTGGTCAACAACGCCGGAATCATGGCCTCGCCCGAGATGCGCACCCCGCAGGGCTGGGAGATGCAGTTCGCCACCAACCACCTGGGCCACTTCGCCCTGGCCACCGGCCTGCGCCCGGCGCTCGCCGCGGCGGGCGGCGCCCGCGTGGTCGCGGTCAGCTCCAGCGCCCATCTGCGCTCGCCCGTCGTCTTCGACGACATCCACTTCCGCGAGCGGCCGTACGAGCCCTGGTCCGCGTACGGCCAGTCCAAGACCGCCAACGTGCTGTTCGCCGTCGAGGCCACCAAGCGCTGGGCGAGCGACGGCATCACCGTCAACGCGCTGATGCCGGGCGGGATCAGGACCAAGCTCCAGCGCTATGTGTCCGACGAGGAGCTGAACCGGCTGCGCGCCGAGCGCGGCCCCGACCTCCCCCGGTGGAAGACCCCGGAGCAGGGCGCGGCGACCTCGGTGCTGGTCGCGGCCTCTCCGCTGCTCGACGGCGTCGGCGGCCGGTACTTCGAGGACTGCGACGAGGCGGCGGAGAACCGGCCCGGCGCCCCCGACGGCGTCGCGGCCTACGCCCTCGACCCGGAGGCGGCGCGGCGGCTGTGGGAGGTGTCCGTGGCGACCCTGGCCGCCGGATAGCGCGGCGGGGGCATCTCCGGGGACAACGGTGGGGACATCTCCGGTGGCATCGGCGGGACATCTCCGGGAACGCACGGAGACTTCCGTATATACGGTGGCGCCGCGGTACGTCACGCACCGCGGCGCCCGGCCGATGGCCGCTCACCCGCGCTTCTGACCGCCTTCGCGCCCGGTGCGGTCGGGGTCGGTGGTGCACCCGCCTTTACGGCAGTTCACGTCGGAGCATGACATCGTGGATCACCTCCTCTCGTCCGGCTCGGTCCCCGGCAGGTCGCCGGGGACGCAGTCCAGCAGGAGTTTGTCGACGCGCCTGCCCTGCCACAGCGCGGCGCTGCGCAGCCGCCCGGCGTCACGGAAACCGGCCTTGAGGTAGGCGTGCACCGCGGCGGTGTGCGGAGCGAGTACCTCCAGCCACACCGCGCTCAGCGACGCGATGGTGAAAGCCCAGTCGAGGGTGAGTGCGGTGGCCTCGGCGGCGTAGCCCAGGCCGCGGTGCTCCGGGGCGATGACAAGGGTGTACTCGGCGCTGTTGGCCGACTGGTCGACGCTCAGCGCGGTGGTCCCGACCGGAATGCCACTGTCCGTGGTGATCACTTCGAAGAGTTGGTAGTGGGTGGAGGTATGGCCACTGTGGAAACGAGCCTGGAAGACTTCCCAGGACACCGGCCAGCGGGCCCCGAATCCGACGACGGTCGCCGGATCGGTCTCCCACCGGTGGTAGTCCTGCATCATCTCTTCCCTCGCCAGTGCCAGCGCCAACCGTGCCCCGCTGCGCAGCGGAACGGGTGCGGCGGAGCGGCTGTTGGTCATCACGCGCGGTCTCTCCTCCGTGTGCCCTGTCCGGCTCCGGACAGCCGTCCGTAAAGCGTCATTCCACTTTCCGCGTCACCTGGGCAGATCCGCTGTATTGGCCATCGCCCGGTGGGCCGTGTGCTTGCGCCCCCGGCACGCGGGCGGCCCGGCCGGCCCCGGCGCACGTCGGCCGGGCGGCTCGCCGGATCTGGCGGGAAAACGATGCACCTGTTCCGCGCACGCCCGCCTGCGCGTGCCCCTGCGTCGTACGCGGTGCGGGTGACCGGTGTGACGCGTGGTCCAGTGCGATCCGGACGATTTCCCGCAGAACGGCCGCACCGCCGTCCGAGGCCCGCGCGACGCACGCCCGTTCGGGGGAATGCCGGGCCAGGGGCTCGCGTTCGCGGATACGGAGAACGGGCCGGCCGCTTGGCTAAGGTGACCGGTGGGACCCGTATTGACCACATCTGTCAGGAGCGGTGAATGAGCGACGGCGACGACTTCAATGCCCGGATCACGGCCGAGTTCCGGGCCAACCACGGGAAGGTCGGCGGCCCCTTCGAGGGCGCGCCGATGGTGCTGCTGCACACCCGCGGCGCCCGTACCGGCATCGAGCGCGTCAACCCGCTGATGTACATGGCCGACGGGGACCGCTATCTGGTCTTCGCCTCGAAGGGCGGCGCCGACACCCACCCCGCCTGGTACCTCAACCTCCTCGCGCACCCCGACATCGACATCGAGATCGGCGACGAGACCATCCCCGTGCACGCCGAGGAGCTCAAGGGCGCCGAGCGCGACGAGAAGTACGCCGAGCAGGCGTCCCGCTTCCCCGGCTTCGCCGACTACCAGAAGAAGACCAGCCGGGTCATCCCGGTGATCGCGCTCAGCCGCCGCTAGGACCGCGCGCGGCGGGTGCGACCTGCCGTCGGACCGCGCGGACGGCGGAATTACGTCACGCTCCCGCGCGGTAGGCCGCGTCCAACCGGGGAAGGCAACAGGGGCACACGGTTGTCGACGGCAGGAGGTCTCGGTGAAGGTGGGTCTGTTGACCCGGGAATATCCGCCGGATGTATACGGCGGAGCCGGGGTCCACGTGGAGTTCCTGGCCCGTGAACTGCGCTCATTGGTGGATGTCGCCGTGCACTGCTGGGGCGACGGGGCGGACAGCCCCGACACCGGGGTGACCCGGCACCACGCCCCGTCCACGCTCGACGGCGCCAACGACGCGCTGCGCACCTTCTCCGTCGACCTGGCCATGGCCGCCGGTCTTCAGGGCCGCGACCTCGTCCACTCGCACACCTGGTACGCCAACCTCGCGGGCCATCTGAGCAAGCTGCTCTACGGCATACCGCACGTGCTCACCGCCCACTCGCTGGAGCCGCTGCGGCCCTGGAAGGCGGAGCAGCTCGGCGGCGGCTACGCCCTGTCGAGCTGGGCCGAGCGCACGGCGATGGAGTCGGCCGACGCGGTGGTCGCGGTCTCCGACGGCATGCGCGGCGACATCCTGGGCTGCTATCCGGCGCTCGACCCCGACCGGGTGCACGTCATCCGCAACGGGATCGACACCGCCACCTACCGCCCCGACCCGCGCACCGACGTGCTCAGCCGGATCGGCATCGATCCGCAGCGCCCCTACGTGCTCTTCGTCGGCCGGATCACCCGGCAGAAGGGCGTGCCCCATCTCCTGCGGGCCGCCCGCGAACTCGACCCGTCCGCGCAGCTCGTGCTGTGCGCGGGAGCGCCGGACACCCCCGCGCTCGACCGCGAATTCCGCGCGCTCTTCGACGAGCTGAACGCGGTACGCGACGGCGTGCACTGGATCCCGGCGATGCTGCCACGCCCCGCCGTGGTCCAACTCCTCACCCACGCGGCGGTGTTCGCGTGTCCTTCGGTGTACGAGCCGCTGGGCATCGTGAATCTGGAGGCGATGGGCTGCGGCACACCCGTGGTCGCCTCCGCGGTCGGCGGCATCCCCGAGGTCGTCGAGGACGGCGTCACCGGGCTGCTCGTGCCCTATAGCGAGGAGGACCCCGCCGCGTTCGAGGCGGGACTCGCGCGGGCGCTCAACCGGGTGATCGGCGACCGCGCCGAGGCGGAGCGGATGGGGGCGGCGGGCCGGGACCGCGCGGTGCGCGAATTCGGCTGGGACACCGTGGCACGGCGTACGGCGGAGCTGTACGCGTCGGTGCTGGCGCAGGGCCGGTAGGCGGAGTGAGCCGGTGAACGCCGGAACACGGGACCGGGATCAGGCACGAGAACGGCACGAGGAGCAGATATGAGCGGCAGAGACGACAAGGGGGGGTCTCGATGCGTGGAGGACCTTCGGTACTGGGCATAGTGCTGGCCGGTGGCGCGGGAAAGCGGCTGATGCCGCTGACCGCCGACCGGGCCAAACCAGCGGTGACCTTCGGCGGCACGTACCGCCTGGTCGATTTCGTCCTGTCGAACCTGGTGAACGCGGACATCCTGCGGATCTGCGTGCTGACGCAGTACAAGTCCCACTCGCTCGACCGCCATGTGACCACCACCTGGCGGATGTCCAGCCTGCTGGGCAACTACGTGACCCCGGTACCGGCACAGCAGCGGCTCGGCCCGCGCTGGTACCTCGGCAGCGCGGACGCGATCCTTCAGTCCCTCAATCTCGTGCACGACGAACAGCCGGACTACATCGCGGTGTTCGGCGCCGACCATGTGTACCGGATGGACCCCCGGCAGATGCTGGCGCAGCACATCGAGCACGGCGCGGGCGTCACCGTCGCGGGAATCAAGGTGCCCAGAGCCGACGCGGCGGGCTTCGGCGTGATCTCGCCCGCCGCCGACGGCATACAAGTGGAACGCTTCCTGGAGAAACCCCTCGACCCGCCGGGGCTGCCCGGCGACCCCCAGCATGTCTTCGCCTCGATGGGCAACTACCTGTTCAGTACGAAGACCCTGATCGACGCCCTGCACGAGGACGCGGAGGACCCGCAGTCCGTGCACGACATGGGCGGCAGCATCCTGCCCCGGCTCACCGACCAGGGCGTCGCCCAGGTCTACGACTTCGACAACAACCACGTGCCGGGCGAGACCGCCCGCGACCACGGCTACTGGCGCGACGTCGGCACGCTGGACGCGTACTACGACGCGCACATGGACCTGATCTCCGACCAGCCCGCCTTCAGCCTGCACAACCGGCGCTGGCCCATCTACACCCACTCTGGGCAGCTCCCGCCCGCCAAGATCGCCGCGGGCGGCATCGTGGGCGAGTCGGTGGTGAGCCCCGGCTGTGAGATCCGCGGGCAGGTCACCCGCTCGGTGCTGTCGCCCGGCGTGGTCGTGGACACCGGCGCCGTCGTCCAGGGCTCGGTACTGCACGACAACGTACGGGTCGGGCGCGGCGCCATCGTCAGGGGCGCGGTGCTCGACAAGAACGTCGACGTGCCGCCGGGCGCCACCATCGGCGTCAACCCGGACCGCGACCGCGAGCTGTACACGGTCTCCGCGGCGGGGGTGATCGCGCTGGGCAAGGCCCAGTTGGTGCTCTGACACGCACCGCCCGTCCGCGGAACGGCGGCCACCCCTCGCACCGAGGGGTGGCCGCCGTTCCCGTGCGGCCGGGGGAGCGCCGCCTAGCTGCCGTACACCTCCAACTCGTAGATCCGCGCCGCCGGATCGGTGTTCTGGGTCGGCGTGATCACGCTGAGCCGCACATAACGGGCCGTAGCGCTCACCGCGTTGGTCGTGGAGTCAGCGGTGTTGCCGCGGACCTGGGCGACGGTGGTCCAGGTGCTGCCGTCGGCGGAGACGGCGAGGTCGAAGTCCTTGGTGTTCCAGCTCGGGTCCTCACCGCCCGCCCCGGCGTGCCGGACGGTCAGCGAGGACAGCGCGTGCGAGGCGCCGAGGTCGACCTGGAGGGTCTTGGTGCCCGACACCTTCGAGCACCACTTGTCGCTGTTGCCGCCGGTGTAACTGCCGTTGACCGCCTTGTCGGGCGTCTCGGTGGTGCCGCACGCGTCGGAGCCGGTCGCGGTGCGGCCGAGCGCGAGATCGGCCTGGCCGCCGCCGTACACCTCCAGTTCGTAGAGCCGGGCGGCCACGGTCGAGCCGGCCGCGTCGTTGACCGGCGAGGAGATGGCGACCTTCACATAGCGGGCCTGGCGCGCCGAGACCGGGTGGTAGGTACGGCTGGAGCGCGAGCCCGTGACGGTGGCCGCGGTGGTCCAGTTGGCGCCGTCGGTACTGGTCTGGATGGTGAACGCGGCCGTGTTCCAGCCGGTGTTCTCCCCGCCGAGCCCGGCGTGCTTGAGCACGAACGACGACACGGTCTGCACCGAGCCGAGGTCCACCTGGAGGGACGGATTGGCCACCGTGGAGCACCACTTGCTGTTGTCCTTCAGCGTGCCGTCCACGGCCTTGTCGCCGGACTCCGCGGTCGCGCACGGCGCCGAGGCCGTCACCGGCTTGCCCTTGGCCAGGTCCGTGCCCAGTTCGGGCGCGGCCGGCACCGGGGTCGCTCCGTCGGTGAAGGACGGCGGGACGTCGCCCGCGCCCGTTCCCCAACTCGCGCTCGGCGTACCGCCCATGGTGAAGTTCAGCGTCCCGCCGCCCGCCACGTCCGGGTAGCGCAGGTAATTGTGGCTGGTGGCCGTCCCGTTGACGCTGACGCCCTGCACATAGCCGCCGCTGCCCGAGGAGTTGATGGTGATGTTGCCGCCGGGCCGCTGGAGCAGCACGGACGGGAACTGCGGGCCGTGGATCGCCAGTGTGTCCGCGCCGGGCGTCGCCGGGTACACCCCGAGCGCGGCCCACACGTACCAGGCCGAGGTCGCGCCCAGGTCGTCGTTGCCCGGCAGGCCGCCGGGACCGGTGGTGTACGACTCGGTCATCACCTTGCGCACCGCGTCCGAGGCGCCCGCGGGGTCCCGCGCGTAGTTGTACGCCCACGGCACACCGTGCTCCGGCTCGTTGCCGATGTAGTAGTACGGCAGGCTCTGGCCCGCGTTGACCTGCGTGAAGTGGTGGTCGAGGCGCTGCACCGCCGTCTGCCGGCCGCCCATGTCGTTGATCAGGTCGGAGAAGTCGTACGGCACCATCCAGGTGTACTGCGACGCGTTGCCCTCGGTGAAGTTGTTCTGGCTGGCCGGATTCAGCGGCCACGCCCAGCTCCCGTCGGAGTTGCGCGGCTGCGTGTAGCCGGACTCGGTGCTGTACGTGTTGCGCCACCACTGCGCGCGCGTCATGTGCGTGGAGTAACTGGACGTGTTCCCCAGTGCCTTGGCGAACTGCGCGACCGCGAAGTCCGACGCGGAGTACTCGAGGGAGTCCGAGGGCGCGCCGGGCAGATAGTGCAGGTTGGTGTACGTGCCCTGATTGCCGCGGATCGGCGAGCCCTGCATCGTGCCGCCGTTGGACGCCTTCTCCATCAGCGACAGCGCGCTCGCGGTGTCGAAGTCCCTGGCCCCGAAGGCGTAGAGACTGCTCACGATGATCGGACCCGGATCGCCCGTCATCACGAAGTCCTCGTTGGTCTGCTGCGACCACTTCGGCAGCAGACCGCCCTGCTGCCCGTCCAGGACCATCGACTTGGCGATGTCGCTCGCCTCGGTCGGCGCGATCAGCGCGACCAGCGCCGCCCAGGACCGGTAGATGTCCCAGCCCGAGTAGTTCTGGTAGACCGGCCGGGTCGAATTGTGCACCGCGCCGTCGAAGCCCCGGTAGTCGCCGTTGACGTCACTGGAGACGTTGGGGCTCTGGAAGACGTGGTAGAGCGAGGTGTAGAACTTCTTGAGGTCGGCGGTCGCGCCGCCGGTGACCTGCGCCCGGTTGAGGATCTGGTTCCACGAGGTGTCGGCGGCCGTGCGCACCGCGCCGAAGTCCCAGCCGTTGTTCTCCGCCACCACGTTGGCCTGCGCGTTCGCCACGCTCACGTAGCTCAGCCCGACCTTGAACTGCACGGCCGCGTTGCCGGTCGTGTCGAAGGTGACGTACGCGCCGGTGTTGGTGCCGCTCGCGCTGGACGAGCCGTCGGTGACCGTGCCGCCCGACCAGGTGCCGTGCCCGGTCGGGGCGCGGTCGAAGCGGATGTCGAAGTAGATCTGGAAGGTCTTCGTGGAGCCGCAGAAGCCGCCCGCGGTGACGCTGCCGGTCACTTCGGAACCGTTGACGTTCACCGTGCCGCTGCGGTTTCCCGTCGCGCTGCGGCTGGTGTTGATCAGCAGCCGGGACGACGTGGACGAGGGGTAGGTCAGCTTCCCCATGCCGGTACGGGTGGTGGCCGTCAGCTCGACATTGGTCGCGTACTTGTCCAGCCGGTTCTTGTAGTAGCCGGGAGCGGCCGACTCGTTCGCCTTGGTGTAACCGGACGCGTAACTCGTCCAGTTGGTGCCCGGTGAGGTGCTGACCGCGCCGGTGACCGGCATCAGCGGCAGGTCCTCGTTGTTCGGGCAGCCCGCGCCGTCGAAGTGCGTGAGGCTGAAGTCCTCGATCGAGGTGTCGGAGTAGCGGTAGCCGGAGGGCGAGGCCGTCGGGGTGTCGGGGCTGAACTGCACACCGCCGAATGGCACCACCGCGCCCGGATACGTGCTGCCGCCCGCGCCGCCCGGCACGGGGTTGGGGGCCGAGCTGTCGTCGGTGCCGACGAACGGGTCGGCGTACTGCGTCAGCGGCAGCGTCGCGGCGTGCGCGGGGGCCGCGGCCAGGCCGCCGACGCCGAAGGCGGCCAGTAACAGGGCGCTCGCGGCGCCGACGGTTCTGATGCGGAACGGAGTGGGGGGCACGGAGGAGACCACCTTCTCGCGGAGGCGGCGCGCCGTCGTCCTTGCGGGCCGCCTCGGGGCACGGGGGGCTGCGCGAAGTGCATGTGAACGTTACCAAGCAGAACCGAATTGTTGAGGTGTACCTGACTGGATGTCAAGGGTGCGGACCAGGCCGGGACATCGGGTGTTTCCGGCCGTACGAGGCCCGTGCGGAGCCGCCGACGAGGTCCACGCGAAAGCGGCGTGACGATGCGTCGGGTCGAACGCGCGAGGGCCTGACATTTTGTGAACGTTACCAAGCACTCCACCACGGACGATGGTTGTCCGCGCCGTGGCCTGACATCATCGACACCAGCCCGTACGGCGGTCGGCCCGAAGCACGCCGAGGAGGAGGCCCGTGAAGCGCCCGACGATGAAGGACGTGGCCCGGACCGCGGGGGTGAGCCCCATGACGGTCTCCCGCGTCGTCTCGGGCGAGCCGGGCGTCTCGCCGGACACCGCCGCCAGGGTCGAGTGGGCGGTCAGGAAGCTCGGTTACCAGCGCAACGACAACGCGCGCAATCTGCGCCAGAAGAACCTCGGCACCTCCACCATCGCGCTCGTCGTCGACGACCTCGCCAACCCCTTCTACGCGCTGATGGCCCGCTCGGTCGAGGACGAGGCGCACCGCCGCGGCTACGTCGTGCTCGTCGGCAGCACCAACGACGAACCGCGGCGCGAACGCGAGGTCATCGCCGCCTTCACCGCCCGTCAGGTGGACGGCCTGATCATCGTGCCGACCAGCGGCGGCCACGGTTTCCTCAAGCAGCCCATGGAGGGCGGCACCCAGGTGGTCTGCGTGGACCGGCCCGCCAAGGGCCTCGCCGTGGACACCGTCACCGTCGACAACCGCGCGGGCGCCGAACGCGCGGTCAGCCACCTGCTCGGCCACGGCCACACCCGTATCGCCTACCTGGGCGACCGCTACGGCATCTGGACCCAGCGGGAGCGCCACCTCGGCTACCTCGACGCGCTGGCCGCGCACGGCATACCCGAGGACCCCGACCTCGTCCGGCACGAACTGCGCTCCCACCGCGAGGCGCGCGGCGCGCTCGCCGGGCTGCGCGCCCTGCCGGACCCGCCGACCGCGCTGTTCGCCAGCAACGACCTGATCACCATGGGCGTGCTCGACGGCCTCGACCACCCGGCCCCGGTGGCCATCGTCGGCTTCGACGACCTGCCGCTCGCCGAACGGCTCAGCCCGCCGCTGACCGTGGTCAGCCAGGACCCGGTGGCCATCGGCGGCACGGCGGCCAATCTGCTCTTCGCCCGGATCGGCGGCGACCGCTCCGCACCCCGCTCCGTGGTGCTGCTGACCCGTCTCGTGATCCGCGGCTCCGGCGAATTCCGCGGCCTCCGGCCTCCCCAACCCGCCCCGGATCAGCGGTGATTACCGTCAGCAGCGGAAGTCCACTGTCGCGTCATTGACATGCACACCATTCCCCATCAGGGTGAGAGCGCTCTCAGAACCGCTGCGGAGGAACGGATTCCGCGATGTCCGGCGACGTCTGTCCTCCGCGGTGCCCCAACTGATGAGGAGTACAGAGCGTGTACATCACCAAACGGAAACTGTTCGTACCGCTGGCCGCGGCCACGCTGATCGGCGGCGGGCTGACCGCCGCGGGGCTCGCGTCGACCGCCTCGGCCTCGGTGCCGGACACCATTCCGCTCACCTTCACCAACAACTCCGGCCGCGGCGACCAGGTCTACGTCTACGACATCGGTACCAACCTCGCCACCGGAGAACAGGGCTGGGCCGACGCGGACGGCGCCTTCCACGCGTGGCCGGCCGGCGGCAATCCCCCCACCGAGGCGCCCGACGCGTCCATCGCGGGCCCCGCCGACGGCCAGTCGCTCACCTTGAAGCTCCCCAAGTTCTCCGGCCGGGTGTACTTCTCCTACGGCCAGAAGCTGGTCTTCAAGCTGACCACCGGCGGCCTCGTCCAGCCCGCCGTGCAGAATCCGGACGACCCGAACCACGACATCCTGTTCAACTGGACCGAGTACACGCTCAACGACTCGGGCCTGTGGATCAACAGCACGCAGGTCGACATGTTCTCCGCCCCCTACGCGGTCGGCGTGAAGACCGCGGACGGGACGACGAAGACCACGGGACGCCTCAAGCCCGGCGGCTACAACGGGTTCTTCGACGGCCTCAAGGCGCGGCCCGGCGGCTGGGCGGGCCTGGTCGAGACCGCGCCCGACGGGAGCGTCCTGCGCGCGCTCGCGCCCGGCCACGGCATCGAGTCCGGCGCGCTGCCCGCCTCGGTGATGGACGACTACATCAACCGGGTCTGGGACAAGTACAGTTCCTCGACCCTGACGGTCACGCCCTTCGGCGACCAGCCGGACACCAAGTACTTCGGCCGGGTCTCCGGTGACGTCATGAACTTCACCGACTCCTCGGGCGCGGTCGTCACCAGCTTCCAGAAGCCGGACTCCGACAGCGTCTTCGGCTGCTACAAGCTGCTGGACGCGCCGAACGACCAGGTGCGCGGCCCCATCTCCCGTACGCTGTGCGCCGGTTACAACCGCACGACGCTGCTGACCAACTCCGAGCAGCCCGACGCGGACGCGTCCGACTTCTACCAGGACGCGGACACCAACCAGTACGCCCGCGAGATCCACGAGCAGATGGCCGACGGGAGCGCGTACGCCTTCGCCTTCGACGACGTCGGCAACCACGAGTCGCTGGTCCACGACGGCGACCCGCAGGAGGCGTCGATCACGCTCGACCCGTTCGACTGAGCCGCGTCAGCGGCCCGGTGGGGTGACGACGACGGCCGCGGCGGCGGGTGCTGTCGCCGCGGCGTTGTCGTTGTTGTTCCCGTTCCAGTCGGTCACGGTGTCGCCGACGATGTGGCCCGCGAGACCGACCGCCAGGAAGACCCCGACGAGGACCTTCGCCGCGGTGCTCATCAGCAGCGGCCGGGTGGCGGAGGCGAGGGCGCCGGGAACGGCTCCGGGCACCGCCCCGTAGGTGTCGCCCGGCACGGCGCCCGGCATGCCCGGCCGCACCGCGCCCGGTACGGCCCCAGGCGCGTCGCCGTCGCCGAAGAGCCGCTTGGGGTAGGCGGAGGTCAGCAGGAGCACGTAGGCGCTGAACCGCATGCTGTAGCGCAGCGTCGCGGCGCTCGCCTCGAACAGCGGCCGGGGCATGCGGCCGAGCACCAGCGTGATCAGCCAGATGATGAAGGCGAGCGCGTACCAGCCGGAGGTCACCAGGCCCTGCACGATGCCGGCCGGGATCATCAAGATGATGCGGAAGAACACCGCGAGCCGGTTCAGCGGCCCCGGCCGCAGCTCGATCCGCACCGGATAGTGCTCGGCGGGCCGCAGCGCGAACGGCGGATACCGGTCGACCAGCAGCATCGCGCTGGCGTGCACACGCGTCTCGTACGCCAGGAACGCGCCGAGGTAGCGGGCCACGCCCTCGGGCAGGTGCCCGGTGAACAGCGCGGCGAACCAGCCGACGATGACGGTGAAGAACGCGCCGACGCCGAGCACGAACACCACGATGAACTGCGGGATCAGCAGCAGCCAGCGCAGCAGCACCGTCAGCCGCCGCTGGCGGCCCGGGTCCGGCATGTCCAGTTCCGGCAGCCACTCCACCGGCTCGGCCCCCTCGGGCCTCGCCCACATCGGTTGCGTCATGCCCGGCGCTCCGTCCCGGGGCGTCCACGAAGACGCCCTCGTGGACGAACCTCGCAGTACGGAGCACCCCTCGCATGTCCAGCAGGGCGGCCGGGTGACGCCCGGACGGGCCGCACCGCCGTGCGGGCGCTCCCGCGGGCGGTGACCATGGAGCGCGAAGGGGGCTTCCGTGTAGGCCCGCACGTGCCGGGCAGGCGCGGGAACAGGGGCGCCGCGCGTGACCCGCGGGCGCCGCCGCAGCGATGACGACGACCGAGAGGTGCGAGCCATGCCCAGGGGATCGAGTGCCAAGCGCGAGCGCCAGTACGAGCACATCAAGGAGAGCGTCGAGGACCGCGGCGGGTCCGAGAAGCGGGCGAAGGAGATCGCGGCGCGCACCGTCAACAAGGAGCGCGCACGCTCCGGCGAGGCGCGCACCGCGAGCCGCAGTTCCACCCACGACATGTCGTCGGGCCGCCGCGGCGGCCTGCGCTCGCACTCCGGCGCGCAGGGCCCGACGAAGGAGCAGCTCTACAACGAGGCCAGGCAGCGGAACATCAAGGGCCGCTCGTCGATGACGAAGGCGGAGCTGTCCAAGGCGCTCGGCCGCTGACGCCCGTCCGCTGACGCCCACCGGGCGTCGGACGACTCGGGTCCAGGTCCAGGTCTAGGTCCCGGTCCAGGTCCGGGCTCAGGCTCGGGCTCAGTTGAAGGTGTCCGGGTCGGGGCCCGTGCGCTCACCGCGGTCGAGTGCGGTGATGGCGGCCATGTCGGCCTCGGGCAGTTCGAAGTCGAAGAGCCGGAAGTTCTCCTCGACGCGGGCGCGGGTGACCGACTTCGGGAAGACGATGTCGCCGCGCTGGATGTGCCAGCGGAGTGTGACCTGGGCGGGTGTGCGGCCCAGCCGTTCCGCGGCGGCCACCAGCACCGGGTCCTTGAGCACGTTGCCCTTGGCGATCGGGGACCACGCCTCGGTCGCGATCTCGTGCTCGGCGTTGAAGGCCCGTACGTCGTCCTGCACCAGGTACGGGTGCACCTCGATCTGGTTGACCGCGGGGACGACCGTGCACTTCTGGAGCAGGCGGCTGATGTGCGGCGGCTGGAAGTTGGACACCCCGATGGCCTTGGCGCGGCCCGAGGCGTAGATCTCCTCCAGCGCCCGCCAGGTCTCGGTGAAGTCGCCCACCGCGGGCCTCGGCCAGTGGATCAGGAAGAGGTCCAGATACGGCGTGTCCAGGTCGTCGAGCGAGCGGGCGAAGGCCGTGAGGGCGTCGCCGTACGCGTGGTAGGAGTTGTCGAGCTTGCTGGTGACGAAGACCTCCTCGCGCGGCAGGCCCGATGCGCCGACGGCCTGGCCGACTTCCTTCTCGTTGCCGTACATCTCGGCGGTGTCGATGTGGCGGTAGCCGATCTCCAGGGCGGTGGTGACCGCCTCCCGGGTGTCTTTCGGCGGGATCTGGAACGTCCCGAAGCCGAGCTGGGGGATGGCGACGCCGTTGTTGAGCGTGAGAGCGGGCACAGCAGACATGTGCGCGACTTCCTTGCGTGTCTCGGCGGATGATTCCCGGTGGAGCCGCCTGACCTGCGGCGACGAGCCCGGAGTGACAGGGCGGCCTTCACCCACCGTAACTTCTGCCGACGTATCCGGCCTGCCGACGGCAGACCCCGGCGCGCGGACCCTGAGCGGGTCATGAGGGGCGCCCAGCCGATACGACCGGACGACGGGGGGGATGCCGCCGGCCGTATCGGCTTGTGAGGCGGGGGGGTGCCTCAAAGGTTCGGGTGCCCGGGTCCCGCACCGCCAAACACCCCGAATCCGGGAGCGGGCCGAATTCGCTTCGGAGAGCGCTCTCTCGGTAGGGGTGTAACCCGTTACGCTGTGCCTGTTCCGTGCCACGCCGCCCCGCGTGAAGGAGACGTCCCTTGTCCGACCCGAGCTTCGCGCCGCGTCCTACGCTGGAGGCCGTCGCCGCGCGGGCCGGGGTGTCGCGTGCCACCGCCTCGCGGGTGGTCAACGGGGGAGCGGGGGTACGGGGACCGCTGGTGGAGCGGGTGCGCAAGGCCGTGGACGAGCTGGGGTATGTGCCCAATCAGGCGGCCCGCACGTTGGTGACGCGGCGCAATGACGCCATCGCGGTGGTGGTGGCCGAGCCGGAGACGCGGTTCTTCACCGACCCGTTCTTCGCGCAGCAGGTGCGCGGGATCAGCAAGGAACTCACCGCGCGGGACAACCAGTTGGTGCTGCTGCTGACCGAGGGGGCCGCGGATTACGAGCGGGTCGGCCGCTATCTGGCGGGCGGACACGTCGACGGCGCGCTGATCTTCTCGCTGCACACCGACGGTTCGCTGCCCGTGCTCTCCAGCAGGGGAGACGTGCCGATCGTCATCGGCGGCCGTCCCACCTGGTCCGATCAGGAGTCCGGCCGCCGCGCCCTGTACGTGGACTGCGACAACCGGGGCGGCGCGCGGGACGCGGTACGGCACCTGCTGGGCATCGGCCGCCGCCGGATCGCCCACATCGCGGGACCGCTCGACCAACTGGCGTCGGTGGACCGGCTGGACGGGTTCCGTGACGTGCTGCCGGAGACCGACCCGCGGATGATCGCCGAGGGCGACTTCACCCCGGAAGGCGGCGCCCGCGCCATGGCCGAACTCCTCCAGCGCTGCCCCGACCTGGACGCCGTCTTCGCCGCCTCCGACGTCATGGCCTCCGGCGCCCTGCGCGTCCTGCGCACCTCAGGACACCGCGTCCCCGACGACATCGCCGTCGTCGGCTTCGACGACATGGTCTCCGTCGCCGAATGGACCGACCCGCCCCTGACCACCGTCCGCCAGGACATCGAGGAAATGGGCCGCCTCATGGCCCGCCTCCTCCTGCGCACCCTGGAGCCCGCGCTGGCCGCCGAGGCCGTTCCGGCGCTGTCGTCCATCGTCACCCCGACCCGGCTGGTCGTCCGCGCCTCCGCCTGAGGCCGCCGGGCCGGATCGGCCGGACAGGATCAGACGGGCCGGACCAGTCGGGCCCGCACGGCCGGGCCGGACCCGACGGACCGGATCGGCCGGATCAGACGCGTCGGACGGACTGGTCCCGCTCGGCCGGGGCCGGATCCGACGGACCGTCACCACTCCACCGCGCGGGCCGAATTGCGGCACTCCTCCCGTATTCGTCGTGCGACGGCTCTTGACGAGGGGTCGCCGGAGCGGGCACGCTCCTTCTGGTGGCCTGAGAGCGCTCTCAGACGGAGCGGCCCCCCGACTCTCGGCGCACCGAACCCGCCCGTTCCGCCCGACCGTCGCGTATCCGCGACCCACCCGCTATGGGAGCGCTTCCAGATGACCGCTGTCGACGACCACGCCACTGCCGAGGAGCTGCGGTTCCCGGCCGGATTCCGGTGGGGGACGGCCACGGCCGCGTATCAGATCGAAGGAGGCGCGACGGAGGACGGGCGGACACCGTCGATCTGGGACACCTTCAGCAGCACGCCGGGGCGGGTGCGCAACGGGGACACCGGCGACATCGCCGCCGACCACCGGCACCGGATGCCCGAGGACGTCGAGCTGATGCGCGAACTCGGCGTCACGGACTACCGGTTCTCGGTGTCCTGGCCCCGCGTCCAGCCGACCGGCCGGGGCCCCGCGGTGCAGCGCGGCCTGGACTTCTACCGGCAGCTCACCGACCGGCTGCTGGAGGCGGGAATCCGGCCGGTGGTCACGCTCTACCACTGGGATCTGCCGCAGGAGCTGGAGGACGCGGGCGGCTGGCCCGAGCGCGACACGGCGGCGCGGTTCGCGGACTACGCGGAGCTCGTCGGCGAGGCGCTGGGGGACCGCATCCCGCTGTGGACGACCCTCAACGAGCCCTGGTGCAGCGCCTTTCTGGGCTACGGCTCCGGCGCGCACGCGCCCGGCAGGACCGACCCGGCCGCCGCACTGCGCGCCGCGCACCACCTCAACCTCGGGCACGGCATGGCCGTCGGCGCCCTGCGCGCACTGCTCCCCGACACGGCCGCGGTCTCGCTGGTGCTCAACCTGGCGGCGGTGCGCGGCCGTTCCGACTCCGCGGCCGACCGCGACGCGGTGCGCAGGATCGAGGCGCTGGCCAACCGGATCTTCCTCGACCCGGTCTTCCACGCGCGCTACCCGCGCGACCTGATGGAGGACACGGCGGCGCTCACCGACTGGTCGTTCGTACGGGACGGCGACCTCGCCGAGATCTCCCGGCCGATCGACGTTCTCGGCCTCAATTACTACAGCCCCACCGTGGTCGCCGCCGCGGCGGCCTCGCCCTCCGCCGTGCCCGGCCGCCCCTCCCCGGCGGAGCCCTCGCCGTGGCCGGGCACCGACGGCGTCGTCCGCTTCCTGCCCGCGGAGGGCCCGCGCACCGCGATGGGCTGGCCGGTCGACGCCGAGGGCCTGACCGGACTGCTGCGCCGCCTGGGCAGGGAACTGCCCCGCGTGCCGCTGATGATCACCGAGAACGGCGCCGCGTACCACGACTACGCCGACCCGTCGGGCGCCGTCCACGACCCGGAGCGGATCGCCTACCTGGCCGGCCATCTGGCCGCCGTGCTGGAGGCGGTGCGCTCGGGCGTGGACGTCCGCGGCTACTTCCTCTGGTCGCTGCTCGACAACTTCGAGTGGTCCTACGGCTACAGCAAGCGCTTCGGCATCGTGCACGTCGACTTCGCCAGCCAGCGCCGCACCCTCAAGGACAGCGCCCGGTGGTACGCCGACCTGATCGCGGCCAACCGCGCCGCGCCCGGCGCGCCGGGACCGCGCCACCCGCACCGCCGCCGTGCCGGAGTCCGCGCGGTGTGAGGCGGGCGGGGCGCGCGGGGGCCGGTCAGCGCGCGGCGGGCCCGGCCGGGTCGACGCGGTGCCGCTGTACGTGCTCGTACGCCATCGTCGTCTGCACATCGGCGATCTCGCGGCGCTCGGTGAGCCGGTCGATGACGAAGGCGTAGACGCCGTTCACGTCGGGGACGGCGATGTGGATCAGGAAGTCGTGCGGGCCCGAGGTGACGAACAGGCCGATCACCTCGGGCAGCGTGGCGGCCCACTCGCGGAAGCCCTCGATGACCGGCCTGGCGGGCGGCCTGACCCGTACCGCGATCAGCGCCTGCACCGGGCGGCCGATCGCTTCGAGGTCCAGGGTCGCGTGGTAGCCGGTGATCACCCCGCGGTCGCGCAGCTGCTTGACGCGTTCGAGCGAGGTGGAGGGGGAGACGCCGGTCTTGGCGGCGAGATCGCGGTTGGTCTGCCGTGCGTCGTGCTGCAGTTCCCCCAGCAGAGCCTGGTCCAGCGCATCAAATTCCACGAGAGTCCCTATCTGCCTGATGAAGTTCGGTGGCTCTGAGAGAAGACGGCACGTGTGCCTAGTCTAGGCGGCGGATTCCCGATCGGATGGAGGGCGCCGCATGGACGTGCGCACGGACCTGTCGACCCGGCAGGCGAAACTCAAATGGGTCATCGTCGTGGACGAGGAGCTGCCCGCCGGGCGGCTGGTGAACGCCGCCGCCTGCATGGCCGCCTCGGTCGGCAAGGAACTGCCCGACTTGGTGGGGCGCGGCGGCGAGGACGCCTCGGGCGGCGTGCACCCCGGCCTGCCCTGGGCGGGCTGCTCCGTCCTCGCCGCGGACGCCGGCACGCTGCGTGAGCTGCGCGGCAAGGCGGCGGCCAAGGACGGTGTCCTGGTGGTCGACATGCCCGAGGCGGCCCAGACCTCACGGGTCTACGACCAGTATCTGGACCAGCTCGCGGGCACCAAGGGCGAGGACGTGGCGTACAGCGCGATCAGCCTGGTGGGCCCGCGCAACGCGGTGGACCGGCTGGTCGGCAGGCTCCCGCTGCTGCGCTGAGCGCGAGTACGGGCCGCGGGCGCGTACGCACGGGCCGCCGCGTATCCGCCGGTAGGTGTCCGCGCGTGCGTCCCGTACCCGCGGTGTGCGCCCCGTACCCGCCGCGTGCGTCCCGTACCCGCCGGTACGTACTCGTCCCGGCGCTCCCGACGCGCCCGTCGGCGTCAGTCGAGCGATGATCGAGGGATGAGGCGTACCGGTCGCGAGATGGGCGTCCCCGAGCTGGAGCCCGAGGTGTTCGACCGTGCCATCGTGTCCGTGGCCCTGACGTCGGGGCCCGAGCACCGGCTGGTGTACTACAACGACGCCTTCCACGACCTGTTCGGACCGCGCCCGCTCGGCGTCCCGGCGGGCGAGGTGTTCGACGAGCCGCACGAGTCGCCGTACCTCGACCTGCTCGACGTGGTCTACACCGACAAGGCGCCGCGCCAGGTGACCACCCCGCGCACCACGCGCGGCAGCACGCCCGGTGCGCCCGGGCGGCGGCATTTCGTGTACAGCCTCTCGCCCGTGGTGTCCCGGCACGGCCCCGGCGTGCTGACCGTCGCGATCGACACCACCGCGCACATCGAGGCCGCCGAGCGGGCCGAGGAGCTGTCGGAGGAGCGCCACCAGGCGTTGCAGCGCTACGAGGCGCTGATGTCGGCCGTCTCGCAGATCGTCTGGCTGATGCGGCCAGACGGCGCGATCACCGAGCTGGTCGGCGGCTTCGAGGAGTTCACGGGGCTGCCGTGGCGGTCCAGGATCGACGAGGTGTGGCTGGAGTCGGTGCACCCGCACGACCGCGCCGGGCTCCTCCAGACCTTCCAGGAGGCGGCGACCGGGCCGGCCACGATGTTCGTGTGCACCTTCCGGATGCGTACGGCGACCGGCGCGTACCGGCGCGTGCAGTCGCGGGCGGTGCCGGTCGTGCGCGACGGCGAGACCGTCGAGTGGATCGGCACCACCTCCGACGTCGAGGACCAGTGGCGCAACCGGCTGCGCGAGCGGCTGCTGGCCCGGGTCGCCACCGTCACCGCCGCGCAGGACGTGGCCCAGGCGTTCGCCGCGACGGCCTCGGCGGTCGTACCGGAGCTGACCGACGCCTGCGTGGTGTTCCTGCTGCCCGCCGTGGGGCTGCCTCCCGGTCCCGGCGGGGCGGCCACCGCCACCCGGATCGCCGAGACGGCCAGAGCGGGACTGCCCGACCTGCCGCCGCTGAACGACCAGCCGTACCAGGTCGGCCCGGTCGTCCAGCAGGTGATCGAGAGCCGCAGGCCCCGGCTGGTGACCTTCCCCAGCGGCGAACCGCCGCCCGGCATCGTCCCCGACGCGTCCACCGCCTGGCTGCGCAAGGTCAGGGCCACCAGCCTCACCATCGTGCCGATCGTCATCGACGCGGCCGTGGTCGCCTTCGCCGTCGCGGCGGCCTGCGCCGACAGCCCGCCGCCGGGCCCCGCCGACCTCGCGCTGCTCGGCGAGATCCTGCACGAGGTGCGCGACCGGCTGCGGCAGGCGCTGGAGCTCCAGCGCACCCGGCACACCGCCCTCACCCTCCAGCGGGCCCTGCTCACCCCCACCCCGCGCGTGCCGGGCGCCGAACTGGCCGCGCACTACCAGCCCGCCAGCAAGACCGCCGAGATCGGCGGCGACTGGTACGACGCGCTGCTGCTCCCCGACGGCTCCGTCGCCCTCACCATCGGCGACATCGCGGGCCACGACCTGGAGGCGGCCACGTCGATGAGCCAGCTGCGCAGCATGCTCCGCGTCATCGCCTACGACCAGGTCCACCCCGGCACGCCCGCCGACAGCCTCGCCCGGCTCGACCGCGTCGCCGACGGCCTGGGCATCGCGCCGCTGGTCACCGCCGTCCACGCACAGCTCACGCCGGGGCCGGGCGGCGGCTGGCACGCGGCCTGGTCCAACGCGGGCCACCCGCCGCCGCTGCTGCTCCCGGTCTCAGGGGCGCCGCGCTTCCTCCAGGGCGAAGGGCCCGACCTGCCGCTGTGCGTCGACCCGGCGCTGCCGCGCGCCACCTGGCACCACGAACTGCGCCTGGGCGACACGCTGTTGCTCTACACCGACGGGCTGATCGAGGTGCCGGGCACCGACCTCACCGAGGGCATGGCGCATCTGGCCGCGCACGCGGAGGAGGCGCAGTCCGACGGGGTGCCGCTGGCCGCGCTCTGCGCCAGGCTGCTGGCCGCCGCCGACTCGCGGCGCGACGACGCGGCCGTGATCGGCTTCCGGCCGACCGCGCAGGGGCGGGTGTGGGAGGGGATGTGGGGCTGAGGACGGGCCGGGGCATCGGCCGCGGTCACCGGCGGTTCCTCAGAGCCGCACCACCATCACCACGCCCAGCGTCACCATCGTGACGGCGATGACCCCGTCGAGGACCCGCCAGGAGCCGGGCCGGGAGAACGGCCGCCGCAGCAGCCGGGCGCCGAAGCCGAGCGCGCCGAACCACAGGACGCTGCCCGAAGCGGCGCCGACGGCGAACGGCCAGCGGCCACCGCCGTACCCGTTGGCCACCGACCCCAGCAGGAGGACGGTGTCCAGGTACACATGCGGATTGAGCCAGGTCATGGCGAGGCAGGTGAGGACGGCCGCGCGCAGGGTGCCGCCGCTCGCGCCCGCCGGGTCGAGGTGTTCCGGGCGCAGCGCGCGGCGGGCGGCGAGCACGCCGTAGCCGACCAGGAAGGCGCCGCCGACCCAGGCCGCGACCGTGACGGCCGAGGGCCAGGCGTGCACCACGGCGCCGATCCCGCTCACGCCGAGGGTGATCAGTGCCGCGTCCGACAGCGCGCAGATCGCGACGACCGCGGCGACGTGCTCCCGGCGGATGCCCTGCCGGAGGACGAAGGCGTTCTGGGCGCCGATGGCGACGATGAGCGACAGGCCGGTACCGAGACCCGCCAGAGCCGCGAGAAGGGCTGCGTGCATGGTGACGAGGCTAGGAGAGCCACTATCATCAATCCAGCTAATGATTCTTAGGTAGCATAAGGGATCGTGATGATCGATCTCCCGCTGGACCAGGTCCGCACGCTGCTCGCCGCCGTCGACGAGGGCACCTTCGAGGCCGCGGCGCAGACCCTGCACGTCACGCCGTCCGCGGTCAGCCAGCGCGTCAAGGCGCTGGAACAGCGCACCGGACGCGTCCTGCTGCTGCGCACCAAGCCGGTACGGCTGACCGAGTCCGGCGAGATCGTCGTCCGTTTCGCACGCCAGCTGACCCGGCTGGAGCGGGACGCCAGCGCCGAACTGGGGCTGTCCGACGAGACCGCCGGCACGACGGCGCTGCCGATCGCGGTCAACGCCGACTCGCTCGCCACCTGGTTCCTGCCCGCCCTCGCCGAGGTCCCGGCGGGGCTGCCGGTCTGCTTCGACCTGCGCTGCGACGACCAGGACCACACCGCCGGGTGGCTGCGGCAGGGGCTGGTGATGGCGGCGGTCACCTCTTCGCCGGAGCCCGTGCAGGGCTGTACGGTCCGCGCGCTCGGCCGCATGCGGTACCGCGCCATGGCCGCGCCCGCCTTCCACACGCGGTGGCTGTCGGGGGCGCCGCTGCGGGAGGCGCTGCCGGACGCGCCGCTGGTGGACTTCGACCGCAAGGACGACCTCCAGGACCGCTTCCTGCGCGCCCTCGCGCCGCGCCGCGCCGCGAACACCCCGGTCGCGGGCCGCGCCGCGAGCACCCCGGTCACCCGGCGCGCCCGGCACTACGTCCCCTCCTCCGACTCCTTCGTGACGGCCGTCGCGGCGGGGCTCGGCTGGGGCATGATCCCCGAGGTGCAGGCCGTGGGGCACCGCAGGGACGGGACGCTGGTCGACCTCGCCTTCGAACGGCCCGTCGACGTCCCCCTCTACTGGCAGCAGTGGAAGCTCGACTCCCCGGCGCTGGCCGCCGTCGCCGAGGCCGTGGTGCGGACGGCGGCGGTCGCGCTCAAGGACACCGACGGCGCGCGGGCGGCGGGCTGACGCGGACCGGCCGGGGCGTGTGTGCGCACGCCCCGGCCGGTCACCGCCGGATGCCCACCGGCGAGTCACTCGTACGCGTCGGCTACCCGTACGCGTTGAACTCCGCGATCGACCACCAGGACGTGGCGCTGCCGGTCTGCGTCACCCGGATGTAGCGGGCGGCCTGCGCGGGGAACGACGCCGTGACGAGCGCGGCGGAACCCGTGCCGGTGGCCACCGGGGCGCTCCAGGTGGTGCCGTTGGCCGACAGCGCGACCTGATAGCCGCGGGCGTAGTCGCTCGCGCTGCCCGCCGAGTCCATCGTGATCTGGTCGACGGTGTGCGACGCGCCCATGTCGACGGTCACCGTCTGGCCGTTGGCCATCGGCGTGCCGGTGCTCCAGCGCGTCGACGAGTCCCCGTCCAGCATCCGCGCGGCCACGTCACCGCCGCCGGTCGCCGAGGCGGACGCCGTCCACCCCGTACGCGACAGCAGGGAGTGACCGCCGCCGCCGTTGCCCGCGGGGATGGTGGTCTGGCCGGTGAGGCGGATGTCGCGGGAGGAGGAGCCGACGTAGACGGCGTTGGTGCCGGCCGCGTTGGTCCAGGCGTTCGTCCAGTACTGGAAGCTGCGCGCGTCCAGGGTGACCGAGACGTGCTGGCTCTGGCCGGGGTTGAGGCTGACCCGCTGGAAGCCCCGCAGACTCTTGGGCGGTTCACCCGTCGTGGCGGGCTGTCCGACGTAGACCTGCGCGACCTCGGCGCCCGCTCGCGTACCGGTGTTGGTGACGTCGAAGCCGACCGCCACATTGCCGTTCGCGTCAGGAGCGCCGACCGTCAGACCCGAGTAGCCGAAGGTCGTGTAGGACAGGCCGAAGCCGAACGGGTACGCGGGCGTCTTGTTCTGCGAGTCGTACCAGCGGTAGCCGACGTTCACGCCCTCGCTGTACTGCACCGTGTTGTTCTGGCCGGGCCACTGCGCGGTGGTGTGCGCCGGGACGTCGGCGATCGAGGCGGGGAAGGTCACCGGCAGCTTGCCGGAGAAATTCGTGTCGCCGTACAGCAGCCGGGCGATGGCCGTGCCGTCCTCCTGGCCCGGATACCAGTTCTCGACGATGCCCCGCACCGCGTTGGCCCACGGCATCGTCACCGCCGAACCGCTGTTGACGACCACAACCGTGTTGGGGTTGGCCGCCGCCACATCGGTGACGAGCTGATTCTGCGCGGAGGACAGGTCGATGGACGACAGGTCGCCGCCCTCGGACTCGAAGTTGCTCACGAAGACCACCGCGAGGTCCGAGGAGCGCGCCGTCGCGACCGCCTGGTCGTGCAGCGACAGGCCCGGAATCTGCCAGCCGAGCGTGGCGTTGCTGCCGCCGCCCGCCTGGTAGTAGTCCACCTCGATGCTCACCGGCTGATTGGCCGTCAGACTGATCGTGCCCGTCCGGGTGGTCGGACCCTGGTCGAACCAGTTGTTGATGATCTGCTGGCCGTTGACGAACAGCCTGCTGCCGTCGTCGCTGTTGAGCGAGAAGGTGTACGTGCCGGTGGTCGGCGGGGTCAGCGTGCCGGTCCACTTCGCCGACCAGTTGGTGGTGTTGACCCCGGGGGCCGGGGACTGGCCGCCCCACACGTTGTCGACGGTCGAGTCCACGCGGCTCGCCACCACCGCGCCCGACAGGTCCTTGCTGTTGTGGTACTCGCCGTACAGGCCGCTGCCGGTGCCCTGCGACGGCTTGAGATACGTACTGCCGACCGGCGACAGCGAACCGTTCGCCGACGCGACGCCCTGCGCGTACGTCACCGTGGTGCCGCTGCCCGCACGGGACTTGAGGCCCTGGTACGGCGTGATCACATGCGGCGCGTTCACGCCCGCGCTGCCGCCGCCCTGCGTCATCGCGCCGGTGCCCGCGTCGTCACCGATCACGGCCATGGACTTGACCGACGAGGCGACCGGCAGCACCGAGGAGCCGTTCTTCAGCAGGACGCTGCCCTCCTCGGCGACCTGCTGCGAGATCGCCGCGTGCGCGGGGGAGGTCACGACCGCGTTCGTGGAGCCGTTGTTGGGGTTGTCGAACAGGCCCTGGCGGAACATCGACAGCAGGATGCGGCGCACATGGTCGTCGATCGTGGCCTGCGAGACCTGGCCGTTGTTCACCGCGTTGGTCAGCGCGGTGCCGTAGTAGTCCTTGCCCGGCATCTCCATGTCCAGGCCGTTGTTGGCCGAGGCGACCGTGGAGTGGGTGCCGCCCCAGTCGGAGGTGATGAAGCCGGTGAAGCCGAGGTCGCCCTTGAGCAGGCCGTTCTGCAACGGGCCGTTCTCGCAGGCGAAGGGGCCGTTGATCGCCGAGTAGGAGCACATCACCGAGTCGGCCTGGCCCTGCTTGACCGACGTCTCGAACGCCGGGGTGTAGATCTCGCGGATGGCGCGGTCGGAGACGATCGCGTTGTCCGAGGCGTTGTTGCGGTTGGTCTCCTGGTTGTAGACCACATAGTGCTTGACCTGGGCCATCGGGCCCTGGCTCTGGATGCCCTGGATGTCGGCGGCACCCAACTGGCCCGCCAGATACGGGTCTTCGCCCATCGACTCGAAGGCGCGGCCCCAGCGCGGGTCGCGCACGATGTTGATCGTCGGCGCCAGCACCACATTGGTGCCCTTGCCCCACTGCTCCGAACCCAGCACCTTGCCGTAGTTCTGCATCAGCGCGGGGTCCCAGCTCGCCGCGCCCGCGACCGGGGCGGCCATCTGCGTCACGTCGTTGAAGCCGTCACCCGCACCGACCGGGCCGTCCTGAAGGTGCAGCGGCGGAATGCCCAGGCGCGTGTTCCCGTCCACGCACCCGACGTACCCGCACGACGCCCCGCCGTGCAGCATCGTCAGCTTCTCCGCCTGCGTCATCGCCGCCAGCAGCTCGTCGGCCCGCTGCGCGGGCGTCTGCGCCGTGTTCATCCACGGCTGCGTCGCGGCCTGCGCGGGACTTCGGCTCGCGGAGACAGCGCTTGCTCCGGTCACAAGTAAGAGCGCTGCCGCTATGGGCAGCGCCGTTCGTATCCAAGGACGTGTTCGACGCATGGGGGGACTCCTGTGTGCGGCTCGACAGCGCGTGGGAGAGCGACGGAACGCACAGCCCGCACGACGCGTGGGGGCGCCGACAGCGGACTGCGCAAGCGACGATCGTCCCCCGCAGACCCCGTGTCAAGACTGACAGAGAGCGCTCTCCCGCGGCCGACGCGGGTTGCGTGACGGGCCGTGCGGGAAAGCGCGCCCGGCGGCCCGGCGAGGTCAGGGAGCGGCGCCCTCGGACGGCTCGCAGGCCAGGCCGTCGTGATCGCGGTCGAGCTTCGGCCGATAGCGCGGATCGCTGCTCGGAATGTCGCTCGCGCCGTGGTCGTGCGCGTCCGTGCAGTCCTTGTACGTGGTCGCGGGCGGACCGGTCGTCTCTGCTCCTGAGCCTGGCACCGCGTGGACACTGGCCCCGGTGATCCGCCCGCCGTCGACGGAGTACGTGCCCTCGAAGGACTTGACGGTGCCGTCGGTCTGGGTGGCGTCCAAGCGGACGGTGACAGTGGTGGGGGTGCTGGCGAGGACGGTCACGACGTCTTCTGAGGTGGACGAGAAGCCGTTGACGAAGGCCGAGTAGGAGGAGCTGACGTTCTTGCCGCCGAGAGCCCACGCCCGGCCGAAGTCGCGGGCGTTGATCGCGGCGAAGTAGTCGCTGACGACCGTCGTCGGGTCCGTGGCGGTGGCGGTGGCGGTGGCCGTCGCTGTCGTGGTCGTCGTGGGAGCGGTCGGGGTGGGCGTGGGTGTCGCAGGCGGCGGATTCGGCGTGGTCACGGTGGTCGTCACCGTCGCTCCGGGCGCGCTCGGAGCGACGGTGACGCCCGCCGACGAGTTGCCGTCCGTGCTGCCGCAGGCCGCGGCCGTGGCCGCCGTGACGGCGACCAGCAGCGTGGCGGGCAGGAGTCGTACACGGGCCATGGGACTCACCTCGCGGGTGGCTGTCCCCTTGTCCCAGAGTGCGCCGCCCCGGCCGGTACCGCTCGCCGATCAAGGACGGACGCGCGCCTCAGCGGGTGCGGTCCTCGTCGGGGGCCGGTGGGGTGTCGGGGGTGTCCTCGGCCATGGAGCCGGGGCTGGAGAAGTCGGGGCTGGAGAAGCCGTGGGGGGAGATGCCGACCTCCTGGGGGACGAGGTCGTCGGCGGAGTCGGCCTCGTAGTCGGGGCCCTCGAAGGGCGGGACGACGTAGTCGGGCGGGGTGTAGTCGTGGATCTCGGGCGCGTCGGGGCCCGTGAAGTCGGGACTGGAGAAGTCCGGACTGGAGAAACCGGGGCTGGAGAAGTCCGGCGCGTCCGCGTCCTTACCGCCCGCGTCGCCGCTTCCGCCGCCGTGCTGTTCGTCGCTCATCTCGGTCCCCTCACGGCGGTCCGCACCGCCTGTCCGCGGAACGGAATGAACCCGGCCGCATCACCGTTGCCATGCACACAACGAACAGTACGAGACTGTACGAGCAGGAAGGTGTCCCATGAAGGTCCGTAATTCGCTGCGCTCGCTCAAGAGCCGTCCGGGCGCCCAGATCGTCCGCCGGCGCGGCAAGGTCTATGTGATCAACCGCAAGGACCCCCGCTTCAAGGCCCGTCAGGGCTGACCCCCGCGACCGGGGCGGAATGCCGGGATCCGCCCCAACTCCCCTGTATCGGGCATGAGCCGGTTGAGCGTGTCGTGCACCGAACAGGGTGTGCGACAGTATCCCTTGCCCGGGATCGGGCGGCAGTACAGGGCGCGCCGAACAGGCCCGGTGAGAACCGGACGGCGCGTTCGGAAACCGGCGTGGGGTGCGGGGCGTCCGTGCTGGTGGGGGTACCGGCGGGTCAGGGGGCCCGACCGGAGGTGCGCGCGCGGTGGAGGCGTGGGAATGAGTTCCGAGATCTACTTCAGCAACAACTACCGGGATCTGTGCCAGGAGCACGGCACGGGAGCGGGCTTCCAGTTCGAGTTCTCGTGCCGGCGCTGCCAGGACACCTGGCGCTCGGCCTTCGAGCCGTACACCAGCGGCCGGGTCGCGGGCTGGCTCGGCAAGGGTGTCAGCGCGGCCTACGGCGTGCTCGGCCGTGGCGGCTACGGCATGTCCAGCGCCGCCGACGGCCTGGCGGGCGCGGGCTTCGGCAGCGCGCGCGACAAGTCCTTCCAGCGGGCGATCACCAACGCCGAGGGCCACTTCAACCGCTGCCCGCGCTGCACCGACTACGTCTGCAACCGCTGCTGGAACGCCGCTCAGGGCATCTGCCTGACCTGCGCCCCGGACACCGCCGCCGAGGCCCTCGCCGCCCAGCAGCGCGGCCTCAACGACATGGTCTCCGAGCGGGCCTACACCGTGGGCCAGCAGAGCGGCCAGGCGTTCGACGTGACCGCCGCGCGCCAGCTCGTCTGCCCGCAGTGCGGTACGGAGACGCGGGGCGCCGCCTTCTGCTCCGGCTGCGGCCACCGGCTCGCCCAGCCCGACAACTGCGCCTCGTGCAGCGCCCCGATCCCCGAGGGCGCCGCCTTCTGCCCGGGGTGCGGCACCCGCCGCTGACGACGCGCGCCGCCACCCCCTCGCGTCGGCCGACGCGTGAGGGGGAGCGGCGCCATCAGGTGAGGGCCGCGCCAGGGGCGCTTACGCGTCCCGCGCGCAGCTCGCGCGCCCCGCACCACTGCTGATGAGCGTCAACTGCTCGCGCGTGGCCGGGGCGTGGATCGCGGGCGTGCCGTGGGCGCGCAGCCCCGCGAGGTGGATGTCCAGATGCCGCTGCCACGCCTCCGGCGCGACCGGGCCCGCGGTCTCCACGATGCCGCGCAGCGCCCACGAGATGGCCATGATGTCGCCGAGCACGATGTCGGGACCGATCCGCCCGAACTCCTGCGCCTGGGCCAGGAGCTCGGTGATCAGGTCGCGCAACTGCTCGACGCAGGCCGCCTTGGAGTGGCCGACCGCCTTGACCGCGTAGCCCCGGTGGGTGCTCAGCGACTGGCCCATGGCCCGCAGATAGACCTCGAGCCCGGTGCCGTCGCCGAGCGCGAGCGCACGGCGCGCCTCGGCGACCAGCTCGCTGAGCATCTGCCCGACGATCTCCTCGACCAGCGCCTCCTTGTTGGGGAAGCGCCGGTAGACCGTACCGACGCCCACCCCCGCGCGCGAGGCGATCAGCTCCACGCTCGCTTCCGTGCCGAATTCGGAGACGACCTCACGCGCGGCCTCGATGACCAACTGCTGGTTGCGTACGGCGTCCCGCCGCATCGGCCGGTCCTGCGTGTCGCGCGCTGTCATCCGTCACTCCCGGTGGGTGCGGCCGTTCGTACGCCGGAGCTCACTCCGGCTTGTCACCCACGACCGTACCGCCGGGTACCACCGCCAACTCCGGATGCGCGGGCTCGTCCGCGAAATCCACCAGCCTGGTCTGCTGCCGGGTGACCGGGATCAGCATCGCGGCGAAGGCCGCGATCAGCAGCGCGACACCGAGCATCGCGAAGCCGTTGGTGTACCCCGACTCGCGCGGCAGGCCGTCGGCGGCCGGGTTCGAGGTGACGATGCTGGCCATCAGCGCCGCGCCGATCGAGCCGCCGATGGTGCGGATGTTGGCGTTCATGCCGCTGGCCACGCCGGTCTGCTCCGGCGGCACCGCGGCGACGATCAGGCTCGACATGGCCGAGAAGGCCAGGCCGAAACCGACGCCCATCACGCCGGTGGCGATGTACAGCTCCCAGGTCGCGCCGTGCGCGAAGGCGATCATCGCCAGCGAGACGGTGCCGATCAGCGAGCCGAGCAGGACGACGATCTTGCCGCCGATCCGCTGGGCGAGACGGCTCGCGCCCAGGCCGACGGCGAACATGGTCACCGACATCGGCAGCAGGATCAGGCCGGACTCGGTGATGCTCGATCCGAAGCCGTAGCCGGTGGACTTCGGGGTCTGCACGAATTCGGTGAGGAAGGCGAAGGTCGCGTACATACCGACACCGAAGAGCAGCGCGACCAGGTTGTTGGTCCACACCGCGGGCAGCCGCATCATCTTCATGTCGATCAGCGGTACGGCGGAGCGCAGTTCGACCTGCACCCAGGCGACGGCCAGGACGACGGCGGCGATCAGCAGGCCGATCACCTTGCCTGAGGCCCAGCCCCACACCGACGCCTGGCTCAGCGCGACCAGCAGGGCGACCAGCCAGCCGGAGAGCAGCACGGCGGGCAGCCAACTGATGCGTCCCGGTGTGCGGATCGGGGACTCGGGGACGAAGAAGTGCGCGGCCACGGCCGCGAGGATCGTCATGATCATCGGCAGCCAGAACAGCCAGTGGTAGTCCAGCACGCTGACGATGGGTCCCGCGAGGACGATGCCGAGGCCGGAGCCGACCGCGATCAGCGAGGCGATGGCGCCGACCGCGCCGTTCAGCTTCTCGCGCGGGAACTCGTCGCGGATGATGCCGAAGGCCAGCGGCAGCACACCGCCGCCGATGCCCTGGATCACGCGGGCGATGATCATCACCTGCACGTTGGACGCGAGCGCGGCCAGCAGCGAGCCGACCGCGAGGGCGGACATCGTCGCCACGAAGACGCGTTCCTTGCCGATCATGTCGCCGACGCGGCCCATGATCGGGGTGAATATCGACGCCGACAGAAGGTAGGCGGTCAGCACCCAGGTGACGGTGTTCTGGTTGGTGTGCAGGCTCTCCTGGATCGTCGGCAGGACGGGGGTGACCAGGGACTGCAACAGCGCGTAGGCGGCGACACCCGCCGCCAGGACCGCGAACGTGACCTGGTGGTGCGGTCGCCGGGTCTCGGACGCCATGGAACTCCTCAAGCTTGAACCGGAACGAACATTCCGTTAAGCCAGCAGAATATCGCATCAGGAATGACGCTTCCGTTTCGTGGAGGTCAGGTGTAATGCACACCTCACTTCGCCCCCGCCGGGAATAAACGGCGGGAACGCCGCCCCGAGGGCCCGTCCACGCTGGCCTGCCGCCGCCTCCCCGATCCACCCGGGCGGCGGGCCGGGCGTTCGCCGCGACACGGCGTCGCACGGCTTCGCACGGCCTAAGGTGGCCGGATGTTCTCCGATCAGGGGCCGAGCCTCCGCGAGTTGGCGGTGCAGGCGCTCTCCTCCGTCGACCGCGGCTACGACCTGCTCGCGCCGAAGTTCGACCACACACCGTTCCGCACGCCCGATGCCTTCCTCGACGCGGTGGCGGGCGCTCTCGCGCCCCTCGGGCCCTTCGACACGGGACTCGACGTCTGCTGCGGTACGGGCGCGGGCGTCGGGACGCTGCGGTCGCTGTGCGGGAAACGCGTCACCGGCGTGGACTTCAGCGCGGGGATGCTGGCCGCCGCGCGCGCCGCGTACACCGGCCGGGACACCGCCGAAGGACCGGAGCCGGAGTGGGTCCGCGCCGACGTCCGCGCGCTGCCCTTCGACGCGGAGTTCGACCTCGCCGTCAGCTTCGGCGCCTTCGGGCACTTCCTGCCCGCCGAACGCCCCCGGCTGTTCGCCGAGGTGCGCCGCGCGCTGCGCCCCGGCGGGCTCTTCGCCTTCCCGGTCACCGCGCCGCCGCCGGTCGACTCGGCCCTGTACTGGGCACTGTGGGGCTTCGACGCCGGAATGCGGGTGCGCAATCTGGTCTGGCGCCCGCAATTCGTCATGTACTACCGGACGTTCCCGCTGCGCGGGGTGCTCGACGACCTCGCGGGGGCCGGATTCACCGTGACCCACACGGCACTTGAGGAGTTCGGCCGCCGCCCGGACGGCAGCCCGCGCTGTCGGCTGGTGCTGGCCCGCAGCACCTGACCGGTACGGGGTCCGTACCCGGTCGGTGCCGCGGGCCGGGGCGCGGCCGGGGTCAGGCCGAGCAGCCGCTGTCGGCGATTACGTAGTAACCGGCCGCGGTCTCCTTCAAGGTGTGCGTGACGAAGACATTCCACAGCCCCATGTTCTGGTTGGAGCCGTTGGCGTACGCGTATCCGCCGCTCTGATGCGCGCGGCCCGCCGCCACCTGGGCGTAGTTCGTGGCGGTGAAGCACTGCCCGGAACCGCCGCCGCCCGACCCGGTGGTGGTCGCCGTGACCGCGCCGGACGCGGCGCCGACCGTCCCGGCAGAGTCGACCGCGGCGACGGTGTAGGCGTACGAAGTCCCCGCCGTCAGACCGCTGTCGGTGTACGCGGCCGAGGTGCTGGTGCCGACCTTGGTCCCGGCGCGGTAGACGGTGTACGAGGCGGCCCCGGTCACCGCCGCCCAACTCAGGCTCGCCGTCGTGTCGGTGGTGCCGGTGACCTTCAGCCCGGTGGGCGCGGGCAGCGCGCCCGTGCCGCCGCCGGAACCGGAGTCCAGGCCCCAGAAACGGGCGGTGTAGTAGCTGGAGCAGATCGTGTCGAGGTAGTACGCGCCGGTAGCGCCGCACTGCTCGGTGCCCGAGCCGGGGTCGACGGCCAGGCCGTGCCCCATGCCGGCGATCGAGTACATCTGCACCGCGGGCTTGCCGGAAGCGTCGTTGTACGTGGTCAGCGTGGTGTTGCCGGGCAGGCTCTGGGTGCTCGACGGGGTCTGGCCGATGCCCCACACATTGGTCCACTGGTCGCGCAGTTCGGTGGCGTTGACCGGGTAGACCGTGTAGTCGGAAGCGCCCTGCCAGATCGCCACCCGCGGCCACGGCCCGGTGTAACCGGGGTAGGAGGCGCGGACCTTGTCGCCCCACTGCGCCGGGGTGAGATTGAGGCTGCCGTACTGGCAACCGGAGGCCGCCGTCTGACTGGTGGCGCACTGCGCGGGCAGCCCCGAGTCCACCGAGCCGCCCGCGAAGACGTCCGGGTAGTCCGCCAGCAGGTCGGCGGTCATGCCGCCGCCCGCCGACAGGCCGGTGACGTACACGCGACGGCTGTCCGAGCCGTACTGCGTGACGGCGTGGCCGACCATCGACACGACGGACGCCGCCTCGCCCTTGCCGCGGGTGTCCTTCGCGGGGTCGAACCAACTGAAGCAGGACAGCGAGTTGTTGGCCGAGCTGGTCTGCGGCAGCACGAGCGCGAAGCCCCACAGGTCGGCGTACTTCTGCCAGCCGGAGTTGGCGAAGTAGTCGCTCGCGCTCTGCCCGCAGCCGTGCAGCGCGACCACGACGGGCGCGTTCGCGGGCAGACCGGCGGGTGCGTACTCGTACATCGCCAGATTGCCGGGGTTGGAGCCGAAGGACGTGACCTGGGTGAGACCGGCCGCGGCGGCCGGACCGGCGGTGACGACCGCGCCGAGGCAGGCGGTGAGCAGGGCGAGGACACCGAGGAGCGCGGTGGTCACGGCGCGGGCGGTACGGGGGAGGGGCGAACGGGCGCTGCCGGGCGGCGGGTTGGGGGGCATGCGGACTCCTCAGGACGGGGGGCGGCTCACGGTCGGCGGACACCGGCACGTCGGACGACAGCGGTAGGGGGCGTTCCTGATGTGACGGGGACCACGTGTCGGCTGGACGGTAGAACCGCCGCGGCGGCCCCAGACACGTGAAGGACCGCCACCCCTGCGCGGCGGAAGTGGGGGCCGCCGCCATTGCGTCCGCCGCGCCGCGGTGCGCCCGGCGGCGCGGCCGGCCGGCCGCCGCCCGCGCCGCGCGGCCGTACCGGCATGGGCCCTGGAGGGCCCGCGCGACATGGCTGCGGACGCCACCTCGGGACGGGGAAGTATGGTCACCGGCCACGTGTGCGGGCCCCCGCATCGTTTCTAGCGTGGCGGCCATGGAGAGCACTCAGAGCCCCGGCGCCGAGGGGCCGCCCGCTGCGCCGCCCGCCGCAGTCACCCCCGACGACCCGCCCGGCGCGCGGTTCCTGGCCGGGCGGACCGCCCTGGTCACCGGAGCCGCCAGCGGTATCGGACGGGCCTGCGCGGTGGCCCTCGCCGAGGCGGGCGCCGCCGTCTACGTGGTGGACATCGCGGCGGACGCGGCCAAGGAAGTGGCGGCGGAGATCGGCGGCACCTGCTGCGTCACCGACCTCGCCGACCCCGCCGCCGTGGACGCGCTGCCCGACGACGCCGACATCGTGGTCAACAACGCGGGCCTTCAGCACATCGCGCCCGTCCACGAATTCCCCCCGGAGCGCTTCGCGTTGATCCAGCGGGTGATGGTCGAGGCGCCGTTCCGGATCCTGCGCCGCACCCTGCCGCACATGTACGCGGGCGGCTGGGGCCGGGTGGTCAACATCTCGTCGGTGCACGGCCTGCGCGCCAGCCCGTACAAGTCCGCGTACGTCGTCGCCAAGCACGCGCTCGAAGGGCTCAGCAAGACCGTCGCGCTCGAAGCCGCGCCGCACGGCGTGACCAGCAACTGCATCAACCCCGGCTATGTCCGCACCCCGCTCGTCGAGGACCAGATCGCCACCCAGGCCGTCGCGCACGGCATCCCCGAGGCGGAGGTGGTGACCCGGGTGATGCTGGAGCGCACCGCGATCAAGCGGCTGATCGAGCCGGTGGAGGTCGCGGCGGCGGCCCTGTGGTTCTGCTCCCCGCACACCGGCTACATCACCGGGGCCTCGCTGCCGCTGGACGGCGGGTGGACCGCCCACTGACCCGCGCGCACCGAGCCGACCGTCGGGCCAGCCACGGGCCGACCACGAGCCGGCCACCGGGCGGCCCACTGATCCGGCCGTCGATCCGGCTACTGATCCGGCCACTGACCTCGCCTTTTACGGCGGCCGGTCGATAGGGTCGGCGTCTGCGGCGGCCGTCGTCCCGTCCCGGCGGGGCGGCGAGCCCCACCGCGCGTCCGTCGCACCAGCCGTGCGGCGCGACGGTCCCGACCGCCGCGCCGCACGGACCGTTCTTCGTCCCTCCGGCACGGTGACCCCTGATGTCCGCAGAATCCGCAGATCCCGCAGCCGTACCGGCGCCCGAGTCCGTAGCGGCACCGGCACCGGCACCCGCCCTCGGGCCCGCGGCCGAGCCCGCGCCCATCGCCCGCCATATGCGTCGGCTGCTCGAAATGGTCGCGGCCGACGCGCCCGCGGAGGACTTCGGGGCGGTCGCCGCGCAGGCGAGGATCAACGGGGCGGGCGCGTCCGACCTGTCGGAGCTGGAACAGGCCACCGGGATCGCGCTGCGGGTCCGCCGGGTGCTGCGGCAGCACCGCCGCCGCGAGACCGAACTCGCCGCGCTCTTCGACACCGCGAGCGACCTGGCCGCGCTCCGCGACCTCGACGCCGTCCTCCAGTCCATCGTGCGCAGGGCCAGGATGCTGCTCGGCACGGACACCGCGTATCTGACGCTGCGTGACGAGGAGGCGGGCGACACGTACATGCGGGTCACCGACGGCTCGGTCTCACCGCTCTTCCAGAACCTCCGGCTGTCGTACGGCGACGGTCTCGGCGGTCTGGTCGCGCTGACCGCCCGCCCGTACGCGACCCCCGACTACCGCACCGACGAGCGCTTCCGGCACACCGGCTCCATCGACGAGGGCGTGCTGGACGAGGGCCTGGTCGGCATCCTGGGGGTGCCGCTGCTGCTCGGGTCCCGCGGCGCGGGCGGTCACGCGGGCGGCGCCGTCGGCAGCGACGTGATCGGGGTGCTCTTCGCCGCCGACCGCACCCCGCGCCCCTTCTCGCCCGACGAGGTCGCGCTGCTGTGCTCGCTGGCCGCGCACGCCGCCATCGCCATCGACACCGCCAAGGCCATCACCGACCTCGCCGAGGCGGGCGCCGTGATCCGCGAGCACGCCGCCGCGATGCAGCGCGCCGAGGAGGCGCACGACCGGCTCACCGACCTGGTGCTGCGCGGCGGCGACCTGTCGGAAGTGGCCGCCGCCGTCGCGGGACTGCTGGACGGCGCCCTCACCATCCACGACCCGGAGGGCCGACGGCTGGCCGCCGTCGGGCGCGGCGGCGGCGACTTCGACGGTCTGCCCCCGCAGCCGGCGGCCCTGGTCAGGCACGCCGCCGACTCGCACGCCGCGGCCCGCGCGGTGTTCCGCGACGGCCGCTGGACCTGCGCCGTGCTCGCGGGACAGGAACTCCTCGGCAGCCTCGTGCTGTACGGGCGCGAACGGCTCGACGACTCCGACCGGCGGCTGTTCGAGCGCGCCGGGGTCGTCACCGCGCTCCTGCTGCTGCTCAGCCGCTCCGTCGCGGAGACCGAGAACCGGGTGCGCGGCGAGCTGATCACCGACCTGCTGACCGCGGCGGGGCGCGACCCGGCCGGTCTCGTCGTGCGCGGTCGCAGGCTCGGCGTCGACCTCGACCGGCCGTGCCTGCTGCTCGTCGCCGAGACCGTCACCGCCTGCCACGACAAACTGCCGGGCGCCGCCGTCCAGTACCTCTTCGGCGGCGACGGCATCAGCGCCGAGCAGTCCGGCACCGTCGTCCTGCTCCTCCCGTACGACGGCGCGCCGCCCGGCGAGGCCGCCAGGGCCGCCGTCGCCCAGCTCGGCCACCTGGTGGGCGCGCCCGTCACGGTCGCCGCGGGCGGACCGGCCGCGGGACCGCGGGCCCTGGCCGACGCCCACGCCGAGGCGCTGCGCTGCCTGCGCGCCCTCCAGTCGCTCGGCCGCGTCGGCGACGGCGCGAGCGCCGACGAACTCGGCTTCCTCGGCGTGCTGTTGGGCAACGAACGGGACGTCGACTCCTACGTCACCGCGACGCTCGGACCGCTCCTCGACTACGACGCGCGACGCGGCACGGAACTGGTCCGTACCCTCGGCGCCTACTTCGCCTGCGGCGGCACCCTCACCCGTACCAAGGACGAACTCCACCTCCACGTCAACACCGTCGTCCAGCGCCTCGACCGCGTCCAGGCCCTCCTCGGCCCCGACTGGAACGCCCCCGACCGGGCGCTGGAACTCCAACTCGCCCTCCGTCTGCACCTGTTGTCCACACCTCGCGGCTAGGAGCGGCGCCCGGCTAGGGGCGGCGCCCGACCGGGACCGCCTCCCGGCCGGGACCGCCTCCCGGTCAGCTCCTCTTCCGCGCCGCCGCGCGCAGCCGTTGCGGCAGGCGGGCCACGCCGCCGGGCAGCACGTAGACGACCACGACGAACAACGTGCCGAGCAGGAACAGGGGCTGGGAGAGCGGGACCCGCAGGACCGAGGGCAGACCGGCGACCGAGCCGGAGCCCGCGAGGTCGCCGAGCCGGTGGTCGGCCCAGGTGTAGAGGACCCCGCCGATCAGCGGGCCCCAGCGCGAGCCGGAGCCGCCGAGGACGACCATCACCAGCAGCGACAAGGTGAAGTCGGAGGTGGTGGTCTGCGGGGTGGCGCCGCCGGTCAGCAGCAGATGGACGATGCCGCCGACCGCGGCCAGCGCGCCCGCCAGCACGAAGGCCGTCAGCTTGAAACCGTACGGCCGCAGGCCCAGCACCTCCACCCGGCGCTCGTTCTCCTTGATGCCCTCCCAGACCCGCCCGGTGGGGGAGCGGACCGCCCAGTGCACGACGGCGACAGTCACCACGAGGTAGGCGAGCGCGATCCAGTAGAGATTGACGGTGTGCTCGATGCCGACGAGTGACGCGGGCAGCCTGTCCGCGGGCACCGCCCGGCCCTCCTCGCCGCCGGTCACCCCGCCCGGGTCGCGCTCCACCAGGATCGAACCGGCCTGCGCGAAGGCGAGTGTGACCATCGAGAAGGCGATCCCGGTCACCCGCAGCGACACCGAGCCCAGCAGCGCGGCCAGCGCGATCCCGAAGAGCAGCCCCAGCACGGCGGCGGCGGCGAACGGCAGCCCGGCCTCGATCATGATGACGTCGGTGGCGTACGAGCCCGCGGCAAAGTACAGCGCGTGGCCGAACGAGAGCAGGCCCGTACGGCCGAGCAGCAGGTCGTATCCGGTCGCGAGCGCGCCGAACACCAGGCACAGGGCGAGGAGTTG
This sequence comes from Streptomyces sp. NPDC087422, assembly GCF_044744145.1. Lineage (NCBI taxonomy): Bacteria > Bacillati > Actinomycetota > Actinomycetes > Kitasatosporales > Streptomycetaceae > Streptomyces > Streptomyces sp. NPDC087422. The sequence goes on along the minus strand of NZ_JBIUXT010000008.1, from coordinate 181,337 downwards.
AAGGCTGCCCGCGCTGCCGATCGGCCCGTCGAGCAGGCCCGGCAGCGGCAGCGAGCTGTACGGGGCCGCGAGCAGCGCGGCCAGGGCGGCGGCGGGCCACCAGCGGGTGACCCGGCGCAGTTGTCCGGCCGGCGCGGGCGCCGCCTGGACGCGCGGCTCCTCGCGGGTCGGGGTTGCGGTGGTCATGCGAGCCTCCCGGTGGCGCCGTGCGGCCGGAGCAGCAGCAGCGCCGCGAGCAGGACGACGACCGCGAGATCGCCGAGCCCCGACGCGGTGTAGTAGTTGGCGAACTGCTGGACGAGGCCCACGCCGACGGCCGCGAGCGCGGCGCCCGACACCGACCCCATGCCGCCCATGACGACCACGACGAAGGCGAAGATCAGCAGCGAGGTGCCCTGGCCCGGGTCCACCGAGCCGTAGTACAGGCCGCCCAGCGCGCCGCCGAGCGCCGCCGCGGCCCCGCCGATCGCGAAGACCAGGGTGAAGGCGCGCCGGACGTCGATGCCGAGCGCGGTGACCATCGCCCGGTCCTCGACCCCGGCCCTGACGACGAGGCCGTGCCGGGCGCGGCCGAGGAACAGCCGCAGCGCCAGCAGGACGAGCACCGCGGCGCCGACCAGCACCAGCCGGTTGACGGGGACGCGCGCGCCGAACAGCCCGAAGGTGCCGGACAGGGCCGCGGGTCCGGGGAAGGTGCGCGCGTCGGCGCCCCAGATCGCCGACAGCAGCGCGGGCACCGCGAGCCCCACCCCGACGGTGGCGAGGACCTGCTCGCGCGGCCGTTCGTACAACGGGCGGATCAGGGCGAGTTCGAGCACCATCGCGGCGACGGTGCCCACAGCGGTGCCGAAGGCGACGGCGAGGACGAAGCCGAATCCGCCGGAGCCCGCGCCCGGCAGATGCCCGGAGGCGGCCCACCAGGTGCCGTACGCGCCGATGGACAGCAGCGCGCCGTGCGCGAAGTTCAGCACGTCCATCAGGCCGAAGATCAGGGAGAGGCCGGAGGCCACCAGGAAGTACAGGGCGCCGAGGCCGAGACCGGTGGCCGTGAGCAGCACGACGGTCGACATCAGGCGCCCGCCTCCCGTGCCGCGGACGGCGGTGGGTACGACCCGGCCGCGGCCTGGACGTGCGTCCCGGCGGCGTCGGTGGCGGATTCCCTGGCGGGATCGGATGACACGGCCTCTGCCTCTCTCACGTGCGCGTCCGCGCCCTTGCGTCCGACGCCCAGCAGCCTGCGGGTCGCCTCGGGATCGGCGAGCAGGTCGGCGGCGGGGCCGCGGTGCGCGGTCCTGCCGTCCGCCAGCACCACGCAGTGCTCGGCGAGCCGCCGTACCATCGCCAGATTCTGCTCGACCAGCAGCACCGGCACCGCCTGCGCGGCCCGCTCCAGCACCCGCGCCACCTCGGTGACGACCTTCGGCGCCAGGCCCTTGGTGGGCTCGTCGGCGATGATCAGCCGGTTGCCGTTGAGCAGGGTGCGGCCGATCGCGACCATCTGCTGCTGCCCGCCGGACAGCGTTCCCGCGCGCTGCGCCGCCCGCTGCCGCAGCTCGGGGAACAGTTCGTGCACCAGCGCGTAGGCGGGCTCGCCCGCGCCGCGCCGCTCGGCCAGCCGCAGATTCTCCGCGACGGTCAGTGCCGCGAAGACCCCGCGGTCCTCCGGCGCGTAGCCGATCCCTCGCCGCACCAGGGCGTGCGTGGCGAGCCGTACCGTCTCCTGACCGGCGAAGCGCACGCTGCCGCTGCGCGGCACCAGGCCCAGCACGCCGCGCACCGTCGTGGTCTTGCCCGCGCCGTTGCGGCCGAGCAGCGCGGTCACCCCGCTCGCGGCGACATCGAGGTCCACGCCGTGCAGGATGTGACGGCCGCCGATGACGACCTTCAAGTCCCGTACGGCCAACAGGGGTTCGACGGTCACAGCGCCTCCCCGAGATAGGCCCGCTGCACGGTGGCGTCGGCCGTGACGGCCTGCGGGGTGTCGAGCGCGAGCAGGGTGCCGTGGTGCATCACCGCGAGCCGGTCGGCCAGGCCGAGCAGCACGTCCATGTGGTGCTCGACCATCAGGACCGTGCGGCCCTCGTCGCGGTGCAGCGAGCGGATCAGCGCGGTCAGGGCCGGCACCTCCTCGGCGCTGACCCCGGCCATCGGCTCGTCGAGCAGCATCACGCGCGGCTCGCCGACCAGCAGCACCGCCAGCTCCAGCTTCCGTTTCTCGCCGTGCGACAGCGCGCTCGACAGCGCCTCGGCGCGGTGCCCGAGCCCCGTGCGCTCCAGCACCTGCCCGACCTGCCGCGCGTATCCCGCGGCGCGCCGCCAGATCCGGTACGAGCCGCCGCCCGCCGCCTGGGCGGCCAGCCGCACATGGTCGGCGACCGTCATGCCGGGCCACAGACTGGACGTCTGGAACGTCCGCCCCAGCCCGCGCCGCGCCCTGGCCGGGACGCTCTCTGCGGTGATGTCCGCGCCGTCGAGCCCGATGGACCCGCGACTGGCCGGTACGAGACCGCTGATCAGGTTGAACAGGGACGTCTTTCCCGCGCCGTTGGGACCGATGAAGGCCAGGAACTCGCCCTCGCGCACCTCGAAGGACACCTCGTCCACGATGGTCGCGCCGCCGACCGACCAGCCCACGTCACGCAGCCGGAGTACCGGGGCCGTGCTCGTCACCGGTCAGCCCGCCATCTGCTTCGAGGGCGGGTTCACCGCGTCCTTGGGCAGCCTGCTGATCAGCTCCGGCTTCGCGGCGGCGCCCGTGCCGTTCAGCTTCGCCGTGAACATCGGCTGGAGCAGCGCGTGGTCCACCGCCCTGATCTGCTCGTCGCCCTTGGGGCCTTCGAACGACCAGCCCTCCAGCGCCTTCGCCATCGCGGTCGGGCTGTCCGCGCCGCCCGCCTCCACCGCGTGCACGATCATCTGCGCGGCGGTGAAGCCGTCCGGGCTGAACAGGTCGGGCGTGCCGCCCGCCTTGGTGATGCCGTCGAGCATCGCCGTCTCCACCGCGTTGTGCGCGGCGCCGGGGAAGTAGTGCGCGAGGAAGGAGATCTTGGACCCGGCCGCGCCGAACAGCGGGTACGAGGCGGTGCCCGCCAGGCCCGTCACGACCTTGGTCGAGGTCACCACGCCCTGCTGGTCGAGCGCCGTCCACAGCGCGGGCGCGCTGGCCCCGGCCCAGGCGACGAAGACCAGATCCGGTTTCTTCGACTTGACCTGCTGCGCGAACGGCGTCAGATCGCCCGCGCTCGGCGGCGCCAGCACCGAGTCCACGGTCGCGCCCTGCCCGCCCAGCACCTCCTTCACGGCGGTGACATTCGCCTGCCCGAAGGCGGAGTTCTGGGTCAGCACGGTGACCCTCTTGCCCTTGGAGTCGCCCAGCAGCGACCCGGCGGTGAGGATGTCCTGGTACGACTGCCTGCCGGAGCGGAAGGTGTACGCGTTCACGCCGGTCAACGCGTCGGTGGCGGCGGGTCCCGCGATGTACAGCACCTTGTTCTGGGCGGCCAGCGGGGCCAGTTGGAGCGCCACGCCCGAGTCGGTGGTGCCCGCGATGATGTGCGTGCCCTTGCCGATCAGGGTCTTGGCCGCGGCGACGGCCTTCGCGGGGTCGCCCGCGTCGTCCTGCTCGACCACCTCGATCCGGTGGCCGCCCGCCGTGCCCTTGCCGTGAGTGGCGTACGCCAGACCGGCGTTGAAGCCGTCCAGATACTGCTTGCCGTAGGCGGCCAGCGGCCCGCTGCGCGAGTAGACCAGGCCCACCTTGACCGCCGAGTCGCTCGTGCCGTCGGAGGACTTGGCGCTGCCCGCCGTCCCCGCGGCGCTGCATCCGGCGAGCAGCACACCCGCGGTCAGCACGGCCAGCGCCGGTACGGTCCGCGTACGGAAGGCGCCCGGCCCGTTCGTCGGGCGCGGCCGACGGGACGCGGCCGGATCGCTCGAACGGCTCGCTCGGCTCGATCTGTTGGTGCTCGATGTGCTGCGACGCATGGCGACCGGCTCCCGGGGAGGTGGATTGTTGCGCAAACCGTAGAAGCGCCCCGCCGAACCGGACATGTGGGCGGCACACGCTCCTTCCCCGCGAGCCATGTCGACAGGGACCATGGCGGCGCCGCTGCGCCGTCGCAAAGGTGACAGGGCGGGCGCCAGGGGCCGGTCACGCCCGGCACGGCGGCCCGACGCACCCTCAACTCACGCTCGACACACCCTCGATGACCCCTGCGGGGAAGGCGGACGCATGGACAAGGTGGTGGCCTCGGCCGCCCGCGCGGTGGCGGACATCCCGGACGGCGCGACACTCGCCGTCGGCGGATTCGGCCTGTGCGGCATCCCGTCGGCGCTGATCGCGGCGCTCGCCGCGGCGGGTCCGACGGATCTGCGGGTCGTCTCCAACAACTGCGGAGTGGACGACTGGGGGCTCGGCCTGCTGCTCGGACTCGGCCGGATCTCGCGGGCCACCTCCTCGTACGTCGGCGAGAACAAGGAGTTCGCCCGGCGCTATCTGACGGGCGAGCTGGAGGTGGAACTCACCCCGCAGGGCACCCTCGCGGAACGGCTGCGCGCGGGCGGCTGCGGCATCCCGGCCTTCTACACCCCGGCGGGCGCCGGCACCCAGGTCGAGGAGGGCGGCCTGCCCTGGCGGTACGCGGCGGACGGCACGGTCGCGGTCGCCTCGCCGCCCAAGGAGGTACGGGACTTCGGCGGCGTACGCCATCTGCTGGAGGAGGCCATCACCGCCGACTTCGCGCTGGTCCGGGCGGCCGTCGCCGACCGGCACGGCAACTGCGCCTTCCACGCCGCCGCCCGCAACTTCAACCCGCTGTGCGCGATGGCCGGCCGGATCACCCTGGTGGAGGCCGAACGCATCGTGGAACCGGGCGAGTTGCCGCCGGACGCCGTCCACCTGCCCGGTGTGTACGTCGACCGCGTCGTGGCCGCCGATCCGACCGACAAACGCGTCGAGCGACGCACCGTCCGTACCGCCCACGCCACCTCCGACCGGGAGAACTGACCGTGCCACTCGACCGCGACCGACTCGCCGCCCGCGCCGCCCGCGAACTGCGCGACGGCCAGTACGTGAACCTCGGCATCGGCCTGCCCACGCTCGTCCCTGGCCACCTGCCCGCCGGGACCCAGGTGGTGCTGCACTCGGAGAACGGCGTCCTGGGCGTCGGCCCCTACCCGTACGACGGCGACGAGCACCCCGACCTGATCAACGCGGGCAAGGAGACGGTCACCGTGGCACCCGGCGCCGCGTACTTCGACTCCGCCGCCTCCTTCGGCATGGTGCGCTCCGGCCGGATCGACGTGTCCGTGCTCGGCGCCATGCAGGTCTCCGCCCGCGGTGACCTGGCGAACTGGATGATCCCCGGCAAGATGGTCAAGGGCATGGGCGGGGCCATGGACCTCGTGCACGGCGCCCGCCGGATCGTGGTGGTCATGGAACACACCGCCAAGGACGGCTCCCCGAAGATCGTCGGGGAACTGACCCTGCCCGCCACCGGCCGCCGCGTCGTGCACCGCGTGATCACCGACCTCGCGGTCCTCGACGTCACCCCCGAGGGACTGCGGCTGGCCGAACTGGCCCCCGGCGTCGGCGTGGAGGAGGTACGGGCGGCGACCGGGGCGGACCTGCTGGTGCCGGACGCGGTGGCGCGGGGCTGACCGCCCCGCGCCGTACGGGCCGCGGCCCGGAGGATCAGCTCCGGGCCGCGGCCGCCGTGCGCCGTACCGCGTCCGTCAGGTGCCCGGCCACCAGGCGGGCGCCGGGCCCGCCGAGCAGCACCGAGTAGTGGTTGACGCCCGGGACGAAGTGCAGGGCGATCCCCTCCGCCACCAGGCCGCTCGCCGCGATCACCTCGGGCGCGTACAGCCCGGTCGGCTCGTCCGACAGCCCCCGCTCGGCCCACAACAGCCGCGTGGGGACGGTGATTTCGTGGATCGCGGCGAAGACGTCCGGGTTGCGCAGCTCGTCCGCCGCGTCCTCCCGGATCGCGTCCGCCCGGCACGCCGACCTCAAGTGCGGTGCCTCGCCGGTGAGATCGCGGTCGAGATACGCGGCGAGCAGCGGCCCGCCGAGCGTGCTGAACGCCGGGTGCTCCGCCCAGAAGGCGTGGTAAGCGGCCCGGTCGGCGAACTCCATCTCCAGCTTGCGCATCGCGGGTCCGACCACGGCGTGCAGCACCGCGTCGATGTCCACGCCCGCGGGTACGGGGAAGCCCAAGCCGCCGTCGACCAGCACGAGTTCGCAGTAGCGGCCCGGATCGCGGCGCGCGGCGACGCACGCCGCGTAGCCGCCCATGGAGTGCCCGGCCAGCACCGCCCGTTCGACGCCGAAGCGGTCGAGCACCGCGAGCATGTCGTCGGCGTGCCGGGCCATCGAACAGGCGCCCGCCACCTCCCGGCTGAGCCCGCGCCCGCGCAGGTCGGGCGCCAGGATCTCGACCCCGTCGAGCGCTTCGGCGACCTGCGCCCAGGCCAGGCCGTTGCTGGCGATCCCGTGCAGCGCCAGCACCACAGGGCCGCCCGCGGGGCCCGGCCAGCGCCGTACCGCCAGCCGTCCGCCCGGCACCTCGACGCCGACATCCTCGAATTCCCGCATGCGCGCTCCCGCGATCCGCTCGCGCCGTCCCGTACGGCCCGAGCAGGATAGGGGCCGATCCGGCGGCCGGGCATGGGCGCGGCCCACACAGCGGGGGTTCAGGGTGTGTGGGCGGCGGTGGTCACGCCGTAACCGGCGGTCTGCCATGTGGCGCCGTCCGCCGCGACCGCGAAGCCCTCGGTGTCGGGGAGGGATTCGAGCCAGCGGCGGGCGCGGGCGGGACCCATCGCGTAGCCGGCGGTGGCGCGGGCGTCCGCGTCGGTCAGGCCGCGGCAGACCACGGTGAGGGAGGCGAGCGCGGGGGCGGGCGGCTGATGGGTGAAGGGGTCCAGGATGTGGCAGCCGCGCTCGGCGGGACCCGAGGTGGCGACGGCCAGTTCGCCGTCGGTGTGCACCACGCGGACCAGCGCGCCCGGCCGCAGCGGGTCGGCGACACCGATCCGCCAGGGGCCGCCGTACACCTGTACGTCGCCCCCGCCGTTGAGGCACACCGCGTCGGCGCCCGCGGAGGCCAGCATGGCGACGGCCCGCTCCACCGCCCACCCCTTCACCAGCCCGGTCGGGTCGAAGCCGCCCGCGTACCCGGTACTGAACCAGCCGTGACTGAGCCGTCCGGCCGTCTCGCACAGCGCCAGCACCTCCCGCACGTCGGGGGAGCAGGCCGACATCGTGAGTGTGCCGGCGGCGAGCCGGCTGATCTGGCTGTCGGGGCGGTAGGTGGAGAAGACCTCGTCGACGTGGTGCAGCCAGGCCGCCGCCGCGTGCAGCGCCGCCGCCACGCGGTCGCCGCCGCCCCGCACGTCGAAGGAGAAGACCGTGCCCATCGTGTGTTCCACCCGGCGCGGCCGGGCCCGCGTGTCGGACACGGTCAGCCCCCCGCCTTGTCCAACGCGCTCTGGAGCGACCGCACATACCCCTCGCTGGTGTACGTCGCCCCGGACACGGTGTCGATCTTCGCGCTCTGCGCGGCCAGCGTCTCCTGGGTGAGCTGCGGGATCGCGAAACCGGAGATCTCACCGTCCCTGGGATTGTCGTTCGGCAACTGAACGGCCTTCACCGCGGTGATCTTGCCGCCGGTGAGGGTGAGCCGGAGCTGGACGGGACCGTAGCGGGTCTGCGCGGTGTCGCCGTCGACCGTCCTGGTGCCCGAAGTCCCCTTCGAGGACGAGCCGTTGGACGAGCCGTTGGAGGAACCGCTGGACGAGCCGCTGGACGGGCCGTTGGAGGAGCCGGACGTCCCCGACGTCGCGGACGGCGCCGGTGCGGGGGCCGCGGAGCCCGCGGCCACGTCACCCGCGCTGGCCGTCGTGTGCGGCTTGAGGGTCAGCAGCACCACCACACCGGCGACGGTGGCCAGGGTGCTCAACAGGACGCGCCGCAAAGGGCGGGCGGGAAAGGCGCTCATGGACGGCTCTCACCTCGGTTCACCATCTGGCTCACGGCACGGCTCACGGCACGGCTCACGGCATGGCTCACAGTTCGAAGGACTCGTGATGGATGTGGCGGGCCGGGACACCCGCCGCGCGCAGCGCCTCGTACGACGCCCGCGCCATTCCGGGCGGCCCGCACAGGAACACGTCGTGCCGCGCGATGTCCGGCAGCGTGGCGCGCAGGGTGTCCGCGCTGAGGACGGGCCGCCGGCCGTCGGGCGCGTTGACCGCGAAGTGCAGACGGGCGCCGCGCACGGCGGCGATCCGCTCCAGTTCGCCGCGCAGCGCCAGATCGGCCTCGGTGCGCGCCCGGTAGACCAGCGTCAGGTCGCCGGGCCCCGCGGGCAGCGACTCGAACAGCGCCCGCAATGGGGTCACCCCGACCCCGCCCGCGAGCAGCAGCACCTTCTGCCGGGTCCTGCGCTCCGCGGTCAGCGCGCCGTACGGTCCCTCGGCCCAGATGCGGGTGCCGGGCCGCAGCCCGGCCAGCGCCGTACTGTGCTCGCCCACCGCCTTCACGGCGGCCCGCGGGACCCGTGGTGACGGCGCCGCGCGGGCGGCTCGCTCACCGATCGGCGACAGGACTCCCACGACCCACAGGACTCACAGGGAACGCAGAGGCGCCCGCCCTCGCCGCGCGACCGCCCGCCGGGCGATGCTGGAAGGACCATGGACATCACAGACAGCGCGGCACCGCACCCCCTCGCCCACCCGGACGGCTCTCCGGTCCGGGTCCTCGTCGTGGACGACGAACCCGACCTCGCCGAAGTGCTGTCCGGTGTCCTCGCCTACGAGGGCTGGCAGGTGCGCACCGCCGGTGACGTCGCCTCCGCGGTCGCCGAGGCGCGGGCCTTCCGTCCCGACGCGGTCGTGCTCGACGTGATGCTTCCCGACGGCGACGGCCTGTCCGTACTGCGCCAACTCCGCGCGAGCCAGCCCGAGGTGTGCGTGCTGTTCCTCACCGCGCGCGACTCCGTCGAGGACCGGATCGCGGGTATCACGGCGGGCGGCGACGACTACGTCACCAAGCCGTTCAGCCTGGAGGAACTGCTGGCCAGGCTGCGCGGACTGCTGCGCCGGGCGGGCATGACCAGGGCGCGCGGCGACGCGGCCGTCCTCACCGTCGGCGATCTCGTGATGGACGAGGACGCGCGGGAGGTGACGCGCGGCGGGGCGGTCGTCGAGCTGTCCCCGACCGAGTTCGAGCTGCTGCGGTACCTGATGCGCAATCCGCGCCGGGTACTGAGCAAGGCACAGATCCTCGACCGCGTGTGGTCGTACGACTTCGGCGGCCAGGCGCATGTGGTCGAGCTGTACATCAGCTACCTGCGCCGCAAGATCGACAGCGGGCGCGAGCCGATGATCCACACGGTGCGCGGCGCGGGCTACCTGCTGAAGGCGCCGCCGTGGTGAGGCGGCCGTCGCCGCGCACCGGCCGTCGCTCCACGCCGCTCGCTTTCGCGTCGCGGGTCCTCGTACCGCGCACGCTGCGCGCCCGGCTCACCTGCGGCCTCGTGGTGCTGCTCGCGCTGAGCTGCGCCGCCGTGGGCATCGCGGCGGTCGTCGCACTGCGGTCCTTCCTCGGCGAACGGCTCGACCAGCAGCTCTCGGAGGCCGGGGGCGCGTTCCCCGCCAGCCTGGAACACGCGCACGGCGCGGGGGAGCCGGACGCGGACAACGTCCATGTGGACACCCGCCGCCAGGCGCGCGGCACTTTCGGTGCGCGGCTGCTCAAAGGCCGGGTCACGGCCGCCGCCGTGGTCCGCGCGGGCACGGACACCACGGTACGGCTGACCCCCGACGACCGGACCGCCCTCGCGGCGGTCCCCGTCGACGGCCACTGCCACCGGGTCGATCTGTCCTCGCTCGGCGACTACCAGGTCAAAGCGGTGGCGGGCGACGACGGGGACGTCCTGATCACCGGGCTGCCCCGGCAGGGCATCGAGGACGCCGAGACGCGGCTGATCGCGGTGGAGGCGGCCGTCTTCGGCGGCGCGCTGGTCGTGGCGGGGGCCGCGGGCGCCTTCTGGGTGCGCTGGTCGCTGCGACCGCTGCGCCGGGTGGCCGCGACCGCCGCCTCGGTGACCGCGCTGCCGCTGGACAGCGGAGAGGTGGCGCTGCCCGACCGGGTGCCCGACACCGACCCCGGGACCGAGGTCGGGCAGGTCGGCGCGGCCTTCAACCGCATGCTCGGACATGTCGAGGGCGCGCTGACCACCCGGCACGCCAGCGAGGAACGGCTGCGGCGCTTCGCCGCCGACGCCAGCCACGAACTGCGCACCCCGGTCGCCGCGATCCGCGGCCACGCGGAGCTGGCGCAGCGGCACCCCGGCCCGGTGCCGCCCGGTGTGACGCGGGCACTGGACCGGATCGCGGCGGAGTCCGCGCGGATGGGCGGCATGGTCGACGACCTGCTGCTGCTCGCCCGGCTCGACGCGGGCCGCCCGCTGGCCCGTGAGCCGGTCGACCTGACGCGCCTCGTCCTCGACGCGGTCGACGACGCCAGGGCCGCTGGCCCCGGCCACCGCTGGCTGCTGGACCTGCCCGCCGAACCGGTCACCGTCACCGGTGACGCCGCCCGGCTCCAGCAGATCACCGGGAATCTGCTGACCAACGCCCGTGTGCACACCCGCGAGGGGACCCGCGTCACGGTACGGCTGCGCCACGACGGCGCCGCGACCGTCCTCACCGTCGCGGACAACGGCGGCGGTGTCCCGCCCGCCATCCAGCGCACCGTCTTCGAACGCTTCGCCCGCGCCGACCACCACCGCGCCGACGACCGGCGCGCCGACCCCGCCGCCGGCCACGGCGCCGGTCTGGGCCTGGCCATCGTCACGGCGGTCGCCGCGGCCCACGGCGGCACGGTCACCCTCACCAGCGAGCCGGGCGACACCTCTTTCACGGTGACGCTCCCGGACGCGCCGCCCGAGCGGCCGGGAGCGTCGGCGGTCTGACGCGGGGTTCCGGGAGGCTTCCCGCGAGGCCGCCGCGCCGGTCCGGACACCGCCGCCCCGGCCGTTTCCTCAGCGGGCCGACGCCACCGCCAGCAGGAACCAGCCGGTGTGCGGGATCCACTGCTCGGCCCAGCGCCAGACCTCGTCCTCGGGGGCGTCGGCGGGAAGGAAGGCGATGTCGTCCTCGTCGGTCCAGCCGGAGGTGATGCCGTTGACGATGCCGCCGGGGATGTTGGGGAAGTCCGACTCGTAGTCGACATTGTGACGGCCGCGGCCGTGCAGCATCGAGACGTCGAAGGGGTTGCGGCCGGTGATCCAGGCGAGCTGGTCGTCGGCGAAGCCGAGCAGCAGGTCGCGGTCGGCCTCCGCCGTGCCGGGCAGGTCGGCGCAGGTGTTCGCGGCGGCGGCCAGCGAGGCGATGGTGGCGTTCTCGCCCTGCCACCAGTAGCCGGTCTCGTTGTCGTGCGGGAAGAAGAAGGCGTCGCGCGGTGTGCCCCCCGCGGGCTGCACGCGCTGTCGGGGATAGCCGAAGGGATTCGGCACCGAACGGGTCCTGGCCACGGTGTCGAGCACGGCCTCCAGGGCGAGCGCGCTCGCGGCCCCGGCCTCGGGCGCGTCCGGCAGCACGGCGGCGAAGCGGGCGAGGGCGAGCGCGGGCAGCCCGGCCTCGGCGGCGTGGAAGAACGGCCGCCCCTCGGCGTCCGCTCCGAACCAGCCGGGGCCGTGCGCGGGCCGTACGTACCGCGCCAGCAGCGACCGTACGCGCAGCCGGGCCGCGTCCCGCGCCGCGGCCGGGACCGTACCGCCGCCCGCCGCGACCAGCTCGCAGGCGGCCAGCAGCGCCGTGTAGTCGTCGAGGACCGTCTCGGCCCCGCCGACGACGTATTCCGTGTTGTGCGCCTCGAGGTGCGTGAAGCCCTCGACGGCCGCCGCCAGGTACTCGGGTCCGGTGAAGTCGCCGTGGTCGTCCAGGGTCGAGGCGCGGGCGAGGGCCGCGATGGCCAGGCCGCCGCCGTGCCGGTACGCGGCCTGGTAGCGGTCGGTGCGCACGCACTCCGGGAGCGGCGCCGTCACGACGCGTTCTTCGAGCCGCTTGGTGAGCGCGTCGAAGATTCCGGTGTAGAAGTAGCCCTCGGGGGAGCGGAAGCGGACCAGGAAGTCGGCGCCCCACAGCGCCTCGTCGCGCAGCCGCGCGCTCAACGAGCGGACCAGCAGTGGGTGTCGCTCGGCGACCGCGTCCCGCGCGGCCATCATGGCCCACGCGCACAGCGGGATCTGCTGCGGACTCATGGTGCGGGTGTACGTGAGGTGGCTGAGGAATTTGCTGGTGTCGCCGCTCGCGTCGAGCCAGCCGCCGCGCGCGTCGACCTCCCGGCCGCTGTCGTCGCCCCACAGCGCGGCGCGCCGGTCCTTGCGGTCGATCTCGCCGCTGGAGCGCATCGCCTTGAAGTACGCCAGCACGTCGGACATCGTCTGCCGCTGGAGCCGGTCGGCGGCCACCTCGAAGTCGTCCGAGACACAGGTACGGCCGCGGCCGTCGACCAAGCGGACCGCGTACCGGCCGGGCGCGAGGCCGGTGGGCAGCGGCACCCGGGCGAAGGGACCGCCGTGCCAGCCGGGCACGGACTCCAGCGGGCCGGGTTCCAGCTCATGCAGCGAGCCGCCGTCGGCGCCGAGCAACTGCACGCGCCGCGGGGCCCTTCCGTCGGGCAGGACCGCCACGACCGCGGGTGCGCCGCCGAGTCCGTAACCGAGGTGCGCTACGCGTACCGCCGAGGTCTCCAAGCCGGTTTCGATGGGCACCTGCGGGCACCGTCCCTTCTCTCGTGCCCGCAAAGGTATGCAGTGGACTGCTATTGGTCAACAGTGATCGTCGGGGCGGCCGGGCACGCGCCCGGCCGCCCGGGAACAGCGCGCGACCTCAGTGCCGGCCGCCGTCCGACCGCTTGCGGTGCAGCGTGAACGTCTCGAAGACCGACAGCTCGCCGTTCGGCTTGTTCACGTTGTAGTACGTGACGTGCATCCGCGTGGTGTCGCCCGCGTGACGGCCCGGATCGACGGTGAACGCCGCGAAGCCGTAGGGGTGGTCGACATCGCGCACGCCCGCCCAGACCGCCTGCTCCCGCACGTACGTGGCCGTCCGCTTGCCGTTGGAGCCGGGCGTCGAGGAGACCGCGGTGATGACCTTGCCGGTGCCGTCCTTGAAGAACGACTGGTTGGTCGTGCCCGAGACCCCGCCGCCGCCGAGCACCATGTGCACGGTGCCGAGACCGGTGTCGATGTCGTCGGTGGCGTGCGACACCGGGTTCGGCGTCAGCGTCTCGCTGCCGCCGACCACACCGCGGACGGCCAGCGACCGCTCGTAGTTGTGCTCGTGGCCGCAGACCACCAGGTCGACGCCGTAGCGGTCGAACAGCGGCCCGTACTTCTCGCGCAGGCCCAGGTCGGCGCCGTTGGCGTCCGTCGAGCTGACCATCACCTGGTGCATGGCGACGACCACCCAGTCGATGTCGCGGTCGGCCCGCGCCGTCCGCAACTCCTTCTCCAGGAAGGCGAGTTGACGGCCGCCGGAGTAGCCGTTGATGTAGACGTCGCCGCCGTCCTGAAGGCAGTTGTCGTCGTTCTGGAGCACGATCACCCGCACCGAACCGGCGGTGAACGCGTACCAGAGGTTGGCCAGTTCGCGGTCGCTCTCGGTCGACGGGAGCTGGAAGTACGTCTGGTACGCGCCGAGGCCGAGCGGGCCGTTCGCGGACTCGATCTCGTGGTTGCCCGCGGCGGGCATCCACGGCCGGAAGCGCGCCGAACGGCTGTTGTTGGTGAAGAAGTTGTTCCAGGTGCGGACCCGGTCGACGTCCAGATTCGCGTAGCACAGGTCGCCGTTGAGCAGGTGGAACAGCGGCGCGACCTGCTCGATGCCGGTGACGATGTCCTTGGTGGCGGGCGTGGAGTTGGCGTCGAGGCCCACCGCGCCGGTGCTGGTCCAGGTGACCTGCGGCGCCGACTGGTCGCCGAAGCTGGTGAAGGTCAGCGGCTGACGGCCGCGCGGCGCGGTCCTGAAAGTGCCGCTGTCCGGCGCGGCGCCGTCGTGCGACACCAGGTACAGGTACTCGGTGCCGGGCGAGAGCCGGTCGATCGCGGCGTGGTGCACGTACACGACCCGGCCGGACTTGCCGTCGCTGTAGGAGCGGGTCCGCGCCGAGGCGACCGACCCCAGACCGTGGCCGATCGTGCCGTACCGCACCCGCGGGCGCTTGACCGGGCCGTCGGTCAGCCAGGACACCACCATCTGGCTGCCGGGGTCCTTGCCGAAGGTGAGGTGCAGCCCCTGCACCGGGGACGCGCCGCTCGCGTCGGGCGTGGGGTGGAAGGCGGGGGCGGCGCTCGCTGGTGTGCCGGACGGGGACGGCGCGGCGGCGGACGCGGGGCCCGCGGTCAGCAGCGGCGCCGCGACCGCGCCGACACCCGCGGTGCCGAGCAGGCCGACGGCCGTACGGCGGCTGAGGCGGTCTCCTGACGGACCCGGTGTCTCCATCTGTGCGACCATCGTTGCTCCTTGGTGCGGTGCGGGGTCTCGCGACACGAACCTCCGAAGGCTCCCGCCCGTCGGCGACGGCCAGTTGAACGCCGCCTGTCGCACACGCGGCGGAATCCTGTGACCCGCCGGGCGCGGCGAGAACCCGCCCCCCCGTCGGGCGAACGGCCGTGTGCGCCGGGCCTGTTCGTGACGCGTACCGCCCGCTGTCACGCGCCGGACACCGGCAGGTCGCCTGTGGTCGCTGCTGTGGGAGGACCCTGCACTGCGCGCATCCCCCTACCGCGAAGAGGTCCTCGGATCCATGTCTGAACTCAACCGGCGGCGGTTCCTCCAGATAGCCGGTGCCACCGCGGGCTTCACCGCCCTGTCCAGCAGCATCGCCCGCGCCGCCGCGATCCCGGCCAGCCGCAGGACCGGCACCCTCAAGGACATCGACCACATCGTCGTCCTGATGCAGGAGAACCGGTCCTTCGACCACTACTTCGGCGCGATGAAGGGGGTCCGCGGCTTCGGCGACCCGCGCCCGGTGTCCCTGCCCAACGGCAAGTCGGTGTTCCACCAGCCGGACGGCGACAAGGAGGTGCTGCCCTTCCACCCGGACGTGGACGACCTCGGCCTCCAGTTCATCGAGGGCCTCAACCACGAGTGGATCGGCAGCCACGCGGCCGTCAACGACGGCAAGTACGACCAGTGGATCCCCGCCAAGGGCACCGGCACGATGGCGCACCTGACGCGCGGCGACATCCCGTTCCACTACGCGCTCGCCGACGCCTTCACCGTCTGCGACGCGTACCACTGCTCGTTCACCGGCGGCACCGACCCCAACCGCTACTACATGTGGTCGGGATACACGGGCAACGACGGCAGGGGCAACGGCCCGGTGCTCGACAACTCCGAGGCGGGGTACGACTGGACGACGTACCCGGAGCGGCTGGAGAAGGCGAAGATCTCCTGGAAGGTCTACCAGGACATCGGCGACGGCCTGGACGGTGACCACTCCTGGGGCTGGATCCCGGACGCCTACCGCGGCAACTACGGGGACAACTCCCTGCTCTACTTCGACAATTACCGCAACGCCAAGCCCGGCGACGCGCTCTACGAGAAGGCCCGCACCGGAACCGACGCCAAGGCGGGCGACGGCTTCTTCGACGTGCTCAAGGCCGACGTCACGGCGGGCAGGCTGCCGCAGATCTCCTGGATCGCCGCGCCCGAGGCGTTCTCGGAGCACCCCAACTGGCCCGCGAACTACGGCGCCTGGTACATCTCGCAGGTCCTGGACGCGCTCACCTCCAACCCCGAGGTGTGGAGCAGGACCGCGCTGTTCATCACCTACGACGAGAACGACGGGTACTTCGACCACGTCGTCCCGCCCTTCGCCCCGCTCACCGCGGACGGCGGCGCCTCCACCGTCAGCACGCGGGGTGAGATCTTCCCGGGCAACGGCACCTACGCGGCCGGCGCGTACGGGCTCGGCCAGCGCGTCCCCATGCTGGTGGTCTCGCCCTGGAGCACCGGCGGCTACGTCTGCTCCGAGGTCTTCGACCACACCTCGATCATCCGCTTCATGGAGCGCCGCTTCGGCGTGCACGAGCCCAACATCTCGCCCTGGCGGCGTACCGTCTGCGGCGATCTGACCTCCGCCTTCGACTTCAAGCTCACGCGGGACCGGCCCCCGCACCTGCCCGGCACCGACGGCTACCGGCCGCCGGACGGCGACCGGCACGACAGCTACGTCCCGGTGCCGCCCGCCCGCCAGGCCGTGCCCACGCAGGAGCGCGGCGCCCGGCCGACCCGCCCGCTGCCGTACGCGCCGCTGGTCGACGCGGCCGTCACGCCGTCCACCGGCCTGGTCACCCTCACCTTCGGCGGCGGTGTCGCCGCAGGCGTCTGCTTCCACGTCACCGCCGCGGACCGCGCCGACGGCCCGTGGACGTACACCACCGAGGCGGGCAAGAAGCTCTCCGGCGCCTGGGATACGGCCGCGACCGGCGGCGGCTACGACCTCACCGTGCACGGCCCCAACGGCTTCCTGCGCGCCTTCCGCGGCGTGGCCGCCACATCCGGCGCGGAGGTGACGGCCCGTCACGACGCCGCGAGCGAAAGGGTGGAGCTGACCATGAGCAACTCCGGCCGCCGCGACGTCCGGCTCACGGTCACCAACTCCTACGACGGCCGCCACCACACGTACGTGGTCCGCGCCGGGCGCCGCGAGACGCACTCGGTCGACGTCCGCGCGGGCAAGCGCTGGTACGACCTCACGGTGGTCGCCGACCACGACGCCGCGTTCCTGCGGCGCTTCGCGGGCCACGTCGAGACGGGCCGCCCCGGCGTGAGCGACCCGGCGATCAGGACGCACTGACGGCGACCTGGGCAGCGGGCCTGGGCAGCCGTTCCGACAGCCGTCCCCGAGGACACCGACGAGCTGTTCCTGGTCGTCAGCGGCCGTCTCACCATCCAGCTCCGCGACGGCGACGTCGTCCTCGGCCCCGGTGAGCTGTACGTCGTCCCCGAGGGCGTCGAGCACTGCCCCCGCGCCGACAAGGAGACCGCCATCCTCCTGCTGGAGCCCGCGGGCACCCTCAACACCGGCAGCGCGGGCGGCCCGCTGACCCTGGCGGCCGTCCCGCTGGACTGAGGTCTCCCGCGCGGCTTCAGGTCTCCCGGTGGGCCGCGGTCAGAAGGACTTCCTGGAGGACCCGGGCGGCCCGTGGCGGAGCCACGTCACTGCGGTGGGCCAGGGCGATGGTGCGGCGCAGCCCCGGCCGGGCCAGCGGTGTGACCCGCAGGTCGTGACCCGCGCGGGCGGCGACCATGCTGGGGACGACGCCCAGACCGAGCCCGGCCCGCACGAAGCCGAGCACGGCGTCCATCTCGCCGCCCTCGACGGTGAGGTAGGGCTCGAAGCCCGCGGAGCGGCAGGCGGCCAGGGTCAGGTCCCGCAGGTCGTAGCCGTGCCGGAACATCACCATCGGGCGGCCTTCGAGGTCGGCGATCCTGACCGGTGAGCGCGGCGGCTCGGCCGCGGCCGAGGAGATGACGACCAGATCCTCCTGGAAGAGCTCGACGGTGGTCAGGGCGGGCGACGGGTTCGGCAGCGGCAGCACCACCAGCGCCAGGTCGAGGCCGCCGCGCGCCAGCTCCCGTACGAGATCGTGCGACCCGCTCTCCTCGATCAGCAGCCGCACCCCGGGGTGCCGGTCGTGGAAGACGCGCAGCACGTCGGGGAGCAGGCCGGTGCACAGGCTCGGGGTGGCGCCGAGCCGGACCCGGCCGCGCCGCAGCTGAGCCAGCTCCAGCACCTCGTGGCGGGCGGTTTCGGCGTCGGCGAGGATCCGCCGGGCCAGCGGCAGCAGCGCCTCCCCGGCGTCGGTGAGCGCGATGTTGCCGCGCGCCCGGCTGAACAGGGGCGCGCCCAGCTCCGTCTCCAGCGCGCGGATCTGCTGCGACAGCGACGGCTGCGAGACATGCACCCGCTCGGCGGCGCGGGTGAAGTGCCGGGCGTCGGCGACGGCCACGAAGTACGCGAGCTGCTGGAACTGCATGGGTCCCACGATAGCCCGGCGATAGGCCCAGGCTATGGACACGAGCCAGATCATGTCTTGGACCACTCGACTCCGGTGACCGTAACGTCTGTGGACATGGCACTGGCAACGCGGACGGACCGACGTCCGTCGATGGCGCGCACGGTCTGGGGCTCGACCGTCGGCAAGAAGACGATCATGGCGGTGAGCGGCCTGATCATGCTGCTGTACCTGGTCGTCCACATGTTCGGCAACCTCAAGATCTTCTTCGGGTCCGGCAGCTTCAACGAGTACGCGCACTGGCTGCGCACCATCGGCGAGCCGTTCCTGCACTACGAGTGGGCGCTGTGGATCATCCGCGTCGTGCTGGTCGCCGCCGTCGTGCTGCACGGCGTGTGCGCGTACCAGCTCAGCCGCCTCGACCGGCGCGCCCGGCCGGTCGCCTACGCCCATCCGCGACCGCGCGCCAGCTACGCCACCCGCACCATGCGCTGGGGCGGCGTGATCCTGCTGCTGTTCATCGTCTGGCACATCCTCGACTTGACCACCGGCACCGTGCAGCGCGGCTTCGTGCCCGGCCACCCGTACCAGAACGTCGTGGCCGCCTTCCACGACTGGTGGAACAACGTCATCTACATCGTGGCGATGCTCGCCCTCGGCCTGCACATCAGGCACGGCTTCTGGAGCGCCGCCCAGACCCTCGGCGCGGGCAGTGCCACCCGTGACCGGGTGCTCAAGGCCACCGCGAACGCACTCGCACTGGTGCTGACGGCCGGCTTCATCGCCGTACCCGTCGGCGTCATGACCGGAATCGTGAGCTGACTGACATGCCCGAGACGCCCGAGACGCCCGAGACCCCCGACAGCCCCGAGCTTTCCGCGACGACCGCCGCGACCGACGCCGCGCCCGCGCCGTCCGACTACGCGCCGTCCGACTACGCGCGGTACGCGACCGGCGAGCCCCTCGCCGACACCAAGGCACCCGAAGGCCCGATCGAGGACCGCTGGGACACCCGCCGCTTCACCGCGAAGCTGGTCAACCCCGCCAACCGCCGCAAGCACACCGTGATCGTCGTCGGCACCGGGCTCGCGGGCGGCTCCGCGGGCGCCACGCTCGCCGAACAGGGCTACCACGTCGTGCAGTTCTGCTACCAGGACTCCCCGCGCCGCGCCCACTCGATCGCCGCGCAGGGCGGCATCAACGCCGCGAAGAACTACCGCAACGACGGCGACTCCGTCCACCGGCTCTTCTACGACACCGTCAAGGGCGGCGACTTCAGGGCCCGCGAGTCCAACGTCCGCCGCCTCGCCCAGATCTCGGTGGAGATCATCGACCAGTGCGTCGCGCAGGGCGTGCCCTTCGCCCGTGAGTACGGCGGCCTGCTCGACACCCGCTCCTTCGGCGGTGTCCAGGTCTCCCGCACCTTCTACGCCCGCGGCCAGACCGGCCAGCAACTGCTGCTCGGCGCTTACCAGGCGCTGTCCCGGCAGATCGCCGCGGGCAACGTCGAGATGCACCCGCGGACCGAAATGCTCGACCTGATCGTCATCGACGGCAGGGCCCGCGGCATCGTCGCCCGCGACCTGATCACCGGCGAGATCCGCAGCCACTTCGCGGACGCCGTGGTGCTGGCCTCCGGCGGCTACGGCAACGTCTTCTACCTGTCGACCAACGCCATGAACTCCAACGCGACCGCCGTCTGGCGGGCGCACCGCCGCGGCGCGTACTTCGCCAACCCCTGCTTCACCCAGATCCACCCCACCTGCATCCCGCGCACCGGCGACCACCAGTCCAAGCTCACGCTGATGAGCGAGTCGCTGCGCAACGACGGCCGGATCTGGGTGCCGCGCACCAAGGGCGACACCCGCCCGCCCGGCGAGATCCCCGAGGACGAGCGCGACTACTACCTGGAGCGGATCTACCCCTCCTTCGGCAACCTCGTACCGCGCGACATCGCCTCCCGCGCCGCGAAGAACGTCTGCGACGAGGGCCGCGGCGTCGGCCCCGGCGGCCAGGGCGTCTACCTGGACTTCGCCGACGCCATCGCGCGGATGGGCCGCAGGGCGGTCGAGGAGAAGTACGGCAACCTCTTCGAGATGTACGCGCGGATCACCGCCGAGGACCCGTACGAGGTCCCGATGCGGATCTACCCGGCCGTGCACTACACGATGGGCGGCCTGTGGGTGGACTACGACCTCCAGACCACCGTGCCCGGCCTCTTCGCGATCGGCGAGGCCAACTTCTCCGACCACGGCGCCAACCGGCTCGGCGCCTCCGCGCTGATGCAGGGCCTGGCCGACGGCTACTTCGTGCTGCCGGCCACCATCAACGACTACCTGGCCCGCCACCCGGGGCGCGAGGAGATCGGCGCCGAACACCCCGTCGTCCAGGAGGTCCTCGCGGAGACCGAGGACCGGCTCAATCTGCTCCTCGCCGTCGACGGCGACCGCACCGCCGACTCCTTCCACCGCGAGATCGGCGAGCTGATGTGGGAGTTCTGCGGGATGGCCAGGACGGAGGAGGGGCTGCGCAAGGCGCTGGACCGGATTCCGCAGATCCGGGACGAATTCTGGCGCCGGATCAAGGTGCCGGGCAGCGGTGCGGAGTTCAACCAGTCGCTGGAGCGCGCCAACCGCGTCGTGGACTACCTGGAGCTGGCCGAGCTGATGTGCCTCGACGCGCTGCACCGCGCCGAGTCCTGCGGCGGCCACTTCCGCGAGGAGTCCCAGACCCCGGACGGCGAGGCCGCCCGCCGGGACGAGGAGTTCTCCTACGCCGCCGCGTGGGAGTTCACCCGGACCGGCGACGCGCCCGTCCTGCACAAGGAAGACCTCGTCTTCGACTACGTCCACCCCACCCAGCGGAGCTACGCATGAAGCTCACCCTGCGCGTCTGGCGCCAGAAGAACACCGAAGCGCCCGGCGCCATGGCCACCTACCAGGTCGACGACGTCTCACCCGACATGTCGTTCCTGGAAATGCTCGACACGCTCAACGAACGGCTCACCGTCGAGGGCGAGGACCCGGTCGCCTTCGACCACGACTGCCGTGAGGGCATCTGCGGCGCGTGCAGCCTGGTGATCAACGGCGACGCGCACGGCCCGGAGCGCACCACGAGCTGCCAGCTCCACATGCGGTCCTTCCGGGACGGCGACACCATCGACGTCGAGCCGTGGCGGGCCGCCGCCTTCCCCGTCGTCCGCGACCTGGTCGTGGACCGCTCGTCGTTCGACCGGATCATCCAGTCCGGCGGCTACGTCAGCGTGCCCACCGGCGCGGCGCCCGAAGCACACGCCACGCCCGTACCCAAGGCCGCCGCCGACTCCGCGTTCGAACACGCCGAGTGCATCGGCTGCGGCGCCTGCGTCGCCGCCTGCCCCAACGGCTCCGCGATGCTCTTCACCTCCGCGAAGGTCAACCACCTCAACGTGCTGCCGCAGGGCGCGCCGGAGCGCGAGACCCGTGTCCTCGACATGGTCGCGCGGATGGACGAGGAGGGATTCGGCGGCTGCACGCTCACGGGGGAGTGCGCCACCGCCTGCCCCAAGGGCATCCCGCTGACCTCGATCACCGCGATGAACAAGGAGTGGCTGCGGGCGGCCCGCAAGGTCCCACGCCGTTAGGAACCTTCGGGGTCCCCACGCCGTTGGAACCTCAGAGGTTGGTGAGCTTGGTGTACGGGCTCATGATGCGCTTCTGGAGCGAGCCGAAGTCGACGATCACCGCGACGCCTTCCTCGACTCCGGTGACCCGGCCGAGGCCGTACACATCGTGGGTGACCCGATTGCCCACGGCGAACTCCTTCGGTGGCGGCGCCACCGGGGCTTTGAAGGGACTGGTGGGCAAAAAGCGCTTCGCTGCATCAGGCTTTGTCATTGTCACCAGTATGCGCCAGTCGGCGGTCCGATTGTCCCGTCGGACGACGCATCTGCGACTACCCGCCAGCCGTCCTTGACCCGTATAGACCTGTCTGTCTACCCTCGGTGGGTATCGCCCAGGACAGGCGGACCGCGGCAGATCCCCCCAGGTCACCTCGGGTCCATCCAGGTTCTACTCATGGAGCCCCCCATGGCACGCACGGTCAAGACACCCGGTCCCGACCACCCCATCACGGTCGAGCCGAACCCGGAGCGCATCGTGGTCAGGGCCGCGGGCAAGGTCATCGCCGACACCACCCACGCCCTGACCCTGCGCGAGGCCGACTACCCGCCGGTGCAGTACATCCCGCTCGCCGACGTCGAGGCCGACGCCCTGCGCCCGACCGAGTCCCAGACGTACTGCCCCTACAAGGGCGACGCCTCCTACTACTCCCTCGTGACCGCGGACGGCGAGATCACCGACGCGGTGTGGACGTACGAGAAGCCGTACGACGCGGTCGGCACGATCGCCGGACACGTCGCCTTCTACCCGCAGCACGTCGAGGTCGCCGCGCGGTAGCGCTCGCGTGGCAGTCGCCGTGTCGCAGCCGTCGCACGCGAGATAAGGAGGGCCCGTCCGGTCGGACGGGCCCTCCTCGCGTGCCGCTGCCTCAGTCCCGGTATCCCACGGGCTCGCGGGGCCGCTCAGGGGTGCGCGGGTCCCGCCGAGACCGGATCGGACCCCGGGCGAGTCGGTGCGCGCCCAGACCGGCCAGAGCGGCCAGCAGACCGCCGCCGCCGGTCCACAGCCAGCGCGGCGACCACCAGGTGCCCGCCCAGCCGTCGCCCGGCGCCACATGCGGCGCGTACGCCGACACCACGGGCGTCACCGAGCCGTCGACCGCCTGCTGCCCCGCCGTGCCCTCCGAGGTGGCCTTCACGGCCGCCTTGACCGGCTGGCCGAGGTCGGCCGCGGGCAGGTCGAGCACGGTCAGCCGCAGGAAGTAGCCGCCGCGCAGCGGATCGTTGGACCAGGTGTCGGCCCACGAGCGGATCGCCCGCAGGTGGCAGACCAGCTCGACCGAGCCCGCGTCGGCCGCCACGGACCTGCTCTGCGCGCCGTATCTGCACGGCTGGCGGCGCCGCAGCCCGTCGTACACATCGAGCTGCCAGGTGGACGCGCCGTGCCGGGCCGCGGTCTCGGGGAAGGTGACGGTGGCCTTCACCGTCACGTTCTGCCCGCTGTCGGCGGGGAACGTCCAGTACAGGTAGTCGCCCGCCGACGCGTCCGCGGTCGCCTCCTGCCCCTGCCGGACGACGGCGGCGGTACGGAAACTCGTCCCCGCCTCCGTCGGCGCGGTGTCGCCGTCGCCGGGAGCGGCCGTACCCGTGCTCGCGCTCGGGTCGGCCGACGGGTCGTCGGCGACCGCGCCGCCCGCGCTCAGGGCCAGCGCCGCGGCGGCCAGCAGCCCCGCCGCGGTGACCGTCAGCAGCCGTACGGCCTTACGTGGTGACGTACGCATCAGACGGTCCTCCCCGTGTTCAGACGCCAGCGGGACACCCAGCCCGACAGCAGGCCGAGGACCGCGCCGGCCACGGCCAGCGTGCCCAGCAGCCACCAGCCGCGCCCGAGGCCGAAGAAGGCCACGTCGGAGGGCTGGTCGGGGGAGTCCACCAGGTCGATGGAGAGCTCCACCGGCAGACCGGGGGTGGTCTTGACCGACGGCGCGGCCGAGAAGGAGTTGCCGACCTGGAGGCAGACCGTCTCCGGCGGGGTGTCGGAGTCCGCGTGCGGCTTGGGGTAGCGGATACCGGCGGACACGACGTCGGTACGGCCGGTGCCGCCCTCGTCGTCCCTGACGATCTCCCGGCCGTGCGTGGTCACGCCACGCAGCAGGACGCCGTAGTTCGCGTTCACCGCGCGGTCGGCGGAGACGCTCACCGAGGCGCGCAGCTCCTGCCCCGGCGGCACGTCCACCCGGTACCAGCGGTTCTCCGAGAACAGCTCGCGGTCGGTGTAGATCCCCGCCTTGAGCTGCGGCGCGTCCGCGCACTGCGCGGCGCCCCGGGTGGCCACCGGGGCCACCACGGCGTCGGTGCTGCGGCCCACCAACTGCTTCACCTTGGTGGTGAGCTGCTGCCGGTGCTGGACGGCGGTGTACGTGCCGCCGGTCGCCTCCGCGATGCACGTCAACTGGTTACGGGTCGAGGAGTCCGGGATCAGGCCCAGCGTGTCGATGACCAGATGGATGCCCTTGGCGGCGATGTCCCGCGCGACGTCGCACGGGTTGAGCGGCGCGCAGGTGTCCTCGCCGTCGGTGATCAGCACCAGGCGGCGGGTGCCGTCGCCGCCCTGGAGATCGTCGGCCGCCTTGAGCAGCGCGGGGCCGATCGGCGTCCAGCCGGTGGGCGCCAGCGTCGCCACCGCGGCCTTGGCCTCGGTGCGGTTCAGCGGGCCGACCGGGTAGAGCTGCCGGGTGTCCTTGCACCCGGTCTTGCGGTCGTTGCCCGGATAGTCGGCGCCGAGCGTCCTGATGCCCAGCTCCACGTTCTCCGGCACCGAGTCCAGCACGTCGTCGAACGCCTGCTTCGCGGCGGCCATCCGCGACTGCCCGTCGATGTCCTTCGCCCGCATGGAGCCGCTGACATCGAGCAGCAGTTCCACCTTCGGGGCGGCTTGCGCCGTCGGCGTCGCCGGTGTCGTGGGTTCGTCGGCGACCGCGCTCGCGGGCAGCAGACCGCAAGCCAGGACGACCAGCAGGCCGCAGCCAACTCCGGCCGTCAGTAACCTTCTTATGATCATCGCCGGATCGTAGTGAAGGTAGTGTCAAAACCTGAAGTCGGCCGGTCGGCGGCCGGTGCGGGACCGTGCCAAAGCGGACGGACGGGGACGGACCACGGGCGGGGACGACGAGCGCGCGCCGGGCCGGGGAGCCGCCGGGGCCGCGCGCCGGCAGGTGGTGCGCCGGGGGTGGACGTGCGCGGCGATCTCAGTAAAGTGGCGGATATGACGCTACTGGCCGGTAGGAAATGTTTCCGGGTGCTCGAACCGCTGCACTCGATGGTGTACTTCGCGCCCGAGACGCAGGCGGCGCTGGTCGCGGCCGGGCTGGAGAACAACCGCATGTGCTACTTCGCGGGCCGCGCCGCCGCCCTCGGCCCGGTCGGCCCCGCCGTGGTGACGAGCACCTTCTACAACTTCAGCCCGTCCCTGGTGGCCCGGCACATCCCGCTCGCCTGGACCCTGGCCGCCCCCGAGGACATCACCGCGGCGCGGCTGCGCGCGGTCGACGCCGTACAGCGCCGTCTGCTCGGCGACGCCGTCGACTCCCCGGAGATGGCCGAGGCCGCCGAACTCGCCCAGCGGGCCGCCGAGGCGTGCACCGGCGGCGACCGTATCCTCTACGCCGCCCACGCGGCCCTGCCGTCGCCGAAGGAGCCGCACCTGGCCTTCTGGCACGCCACCACGCTGCTGCGCGAGTACCGCGGCGACGGACACCTCGCCGTCCTGCTCTGCGCCGAACTCGACGGCCTGGAAGCCCTCGTCACCCACACCGCGACCGGCAAGGGCTTCCTGCCGGGCTTCGCCAGGACCCACCGCGGCTGGAGCGAGCAGGAGTGGGACGCGGCCGTCGCCCGACTGCGCGACCGCGGCCTTCTCGACGCCGACGGCTCGCTCACCGACCAGGGTGTCGAACTGCGCCGCCACATCGAGTCCGAGACCGACCGTCTCGGCCGCGCCCCCTACGAGCACCTCGGCGAGGCCGGCACCGCCCGTCTGACCGAGATCGCCCAGGGCCTCACCATGCGCGCGCTGGCCGCGGGCGCCTTCCCCGAGGGCGTCTTCGCGACCGGCCCCAAGCGCTGACGCACCTGTCGCCGACTCCGGGCGGCCCACCGGCCCCGGACGTCCTCCCCCCCCCCCCGCGTCAGCGGGGAGGCGCCGGGGCCGGGCCCGTCGAGCCGCGGACCACCAGGTGGGTGGCCAGTTCGACGTGGAGGGTGTCGACCGTGTGGCGGTCCAGGAGCCGCATCAGCAGGGAGACCGCCATCCGGCCCATCTCTTCGAGCGGCTGGCGGACGGTGGTGAGGCGGGGCACGGTGCTGCGGCTGAGGTCGATGTCGTCGAAGCCGGTGATGGAGAGGTCCTCGGGGACGCGCAGGCCGCGTTCGTAGGCGGCGCGCAGCGCGCCGACGGCGGCCTTGTCGTTGAACGCGACGAGCGCGGTGGGGGGTTGGGGGAGGTCGAGGAGTTCGCAGGCGGCCCCGTAGCCCCAGTCGGCGGTCGGCTCGATGCTGCGCAGGAGTTCGGGGGAGGGCAGCACCCCTGCGTCGGCGAGGGCCGAAGTGTGGCCCGCGAGACGGGACTTGCTGGCGAGCCAGTCGCCCGGTCCGCCGATGACGCCGATCCGGCGGTGGCCGAACTCCACCAGGTGCGCGGTGACACTGCGGGCCGCGGCGAGGTTGGCGGCCGAGACCGAGGCGATGTCACGGGGGAGCGGGGTGCGCGGGTCGACGACCACGAAGGGGAAGTCCTGGGCCCGCAGGACCTCCAACTCCCTTTCCGGCTCGGGCGGGACGATGAGGATCGCGCCCGCGATGCCCGGGTCGCCCGGCAGCCCCGGCAGCACCTGGACCTCGCGCGCCGCGTCGCCCGCGCTGAGCACCACGCGCCTGCCGTGCAGGTCCAGCGTCTCGGCGATCGAGGAGACGATCACACCGAAGTAGTCGGTGAGGACATACGGGCAGCGCACGTAGATCGCGCCGTCCGCCGCGCCGCGCCGGACGGGGGCCGGGGCCCCCAGTCGTTCGACCGCCCGGCGGACCAGCGCCTGGGTGTCGGGGGCCACGTTGGCCTGTCCTGTCATGACCCGCGACACGGTGGCGATGGAGACGCCCGCCTCCGCCGCGATGGCGCGGACCGTCACGCGGGTGCCCGGTGACCTAGCCAACTGTTACACCCGTTCGTTTCATGTGTGCAGCTTAGCGCCCCGACCCATCAGGGTCACGGCAGGATCGGTACAAGGCATTGACAGCGCACGCCGCCGACCGCTTACCTGATTTTCGCCACGTTTCCAGAAAACGTTTCATTCCGTTTCAGAGTGAGTGCTGCCCGAGGAGAACGATGAGGAGACGCGCCGTAGGTGCCGCCGCTGCCACAGCCGCCGCACTCTGCCTGG
Organism: Streptomyces sp. NPDC087422; assembly: GCF_044744145.1. Taxonomy (NCBI): domain Bacteria; kingdom Bacillati; phylum Actinomycetota; class Actinomycetes; order Kitasatosporales; family Streptomycetaceae; genus Streptomyces; species Streptomyces sp. NPDC087422. The sequence continues at coordinate 154,263 of NZ_JBIUXT010000008.1, read as the reverse complement.
CCTGCGTACCGGCCGCCCAGACGGCCGCCGTCACCCCGACGGCCGCCACCGCGGCCTCCCCCTCCCGCCCGGCGCCGCCACCCCGCGCCCAGGTGTGGCTGACCACGGCCGACGGCGCCCAGGAACTACGGCAGCAGGCGCCGGTCGACTTCGGCCGGGGACCGTCCGACCTCACCACCATCACCGTCGACCCGAACCAGAGCTACCAGAGCGTGGACGGCTTCGGCGGCGCGCTCACCGACTCCTCGGCCGCCGTCCTGAGCCGACTGCCGCGCACGACGCGGGACTCCGCGATGCGGCAGCTCTTCGACCCCGCCCGCGGCATCGGCGTCAGCTTCCTGCGCCAGCCCATCGGCTCCTCCGACTTCACGGCCGCCGCCGCCCACTACACCTACGACGACATGCCCGCGGGGCAGACCGACTTCGCGCTGCGCCACTTCAGCATCGCGCACGACCAACGGCAGATCCTGCCGCTGCTGCGCCAGGCGAAGCGGCTCAACCCCCGGCTCACCGTCATGGCCACGCCCTGGAGCCCGCCCGCGTGGATGAAGGACGGCGACTCGCTGGTCGGCGGCCACCTCAAGGACGACCCCAAGGTCTACGACGCCTACGCCCGCTACCTGGTGAAGTTCGTCCAGGCGTACGCGGCGGCGGGCGTGCCCGTCGACTACCTGACGGTGCAGAACGAGCCGCAGAACCGTAAGCCCTCCGCGTACCCCGGCACCGACCTGCCCGTGCAGGCGCAGGTCAAGGTGATCGAGGCGCTGGGACCGCTGCTGCACCGGGCCAGCCCGCGCACCAAGATCCTCGCGTACGACCACAACTGGACCACGCACCCCGACGACATCAAGACCGCCGAGCAGATGGGCGAGGACCCGCAGACCGACTACCCGTACGAGGTGCTGGACAGCCCGGCCGCCCGGTGGATCGCGGGCACCGCCTACCACTGCTACTCGGGCGACCCCAGCGCGCAGAGCGCGCTGCACGACGCGCACCCCGACAAGGGCATCTGGTTCACGGAGTGCTCCGGCTCGCACGGCGCGACCGACACGCCCGCGCAGATCTTCCGCGGCACGCTGACCTGGCACGCGCGCACGATCACCGTCGGCACCACGCGCAACTGGGCGAAGTCCGTCGCCGACTGGAACCTCGCGCTGGACGCCGACGGCGGCCCGCACAACGGCGGCTGCGACACCTGCACCGCCCTGCTGACCGTCCAGCCGGACGGCACGGTCACCCGCAGCGCCGAGTTCTTCACCATCGGCCACCTGTCGAAGTTCGTCCGGCCGGGCGCGGTACGGATCGGCAGCACCAACTACGGCACGACCGGCTGGAACGGCCAGCTCACCGATGTCGCCTTCCGCAACCCCGACGGCTCCACCGCGCTCGTCGTGCACAACGAGAACGACGACCCGCGCTCCTTCGCCGTCGCCGTCGGCGACCGGACCTTCGCATACTCCCTGCCCGGCGGTGCGCTGGCGACCTTCACGTGGCCCAGGTCGGCTGATCTGACCAGCCGGTCGCACGCGGTGCCGCTGAACGGCGCGAGCGCCACCTCCCAGCCCGCCGGGCAGGGCGCCCCCGACCTCGCGATCGACGCCGACGGCTCGACCCGCTGGTCCAGCGGCGCGGCCCAGACCCCCGGTCAGTACGTGCAGATCGACCTCAAGAAGCGCACCGCGTTCTCCCGCGTCGCCGTCGACAGCGGCGACAACCTCGGCGACTACGCCCGCGGCTGGCAGATCTCGACCAGCGACGACGCCGTCACCTGGCGGACGGCCGCCGCCGGTACGGGAACCGGGCAGCTCACCGTCGCCGACCTGCCCCGTACGACCACGGCACGCTATGTGCGCGTCACATCGACGGGCACGGCGGCCAACTGGTGGAGCCTGGCCGATCTGCGGCTCTACCGCTGAGCCGAGGCGTTCAGACCCGACGCGTCACCCCGGGGCAGCCGCGACCTCCAGGAGGTCGCGGCTGCCGCCGCGTGTCACGCGTCCGCCTCCGGTACGGGACGCGCCGCCGCTTCCGGCCCGGCGTCCGCCGCTGCCGCCCGCTCCGTCCGGCGCGCCTGCCACTGCCGCGTCGCGTACAGCGCGCCGCCCGCGCCCAGGCCCCAGAAGGCGCCGCTGACGCCGAAGAAGGTCACGCCCGAGACGGTGACGACGAGCGTGACGACCGCCGACTCGCGGTGGTCGGCGTCGGCCATCGCGCCGGTCAGGGAATTGCCGAGGGCGCCGAGCAGCGCGAGTCCCGCGACGGCCTCGATGACATTGGGCGGTGAGGCGTTGACGAAGGCGACCGCCGCCGCCGCGCCCAGGCCCAGCAGGATGTACGCGCCGCCGGCGACGACCGCGGCCCGGTACCGCTTGCGCGGGTCGGGCCCCGCCTCCTCGCCCGCGCACAGCGCGGCGGTGATCGCCGCCAGGTTGACCGCGTGCCCGCCGAAGGGCGCCGACAGCAGGCTGAAGACGCCGGTCCAGCCGAACAGCGGCCCCGGCTCCGGGTGGTAGCCGTTGACATTGAGCACCGCGATGCCGGGGATGTTCTGCGACGCCATCGTCACCACGTACAGCGGCAGCGCGATGCCGATCACCGCGGAGGCGGTGAAGTGCGGGGTGACCAGCACCGGGTGCGGCCACAGCGGGCCGAGCGCGGCCGTGTCGATGTGCGTGGTGGCGGCGATCAGGACGACGGCCACGACCACCGCGGCGGGCACCGCGTACAGCTTCCGGACACTGCCGACGACCGCCCAGGCGAGGATCACACCGAGGCCCACCGCCGGGTCGGACTTGACCGCGTGCGCCGGAGCCAGGCACAGCGGCAGCAGGATGCCCGCGAGCATCGCGTTCGCCAGCGGCTTCGGGATCGCCGAGACCCACCGGCCGAGGGGCTTCCACAGCCCGGAGATCACGACGAGCACCCCCGTGAGCAGGAACGCGCCCACGGCCGCCGCGAATCCGCCGTGCGTACCCGCGGAGCCCGCCAGCAGCGCCGCGCCCGGCGTCGACCAGGCGATGCTGATCGGCAGCCGGGAGCGCAGGCTCAGGTAGATCGCGCACAGGCCCATCGCCACGCACAGCGCCATCAGTCCCGACGCGGCCTCGGCGTGCGACGCGCCGACCTTGGTGAGCCCTTCGAGCACCACCGCGAAGGAGCTGGAGAAGCCGACGAAGGCGGCGATCAGGCCCGCCGTCGAGGCCCGGAGGAGGCCGGAGCGCGCGGAGTCACCGCCGGGCTCGTCCCGGACGGGCTCCGGGGCGGTGGTGCGGACGGGCATCAGGTCTCCTCCGGGGCCGGCCGGCGCGCGTGGGCGGCGAGCAGGGCCGTGCGGTCGATCTTGCCGCTGGCGGTCAACGGCAGGGTGTCACAGAGCTGGATGCGGGCCGGGACCATGAAGCCGGGCAGCAGCGCGCGCAGATGGGCGCGGAGCGCCTGCGGGGTGCAGGCCGGGTCGTCGGTGACGACGAACGCCCACACCGGCTTCTCGCCGCGGGCGCTCGCGGTGACGAAGCTGCGCCGGACGGCCGGGTGCCGGTCCAGATGGTGGGCGATCTCGCCCAGTTCGATGCGGTAGCCGTTCACCTTCACCTGGTCGTCCCTGCGGCCGTGGAACACCGCCGCTCCGTCCGCCCGCAGATGCCCGTAGTCGCCCGTCCGGTACAGCCGTTCGCGTACGCCGTCGACCTCGCGCTCCACGAACAGCCGGGCGGTCAGCTCCGGCATCCCCAGATATCCGGGCGACAGACCGTCCCCCGCCAGCCAGATCTCGCCCGGCCGCCCCGGCTCGCACAGCTCACCGCCGTCGTCGCCGTCCGTGTCGATCACGTACAGGCGGGTGTTCTGGATCGGCCGGCCGATCGGCAGTTCCGCCGCGTCGGCGGGGAGCGCGTCGACCCGGTGGTACGTGGCGAAGGTGGTCGACTCGGTCGGTCCGTAGACGTGCACCAGGCGGCCGGGGCCGTAGCGGCGTACGGCCTGCGCCAGCCGCGGCACCGAGGCGCGCTCGCCGCCGGTCAGCACGGTGGCCACCGTGTCGAGGGCTTCGGGCGCCTCGTCCAGCACGGAGTTGAACAGCGCCGTGGTCAGGAACAGCACATTGACCCGGCTCTCGCGCAGCACCCGCCCCAGCTTCGACAGGCTCAGCCGCGCGTCGGGGTAGAGCACGCAGGTGCCGCCGGTCAGCAGCGCGCCCCAGATCTCGAAGGTCGCCGCGTCGAAGGTCACCGGCGCCAGTTGCAGCAGCCTGCCGCCCTCGCCGAGCCGGGCGTAGCGGGCGCCGGACACCAGCCGGACCACACCGCGGTGCCGGACCGGCACCCCCTTGGGGCGGCCGGTCGAACCCGAGGTGAAGTTGACGTACGCGACGGCGTCGCCCGCGACCTCGACCTCCGGGCCGCGCTCGCTCTCCGCGACACCGCCCCGCGTCACCGGGACGGTCCGGCAGCCGTCGAGCCGGTCGGCCAGCTCCGCCGGCCGGTCGGTGAGCACCCACCGGCAGTCGGCGTCCGACAGCAGCGCGCGCAGCCGCTCGTCCGGCCAGGACGCGTCGAACGGCAGGTAGCAGCCGCCGCATTTGAGGACGGCGAGCAGCGCGACGACCAGTTCGGGAGAGCGGTCGAGGCACACGCCGACGGTCGCGCCCGGCGGGAGTCCGCGCGCCAGCAGGTCACGGGCGAGGCCGTTGGCGAGGCGGTCGAGCTGCCCGTAGCCGACCGTGCGCGCGCCCTGTTCGACCGCGGGCGCTTCGGGCCGCAGCCGCGCGCGCTCCTCGAACAGGGCGGGCACACCGCTGTCGCGCGGATAGCCGACCGCCGTGGCGTTGATCTGCCGGTGCGCGGCCAGGGCCGCCTCGGACGCGGTCACCCGGCGCAGCGCCGACACCTCCGGACGGATACGGCGTGCCGTCGGCGGTGTGCTCGACGAACCATCACGTCCCGCGCTTTCCCAGGCTCGGCGTTTGCTTGACCACCGGGCCCGCGCGCCGTGGCAGGTGACAACGGCGAAGGGGACGGCTCGGGCATCGTAATCCGCGGCCCCGAAGGAGCGCGCGCCAATTCCGATACCCGGACCGTCCCCGGCGCCGACCGGCCCGCCGCGCGGGCGGGCCGGTCGATCCGCTACCGGAGCAGGCTCTTGTACTTCGGGCAGAGATACGTGATCGCGTCCTTCGCGTCCGCGATCTCGCCGTCCGCGATGGCCTCCTTCGCCAGCTTCGGACTCGCGTCCGCGGTGTTGGCGATCCGGTCGCAGGACTCCTGGCCGGTCTGGAGAACGGCGGCCGGGTCCATGCCCTTGGGCACCTTTCCGACCAGATAGCTCTTCTGCTGGTCGGTGAACGTGCCGGTGGCCGGGGTGAGCTGGGATTCGGGCAGGGTCGACTCCTTGGCGTCGGCGCCGTTCGCACCGCCGTCGCCGCCCGGACCGGCCGAGGCCGAGGCGGACGGCTCCGCGGTGCCGTCGGGGCCGATGGCGGGCGCGGAGGAGGCCGGGCGCTCGCTGGTGGGGGCGGCGCGGTCCCGCGCCGCGTCCGCGTGTCCGCCGCCGCATCCGGCCAGGACGGCCGCGGCCGTCGTCACGATGACGACGGCCGCGGCGAACCGGCCTCTGGTCGCGGTCACGGCTTCGCGAAGGTCAGGACGAGCTGCGGATGTCCCGACGTGCCGGGCGCGTCCTTCGACCAGAACCAGGCCGAGTCCGTGCCGGTGGACGTCACCGCGAGGTCGTACGGACCGCCGAGCCCCGGCGTCAGCGCCGCCGCGGTGAGCGTCGCGGTGTAGTCGGTCTGGAGCGCGGTGGGCGCGGGCACCGTGCCGAGCACCGTCGGGTCGAGCGTGGGACGGGTGTTCCAGGTCACCCCGGTCTCCGTCCAGCTCCCCGTCACACGCTGCACATTGAGCGTGTCGACCGAGTTCGCGATGGCGTCGGAGCTGGTGCGCAGGGTCAGTCGCGCGCTCGTGAGCACCATGCCGCCGGGCGCGGCGGGCAGGTCGAACCGCAGGTACGTGTGGTACGCGGACGTGCCGCGCACCGCGAGCTGCTGGTCAGGCCCGTAATTCGCCGAGGGCGCGCCCGCGTTGACGTAACTGTCCGCTATCGCGTTGAGCGTCACCGTCGAGGACGTCGGCGCGCCCGGCGTCGTGACGGCCGCCGCAGCCGACTTGGCACTGGTGTTGCCGGGCGCGTCACCCGCCGTGACCTGGTACGCGTACGTGGTGCCGGGTGAGGCGGCGGTGTCGGTGAAGGTCAGCGTCGGGCGGATCCAGAACTTGGAGTCACCGGTGACCGTGCCGACCTGCGTGCCGTCGCGGTAGATCCTGTACGTCAGCGTCGAGTCGTCGAGGTCGAGGCTGGCCTGCCAGCTCACCCGTACCCCGCCGGACACGTTCGCCGCGGTCACCTGGAGCGGTACGGACGGCGCGCGCGTGTCGGGGCCGCTCGGGAAGCGGACCAGGCCCTGCTGGAGCCGGTTGCCGTTGCTGGCGATCCGGGTGAACTCGCCACCCACCCACAGGTAGTCCGTGCCGCCGCTGGAGGCGGTGGTGAGGGCGCGCGGGCCGATCTTCTCGGTGCCCGCCGGGCCGTCGTCGGTGTCGGGGAACCAGCCCAGCAGCGGCCTCGGGTTGTCGACGGACTCCGCGAGCAGGTGCTGCCGGTCGTTGTTGAGCTGCGGGAACTGCTGCATGCTGGAGCAGTCGTGCGCGTGCGAGCCGCTGTACAGCACGCCCTTGTAGACGGTGACGGCCTGGGTCGCGCCCAGGCAGGTGTCGCGCCAGCGCTGGTTGAGGTCGCTGAAGTTGAGCGCGATGCGGCCGTCGAAGACACCGCCGCCCGTGCCCTCGTTGGCGGTGAAGAAGCCGGTGGCGTCCCTCGTGAGGTCCTGCACGGTGGAGGTCGCCGAGATGAAGCCCGGATAGGTCTTCACAATGGCGCCGGTCGTGGCGTTGACCACGGCCAGCGCGTGCGAATTGACCCCGTTGACGGTGTTGAAGTCGCCGCCGATGACGAGCCTGGTGCCGTCCGGGCTGAGCACCATGGCCTTGCCCGCCTTGTCGGCGTTGGCCGTGAACGGCTTGAGCGCGCCCGTGGTCGTCAGCGCGGCGAAGCGCTGCCGGGGCTGCCCGGCGACGGTGAGGAAATTGCCGCCGATGTACACCGTGTCGTTCGTCGCCACGATGCTGCGGACCTGCGCCGAGACCGACACCTTGAACGTGGTCCTCACGGTGCAGGTGGCGATGTCGATCGCCGCCAGGCTGCTCGACGGAACGCCGTTCACCGAACCGAAGGTGCCCCCCGCGTACAGCGTCGACTCGTCCGGTGAGACGGCCAGCGCCCGAATCGTCGCCGTGCCCGAGCCGACCGTGAAGGACAGCTTGCAGGACGTCGGCGCGCCCGTGGCGGCGTCGAACGCCTGGAAGTTGAGCGCCTGCTGCTCGCCGGTGCCCGCGGCGGCGCCCGGCGGCCGGACGGTGGAGAAGGTGCCGCCCGCGAAGACCACACCGTGCGCCTGGGCCAGCGCCCACACGACGCCGTTGGTCTGCCAGGTCGGCAGGTCGTCCGCGGTCATCGCGACCGGCGCGGTGAGCGCGGACGCGGACTGCGCGGCGGTGAATCCGATCATCGAAGCCGCCGCCAGTGAGAAGGCAGCGGTTATTGCCCCAGCTCTTCGCATGAGCCCCCCTGAGCTCTGTGCTGTTCCCCCAGCGGTCCCAAACGGCCGCAAGATGCGACAAGGTTAACGTTTGGTCCGCTTTGGGATCAGCCTCCCCGTAACGACTGTTGCACTCCTGTAGCCCAGCGGCCGGGGAGGGGGACACGGCGGGCACGCAGCGGCGCCGCGCCGATTCCGCTTCGGCCGGATCCGGTCCCCGCCGGGCGGTCCCGAAATGTTTCGGTGCGGTGCCAAGAACGACTATGACCCGGCATGACCTGCGGGCACAAGGCCGAGCGGCCCGCGCGGTCCCGGTCGCGACGGTGATGCGCGACACTCCCGCTGGACTCCGGATGTGGCCTGAATGTCACCTCGACGTCCCTCGGGGGCGACTGTGGGCCGCCGTGGGAGAATCCTCCGATGACTTCTGGGACGACGATCACCGCGGACGCCGCGGGCACGTGGACGCTCGGCGATCTGACCGTCAACCGGATGGGCTTCGGGGCGATGCGGCTGCCGCAGGACGGCAGGGCGTTCGCTCCCGACAGCGGCTCCAGCGACCGCGAGCGCGCGATCGGCGTGCTGCGGCGCGCGGTCGAACTCGGTGTGAACCACATCGACACCGCCGCCTTCTACTTCTCCGCCCTGCGCTCGGCCAACGAGCTGATCAACCGGGCGCTGGCGCCGTACCCCGACGACCTCGTCATCACCACCAAGGTCGGCCCGGGGCGCGACCCTTCGGGCGCCTGGCTGCCCGCCGCGACGCCCGCGCAGTTGCGCGGACAGGTCGAGGAGAATCTGCGGCAGCTCGGCCGGGACCACCTCGACGTGGTCAACTACCGCAATCAGGGCGCGGACTCCATCGCCGAGCACTTCGGCGCGCTCGCCGAACTGCGCGAGCGCGGGCTGATCCGCCACCTCGGGATCTCCAACGTCGGGCCGCGCCACCTCGCCGAGGCCCGCGCCATCGCGCCGGTGGTGTGCGTACAGAACAAGTACGCGCTCGGACTGCCCGGCGAGGACGACGACTTCCTGGACCTGTGCGGTGAACAGGGCGTCGCCTTCGTGCCGTTCTTCGCCATCGCGGGCGCGGGCCGCGAGTCGGGGGCGGGCGCCGCGGAGAGCGAGCAGGTACTGGCCGCGGCCCGCGCCCACGGCGTGACCGCCGCCCAGATCAGGACCGCCTGGACACTCCAGCGCGGCCCGCACGTCCTGGCCATCCCCGGCACCGGCAACCCCGACCACCTGGTGGAGAACGTGGCCGCGGGCGCGCTGCGGTTCACCGCCGACGAACTGGCCGCCCTGGACGCGCTGCACCACGGGGGCGCCTGAGGAGCCGAGGCCCGGCCGGGACCGGAGTTGACGCGTGTGCACCGTGGGTCGTCTGTGGAATCGTGTGCCCGCGGTGCCAATTCGCGACGGCTTGCCGAGATCGGATGCCGGGCCGCGCGCGGCTGGCTACCGTCGGTGGAGACGAGTGAGCGCATGGGGGTACGGGGTGACGGGTGTCGAGGCCGCGGTCGGCCATGTCTGCGTGTGGCTCACGTGGCGAGCGAGCGGTGCCGAGCAGCGGCGGCACGACCTGGACGAGGTCCAGGTCGGCGAACTCGACCGGCTGTACTCGCTGGTCCGCGTGCTGCTCGGCGAGGACCCCGCCCTGCGGCTGGCCACCGAGGAGTGCGCCGCCCCTGACGGCGCGGTCACCGAGCGGACCAGGCGCCGCCTGACCGACGCGCTCGACGAGGCCGTCGAGCGGGACGCGGCGCTGGCCACGGCGCTCCGGCAGGCGGTGGACCGGCTGCGGGACCGCCCCTACGGCGGCGGACCGCCGGGCGGCCCGCCCGCCGGGACGGCGGCGGCCACCGGTGACGGGATCGCGGTCGGCGGCGACGTCGACGTACGAGCCCGGGACGGGTCCGCGGCGTCGTTACGGATGGGGGACGTACGGATGGGGGACGTACGGATGGAAAACCCTCCTCTGCCGGGTCCGCCCCAGGGCTGAGCGCACCCGGAGCCGTCCCCGCCCCTTTGTCCGCGCCGCCGTACGCACCGCCCGCACCGCCGTACGCACCCGCGCCGGTGGCGCCGCCGCGCGCCCCGGAGCCTTCGGACACCGTCCCGACGCTGCCGATGCTGCCCGCGGCCACCCCGTCGCGGGTCCCCGCCGAGGGCCGGAGCCGCACGGAGGCCGAGGCCCGGCCCCGTACCGACGCCGAGGCCCGGTCCCAGGCGGCCCCGGTCCCTGCCCCGGCCCCTTCCGCCGTCACCGCGGCCGGCGGCGGTGTCGCGGCGGGCGTCGCGGGGGACATCCACCAGCACCACCACTGGCATGTCGTGCCGCGCTCGCCGGTCAACTGGCCGGTCAGGGTCGGCGTGGTGCCCCGGTCGGCCGACTGGTTCCAGCACCGGGACGTGATCCACGCCCTGGACACCGCGCTGACCGGCCCCGGCACCGCCGTGGTCTGCCAGGTGCTCACCGGCATGGGCGGCGTCGGCAAGACGCAGCTCGCCGCCCGGCGCGCCCACCACGCCTGGCGGGCGGGCGAGGTCGACCTGCTGATGTGGGTCACGGCCTCGACGCGGCAGGCCGTCATCGACGCGTACGCCGACGCCGCCGCGCGGGTGCTGCACATCGAGCGGGACGAACCGGCGCGCGCCGCGCAGGAGTTCCTGGCCTGGCTGGAGCCCGGCCCCGGCGCGGCGGCCGGACACTGCCGCTGGCTGCTGGTCCTCGACAATGTGACGGACCCCGCCGACCTCACCGGCCTGTGGCCGCCCGACCACCCCCTCGGCCGTACGGTCGTCACCACCCGCAGCCGGGACGCCGCCCTGACCGGCGCCGGCCGCCGCATGGTGACCGTCGGCCTGTTCACCCCGCGGGAGGCGACCGGCTATCTGACGGAGGCGCTCGCCGCGCGCGGCCGGGTGGAGGCGCCCGAGGAGGTCGCGCTGCTCGCCGAGGACCTGGGCAGACTGCCGCTGGCCCTGTCCCAGGCCGCCGCGTATCTCATCGACGCCGACATCGGCTGCCACGACTACCGCGCGCTGCTGGCGAACCGGGCCCGGCTGGCCGACCTCAGGCCGCCGACCCTGCCCGACGACCAGACCGCGGGCGTGGCCGCCGTCTGGTCGCTGTCGGTGGACCGCGCCGACGCCCGCGGTCCCCGGGGTCTGGCCAGGTCCCTGCTGGAGCTGGCCGCGCTGCTCGACCCGAACGGCATCCCGCAGCCGGTGCTCACCAGCGGGCCGGTCCGCGACCACCTCACCCGCGTCGTGCGCCGGGCCGCCCCCGAGCAGTGCCCGGCGCGCGGGATCACCGAGCAGCAGACCGTACGGGCCCTGCGCGATCTGCACGGGCTCAATCTGATCGACCACACCCCGAAGACCGGGCACCGGGCGGTCCATGTCCACCAGCTCATCCAGCGGGCCGTCCGGGACACGCTCGGCGAGGCGGACCACGACGCGCTGGCCCGTACCGCGGCCGACGCACTGACCGCGGTCTGGCCCGAGGTCGAGCGCGACACCGACCTCGCGCAGGCGCTGCGCGCCAACACCACGGCGCTGACCGGCAAGGCGGAGAGCGCCCTGCACCGCCCGCACGCGCACGCGCTGCTCTACCGGGTCGGCGAGAGCCTGGGCGTCGCGGGCCAGGTGGCCGCCGCGGCCGGGCACTTCAGGCTGCTGGCCAGGACCACCCACCAGCACCTGGGCCCCGACCACCCCGACACCCTCGCCGCCCGGCACGACCTGGCGTACTGGCGGGGCGCGGCGGGCGACGCGCAGGGCGCGATCAGTGCCTTCCGCGAACTGTTCGCGGACCGGCTGCGGGTGCTCGGCCCCGACCACCCGCACACGCTCACCACCCGCGGCAACATCGCCTACTGGAGCGGCGAGGCGGAGTACGCGCAGGACGCGGAGGACGCCGCCACCGCGCTGGAGGAGCTGCTGGCGGACCGGCTGCGGGTGCTGGGCCCCGATCATCCGGACACGCTCAGCACGCGGCACAACATGGCCCGGCTGCGCGGTCGCGCGGGGGAGACGGCCGAAGCGGCGGAGGGGCTACGGGAGTTGCTGGTCGACATGGTGCGGGTGCTGGGCCAGGACCACCCCGACACCCTGACCACCCGGCACGACCTGGCCTACTGGCAGGGGCGCGCGGGGGACGCCGAGGGCGCGGCGCGCGCCTTCGAGGAACTGCTGGCCGACGCGGCGCGGGTGCTGGGCCCGGACCATCCGGACACGCTCACCACCCGGCACAACATCGCGCGGCTGCGCGGCCGGGCCGGGGACGTCAGCGGCGCGGCGCGCGCCTTCGAGGAGCTGCTGGCGGACCGGCTCCGCGTGCTGGGCCCGGACCATCCGCACACGCTCACCACCCGGCACAATGTCGCGCGGCTGCGGGGGCGGGCGGGGGACGCGGCAGGCGCGGCGCGCGCCTTCGAGGAGCTGCTGGTCGACATGGAGCGGGTGCTCGGTCCCGAGCACGGCGACACGGTCATCACCCGGCACAACATCGCCTACTGGCGTGAGGAGTCGGAGGTGCTGACCCTGCGCGTCAGGCGCGCCCCGGCGCCGTGAACGACGGTCGGCGCGCCCCGGCACCCTGAAACAGCGGTCGGCGCTTCCCGGCACCCTGAACAGCGGTCGGCGCGCCCCCGCACAGCACGCGGCCGACCGTGGCGAGGAGAAGCGCTCAGCCGACCGTCACCCGTACGCCCGCGCCCGCGATACGGGCCAGCTCGGCGTCCGGCGCCGCGCCGTCGGTCACCAGGTCGTGGATCTCGGCGAGCGGGCAGATCTTGGCGAGCGTGGCCCGGCCGATCTTCGTGTGGTCGGCGACCACGACCGTACGGTCGCTGTTGTCGGCGAAGGCGCGGTCGGTGCCGCCCTCCAACTGGTCGTGCGTGGTGCAGCCGTGGGCCGCGCTGATGCCGTCGACGCCGAGGAAGGCGATGTCGGTGTGGTAGCTGGCCAGGGTCTTCTCGGCGATCGGGCCCACCAGCTCATAACTGGCGTTTCTGGCGTTGCCGCCGATCACGACGAGCGTCACGTGCTTGTGCAGAACCAACTCGGCCGCGATGTTCACGGCGTTGGTGACGACGGTGAGCGGTCCGCGGGCGGCCAGCAGCCGGGCCACCTCCGTCACCGTACTGCCGCCGTTCATGCCGACCACCGCGCCGTCCGGCACCAGGGCCGCCGCCGCCCTCGCGATGGCCTGCTTCTCCGGTCGGCTGCGGCCCGCGCGGTGCTGGAGCGGGACCTCCAGGTCGACCGGGCCGACCGCCGCCCCGCCGTGGGTGCGGCGCAGCAGGTGGAGTTCGCTCAGGTGCTGGAGGTCGCGGCGGACGGTGGCCGTGGAGACGCCGAGCAGCCGGGACAGCTCGTGGACGTCGATGCCGCCCCTGGCGGAGACATGCTCAAGTATGCGCGCATGACGCTCAGTTCTCAGCATGCGTGCAGCATAATGCGCACTCCGATGCGTAAGTGAGCATGATTTGCGCAGAAGAGGGCGGTTGACATGACGAATTCTGCGCGGTTAACTCCTGGCGAACGTCGGAGTTGAGCACCGACGTCAGAGGTACGCCTAGCCGGTGGGCGGCCGTGCGCCGCAAGCCCGGACAAAGTCGCCAGGATCGCTGTCAGCGTCCGAGGCGGGGACGTACCCCCCATCATCAGGAGCTCGATGATGCGCATGAATCGTGTCCGGTCCCGTCGGAGTCTGGCCGCCCTCGCGGCCGTCGCCGCAGTCGTGGCTGTCCCCTCACTCGCTCCCGATTCCGCAGGGGCCGCGCCCCAGTCCGTCTCCCCGCCTCCGGCGCACGCCGGATTCGACTACCAGATCGGGGGCCCCTACACCCCGCCCGCCGGTGTCTCCGTGGTCAGCCGCGACTACACCGCTCCGGCCGCCGCCGGGGTCTACAACATCTGTTACGTCAACGCCTTCCAGGCCCAGGAGGGCGCCGAGGGCCAGTGGGACGCCGACCTGCTGCTGCGGGACTCCAAGGGCGCCGTCGTCAAGGACAAGGACTGGAACGAGGCGATCCTCGACATCCGCACCGCCGACAAGCGGCAGCGGATCGCCGCCAAGGTCAACGGCTGGGTCGACCAGTGCGCGGCCAAGGGCTTCCAGGGCGTCGAACCCGACAACTTCGACACCTACGACCGCTTCTCCGGCTACCTGACCAAGGCCGAGGCCGAGTCGTACATCAAGCTCCTCTCCGCCCACGCGCACTCCAAGAACATGGCGATCGCGCAGAAGAACACCCCGCAACTGTCCGGCGACCGGGTCGCCAACGGCCTGGACTTCGCCGTCGCCGAGGAATGCGCCACGTACAACGAGTGCGGCGACTACACCTCCGGCTTCGGCAACAACGTGATCGTCATCGAGTACACCGCCAAGGGCCTCCAGAAGGCGTGCTCGGGTTACGGCACGAAGCTCAGCGTCGTCCGCCGCGATGTGGACGTCGTACCGCTGGGCACCAGCGGATACGTCCGCCAGACCTGCTGACCCGCTGAACCCGCCGACCGGCTGTTCCGCCCGCCCGGCCGACCACGCCGGCCGTCGGGACCGCCGGCCGGCCGCGGCCGGCCCGGTGCGCCGCCCCCGTCGGCGCACCGGGCCCCCGCCGCCCGGCACGGGCAACGGCCCCGCCCCCCAGCCGCCGCCCGGCACCCGCACTCGCACTTCCGCCTTCTGGAGGCACCGATGACCGCAGGCCCCGTCCTGCCCCGCAGCCCGCTCCCCGGCGACCCGCCGCCCGCCGGGCACCCGCGCCGGGACACCGGACTCTCCCGCCGTGACGTCCTGCGCCGCGGCACAGGACTGCTCTCCGGCGCCGCCGCGGGCGCGCTACTCGCGGGCTGCGGCACCGGCGAGAGCGACGGCGTGGGCGCGGACGGCCGGGTCACCGTCGAGCTGTGGCACGGCCAGACCGACACCGGCCGCGCCGCGATCCAGCAACTGGTGGCCGAGTTCAACCGCACCCACCCGAAGATCAGGGTCGACCCCGGCGGCGGCGTCCTGTCCGACGCCATGCTCCAGAAGGTCACCGCCGCGCTCGCCTCCGGCTCGTACCCCGACATCGCCTACATCTTCGGCTCGGACCTGGCCAGCATCGCCCGCAGCCCCAAGGTCGTGGACCTCACGGCGACGATGGCCCACGGCCCCACCCCCTGGAACGACTTCTGGACCCCGGCCCGCGAGGCCGTCACCGTCAACAAGCGGGTACGCGCCGCGCCCGCGCTCATCGACTCGCTCGCCGTCGTCTGCAACAAGAAGCTCTTCGCCCGCGCCGGAGTGCCGCTGCCCGAGCCCGGCTGGACCTGGGACGAGTTCACGGCCACCGCGAAGAAGCTCACCAGCCACGCCGACGGCACCTTCGGCACCGGCTGGCCGGGCGTCGGCGACGAGGACACCGTCTGGCGGATCTGGCCGATGATCTGGGACCTCGGCGGCGAGGTCATCTCCGCCGACGGCCACGGCATCGGCTTCGAGGACACCGGCGTCCGCGCCCTGGAGACCATCGCCACCCTCGCCTCCGACAAGAGCGTCTACATCGACCCCAAGCCCGGCAGCGAGCAGATGTACCAGGTCTTCCTCTCCGGCCGGATGGGCATGGTCCCCACCGGCCCCTGGCAACTGCCCGACGTCATCCAGGCCAAGATCGACTACCACGTCGTCCCGCTGCCCAGCTACAGCGGGAAAGAGGTCACCATCTCCGGGCCCGACACCTGGACGGTCTTCGACAACGGCTCGGCGCGCGTCGCCGCCGCCCGCACCTTCGTCGAGTGGCTGATCCAGCCGCCGCAGGACGTGCGATGGGACATCCAGGCCGGCAGCCTCCCGCTCAGCCGCAGCACCCAGGCGCTGCCCGCGTGGCAGGACCGCAGCTCCCGCACGGAGGGTCTGTCGGTCTTCACCAA
Source organism: Streptomyces sp. NPDC087422 (assembly GCF_044744145.1). Lineage (NCBI taxonomy): Bacteria > Bacillati > Actinomycetota > Actinomycetes > Kitasatosporales > Streptomycetaceae > Streptomyces > Streptomyces sp. NPDC087422. Next base: position 138,689 of record NZ_JBIUXT010000008.1, on the reverse strand, counting down.
GGCCCTGGAGACCGCGCGGGTACGCCCCGCCCACCCCGCCTACCCGCAGATCTCCGAGGCGCTCGGCCAGGCGATCACCGCGGTGCTGCTCGGCCGCAGCACCCCCGCCAAGGCACTGCGCGACTGTGCGCACGAAGCCAACGCCGCACTGCTCATCCCGCGTTGAGGAGACCCATGTCGAGAACCACGCCGCGGCTGCTGCCCCGGCACAGGCCGGGCCCCGCGCAGCGCCGCCCCGCCCCGCTCACCCTGTCCGACCAGGACCGCGACCGCGAGCACGCACAGCAACTGCGCGCCCGCCGCCGCAGGCTGCGCGGCGAGTCCGCGACCGCGTGGACCTTCATCGCGCCCTCGATCGTGGTCATCCTCGGCCTCAGCGTCGTCCCCGTGGTCTGGTCGCTGCTGCTGTCCTTCCGCGCGGACGACCTGGTCACCCCCAGCCGCTGGGTGGGCCTGGCCAACTACCGGGCCCTGTCCAAGGACCCGCACTTCAGCCAGGCGGTGCGCAACACCCTGGAGTACACCGCGCTCTACGTCCCGCTGAGCATGCTGCTGGGCCTGGCGCTCGCCCTCGCGCTCAACCGGCGCATCCGGCTCGTCGGCGTCTACCGCACCCTGATCTTCGTACCGTTCGTCATCTCGGCCACCGCGCAGGGCGTGCTGTTCTCCTTCATCCTCGACCCGCAGTTCGGCGCCGCCAACTCCGTACTGCACTCCATCGGCGTCTCCCCGCAGGGGTTCCTCACCGATCCGTCGCAGGCCCTCCTCGTCCTCGTCGCGATCTCCCTGTGGAGCGGCACCGGCTTCTGCGTCGTGGTCTACCTCGCCGCGCTCCAGGACGTGCCGCAGTCCCTCATCGAGGCCGCCAGACTCGACGGGGCGGGACGCCGCCAACTGCTGCGCCACGTCGTGCTGCCGACGCTCACCCCGGTCAACGTCTTCCTGCTGCTGTGGCAGACCATCAACTCCCTCCAGGTCTTCGACCTCGTCTACGTCACCACCAAGGGCGGACCGCTCGGCTCCACCACCGTGATCGTCTACTTCATCTGGGAGCAGGCGTTCAAGAACTTCACCGCCGGTTACGGGGCAGCCGCCGCCTACGTGCTCGCGCTCGCCCTGCTGGTGATCGCCGTCGGCACGCGGGCCCTGCGCCGCCGCGAGCCCGTACGCCTCGAAGGAGCCCCGCGATGACCGTCACCTCAGCCCTGCCCGACGCGGCGCCGCCCGGCGCCGAGAACGCCGACGCCCCGCGGCCGAGCGCGCCCCGCCCCCGGCGGTCGCGGCTGCCCTTCAGCGGCTGGCACCTGCTGCTCGCCCCGCTCGCCCTGCTCTTCGCGGTCCCGCTGATCTGGCTGCTGGTCAGCTCGGTGATGAGCAACGCCGAGATCAACCGCTTCCCGCCCGCGCTGTGGCCCTCCCGCATCGACCTCGGCGGCTACCGCTACGTGCTCGGCAACGCGCTGTTCCCGCGCTGGTTCGCCAACTCGCTGATCGTCTCCGTCGTCGCGGTCGTCTCCAACCTCGTCTTCGGCGCGCTCGGCGGATACGCCTTCGCCCGGATGCGGTTCGCCGGCTCGCGCACCCTGCTGGTGCTGATGCTGGCCACCATGGCGATCCCGTTCCAGCTCACCATGATCCCGACCTTCCTGGTGATGAAGCGGCTCGGCCTGATCGACACCCTCGGCGCGCTCATCGTGCCGTCGCTGGTCACGCCCTTCGCGGTCTTCCTGCTGCGGCAGTTCTTCCTCTCGCTGCCCAGGGAGCTGGAGGAGGCCGCGTGGATCGACGGCTGCTCACGGCTGCGCGTGCTGCTGCTCATCGTGCTGCCGCTGTCACGGCCCGCGCTGAGCACGGTCGCGGTGCTGACCTTCCTCAGCACCTGGAACGACCTGACCTGGCCGCTGATCGCCATCAACCACGACACGCAGTACACGCTGCAACTCGGCCTGACCACCTTCCAGGGCCTGCACCACACCCGCTGGTCCGCGGTGATGGCGGGCAACGTCCTGACCGTCCTGCCGGTGCTGCTCGCCTTCCTCGCGGCGCAGAAGCAGTTCATCCAGTCGATCACCTCCAGCGGCCTGAAGGGCTGACGGGACACCGCCTCGTCGCCCGAGGACGGACGGACCCGCTCCGTCGCCCGAAGGGACGACGGGACACCGCCCGGACTCCCGCCGCCGGACTTCCGCCCCACCACCACAGAAAGCCAGCTCATGCCGGACACGTTCGACCTGCTCGTCATCGGGGACGCCAATCCCGACATCGTCCTGGGGCCGCTGGACGCCCCGCTCGCCTTCGGCCAGCGCGAACAGCTCGTCCCCACCGGCCTGCTGACCCTCGGCGGCTCCGCCGCGATCATGGCGTGCGGCGCCGCCCGGCTCGGCCTGAAGGTCGCCATCGCCGGCCGGATCGGCGACGACGACACCGGCCGGTACGTCCGTACCGCCCTGGCCGAGCGCGGCGTCGACACCGCGGCGCTGCGGGTGGACCCGGACCTGCCGACGCCGCTGACCACCGTGCTCACCCGCGGCGACGACCGCGCCATCCTCACCGCGCCCGGCACCCTCACGGCCACCGTCGGCGCCGACGTGCCCCAGGCGCTGCTCGCGCACAGCCGCCATGTGCACGCCGCCTCGTACTTCCTGCTGCCGGGACTCGCGACCGCGCTGCCCGACCTCTTCCGCACCGCCCGCGCGCACGGCGCCACCACCTCGCTCGACACCAACGACGACCCGGCGGGCGACTGGGACCCGGCCGGAATCGCCGCGCTGCTCCCCGTCACCGACATCCTGCTGCCGAACGCCAGGGAGGCGTGCGCCCTGGCGGCCGGCGGGGAGGCCGCGTCCGGTGACCCCGAGGCGCACGGGAAGATCCCGGCGGGGGACCCCGAGCCCGCCGACGTCGAGCGGGCCGCGGCCCTGCTCGCCGCGCGCGGTCCGCTGGTGGTGGTGAAGAACGGCGCGGACGGCGCCCTGGCCCACGACGGCCGCGGCCCGCTGCGCGCCCCCGCCGTCCCCGTACGGCCGCTCGACACCGTCGGCGCGGGCGACAGCTTCGACGCCGGCTTCGTCGCCGCCACCCTGGCGGGCCTGCCCCTGGCAGCCGCCCTCGCCCTGGCCGCCGCCTGCGGCGCCCTGTCCACCCGAGCGCACGGCGGCACCACCGCCCAACCCACCTGGGACGAGGCGCTCGGCGCCTCCCGCGCCGCCACCACCCGCAACGGAAAGAACCCGTCATGAGCACAGCCAGCACCACACCCCGCACGACGACCAGCGGCGCCACCCGTACGACCAAGATCGCCTTCATCGGTGCCGGAAGCGTCGTCTTCACCCAGGGCCTGCTCGCCGACCTCTTCGCCTTCCCCGAGCTCAAGGACGTGCACATCGCGCTGCACGACATCGACGCCGAGCGGCTGGCCACCGCCGACGGGGCGGCACGGCACATCGCGGCCGAGCGCGGCGCGGCGCCGCTGATCACCGCGCACGCCGAGCGCCGCGCGGCCCTGGAAGGCGCCGACTTCGTCATCAACATCATCCAGGTCGGCATGGGCGAGGCGACCCGTACCGACTTCGACGTCCCCGCCCGCCACGGCCTGCGCCAGACCATCGGCGACACTCTCGGCGTCGGCGGCATCTTCCGCGCGCTGCGCACCTTCCCCGTCCTGCGGGAACTCGGCCGGGACATCGCGGAGGTCTGCCCCGACGCCTGGCTGCTCAACTACACCAACCCGATGGCGATGAACGTGCAGTACCTCGCCGAGGCCACCGGACTGACCCGGGTCGTCGGCCTGTGCCACTCGGTGTACTGGACGATGCACGACCTCGCGGAACTGCTGCGCATCCCGCTGGAAGAGGTCACTTACCACGCGGCGGGCGTCAACCACCAGGCGTGGGTGCTGCGCTTCGAGTACCAGGGCGAGGACGTCTACCCGCGGCTCGACGCGCTCATCGCGCAGGACCCGCAACTGCGCCGCAGGGTCCGCGTCGACATGTACCGGCGGCTCGGCTACTACCCGACCGAGACCAGCGAGCACTCCTCCGAGTACGTGCCCTGGTACCTGCACCACGACAGCGAGATCGAGCGGCTGCGGCTGCCCGTCGGCGCGTACCTCGGCATCGTGGACGAGAACGTCGCCGCGTACGAGAAGACCCGCGCCGCGCTCGCCGCCGGACTCCCGCTGCCGGTCGAGGGCACGATGGAGTACGCGCCGCAGGTGATCCACAGCATCACCACCGGCACCCCGCGCACCATCTACGGCAATGTGCCCAACCACGGCCTCATCGACGACCTCCCGGCCGCCGGTACGGTCGAAGTGCCGTGCCTGGTCGACGCGTTGGGCGTCCAGCCCACCCGGATCGGCGCGCTGCCGCCGCAGTGCGCCGCGCTGAACCGCACCTACCTCAGCACCACCGACCTCGTCGTCCGCGCCGCGATCGAGGGCGACCCCCGCCACATCCGGCACGCCGCCATGACCGACCCGGCGACGGCCGCCTCGCTCCCCGTCGAACGGATCTGGGAGCTGTGCGACGACATGGTGCGCGCCCACGGTGACGCGCTCCAGCCGGAGTTGCGAGCCGTCCTGGGCACGTGAGGCGGCGGGCCGCGCGCCGGGCCGGTGGGCTGAGTCGGCCCGACGCGGCCCGGCTCCACGCGGCCCGGCTCCACGCGGCCCGGCTCGGCCCGGTTCGGTTCGACGGGGCTCGGCTCAGTGCGCGAGGGCGCTCATCAGGTGGCGCATGGCCCGGATGAGCGCCGGGCGCAGCGCGATGGTGTCGGCGGGGGTCGCCTCGATGGGGGAGCCGTCGGCGTTCAGCGGGCGGGCGGCCACGCCGTTCCACTGCTTGATGCCGTCCACGCTGAGCGAGAAGACGGCGCCGCCGTGCCGGACGGTGACGGCCTGCCGCGCGGTGCCGTAGATCGTGAACGCCTGGTCGCCGAGGCCGCGCAGCGCCTTGGTGACCTCGGGCGAGTCGGTCATGAACAGGAAGTCGCCGGAACCCGCGGTCGTGGGGTCGGGGACGATCACATGCGAGAGGTCGGCGAATTCGGCGTGCACGTCGGACTTCTTGTGCAGGTCGACGGTGACGGTGACCGTGTACGTCGTCTCCCAGTCGCCGCTCCCGGTCACCGACGTGGTCAGGGTGCAGGCGGCGTGATCGAGGGCGGGACCCTTGGTGATCACGGGGATGCCCTGGAGGAATTCGGTGCCGAAGGCGTCGGACAGCGGCTGGAGATTGTCGCTGGTGCACGGGTTGTCCGCGAGGTGATAGCCGTGCAGGTCCGGCCGCGGGCCGCCGTACCCGGTGAACTGGAGGACCGCGAGCCAGACCGCCGACGCCGTGACGACGCCGCCGAGCGCCCACAGCACGCGGCCCCGGCGTCCCTCGGGCCGTGGCCGCCAGGGTTTGAGGGTCGGTCCTCTGTCCTCGCCGCCGTGACCGCCGCCCGTGTCGCGGACGCGGTACGGGTCCGCGGGGGAGCGCGGCGGCGGGAGGCGGGTGCGCAGCCGGGAGAGCGCGGAGCGCAGCGACGGCGGCGCGTGGCCCGCGCCGCTCAGGATGTCGGGGGCGGGGCGGTCGGGCTCCGGCTCCTCGACCATCTCCGGCTCGGTGATCATGCCGAATCCCCTCGTCGCGGTGTGCCGGACACTGTACGGCGGGGCGGACGCCGCATCGGGACCCCTGCTCCCAGGCTGCCCATGGGCGGCGGCGGGTAACAGGCGGGTTCGCGCCAGGGGGGATCGGGGCCGGACGGGTGCGGTGCCGGGGGAGTGCGGGCCGGGCGTCGGGCCGCGGTCAGCCGCCGGTCTCCGCGCCGCCGTTGTCCCCGTCCTCCGGGAGGTCCGCCTCGACCCCGTTCGCGCGGGCGATCCGGAGCGCGTCGTCCAACTCGTCGCAGGCCACGGCCAACGCGTACGCGTCCCCCGCCCGCCCCGCGGCGGCCACCGCCTCCCGAGCCACGCGCACCCGCTCCAGCATCGCCTCGGCGAAACCGTCCACCCGGACCTCCATCCGACGTCATCGGCCGCCCTCCGCCCTGGCCCCGATCGCACGGAGAGCCAGGGGAGATCGCGGATCTCCGGACATGCTAACGACGCCGCCGCGGCCCGGCGCCACCCGAACCCCCGTATGGCGTAGGGCGGTTCGGCCCGCTTCACCTGCTGTCCAAGGTCCGTCCACCGCCCGTCCGCGCTCGGGTCGGACGGTGGACGGACGGCGTGCGAGCCGGGGCGGCGGCGGACCTCCGGGCACGGCGGAAATCGGTGTCGCGCGCGCCGGTCGGTGGACATGATCGGATCAGCGGACAGCATGAGAATCGCACCGACGCGCCGGTGCCCACGGCCGTCAACCGGCGCCGCGCCGGGGCGAATTGACAGAGTTAGGCATGCCTAACCTAGGCTCGTCGCGCCCCTGGTCATCGGTCGTCCCACGACCGTCGGCCCGAATGACTGCGCGCCCGGAAGTGGACCCCCATGCGGCTCTATGTGCTGGCTCTGAACCCGACCGACTCGGTCACCGAGGGATTCCTCCCGGCCGCCCGCCGCCTCGGCCTGGACGTCACGGTCCTCACCGACCAGCCCGCCGCGCACCGGGCCGCGTACGGCGACGATCCGGCGGTCGGCGTCCTGGAGTGCGACGTACGCGACTTCCGCGCCGTCATCACCCGCGTCTCCGCCTATCGGCCGCCGGACGCCGTCTTCACCAACAGCGACCACCTCCAGGTCCAAGCCGCCCTGGCCGCCGACTACTTCGGCCTGCCCGCCAAGAGCTGGCAGGCCGCGCTGCGCACCAAGGACAAGGCCGAGACGCGCCGGGTCCTGGCCGCCTCGGGCGTCGACACGGTGTGGTCGGCGCAGGTGCCCGCGGGCCAGGACCCGGCGGCCTGCCTCGCCGGACTCGACGTGCCGTACCCCTGCGTCGTCAAACCGCGCGAGGGCGTGGCGAGCGAGGACGTCGTACGCGCCGAGGACCCGGCGGACCTGGAGCGCCGCGTCCGGCGGATCCAGGCCGACCGGCCGGGCGCCGCACTGGTCGTGGAGGAGTTCCTGCCCGGCGAACTGCTCACCCTGGAAACCCTCGGCGACGGTACGACCCGCCATGTGCTGGGCGGCTTCCGCACCACGCTGTCCCCGCCGCCGTACTTCATCGAGGAGCGGCTGACCTTCGTCCCCGCGCACCCCGCGCCCGTCGTCGACCAGGTCCTCGCCCAACTCGACGCCCTCGGTGTCGGATTCGGCGCCTGCCACACCGAATTCGTGCTGCACGAAGGGCGCGCGCGCCTGATCGAGGTCAACTACCGCGCCATCGGCGACCAGTGCGACCTGCTGCTGGCCGAACTGCTCGACCTGCCGCTCTTCGAACACATCCTCCGCACCCATCTGGGCGAACCCCTCCCGGCCGACCTGCGCACCGCGACCGGCCGCGCCGCCCGGCTCGACTACCCCTACGCGCGGCAGGCGGGCACCCTCACCGCCGCCCCCGGCCCGGCCGACCTGACGGCCGACGGCGTGCGCCTGACCTACCGGCCGTTGCGGGCGGTCGGCGAACGGCATCCGCTGCACCGCACCAACCGCGACCTGCTGGGCGTCGTCCGGGCCATCGGACCCGACGAGGACGCCGTGGAGCGGGCCGTCACCGGCTTCCTCGCCGAGCACCGCTGGGAGATCACCCCGTGACGGTGACCGGCCGGGCCGCCGGAGACGAAGAACGCGCCCTGCTGCTCGACGTGTTGAGCACGCTGCTGCGCGAGGACGTCGTGCGCCTGCGCACCGGCAGCGCCCTTGTCCGCCGCCCAGACGGCGACTGGCTGCGACTGCCGGTCCCCGAGGCCGGCTCGGACGGCGGGGCGGCAGCGCTGCGGCATCAGAGGGCCGAGGCGGAATCGGGCCGGGGGTCAGCCGCGCTGCGACTGCCGGTCCCCGAGGCCGATGCGGACGCGCTGCCGCTGCCGCTGCCCGTGACCGACCCGGCAGGGGAGGAGTCGGCGCTCCTGCTGCCGGTCACGGCGGACGGCTTCCAGAGCGAGTACGCCGCCCGGCTTCCGCTGCTGCTCCAGGAGCCCGGCGGGCGGGAGTTGACGACCGGCGAGGACGTCCTGGCGGCGCTGCGCACTCTCGCGGCGCCCGAGGACCGCGCGGGCTTCACCGCCTTCGCGGACGAGTACCGGGACGCGCTGACCGCCCTGCGGCTGCGGACCGCGACCCGCGCCGACACCGTTGCCCGGCTCACCGCACGCCACGGCGGCGACCCCGCCGGGTGGACCGGACTCACCGGCGCCCTCGCGTACGACACCCTGGCCGCCCGGCACGGCCACCCGGTGCACCCGACCTCCGCCGCCCGCAGCGGACTGACGGAACATCAACTGCTCGCCCACGCGCCCGAATTCGCGCCACGCTTCGCCCTGCGCTGGCTCGCCCTGCCCAGGGAGGCCGTCACCGTGCAGGGCGCGGACGGCGATCGGGCACCCGACGGCCTCGGCCTCGGCGATCTGCGGCCGTCCGCCCTCACCCTCGGCCTGCCGCAGGAGCTGGACGGCACCCATGTCGCTTTCCCCGTCCACCCCCTCACGGCGGACGGCCCGCTGCGGGACGCGCTGCGCGCCACCGGCCTCGACGGCAGGTCCGTACTGGCCGACCGCACCTACTTGGACGTGGCGCCCACACTTTCGACCCGCACCGTCGCGGTCCTCGCCGACCCCGGCACCCACCTCAAACTGCCCCTGGCCACCTCGACGTTGGGGCTGCTCAACCGGCGCACGATCAAACCGGGCAGCCTGATCGACGGCGCGGCCGGGCAGCGGCTGCTGGAGGCGGTGACCGCGCGCGAACCGCGCTTCCGCGACAGCGTGCTGCACGCCGACGAGACCCGGTTCGCGCACGCGGGCCACGAACTCCTCGCCGTGCTCGTCCGCCGCCACCCGCCCGGCCTCGACGGCTGCGCCGTCCTGCCCATGGCCGCGCTGCTCGCCGAGGCCCCCGACGGCCGGCCGGTCATCGACCACCTCGCCGACCGCTACTACGGCGGTGACCCGCTCGCCCTGCTCGACGCGGTCCTCACCCTGCTCCTCGACTGGCAGACCACGCTCTTCGGATACGGCATCGCCCTGGAGTCCCACCAGCAGAACATCTCGCTGCTGCTGGACGACCCCGAAGGCCGCACCCGGCTGCGCCTGCTCCTCAAGGACGACGACGGCCTGCGCGTCAACCGCGTGCGGCTGCGCGCGGCCCTCGGCCCCGACGCGCCGGAGCGCGCCGCCTTCGACGACCCGCGCATCCTGGTCGACGACGACGGCCCGGTGGCCGACCTGTTCACCACCATCACCGTCCATCTGTGCGCGGGCGCCTACGCGTTCGCCCTCGCGCGGCTCGGCCGCGCCCCGCTGGAAGACCTGCTCGACCGCGTACGCGACCTGCTCGACCGGGCCGCGCGGCGGCTCGGCACCGGGCCGGGCGAAGCGGGCGAGACCCTGCGCGCGCGTGTGCTCGACGCACCGCGCCTGCCCGTCAAAGCGATGGTGAGCGCGGGCACGCTGCTCACCAAGGACCGCTCAGGAGCCACCGACATCAACAAGCACTACACCACCGGACCCAACTACCTTCTGCGGAGCCGTTGATGACGCTGCCCACCATCACCGGACCCGCCGACTGCGCCCGGCACGCGGGACTGCCCGACGCGGACCGGGCCGTGGCCCACACCCTGCTGAACTGCCTGCTCCGCGAGGTGTCGGGGCCCGAGCACCAGACCGCCGTCATCGACGGCCGCCTGCTGGTACGGCTGCCCCGCACCGGAGTACGGCTGCGGGTCGCGCTGCGCCGCACCTCACTGCTCGGCGCGCACCGCTTCGCGGGACCGGTCACGGAACAGACCGGCCACGACGACTGGACCGAGATCGACTGGCGACGGCTGGCCGAACACACCCACGCCGAGCTGACCTCGCTCACCGGCGTGCCCAACGACGAATTCCTCGACCAGGTGGAGTCCAGCCACCACGGAGTCGCCACCGCGCTGCGCGCCCCGCGCCCCGTCGCGGCCGGTCTCCCGCTCGCCGGATACCTCGCCTCCGAACAGTCGCTCGTCTACGGCCACCGCTTCCACCCGGCCCCCAAGTCCCGTGGCGGCGACCCCGGTTCATGGGCCGCCTACGCACCGGAGACCTCGGCGTCCTTCCCGCTGCGGCTGCTCGCCGTGCGCGAGGATCTGACCGTCCAGGAGTGCGCCGAGCCCGGCGCCACCGACCCGCTGGACCGGCTCGCGGCCGTGCCCACGGGCTACCGGCTGCTGCCCGCCCACCCCTGGCAGTACGACCTGCTGCGCCGCCACCCCGCGCTGCGCGCCGCCCTGGACCGCCGCGACGTGCTGGACCTGGGCCCCGGCAGGACCCGTTTCGCCGCCACCGCCTCCGTCCGCACCCTCTACGACGGCGACACCTTCCTCAAATTCAGCCTCAATGTGCGGATCACCAACTGCCTGCGCAAGAACGCCAGTTACGAACTGGCCGGGGCCGTCGCCCTGACCCGGATGCTGCGGCCCGCCTTCGCCGACCTCGCCGCCCGCTTCCCCGGCGCCGACGTCCTGCGCGAGCCCGCCTACCGCAGCCTGGCCCTGCCCGGCCGCGACGGCCGCCCCGACCAGTCGCTGCTCGAAGGCTTCGGCGTGATCGTCAGGGAAGGGCTCGACCGGAGGCTCGGGCCCGGCGGCACCGCGCTGCTGGCCGCCGCCGTCGCCGACGAGTACCCGACAGGACCGGGGCACATCTCCCGGCTGGTCGCGGACGGCGGCCCGGCGGCGGCCCTGCGCTGGTGGCGCGCCTACCTGCGGCTGCTCGTACCCCCGGTGCTTGCCGCCTACTTCGACCACGGCGTGGTGCTCGAACCCCACCTCCAGAACGTGCTGGTCTGCGTCGACACCGACGGCGACCCCGTCCAGGTGCTCTTCCGCGACCTGGAGGGCACCAAACTGGTCCCCGAACTGCTCTCGAGCCCCTGCGCCGACGCGCTCGCCGCGCTGCCGCCCGAGGTCGCGGAGCCCCTGCGCTACGACGCCGACCGGGGCTGGGACCGGGTGGTCTACTGCCTGCTGGTCAACCACGTCGCCGAGATGCTGGCCGCCCTCGCCGACCTCCACCCGGACACCGAACCCGCCCTGTGGGCCGAGGTCCGCCGCGCCATCCGCGACCACGCGGACGAGCACGGCCATCACCCCCGGCTCGACGCCCTGCTCGCCGGAGCGCCGCTGCCCGCCAAGGCCAATCTCCTCACCCGCTGGGAACGCGCGGCCGACCGGTTCGCGGGATACGTACGCCTGCCGTCACCCCTCGCCGAGGACGTCCTGCCGGCACCGCTCGCCGGGCACGCCCTTCCGGCACCGGACGGCGGACCCGGACACCCCGTGCGCGGCGCCGACCGCGATCCCGACGACGCGAGGACGCAGTCATGACCGCACCCGCACCCGCACCTGTCGCCGTCCCCGACTCCGTACGGACCACGGCTCTCGCCCTTCCGACCGCCCAACTGCCCTCCTACCTCTACGACCTGGCGGCGCTGCGCGCGCACGCGGCGGCCGTGCGGGCGGCGCTGCCCGAGCGGGCGGAGCTGTACTACGCGGCGAAGGCCAACCCGGAGCCGGAGATCCTGGCGGCGCTCGGCCCGTACGTGACCGGCTACGAGGTCTCGTCCGGCGGCGAGGCCGCCCATGTGGCGGCGGCGGTGCCGGGCCGCCCGCTGGCCTTCGGCGGACCGGGGAAGACCCCCGCCGAGATCACGGCCGCGCTCGACCTCGGCGTGGACCGCTTCCACGTGGAAAGCGCGTACGAACTGCGCGTGCTCGCGCATCTCGTGGCCGCGCGCGGGACCCGCGTCGGCGTGCTGCTGCGCTTCAACCTCGCTGTCGCACCGGGGGAGTTGGCGACGGGAGTGCTGGCCATGGGCGGCGGACCCTCGCCCTTCGGCCTCGATCCGGCGCAGGCCGACGCGGCCGTCCGCGCGCTCACCGACGGCAGCCATCCGCACCTCGAACTGTTCGGTGTGCACGCCCATTTGGCCAGCGGCCTCCCGGCGCCGCGATTGCTCGCCGTCGCCGAGGCCGTGGTCGCCTGGGCGAGTGACCTCACGGCGCGGCACGGCGTCCCGCTCCGGGAGGTCAACGTCGGCGGCGGCATGGCCGTCGACTACACCCGCCCGGCGGACCGCTTCGACTGGGCCGCGTACGGCGAGGGGCTCGCCCGGCTGCTCGACGCCCACCCCGGACCGCTGCTGCGCATCGAACCGGGCCGCGCCCTGACGGCGTACTGCGGCTGGTACGCCACCGACGTGCTGGACGTGAAGCCCAGCCACGGCGAGGAGTTCGCGGTGCTGCGCGGCGGCACCCACCATCTGCGGACCCCGGCGGCCAAGGGCCACGACCAGCCCTGCGCGCTGCTGCCGGTCGACGACTGGCCACACCCGTGGCCGCGCTCGGCGGCCGACGGCGAACTGGTCACGCTGGCGGGCCAGTTGTGCACGCCCAAGGACGTGCTCGCCCGGCGGGTCCCGGCGGCGGGACTCCGCGCGGGCGACCGGGTGCTGTTCGCGCTCGCCGGGGCGTACGCCTGGAACATCTCGCACCACGACTTCCTGATGCACCCCCGGCCGACCGTCCACTACGTCGATTCCACGGATGTCCCGGATTCCACGGCTCTCCCGGAATCCACGGACCGCTCCTGAGACCGGCCTCTCCCGGCCCGTTCCTGAGACCGGCCTCTCCCGGCCCGGCCGAGGCGCCGGGTCCGGGAGAGGGCGTGTGCGGCGGACGGTTCAGGACGCCTTGCCGGTCACCGTGATCGTGTGGCTGCCCGCCGGGATGCCGCGCAGCGTCACCCGGCCGTCCTGGAGCGTGGCCTGGAAGGCGTGCGCCCCCGAGCCGTCCCAGGCGACCCGGCCGTCGACCTTGACGGTGACGCGCGTGCCCGTCGCGGGCAGGTCGACGACACCGGACGTCCCCTTGGGCGCCGTCAGGTCGAGCGTGAACTGCCGGTCACCGCCGCCGCGCTTCCAGTCGACGATCAACGGACCGTGCGGTGTGGGAAGTTGACCGCGTGCCCAGGTGACGGAGCCCGGGTGCGGTGCGACGCTCCAGGTGGCGAAGCCGGGAGTGACGGGCGTCGCGCCGAGCAGGTCGTTGGTCAGTGCCGGGACCACCCCGGTCGACCAGCCGTGCGCCGCCGAGGTGAAGCCGCCCTCGTACATCGAACCGCCCGGGCCGATGCCCTCCCAGTCGGTGATGCCGGGCCCGTGACCAGCCATCCAGCCGTACAGCCGCTTGATCTCGTCGATGGCGGAGTCGGCCTTGCCCGCCAGGAAGCGGGCCTGGATCTCGGGGTACGAGGTGAAGGCGTAGACCCGCTGGGAGCCGTCCGGGACCAGGGTGTTGTTGTCCATGAAGGCGTTGCCGTACGGCTGGGCGGTGGTCCGGGACAGGTGGTCGAGCGCCGAGGCGGCGCGCGTCGGGTCGGCGACCCCGGCGACCACGGCCAGGCCGTTGCCGTCCTGCCCGTGCCGTACCGGGCCTGTCGCCGAGTCGAGATAGGCGCCCGCCGCGCTGTCCCACAGACGGGTGTTGATCGCCGTGCTCACGGTGGCGGCGCGCTTCTGCCAGCGGTCGGCGTCCGCGCCGTGGCCCAGTGACGTCGCCAGCGCCGCCGCGTCCTTGAGCGCCTGGACGTAGAGGGTGTTGTAGTAGGTGACCTCGCCGCTGCGGGGCAGGAAGGCGTAGTCGCCGTAACCGTCGGTGCCGTTCAGGCCCTTGGACAGCAGGCCGTTGGCGTCGGTGACACTCGGGTACCAACTGTCCAGCGTCTTGACGAGGTTGGCGTAGTAGTCGCGGGCGTAGGCCGTGTCGCCGGTGTACAGCACGTAGTCCCAGCTACTGGTCACCCACCACAGCGGGTAGTCGAAGAGCGGGAGCGTGTAGTTGTTGATCGAGGCGGGCGGTATCCAGCCGTCGCCGCGCTGGTGGTCGGCGAGGTCGGCCAGCACGTTCTTGGCGGCGACCGCCGCGTCATGGGTCAGGTACGTGGTGCGGCCGGAGACCGCGACATCGCCCACGTACGGGTCGCGGTCGCGCTTGGCGCCGTCGTGCAGCACGAGCTTGCCGTCCAGCGTCGGGCTGTCGGCGTTGCGCGGGTCGACGTCTTCCGACCGGAAGGTGTCGGTGACCAGTTCGTTGGTGTACGAGGCGTCGTACCAGTACTGGTTCAGCTCGGCGTCCGAGGACTCGAACCAGCCGGTGTAGGAGTCCGGGGTGCCGAGGAACGGGGTGAAGTCGAGCGAGACACCGTCGATCCGCACGGTGCCCGACGGCTGCGCGAGCGGCGCGTCGGAGGGGAGCGCGTCCAGGCTGATCCTCATGTAGCGGAAGCCGTGCAGACCGTCGGCGCACACCTTCGTACCGCTCAGGCAGCTCTTGTGGTCGGTCCAGATCCCGCCCTGCCGGGGGACCGCGTACTGATCGGTGCCGGGGCCGCCGGAGACGTCGGAGCGCGTGTAGTCGGAGCGGTCGGTGAGGTAGTCGAGCGTCTCGGAGAAGGCCACCCGCACGCCGGGGCTGTTGTCCGAGGCGCCCGCGAAGCTGATCCGGGGGTAGCCGGAGACGACCTTGCCGAAGTCGAGCGTGACGCTGGGCACCGGCTCGGCGGCGACCAGCCCCGGCCACACCTCGTTGATCCTGGTGTACTCGCCCTTGCCCGAGGACTGGTCCTTGGTCACGGTGATCCGCACCCGCGCGGTGGTCACGGACGAGGAGAAGGCGACTGCGCGCCGCACGTCGGAGTTGCCGGTGACGGTGGCGCGGGTGGTCCAGGCAGAGCCGTCCCAGGTCTCGACGGTGAAGTCCTGCGGGACGCCGTCGCTGTTGGACAGCACCGTGATGCCGGGGAGCGTGACCGGGGTCGGGCTGGTGATCTCCAGCCAGGCGGGATACGTGGCCGCGTTCGCGTCGTTCCAGAACGTGTCGGTGTCGCCGTCGACCGCGTTGCCTGGCACGTAGGTACGGGGCTTGCCGTCGTTGCCGTTGTTGCCGTCGTGGTACGAGGAGGCGGTGGCCGTGGTGTCGGCCGGCCACGTCGGCTCGGGCTTGGGGGCGGGCCTGTTGAGGGTGGCGGTGCCCTTGCCGAGGACGCCCTGAGGGTGGGCGACGTCGCCGGTGGTGGCCGTCACGGCGACCGGCCGCACCTCGCGGCTCGACGGTGCCCGTACGTACTTCCGCCAGGAGGCGGAGTGGGGGGAGTTGGCGGAGGCCGGCCCCGACAGGGCCATGGTCGCGGTGAGCGCGCCGACGACGGCGACGGCCTGCGCGATGCGGACCGACCGTCGGGAGAGCGTGCCACGGAGGGGATGCGCAGAGGACAAGAGGGCTCCAGGTGTTCCACGAGCCGCGTCCCGCAGCCCGCACCACTAAGAACGATTCAATTCGGCGCCGCTGAACCTATGGCGCGATTGAACTGGGGGTCAATACATCCTTCGGCCAAGGCTTCGCATTGTCGCGGCGCTGAATTGAAACGTCATTGAAACGGTGCGGCAGAGCCGCCCCCGCGTCCGGCCCGCCGTCGGCCCCGCTCGCCGGTCTCGTCCCGTGTTCCGACCTCTTTCTCGAAACTGTCGAAGCCGACACCGCGTCAGTTCGGTGGTCCGAACGGGTGTTGGGTCACGCTTTGGTAACCCGTGGCACGAGCCTTGACCCTCTCTCCGGGCGCACTTTACCGTCACAGCGCGCAGCAAATTTCGGCGATGATGCCGAATCTTTCGAAAGGCTGGACCGATGAAGAAGCGCGCATTGCTCTCCCGCGCCGCGACCGCCAGAGCCCTGGCCGGCGGCGTGGCGCTCGTGCTCGGAATGTCCCTGGCCGCCTGTGGCGGCAGCAGCGGCGGCGACTCGGGCGGCGCCGGCTCGTTCCACGTGCTGGTCTACGGGGACGCGACCAACAAGGTCGAGAAGCAGATCGTCGCGACGTTCAACAAGACGTCCAAGGTCAAGGCGGTCCTCGACACCATCCCCGGCGCGGACTACCAGCAGAAGCTGCAGACGCTCATCAGCACCAAGCAGGCGCCCGACGTCTTCTTCAACTGGGGCGGAGGCAGCATCGCCCCCTTCGTCAAGAAGGGGCTTCTGCTGCCGCTTGACGAGATGATCGCCAAGGACCCGGGGCTCAAGAACAACTTCCTGACGTCGGTGTTCGACAGCGCCAAGGTGGACGGCAAGCCCTACGGCATCCCGATGCGCGGCACCCAGCCCGTCCTGCTCTTCAACAACAAGAAGGTGCTGGCCGACGCGGGCCTGACCGAGCCCAAGACGTGGGACGACCTGCTCAACGCGGTCAAGGTCCTGAAGTCCAAGCACATCACCCCGATCGCGCTCGGCGGCGGCGACCAGTGGCCGACCCTGATGTGGTACGAGTACGTCTACGACCGCGTCGCGGGCCCCGGCCTGTTCGAGAAGGCGCTCGCGGGCGACAAGAGCGCCTGGGCCAGCGCCGACAGCAAGAAGGCGCTGTCGATGCTCAAGGAGCTGGTCGACGCCGGTGCCTTCGGCACCAACTACGACTCGGTGAAGTTCACCGACAACGGCTCCGCGGCCCTGGTCGCCACCGGCAAGGCCGGGTTCGAGCTGATGGGCTCCTGGTACTACTCCACCCAGCAGGACGCCAACGCCGACTTCGCCAAGAACGACCTCGGCTTCAGCACCTTCCCGACCGTGACCGGCGGCGTCGGCGACCCGACCGACGTGGTGGGCAACACCAACAACTTCTACTCGGTGCTGAAGAAGACCAAGTACCCGGACGCGATAGCCGAATTCCTCAAGCTCCAGTACAGCGACGAATTCGTGCAGGCACAGCTCGGCATCGGCAATCTGCCGACGACGAGGAACACCGAGAAGTTCCTCGACACCTCGGCCGATCCCGCCTACTCCAAGTACCAGTACAACCTGGTCAAGGACGCGAAGTCCTTCCAGCTCTCCTGGGACCAGGCGTACCCGCAGTCGGCGAGCACCGCGATGCACACGGCGGTCCAGCAGTTCTTCGACGGCAAGCTCGACGCCGACGGGTTCATCAAGGCCATGCAGGCCCTGCCGTCGTCCTGACCAGGGAACCCTCCACATGATCACCACATCGCCCCCTGCGGCACGGAGCGGCACGGCCCACCGGGCCGGGATGAGCCGCCGCTCCGGCTCCGCGGTGACCCGCCCAGGTCTGGCCTGGGCGGTTCCCGCCACCTTGTTCTTCGTCTGCTTCGCCGTCGTTCCGCTGCTGCTGGTCGCCGTGCTGTCCTTCACGAGCTGGGACGGACTCGGCTCACCCCAGTGGGTGGGCGTGGCCAACTGGAAGGCGCTGATCCACGACCACACCATGATCCAGAGCCTGTGGCTCAGCGCGCTGATCACGGTGCTCGGCGTCGTGATCCAGACACCGTTGAGCCTGCTGCTCGGCGTCTGGGCCGCGGGCCACCAGCGCAACCGCGCGATCCTCTCGGCGGTCTACTTCATCCCGCTGCTGCTGTCGGCCACCGCGATCTCGGTCCTGTGGCGGGCGATGCTCGACCCCAACTTCGGTGTGCCCGCACAGGCCAGATGGCTCTTCGGGGACGGAAATCTGCTCGGCATGCGGTCCGGCGCCATCGGCGTGCTCGTCTTCGTCGGCGCCTGGCAGTACACCCCGTTCCACACCCTGATCTACCAGGGCGCCGCGCGCGCCGTCCCGCCCGTGCTCTACCAGGCGGCGGCCATCGACGGCGCGGGAACCATCCGGCAGTTCTGGCACATCACCCTGCCGCAACTGCGCAACACCATGATCACCTCGATGATCCTGATGGTCGTCGGCGGCCTCACCACCTTCGACACCGTGCTGATCCTCACCCAGGGCGGCCCCGGCACCGACACCACCATCAGCGCCTACTACATGTACCAAAAGGCGTTCAAGAGCTTCGACTTCGGCGGCGGTTCCGCCATCGCCCTGGTCCTCGTCGTGATCGCCACGATCGTCTCGCTGATCGTCGTCAAGGTCTCCGGATACGACAAGATGCGCAGCTCGGCGGAGGGCCTGTGATGACACGCCGAACCAACCGCCACCGCCCCAACTACCTGGCCGGGCTCGGCTCCCTGGTCTGGCTCTTCCTCGTGGGCCTGCCGCTGTACGTGATGCTCGCCGCGACCCTCCAGAGCCGCAGCGACTACTTCAAGAGCGGCCCGCTGGGCTTCCCCCGGCACTTCACGCTGAAGAACTACACGCAGGACTTCCACAACGGCTTCGGCCAGTACTTCCTCAACACGGTGCTGGTCACCCTTGCCGTCGTCGCCATCGTGCTGCTGCTCGTGCCGCCGCTGGCGTACGCGATCGTCCGCGGCCGAGGGCGCCTCACCACCGGCGTCTTCCGGGTCTTCCTGCTGGGCCTGGCCATCCCCGCGCAGGCCGTGATCGTGCCGATGTTCTACGTCATCACCAAGGCCGGTCTCTACGACAACCTCATCGGCGTCATCCTGCCGACCGCCGCGTTCTCCATGCCGGTGTGCGCGCTGATCCTGTCCGGCGTCATGCGCGACATCACCCCCGACCTCTACGAGGCCATGGCGATGGACGGCGCCGCGCCCTGGCGGGTCTTCTTCCAGCTCGTGCTGCCGCTGTCCAAGGGCGGCCTGTCCACCATCGTGGTCTTCTCCGCGCTCCAGTCCTGGAACGGCTTCCTGTTCCCGCTGGTCCTGACGCAGTCCGACTCGTCCAAGGTCATCACCCTCGGCCTCTACAACTTCCAGACAGAGCACGGCATCGACGTCCCCGGCCTGCTGGCCGCGGTGGTGCTGTCGATGCTGCCCATCTTCATCGTCTACCTGTTCGCCCGGCGCGCCCTGGTCCAGGGCCTCATGGGCGTCGGAGGAAAGTGACCGACACCGTGGTCGAAGAGACAGAACCCGTCACCGAACCCTGGCGCGACCCCGACCTGGCCCCCGAACTGCGGGCCGACGCGCTGATCTCCGCGATGACCTTGCGGGAGAAGGCCGCGCAACTCGTCGGCGTCTGGGTCGGAGCGTCCGACGACGGCGGCGAAGTCGCCCCGTTCCAGCACGAGATGGAAGCACCGGTCGACCTGGAGGCGCTGCTGCCGCAAGGACTCGGGCAGCTCACCCGGTCGTTCGGGACCGCGCCGGTCGACCCCGCGCTCGGCGCGCTGTCGCTGCTGCGCACCCAGCGCGCCATCGCCGGGGCCAACCGCTTCGGCATCCCCGCGCTCGCCCACGAGGAGTGCCTGGCCGGTTTCGCCGCCTGGGGCGCCACCGCCTACCCCGTGCCGCTGGCCTGGGGCGCCACCTTCGACCGCGCGCTGATCCGCCGCATGGCTCGCGCCATCGGCGACGACATGCGCTCGGTCGGCGTGCACCAGGGCCTGGCCCCGGTCCTCGACGTGGTGCGCGACGCCCGCTGGGGCCGCGTCGAGGAGACGATCGGAGAGGACCCGTACCTCGTCGGAACCCTCGGCACCGCCTACGTCCAGGGTTTGGAGTCCGCCGGAGTCGTCGCCACCCTCAAGCACTTCGCGGGCTACTCCGCCTCCACCGCGGGCCGCAATCTCGCCCCGGTCGGCATGGGCGTACGAGAGCGCGCCGACGTGATCCTGCCGCCGTTCGAGATGGCGATCCGGGAGAGCGGGGTGCGCTCGGTCATGCACGCCTACACCGACACCGACGGCGTCCCCTCCGCCGCCGACGAACACCTGCTGACCGAACTCCTGCGGGACACCTGGGGGTTCACCGGCACCGTGGTCGCCGACTACTTCGGCATCGCCTTCCTCCAGACGCTGCACGGCGTGGCGGGCACCCTCGGCGAAGCGGCGGGCGCCGCCCTCGCGGCCGGCGTGGACGTCGAACTGCCCACCGTGAAGGCGTACGGCGAACCCCTGCTCAAGGCCGTCGCCGACGGGAAGGTGCCCGAAGCCCTCGTCGACCGCGCGGTACGCCGGGTGCTGATCCAGAAGGCACAGCTCGGACTCCTCGACGCCGACTGGGACCCGACTCCCGCCGCCCTCAAGGGCCTTGGCGCGGCCTCCGCCGACGGCACAGCCTCCGCCGACGGCACAGCCTCCGTCCACGGCACGGCCGACCTCACCGACGCCGGGATCGACACCGAGGCGCTGCGCGGCCGGGTCGACCTCGACCCGCCCGCCAACCGCGCCATCGCCCGGCAGGTCGCCGAGCAGAGCGTCGTCCTGCTGCGCAACGACGGCGACACCCTGCCGCTGGACCGCCCCGCGACCATCGCCGTCATCGGCCCCAACGCCCACACCCCCACCGCCGTGCTGGGCTGCTACGCCTTCCCCGTACACGTCGGCGGACAGCACCCCGACACCCCGCTCGGCATCGAACTGCCCACCCTGCGCGAGGCGTTGGTCGCCGAATTCCCCGGCGCGCGGATCGTCTCGGCGCTCGGCGCGAGCATCGACGGCGCGGACACCGACGGCTTCGCCGAGGCGGTCCGGGTGGCACGCGGCGCGGACGCCGTCGTCCTCGCCCTCGGCGACCGGGCGGGCCTGTTCGGACGCGGCACCAGCGGCGAGGGCTGCGACGCGGAGTCGCTGACGCTGCCCGGCGTGCAGCAGCAGCTCCTCGACACCCTGCTGGACACGCTCGCGGGCACCGGCACCCCGTTGATCGTCACCCTGCTGGCCGGGCGGCCCTACGCGCTCGGCCGCGCCGCCACCGAGGCCGCCGCCGTCGTGCAGTCCTTCTTCCCCGGCGAGGAGGGCACCGCCGCTGTCGCCGGAATCCTCAGCGGCCGGGTCGAGCCCTCCGGCCGACTGCCCGTCAGCGTCCCGCGCCGCCCCGGCGTCCAGCCGTCCACGTATCTGGCGGCGCGGCTCGGCAAGGCCAGCGAGGTCTCCAGCATCGACCCCACCGCGGCCTTCGCCTTCGGTCACGGGCTGACGTACACCCGATTCCAGTGGACGGACCTGGACGTGCCGCGCCTGCACACCGGGACGGACGGGGAGATCGCGCTCGCCTTCACCGTGCGCAACACCGGTCGTCGGGACGGCACCGAGGTCGTCCAGCTCTACCTCCACGACCCGGTCGCCTCGGTCGTGCAGCCCGTGCAGCGACTGGTCGGCTACCACCGGGTCGCCCTCGCGCCCGGCGAGTCGGCCCGCGTCGAGGTCACCGTGCCCGCCGACCTGGCCGCGTTCACCGGCCGCGACGGCCGACGCGTCGTGGAACCGGGGGAGTTGGAGCTGCGGCTCGGCGCCTCCTCCACCGATCTGCGGCTCACCGTCGTCTGCGCCCTGACCGGCCCGGCCCGCACGGTGGACCACACCCGCAGGCTGCACGCCGACTTCACGACGGATCGCGAACGGGACTCCGTGTCCTGAACGCCACTTCTGTAGCGGTGACTTGACGGACCGACAGCCGTGCCCCGCCCTGCGCGGAGGCGCGGCTGTCGGCGTTGCGGAACCGGCGCCAACGGGGGAGCGGCGGGTCCCTCCCGTAGCGCCCGCGCCTCCAGGTGCCGCCACATCGCCGACACGTTGAACCCCGCTCCCCGGCCCGCGGCTGGACGCCCTGCACGCGCTGAGCGCCGTGCTGGACCTTGGCCACGCCTTCTTCGCCCCCGCCGGGCTGCCGCGGGACCGCCTCGCGGCCCTGCGCGACGCCTTCCTCGCCTCGACGCCCGCCGCCTTGGTGAGCGTGACGCCGAAGTCGTCGGAGCAGAAGACGCCGCCGTAGCCGCCGCGCCAGATCCGGCCGCGCCGGTTCGGATCGGCCACGACGGCGCGGTAGACGTCGTCCTTGCGCAGCCCCTTCTAGTGCCCGCCGCCGTCGGCGGTGGTCCAGCCGCCGACGGAGTCCAGCCGCTGGCAGCCGACTACTGGCAGCTGTGCTGGCAGCGGGCCGCCCCGCTGAACGCCCCGGCCGAGGACCCGCCGGCCGGGGAGGACCGGCTGATGCTGTCGCTGCTGGTCGGCGGCCTGAAGGACGAGGCCATCGCCCGTCAGCTCGGCTGGTCCATCCGTACGATGCGCCGCCGGATGAGCGGCCTGGACGGACGTCTCGGGGTCACCAACCGCTTCCAGGCCGGGGCGGTCGCGACCCGGCGCGGCTGGATCTGACCGGCGGTCGCATGCGCCGGGAGCGGAGGCCGGGCTCACGGCCGGGTACGGGGTCGGGTACGGGGTCGGATGCCGCCTGGATACGAGGCCGGACGCGTGCCCGCGCGGACTCACCCATTCGGCGATCCGAGTGACGGAGCGTCGGGCGGAGCCGTGATACCACGCTGACCTGTGGAATTGCCGCATGTCGAGCGCGACACGCTGCCGGATGCCGCCAGAAGTGACGTGTTGTCAGCAGGCGCGGTGCCCGGCCGCCGGGTTGCCTCGGAAGCGCGAGCACGGATTTCCCCCGTTGCGGTGCACCGGCATCCGCGTCCGGACTCGCTGGAGGATCACTCATGCGTTCGATCAACACGCTTCTGGGCACCGCCGTTCTCGGTGCGAGCATCGCGCTGGCCGCTCCGGCCGCTCACGCCGCCGCCGCGCTGCCGCAGACCACGGCCGAGTGCACCAAGGCGGTGGCCGCCGCCGACAAGGCGCAGGCCGACTACGACGCCGCGCTGGCGGACTACAAGAAGCAGGTCGCGGCGGGCGGTCACCCCGGCACCGCCGAGCAGGACAACCTCTCCGCGCTGGAGAACCAGGTCAACGTCACGGCCTCCGACGCCTCGCGCGTCTGCCCGGACGCCAAGGTCCCGTCCGGCACCGTGCACACCGGCATCGGCAGCACGAGCGAGGGCGGCAACACCACCGAGATCGCGCTCGGCGCCGGTCTGCTCGGTGTCGTCGGCGCGGGCACCCTCGTACTGCGCCGCCGCCGCGCCGGTGGCCAGGTTTGACGAAGGTCCGACGCGAGGTCGCCGACGCGGGGCGCGCAGCCCTGACGCAGCCCTGACGCGGTCCTGGTCACCGGCCGTCACGGCCTCGCCGGCCCGTCGCCGTCGCACCCGTGCCCCGTACCCCGTGGTCGTACCGCGCGGTGCGGGGCCGCGCCCCGGCGCCTTCTCGCCGCGTCATCCGATTGGCCGCGTCCCCCCGCAGGCCGCGTCTTTCGGCAGCCCGAGCCGCCTCCCCCCTACGTGACGTCAGATAGGCAGACCCCGTGGACCACAACGCCCCCGCAGGCAGCGGCCTGCTCCGCCGTATCGCGCTGACCGTGCTGACGACGGTCGCGGTGTCCGTCGGGATCACCCTGATCAGCAACGGCGCCCAGTCGCAGACGCCCCCGCCGCAGCCGGGCGCAGCCCAGGCGTTCGCGGCGCAGGACGACACGCCGAGCCCCGCGCCGACGCGGCCCGGCGTCCCGGCGATCACGGTGCTGCCGCCCTCGGTGCCGACCGAGGTCCGGATTCCCTCCATCCGCCTCGACGCCCCGGTGACCGGCCTCGACCTGCGACAGGACGGCCACCTCGACGCGCCGCCGGACGACAACCGGAATCTGGCGGGCTGGTACCGGGGCGGTACGGCGCCCGGAGCCGTCGGCACCGCGATCCTCGCCGGTCACGTCGACACCCGGCAGGGCTCCGCCGTCTTCTACAACCTCGGCGCCCTCAAGAAGGGCGCCGCCGTCGAGGTGGACCGCCAGGACGGCCGTACCGCCCTGTTCACGATCGACGCCATCGAGGTCTACGCGGCCAAGGACTTCCCGAACAACAAGGTCTACGGCCCCGCCTCCCGGCCGGAGCTGCGCCTGATCACCTGCGGCGGCGGATTCGACAAGAAGCGGCAGCAGTACCTGGGCAATGTCGTCGTCTACGCCCACCTGACCGGGGCCCGCCTCTGAGGCCGTGACGTGCGCGGCGTACCTGCTCCGACGTACCGGCCGACACCGACGTACCTGCTCCGACGTACCGACCGACACCGACGCACCGAACGTTCCGACGTACCGAACGACACCGATCGAGGAGTGGCTGTGGCCAAGGCATATCTGGTGGGAAGCGGAATCGCGTCGCTCTCGGCGGCGGCGTTCCTGATCCGCGAGGGCGGATTCACGGGCTCCGACATCGTGATCCTGGAGGAGCAGGACCGCGAGGGCGGCAGCCTGGACGCGGCGGGCACGCCCGAGAGCGGCTACACCATGCGCGGCGGTCGGATGTTCGAGGTGCACTTCGACTGCACCTATGACCTGCTGTCCTCCGTCCCCTCCCTCGACGACCCCACCAAATCCGTCACCGAGGACACCTTCGCCTTCCACGAGGACTTCGCCTGGAACGACCACGCCCGGCTGGTGGACGCGGAAGGGAAGGTGATCGACGCGCACTCGATGACCTTCTCCGAGCGCGACCGGCTGGAGTTGGTGGCGTGCGTGGCGACCCCGGAGAAGCTGCTGGACGGCAAGCGCATCGCGGACTGCTTCCACGAGGAGTTCTTCCACACCAACTTCTGGGCGATGTGGTGCACCACCTTCGCCTTCGAGCCCTGGCACAGCGCGATCGAGTTCCGCCGCTATCTGAACCGCTTCGTGCACCTGTTCAAGACCTTCGACAGCATGTCGGGGATCTACCGCACGCGGTTCAACCAGTTCGACTCGATCGTGCGCCCGCTGATGAAGTGGCTCGCCGACCAGGGCGTCGTCGTGCAGTTGGGCACCCGCGTCACCGATCTGCGGCTCGCGCCGGGCGACGAGCTCACCGTGGAGGCCATCACCTGGGTGCGCGGCGGCGCGACCGAGGAGACGGCGGTCGGCCCCGACGACCTGGTGATGGTCACCAACGGTTCGATGACCGCGAACTCCACCCTCGGCGGCACCGACACCGTGCCCGTCCTGGACACCACGAGCACCGCCGGGTCCTGGGCGCTGTGGGAGACGCTGGCCGCCAAGCGCCGCGGGCTCGGCGACCCGAAGGTGTTCGACTCCTCCGTCAAGGACTCCACCTGGGAGTCGTTCACGGTCACGACCAAGGACCCGCTCTTCTTCGAGCTGATGGAGGAGTTCAGCGGCAGCGAGGCGGGCAAGGGCGGCCTGATCACGTTCAAGGACTCCACGTGGCTGCTGACCATCGTCCTCAACCACCAGCCGCACTTCCGTGAGCAGCCCGAGGACACGTACGTCTGGTGGGGTTACGCGCTCTTCCCCGACCGGGAGGGCGACTTCGTCGGCAAGCCGATGGCGCGGTGCACCGGCCGCGAGATCCTGGACGAGGTCCTTCAGCACCTGCGGTTCGCCGAGCGCCCGCGCATCCTGGACGACTCGATCGTGATCCCGGCGATGATGCCGTACATCACCAGCCAGTTCCTGGTCCGCTCCGCGGGCGACCGCCCCCAGGTCGTCCCCGAGGGCTCCACCAACCTGGCCTTCATCGGGCAGTACGCGGAAGTGCCCGACGACGTCGTCTTCACCGTGGAGTACTCGGTGCGCACCGCGTGGACCGCCGTGGCGGGACTGCTCGGTCTCGAGCGGCAGCCCCCGCCGGTCCACAAGGGCGGCCACGACCCGAAGGTGCTGATCGAGGCGGTGCAGACGCTCCACCGCCGCTGACGCCGCTGACGCCGCTGACGCCGCTGACGCCGCTGACGCCGGTCAGGCGGGGCCGGGCTCGCGCTGCGCGTCGTCCAGGGCGCGGAGGTGTTCGAGCGCGGGGACGGCGGCGGCCAGCGCCGCCGCCTCGTCGGGGGGCAGCCGGTCGATGAGCCGGGCGAAGACCTCGACACTCGACCGGCGGCGCTCGGCCAGAATCGGCGTGCCGTACCGAGAACGAGCGCTCAGTAGACCGCGGCGACCAGTAGGAGAGCGACCCCGGTCACCGACGCGCCTATGCGTACGAGGTGGAAGCGGCCCCAGCGGTCCCGGAGCTCCTGCCAGTCGTCGGGAAGGGTGTCGACCGTCCAGCTCCCGATGCGCGTGACGATCGGGACCTCGACGGCTGCCGTCACCACCAGGGCGACGACGAACAGCGCGAGTGCCGCCAATGTGAGGAAGAACGTGCGGCGGTGCCCGTCGTAGGACAGCACCAGGACGGGAACCGCGGACAGCAGCGCCGCGGGCATGAGCACGGTCATCACCTGGGCCATGTTCCGGCTCAGCCTCCGCACGAGCGGCAGCATGAAGTCCGGCTCGAAGCGCGGCATGGACCGGGTGAGGGCGAGCCAGGGACCCCAGAACATCCCCGAGACCGCGGCCGACAGAAGGATGTTGACCAGTTGCCAGGTCTGCATGGTGATGCGCCTCCCCTTAGTTACCGTCACTGTAAATTTACAGTAGCAGAATAAATTATGCTCCCGCACTATGCTGTGCACATGAGCAGGGGCACGGTGAACTGGACGGTGCTGCGCGCGCCCGCCGCGGGGGAGCCCGAGGGTGAGGGGCTGCGCGAGCGCAAGAAGCGCCTGATGCGGCAGCAGCTTTCCGACGCGGCGACGCGGATGTTCGTGGAGCGCGGCTTCGACGCCGTACGGGTCGCCGAGATCGCCGAGGCGTGCGGGGTGTCGGAGAAGACGGTCTTCAACTACTTCCCGACCAAGGAATCGCTGATCCTGGACCTGCCGCAGGCGACCGCGGCCTCGCTGGAAGTGGCGCTCTCCGACCCCGCGCCCGGCTTCTCACCGGTCGCGGCGGCGCTGCGGGTCCTGGCCGACGAGTTGGCGAGCGTCACCTCCTGGCTCGCCGCCCAGGACGACCGGGCCGGCGCCGCCGCGGACTTCCGTCGCTTCGGCGCGCTCATCCACTCGACCCCCTCGCTGCGCGCCCAGCAACGGGAGATCCGCGACGAACTCGTCGCCGTCACCGCAGGACTGCTCGCCCGCAGGACCGGCGCGGAGCCCGGCGACCCGGAGCCGCAGATCACGGCCACCGCACTGCTCGGGCTGTGGCCCGTGCAGTTCCGCAGCCTCGGCCGCCACCTCGACGGGACCCGCACGCCCGGCCAGGTGCGGGACGCGGTCACCGTCGACGTGCACCGTGCCGCGAACCTCATCGACGCCGGACTGCGGACGTTCGGGGCGCCGGACGCCGGATAACGCCGGGTCGGCCGTACGGGACGGCGCTTCATGCGTGTCCCGCGTGCGATCTCCGTCACTCGCGCGGGCATTGTCCCCACGGCACGGGCCGGTTACCGTGATTGCTGTTTTCCGGCAGGACCGACGCGAGTGAGGGGACGGGCATGCGCGGCGCACACGACAGTGGCGGCACACCCCGCCCCGGCGGGTCCTTCCAACTCCACGTGGCCAGGCGCCACGTCGACCTGCTGCGCGTGAGCAGCGCCCTGTGTCCGGAAACCCTCCCGGCCCGCTGACCGTCCAGGAGCCCGCAGGTCCGCACGTCCCGTCGGGACGTCGACCCCGCTTCCCGCACGGCGGCGCGTAGCCGTTCGCCGACGCGCGCCCGCACACCCCCGCACACCCCCGCGCGCTCGCCCTCCCCGCCGCCGTTCCCCGACGTCAACCCGCCCGCCGCACGAGGCCGTTGACGCCGTACGCGCGCTGCCGCGACCGCACATCCAGACGGGAAGCACCGACCATGGAGCACCAGGACACCTTCCAGCGCCTACGCGCTGTGCCCGAAGACCCCCCACCACCGGCCGAACCGGGGAAGACCCGCGCGCCGCGCGCCCTCGACCGCCGCCCCACGGACGACGAACTGCTCGCCGCCAGGCTCGTACCACTGCGCAGGCCGGGCCAATGGGTCTCCGCGCTGGTCCTGTTGGTGCTGTTCGCCATGCTGGTGCACACCCTGCTGACCAACAAGCGGTTCCAATGGGGCACCGTCGGCGACTACTTCCTGCGCGGATCGATCCTGCACGGCCTGGAACTCACGCTGTGGCTGACGGGCGCCGTCATGGCCAGCGGCTACCTCCTCGGCATCGGCATCGCCGCGATGCGCCTGTCCCGCAACCCCGTCCTGCGCGCCCTGAGCTTCGGCTACGTCTGGCTGCTGCGCTCCGTGCCGCCGCTGGTGCAACTCCTCTTCTGGTACGAACTCGCCTCGCTGTACCCGCGGATATCGCTCGGCATCCCCTTCGGCCACGAATTCGTCACCGTCAAGACCGCCCACCTGTTCAGCGGCATCCTCGCCGCCTACGTCGGCCTCACCCTCGACGTGGCCGCCTTCTCCTCCGAGATCGTCAGGGGCGGCATCCTGTCCGTCGACCCGGGACAGAGCGAGGCCGCGCAGGCGCTCGGCCTCGGCAACGGCCGGATCTTCCGCAAGATCGTGCTCCCGCAGGCCATGCCCGCGATCATCCCCGCCTCCGGCAACCTGCTGATCGGCATGCTGAAGGCGACCTCCATCGTGAGCGTCATCGCCGTCCAGGACCTGCTGTATTCGGCCCAGTTGATCTACAACCAGAACTTCCTCATCATGCCGCTGCTGCTGGTGGCCACCGTCTGGTACGTCATCCTCACCACGCTGCTGTCGATCGGCCAGTTCTACGTCGAGCGGTACTACGCGCGCGGCAGCGGTCGCGGCGGCGGCGGTGGTCCCAAGCGCGGCTTCTGGGAGGTCACCCGCGCCAACATCCCGGTGTTCGGCCGGACCAGGACCGACCTGGCGGGTCTGTCATGACCGGCGATGGACGCCCGCTGGTCAGGATCCGCGGCCTGCGCAAGAGCTTCGGCACGCAACTCGTCCTCGACAGCGTCGACATGGATGTCCACGAGGGCGAGGTGACCGTCCTGCTCGGCCCCTCCGGCTCCGGGAAATCCACGCTGCTGCGCTGCGTCAACCACCTGGAGCGGCCCGACGCGGGCTTCGTCGAGGTCGGCGGCGACATCGTCGGCTACCGGCCGGGCCGCGGCCGACTGCACGAACTGCGCGCCCGCTCGATCACCCGGCAGCGCGCCCATGTCGGCATGGTCTTCCAGCAGTTCAACCTCTTTCCGCACATGACGGTGCTGGAGAACATCACCGAGGCGCCGGTCGCGGTGCGCGGCGTGCCGCGCAAACAGGCGGCGGTCCGGGCGCGCGCCCTGCTGGAACAGGTCGGGCTCGGCGGACGCGAGGACTCCTACCCCCGGCAGATGTCCGGCGGTCAGCAGCAACGCGTCGCCATCGCCCGCGCGCTCGCGATGGAGCCGAGACTGCTGCTCTTCGACGAGCCCACCAGCGCCCTCGACCCCGAACTCGTCGGCGACGTCCTCGCCGTGATGAAGGACCTCGCGGTCAGCGGGATGACGATGATCGTCGTCACCCACGAAATCGGCTTCGCCCGCGAGGTCGCCGACACCGTCGCCTTCCTCGACGGCGGCCGGATCATCGAGTCGGGGCCGCCCGCCGACGTCCTCGCCGACCCCCGCCACCCCAGGGCGCGGTCCTTCCTCGCGGCCGTCCTGTAGCGCCGGTCCCGCATCGCCCCCGCACTCCTCCAATTGACGCTCGCCGTCGAGCGGTTCACGCCAGGCCGCGCACACACCTGCCCGCACTCGTCTCGACCCCGCTGCGAAAGGCACCCCCGTGACCACCGAAAGACGCCCCGCCCGCCGTCTCCCGCGGCCGGCCGCCGCCACGCTCACCGCCGTCATCGGCCTCGCCCTGCTGACCGCCTGCGGTGACTCGTCCGACGACTCGGGCACGCCGAAGTCCCGGGCAGCCGACGCCACCTCGTCGTCGTCCGCGCCGGCCGGATCGACCGCCATCCCGACCGAGGACGTCGTCTCGGGCATCGCGGCCGACCCCGCGCTGACGGCGGAGCTGCCCGCCGCGGCGAAGAGCAGCGGCACGCTCACCCTGGGCACCACCCGCGCGCCGGGCGTCACCGGCCTCCCGCACGGCGGCGAGAGCGAGGACGGCACGCCCATCGGCCTCGACGTCGACCTGCGCAACGCCGTCGGCAAGGTCCTCGGCATCACGTGGAAGGTGCAGTACGGCACCTTCCCGACCGTCATCCCCGGTGTGCAGAACGGCCGGTACGACGTCGGCCAGGACAACTTCGGTGTCACCAAGGCCCGCGTGGAGGTCGTGGACTTCGCGACCTACCTCAACGACGGCCAGTCCTTCCTCGGCGCCGAGGACGTGCCCGTCGACTCGGTCACCCAGCTCACCGACCTCTGCGGGCTGACCGTGGCGACCAGCCCCGGCTCCACCTTCCAGCAGATCCTCACCGACGGCGCCTCGAAGTGCTCGGGCGCCGGGAAGAAGCCGTACAAGGTGCAGTACTTCACCGACTCCGCCCCCATCTTCTTGGGGCTGGCGAACGGCAAGGTGGACATCTACTTCGGCCCGACGCTGGCGCTGAAGTACGACGCCACGCATGTGCCCCACACGAAGTACCTCGGCCAGATCAGCACCACGCCGGTCGGATTCGTGACGGCGAAGGGCTCACCGATCGGCAAGGCGCTCAGCGACGCCGTGAACAAGCTGATCGCCGACGGCACCTACGCGAAGATCTTCGCGAAGTGGGACGTGCCCGGCACGGGCATCACCAAGTCCGAGGTCAACCCGGCGGCCACTTTCTGAGACCCGCCGCCCTCCGACCGCGCACGCCTCCGGCGGCGCCCGGACCCCGCGCCCGAGCGGCACGGGGTCCGGGCCGCGCGGCCCCGCACGACGATCACACCGGCCGACCTCCGCGTGCTACGGTCCCGCGAAGTCCCTTCGCCCCATGAGGATTTCCATGCCGTATCAGCCGCCTGTGTGGCCGGTGTCCGTCAAGGCCGTGGTGCTCGACGCGCGTGGCCGTGTCCTGCTGTCGAGGAACGACCGCGAGGAGTGGGAACTCCCCGGCGGGCACCTGGAGTCGGGCGCCGAGCAGACCGGACGACGGGCCGACGACAGCCCCGAATCCGCCGTCGAACGCCAGGTGCTGGAGAGGACCGGCTGGCTGGTCGAGGCCGACGGCCTCATCGACGACGGGGTGTGGATCCACGAGACCGCGCCCGGCCGTCGCGTCCTGGTCGTCACGTACGGCTGCTCGCTGCTGCCGCCCGACCAGCCGCCGCCGACGGCCGAGGAGCACAAGGAGTCCGCGCTCTTCCCGCTCGACAGCATCCCCGAGCTGGACATGCCCAGCTCCTACAAGCGCGCCATCTACGCCTGGACACACCGAAGTTGAGCTGAGGCGCGAGGGAGGGACAGCTACCAGCTCGATTTGCGCACGCCCGGCAGGAACCCCGCGTGCGCCTGCTCGCGCAGCCGGACCCGTGAGATGCCGAAGGCGCGGAAGTAGCCGCGCGGGCGGCCGTCCACCGCGTCCCGGTTGCGGACCCGGGTGGCGCTGGCGTCGCGCGGCTGTCGGCCCAACTCGGCCTGCGCGGAGGCCCGTTCGCCGGGCGTGGTGGCGGGGGAGGCGATGATCCGCTTCAACTCGGCCCGGCGTGCCGCGTATTGGGCGACCACCGCCTGACGCTGCTCGTTCTTCGCGATCTTGCTCTTCTTGGCCATCAGACCTTCTCCCCGCGGGCGCGCAGCCGGGCGACGGCCGCCTCGACGCCGATCCGGTCGACGGTCTTGATGCCCTTCGCGCTGAGCGTCAGCCGGACGAAGCGGCCCTCGGAGGCCAGCCAGTAGCGCTTGCGCTGGATATTGGGGTCGAACCGGCGCGGTGTGCGCCGATGGGAGTGCGAGATGGCGTTGCCGAAACCGGGCTTGCGCCCGGTGAGCCGGCAGTGGGCGGACACGGTGCCTCCAGGGCGGTTGCGGACTCGCGAGGGCCCGCGACGGCCCGGACGACCGCCGCCGATGCCCGGCGACCGGCCCCACCGTACCTTAATGGAAACGAATGTCATTACGCCGGGCTACCGGCTACCGGCTACCGGCTACCGGCGGCCGGACTGCCGCACTCCCGGACTGCCGCACTGCTGCCCCCTGTCCGGGACACGGCAGTGCCCCCCTGAAACGCGTCGCGGCCCGGCCTCCGGCGTCACCGGAGACCAGGCCACAGGGGAACGGGAGGCGATCAGGGCTTACGGGCGACCGCTCCGTACATCGCGATCTGCTCGTCCCGCACCGCGGGGTCGACGGAGTCGTCCGGCCGCCAGCGGTGCACCTGCGTGATGCCCGGCTCCACCAGCTCCAGGCCCTCGAAGTACGCCTGCGCCTCGCTGAGATTCCGCAGCCGCATCGGCATGCCGCGCGCGGTGTACTCGGCGTTCACGCGCCCGACCTCCTCCGGCGCGAAGTCGTCCGTGCCGATCGACATCGCGAGGTAGCTGCCCGACGGCAGCGGGTCCAGCAGGCGGTGGACGATGCCGAGCGGGTCGTCCTCGTCCATGATCAGGTGGACGATCGCGATGAACGTCAGGCCCACCGGCTTGCCGAGGTCGATGGTCTCGCGGAACTGCGGCGAGCCGAGGATCGCGGCGGGGTCCCGCATGTCCGCCTCGATGTACTCGGTCCGCCCCTCGGGAGTGCTGGAGGACAGGCCCGCCGAGAGCGTGAGCACGATCGGGTCGTTGTCCACGTACACCACCCGCGACTCGGGGGCGATGGACTGCGCGACCTCGTGCACGTTCGGCCGGGTCGGTATGCCGGTGCCGATGTCGACGAACTGCCGGATGCCCGCCTCCTGCGCCAGGTAGCGCGTGGCGCGGTGCATGAACTTCCGGTTCTCCAGCATGTGCGGCACGATCGACGGCCACACCTCCACCATGGCGTCGCCCGCCTCGCGGTCGGGAGGGTAGTAGTCCTTGCCGCCGAGGATGTAGTCGTACACCCGTGCCGGGTGCGGGTTCTTGGTGTCGATACGGTCGGCCGGCCAGCCGTTCTCGGGCACGCGGTCCTCCGGATTTCCTTGTCGATGTGCGGTGGTGCCGCTCGCGCGGCCTGGCGTCACTGCTGGAGCAGGAAGTCGGCGTCGCCCGCCTTGGTGCCCCGGATGAAACTCTCGATCTCCCGGCGGTTGTAGATCAGCGCGGGGCCGCCCGGATCGGTGGACTGGCGCAGCGCCACCCGGCCGTCGGGCAGCTTCATCGCCTCGACGCACGCTCCGCCGGCATCGTCGCTCCACGGCTTGTGCCAGCCGTGGGGCCCGAGGTCGGCGGCACTCATGCCGTTGCGAATGTGATCCACGTCAGAGCTCCTTGCGTAGGGCACCCAGCAGTGCCTTGGTCTTCTTCTCCTGCGCCGCCTGGGCGGCGAGCCGGTCCATGGCCTCGCGGTACGCGGCGACCTCGTCCTGCTTGTCGAG
Organism: Streptomyces sp. NPDC087422; assembly: GCF_044744145.1. Taxonomy (NCBI): domain Bacteria; kingdom Bacillati; phylum Actinomycetota; class Actinomycetes; order Kitasatosporales; family Streptomycetaceae; genus Streptomyces; species Streptomyces sp. NPDC087422. The sequence goes on along the minus strand of NZ_JBIUXT010000008.1, from coordinate 105,575 downwards.
GTAGGTCGACCCGATCAGGCCGCCGAGATAGACGACATCGGGCAGTTCCGCGGCCTCGAACCGGAAGAGCTGGAAGGCCCCCGCGCGGGTCGCCGGGTGCGGCCCGTTGGTGAAGGGCATCATCTGAAGGCGTACGTTCGGCAGTTCGCCGATCTCCAGCAGATGGTCGATCTGAGCGCGCATCACCTTCGGTCCGCCGACCGGCCAGTGCAGCACCGTCTCGTCCATCACCGCCCACAGCAGCGGGGGTTGGGCACGGGTCAGGATCTGCTGCCGGGCCAGCCGCAGGGCGACCCTGCGGTCGATGTCCTCGGCCGACGCCTGCGGGTCGCCCGCGGTGAGCAGCGCGTGCGCGTACTCCTCGGTCTGGAGCAGGCCGGGGATGAACTGCGCCTCGTACGCGCGGATGTGGACCGCCGCCTGCTCCAGGCTGAGATAGGCGCCGAACCAGTCGGGCATCACGTCGCGGTAGGTGTGCCACCAGCCGTGCTTGTTGGCCTCGCGGGCGAGTTCGAGGAAGGTCTCGATTTCGGCCGTTTCCGTGATGCCGTAGGTGCGCAGCAGCTTCTCGACGTCGGACAGCCGCAGCCGTGCCACCTTGGCCTGTTCCATCCGGCGGATCGTCGAATGGCTCACCCCGATGACCTCGCCGGCCTGCTCGAATGAGACGCCGGCGCGGGATCTGAGCTCCTCCAACTGGCGTCCCAGTATCATCCGCAGCACCGTAGGAGGGCCGCCGCCCCACCCATTGTCGGTGGCCGCCATTGCTACCTCCCCGTGCGAATGTTCAGTGCTCGCCGCAGTGTGCCATGTTGCCCCGCAGTCTCCCGCCGCCCTGGCTCATTCTGCGAATTGCACTTTGTGGCTTGCGAGTTGAGGGTAGCAGCACCATAGTTGGAGTCGACGGCGTAGCCGATCACCATGATGACTACGTTGTCAGGAACCGCCACGCGCCCGGTCGTCCTCAGCCGTCGTCATCGCGGAAGCACCGACACAGGCAGTGACGCCGATGGTCGAGCCCGGCAGTGATGCCGCCGAGCGCGCAACCGCGACCCCACATACGCGGCCCCCACGAGAGGTGACGGCCATGGCAGCATTAACGGGTCTCCGAACCCCACCGATCACGTCATCGCGCCCGAGCGGCGATGTGTACGCCGTCTTCCGTCTCGCCGCCCGCCGGACCTCCGTGAGCGCCGCCCGCCACGAGGCCCGCGCGGAACTCGACCGCTGGGGCCTGCCCGAGGGCGTCCGCGACGACATCGTGCTGGTCGTCTCCGAGCTGGTCACCAACGCGATCGTGCACAGCCTCAGCGACAGCGTGACCTGCCATCTGCGCGGCGGCGGTCCCGAGGTCTACGTCGAGGTCGGCTCCGAGGGGCGCAGCGCGTCGCGGCACGACGCCCGGCCGCCGGACGAGGGGGGCCGCGGGCTGGTCGTCGTGGAGGCCCTGAGTACGACCTGGGGGATCAACGTTCCCTCGCCCGGAGCCGGTTGGACGGCCTGGGCCACCTTCACCGTGCCCGCCGCCCCGGCCGACGACGCGTCGGCCACGTACTCGGAGGACCCCCGATGAAGCGTGTCCCCCCGGCCGGCCGTCGCTCCGCCCTGCCGCCCCGGGGCACCCGCCTCGACTGGCTCGCCCCCCGCGTGGACGGGCCTCCGGCCGCCAGGGAACGGATCCATGTCCCGACCACCGCAGACTTCCCGCCGGGACTGGCCTGCGACGTGGTCGAGACGTCCGCGGAGCACGGTATGCGGATCCTCGGCTGTCTGCCCAGCTCCGGCTGCGTCCTCACCAACGGACGGCAGTGGTCGTGGATCGTGCCGACCGGCTCCGACATCGACGTGGAGTGGCCGTCCTCCACCCGCTACCTGGTCGACGCGGCCGTGCTGGTGCCCGCGTACGAGACGCTGCCCGACGTGTCCGGCGGCCACGACGTCATCCACCCGCCGGACCAGGCCGTGCCGTACACGCACCCGATCCTGCTGTACTTCGCGGCCTGCTGCATCGCCGGGGTGCAGCCCGCCATGACCGTCGAGTAGCCGCCCCGACTGGCGGCCCGGAACGGCACGGGGCCTGCCCGGAGCCGCCGCGCGGGCGGTCCGGGCAGGCCGTGGGTGACAACTCAGCGGACCGTGAAGGGGAGTTGGACGGTCTTGCCGTTCACCAGCACTTCGGCGGCCATGATGCCGACGGTCTTCGGGTCGCGCACGGTGAAGTCGAGCGCGAAGGTACCGTCGAGACCGATGACGCGCAGCACCGAGGAGTCGGAGCTCTGGGCGCCGTTGGCGCGGCGCCCGGACACGACGACCGTGGCGACGGGGGCGAAGTTCCGCCCGCTGACCAGTACGGAGGTGCCGACCGGTCCCGCGGCCGGACTGAGCGAGTAGGCGGGAGCGGGCGGGGCCGTGCTGCCGTTGACGGCGAAGGCGGCGGTCGCGGTGTGCCCGTTGATCAGCCACTCGTGCGCGTAGAGCGCCACCGTGGCCGGGTCGTTGACCGTGAAGGTCTGCGACCAGGTGCCGTCCAGGCCGATGATCTTGGTGGCGTAGCTGTCGGAGGTACGGGAACCGTCCGCCTTCAGCCCGTCGATCTCCACCGTGGCGACCGGCGCCCAGCCCTGGCCGACGACCGTGACCTTGGTGTGCGCGGGACCGGAGGCGGGGCTGAGCGTGATGAACGTCGTGGCGACGGACAGCGGCGCGAGGACGTGGATCGAGCCCGCGGTGACCTCCACCTGGTAGGAGCCCTTGGCGACGGATTTCGCCACGGTGACCGAGCCGGAGAGCTTTCCGTCGGAGGCGATGCTCAGGCTGCTCGACGAGACGGACGCGGTCGAGCACGCGGTGCCGTCCGCGGCGCAGAGCGCGGCGGTCGGGGTGGTGCCCGCGGGCCAGCCCGATCCGGTGAGCGTCGCCGCGTGGCCGGGAAGGACGGTCGGGGTGGTGGCGCTGAGCGTCACGGCGGTGGTGGTGACGGTGAACGGTACGGTGACGCTGGTCCCGGCTGTGCCGCTCTCGTCGGCGTAGACGGCCACCAGGTCGGCGCTGTCGATGGTGAAGTCGGTGCTGAACGTGCCGTCGGGCAGGCTCTGTACGTAGACCGCGTCGTCGAGGGCGTTCCCGGCGGCGTCGAGTCCCCAAATGTTGATCCACTGGTCCTGGCGGAAGTTGTGACCCACGACGGTGATCACCGTGCCGACCACGCCGTTGTTCTGGGACAGCGTCATCGTTCTCGGACCGGTGGGCGCGAACGCCTTGACCGTCAGTGGCGCGTTCGCGTGGGTCGTGCCGTCGTTGACCTGGATCTGATACGAGCCGTCGGCCACGGTGTTGGCGTCGGCGAGCGTCGCGGTGCCGGTGAGGATGCCCGAACTGTCGATGGCGAGGGTGTCGGACGTGAAGTCGGCCGGGTTGCAGCCCGCGCCGTTGGCGTCGCACAGCGACACCGTCGGAGTGCCGCCGGCCGTCCAGCCGCCGCCCGCGAGGTCGATCGCGGTGTGCGGCCGGACCACTCCGGTGGGCCCGGACAGCGACGCGCCGCTGCCCGCTCCCTGCGCGGTGACCGTGCCGACCGGTCCGCCGCCCGCGGTGATCACGCAGGGCGTCTGGTACGTACCCCCGAGGACCACGGTGCTGGTGAGGGTACGGGTCGGCGTGAAGCTGATGGCCCCCGAGGCGTTGGCGGGCAGGTAGATGTCACCCTCGTACGGGGGAACGACGACGGGCTGCCCCGAGGGGTAGTTCATGTTCACCGTGGGGCCGGTGACCGTCACGGTACCGGTGGCGCCGCCGGACATCGCCAGGTCCATGGAGGGCGTGGTGGGCACATTGGACAGCGAGGTGCCGGGGATGGCCGGGCTGGCGCCGAGGGTGACGGTGACGTGCACCTTGCCGCCGGGGGTGACGACGGCCGGGGTCAGGGTCACCGTCATCGACTGCGGCCCGGTGGCGTCGCCCTGACCCGCCGGGAGCGTGCAGTGCACGGTCGGGTTGATGGTCGCGGCCCGGGCCGTCGTCGCGGAGGTCAGACCCGCGCCGACGAGGGCGAGCACCGCGACGGCGCCCGTGGCGATTCTTGCCCGCCAGCCCCGTCCGGGCCTGCGGTGGAAGGGTGGGAACATCTGCTGCGCCGCCTTTCGGGCATGGCAGACCCCTCCCTGAGCCTGGGCACGGGAGGGGTCCGGGAAGAGGGAGAAGGTCCGCGGGGTGGGGTCCCGGGGAATGAGTCCGCGGGGGGTGGGCCCCGGGGGAGAAGGAGCGGGGGTCGGGTCCGGGCCGTTCCTCCCCCGGGAGATGGGCCCGGGAAATGGGCCCGGGGGAGGAACGGATCAGGAGGAGGGACGTCGGAGTCGGTTGGTGCGGAACGGGGACGTGGCGCTCAGGTGAGGGTGAGTGTGAGGATCGCGCTGTAGTCGTCGGGCGCCGTCACCGCGGGGAGCCGCAGGTCCATGTCGGCGTTGACCTTCACGGTTCCGCCGACGACCTTCTCGCCGCCGGCCGCGGTGAGTTGGCACAGCGTCGCCGCGGTGCTGCCCAGCGGGCCCGGCGTGCCCGGCGCGGGCGTGCCGACGCTCTGCGAGCTTCGGACGCAGTCGGGTGTCCAACGGACGGCCGAGGCGGGGATGGTGTTCTGACCCGAGGTCAGGTCGGTGAGCGTGCCGGTCAGGGACCAGCCGAGGTCGACGCCGCGGGAGTCCACGACGGTGACGGTGTTGAGCGCGCTGGTGGCGGTCTGGGACCGTCCGGTCAGGGGGATGGTGCCGAAGTCGATGGTGTCCCCGGACTGGGTCATCTGGAGATTGCCCGCGGTGACGGTGGCGCTGATCTTCTGGGTGGCCGTCGCGCCGCCGCTGTCGCCCACGGTGAACTTCACGTTTACGTCGGAGCCGTCCGCACCGCTCTCGTCGGTGTGGATCGCGGTGGTGGCGGGGTCGTTGACGGTGAACTCGGCGGTGAAGGTGCCGTCGGGTGTGCTGACCGGGTACACGGCGTCGTCGGCGGTCTGGTTGCCGTCGGCGTCCACCCCCCAGACGTTGATGTACTGGTCCTGGTGGAAGTTGCGGCCGCTGACGGTCACCACGGTGCCGAGCGGGCCGTGGTCGGGCGAGAGCGTGACGCTGCGGGCGCCCGTGGGCACGAACGCCTTGACGGTGAGGTCGGCGGTGGCGTGCTTGGCGCCGTCGCTGACCTGGACCTGGTAGGAGCCGTCGGCGATCACGGACGACGCGGCCAGTGTCGCGCTTCCCGAGAGGGCGCCGGACGAGTCGATCGCGAGGGTGTCGGCGGTGAAGCGGGACGGGTCGCAGCCCAGTCCCTGCGCGTCGCACAGCGAGACCACGGGGGTGCCCCCCGCGGTGAATCCGCTGCCGCTCAGCGCGACCGAGGTGCTGGGACGTACGGCCGAGGCCGGGGCGGTGAGCGTGGTGGCCCCACCGCCGCCGCCCTGCACGGTGACCGTGCCGATGCCGCCGCTGCCCGAGACGATGTCACAGGGCGTCTGGAAGGTGCTGCCGAGCACCACCGTCTGCGTGTTCATCTTCAACGGCGTGAACGTCACCGGTCCCGACGCGTCCGAGGGGACGAAGAAGTCCCCTCCGTAGGGCGGGATGACGATCGGCGCGGGCGCCGCCGGGATGTCCACGGGAACGGTCGGGCCGGTCACCGAGACCGTCCCGGTCGCCCCGCCCGACATGGTGAAGTAGATGCTCGGCGTGGTCGGTACGGCGGACAGTGCGAGCGGGCTGGTCGCGGGCGAGGGTCCGAGGGTGACCTCGGCGTGCACCTTGCCGCCCGGCGCGACCGTGGCCGGGGTGAGGGTCACCGAGACGGACTGCGGCCCGGTGTTCTCACCCTGTCCGGCGGGCAGCACGCAGTGCACGGTCGGGGTGACCGTGTCCGCGTGCGCCGCGGGGGCGGCCAGCGTGCAGGCCGCGGCCAGGGCCAGAGCCGGCACCGCCGCCCGCGCGAGGCGCCGTAGAGAGATCTGCCCTGCATGATGCAACGCGTGCCTCCTGACTCCGGGACGCATACGTGTATATGACGGTGCGTCAGGTGCTGGTTCCAGGGCATTGCGACAGCGCGGGACGCAGAAGTCAATGCGAACCCGCCGGTAACCTCGCGGTGTTGGGCCGCCGTTCGCACCGGGCGACGCCGGTCGCGGGTCAAGCCGCGGGTCACGTCGTCCCGTGGCGCTTGACTCTTCAAGGTCATGGGGCTTCACTCCCGACCAGCGCGCCGGGCCGGACAGCGGGTAGTCACTCGACAACGGGATGTCAAGGGTGCCTGTGCGAGGTCGTCCCCCGGCGCACCCTCACCCTGCTTGATTGGAGTGCTTTGCCATGTCCAGATCCAAGCGTATGGGGACGATCGCCGTCCTCAGCGGCGGCGCACTGTTCGCCGGTCTGACCCTCGCCCCGCACGCGGTCGCCGTCACCCCGGCCACCGCCACCGCCAGCTACAACTGCGGCACCTGGGGCAGCGGGACGGCCACGCTGACCGCCACCGACTCCGGCGGCGTCAAGAAACTGAAACTGAGCTCCTCCACGATCACGGTCCCGGCCGGCACCACGGTGCCGCCGAACAGCATCACCACGACCATCAAGGTCAAGAAGAACGGCTCGACCGAGGTCGACTTCTCCGGCACCGTGAACCCCGCGATGACCGGCGCCGTCACCCTCGGCCCGCTCCCGCAGTCCACCGGCACGCTCGCCGCCGGTGACAAGACCGACTCCTGGGTGCTGTCCGGCACGCCGAGCGCCACCAACTGGTCGGTCAAGATCGTCACCACGTCGCCCTCGGTGACCACCGTCTACTGCATCGCCACCAGCGCCCAGTCCACCGCGTTCACCTGGTAGCGGTTCACCTCGTCGTACGGGATTCGCCCGGCGCGACTCGGTACGCGGCACGCACGCCGGGACCCCGCCCCCCCAAGGGAGCGGGGTCCTCGCGGCGGCCTGACCCGCTAGTGGCCGGTCTCCTCCGGCGCGCGCTTGGGCATCAGCGCGACCGCGGGCAGGCACAGCAGGCTGAGCCCCAGGACGACGGCGAGGCTGATCTTCATGGCGTGGCCGAGGCCACCGCCCGCGGTCTGGAAGAAGACCGAGGTCACCGCGGCCGAACCGATACCGGCGGCGAGCTGCTGGATCGCCGAGAGCGAGCCGCTGGCGCTGCCCGCCTCGTCGGGGCTGATGTCGCCGAGCGCGATGTCGAAGATCGTGCCGTAGCAGGCGCCCATGCCGAGCCCGGTGACGAAGATCGGCGCGGCCAGCGTCCACAGGCCCACGCCGGTGCCCGAGTGGGCGACCAGCGCGAGCAGCCAGCCGCCGCCCGCCAGCAGGATCGCGATGCCGACGAAGATCAGCGTGCGGCCGAGCTTCTTGATCAGCGCCATGCACGCGCCCGCGGCCACGATGATGCCGAGCGTCATCGGCAGCAACGCGAGTGAAGCGGTGCGCGGCGAGGCGTGCAGGCCCTCCTGGATGAACAGGGACAGTACGTAGATCAGCCCGCTGGTGGTCGCGAAGACCACGAGCCCGACGACCAGTCCCGAGCTGAAGCCGCGGTTGCGCAGCAACGACGCCTTCAGCAGCGGGTCGGCCGCCGTGCTCTGGCGGCGGGCGAAGGCCGCGAAGGCCGCCACGCCCACGACGAGGGAGAGGACGGGAGTGGCCGTCCAGCCGTTGGTCGAGCCCTCGACCAGGCCGAAGAGCAGGCCGAACATGGTGACGGCGAGCAGACCCGAGCCGATCCCGTCCACGACGACCGCACGGTCTCCGTCGTCGTGCGGGAGCAGCCGGACCGCCAGGACCAGGCCGACCGCGCCGAGGGCGAGGTTGATCAGGAAGATCGGCCGCCAGGACAGGCCGAAGAGGTCGGCGTCGATGATGAATCCGGCCAGGATCGGACCGCCGACCGAGGCCAGGCCGAGCAGCGGCCCGAAGAACGCGAACGCCTTGCCGAGCATGTCGCGCGAGAAGGTCTTGGTCATGATCGCCATGCCCTGCGGGATCATCAGGGCGCCGAAGGCCCCCTGCACCACACGGGCGGCGATCAGCAGTCCGGGATCGGGGGAGAGCCCGGCCACGGCGGAGGCGACGGTGAAGCCGCCCATGCCGATCAGGAACATCCGGCGCTGGCCGAATTTGTCGCCGAGCCGCCCGCCGATGACGAGCAGGACGCCCATGGCCAGCATGTAGGAGGAGCCCAGCCACTTGATCAGGCCCTGGCCGCCGTGCAGCTCGGCGCTGATGGTGGGCGCGGCGATGTTGGTGACGGTCGAGTCGATCATGTCCAGGGCGTCGGCGAGCAGCACCAGCCCCAGGATCGCCCACATCAGCCGGGCCGATGTGCTGGTGCCCGCGGGACGGGGCGCGGTCGAAGTCGTGGTCGCGGTGGTCATGGCGGGACCTCCTTCCGGGGTGACGTCGGGTGACGTCCGCTGTGACATTGCGTGATCGGACCGGTCTGTCCGACCACATCCACCACCGTACACGAACATGTTCGTCGCGAACGCGTTCAGAGCGAACATGTTCGTTCCAGGGGGCGTGATCACGCCATGGCCGGGCGAACGTGTTCGTTATGCTGAGGCGATGACGCCTGGGAAAGCCGCCCCCATCAGCCGCCGCGACCGGCCCGCCAAACCCGCGCTCTCCCGCGAGGGGATCGTCGGCACGGCGCTGGAGATCATGCGCGCCGAAGGGCTCGACCGCGTCACGATGCGCCGCCTCGCCCAGGAGCTGGACACCGGCCCGGCCTCGCTCTACGTCTACGTGAGCAACACCGCCGAGCTGCGCGCGTACATGCTCGACGACCTGCTCGCCGGACTCGACCTCGGCCCGGTGGCCGCGCCAGGGGACTGGCGCGAGCGGCTGTTCACGCTCCTGTGGTCGTACGGCAGGGCCCTGATGGAGTACCCGGGGCTCGCCCAGTCCGCGCTGGTGACCAGGCCCGCGGGCCCCGGTTACCTACGGCTGGTCGACGGCCTGCTCGCGCTGCTGGCCGAAGGCGTCCCCGCGGAGCGGACCGCGTGGGCGGTGGACCTGCTGCTGCACTTCGCGACCTCCACCGCCACCGAACAGGGCACCCGCAGCGTGGCCGACGGCGCGGAGCAGGAGGAGAGCGACCTCGCGAACGCGATCCTCTCCGCCACGCCCGACACCTACCCCCATATCGCCGCCCTCGGCATGGACCTGCTGAGCGGCACCGGCACCGGCCGTCTGAGCTGGGGATTCGACGTCCTGCTCAACGGCATCATCCACACGCCCCGGCCGTCGGCGTAGCAGGTGTTCTCACCCGCCCGGTCACGGCTCCGGCAGCCGGTGGTCGCCGACCGCGTCGTACGTCTCCTTGAGCGCCTTGCGGGCGCTGTCCAGATGGTGCTGGGCGACGCCGATGAACAGGCAGTCGATCACGGTGAGCTGGGCGATACGGCTGGCGGTCGCGCCCGAGCGGAAGGTGGTCTCGGGGGCCACGGTCGTCAGGAGGTGATCACTGACCGCGTGGATCGGCGAGCGCGGGAAGCTGGTCAGGGCGACGGTCGTCGCGCCGTGCTCGCGCGCCACCCGCAGCGCCTCGACGGTGTCGGCGGTCGCCCCGGTGTGGGAGAGGCCGATGGCCACGTCACCGGGGCTGAGCACCGCCGCCGAGGTGAGCATGATGTGGGTGTCGCTCCACGCGAAGCTCACCCGCCCGATCCGGTGCAGCTTCTGCTGGAGGTCGGCGGCGACCAGGGCGTTGGCGCCGACGCCGTAGATGTCGACGCGGCCCGCCGCCGCGACCGCCGCCACGACGCGGCGCAGCGTGTCGACGTCGAGCTGCCGCGCGGTCTCCTCGACGGCGCGCGCGTCGGCGAAGGCGACCTTGCCGACGACTTCCGACAGGTCGTCGGTCGGCGTGATGTCGCTGCCGAGGTGCCGGTCGTCGCGGGTCTCGGCGCGCGCGGCGTCCGCGGCCAGCGCGATCCGCAACTCCGGGTAGCCGCGCAGGCCCACGGAACGGCAGAAGCGGATGACCGTGGTCTCGCTCGTCGTCGCCGCCTCGGCCAGTTCGGTGATGCTGCTGCGCGCGGCGAGCGCCGGATTGGCCAGCACGGCCGCCGCCACGCGCCGCTCGGCCGGAGCGAGGTCCGGCAGCAGCGACCGGACGCGCGCCAAGGGACTCGCCTCGGGGGATTCGTTGTCGGAACCGGCTGACACAGGGGGAAACGTATCCACCGTGATCGTCGGGGTCAACGTGGCCTCGGGCGAGCCCCGGCGCGGGTGAGCGCTCCGCGGCCGGCGGACGGATCAGTGCACGGTCCGCCAGGCGCCGGCCGGGGTGAGTCCCGCGGCCCGCAGCAGGTCGTGGTGGCCCGAGGTGACCGACAGCCCCGCGAGGTCGACGCCGCGGCCCTCGTAGACCGGGTCGGTGGCGTACGTCCAGCGGATCAGCGCACCGGCCGCGTCCCGCGGAAGCTCGGCGCGCACCCGCCACCAGGCGCGGACGTCCTGCCCCGACAGCGAGGTCGGGGCGCCGGACGGCGCGCCCTTGCCGGTCACCCGCAGCGGCAGCGGCTGCCAGGTCGTGCCGCCGTCCGTGGAGGACTCGACGGTGAGCAGGTCGGTGGACTCGGTGTTGACGAACGCCGAGAAGTCGATGTCGACCCGTGTCTTCGCGGTGATCGGTCCCGTGGTGAGGGTGCTGGTGGTGCCGCCGCCCTGCCCCGAGTACCACAGCGGGCCGCCGCCGGGGGCCCGGACCGCGATCGCCTGCGCGAGCGCGGTGGCGATGGCCCGGCGCGGCGGATTGGTCGAGGGCGTGTTCCGCGTCGGGTGCACCCGGTTGCTGAGCAGGACGGCGAACGAACGCGACTGCGGGTCGATCACCAGCGAGGTGCCGGTGAAACCGGTGTGCCCGAGGGTGCGCGGACCGGATAGGCCGCCCATGTACCAGATCTGGTCCAGCTCGAAGCCCAGGCCGTGCGAGTCACCGGGGAACGCCTGGTTGAAGTTCTGCTCCATCAGCGTGACGCTGTTCCGGCTGAGGATCCGACGGCCCTTGTACGTACCGCCGTTGAGGATCGTCTGCGCCAGGACGGCCAGATCGTCCACGGTGGAGAAGACGCCCGCGTGGCCCGCGACGCCGCCCATGGCCCACGCGTTCTCGTCGTGCACCTGGCCGCGCACCATGCCGCGCGCCGGGCTGGTCTCGTACTCGGTCGCCGCGATCCTCGGCAGCTTCGCGGCCGACGGGTTGTAGCCGGTGTCGGTCAGCCGCAGCGGTCCTGTGATGCCGTCGCGCACCAGCGTGTCGAGCGGCTTGCCCGTCACCTTCTGCAACACCAGTTGCAGGCTCAGCATGTTCAGATCCGAGTACAGATACGTCGTCCCCGGCGCGTTGATCGGCTTCGCGTCGAGAATCGCCTTCTCGCGGGACGGCAGATCCGGGTAGCCCTGCCACAGGGAGGGGACCGGATCGGCGTCGAACCCCGAGGTGTGGGTGAGCAGTTGCTCGACGGTGACGGCGCCCTTGCCGTTGGTGGCGAACTCCGGCAGGTAGTGCGCCACCGGTGTGTCGAGGTCGATCCGGCCCGCTTCGAGCTGCTGCATGGCCACGATCGAGGTGAACAGCTTCGACAGCGAGGCCAGGTCGTAGATGGTGTCGGTACGCGCCGGGACCCGCTGGTCGGCCGGCAACTCGTGGGTGGCGTCGGCGTATTCGACCGCGTAACCGCCCGCGTCGCGCTCCACCACCACGCCGTCGTGGGCCATCAGCGTGGTCGCGCCGGGGAAGAGGCGATTCGCACCCGAGGCGGGGTCCTCCCAGCCCGCCATCTGCCGCTCGAAGGCGTCGATCGGCGCCGCGTCCAGCCCGGCCGACCGGGGGGTGCCCCGGTGCAGGACGGTGTCCGCCGGGGCGAATCCGGAGTACGGCCGGTCGAATTGGCCGCTCCCGCCGTGCTGCGGGGCCGGGGCCGCGTCGGCGCTCCCGGCGAGTACGAGGGAGAGGGAGGCGAGCAGCGCCGCGGCTGCCGTCAGTGCAGGGGTCCGCATGGAAACCTCGTCTGTAGAGGCCGGCTGGATCGGGAGCAGTGGTCGGGAGCGGCAGGGAAGGGACGCCGGGGGAGTGGAAGGATTCCTACCGCATGGCAGCTGGCGTCGGTAAGTTACTCACGCCGCACGCGCGGGTCAACCATTCGACCGGTCAAGGCTGTCGGGCGCGACGAACCCCGCGCCGCCGTCCGGTACCCTCCCACGCATGCCATCAGCACTGGACAGCCAGGAGATCGGCAATATCGCGCAAGAGTTCGACAACGACCTGGTGCTGCTGCGCCGCGACATCCACCGCCACCCCGAGCCCGCGGGCGCCGAAGAACGTACGGCGGCGCTGGTCGCCGAACGGCTGCGGGCCGCGGGCCTCACGGTGACCACCGGCGTCGGCGGCCACGGCGTGGTCGCGGTGCTCGACGGCGCGGGACCGGGACCCACCCTCGCCTACCGCGCCGACATGGACGCGGTGGACGACGACGAGCTGGACGAGCTGTTCGAGAGCGACTTCGCCTCCCTCGTCCCCGGCACCGCGCACCTGTGCGGCCACGACCTGCACACGGCCGTCGGGGTCGGCGTCGCCCAGGTACTCGCCCGGCTGCGCGAGCGCTGGCACGGCCGGATCGTCTTCCTCTTCCAGCCTGCCGAGGAGACGCTGGCCGGAGCGCGGGCCATGATCGAGGACGGCGCCCTGGAACACACACCCCCGCGCGAGGTCTACGCGCTGCACTGCGGGCCGTTCCCGGTCGGCACCTTCGCGGTCATGCCCGGTCACGGACTGCCGGGACAGGACCATTTCCAGGTCGAGTTGACCGGCCCGGACGCCGCGTCCGACGCGCGCCGGATTCTCGACCTGGTGGACGGCCTGTCCACCGTCCGCCTCCCGCGCAACCCCGAGGAGTACGACCGCCTGCTGGCCGACCTCCGCGACCCCGACGGGCCGCTGGCGCGATTCGTCGTCACCTGGCCCGAGTTGACCGCGCTCGACGACGGCAGCCCGCTCGTCCGCGTCTCGCTGCGCGCCTGGCCCGACAGCCGCTACGCCGAGATCCGCGACACCGTACGCGCCGCGGTGGAACCGCTGCCGGGCGCCACGGCCGTCTTCGCGGACGAGCCGTTCCCCGCGATGGTCTGCTCGCCGGAACTGAGCGAGGCCGCGGCGCGGTACCTGCGCGGCGCGCTCGGTCCGGACGCGGTGGAGGTGCTGCACGCCTCCTTCCCCTTCAACGGCGAGGACTTCGCGCTCTTCCTGAACGGTGTGCCGGGCGCGATGTTCTACCTCGGCGTCGCCAATCCGGAGGCCGGGATGAACGGCGCCCCGCACGCACCGGACTTCGCGGCCGACGAGCGGGCGCTGGGGTTCGGCGTCCGCGGCATGGCCGGTTTCCTGCTCAGCCGCCTCGCGGCCGACGTGGCCTGAAGGCCCGCCCCACCCTCGGCGGGAGCGGGCCTCCTCATCGGCCCTACGCCGACGGCGTCCTGCCGGTGGCAGTCGCCGCGGGGCCGACGCCGGTCCCGGTGACGGCCGCGACGCTCACGGTGCACGACGTGCCCGGGGTGAGGGCGCCGACGACCACGGCTCACGCCTGCTGCGCGTCGTCGTGCGCTGGACGCGTCGTGCACTGAGCCTGACCTGATGTGACGTCAGCGCCCCCCGCGGCGATGCCGGTTCGGGGCGGCGGACCGGCCTGACCCGGTCTGCCGCCCCGAACCGGGGTTCTTGTCCGGCCGTGGTCAGGCCGGGACGACCTCCAGGCTCACCAGCCGCGCGTCCGTGTCGCGACCGCCGGACACGGCGAGCGCCACATAGCGTGCCGTCGTACGCGCCGCGAGCGTCGCCGCACGGCCGCGCCGCCGCAGCTCGCCCGCCGAGGTGTACGTCAGCCCGTCCGTGCTGAACTCGATGGCGGCGGACGGCACATGGCCGCCGGTCCAGGCGGTACGGATCTCCCGCACATCGACCGCCGCGCCGAGATCGACCACCATGCGGCCGCGCGCGGAGCCGGGCCGCCAGGACGTCGCCGGGTCGCCGTCCACGGCCGCGGCCGGATCCGACATGCCCGCCGGCAGCGGACCGGTCGGGAAGGTGTCGCAGCCGACCGCCACGTCCTCCAGCGGATACGGCTTCGCGCCGCGCACGGTGACCTGCGCGGTCCTGCCCGGCTGGACATCGACCTGGGCGTGGGCGCCCGACGGCGCCGTGACCAGCAGACGGGCGCGCGGACCGCTCACCCGTACGGTCGCGGCGTCCACGACCTCCACCCGCAGACCGGTGGGGACCGAACCGCCCGCACGCGACGTCAGGGTGAAGCGGGCCGGGACGACCGCCGCGCTCGCGGCCGTCAACTCGGCGGCGACGTCGGTGCCGTCCGCAGTGACGTGCTGCGTTCCCGCGTAGAGCGTGAGACGGGACCGGCTCTGCGGCACCGACACCGTGGTGGCGACGGAGCCGGCGGAGAGGTTGAACAGGCTCAAGTGCCCGCCCGCGGTACTGGCCTTGACCGCCGCGTCGCGCGCCCGGGGCGCGCGACGCGCGGCGGCGGCCTTCACCGCGCGCGGGTCGCCCGACGGCAGCCCCTCCACCAGCAACGGCTCGGCGGGACCGTCGGAGAGCACCACCAGATCGCCGTACACCGACAGCGGGTTGGCGGCGTCGCGCACCACCAGCCCCGCCCGGCCGTCCACCGACAGCCAGCCGCCGCGGCTGGACAGGTCCGCGCTCGGGAAGCGGATCAGATCGGTCCAGGTCTTCCCGTCCGCCGAGCCCTGCACGCGGTACGCGCGGGCCGCCGCCGTCTCCCAGCGCAGCGTCACACGGTCGAAGGCACTGGCGGCGCCGAGGTCCACGGTCAGCCAACTGTCCGCGCGCCCGCGGTCCGAGACCGCGACCGCCCACCGGGTCGTCGCATTGCCGTCCACGGCCAGCGCCGCGCCCTTGCCGGAGTCGGCGGACGACGCGGTGGCCGTCCTGCCCTGGGCCAGATCCGGACCGCTCGCGCCGTCACGGACCTCGAAGGCGTACAGCGAGTAGCCGTACGTGGTGTGGCCCGCGACGCCCTGCATGCGCACGTACCGCCACGAACCGCTGGGCACGGTCAGCTCGTCCACCCGCGGCCCGGGACCGACACCGGCGTTGCCGCTGTCCTGCGAGGCGACCTTCGCGCTGCCCTCGGCCGCGGTGTACGTACGGCTGCCGACGAGCCCCGCGACACCGGGCATCGTCAGATTCTGCACCCGCAGCGAGCCCTCGCCCGACGCCGTACCGCTGGTCGCGTAGACCACCGCGCCGGACGGCAGAGTGGTGAAGCCCGCGATGCCCGAGTCCAGGGTCAGCACGGTCGCGGTCGCGTCGAAGCCGTCGCGCACCTCCCGGTACGTCGTCACCGACCGCTTGAGCACCTTCGCCGCCGTCGCGGGCAGGAACATCGGTGTCGTGCCGCTGAGCGCGAACAGCCAGTCGTCGTGGGCGGGTTGCCAGCCGAACTTCACAAAGCCCGGCTTGCTGACCGCCGCCGCCCAGGCCGCCGGGGTCTGCTGCGCGACCAGGCCGGGGCCGGTGCCGAAGTCCTTGACGCCGGAGGCCCGCGCGAACATCTCCGTGTCCGACAGCGGCTTGACGATCCCGCCGTGCGCCGCCCGCCACTCGTGCAGCAGATAGCTGATCGCCACCTCGGCGCGCGCCTCGGGCTCGTACTTCGGCTCACCGGAGAACTTCGCCAGCCGGTACAGCGGCGCGTACGCCTGGTACGGCGCCAGCCGCGCCGCCATCGCGGCCTCGCCCCACGCCGCCGTACGGTCCCCGGCGACCTGCGCGAGGAACGCCAGCGGGATCACGTCACGGCCGTAGAGGTGCTCGCGGTCGGCGACCATCGGCATCAGCGGCTCGCCCGCGTCGCTCATCACCATCAGCAGCGTGCGCCACAACTGCCTGGCGTTCGGCTGCTCGGTGAGCACCTGCGGCAGCGGACGGCCCGCGGTGATGAAGTGCACGGCGTTACGGCCCGAGGTGCGCCACAACTCCTGCTGGTAGTGCGGTCCGAAGGAGCCGTGGTTCTCCACGATGAAGGAGTCGTACAGATTCGTCGCGGTGTTCGCGCTGACCGCGACGCCGTCCACCACGGTCGGGTTGGCCAGGTCGGCGGCCGGGAGCCCCGTCTCGTTCCGGCTCCAACGGCCGTACGCGGCGCTCCAGTCGGCATACCGCGGATCGTCGCTGGCCCAGGCCAGACCCGGCGCCAGGGACTGGGCGTAGACGCCCATCTCCTCCAGCTTGGTGTCCCCGACGAAGCCGCCCTTGAGCCCGTTCGGCGTCCAACTGCCGGACGCCGGGTCGTTGGCGGTGCCCAACGCCGTGGTGTACGCGGCCTGTTCGCGCACGATCGTGTCGACGTGACCTCGCGTCACCGCGTCCAACTGGTCCCAGAGCAGGTGCGCCGCGAGCACGAAGTAGAGCTGGAAGGTCGTGTCGAAGAAGAGGGTGCGGCCCCACTCGGTGCCGCCCGTCAGGCGGTTGGACGCGGCGAAGTGCTTGACCGTGGCCAGCGTGTGCGCCCGCAGCGTCTCCTTGTCGATGCCCGCGCTCGTGGCGTCGTACGTACCGCGGGTCAGCAGCACCGCGTTGCCGAGGACGACCACGAAGTTGTAGTCGGTCCCCGTGTAGTAGCCCTTCGAAGCGTCCCACTGGGTCTCGGCCCAGCGGGTGTGGGTCAGCAGCGCCTGGTAGTAGGCGGCGGCGACATCGTCGTCGGGAGCGTGGCCAGGACCGTGCCCTGCGCCGCCGGGCCGGCCCGCGGGCGCGGCGTCCGCGGAGGCGGCGCCGATCGACAGCGGCGTGGCGACGGCCAGGGAGGTGAGCGCGGCGAGCTGGGCGAAGCGCCGTCTGCCCAGTCCGGCGGGGTCGTGGGTCACGGCAGATCTCCTCTTGCAATTAGACAACGTTGTCATTGGCTGCCGGGCCATTCTTTGCGGTCGTGGACGCGGCCGTCAAGGTCTGGGGAGACGGCAAAGCGGACGGACCGCGGCCGGTGACCGGGCGGACTGTGGCCGGTGGGAGGCGCGGTGCGCGCGGGCTGCGGGATGCGAGGGACGGGCGGCCGGGGGAGGCGCGGGGCGCGATCCGGAACCCGGCCCAGCCGTCGGTCGCGGGGGTACCGGGGTTCGGCACGCGGCCATCGGGCCGACGAGCCCGCCAGGTCACCGCGTCACGGGCGCACGGTGCGCAGCCACGCCCGGGCCCGACGCGGTGAGGGGAAACGGAGCACCTGGAGGTGCGCGAAGCGGGGGTCCTGGCCGCGCCCGCCGATGTCCGCGCGCCGGGCGGCGTGCTGGGACCAGGCCCACCACGCCGGGTGTTCGCCGCTGAACCAGCCCGACACGGTCTCCACATTGCCGCCGAAGACCCGCTCCCGGCGCAGCGTCCTGCTCAGCGACCGGCGCAGGACGCGCGGCATGATCACCGCTCGCGGGTAGTCGAGCCAGACCACGGTGTCCGCGCGCGTCCACAGCAGGTCCCGTACCTCCGGGTAGCCGAAGGAGTCGACGATCCACTCGGGGCCGGCCGCGAGGTCGGCGACCTTCCGCTCGAACTCCGGGTCGGTGGCCCAGTCGGGGCCCGAGAACCGCAGGGCGTCCATCTCGTGGAAGGGCAGGCGGAGCCGCTCGGCGAGGGCCCGCGCCATGGTGGTCTTGCCCGCTCCGGTGATGCCTGCGACGAGGATGCGTTTCACCGCCCGAGGCTAACGGCTGCTCGGGCGGTGGGGTCCCGGTCCGGGTCCGATCGAGAGTGAGGTCCGGGGCCGCGGGACGGGGCCGGGGGACGGGTGCGGTCGGGTCGGGACCCGCCCCCCGGCGGCTGTGTCCGTCAGGCGTTCATGAACTCGCGCGGGGCCAGCGCCCGTTCAGCGATCCGGACGTCACCGATCCAGCCGCGCATGACCTGGTCCGGCTTGCCGCCGTCCGCGTGACCGCCGATCATCCACGGCAGATTGAGCGAGGTCAGGCCGTTGTTGCGGGTGGACGGATTGCGGACGACCGGGCAGCCGTCGACGTACATCGTGGTCTGCCGGCCGTTGTTGACGACGGCGACGTGCCACCAGACGTTGATCGGCAGGTAGTGGCCCCAGTTGGTGGTCGACGTCGTGAGGTTCAACGGGTAGACGTTCCACTGGAGTTCGGCACCGCCGGACAGGCTGAGGGTGACGATCGGCTCGGTCTCGGAGTAACCCGTCTTGCCCGCCTGGCCGCTGGTGCCCCAGCGGCTCAGCAGCGCCGACCAGCCGTTGCGGTTGCCGTCCCAGTCGGCGGGCAGCTTGAAGAACGCCTCGAAGGTGTACGCCGAGCGGAAGGTGGCCGCGTTCAGCGGCGCCCTGTCCACGGTCTGGAGGTAGGCGCCGTGCGGCCCGCCGCTGTCCCTGTCGCCGCCGAAGTAGAGGCTGGCGTGGCCGGGCTGGTCCGGGTGGTGGTCGGCCGACCAGGTCAGCGCCGCGTCCGTGGCGCCGGGCAGCGCGACCTTGGTGAGGTCGTTGCCGCGCCCCGACAGGTCGACGATCCGGTCGGTGCCGTGCGAGCCGTCGAACCGCCAGTACGCCAGGGTGCCGGGGACGAGCATCCGGTTGACGGGCCGTGCGGGCCGCGGGGTGGCCGGGGCGAAGCCCGAGAAGCGCTGCTCGAAGTCGATGTCGAGCGAGAACCGGTCCTGCGGTCCCGTCAGTTCGATCTCCTGCCGCTCCAGCTCGTTGAGACTGTCGGCGGCCTTGCCGAGGATCCACGGGGAGATCGTCTCGACGTCGATGGTGTCGCGCGCCAGGTCGAAGCGGTAGAGCCGGATCATCGCGGCGCCGCCGTAGTACCGGTCCTGGTAGTTGGTGATGTGCAGATGCGTGTCGTGTCCGGCGGCGTTCTTCTTCACCGTGCGGGCGGGCGGCCAGAAGTGACCGTTGAGCGTGAGGAAGATCTGGTCGTTGCCGTCGATCAGGTCGGCCCACAACTGCTGCCCGAAGTCGGACAGTTCGGCCTCGTCGCCGTACGTGTCGGCGCCGACGATCTCGTGCGTGGTGAGGATGACCGGGGACTTCGGGTGTGCGGCGATGACCTTCTTCGCCCACGCGACGCCCGCGGCCGACGGCCGCCAGTCGAGGGCCAGCACCAGCCACTCCCGGCCCGCGGCCCGGAAGGTGTGGAAGGTGTTGTAGCCGTCGGGGCTCGCGCCGCCGAAGGAGCGCGCCTTGCCGAACCGCCGCGGCCCGAAGTGGTCGAGGTACGGCGTGTTCCCGCGTTGGTCGTCCTTGCCGGGGATGTCGTGGTTGCCCGCCAGCACGCTGTACGGCACCTGGTGGTCGTCCAGGATCTTGAACGCCTTGCTGATGGAGGCGAATTCGCCCGCCTTGCCGTTCTGGGTGAGGTCGCCCAGGTGGGCCATGAAGACGATGTTCTCGTCCTTGCCGTTCGCCAGCAGATAGCGGAAGGCCGCCTCGACAGGCGCCGGGTACAGGGCGTCACCGTCGAACATGTACTGCGTGTCCGGCATCACCACGACGGTGAAGCGCTGGTCGTCGGTGTCGGGCCGCCACGGCCCGCCGAACCCCGGAAGCCCGGCGGTTCCGGCCGTCCCCGGCGTACTGGCCGACGCGGGTCCCGCGGCCGACAGACCGGCCACCGCGGCTCCGGCGAGTCCGGCTCCGACGAGCAACGATCGGCGGCTCGCGCCGGGCAGGGGTCCCTCGGGCTGGTGCTGCGGACTGCACATGGGCGTCTCTCATTCGTCTGCGCTGTTGTTCGGTTCATCGGTCGTCGCCGTGGGGCAGCACGGAACCTGTGAGGGGTCCCCGAGAGGTCGACGGGGCAGGTCCGGCCGGCAGAAGCCGACGCTACGGACCGAGATGGCAGCCCCAGCCAACGCGCGACGAAGCGCACATGAACGCCTTGCCGGAATCACCCACTCCGGGCGCGCCCCCGGCCCGTGCACCGCCGCCGCGCAGGCCGCGGGACCGTAACGTCCGAGGTCCGGCCACCCGCGAGGCGCCCGAGGAGCACGGCGTAGGGTGCGGTGGTGACCTCAACCCACCGCCCCCCGACCGCCGCCGCGCCGGTCACGCTGGCCGACGTCCGCGACGCCGCCGCCCGCATCGACGGCGTCGCGCACCGTACGCCCGTCCTGCGCTCGCGCACCCTGGACGACCTCGTCGGCGCCGAGGTCCATCTCAAGTGCGAGAACTTCCAGCGCGTCGGCGCGTTCAAATTCCGCGGCGCGTACAACGCCGCGTCCCGGCTCACGCCCGAGCAGTTGGCCAAGGGCATCGCCGCGTACTCCTCCGGCAACCACGCGCAGGCCGTCGCGCTCTCCGCGCGGGAGCTGGGCAGCACCGCGGTGATCGTGATGCCCGAGGACACCCCGCGCTCCAAGCGGGAGGCCACCGAGGGCTACGGCGCTGAGGTCGTCACCTACGACCGGTATACGGGCGACCGGGTCGCCATCGGCGAGGCGCTGGCCGCCGACCGCGGCCTCACCCTGATCCCGCCGTACGACCACCCGCACGTCATCGCGGGACAGGGCACCGCCGCCCTGGAACTCCTCGACGAGGCAGGGCCGTTGGACGCCCTCGTGGTGCCGGTCGGCGGCGGGGGACTCCTCGCGGGAAGCGCGACCGCCGTCAAGGGGCTGGACAGCGCCATCCGGATGATCGGCGTCGAACCGGCGGCGGGCGACGACACCAAGCGCTCGCTGGAGGCGGGCGAGCGTGTCGCCATCCCCGTCCCGCGCACGATCGCCGACGGGCAAGCGGCCTCCGTCCCCGGCGAGTTGACCTTCTCCATCAACCGGCGGCTGGTGGACGACATCGTCCTGGTCACCGAGGACGCCATCCGCGAGGCGATGCGCTTCGCCTTCGAACGCCTGAAGATCGTCCTCGAACCCAGTGGCGCCACGCCCCTATCCGCCCTGCTCTCCGCCCGCGTCACCCCCCTTCCGCCCCGCGTCGGCCTGATCCTGTCCGGCGGCAACATCGACACCGCGCGCTTCGCGGAGCTGTGCGGTGGCGCGCCCTAGCCGCCTCATGGGTACGGGCCCGCGCGGGGGTACGCGCGGGCCCGTACGGGGCCGGTCGGTCAGCGGTAGCTGAGGGTGACCGGTGCGTGCACGCTGCGCGCGGGCAGCGTGACGGTGAGGGAGCGGGTCGCGCTGTCGTAGTGGTACGCGTCCGGCGGCAATCCCTTGCCGGCCGCCGTGACGTGGCTCGGCGCGGCGCCGCCGAGCAGCGTCACCGTCCACTGCCGGGTCCTGACCTGGCCGGGGAAGGACCCGGCGGCCGGGCTGACGGTGACGGTGTGCCGACCGCCGCTCTCGCGGTACCGGACCGTCGTGGTGGCGCTGCGACCGGGACCCCCGGTGGTGCCGTTGTCCTCGTATAGCGAGGTCGAGCCGGAGGCGCCCGCGGCCACGGTCAGCGTGACCTTGGTCATCGGCGCCTTGTCGTTGGCGGTGACATCGTCCGTACGGGTCGGGATGACGGCGCCCGCCTTCACGAACACCGGCATCCGGTCGAGCCCCGTGGTGATGTTCCGCGTGGTGCCGCCGGTGTAGGTCTGCCCGGTGAAGTAGTCCGTCCACTGGCCGGGCGGGAACCACACCGACGTCGTGGCCGTCGTCCCCGGGGTGGTGACGGGAGCGACCAGCATGTCGGAGCCGTAGAAGTACTCACTGCCCGCGGTGGCGTACGCCTGCGGCTCGTCCGGGTATTCGAGGTACGTGGCGCGGACCACGGGGACGCCCGTGGTGGCCGCCTGCTGCGCGAGGCTGTACGTGTAAGGCACCAGGTTCTCGCGGAGGTTGAGGAATGTGTCCGCCGACTGCCGGGCCGCGGTGCCGTACTGCCACGGCAGCCGGTCGCTGTGGTTGCTGTGCAGCCGGTCGACGGGCTGGAAGGTGCCGAGCTGCACCCACCGGGCGTACAGGTCGTCCGGCAGCTTGTGCGTGGTGTGGGTGCCGCCGCCGTCGGTGTACGTCTCGGAGCCGGTCAGCCCGGTCGTGTCGTTGTGACCGCCGATGTCGTGGCTGACCGCGGACATGCCGGTCGCGACCGACTCGCCCGGTGTGTAACCGACTTCGGACCGCAGCGTGCCCCAGGTCGAGGACGTGTCACCGGTGAAGTGCACGGTGGTGCGCTTGTCGGCCCACGGTCCGGTGGGCAGCCCCTGCTGGCCGCTGTACCCGCCGGCCTGGAGCGAGCCGTAGGCGCGGGAGATGACGAAGCCGCGGCCGATCGCCGGAGCGGATTCCGCCGCGTACGCCTGGTTGATCCACGCGTCGGGCGTCACTCCGGCGAGCGAGGACTGGGAGTTGTCGCAGCACCAGTCGAACCACCAGAAGTCGTTGCCCTGCTGGTCCATCGTCTTGTGCAGGTCCATGTACGCCTTGAGCTGGTCGGGGTCGCCGAAGTCGAAGACGTAGCAGTCGCCTCCCGCGCTCGCCCCCGCCGCGCAACCGCCCTTGACCAGCTTGCCCTTGGCGGTCGCCTGGGCCTGTGCGAACTGCGGGTCCGAGGCCAGGATGCTCGGGTGGGTGTTGAGCGTGTTGTGCAGCCCCTGCGCCGCCGACCAGTCGAAGAAGCCCTTCGGGTCGGGGAATTTGGCGGTGTTCATCTCCCAACCGCTCCAGGCGTTGGGCGACTTGAAGTCCGTGTCGGTCACCAGGACGTCCAGCGGGACGCCTTCGGACCGGAAGGCGGGCAGGATCGTGTTCTCGTAGTCGGCGGCGGTCCTGTCGATGTACTCCGAGTACCAGACGCCGTACGCCCACTGCGGCAGCAGTTGCGCCGGGCCGGTCAGCGTCGCCAGATCCGACAGCGCCTGCTTGTAGGCGTGGCCGTACCCGAAGAGATAACCGTCCTGGTACGGGGTCCCGTTGTGCGAGGGGCGCTGCGTGACCGTCTTGGCGGCGGTGTCGTACAGCGCGGACGTCGTGTCGTCCAGCAGATTCCAGCCGTCCTTGTACATCAGGCCGGGCGTGGTCGTCGGATTGCCGTTGTCGCCGTTGAGCCCGTCCAGGCTGCGCCGGTATCCGCCGAGCGCGAGGTGCGGCTGCGGGGCCGCCGCGCCGGACGCGGTCACCGACAGCGTGTCGAGGTTGATGTGGCAACTCGCCGCGTTCGGGCAGCCGACGGTGATGTCGTCGGCGCCCGCCTTGAGCGCCACCGGCACCGAGGCGGTCTGCCAGGTGTCCCAGTTGCCGGTCACCGGCAGCGAGAGCGTCTGACTCGTATTGCCGGACGACACAGTGGCCGTACGGGTCTGGTTCAGGCCGTCGCCGCCCGTGGAGTTGGCGTAGCGCACCTGGACCGCGTACGTCCCGTCCGACGGGACCCCGACGACGTGGGTCGTCACGCTCGACCCCTGGTTCAGCTCCCCGAGGAAGCCGCCGCCCGAGTATCCGCCGTGGTCGGTGGCCACCTTCGCGGAACCCGCGATCCGGTCCGCCTCGGCCTCGCAACTCGCGCCGAAGGCACAGTCCGCGATCGCCGTCGCCGAGGCCGTGGGGAACGCGCTCCCCGAGTTCACCAGCGCGACGCTGTCGATGTTCACATTGCCGGAGTTCCCGGCGGCCCTGGACAGCGTGACGGTGTGACGGCCCGCGCCGAGCTGCACCGCGGCGGTCGCCAGACTCCAGGTGTCCCAACTGCCGGTCACCGGAAGGCTCAGCGTCCGCGCCGCGCCGCCGTCGACCGTCAAGGTGAGCGTGCGTGTGGTGTTCTGGCCGTCGCCCGCCGCGGAGTTGGCGTACCGCGCGTCGAATTGGTACGTGCCCGCCGTCGTGACCTCGACATCGGCCGACAGCGAACTGCCCGTCCCCTGGAAGCCGGCCAGGAAGCCGGAGCCGGTGTACCCGGTGTGGTCCGTGGCGACGCCGACCCCGCTGTACGGCAGGCTCTCCGCCTCGCACAGCGCGCCGACCGCGCACGTCATCTGCTGCCACGGCGCCGCGGTGACCGCGGAGGATCCGGCTGTCAGTCTCACCGACAGATTCCGCGCGCTGAAGGGCCCGGAGCCCACCTGGTACCGCAGCGTCATCGCACTCGTCGCGACCGTCAGCCAGCCGTTGGACGTGCTCGTCGTGTACGCGGCAGGCGCGAAGTCACCGCGGCCGATCGCGTTGTACGTCGCGGCGTCGGTGAACTTCCCGTCCTGCGCGTACTCGGTACGGATCAACGTCGGCGACAGCACCTGGAAGCGGGCGCCGCCCGAGGTCACCGAGGGGACGGCGTGGTGGCCCGCCCCGTGTCCCGGTCCCGCGGACGCCTGGCCCGCCCCGGCCACCGTCATCCCCGCCACGCAGGCGGTCACGGCGACCACCGCTGCCCGCCGCCGCATGTACCGCATCGTGCGCCACGCTCGTCTTCTTCTCACGCACAACTCCGTCCTGAAGCGGGCCCCTTGTCGACCCGTCGTGAGGCTCCGTCGGCCGCTGACAGCGTTGTCGGAGCCCGCCTCCCCGTACCGCGTGGGCTCCTGAGGTCCGACCTGGCGGAATGCTGGACAAAGGCGGCGCCCGCGTCCCACGGGCACCTCCCCGCACTTCTTCCATCGTTGCAAACGATGTCGGTGGCATGACAGCACAGTGCCTGGCGGGTGTCCATACGGGCGGCGGTCAACGTTGGAAAAAGGGGGGTCGCCCGCGCGGCGCCGAGACCGGCGGTGGCGCGCGCCGTTCCCGACCGCCGGGCATCCTCAGGGCGGTGCGGGTGATGCCCCGTCAGGGGCGGTTAGCCGCTCCCCGGATAGACGCAGACCGCCTCCACGGGGCACCGCTGGAAGCACGGCGCGGTGCCGCGCTCCTGACGTAGGACAGGGCGGCGCGCGGCGCGGACGTCGCCCTTCCGGGGCCCGGCGGCTCCCGGTACCGCGCCGGTCAGAACGCGGCCGGTCCGCTCGCGCGTAAGCCCGTACGCCCCCTGGCCGGGGAAAACGCGTGGCCCGACGGGGTCGGCCTCTGGGAGGCTCCCGGCGTGACGACGTATGAGGTGCTGCTCATCGGGGGGCGTTCGGGCGTGGGCAAGTCCACGGTGGCCTGGGAGGTTTCGGAGTTGCTGCGGGAGGCGGAGGTCGCGCACTGCGTGATCGAGGGCGACCTCATGGGGCAGGTGCACCCGGCGCCGCCGGACGACCCGCGCCGCTCCGCGATCACCGAGCGGAATCTGGCCGCGGTGTGGGCGAATTTCGCGGCGCTGGGGCACCGCAGGCTGATCTACACCAACACGGTGAGCGTGCTGGAGCACGACATGTTCGTCCGGGCCCTGGGCGGCGGGCCGCCGCGCGTCGTCCGGGTGCTGCTCACCGCCGACGACGCGACGGCCCGCGCCCGGCTCGCCCGGCGCGAGACCGGCTCCCAACTCGCCCCGCACATCAGCCGGAGCGACGTCATGGCGCGGCACCTGGCAGAACACGCGTCTCCGGACACGGTACGGATCGCCACGGACGGCAGGAGCGTCGTGGACATCGCCCGCGAGGTGGTCGCCGCGACGGGCTGGTGAACACCGCGCCCGGAAGGCGCCGCACCCACCGCTCCGGAGCGACGACGGGCCCGTGTCAGAGCAGGAAGACGCCGGGGCCGATCTCGCGGGAGGCCGCGCGCGCCTTCTTGGCGGCGGCCGGGGACCAGACCGTACTCGGGGACCAGAGGGCGCGCAGCCCGGAGACGGCGTGCGCGTTCAGGCCGGACAGGTCCGCGGCGGTGAGGTCGAGGACCACCGTGTCGAGCAGGGCGCCGAGCGAAGCGCCGTACGCCGGGACCTGGTGCTCGACATCTCGCGGTCCCGGACGCGGACGTAGAACGGCTCGCGGCTGCGCAACGTCGCCAGGGCGCGGGTCAGTTCGAGGACGCCCCGGCGGACGGCGAGGACACCGCCGTCGTCGAGCACGTCGCGTTCGTGGACGCTGACGTACCGCCCCAGCCGGGGGTGCGCCCGCAGACGTGCGCAGCCGCCCCGGCAGAGGCGGGCGCTGATGCGGCGGAGGCTGCGGGCGAGCGCCTTGCCCTGGTGGCGGACGACGTTGGCGCGCTTGGGGTAGAGGTAGGTGCGGCTGTCGTCCAGCGCGAGGGTGAACTCGGTCATGTCCCGGCGGGCCGCCGCCAGTTCCACCGCGAGTCCGGCGGGGTCGCGGCGCGCCAGGACGCAGTTCACCGACGCGGGCAGGGACCAGTTCTGCCGAGCGGTCACGCGGATACTCCTCGGGTCGTCCATCGTCCGCGGAGATTACGGGCGCCGCCTCGGGACCGGTCCCGAGCCCGTGGACGACGGGCCGCCGCGCGGTCCTGTCCGGGGCCGGACGCGTCCTCGCCCGTACCGCCGACGACGCCCGCATGCGAGGGGGCCGAGCGACGCGACGCGCACGCCGTGGGCCTTTGCTTACGCTTTACTTCGCCTTTGCCACCCCACGGTGCCTCCCGCCGTTCACCCGCGCTGCCCAGACTCGCCGCGTCCTACGCGTACATCCTGTCGTCAGCGGGAGCTGAATATGAGCCACGGCCACAGCCACGGTCACCAGCACGGGCCCCACGATCACGCGCACGGCGGTCACACCGACGGCGGTTCGCTGCCTCCCGCCCTCGACACCTCGGTACCGGACGAGGAGTTGACGCCCAGTCAGCTCTCGCGGCGCTCCATGCTGCGCCGAACGGGCCTGCTGGGCGCGGGACTCGCGGCCGGGAGCGTCCTGGCCGGAGCGGGCCAGGCGGCGGCGCACTCCTCCGGCGGTCATGCGGGCCACGGCGGTTCGCACCCCGGCGGCCTGCTGTGGCTGGCGGGTGACCACCACATCCACACCCAGTACAGCAGCGACGCCAAGTACCGCGTGATCGACCACGTACGGCAGGCCAACGCGCACGGCCTCGACTGGATGGTCATCACCGACCACGGCAGCGAGCAGCACGCCAAGATCGGTGTGGAGAAGGTCAATCCGGACATCGTCGCGGCCCGCGCGAAGGTCTCCGACACCCTGGTCTTCCAGGGCCTTGAGTGGAACATCCCGGCCGCCGAGCACGGCACCGTCTTCGTCCACCCCGGCCGCAACGAGGTCGCGGTCCTCAAGGAGTTCGAGAACTCCTTCGACGGTTCGGTGAAGGGCGCGAGCGCCAGCACGCCCGCCAACGAGGCGCTGGCCATCTCCGGCCTGAACTTCCTCGCCGACCAGGTCAGGCGGCGCAAGGTCCAGGACGTGCTGTTCCTGGCCAACCACCCGGCGCGCAAGGGCATCGACTCCCCGCACGAGATCCGCGCCTGGCGCGACGCCCAGCCGGGGATCGCCGTCGGCATGGAGGGCGCCCCCGGCCACCAGGCGGGCGGCCTGCCCGCCCCGCAGGGCGCCGGGTCCGGGCGCGGCATCTACGACAACAGCCCCAGCGCCGACTCCTTCCCGGGCTACCCGCTGGAGAGCTACCGCACCTGGGGCGGCTTCGACTGGATGACCTCCACCGTCGGCGGCCTGTGGGACAGCCTCCTCGCCGAGGGCAAGCCCTGGTGGATCACCGCCAACTCCGACTCGCACAACGTCTACGCCGACAACTCGGTGCGCGGCCCGAACGGCGACTTCAACGCCAACGGCAAGTACGCCGACCCGGTCTACGGCGGCGCGCTCAACCTCACCGACACCGACTTCTGGCCCGGCCAGTACAGCCGCACCCACGTCGGCTCCGCCGGCTTCTCCTACGCGGCCGTCATGGACGGCATCCGCGCCGGACGCGTCTGGGTCGACCACGGCGGCCTGATCAGCGGCCTCGACGCGCGGCTCGGCGACGGCAGCCGGTCGGTCACCCTCGGCGGCGTCCTGCACGTGCGCCGCGGCAGCAAGGTCGACCTGGTCGTCACCGTCGCCCTGGCGGGCGGCCCGAACTGGTCCCAGTTCGTCCCCAAGCTCGCCCGCGTCGACGTCATCCAGGGCCAGGTGACCGGCACCGCGCGGGACAAGGACACCCTCGCCGCGCCGAACACCAAGGTCGTGAAGTCCTTCGAGGTCGACAAGTCGACCGGAACGGTCCGGCTGACCTACTCCCTGGGCCGGGTCGACAAGCCGGTGTACGTCCGCCTGCGCGGCACCGACGGCAACCGCACCGCCGTCGGCGTCAACGGCGCCTCCGTCGACCCGGTCGGCCCCGCCATGGACGTGATCGGCGACGCCGACCCCTGGAAGGACCTGTGGTTCTACTCCAACCCGATGTGGGTCCTGCCCGCATGACGACCCCGCACGAAGGACCCGGCGGCCACACCGTCATCGGTGTGGCCGCCGGGTCGGTGAATCTGCGCGAGGCCGACCACCTCATCCGGCACCTCGCCGACGTGCTCGACCTCCCGGCCGCCACCGTCGCCTGCACCCACCTCGTACGCGCCACCGCCCGCCCGCGTACGGCCGTCTCCTTCGCGCTGCCCGACGCCGAGGCCGCGACGGCGGCATGGGACCGGCTGCTGGCCCGGCTCTCGCCCGAGGACACGGCGGGACCGGGCGGGGCGGGGCTCGACGGTGCGGGACTCGCCAGCGCTGGACTCGACGGTGCGGGCGCCGCACTCGGCCCTGCTACGCACGGCCCGGCCGAGGAGGCGCGCTCCGCGACCGCGGCGGCGGCGGAACACGCCCGCGGGAGCGGCGGCCGGGCGGTGCTCTATCCGGGCGCCGACGCCCTGACCGGCACCGTCACGCTCGCGGACCTGCTCGCACGTACCGCGATCGACCAGGTCGTCCTGGTCGGCGCGCCGCCCGCGACGGACGGCGACGGGCCCGATCCGCACATCCCCGTGCGGACCCGCGACCACGTACGCCCGCGGTGGCGCGACGGACGGCTCGTGCTGGACCTGACCCCCGCGCCCGGTGGCACGCTGGCCCCCTTCGAGGTGCCGAACCCGACTCCCTGCTGCGCCGACCACCCGTAGACCCGCCGTGGCGCGCGCATCGCTCGGGAGCTGCGGATGAGGCGTGCCCGCGCCTCACTCCTCGTCCGCGTCCACGGCCGGTTCCCCGGCGGGGGCGGACTCCGACGGGGCCGCCTCAGTGACGTGGGCATCGGCGTGGGCCGGACGGATGACCACCGAGCCGGAATCGAGGTCTATCGCCCCGCGCGCCGGATCGCTGCTGCCCTCGTCGTCGCGGGACAGCTCCAGGCGGTTGCGCTCGTCCTCGGTGTGCTTGCGGCCGGGCGCGAAGAGCTCATCCATGAAGTTGAACATCGCGGCTCCTTCTCGGCTCGGCTCGACACGGCACCACTTCAGGCTACGCCGAGCGTCCCCCGAACGAGTGAGAGCCACCTTTGACAACGAGGGGTTGACATGACAACCCGTCGTTGTCACTGTGGAGGGCATGGCAGACAGGAAAGACCTCTCGATGCACGAGCCGACCTTCGCCCGCATCAAGGAAGTGCGCGCCCAGGCCATCCACCACACCCGCCTGGCCCGACAGTTCGCCGTCGAGCGGCGCGACCTGATGCAGGAGCTCATCGGACAGGGCGTTTCGCAGTCCGACATCGCCCGCGAGCTGGGCGTGAGCCGCCAGGCCATCCAGAAGATGCTGGCCTGCTAGACGGCGCCCCCGGTCCGATTCCCGGCCTGATCCCAGGCCGGCCGCCCGGCCCGGCCGCGGGCCTGCTCCCCGCCCGCTTCCCCGGCGCCGAACCAGTGCCGCGCGGCCGACCGGAGCGCGTCCAGGGCCGCCGCGCCGGGACGCGGGTCGGACGACGCCCAGGCCACGTAGGAGTCGGGACGGATCAGCAGGGCGGTCGGGGCGGCAGCGTCGTCCGGCCGCGACGGCGGCTGCGGTGACCGGGACGGCACGTGCGCCGTGACGACGCTGACGCGGTCGCTCCACGGGCCGAGCGCCGCCGCGGCCGACGCGTCGTCGGTCAGGTCGAGCAGCAACGGCCGCGCCGATCTGGCCAGTTCGGCCACCGAGACCGTGCCGTCCGGGGTGGGAAGGTCCAGATCCGGCGCGAACCGCCCCACCAGCGCGTGCGGTTCGGGACCGCCCATGTCGTAGCGGACGTCGGTGCCCGCCGTGAGGTCGGCGAGGTGCTGGACGGTCGCGGGCTGCGCGAGCAGTTCGGTGAAGAGCTGACGCAGCGCCGTGACGTCGTCGCCGGGAGCGGTCAACGCGGCCTGCGCCTGGGCGTAGACGACCATACGGTCGGCGGCCCCGCGCCGCTCGGCGTCGTAACTGTCGAGGAGGTGGGCCGGCGCGGTGCCGTGGATCGCGGCGGCCAGTTTCCAGCCGAGGTTGACCGCGTCCTGGAGGCCGAGGTTCAGGCCGGGGCCGCCGCCCGCCGTGTAGATGTGGGCGGCGTCGCCGACGAGGAACACCCGCCGGTCCCGGAAGCGCTCGGCCACCCGCGTGTTGCCGCCGGTCAACCGCCGCAGGACGTACGGCCCTTCGCCGGTCGGCGGGCTCAGCGGCAGATCGGCGCCCAGCACGCGCCGGACGCTCGCGCCCAGTTCTTCGAGGTTCATCGGCGTCCCGGTCTCCGGCTGGTCCCACTCCGTGGTGCTGATCAGCGCCGGGCGGCCGGGGAAGGGCGCGTACGAGAATCCGCCGTGCTCGGTACGGAGCGGCAGGAACGGCCGGACGGTGCCGTAACCGGGCACATTCAGGGCGCCGGTCGCGGGGTCGACCCAATGCGCGGGGACGGTCGCGTGCGCCGACCGGTTGGTCCTGCGGTCGTCACTCACGCCGGGGAAGCCGATGCCCGACAGCTTGCGGGTGACGCTGTGCGCGCCGTCCGCGCCGACGACGTAACGGGCGCGCAGCCGGTACGCGCCGTCCGGTCCCGTGACGTCCCCGGTGACGGCGTCGCCCGGTGCGCCCGCGTCAGGGTCCGACGCCTCGTGCGGGTCGTGCGGGTCCTGTGATTCCTGCGCCAGGGCGGTCACCCGGTGGCCGCGCCGGATCTCCGCGCCGAGTTCACCGGCCCGCTTCTCCAGGACCTCGACGATGTGCCGCTGCGGCGCCGCGATGCCGTACACCGGGCTGTCCGGGAGCAGGCTCAGGTCCAGCGGCAGGGCGGCGAACATGAAGGAGGCGGAGTTCGGGCGCGGCGGCCCCGGCGTCCCGCTCAGGTCCTCGTACAGCCCCCGCCGGTCGACCAGCCGTACGACCTGGCCGACCAGTCCGTTCGCCTTGGGCTCCTCGCTCGGCGCCGACAGGCTCTCCAGCACGGTCGGCCGTACCCCGGCCAGGGCCAACTCGCATGCCAGCATCAGCCCGTTCGGGCCGCCTCCGACGATGACGACATCCGTGGTGACCAACTGGTCCTCCTCAGTGACTCGTTGCGTGAACGGAAGAAGGGAAAGGGGGAGCGCCGTATGAGGGCAGGCCGGAGCGACCCGGCGGCCGACCGGGTCAACTCACGTACGGCGCGGGCGGATCAGGGAGCGGGCAGGCCCGCGACGATCCCGTCGAACGTCTCGCGCAGGACCGCGGCGAGCGACACGGGCGGATCCGCGGTCAGGGAGTGCTCGACGGCCACGGCGCTGCCCGCGCCGACCACCGCGGCGACCAGCTTGGGATACACATCGCGGGCCACGTCGGTGCCGGTGCGCTCGGCGACGGCCCTGGCCAGCTCCTCCTGCGCGGCGGCGTTCGCCTTGACGATCTCGCCGTGCAGGGCCGGTTCCGCGAGCATCAGCCGCACGCCGTCCGTCCAGCGCCGCCGGTCCTCGGACGAGCCCTGCTCAGGACCGCCCTTCGGCGCGAACTGGCCCTCCACGGCATGTGCCACCGACTCCCACAGCGGCTCGTCGGCCGGTCGCGCGCGCAGTTCGTCGGCGACGCGTCGCATCCGCTCCAGGTGGCTGGCGGCGATGGCCTCGGCCTTGCCGGAGAAGTAGTTGCGGAAGGTGCGCACGGACACGTTCGCCGCGGCGGCGATGTCCTCCACGGTGACGTCGTCCCAGCCGCGCTGGACGCACAGCCGGATCGTGGCCTGGCTCAGCGCGACACGCGTCTCCCGCTTCTTGCGCTCCCGCAGGCCGAGGCGGGCGGCGTCTTCGTCCTGTGTCATGGCTACGACGGTAGATAAATATTGCCGTGATGGCAAGATTGCCGGAGCGGCAATTTTATCGAAAGATGGTCGGCGACGGTTCCGGGGGCGGCTCGCGTCGGTGCCTCCCGCTCTCGGGGGCGCACCTGAGGGTCACGTCCCTGACGCCACGTCAGGGGTCTTCCGGGGTACGGCAAGGGGCATCCCCAAGGCCGCGCCGCCGTGCGCGACGGCAGGCTGACAGCCATGCGATCCACCACCGACACGCGCCGCTCGACCGTCCGCCGCGGAGCCGCGGGCCTGGCCCTCGCCGCCGCCCTGGCCGCCACGGTCACGGGCACCGCGAGCGCCGACTCCGCGGCCGACCTCGCAACCCTGTCCGCAGCCTCGTCCGCGGCCACCGACGCGCCCGCCCCGCCCCCGTACTCGTCCGACTTCAGCGACTGCCCGGCCCTCCCCGCCGGGGTCGACGCCACGCTCTGGAAGTGCGAAGTCCTCACCGCCACCGGGTCGTTGACGCTCGGCAGCCGGACGATCCCCGAGCTGGCGCCGATGACCCTCACCCACGCCGAGGGCCCGCTGCCCGACGGCGCCGACGGCCAGGTCTGGGGCGCCCTGCGCAGCGCCCCCGACCGCGTCCCCGGCGGCCTCACCGGCATCCCCGGCGCCGACCGTGACCCGCTGCTCCGGCTGTCCCTGCGACCGGAGTACGGCGGCCGGTCCGACTTCTTCTCCGTCGGCGACCGTCTGGGCCTGTTCACCCTGCGCTTCCGCGCCCTCAGCCCCCTGCTGCCGCACGGCTGCGTCATCGGCGGCGGCGACACCCCGGTCGAGCTGCGGCTGGTGCGCTCTGGCGGCTCCCGCGTCGTCTCGCAGGACCCGCCGGTCATCGCGTTCGACGCCTACGACACCGCCTTCACGGTCCCCGGCGCCACCGGCTGCGGCCCCCTCGACCGCCTCGTCGACAACCGCCTCGGACTTCCCGCCGCCACCGGCAACGCGATGCGGCTGAGCGCGTACTACACGTTCAGGACCTACGATCAACTCCCGCCGCGCTGAGGGGGATCACGCGTCGCGGACCCGGCCGGGGCCATGATGGAGCCCATGACTTTGGCGACGGCGTTCACGGAGATGTTCGGTGTGCGGCACCCGATCGCGCTGGCACCGATGGGCGGTTCCGCCGGTGGCGCGCTGGCGGCGGCCGTGTCGCGCGGCGGCGGCCTCGGACTGCTCGGCGGCGGCAGCGGCGACCGGGAGTGGCTGGCCCGCGAGCTGCCGCTGGCGGCCGAGTGCGGCAGGCCGTGGGGAGTCGGGTTCCTGAGCTGGGCGGCCGAGGCCGGCGCCGTCGAGCAGGCACTGGAGTACGGTCCCGCCGCGGTGATGCTGTCCTTCGGGGACCCGGCGCCCTTGGCGGCACGCGTCCGTGCGGCGGGCGTGCCGCTGATCGTCCAGGTCACCGATCTGGAGGAGGCCCGGCGGGCGCTGGACGTCGGGGCCGACGTCATCGTGGCGCAGGGCACCGAGAGCGGCGGACACGGCGCGCGCCACGGCCGGTCCACGCTGCCCTTCGTGCCGGTCGTGGTCGACCTCGCGGCTCCGGTGCCGGTGCTCGCGGCCGGTGGGATCGGCGACGGCCGCGGTGTGGCCGCCGCGCTGGCGCTGGGCGCGGCCGGTGCACTCATCGGCACCCGCTTCCAGGCGACGGCCGAGGCCGGGGCCGAGCCCTCGGCCGTCGAGGCGATCGTCGGCGGGAGCGGGGAGGACACGGAGCGCAACAGCGTCCTGGACATCGCCCGCGGCTCCCGGTGGCCGACGGCGTACACCGCTCGTACGCTCGGCCACCCCTACCTGGACCGCTGGCGCGGCCGGGAGGCGGAGCTGGCCGCCGACCCGCAGGCGCGGCAGGAGTACCAGGCCGATGTGGCGCGCGGCGCGGTGCCCTCGCTCCCGGTGTGGGCGGGGGAGGCCGTCGACCTCGTCCACAACGTCCCGCAGGCCGCCGACCTGGTCGCCGTAATGGCCGTTCAGGCGGAGGAGGCGCTGGCGCGGGCCGTACGGCGCTGACCTCGCCGTCACGCGGGCCGACGTCCGCGCCCGTACGGGAGCGGGCGCGGACAGGTGTACGCCGCCCGTACCGGAACGGGCGCGGACAGGCGCACGCCGCCGGGTGGCAGGATGCTTGCGGTAGGTGCCATCGCGGCCACCGGCGCCCCGGCGGGTACCCGTGTCCGGCCGCGAGGCGCGCGGAGTCACCGCAGTCACCGCAGTGACCGAAGCGACCGGAGGAGAGCTGATGAGCCGGAAGCGGCACCGCGTCGCCGTGCTCGTATTGGAAGGTGCGAAGCCGCTCGATGTCGGCATCCCCGCGCAGGTGTTCTCGAACCGGCCGAGCATGCCGTACGAGGTGCGGGTGTGCGGGGCCGCGCCAGGACTCGTGACCGGCGGTGACGGCCTCTCGTACCACGTGGCCGAGGGGCTCGACGCGGTCGAGCACGCCGACACCATCTTCATCCCCGGCTACCGCGAGCCCGCGACCACGGAGCCTCCGGCGGCGGTCGTCAGCGCGCTCACGGCGGCCCACGGGCGGGGTACGCGCCTCGCCGCGATCTCGACGGGGGCCTTCGCGCTGGCGGCGACCGGCCTGCTCGACGGGAAGCGGGCGACGACGCACTGGCACTACACGAAGGCACTGGCCACCCGGCATCCGCTCGTGCGGGTGGACGAGAACGTGCTGTTCGTGGACGAGGGCGACGTGCTCACCTCGGCGGGCGCGGCCTCCGGTATCGACATGTGCCTGCACCTGGTGCGGCGTGACCACGGAGTGGGACTCTCCAACCACGTGGCGAGACGGCTGGTCGCGGCGCCGTACCGCAGCGGGGGACAGGCGCAGTACGTGCCCCGGAGCGTGCCGGAACCGCTCGGCGACGTCTTCGCGAGCACGCGGGAGTGGGTGCTGGCGCACCTCGCGGAGCCGCTGACGCTGGAGGAGCTGGCCCGCCACGCGCGGGTCTCGGCGCGGACCTTCTCGCGGCGGTTCGTGCAGGACACCGGGTACACGCCGATGCAGTGGGTGCTGCGGGCGCGCGTGGACCTGGCCCGTGAACTGCTGGAACGCACCGACCTGGGCGTGGAGCAGATCGCCGACCGGGTCGGGCTCGGCACGGGCGCCAATCTGCGCCTGCACTTCCAGCGGATTCTCGGCACGTCGCCGACGGAGTACCGGCACACGTTCTCGGCCTGAGGGGTCTCGGTCCGAGCTTTTCCGGATGGGAGCTTTCCGGCCTGAGCCTTTCCTGGCTGGAGCCGTGAGGGCTGAAGCGGTACGGAGCCGCTGGACCTGAGGCGAGTCGATGGCGAGTCGATGGCGGGCCGCTCGCGGCGTCACGACCGGGCTGGCGAGATCCTTGCGGGCGCTGTCATTCGGGCCACTGTCGGCTCGGCGCGCGGTTGCCGACCATGGAAGACGTAACGAAAGGAGCCCTTCTCATGACCCGCATCGCCGTCAACGGATTCGGCCGTATCGGTCGCAACACCCTCCGCGCCCTGCTCGCCCGCGACACCGACCTCGAAGTGGTCGCCGTCAACGACCTGACCGCGCCCGAGGCGCTGGCCCACCTGCTCGAGTTCGACAGCACGCTCGGCCGCCTCGACGCATCCGTCGAGGTCGACGGGACCGACCTGGTGGTCGACGGCCGCCGCATCAAGGTGCTCGCCGAGCGCGAGCCCGAGAAGCTGCCGTGGGCCGAGCTGGGCGTCGAGATCGTGCTGGAGTCCACCGGTCGATTCACCTCGGCGGACGCCGCCCGCGCCCACATCCGCGCCGGTGCCAAGCGCGTCCTGGTCAGCGCCCCCTCGGACGGCGCCGACGTGACGCTCGCGTACGGCGTCAACACCGAGGACTACGACCCCGCCGCGCACGTGATCGTCTCGAACGCCTCGTGCACCACCAACGCGCTGGCCCCGCTCGCCGCCGTCCTGGACGACCTGGCCGGTATCGAGCACGGCTTCATGACCACCGTGCACGCCTACACCCAGGAGCAGAACCTCCAGGACGGCCCGCACCGCGACCTGCGCCGCGCCCGCGCCGCCGGGGTCAACATCGTCCCCACCACGACCGGCGCCGCCAAGGCCATCGGCCGCGTACTGCCCAACCTCGACGGGAAGCTGTCCGGCGACTCCATCCGTGTCCCGGTCCCGGTCGGCTCGATCGTGGAGCTGAACACCACCGTCGCGCGCGAGGTCACCCGCGACGAGGTGCTCGCCGCCTACCGCGCCGCCGCCGACGGCCCCCTCAAGGGCGTCCTCGAATACACCGACAAGCCCCTGGTCTCCAGCGACATCACCGGCCGCCCTGCCTCGTCGATCTTCGACTCCGCCCTCACCCGCGTCGACGGCAAGCACGTCAAGGTCGTCGCCTGGTACGACAACGAATGGGGCTTCTCCAACCGCGTCATCGACACCCTCGAACTCCTCGCCCGCTCCTGACCGACACCCGGCCGCAGGCCGCCGCCGCTCGGCGTAAGTCGCTTACCGCACCGGTGAGTTGACTGATCGTCAGTCCTCGCGGTGGCCACGCGGCGCGATCCTGCTTCAGGTCGCCGAGGCGATCGAGGCCCACGGCCGACGAACCGGCCGTGGGCCGACTCGTTCTCCACGGGGGAGTGTTCTCGACACCTGTACCGAGACCAAGACGGTCATGCTCCACCTCTGAGGCACCGGATCAGCCGTCGGTCAGACGGTCCCGCCCGACCACCGGAGCCCACTCGTGGACGGCGGTCACGGTGACTCCGGGCGTCCGGTAGTACGCGTCCGCGGCCATGATCCGGTCCAGTTCGTCGCGGTCGGCGGAGAAGACGAGAAGCGCGCCCGTGTCGTCCGCCCAGGGTCCCGCGGCGACGAGGCGGCCCTCGTCATGGAGGCGCTGGAGGATCGCGCGGTGCGCGGGGCGGGCCGCGAGGCGTTCGGAGGTGGCGGTGAAGGCGAGTTCGACAGTCAGCATGCCTCCGAGGGTAGGTTTCGGGAGTGGCCGGATCCGGATCACGTGATGCCGCGGGCGTGGCGAGCCCGCCTGCCGGGACCGGCGGCGCAGTGGGCGCGGCACGCGCGCACCGGAACGCAGGCCCCGGCCGTGACCTGCGAGAACGCCACTCGCTAGCATGGCCGTCGGCAACCGTACCGGGCCTCACCGGCGGGCCGGGACGGTGAACGGCGGCCGCCGCCGGATTCGACCCGGACGTGGTGCGGTCGAGAGGATCGAGAAGGGGCCACGGCTCGTCCGGCCGCCGACAGCGCATTCGCCGCCCCCGCCGGGCCTTCCGGCGCCGGGCGGAACGACCGACGAGAGGAATCCGCACCCGTGACGGCCGAGGCCATCGAGACCCACGACTTCCCGTTCGACCCGACGTACGGATACGACCTGGACCGGCTGCTCCAGGTCGGCACCCCGGAGGCGCCCGCCGACTTCGGCGACTTCTGGCAGGGTGCGTACGCCAAGGCGCTGGCGGTCGACACCGCGCCGCGGGTGGGAGCGCTGGAGGAGGAGCGGGACGGCGTACGCGTCCACGCGGTGTCGTACACCTCGGTCGGGGGTTTCCGCGTGGGCGGCTGGCTGACGCTGCCCGCCGACGGACACGTCACGCACGGCATGGTCGTCCTGCACGGCTACGGCGGCAGGGACGCCGTCGATGTGACGCTGCCCCCGCCCGGCACCGCCGCGATCTGGCCGTGCGCCCGCGGAATGGCCACGCGCAGCCTCGACCCGGAGATTCCGGCGACCGCGGCCGAACACGTCGTGCACGGCATCGCCTCACGCGAGACCTACGTGCACGGCGGATGCGTCGCCGACACCTGGTGCGCGGCCTCCGCGCTGCTCGCCCTGGTACCGGGAGCGGCGCGCCAACTCGCCCTGGTGGGAGGCAGTTTCGGCGGCGGGATCGGCGCCCTGGCGCTGCCCTGGGACGACCGTTTCCACCACGGGCTGCTGACCGTGCCCAGCTTCGGCAACCATCCGCTGCGGCTGACCCTGCCCTGCACGGGCAGCGGCGAGGCGGTCCGCGCCCACTACACCCGGCACCCCGAAGTCACCGAAGTGCTCGGCTACTTCGACGCGGCCGTCGCCGCCACCCGCGTCCGCGTCCCCGTCCACGTCGGCGCGGCCCTGTTCGACCCCGCGGTGCCGCCGCCCGGACAATTCGCCGTGCACAACGCCCTGGGCGGCCCGAAGGAGCTGTTCGTCCTGACGGCGGGCCATGTCGAGTACCCGGCCGCCGCCGAGGAGGACGCCCGACTGCGGGCGGCACAGCGGGAGTTCCTGGCGGAGGCCGACCCGCGATAACGGCCGGCGGTCGCCGGGACGGCCACGGACCATGTGCTCGCGGAAACGTCCCGCACGCGGCGCTGACGCGCTCTCCGTACCAAGACCGGCCGGGACACCGGATGGCCGCCGGGCCGTGACGCTCGACGGACAGCCGAGCAGCGAGGCCGACGTGTCGAGCCCGCTTCCGGCGGACCGCCCGCGGCGGGATCCCGCCGATGCGCGGCACCGGACGGGCGGCCCGCGCCTACCATGCTGACGTGCAGCTCATCTTCCCGGACCCGCTCGGCTCGCTGAAGCCGCTGTGCCGCGCCCGCCGCGCCTGCCGCGCCTGCCGCCCCCGTCGTGCCCGCCGCGCCTTCCGCCCCCGTCGCCCCCTGGAACGCCACGCCGCGCCCGCGCGAACCGGCTCCGGACCGGGCCGGGCGGGCGGACCCGCCGGGACGGCGCACGCGGCAACCGAGCACAGCCGCCAGGAGACCGGCCCGGCCCGGCGCGAGCCGGTGACGCACAAGGACAGCCCCCTGCGACAGGAGAGCACACCGTGACCGCCCGCCGCCGCGACCGCGCCCCCAACCAGGCCGACGTGGCCCGTCTCGCCGGGGTCTCCCAATCGGCGGTCTCCCGAGTGATCAGCGGCGACGCCGTCCGCGCCCGGATCCCCGAGGAGACCCGCAAGCGGGTCTTCGACGCGGTCAGGGAACTCGGGTACGTCGCCAACCCGGCCGCCCGCGCGATGCGCAACAAGCGCACCAACCTCCTCGGGGTGCACACCTTCGAGGCCGTCTTCCCGCACGCCCGCGAGGACTTCTACTTCGAATTCCTCCAGGGCATCGAGGAGCGGGCGGAGGGGACCGGCTACGACCTGGTGCTGTTCACCTCCACCGGCAGCGGCGACGGGGGCCGCCGCAACATCTACCGCGACGGCACCAACCGGCTGGGCCTGGCCGACGGCAGCGTGCTCCTCGGCGTGTCCACCGACCGCGGCGAACTGGCCAGGCTCTGGTACGAGGGCTACCCGTTCATCCACATCGGCCGCCGCGAGGTGCCCGGTGCCGAGATCCCGTGCGTCATCCCCGACTACGAGACCGCGGCGGCGGGCATCGTGGAGAAGCTCGCCGCGCTCGGGCACCGCAGGATCGGCTATCTGCGCGAGCCCCTGGAGATGGAGCCGTACACCGACCGCCGGGAGGGCTACGCGCGGGCCGTCCGCGAACTCGGCCTCACCGACGGGTCACCCGGCTTCCGCGGCGAGACCGGCCTGTCCGACGCGTGGCTCGACCACCTGGTCACGGGACCCGAGACGGCCGTCGTCGCCGAGAGCGTACGGCTCGCCGAGACGCTGCGGACGAAGCTGGCCGAGCGCGGCCTGCGGGTGCCGGACGACCTGTCCGTCGCCGTGCTCGAAGGCGCGCCCGAGCAGCCGGAAGGCCGGTGGGTGTCGCTGGAGATCCCGCGCGTCGAGATCGGCCGGACCGCCGTGGACCAGCTCATCGCGATGCTCGACGACCCCGGCCGCCGCGCCGACAGCCTCCTCGTCCCCTGCTCGATCGCCGCCGGCACCACGCTCGCTCCTCCCCGTCACTGACCGTCACCGACCGCCCGTCCGAACACCCGCCTGTCGGACCGTCCGACCGCCCGCACGTCCGCCGCCCGCCGTCTGTCCGGGCCGCGTCGCGGCGCTCACCGACGGTGCCCATAACGCCGAGACGGCGCATAGGGCCGTTGTGCGAGCACGGCAGGACAAAGCCGGGCAGCGGCTCTCACCAGCGGCTAAGCGGAATTCACACAGACGCGGGCATCCGTCCGCTACCTGCGCCTACGCGAAATATTCGACGGACATTGACGGAACGTCACGAAACGCTGGGGGCGGGCGAATATTCGAGAGAAGTGTGTTGCTGTCGTGAAGGTGTTGATCTACGGTTCTCGATTGTTCGCGCACTGTTAACAGACGCCTACAAGGCGGCGCGTCTCATGGGGGGATTATGGATTTGGGTGGGGTCAGACGTGTGCGTGCGTCTCGTGGGCTGATAGTGACGCTCGCGTCCGCTCTGGTCGTCGCGGTGGGTCCCGCGGCGGCGATTGCGGTCGCCGCGGCACCGACTCCGGGCGCGGAGCCGACGTCGACATCGATGTCGAAGGCGGCACAGTCCTCGAAGGCGGCACAGTCCTCGAAGCCGGTGAAGGCCGACACCGGTGCGTCGCACCGCACGGCGCTCACGCAGGACGCGGCGGTCGCCGAGGCGGCCGAGGCCGGGCAGAGCGTGGAGATCACGTCGCTGCGGACGGAGTCCAACGAGACGTACGCGCTGCCGGACGGCAGCCTGGAGACGGACCAGCACCTGCGTCCGGTCCGGGCCCGCGTCGGCGGCGAGTGGAAGACGATCGACAACACTCTGGTGCGGCGGCCCGACGGCCGCGTCGCACCCGCGGTCGCGTCGGTCGGCATGGAACTGTCGGGCGGCGGCTCCGCGCCGCTGGTGACCCTGGACAGGGCCGGGCGGAAACTGTCGTACACCTGGCCGTCGGCGCTGCCCGCGCCGACGCTCGACGGCGACACCGCCACGTACAAGAACGTCCTGCCGGACGTCGACCTCCGGGTGCGCGCGGACACCGACGGTTTCCACGAGCTGCTGGTGGTCAACACCGCCGCGGCGGCGCGGAATCCGGCGCTCACACAGCTCACCTTCGGGGTGGTGACCGACGGCCTCGACGTGGCGCGCACCGCCGACGGCGGTCTGACCGCCACCGACACCACGACCGGCGGCGAGGTCTTCGCGGCGCCGCAGCCGATCATGTGGGACTCCGGCACGCAGGGGACGAACACCCCGGCGGCCGGAACCAAGAGCGCCAGGACCACCAGCGCCGCCAAGGGCGCGAAGGCCGCGACCGCCGAGGACGGCAGCCCGGAGGACCCGGCGCAGGGCCCGACCGGTACCTCCCAGATGGCGCCGATCGCCGTCGCCGTCGACACCTCCGACGCGTCCGGCTCGCTGACGCTGACGCCCGACCACGCGCTGCTGACCGGCGCGGACACCTCGTTCCCGCTGTACATCGACCCGCAGACGTACACCCCCAGGGCGGGGGACTGGACGATGGTCTCGCGCTACTGGGCCTCCAGCCCGCAGTACCGCTTCAACGGCGACGACGACGCGGGTGTGGGCGACTGCGACTGGACCTACTGCGCGCCCAGGGACGTCAAGCGGCTCTTCTACTCCTTCCCGACGTCGAAGTTCGCGGGCAAGACGATCCTGGACGCCACCTTCGTCGCGCACGAGACGTGGTCCGCGTCGTGCACCGCCAAGCCGATCGAGCTGTGGCGCACCAGCGGCTTCACCAAGGGCACGACCTGGAACTCCTCCGCCGACCACTGGCTCGACCACATCGACACCCAGACCGAGGCGCACGGCAGCTCCGGCTGTGCGGCCTCCGACGTCGAGTTCAACGCCACCACCGGCGTGAAGTACGCGGCGGCCCACAACTCCGGGAGCACCACCTTCGGTCTGAAGGCCAACGAGTCCGACCCGTACGGCTGGAAGCGCTTCACCAACAAGGCGTATCTGCGGGTCCACTACAACCAGCCGCCCAAGCAGATCCCGATGTCCCACCTGTCGATGAGCCCCGGCGCCTCCTGCCACAGCCCGTCCACGTCGGTACGGATCCGCACCCTGCCGACGATCAGCGCGAGCGATGTCACCGACCCCGACGGCGACCAGGTGAGCGTGCAGTTCTCCGTCGCGTGGGACGCCGGTGACGGCAAGGGCCTGGTCACGCAGTGGACTTCGGCGAAGATCGGCCCGAAGAAGTCCGGCTCGACCTTCTCCACGAAGCT
Source organism: Streptomyces sp. NPDC087422 (assembly GCF_044744145.1). NCBI lineage: Bacteria > Bacillati > Actinomycetota > Actinomycetes > Kitasatosporales > Streptomycetaceae > Streptomyces > Streptomyces sp. NPDC087422. The sequence goes on along the minus strand of NZ_JBIUXT010000008.1, from coordinate 63,402 downwards.
CACCGCGACGCTCGGCGGCAAGACCGTCCCGAAGAACAAGACGATCGCCTGGCAGGCCCGCGCGGTCGACTACGACCAGGGCAAGTACTACAGCTACTCCCCATGGTCGTCCGCGGGTTCCGCGACCAACTGCTACTGGGTGTACGACACCACCGTGCCGGCGGGCCCCGTGATCACCTCGGGCGACTACCCGGCCGTCGACGACAACAACCCCAACGACCCGACGTACGACGGTGTCGGCCGGGACGGCGACTTCACCTTCCGCTCGGCCTCCACCGACGTCGTGAAGTACTGCTACGGCGTCAACGCCGACGCGGTGTGCGACACGGCCCACACCGTGGCCACCTCGGGCGGCGCGGCGAAGTCGGTGACCTTCCGGCCGACCCGCGCGGGCACCAACTTCCTGAACGTGCAGGCATTCGACAGCGCGGGCAACGGCAGTGAGCCGGAGGTGTACGAGTTCCGGGTCAAGGAGGGCCAGCCCGCCCGCGCCCAGTGGCAACTCGACGACGACGCGGGCGCCACTCAGGCGGCCGGTTCCGCCGGTGACCGCACCCTGAACGTGGTCGGCTCGCCGACCCTCGGCGCGCCCGGCAAGTCCGGCACCGCCGTCGACTTCAACGGCGCCGACTCCTACCTCCAGTCCGACATCCCGGCCGTCCACACCGACCAGGGCATGACGGTCGCCGCCTGGGTGAAGCTCGATCGGATGCCGACCGCCGCGGCGGTCGTCGCCGCGCAGCCGGGCAACAACGCGCCGGGCTTCGAGCTGTACTACTCACAGGGCTACGACCGGTGGGTGTTCAACCAGTACAGCTCCGACTCGGCCACCGCCACCCCGGTCCGCGCGATGTCCGCCACGGCGGGCGGCGTCACGGCCGGACAGTGGTACCACCTGCTCGGCACGTACGACGGGACGGCCCACACCCTGTCGCTGTACGTCAACGGGGCCCTGATGGGGACCACGAGCTACACCACCGCGTGGGACGCGCGGCGGGGTCTCCAGATCGGCGCGGGGAGCTACTCCGGCTCCCCGGGGAGCTTCTTCCCCGGCACGGTCGACGACGTCCGGATCTACGACAAGCCCCTGGTGGCCGCCGACGTGGCGCACCTGTACAAGGGGGAGCAGCTCGGGGCCGGCCGCCCGGCCAGCGCGGTCTTCCCGCTGGACGAACCGGCCGCGCAGGACGACGGCAACCCCACCACGGTGGTGCACGGCCAGGCCGACGTGGACCCCGCGGTCCTGCACGGCGGGGTCACCGCGGGAAGCGCGGGCGCGCAGGACAAGTCGCTGACCCTCGACGGCACCAGCGGCTACGCGTCCACCCGCTCCCCGCAGGTCAACAACCAGCGCAGCTTCTCCGTGGTCGGCTGGGCGAAACTGTCCGCCAAACCCGACCACGCGGCGATCATCGCCACCCAGACCAGCACCTACCGGCCGGGCTTCGAGCTGTACTACTCCGCGACCTACGGGTGGTCCTTCGACGCCTACACCGCCGACTCCGACAGCGCCACGATCGTGCGGGCCGCCCAGGGTGACACCACCCATGCACCGGCCGGTGTCTGGACCCACCTCCTCGGCTCGTACGACGCGAACACCGACGACATGCGGCTGTACGTCAACGGCCTGTGGGTGGCCACGACGAAATTCGCCGCGCCCTTCTACGGCAAGGGACCCGTCCAGATCGGCGCCGGGTCGTACGACGGCGCACCGAGCAGCTTCTTCCCCGGTCAGATCGACGACGTGCGGTTCTACGACCGGGCCCTGTCGGCGCCGGAAGCCGAGTCGATGTACCACAACCAGCTCGTGGTCGAGGGGCGTTGGAAGCTGGACAGCGCGTCCGGCACTCCCCAGGTCTCGCCCGACTCGCTGACCACCGCGGCCGACCAGCACCCGCTGACCCTCGGCGGCGGCGCGCAGATCGATGCCACGGGCGCCAACAGCATGGTCGGCACCGGGTCGTTGGTGCTCAACGGCACGGCCACCGGCTACGCGTCGACCACCACGTCACCGATCCACACCAACAGCAGCTTCACGGTGGGCGCGTGGGTCTCCACCGCGGCGCGGCCGACGAAACCGGTGACGGTGCTGAGCATGGCCGGTACGAACACCAGTGGTTTCGCGGTGCGTTACGTACCCGACTCCGCCGACCCGGCCCACGCGGGCGCCTGGCAGTTGCAGACGTCCAACGCGGACGGCACCGGCGCCGTCGTCTCGACCGCCTCCGACACCAGCTTCCAGGACAACGGCGCGTGGGATCACATCGCCGTGGTCTACGACCTGATGGCCGGTCAGATGCGGTTGTACATCAACGGCCAGATGCAGCAGTCGCTCTGCTCCGACGGTGACGACGACGGCAACCCCGACGACCCGGCGTGCAAGGAGTCGGTGTCGTGGAACTCCTCGGTGCTGCCGTTCGACGCGGCCAAGGGCCTGCAACTGGGCCGCCTCAAGACCGGCACGTCCACCTGGGGCGAGTACTGGCCCGGTGTGATCGACGACGTGTGGGTCTTCGGCGGAGTCGCGACCGACACCCAGATCGCGGCGCTCGCCAGCGGAGTGGATCTCGACACCACCGCCGGGCCCTGACCCGGTAGCACCACCGGGGCGGCGCGCGGGTCATCGCGCGCCGCCCCGGACGCGTGGCATTCGACGAAGTGACAGATCAGACACGTGCGCACGGGCGGAGCCCGGCGGCGGTTCGTGCTGCCGACGTCGGAAGACGGGGGCGCACACGGTGAGGGATGGGGACGGGACAAGCGTGAGCGACAGACGGACATCAACGGGCGGCGCGCGCGGCAAGGCCGCGCTGCTCGCCTGCGGAGCACTGGTGGCGGGCCTGCTGCAAGTGGCCGCGCTACCGGCGGCCCAGGCCGACGACATGCCGAGAACACCGTCCCCGGGCGTGCCCGTGGCCGGACACTCCAGCACCACGACGGCGCCCCGCGCCGAGGACGGCCTGCCGCACCGGGCCGACGACCGGGCCGCGGAGAAGTCCTGGGCCGCGCCCGGAACCGCCACGGTGACGCTGCCCGCCGCGCACGCCGAGCCCACGGCGGTGCGCGCCGGAAAGCTCCCGGTGACCCTCACCGTGCCGGCGGCGGCGACATCCGCCACGGCCCGCGGCGCGGCCAAGGCGACGGCCGCGCCGTTGACCGGCGCCGCGACCGTACGCGTCCTGGACCGGAAGACCACGCGGGCCGCGGGCGTGGACGGCCTCCTGTTCACCGTCGCACCGCGGGCGGACGCCGAGGGCGGAACGGTCGGCGTCCGCGTGGACGACAGCGCGTACGCCCAGGCGTACGGCGGTGCCTACGCGGCCCGGCTGCGCCTGGTCACACTGCCCGCGTGCGCGCTGACCACCCCCGACAAGCCCGCCTGCACCACGCGGACCCCGGTCCGCGCCACGAACGACGCGGCCGCGCACACGCTGACCGCCGACGCGCTGACCCTGGCGTCCTCGGGCGTGCCCGGCACCGCGACGGTCCTCGCGGCCACCGCGGGCACGTCGAGCGACCACGGCGACTACACCGCCACGTCGCTGTCCCCGTCCTCGAACTGGAACGTCGGGCCCAACACCGGCTCCTTCACCTGGTCCTACGACATGCCCGCCCCCGACGTGCCGGGCAGCTTCACCCCGAAGGTCGGCCTGTCCTACGACTCCGGCAGCGTCGACGGCCGCACCAGCAGCACCAACAACCAGGCGTCCTGGGCCGGTGACGGCTTCGACCTGTCGCCCGGCTACATCGAGCGCAGCTACAAGTCCTGCGGCGACGAAGGCGCCAAGGACTCCTCGGGCAAGAAGTACGAGGACCTGTGCTGGGCGTACGACAACGCGTCGATCTCCTTCGACGGCCACTCCGGCCAGTTGGTCGCCACCGGCACCAACTCCTTCCGGATCAAGGGCGACGACGGCACGAAGGTCGACCGGGTCTACGGCACCTCCACCGACGTGCGCTCCAACGGCGCGCGCAACGACGAGTACTGGCGGCTGACGCTCACCGACGGCAGCCAGTACTACTTCGGCTACAACCGGCTGCCCGGCTGGGCGAGCGGCAAGGCGACCACCGACTCCACGTGGACCGTGCCGGTCTTCGGCAACAACGCCGACGAGCCGTGCCACGCCTCCACCTTCGCCAACTCCTGGTGCCAGCAGGGCTGGCGGTGGAATCTCGACTACTCCGTCGACCCGCACGGCAACGCCATCGCGTACTACTACACCAAGGAGACCAACTACTACGGCCGCGCCAGGACCGCCGCCAGCCCCACGACCTACGTCCGCGGCGGCTACCTGGACCACATCGACTACGGCCTGAAGTCCACCGCGATGTACTCGGCCAAGGCCCTCGCGCAGGTCGCCTTCACCAGCGGGGAGAGGTGCCTGTCCGCCACGGCGGGCGCCTGCGACGCCTCGAAGATCGACAACGCCGCCTCCCCCTGGTACGACACGCCGTGGGACCTCAACTGCAAGTCGACCGGCGACTGCCACTCCTTCGGCCCGTCCTTCTGGACCCGCGAGCGCCTGACCGCGGTCACCTCGCAGGTGCTCACCTCGGCCGGGAAGTACACCCCGGTCGACACGTGGAAGCTGGGCCACCAGTGGGGCATGGCCGACATCGACTACCAGTTGGAGCTGGCGTCGATCGAGCACACGGGCAACGCCGACACCCCCGAGGGCGCGCCCGACCTGACCATGCCGAAGATCACCTTCGGATACGACCAGCGCACCAACCGGCTGGACATCCCCGGTGACAACACCTCGCCGTTCATCAAGGAACGCGTCTCGACCATCGACGACGAGACCGGCGGACAGACCGACATCACCTACTCCACCGCGGCCTGCGACGCCGCGCACCTGCCCACCCCCGACACCAACACCACGCTCTGCTTCCCGCAGTCCTTCACCAAGGAGGGCGACGAGGACCCGTCGCGCCAGTGGTTCAACAAGTACGTGGTGAAGCAGGTCATCCAGTCCGACCGCACCGCCTCCTCGCCCGACGAGGTCACCAGGTACGACTACCTCGGCGGGGCCGCCTGGCACTACGACTCCGACGACGGCATCACCAAGGAGAAGTACAAGTCCTGGTCCACCTGGCGCGGTTACGCCCACGTCCAGGTCGAGACCGGCGGCCAGGACCCGGTCGGCATGAGCTCGCGGACCGACCACTACTACCTGCGCGGCATGGACGCCGACAAGACGACCGGCGGCAAGCGCACCGTGACCGTCTCCGACGACAACGGCGGCACCATCACCGACCACGACTCGCTGGCGGGCGTCGAGTACAAGACCGAGCACTACTCCGGGCCCGACGGCAAGGTGCTGGACAAGACCGTCAGCACCCCCTGGCACCACGAAACGGCCTCGGTCACCCGCAGTTGGGGCACCATCGCCGCGAATCTGACCGGCACCGCGGAGACCCGCGCCTGGACCTCCCTGGACAACGGCGCCGGTTCGTCGTGGCGGATCACCGACGTCACCCGCACCTTCGACAACACCGCGGGCCGCGTCCTGACCACCGACGACCACGGCGACATCTCCACCGCCGCCGACGACCGGTGCGCCACCACCACCTACGTCGACAACGCCACCGACTGGATCCTGGACAACCCCTCGCGGATTCTCACGGTCGCGGTGCCCTGCTCGGCGACCCCCGATTACACCAAGGACGTCCTGTCGGACATCCGCACCGCCTACGACGGCGCCTACGGAGCCGCGCCGACCGCGGGTGACGCCACGCACGTGGCGAGCCTGAAGTCCCACAACGGCACCACCGCCACCTACCTGGAGTCCGCCGCGGCCTACGACTCCTACGGCCGCGCCGTCTCGGCCACCGATCTGAGCGGCAACGTCACCGCGACCGTGACCGGCGCGCCCCAGCGCACCGACCGCACCGACGGCCGCGTCACGACCACGGTCTACGCTCCGGCGACCGGCTTCCCGACCACGACGACGGTCACCACACCGCCGGCCACCGCGGGAGACGCGAGCACCGCGCAGACCACCACCACGACCCTGGACCCCGTACGCGGGCTGCCCGTCACGGTCGTCGACACCAACGGCAAGCGCACCGACACCACATACGACGCGCTGGGCCGCAAGCTGCGGATCTGGCTGCCCGACCGCTCCAAGGCCAACAACCAGACGCCCAACTCCGCCTTCACGTACACACTGGCCGACGGCAAGCCCCCGGTGGTGGCCACCACGAGCCTCGCGGGCACCGGCACGCAGACCGCGTACGCGCTGTACGACGGCTTCCTGAGGGTCCGTCAGGCCCAGACGCCAGGGCCCAAGGGCGGCATGCTGGTATCCGACACCTTCTACGACGAACGCGGCCTGCCCGCGAAGACCTTCGCCTCGTACTACGCGGCGAAGGCGCCCTCCACCGTGCTGTACAAGGTGGACGACGCGCTGTCGGTCGAGACGCAGACGTGGAACACCTACGACGGTCTCGGCCGGGTCGTGCGCAGCCAGCAGATCGCGGGCAACGGCGACGGCGGCCAGGTCCTCGCGACCACCACCACGGCCTACGGCGGCGACCGCACCACGGTCACCCCGCCGAAGGGCGGCACACCGACCACCACGGTCGTGGACGCGGGCGGCAACGTCCGTGAGCTGGACCAGTACCAGGCCGCGACACCCACGGGCCCGTACGACAAGACGCTCTACGACTACACCCCGGCGGGCAAGCTCTCCAAGGTCACCGACGCGTCGGGCACCGTCTGGGAGTACCGCTACGACCAGCGCGGCAACCAGACCAAGGCGATCGACCCCGACAAGGGCACGACCGACTCCGGCTACGACGACCGCGGCCAACTGGTCTCCAGCACCGACCAGCGCGGCAAGAGCGTCACCCACCTCTACGACGGGCTCGGCCGGGAGACCGAGACCCACGACGGCGACGCGACCGGCCCGCTGCTGACCAAGCACGTGTGGGACCCGGCCGGTTTCAAGGGCCAGATCGCCTCGGCCGCCCGCTACGTCGGCGGCGCCACGGGCTCCGCGTACACCGTGGCCTACTCGCTGTACGACAACCTGTACCGCGCCCACCGCACGACGACCACGATCCCGGCGGCCGAAGGCGCGCTCGCCGGTTCCTACCAGGGCAACGTGCAGTACAACGCGGACGGCACCACGCAGTCCGTCGGCTACCCCGCGGCGGGCAGCCTGCCCGCGGAAGCGGTCACCCCGACCTACGACGAGGTGCTGCGGCCCAGCACGGTGTCCGGCTCCGGCGGCGCCACGTACACGACCAACACCACGTACAGCTACACCGGCCAGGCGCTCCAGTACACCTTCCAGGCGGCCGGGCAGAAGATGACCCAGGTCACCAACACCTACCAGTGGGGCACCCAGCGGCTGTCCAACTCCCGCGTCGACCGGCAGGACGCGCCGGGCACCGACAAGTCCGCCACGTACGGCTACGACCCGGCCGGTGACATCACCTCGCTCACCGACGTCTCCCGCGACGGCACCGACGCCCAGTGCTTCCAGTACGACTACCTGGGCCGGCTGACCGAGGCGTGGGCGCAGGGCTCGGCGGGCTGCGCGGCCACCCCGAGCGCCGCGGCACTCGGCGGCCCGGCCGCGTACTGGCAGTCCTTCGGCTACGACAAGGCGGGCGACCGCACCAAGGAGACGGACCACTCCGCCACCGGCGCCACCGCACAGGACACCGTCCGCGACTACTCCTACCCCGCCCCGACCAGCCCCCAGCCGCACACGCTCAGCCAGATGCGGACCACGGGCCCCGGCGGCAGCACGCTGAAGTCCTACACGTACGACGCGATCGGCGGCACCCAGACCAGCACGGTCGGCGCGGCCAAGCAGACCCAGGTGTGGGACACCGAGGGCCACCTGACCCAGGTGACCGCGGTCGACGGCAACGGCGGTACGAAGACCACCTCGTACGTCTACGACGCCGACGGCAACCGGCTGGTGGTCCGTACCGACAGCGGCAGCACGCTCTACCTCGGCGGCACCGAGGTCGCCCTCGCCAAGGGGTCGACCACACCGCGCGCCACCCGCTACTACGACCTCGGCGACGGCAACCAGGCGATGCGCACCGACGACAACAAGGTGTCGTTCCTGATCGCCGACAGCCAGGGCACCAGCCAACTCCAGATCAACGGCGCCGACCTGACCATGCAGCAGCGCCGTACCACCCCCTTCGGGGAACCACGCGGCACGGCGCCGACCGCCTGGTCGGGGGACAAGGGCTTCGTCGGCGGCGTCAACGACCCGGGCACCGGCCTGACCCACCTCGGCGCCCGCGACTACGACCCGTCGACCGGCCGCTTCACCTCGGTCGACGCCGACCTCGACACCAGCGACCCGCAGTCGCTCAACGGCTACGCGTACGCGGGCAACGACCCCGTCTCCCAGAGCGACCCGACGGGCCTGTACACCTGCCGCAACGGTCACGAGGGCTGTGACGAGCACGGCAACGCCTGCGGCAAGGACTGCAGCGCGTGGGCGACCCAGACCGGTGACTGCGTGCACACCGAGTGCAGCAGCAGCAAGGTCAACCAGAACCCGTACGTCAGCCTCAAGACGCAGCGCAAGGTCTCCTACGCGCGACGCCACTGCGACGACCTGTGCGGCACCCTCGGCATCTCCTCGCCGAGGGAACACCGGTGGCAGGACCTGATCAAGGACCTGTACGGCGGCAACGCGCCGGAGCCCGAGCGGGACACGTACGCGGCCGCGCACGCCCAGGAGAAGTCCGTCGCCTTCTCGCCGCACCCGAGCTACAAATACACGATGTCGGAGCTGATCGGGCCCAACAGCCTCGGCACACCCGAGGAGATCATGGCCTACTTCAAGGCGCACCCGAAGGAGATGTTCCCGTTCAAGGTGACCGGCTGCGACGCCTTCACCCAGGGCGCGATGTGCACGCTGCACCCGGGCGACTCGATCGCGCACGGCCTCGGCCGGATCGCGGGCGGACCCGGCAAGGTGAAGGTGTCCTTCAAGGACAAGACCTCCTTCACCTTCACGGTGACCAACAAGGGATACTTCGACGACGCCGGTTCGCAGATCAAGTTCTCGATCTCGTCCCGGAAGGACGGCGTGTACCTGACGCAGAAGGCATACACGACGGGGTCGAACTTGTTCGCGTGGGCCGGGGTCAAGATGGGCGCCGCCAAGCAGCAGTGGCAGCAGCAGGCCCGCAATCTGCGGAACGCCATGGAGAACAAATAACGGATGACACGCACGACGCGTAGGGCCTGGCTGTCCTCGGCCCCATGGATCGCCGCCGCGGTGGCGACTCCGTGGGCGTCGAGGGCGGCCTCGCCCGTCGACCCCACGGTGGTCACCCTGCTGGCCGCCTTCGTCGCAGTCGGCGTCCTGGGCATCCCGCTGGGCGTCCTGCTCGGACGCCTGGGCGTCCGGCGGGAGGCCGTCGCCGTGGCCGCGCTCGCGGTGGCCGGGGCGGCGGCCTCCTGCGCGGTCCGGATCGTCGGCGCCAGTGACGAGGGCCCGGCGGGCAAGGCGGCGATCGTCCTCGCGCTGGCCGCGCTCTTCGCGGTCCTGGCCCTGCCCCTGCCCGCCGTCGGCTTCGTCGTGGCGTGGGTGCGGCGGAAGCGCGCGCACTGAGCACGCGCCCGCCCGGTCGGTCGGTCAGGCCAGCGGCTCGTGGTTGGCCCAGACGACCTGGTACGGGTAGCGGGCCTGCCAGCGGCTGATGAGTTCCTCGGTGCCGGGAATGGCGAAGGCCGCGTTGAGCGCGTCGAGGTCGGCGACGCCGATGTGGACGATCGCGGTGGCGGTGAACACCGGGCTGTGGTCGTCCGCGGGAACACGGATGTGGCGCCGGGCGGAGAAGGTACGCACGTGCCCGGAGCCCACCATCAGGCTTTCGATGTCCTTGAGGTATTGATCCAGGTCCGCGTCCGGGATCGACGGTTCGAACGAGACAATCATCGTATGGCTGATCATGGGTCCATGGAACCGCCGCCCGGCCGCCACGTCCAAGACCTTCTGGATCATCGGCGATAACCTGAGGGCATGAGTGACCTGGAGACGCGCGAGCTGGAGTACTTCGTCGCGGTCGCCGAGGAACTGCACTTCGGCCGTGCCGCCGAGCGCCTGTCCATCGCGCAGCCCGCGCTGTCGAAGGCGATCCGGCGGGTCGAGTCGCGCCTCGGTGTCCTGCTCCTGACCCGTACGAGCCGCCATGTGGCGCTCACCCCGGCGGGGGAGGCGCTGCTGCACCACGGCCGCCACGCGCTCAACGCGGTCGGCGCGGCGGCCGAGAGCGCGCGCCGGGCCGGTGACGCGCGGGCCCAGCTGCGGCTCGTGATCAAGCCGGGCGGGGACGCCAATCTGCTGTCCGGAATCCTCGCCGCGTACGCGGAACGGCCGGACGCGCGCCGGGTGGACGTGCTGTTCGGCGGCGCCACCGACCGGGCCGACCACCTGCGGGACGGCAGGGCCGATGTGGCGCTGCTGTACGCGCCCTTCGACGACCTGACCGGGCTCGCGTCCCAGACGCTGTTCGTGGAGGGGCGGGTGGCGATCCTGCCGCGTGACCACCGGCTGGCCGGGCGTACGCAGCTGCGGCTCGCGGATCTGGACGGCGAGACGCTGCCGCGCTGGCAGGGCGTGGGCTGGGCGGGTGTGCCCGACGACGGGAGCGGGCCGGAGGTCGCGGACGTGCCGCAGATGGTCCAGATGATCGTGCTGGGGCGGATGATCGCGGTGCTGCCGCGGTCGCTCGCCGAGCCGGCGCATCCGGGTCTGGTGTGCGTGCCGGTGACCGACGCGCCCACGAGCCGGCTGGTCGTGGCGTGGTCGCGGAGCGACGACCGGGCGCTTGTCGCCTCGTTCGTACGGGCGGCGGTGGCAGCGGCGGGCAGGGCGTAGGCGTAGCGCGTGTGGTGCGCGGCGCGCACGCGTCGGTGCGCGAGAGCCGCGAGCCCGACCGCCGCCTCCACCGTACTGAGGGTGGGGCGGCGGTCCGGCCGGTGCCGCGTGTGGTGCGAGTGGTGCTGCGGACTGCCTGACTACCGGCCGACGCGCGGGAGGCTGTTGAGCTTGCCGGGCAGTGCGGTGTTCGTCTGCTGGGCCCGCATGAGAGCGAGGACCGCGCCGACACCGGCGAGGATCAGGCTCACCCAGAAGCTGAAGCCGTGGCCACCGGCCGGGCCGAAGTCGGAGTGCGCGAAGATCGCGATCAGGTACAGGACGAAGCCCACCGCGAAGCCGACGAAGGTCAGCATGCGGTCGGGCGCGGGCAGCGTGACGGTGGGCACGAAGAGGCTGACCGCGAGCACCGCGGCGCTGAGCACCGTGATGACCATCGCGAACCAGGCTATGAACAGCCCGTGGCTGAAGTGCCAGGCACTCCAACTCACGCTGCCGAGGTTGATGCCGTAACCGCTCCCGAAATCCCAGGAGTAGTAGTCGAAGAACGAGAAGATCAACACAATGAACCCGATACCGAGAATTGCCCAGTCGAGTCGGTTGACCGAAGCCGGGTCGAAAGAACCCCCGGACGGGCCGCTCGCGCTCGGCGGCTGAGTCGGTGGGCCCGGCGGCGGTACATCGTGCGACATGGTGACTTGTCTCCCTGCTGACGTCGTTCTACGAACACTCGGGGGCTGAGAATAGCGGTACGTCGCCCCACCCCGTAAGCAGGTTGGACCGACCTGCATCACATGGGTTCAATTGGTCGCTTTGTTACGTGTGGGGACGCCAGTGGCGGGAGTTGACTTCTCGGTCCCACGGGTTCTGTGGGGAGGGTAAAAGGGGTGAAAGCGGCCCGCACAAGGTTCAAGCATGCGCAAATTCAGCGTATTTGGCCGCGCCCGGTCCCGTGCCCGTCCTGTCTTCGTCCCGCGCCGTTTCCGCTGGCGTGTCACAGGGCGCGGCGGCTGTCTCGTCCTACGGGACACAGGCAATTCCCGATCAAGGAGCGGACGATGAACCTCGCGCTGTGGATCGTCACCGGGCTGCTGGCCGCGGTGGCACTGACCGGCGGTGTTTCCAAGGCATTCATTCCCAAGGACAAACTGACCGCCACTCACGGCGGCGGCTGGACCGGCGACGCCAGTGTCACCTTCGTCAAATCCCTCGGCGTCCTCGAACTCCTCGCCGCTTTCGGCCTCATCCTTCCCGCCGCTCTCGACGTGGCCCCCTTCTTCGTCCCCGTCACCGCGATCTGCTGGTGCCTCCTGATGGTCGGCGCGATGACCACCCACGCCCGTCGCCCGGCCGAAGCCCCCTTCGTCCTCCTCAACCTCTTCTATCTCTGCCTGGCCCTGTTCATCACCTGGGGCCGCCTCGGCCCCCACCCCTTCACCGGGTGAGGCCGCAGTGGCCGCGGCCATCGTGGCGGTGGTGGCTCATCCCGACGGCGGTGTGGTGATCCGCTTCTCGAACCAGTGGTGGGCGTACGGCTCGTCGTTGAAGGCCGCGACCTCCTCGAAACCGCAGGAGTGGTACAGGCTGATCGCGGCGTTCAGCGCCTTGTTGGTGTCAAGGCGCAGCAGGTCCCGGCCGTCGCGGGCGGCCCGCAGTTCCAGTTCGGCCAGGAAGCGGCGGCCGAGGCCGAGTCTGCGGGCCCGCGGCGCGACCCACATGCGCTTGATCTCGGCCGGGGCCCCCGGCGGCAGCTTCAGACCGGCGCAGCCGACCGGCTCACCGTGCAGCCGGGCGACCAGGAAGAGGCCGTGCGGCGACCGGAGTTCACCGGCGTCGGGCAGGAGACTGCGCGCGGGATCGAAACCGGCGTCGAAGCTTTCGCGCAACTCGGCGAAGTAGGACCGCATGCAGTGCTCGGCGTCGGGGTGGTCCGGGTCGACGACGTCCAGCGTGACCGTCGCGGCGGTCAGCAGCCGGTCGACCTCGGCCATGGCGGCGACCAGCCGGGAGCGCTGGACGGCGTTGAGCGGCTCCAGCAGGGAACCCGCCAGTTCGTCGCTGCGACCGTCGAGCACGGCGCGCTCGGCGCGACCGGCGTCGGTGAGCCGGACGGTGCGCACCCGTCTGTCGCGGGGCAGCGGCTCCACCGTCACCAGCCCGTCCGTCTCCAGGGAGCGCAGCAGACGGCTGACGTATCCCGAGTCGAGGCCGAGCCGTTCGCGCAACCGGCGTACGTCCTGGCCCCGTTCGCCGATCTCCCACAGGAGCCGGGCCTCACCGATCGGCCGGTCGCGGCCCAGATAACGGTCGTGGAGCACGCCCACGCGCTCTGTGACGGTGCGGTTGAACCGCCGCACCTGGGCGATCTCTCGTGCGTCCATTCTCTGACTCTAGTCAGAGAAGTCCCGTCGGACCAGAGGTGACCGATCCACGTCGCTCCCCGGTGCCTCCGGTCGTAGGGCCGTGTGTGGAGGAGCGCCGCCGAGCCGGTGGCGGCGCTCCTCCGGGGCCGTCCCGGTCGGAGCGGGCTACCGTCCGGGACCGGTCTGACGGCGCGCCGCTACTTCAGGTGGCGGGTGAAGAACTGGGCCGCGGCGGCACCCGCGGACTCCGGGACTCCGGCGTGTCCGCCGAGGTGGGCGTGGAGGGACTTCTCCTTGGAGCCGAAGGTGTCGAAGAGATCCAGGGACGCCTGCCGGTCGTTGCCTTCGTCGTCCCACTGAAGGAGGACGTGCAGGGGAATGGTGACCTGCCTGGCCTCCTCGAAGATGGCGCGGGGCACGAGGCTCCCGGCGAACAGAACGGCGGCCGAGACGCGAGGCTCGACCACCGCCAGCCGGACGCCGACGGAGATCACCCCTCCCGAGTACCCGACCGGGCCGTCGACCTCGGGCAGTGCGAGAAGGGCGTCCAGGGCGGCCCGCCATTCCGGGACGGCCGCCTCCACCAGGGGGAGGACCAGGGCGTGGACGATCTCGTCGCCGACCGGCTCGCCGGTCTCCATCGCCCGGCGCAGGTCGGCGCGGGCCTCGTCGAGGGGGGGCAGGCGGGGCCGGTCGCCGCTTCCGGGGAGCTCGATGGTGGCCGTGGCGAAACCCTCCGCCGCGCAGCCCAGGGCCCGGCCCAGCAGCCGGGGGTACATCTTGCGCAGCCCGAGGGGAGGGTGGCCGAGCAGAATCAGCGGCACCGGTGCCACCGCGGACGCCGCATCGGGCGTCCACAAAATGCCGGGGATCTCGCCGAGGGTGAATTCGCGTTCGAGGACGCTTTCGTCGAGGCGCTGCTCAGAAGTGAATCGCATGGTCGTGCCTTTCGGGAGTGCTCGTTGACGGCGCTCCCGGACGACCTATCGCCCGACCGTGGCCCCAGAGGGGAGCACCCATGTGGATACTGCGTTCACGGGTACCACCTCCTCGTTCTCTCGCACGGCCTCGGGGAGGGTAGCAAGGTCCGGGCACGCTTCGCCAAGGGGTTTTCCCCGCGACGCCGTGGCCGCCGGCCGTCCCCGGTGCGCCCCCGGCCTCCCGCCGCGGGCCGGTCGCGCCGGGCGCTCCGATCGCCGTGATGGACACGGCCGGCCGGGGAAGGTCTTGCACATGACCAACCATGAACAAGAGCGCGGCCCCGCGGCACCGGCCCGACGTCCCGCAGGGCTGAGCGACGCCTCGGTGGAGGCGCTCGGCATCCTCTCCGAAGCCCTCGAGACGGTGGAGCGGGCGCGCGGGCGGCTGTACGACTTCCACCAGCTCACCGGGGGAGCCGACCTGCGACTCGGCGAGGCGGTCGAGCACCTCAGGGCCGCGGGCCACGCGGAACACGCGGAGCGGCTCGAACGCGAGATCGTCGGCCGCAACGTCCTGCCGGGCTACTGGACCTTCCAGATGGTCGAGGCGTACGACGACACGTACGTCGAACCCTTCCGGCGCATGGAGGAGCAGATCCGCACCGACCTGGCGGGCGGCGCGCGCCACATCCACGAGGCCGAGATGAAGGAGGCGCGCCGCACGCACGGCCACCCCGACCACACGGCCCGCCCCCCGCGTCCGTCCTGACCCGTATCCCGCCCCCCCCGGAAGAGGCCACCGGCCCGGCGGCGCGCCCCCAAGCCCATGGTGCCGCCACCGGACCGGGCCGGTGGGTCAATTCCTCGGACCCGCGTCGGGCAGGGGAACCGTCAGCCTCCGGTGCGCGGCGACGGCCAGTCCCGTAGCGGCTCCAACGGCGTGCGCAGCGCGCTGCGTCCGTTCCGCCAGGCGTCGAGCAGCGCCGCGCCGAGACGGTCCTCCAGCAGCCCGGTCGCCTCGATGCCGAGGACCACGTCGGCGTCCAACTGCGGCTCCGCGGCCAGCAGAGGAGCGATCACCTCGTGGCGTACGACCTGTTCGTGGACGGCGTCCGCTTCGACGTGCTCGTCGTAGAAGCGCTCCGCGGCAGGGCCCGCGCCGTTGGCGCGCATCGCCCGCGCCAGCCGCCGGGAACCCGGCGACGAGGTGATCTCGACGGCGGCGAAGTGCCCGACGAGCGCGCCGCGGAGCGCGCGGTGCAGGCCGAAGAGCGACATCAGGTTGACCACCGCCAGCGCCTCGGCGGGCGCCGCGTCCAGATAGCGGCCGTACGCGGTGTCCAGGCCGAGGTCCGTCATCAGGTCGGCGAAGAGCCGCGCGTGGATGTCCTCCGCGTGCCCGCCGCCGAACTCGTCGAATTCGACGGCGACCATCGCCGCCTTCGCCCGGCCGTGGAGGCGCGGGATCACCCAGGCGTGGGGATCGGCCTCCTTGAGGTGGTACAGGGACCGCAGGGCCGCGTACTCCCGCAAGTGCTCGAGATGGCCCTCGGGCTGGAGGTAATGACTGACACCGGTGCCGTCGTCTCCCACCGGTTCGACCAGCAGGGCGGCGACGGAGTCCGCCGCGTGCGGGCGGGTCGGCGCGTCCGCGCGCACCTGGCGCAGGAAACGGTCCTCCAGGAAGCCGCGCGTCCGCAGCAGCTCCACGTCCCACTCACGGTCGTCGGCCACACCCGCGAAGCCCTGGTAGTGCAATTCGTACAGCGAATACAGGGCGAGTTGCAGGTCGTCGCCGTACGGATCGGCGGCGGCCACGGCACCGGCGCCGGGCAGCTCTCCCGCGCCGTCGCGCAGCGACGCCACCACGGCGGCCGACAGCGGCCCGCGGGGCGTCGGAAGCGGGGGAGTGGTGGCACGCGACTCACGGTAGGAGGTCGGGTTCGCGGTCGGCGGGTTCGCGGTCGGGTACGCGGTCGTCATCAGGTCTCTCCCTCCGGCCCGGCCGGAGCCGTCCGCTGCGCGCCGCACGCCGGCGGCTCTCCGTCCCCGCCGCCCTTGGACCGGCGGCGGTGGCTGGTGTCGCACCATGGGTGCGTCCGGCTGCGGCGGCAGGTGCACACCGCGACCATGAAGCGGTGCGAGGTCACGGCGACACCGTCGTCGCCGACGACGGTCACCGGCCCCTCGACCAGGACGGGCCCGTCCCGTTCGACCAGGACGCGGCGCGGGCGCTCAGGCGTGTTCGGCACGGATCACCACCAGCTCCTCCTTGTCCTGCTCCCCGTCGATCAGTCCCGCCTGCCGCAGCCACGCCGTTCGTCCGCGCAGTACGGGCCCGAAGGGGATCAGCTCCCGGTCGGTCACCGCCGCGCGCAGCCCGGCCTCCGCCAGGGAGGCCAGCGTCGCCTCGACCCCGCACAGCGCCGAGTGCACCATCAGCAGGACGCCGTGCGGCGCCAGGACCCGTGGCGCGGTCGCGCAGATCCGGTCCACGACCGCCCGCCCGTCGTGCCCCGCGTCCCAGGAGCGGGCCGCGCCCCGTACCGGCGGCTCGGCCGCGGGGGAGGGGACGTAGGGCGGATTGCTGACCACCAGGTCGTACGGGCGGTCGTGCCGCCCCCGCTGCCCCGCGAGGTCGCCGTGCAGCACCCGTACCCGCCGCCCGGCCCTCAGGGCGTTCGCGCGGGCCGAGAGCACGGCCTGCCACGCGATGTCCACGGCGGTCACCCGGGCGCCCAGCCGCGCGGCGCAGATGGCCAGCGCGCCGCTGCCGGTGCACAGATCCAGTACGTGCATCCCGGGCGCCACGGCCTCGCGGCACATGGCCCGCATCAGGAGGTGGGTGTCCTGCTGGGGTTGATAGACACCTGGCATACACAGCACGGTCCACCTCCGACGCATGATGCGATGACTTTGAGTCACCTATTTGTGTGGTCCAGGGCCGACTGCCCCGGATGCGGGGTACCAATCGACGGACGGCGACCCGATAGGGATTCGGACGGTTCCGGAAATTCCGGAACCGGGTTTCCCGCCGCGATCGCGGGCACACACCCTCTATGGCGCCGAAGGACAGTGGCACTCCATCATTGATCGTTCTTGCCAACTTCGCCTCCGCACTCGCTGTCGACCTGCGGGAACACGCCGTGGTCGCCCGGTGGGCCGAGCAGGCCCCGCGGAAGATCTGGCTGACCCGGCCCGGTGACGTACTGCTGACCCCGGTCCCGCTGTCCGAGCCGTTCGCGCGGTATGCGTGCGCCCTGACCGGCGTCCCGAGGGACTCCGTACGGATCGTCACCGTCCGTGACCGACCCGGTGTCGCGATGGCCGACTCCGTGGCCGACACGCCCGGCCTGACCGACGAGCTGCGCGCGCTCGCGGCGGGCCGCCCCGGCACCCGGCTGCTGCCCATCGCCCTGGACGCCTCGACGTTCGCGCTCGCCGCCGCGCTGGGAGTGCCGGTGTCCCCCTGCGGTCGCGGCGGGCCGGCGGTCGGGGCCGAAGCGCTGGCGGTCACGGAGCTGTGCAACACCAAGGCCGGTTTCCGCGCCGTGGCCGAGCGGACCGGGATGCGCGTGCCGTACGGGCGCACCTGCTCGGGGCCCGACCTGCGCGAGACCGTACGTGCGGTGCTCCGGGCGGCCGGTTCCGGGCGCGGTGTCGTGAAACCCGACCGGTCGGCGGGCGGGCACGGGCTGCGGTTCGTCGGCGCCGACGATCCGCTGGTCGCGGCGGACGGCTTGGGTGTGGACGGACGTGGTGTCGCCGGGCCGGACGGTCTGGGCTCGGACGGCTTGGGCGTGGACGGACGTGGTGTCGACGGTTTCGGGCCGGACGGTTTCGGGCCGGACGGTTTCGCGTCAGAAGGATTCGGGTCGGACAGCCGCTGGACCGTGGAGGAGTACGTCCCCCACACCGTCTCGATCAGCGCCCAGTTCGTGGCCGCGGCGGGGGGACCGCGACCGCTCTTCGACGGTGTCATGCGCACCGAGGACGGCTCCTTCACCGGCTACCGGGCTCCGCTGCGCGGCATCGTGCACCCGACGGTGTGCGACGAACTGCGCGACTGGGGCATGGCCTTCGGCCGCCACCTGATCGCGCACGGCTACCGCGGCCCCTACGACATCGACGCCCTCGTGGCCACCGACGGCACCCTGTACGCCACCGAATCCAACGTCCGCCGCACCGCGACGACCACCCCGTACGACCTGGTCGTCCGCCTCGCCCGCGGCACCCCCGTCACCTGGACGACGGGCACGGTCCACGCGTCCGGTCCGTACTCCTTCACCGCCGCACTCGACCGCCTCCGTGACCGCGCGCTGGACTACGACCCCGAACGCGGCGACGGCGTCGTCCTCTACGCCGACGCCCCTGCGGACGGCGTGAGTTGGCGGTACGCGATCCTGGCGCGCTCCGCGCGGAGGCTGGACGAGTTGGCGGCGTCCTTGCCGTCCGCGCTCCAGGACTGAACGATGATTTTCTCGCGGCGCATTCCGGCGTGACGTGCAATAGCGGGAACGTTTTTCGGGCCTCGCGATTCTGCGATATTCGACCATGCCGGTTGATAAATCAATCCTTCACTCGTATGCGTGCATCGCTTCCGCATCTCTTTCTTTAGTGTGCCTGGCACGGAGTCGGCCGTCCTCAGAACCCGCATTTTCGGGCTTCGCTGCCGTTCCTGTCAGGAGTCACGCCTCTATGACGTCACAGATCCTGCCCGCGCCGAAAGGTCGCACCATTCCCACGTGGGTCGCGGCGGTGGTCGCGCCGCTGATCGCCGCGTCTCTCGTCGCCGCGGTGTCGACCCAGGCGGATGCCACCGCCACGGCCGTCCCGCTGGGAACGGCGGACAGTTTCGCCGTACTTGCCGGTCAGACGGTCACCAACACGGGTCCTTCGGTGATCACCGGAGACCTCGGGGTGAGTCCCGGCACCGCCATCACCGGTTTCCCGCCCGGCCTGGTCAACGGGGCCCAGCACTCGGCGGACGCGGTCGCCCTCCAGGCGAAGTCCGACCTGGTCACAGCGTTCAACGACGCCGCAGGACAGGCCACGGACTCGGCGCTGCCCCCGGACGCCGGGGGTTTGTCCCTGGTCCCCGGCGTCTACACCTCCTCGTCCACGCTCGGTCTCACCGGCACGCTGACCCTCGACGCCCAGGGCGATCCCAACGCCGTGTGGGTGTTCCAGGTGGGCTCCGGCCTGACCACCGCGTCCGCGAGCCGCGTTCTCCTGGTCAACGGCGCCTCGCCGTGCAACGTCTTCTGGGAGATCGGCAGTTCGGCCACGATCGGCACCAACTCCACCTTCGTGGGCAACATCCTCGCCCTGACCTCGATCAACGTGACCACGGGCGCGAGCATCGACGGCCGCGCCCTGGCCCGTAACGGCTCGGTGACGCTGGACACCAACCGCATCACGCGGCCGGCGTGCGGCACGGGCACGACGACCGGTGGCACCACCACGGGCGGTACGACGACCGGTGGCACGACCACCGGCGGGACCACGACCGGTGGCACGACGACGGGTGGCACGACCACCGGCGGCACTACCACGGGCGGAACGACGGCGGGAACCACCACGGGCGGGACGACCACGGGTGGGACGACGGCCGGGACGACCACGGGTGGGACGACGACCGGTGGCACCACGACCGGTGGGACGACCACGGGTGGTACGACGACCGGTGGCACGACCACTGGCGGGACCACGGGCGGCACCACGACCGGCGGCACCACGACGGGTGGTACGACGACCGGCGGGGCCACCACCGGCGGTTCGACCGGCGGCACGGGTCACTACCCGGGCAAGCACTGCAAGCCGAAGAAGCCGGTGAAGCACTGCCCGCCCAAGAAGCCCGTGAAGCACTGCCCGCCGAAGAAGAGGCCGGGCAAGCCCGGCGGTTGGTCCGACAACCAGGGCTACGGCGCACAACCCGCTTCCCAGGCGGGTCACCAGCGCTGACGCGCCCGGAGCACGACCCCGCTCGGTGAGCGACCAAGCGGTGCGCGGCGGAATCGACACCGAATCCGCCGCGCGCCGCGGCACCGGGCCGCACAAAAGGCAGCAGCGGAAAGTAGAGGGCAGGCGCAGATGCGGGCAGCAGGGACAGCGGTGCGGGTCGATTCCGACACGCACGTGCGGGAATTGCCGGACGAATCACCGGAGTTCTCCGGACAACACCGACTGCCCGTCCCGCTGAGAGCGGGCATGGGGATCGCAATCGCGCTGATCGTGGCCACGGCGTTGACCCATGTGGCCATGGTGTTCCTGCACGTGGCACCGGCCAATCCGATCTCGCAGCGGTTCGGCCGCCAGATCAACGCCTGGATCTACCCGGTCTTCGAGCAGAATTGGCAGTTGTTCGCACCGGATCCCGAGTCGGTGGACCGGACGGTCTACGCCCGTGTCGCGAGCACCGGCCCCGACGGGACCATGCACGTCACCGCGTGGGTCGACCTGACCGCAGCCGACACGGCGGCGGTCGAGCACGACCCGTTCCCCAGCCACACCCACCAGAACATGCTGCGCCGGGCCTGGTCCTCCTACGTCGACACGCACGGGAGCGACGACGAGCCCCACTCGGACCGCGCGGTCATGACCCAGCGGTACCTGCGCAACATCGCGGTGCAGCGCGTGGGGGCCCGCCCACCCGTCGGCGACGGTCCCGTCCAGTCCGTCCAACTCCGAGTGGTCACCGTGCCCGTCGCCGTCCAGCACGCGCGTCCGGTCGCCACCGCGGCCACGGCCGCCGACACCCGTTTGCTGCCCTGGTGGAAGGTGCCCTCGAATGACCACTGACCAGGTGACGTCCACTGACGACGCGGTGCGGCCGGCGCCCGACGTGCCGCGGCCCACCCCGAATGGGACCGGCCGGGCGTACGCCCTGCTCACGGAGCGACCGGTGTCCCTGTACGCGTCGGCCGTGCTGCGGATCGGATACGGACTGCTCTATCTCGTCTTCCTGCTGCGGGAGTTCTCGCATCGCGACGAGATCTGGGGACCCGGCTCGCCGTGGACTCCCGACCTCGCCCGGCAGCTCTTCGCCCAGAGCGGCTGGGCCAGCATCCTCACGCTGTCCGACAACAAGGTCTACTTCGAGATCTGTTACGCCTTCGCCGTGCTCATCTGCGCGCTCTTCGCACTGGGTTGGCGGACGCGGGCGGTCTCCGTGCTCTTCGCCGTCGTCGTCGCCTCATTCCACGCCAGGGCGCTCTTCATGACGGACGGCGGCGACAACCTCACCCTGCTGATGTCCGTCTACCTGATGTTCACCGCCTGCGGACGACGCTGGTCCCTGGACGCACGCCGCACTCGGCTTCGCCCCGCCCGCCCTGGCACGCGCGCACTCGCGCAACTCCGTTACGTCCGGCGCACGTTGACCACGGTGCTGCACAACTGCGGCATGTTCGTCATCGCGGCCCAGGTCTGCTTCCTCTACGGATCCGCCGGCCTCTACAAGGTCCAGGGCGCCTCCTGGGGCAACGGCACCGCCCTGCACGACGTACTCAATCTCCCCCTCTTCCAGCCCTGGCCCGCGCTGTCCCATCTCGCCGACAGCTTTCCGACGGTGCTCGTCATCGCCGGTTACGGGACCGTGCTCGTCCAAGTCGCCTTCCCCTTCGTTCTGTTCGGCCGCCTCAAGTACCCCGTCCTCGTCGTCCTGATCGGCATGCACACCGGCATCGCCCTCTTCCTCGGCCTGCCGCTCTTCTCTGCGGCGATGATCATCGCCGACACCGCCTTCCTCCCCGACCGCCTCTACCTCTCCCTCTCTACCCAGCTCCGCCGATTCCGCCGCCCCACCCCCGCGCCACCGGACCCCACCGACGCGCCCCCCATCCCCGCCCAACCCGCGCTCTAGGCTGTGTCGCCAGCGGAAGCCGGTGAGCCGGGCGTCCCCTGACCTCTACCTCTCGACGTCGAGCACGCCGCCTCCCGCCGACCGCGTGGTGTCCATCTCGCCGCGTAAACTGTCGGCTCCGACGGTTTCCCGTTCGACCCGAAGGACTCAGCCGTGGCCGACCGGCCCGAGATTGTCTGCATCTGCGGCTCCACCCGGTTCGTGGCCGAGATGCGCGCGGCGAACCGTGACCTGACCTTCGCCGGTGCCATCGTCGTCGCGCCGGGCGAGGCGGACGAGCCGATCACCGCCGAGCAGAAGACCGCACTGGACGCCCTCCACCTGCGCAAGATCGACCTGGCCGACCGCGTTCTGATCGTCAACCCCGGCGGCTACGTCGGCGAGTCCACGACCCGGGAGATCGCCTACGCCCAAGCCACCGGCAAACCGATCTCGTTCACCGATCCCGTCTGACCACTACTACTCCAGCCCCGTAGATCGTCAGCATGCGGAACCTGCGGCGCAGTGCGTGCACGTGTGCGAGGATCTCGGCTATGGCGGCGACTGAAACGGATCTCGTTCTCAACCGGTTCGTCTCCGAGATACAGCTGGCGGTGCCGATGGTGGCCGTCTGGGCACACGGTTCACTCGCGCTTGGCGACTTCCAGCCGGGACGCAGCGATCTTGATCTCATCGCGATCGTCGAACGCCCTCTGGACGGCGAGCACAGGGACCGGCTGGCGAGCATTCACCAGCGCCTGCTGGACGAAGAGCCAGCCGCGGCCAAGTTGCACTGCTCATACATGGTCACGACATCGCTCTCCGAGGTCGAGACGCACCATGTCACCTGGGCACACAGCATGATCCTGGAACGCCCAGTGACACCGGTCACCCGCCGAGAACTGCTCGACGGCGGGCTCACCCTCCATGGTCCGTCGCCGACGGAACTGCTCCCGCCGCTCACGTGCGGGCAGTTGGAGGACTTCATCCGGCGCGACCTGGGACAGTTCTGGCTTCCGGCCACAGGCAAGCCCCTACTTTGGCTCCGGGACGTCTGGGTGGATCTGGGCCTGCTGGTCCTGGCCCGAGCCACCGTCACGCTACGCGACGGACGGCTGATCACAAAGGGTGAGGCCCTCGCGGAACTGCTGGAACTGGGTGCCCCGGCAGATGTGGTTCGAGACATCCATGAGCGCCGGTACGCAGATCCCAAGCCGATCAGCCCTTTGCGGCGAATCCGCCGAGCGATGCGGGCCCGCGCCTTCGTGCGGCGTGGTATCAAGCGGACTCTGGCCATGGGCGGAAGCCCCGAGTAGGCGTCGCCCAGCGTGGATACGTCAAGACGGTCCGCCGGATGCACCTTCGGCTGATCGGATGAGTAGCAGGCCAGGTGGCCACCGGGACGTTCAAGGACGTGAGCGTCTACGACGGCACCACCGACCTGTCCCGCTCCTGGCCGCACTGCAACGAATGGAAACGCTTCGGCGTCGCGGGCGACTCAGGACTCGACGTACTGCTCTGCCTGTCCATGAACTACCCCGACGACGCCGGATACGCGACGCAGGCGGGTGCGCGGGGCGGACGGCTACTGGGGCTGGGTCGCGATCTGGATGAGGTTGCCGCAGGTGTCGTCGAAGACGGCGGTGGTAACGGGGCCCATTTCCAGGGGCTCCTGAGTGAAACGGACGCCGAGCCCGGACAGGCGCTCGTACTCCGCCTTCACGTCGCTGACGGCGAACTGGGCGAGCGGGATGCCGTCCTCGAAGAGCGCGTCGCGGTAGGGCGTGACGGCCGGGTGGCCGGCAGGCTCCAGGAGGAGTTCGGTCCCGTCGGGCTCGTCGGGTGAGACGACGGTCAGCCACCGGTCCTTCTCGCCCACCGGCACGTCGTACTTCTTCACGAAGCCGAGGACGTCCGTGTAGAAGGCCAGGGCCTTGGCCTGGTCGTCGACGAACACACTGGTCAGATGGATCCTCATGGGGTGCTCTCCCTTGGTTCGGACGTGCCGCGGACAGGCCAGCGCTCGGTGATCTGCCGCAGTGGGTCGGTGTTCAGGTCGTGGAACTTGTAGCGCCCCTCCCGCCGGGTCTCGACGAGCCCGGCCGCCTCCAGCACGGCGAGGTGCTGCGAGACCCCCTGACGCGAGAGCCCAAGCCGATGCTTCATCGCCAGCCGCGAGCAGATCTCGAACAGCGTCTGTCCTGACTTCTCTGCGAGCTCGTCGAGGATCGTCCTGCGGGTGGGGTCGGCCAAGGCTTTGAACAGGTCATCGGCCACGCTCCCATGATAGGCAAGTCCCCACTTGCCTATCAAGCCGAGGCGCACGCCGGAACCGTCGATGACCAGGAAGTGATCACGGACCCGACGGTGACGTGAACCCCGCCGACGGACCCGGCCGAGGGTTTGAACCTCGCCAAGACGTCCGCTCGGAGCTGTTCCGGCAATCGAAGGTAGCCCGCCGGGCGGTCCGGCTGCGGAGCGAGCGTCTGCGCGCTGACCCCGAGGTACCGGGTCAGAAGTCGCAGGAGCAAGTCGCGCGAATCGCCGGGAGGTGTCCTTGGGAGGGATCGTTTCCGCGTGATCACCTGAGCCGGGTGAACACTCGTAGCAAGATCGCTCTCGCCGGTGCCGTCGCGCTCGCCCTCAGTGGGCCTCTCGTCGCCGGTACGCCCTCTGCTTCCGCTTCGGCCTCGGGGCCCGCACCGCTGGTACGCGCGGCGGACCGGGTGCCGGGCGAGTACATCGTCACCCTCGACAAGAGAATCGACCCCGCCGGAACGGCGGCGAAGCTGGGTCTGAAGCCGGCCTTCTTCTACAATACGGTCCTCAACGGCTTCGCTGTCCGCCTCACTCCCCAGCAGTTGACGCTCGTCCGCGGCAGCCTCGGAGTGGAGGCGGTGGAGGAGGACGGGAAGGTCGCTGTTCCCGACCCGGCGACCGCGTCCACCCCGGCGGTACGCCTGGGCCCGGCGGCCTCGTCCTGGGGCCTGGACCGGATCGACCAGCGCGATCTGCCGCTCGACGGGAAGTTCATCACCACCGGCAACGGCGCCGGAGTGACCGCCTACATCCTCGACACCGGCATCGACTACGGCCACTCCGAGTTCGGCGGGCGCGCCACGTTCGGCTTCGACGCGGTCGCAGACGGCAGGGACGGAGCCGACTGCAACGGCCACGGCACGCACGTCGCAGGAACGGTCGGCGGCAAGACCTACGGCGTCGCCACCAAGGCGAGCCTGGTCAGTGTCCGAGTCCTGGACTGCCGGGGCAACGGCGACGACTCCGCGGTGATCGCGGGCCTGGACTGGGTCGCCAAGCACGCCGTGCAGCCCGCCGTCCTCAACGCCTCCATCGGCGGCGAGAAGTCCCCGGCGCTCAACACCGCCACCACCGCCCTCTCCGACGCGGGCGTCCTGCCGGTCCTCGCGGCGGGCAACGACGCGAAGGACGCCTGCGAGCAATCCCCCGCCTCCGCGCAACGGGTGGTCACGGTCGCGGCGAGCAACAGGTCCGACGAACAGAGCACGTTCTCCAACTGGGGCCCATGCGTCAATCTCTACGCCCCCGGAGAAGGCATCCTCTCAGCCAAACTCGGCGGCGGCTCCGCCTCCCGGAACGGCACCTCGATGGCCGCACCGCACACCACCGGAGTCGCCGTCCTCTACAAGCAGGAACATCCCGCGGCCGACCCCGCCGAGACCGCCGAATTCCTGGAGACCACGGCCACCCGGAACGTCCTGACCAAGCTCAACCCGACGTCCCCCAACGCACTTCTGTTCACCGACGGACTCTAGTCCCGGACCAGCCGTCGGCATCGTGACAGGCGGATCGCGCCACCCGGCCGTCAACCGTGCCCCCGCCCATGTGGTGGCCGACCGGGATACGACGGCCGGTGGACTGGCGGCATCCGCCACCGGCGCCCGGCGCCCCCCCACGGCTGCGGCAGCCCCGCCATCGTCCGGCTCGACGCACCGACACCGGGCGACGCTCAACGACCCGTTCGGCTTGTCCGTCATCTACCAGGACCTGCCAGGTCTGCCGATGACTTGGGAACTCGGGCCGGGCGGGCGCGAGGTGTGCGCGGATGTTTCTGTTCCGCCGGCGGAGAACAGCGCCCCGACCGGGCTCGACGGCCACTACGGTCCAACCGTATGACGACGGTTACCACGCGTACGGTCGAGTATCCGGCTGACGGTTTGACGATGGTCGGGCACCTCGCGCTCCCGGCCGGTACCGACCGCCGGCCCGCGGTGCTGCTCGGGCCTGAGGGTATGGGGCTCAGTGACGTCGAGCGCCGTCGGGCGGATGCTCTCGCCGAGCTGGGATACGTAGCGCTGGCCTTCGACCTGCACGGCGGGCGCTATCTGGGGGACCCCGAGGAGATGCTGGCCCGTTGCCTGCCGCTGCTCGCCGACCCGGACCGGATGCGTGGGATCGGCCACGCGGCGCTGGACGTGCTGCGCGCCGAACCGCGCACCGACCCCGACCGGATCGCCGCCATCGGTTACGGCACCGGCGGCGCCATCGGGCTAGAACTCGGGCGCGACGGCGCCAACCTGCGCGCGATCGGCACCGTCAACGCGACGACCACCGGCCGGCCGGGCGAGGCAGCGCGCATCCGCTGCCCGGTGTGGGCCGGAGTCGGGTCGGAAGACCCGATCATGCCGCCCGCGCAACGCAACGCGTTCACCGCCGAGATGCAGGCCGCGGGCGTCGACTGGCGCCTCGTGGTCTACGGCGGCGCCCTCCACGCCTTCCACCACCCGCCGGTCGACCACCCCATGGTCCCCGGCGTCGGCCACCACCCACAGCACGCACAACGCGCCTGGCGCGACGTCATCGACCTGCTCACCGAGTGCCTGCCCGTAACGGAGTGATCCGGCCGGCAACCGCCCTTCCGGGCCGCGAACCAGGCCGGTAGATCGCCACCGGCTCCGGCGGCTCCGGTTTGCAGGACATCACCGCAGCTCGGATTCGCTACGAAGACACCAAGAGATCCCTCCGCCGTTGGACGGAGGCAGCACGTCACCACCGCACGGCCGACGATCACCCCACTCCGGTCTCGCACCCACGACCTGGCCTTCTGGGCAAGCGCATCCCGGGCACGCAGAGGGAGGCTCCATCAAGCCGTGACGTACCCTTCCGCCATGACAGATGGTCAAACGGACCTTGAGCGGCTGACATCGGGCAAGTACGTCCGGGTCACTACCTTCCGTCGGGACGGCACAGAGGTTCCGACCCCGGTGTGGGTGATCCGGGACGGTGACGCCCTCGGTATCTGGACGGTCGCCGACTCCGGGAAGGTCAAGAGGATCCGCAACCGCGCCGACGTCCTGGTGTCCGCCTGCGACATTCGCGGCAACCCCTCGGGCGAGCCCGTCCCAGGACGGGCGGAGATCCTCACCGGCGAGCAGACCCAGCACTACCGCCGTCTCCTGGCCCGCAAGTACGGGTTGACCGGAAGACTCACCCTCCTGGGCAGCCGCCTGCGCCGCGGCCTGGACGGCACCGTCGGCATCCGGATCACCCTCGCCTGACCGTGCGGCAGCGTCCCCGCCCGCCAACGCGATCCCGACGTCGCCGAGGCGGTCGGCGGAGGAGTTGGGGCCGGGTGGTGTCGCGATCCGGCGTGGGGATCGGTGGGGCCCGGCGCTTCGGATGGTGACCGGGCAGGCGACGAGCATCGCGCGGGGCGGGGAAAGCGTCCCGGACCGCTCGGTGTGCGGTGCCAGGGAGCCGCTGCCAAGTCCGGCGAAGCCGGGACGGCCCGCGTGCTGGTGCGTGTTCTGGATGACGGTCAGGCCGTCGGGGTCGCTGTCGCGGTGGGGAGTCACGTCGAGGTAGCGGGCGAAGCATCACGGCACATCCTTCTCGAAACGCTGACCGAACTCCGCGAGGAATAGCCGAGGCTGCCCGCAGGTCGCCCGGACCGCGTGATTCACGGTGATGCCCGGCGAGGCAACTGCGTGGTGACCGGCAATGGGGGTCGATACCTTCTCGACTTCGAACGAACATCACTCGGGCCAGCCGAATGGGACCTGAGATCCACAGAGGTCGCTGTCGACACGCTGGGCACGGTCTCGTCTGCGGAGTACGACGAGTTCTGTAGCGCGTACGGAGCCGACGTCCGCTCGTGGGACGGATACGACGTCATGCGGAGCGTCCGAGAACTGCGCCTCGTCACCTTCGCCCTGCAGATCACCGGTCAGGATCCAGCCGCGGAACGCGAGGCGCGGCACCGCGTCGCGTGCCTACGCGGGCTCCAGGGGCGCCGGCCGTGGGCCTGGTCCCCCGTGGGTTTGTAAGCACCCTCCAGACAGCGGCGGAAGGGCGAATCGACATCGCGATCGCACTCCATCTGCTGCGGCAGTACCGCGAGGACACGGCCAGGGAGGGTGAGGACAGCCCTAAGCTCGACTGCCAGCAGTCCCAGCGCCGCGTGCGACAGGTTGTGGCGCAGATGGATCAGCGTGGCCACCAGCCGATCGACGAACACCAGCTGGTGGCGAACTCCGGCACTCTCGGCCCGCTTGCGGATTGCGCCCGCGCAGCATGACGGCCGCCTTCGAGGCTGGCCTGCCATGGCGCCGCCAACTTTGATGAGATCGCCCTCGACCCGCAGCGGGCTGATGGGGATCACCGCGATGCCGTAGCAGCACGTCGCGTCAACTGAAGTTCTCCGCCGCCGCACCAGGCGCGTCCCGCGTGGCGTCAGCAATTGTAAACGTCCCGGCGCATTTAACACCTCCGTCACCGGCTTCTCTACACGTCCCCTGCGGAGAGTTGGTTAATGGGCGTGTTGCGGCCGTCCTCGAACTCATCGAATGAACTGGAGGGTGCATATGAATGCTGATTCTGACTGTCCGTGCGGTGCGCACTCGGCCCTGCGGGACTCTGTGCCGGGCGCGAGCCAGCGGGTGTTTGACCTTGACGAGATCCGGGCGGACTTTCCCATCCTTTCGCGCCGGGTCGGAGGCGGTGTTCCGCTGGTGTATCTGGACAGCGCGGCCACCGCACAGAAGCCGGAGATGGTCCTGGCGGCCGAGGCCGACTTCTACCGTCTTCACAACGCCAATGTGCACCGAAGTTCCCACCAGGTGGCGCGTGAGGCGACGGATCTGCTGGAGCGGGGGCGGGCCAGGATCGCCGGCTTCATCGGTGCCCGGCCGCAGGACATGGTCTTGGTGAAGAATGCCTCCGAAGGACTCAATCTCGTCGCATACGCGTTGGCGAACGCCTCCCGTGCGGAGCGTGAGTTGCGGTCCCTGGCGCTGGGGCCGGGGGACCGCGTGGTCATCACCGAGATGGAACACCACTCGAACCTGATGCCCTGGCAGCAGTTGTGCCGCCAGACCGGTGCGGAGCTGGCGTGGCTGACGATCACTCAAGAAGGGCGACTGGATCTGGACAACCTCGACGAGGTGGTCAACGAGCGCACCAAGGTTGTGGCCTTCACTCACCAGTCGAACGTGTACGGCACGGTGAACCCCTTGTCGGTGCTGGTGAAACGCGCCAAGGAGGTGGGGGCGCTGACGGTCCTGGACGCGTGTCAGTCGGTGCCGCACTTCCCCGTCGACGTCACCGAACTCGGGGTGGACTTCCTGGCGTTCTCCGGGCACAAGATGTGCGGCCCCACCGGGATCGGGGTGTTGTGGGGGAGAGGGGAACTCCTGCGGGCGCTTCCACCGTTCCTGACGGGCGGGGAGATGAATGACACCGTCGCCATGGGGCACTCCACCTACGCCGACCCGCCGCAGCGATTCGAGGCCGGCACTCCCATGATCGCCCAAGCCATCGGACTCGCCGCCGCCTGCGCCTACCTCGACACGCTGGGCCGCGACCGGATCGCCGAGCACTGCGCCCGACTGACCGCCCGCGCGCTCGAAGGGCTGGCGAACATCGCGGGCGCCCGGATCGTCGGCCCCGCTGACAGCCGTGATCGCGGGCCAGCGATCTCTTTTGCGCTCAAGGGACGCTTTCCCGACGAGATCGGAGAACACCTGGACGAGCGCGGGATCGGCATCCGCGTCGGTCACCTGTGTGCCCGTCCGGCGTGTGTGCGCTTCGGACTGCCCGCCACCACTCGCGCTTCCTTCTACGCCTACAACACCGAGGACGAGATCGACGTGTTCCTCGAGGCGGTCGCCGAACTCGCCGAACACACCGGGCATCAGGCGGGCGGTCCACCCACGCGCGAGAAGGCGGAGGCGCGTGCGGTCGCCTCTCCCGAGCCCGCGGCGGCTTCGGCCCCGTCTGAGCTGGTGACGGCCTTCTCCGACCGGGTGTTCACCGACGCGGCGACCGCGGTGGGAGGACTGGCTGTCTCACTCGGCGACCGCCTGGGTCTGTACCGGGCGATGGCCGGCGCGGGACCGCTGACACCGGCCCAACTCGCCGAACGGACCGGTACTCAGGAGAACTACGTACGCGAGTGGCTGCACACCCAGTACGGCGCCGGATACGTGGTATCACCCGGCACCGAAGCGGACGGTCAGCGCAACTACGAGCTCCCCGACGCCCATGCCCAGGTCCTCGCCCACCCCGACGCCCCAACAGCCGGCGTCGGCATCTTCACCGCACTGCAAACCCTCTACCGGGTCGAAGACCGGCTCGCCCAGTGCTTCCGCACCGGCGAGGGCGTGGACTGGAGTGAGTACCCGCCACAGATGTTCCGAGCCGTGGCGCGGTTCTTCCGGCCGGCCTACAACGCGAACATCGTCACTCGGTGGCTGCCCGCCCTCCAGGGAGTGCGCGAGCGCCTCGACAGCGGCGCCCAGGTCGCCGACATCGGCTGCGGCGTCGGCTACTCCACCATGCTGATGGCAGCGGCCTTCCCTCGATCTGCGTTCGACGGATACGACTACCACGCCGAGTCCATCGACCGGGCTGCGATCATCGCCGAAGAGCGCGACCTCGACGACCGCGTTCACTTCCACACCGTCGCCGCCGCCGACCTTGACGCCGACCGCCCGGCTTACGACCTGGTGACCTTCTTCAACTGCCTCCACGATATGGGTGACCCTCTCGCGGCCCTGAAAGGTGCACGCCGCATCCTCAAGCCGGCAGGCACGGTCATGCTCGTCGAGCCCAACGGAGAGGCGGATCCGACGATGAACACGCACCCCGTCAGCAAACTCTTCATGGCACTGTCCGTAGGGTTGTGCTTGCCCGCAGCGGTCGCCCAGCACGGCCCCCAGGCCCTGGGCAACCACGCGGGCGAACACGCGCTGCGTTCGCTGGCCCGAGAAGCCGGCTTCGCCCACTGGCGCCGTGCCGCCGAAACACCGCGCAGTGCCGTCTACGAAATCCGCGCCTGAACCCCGCGGGTAGGGACGATGCCCACCTGTACCCCCAGGGGGGCACACCGCGAGGCGGTATCCGTTCGGTCGCCCCGTCTCTCGGCTCGGTACCACCGCGCCGCCCTGGCATCGGGCGTCGGTATCTGCCGGTAGCGCCACCGTCGGGAGGGGCGGCCTGTCCAATCCCTCCGCGGAACGACGCCGGGCCTGGGCCGGCGCGCCCACTGCGAAGGCCGGGGGAGGTCTGGATGGAGGGGCTCCGCCTTCTGTGCCTCCAGCATATGCCGTGGCCAGTCACGGGCGATTTGCCTATATGTCAACTTCCGCAAGGCCCCTCCCGTCCAGGTGCTCAGTCTCCGCATACGGCGCGGTACTACAGGTGCGCTCCGATCTCGTCCATGCGTCCGTCTGCCGGCCGGAGGCCGGTAGTTTCAGTCGGGGAGGTCCTGGCCGACCGGAGGACGTGCTGGATGTCGTACTTCCGTGTCCGGTACTGCCGTTGGACGACGCTGAGCGGACCCAGCCCGGAAAGGGCGGTGAGGATCTGCCGGGTGAGGTGGGCGGAGTCGGGGCCACGTTCGACGAGCCCCAGGGTCGGTGCCTGCGCCAGATCGTCGGGGTGCAGGTCGCCGAGTCCGTCGATGTGCCGGTGCCGCTTGGGAGGCACGATGGCCCCGGCAGCGGGGAAGGGGCCGTGCCCGACGGTGATGAGCAGGTCGCTCGCGTCCGTGACCGAGGCGGACGCGGCACGGAAGTCCGATTCCGCGTAGCACCACTGGTCGGGATGCTGCCCGCGCAGCCTGGGGAAGCGAGTCCGCAAGACGCCGAGGATCTCTGCGGCCGGCTCGACCGGGGTGCACGGAGAGAGGACGAATGACAGCCGGTCGGGGTCCGTCGGCTGGAAGTGACGGGCGTGCTCCACGGTGGCGATGACGGTGACGGCGGTCCCACGTTCCCCTGCGGCACCGGGCACCTGGGGCACTCCGGACCGCCCGAGCACCACCACCGTCTCGCCCCGGGCGAGGAAGTCGGCCGTCAGCATCTGGCTTGCGAGGCGGTGCGGGCATTGCCGGGACGCCCGCCCGCTCGGCAGGCTGCGGAGCGGGCGGGCGTCCTGAGCGGATCCGGCAGAAGCGGCCGGCCCGCGGAACAGCCCGGCGCACCGCTCGTCGGCGGAAACCAGAAGCACGCGCCGGGTCCTCATCGCCCGCGTCCACCGGTGCACCGCGTCCTCGGCCTCCTGCCAGTGCCCGGCAGACGCGACGGCGATGCCCACTGCCGTACCGTCGGGTTCGAGGTACGTAGTCCCGAAGACGGCTTCCGTGTCCCGCCGCGTCGGACCGTGAGAGTCGAGGGCTCCGAACGGCTCTTCCCGCACCTCGGCTCCCGCGCGTCCAAGCCACTCCGTCACCACGCCGGACGCCGGACACCGCACCTCGCCCCTGGTGGGATGGAGGAAAGTCGTGGCGATACGGAAGTCCGCAGTGGAGCGGTCTGCTGTGACATTGAAGCGCTCGGTCTTACGTGTCCTGTTCATGCCCAGCCCTGCCTTACGCGATCTGTCCTATGTCCGAGTCATAGGACTGGCTCAAATCAGCAGAGCACAGACAGGTCTGCGCATAAAGGAAAAGGCCCGCTTTCGAATATATTTCCGGAGATTCCCAGCCACCTTTGACGGGCTCCGGTCAGCAGCGCACGGGGCCGTACTCCGCCGTGACCTGGGCTAGTTCGGAGGGGGACGTTTGCCCCGGCTTGCGCGGGCGGCGGTCAGAACGGCCGTGGTGGACGCCGGGCGCCCGCGTAGCCCGGCGGCGCGGGCGCTGACGCGGGCAATTCGACCGATTTCTGCCTCCGGCGCTGTCCTGCGGCCGGGTCGGCAGAGGGCTGGCCGGGCGGCGGGCCCGGCATGCGCGGCTTGAGAGCCGGCGCAGTCCAGTGCCGCACCGATTGTTCACCGACCCGATCCTTGTCGAGCCGTTCTCGACCGGTGCCTTCCTCAGCGCATGCCGGACGTCGCGCCGTCCCGGTCCGGGATCAGCGCGCTGTTCCGGCGCAGTAAGGCCGCGACCGCCGGAAGCGTACGGTAGGGGCGCAAGCGTGCGGCCAACTCGTTGCGGGCCCGGTCTATGCGCCGGGAGGTGAGGCCGGGAATGAGATCCAGGAAGCCGTGCCAGGTCTGGCATGCCGCTTCCACGTGGCCCTGGGCGAGTTGGCGCTCGGCCAGGCGCGCGAGCAGGATGGCCTGCGAGCGGGCCTCGCCAGGTCGGCGTAGGCGTACGGACCGTTCCAGCGCGAGGAGCGCGTCCTTCTTCTGCCCCAGGTAATGCATCACCACAGCTTCCTGATGGGCGAAGGCGGCGGTGTCGAACGCTCCGACGTCATGGGGCGCGTCCGATGTCCGGCCGAGGTTGCTTTCGGCCCGGCCCAGCAGGCGCAATGCCTCCTTCTTGTTGCCGGACGCCGCCTCGGCCACGCCCAGCTGTCCGATGAGGCTGGCCCGGACGTGGCGCGGGGCCTGCCGGGCGCCTCGCGCTACTGCCGCCTCGGCCAAGACGCGAGCGTTGGCGAAGTATCCGAGGGCGCGGGACTGGACGCTCAGCGCACGCAGGGCCAGCGCTGCGCCTGTTTGGTCGTCGGCGCCCTCGCACAGGCTGAGGCTCAGCCGGTAGAGGGACTGAGCGGTGCCCTGGCGCTCGTCGTCGAAATTCATGAAACCGCACAGGTAGGTCAACCGGGCAGCGGTCGTGAGCAGTTCACGGCGGACACCGGGCGAGGCCGGGGCCGACAGCCAAGGCGCGACGGTGTGGGCCAGGAACCCCTGGAGCGCGGGCCTGGCGTGTCCGCCCCCGAAGGTGCGGTCCGCAACAGAGAACAAAGTGACCATCGAGCCGGCCCAGCGCAGTTCGGCGGCGGACGGGGCCAAACCCTCAACAGCCGCACCGTCCGGCCAGGCCATCGGGATCTCCTCGGTGCCGGGCAGGCTCGCTGCCCGATAAATGCGCGTGGCCCCGGCCGCGGTGGACGGCTTGTCGAGACTCGTCAGCAGGACACTCCTCCAGTGGACGCTGTTCTCCTGCTCAGCGGTCGACGCCGGGGCCTGTTTCTCTGCAAATCCTGCGTCGAGCGGCGTAACCCTGCGGCCCAGGCGGAGCGTCAGAACCTCCGCGACCAGGTCGGAGACGGGCGGACGGGGCGTGGTGCCCGCCAACCACTGGGATACCGACGCCCGCTGGTAAGACAGCGCCAGCCCGGATGATCGGCCGGCCCGGTTGACGGCTTGGGCGAGTTGCTCACCCGTCCACCCGGCCTCGGCCAGCAGCGCCCGTAACTGCGAATTCGGCACGTTCAGTTTTGCCATGACGGCTCCTCGGCGAACGGCGGGAACGCCCTGCGACCGCGGGTGGACGGAACCCGTCGCTGTGGCGCTCGCTCTGGCGAGCGTGCTCTCGCCCGAAGCAGGCTGTCAAACTCCTGGCGTCGTTGTCGGCCGAGGAGATCAGCAGCGTTCCCGGCTGGCCTCGCCGGTCGTCAACTCCTTCCCGTCAGTTGCTTGGCGGTGAGCAGCCCCGCGTGCGGGGCGTCCAGATAGGGGCGCCAGAACGTGTCGGGGCCGGCCGCGGCCGCGTCCGACAGCCGGTGCCTGTGCCACTGGGAGGGACCGAATCCGGTCTCGGCGAGAGCCTTTTCCAGGGTTGGTGCGCTCCAGTAGTGCGCGGTGACATGGGTGTCGTAGGAGCCGAAGAGGATGTGCAGGTCGACCTCGCCGCCGTCCTCGCGCCCGTGGAGGGGGTTCAGCCGGAAGCCGTAGCGGGAGTAGTAGTCGGGGTCGGCGGGAACGTCTGGATGGATCGGGAGCGTCACTAACTCCCCTCCCGTGCGCAGCGCTCCGGCCGCGGTCCGGAACAGGTCCACCAGTTCCGGATAACTGCTCGCGTACGGCAGCACGTAGACGGCCAGCACCAGGTCGAACGTGCCGTGCAGTTCGGCGGGCAGCGGACCGGCGACGTAGCGGATACCGAGCCGCTCGGCCTCCTCGCGGCGCCGGGCGTAGCCGATCATCCCTGCCGACTCGTCCAGCCCGGTCACCGCGAACGCGCCGCGTCCGGCCAGCATGCGGCTGTACACCCCGCTGCCGCAGCCGAGGTCCAGGACCTTCCGCTCGGCGTTCACCGTGCCGACTGCCCCCAGGACTGTGGGGAACTCCAGGTGCTGGCGGAAGGGTAGGGCCGAGAAGTCCTCGTAGAGCTGGGCCAGGGCATCGAACTGACTTGACATCATGTCGTCACGTCTTTTCCTTGCTGGAGGACGGAGGAGGTGGCCGGGGTTCCGTGCCGCAGCGCGGAGCCCCTGGGGAGGGCGGCCCGCGGCTGACCCGGCCCTGCGCGCCGGGGTCAGCCGGCCGGGAGGTGGCCCATGTCGGTCCAGTGCGCGGCAATGTAGGCCGTGCACTCCTGGCGGCGCGCGGAGCGGACCACCGCGGACCAGCCGTCCGGGATCTCGGCGAAGGCCGGCCACAGGGAGTACCGGCCCTGTTCGTTGAGCAGCACGTGGAACGTGCCGTCCTGGTCGTCGAAGGGGCTGTCGGTCATCGCTGTCTCCTGATCAGTCGTCCTTAGGTGCGACGGGGGCGAGGAATCCGCTGCGGGTGAGCTCCCGGACGTATTTCGGGAGCAGTTCGTCGGTGGTGGGGCACGCCTGGCCGGTCAGCGCCCTGACGGTGTCCCAGGTCCGCGTGCAGGACAGCGCTGGCATCCGGTCCTCAAGGTAGAGTTCGAGGACGCTGGTGCCGGACTGCTCCAGGCGTTCGGTGAACAGCGGCAGGAACGGCGCTATCTGGGACTCGGCGTCCCGCGCGGCGTGCGCGGCCAGACGGTCCACCCATATCTTCCACGGGACGGTGTCGACGCCGTGGCCGGCTTGGTTGAGGTGCTCGACGAGGTCGTCCAGCAGGGCGTAGCGCGGGCTGTTGAGGTGGTAAGCAGAGCCGTTGGCCGGACGGTCCAGCGAGAGCCGGACGATGGCGCGGGCAACAGTGTCCACCGGGGTGAAGTCCATCGGCAGCCGGATGTCGGGGGCGGCTCCGACATCGGTGAAAGACTTAATGAGGCTGCACAGGAAGCCGTCGGTCTTCCACGCCCCCGTTCGGGAGTGGCCGGTGACGTCGTGCGGCCGGTAGATGGCGAAGGGCAACCCGAGGGCTCCGGCCTTTCGGATCAGCTCCTCGGCCACCCACTTGGTCTCGGGGTACCCCATGAAGAGGTGCTCGGGGTGGACAGGGATGCTGCCCTCGTGGACGCCCCGGACACCGGACAGGCCGGCGGCCGAGAAGACCGCCTGGGTGGAGACGTAGTGGACGGACTTCGTCCGGCCGACGGCGGCGAACCGGACGACCTCCCTCGTGCCGCCGACGTTCACCGGGGAGAGGGCGGAGTAAGGGTAGAGGAAGTTCACTTGTGCGCCGTTGTGGTAGACGAGGTCCGTCTCCTCGGCGAGCCACCGGTAGCGCTCCGGGGTGAGACCCAGGCGGTCGGCGGCCAGATCCCCGGCGACGGCGACGATCCGCGAGGCGTCCCGGTCCGCGACTTCCAGGCCGTTGCCCCGCAGGGCCGACCTGACCCGCAGCAGTGCCTGTGCGTCGTCCGCGGCCCGCACCAGGCAGTGCACCGTCAGATCCGTGTCCGCCAGGAGGGCGGCGATCAGGTGGGCGCCGAGGAAGCCGGTCGCCCCGGTCAGCAGTGCCTGGCGGGGGCCGCTCGCGCGGGACGCCAGCGTCGCGGCGAAGTCGAGAGCGGTGCCCGGGTCCGACTCGGCGGCGAAGTCGGGGAGAATGCGCCGCCGGGCCGGTACGGAGGGCGCGGCGCGGGCGGTGCGCACGGCCGCGGTCAGTGCGTCAGGGGTCGGGTTGGCCAGCAGCGCCTGGAGTACGGCGCGGCTGTCCTCGGGGCGCAGTCCGAACGCCTTGACCGTGCGGGCGACCAGCCGGGTGGCCTGGAGCGAAGTGCCGCCGTGCGCGAAGAAGTCGTCACGCGGTCCGGCTCGGCGGCCGTCCAAGGAGTGCGCCCACAGAGCGAGCACCTGTTCGCCGGTGTCGTCCTGCGGCGCCGCAGCGGGCGAGGCCGCGGCAGGGGTGAGGGGCCTGGCGGCGAGAGCGGCCCGGTCGGTCTTCCCGCTGGTGGTGAGCGGGAGCCGGTCCAGCCGGACCAGTACGTCGGGCACGAGGTGCGGGGGCAGCTCGGCGGCCAGGTGTCCGCGGACAGACTCGGCGGAGGGGCCAGTGCCGTCGACGGTGAAGTAGCCGACGAGGCGCTTGTCGGCGGGTGAGTCCCCGTGGACGACGACGGCGGTCCGGCCCACCTGGGGATGGCGGGTCAGCGCGGCCTCCACCTCTCCCGGTTCGATGCGGCGCCCGCGAACTTTCACCTGATCGTCGTTGCGCCCGGCGAAGACCAGGTTGCCGTCCGCCGAC
Organism: Streptomyces sp. NPDC087422; assembly: GCF_044744145.1. Taxonomy (NCBI): domain Bacteria; kingdom Bacillati; phylum Actinomycetota; class Actinomycetes; order Kitasatosporales; family Streptomycetaceae; genus Streptomyces; species Streptomyces sp. NPDC087422. The sequence goes on along the minus strand of NZ_JBIUXT010000008.1, from coordinate 25,643 downwards.
CGGAAGCCGAGGTCGCCGGTGCGGTACATCCGCTCGCCGGGGAGCCCGAACGGGCAGGCGACGAAGCGGGCGGCCGTCAGCACCGGCCTGGCGACGTATCCGTCCCCGACGCCCTCCCCTGAGATGTACAGCTCGCCGACGGTTTCGTCCGGCACTTCGCGCAGACGCGCGTCGAGCACGGACACCCGGCTGCCTCCGAGCGGGCGGCCGATCGGCACCGGGTCCCGCACATCGCCCTGGAGCCGGAGCCGGTGGCTGGTGGCCGCTACGGTGGTCTCGGTGGGGCCATAGGCGTCGACGACGGTGAGATCGGGGCAGTGCGCCAGCACCTCGCGCACCGCGGCGGCCGGTACCGCCTCCCCGCCGGTCCACAACTCCCGGACGCCTGCCAGGCAGCCCGGATCCTCTTGGGCAACCAGTTGCAGCAGGCTTGCGGTGAGCAGCAGCGAGGTGATGCGGTACTTCGCGATGCAGTGGGCCAGCCCGGCGATGTCCAGTGGTCCGTCCGGTGCCAGCACCGCCTGGTGGCCGCTGAGCAGCGGCGCCCACAGCTCGTACGTCGAGGCGTCGAACCCGTACGATGAGTGGACCAGCACCCGGCTGTGCGCGGCACTGCGCAAGCGGGGGTCCAGGACCAGCGCAGCGACGTTGGCCTGGGTGACCATCACCCCCTTGGGGGCGCCGCTGGAACCCGAGGTGAACATCACATATGCCAGGTCACTCGCGGCCGGCGGGCGGGTGCGCTCGGCGTCGCCCAGGTCGTCGGGGGCGGCCGCGGCCAGTTCCCTCGCCGTCTGCGGGGCGTCCAAGAGCAGCACGTTTGCGGCGAGGCCGTCAGGCAGCCGGTCGAGCAGGCGGCTCTCGGTGAGGGTGAGCGCCGGGGCCGTGTCCGCCGCCATCTGCGCCAGTCGCGCTGGCGGATGGCCCGGATCGAGCGGCAGATAGGCCCCGCCGGCCTTCACCACTGCCAGGACGGCGACGATCTGGTCCGTCGAGCGCGGCAGCAGCAGGGCGGCGGTCGTACCGGGGCCGACGTGCCGGTCCACCAGAAGGCGGGCCAGTCGGTTTGCGCGGGCGTTCAACTGTCCGTACGTCAGCGCGCCGTGGGCGCCGCCGATCGCGGCCTCATTGTTGTGCGCGGCGGCCTGGCGTTCGAAGAGGTGTGACAACGGCGGGGTGGTGGTCATGGAGCGGGGTTCCTTTCCGTGCGGGCCGGGTGGGCGGTGGGCGTCGCGAAGGACGCGGCCAGGAGCCGGCTGAGCGATAGTCCCGGGTCACTCACGGCGGCGGTGAGGAAGCGCCTGAGCCGGCCGAGGACCCCGACGACCGTGCCCCTGTCGTACAGCCTCGGGTCGTACTCGGCGTCGCAGGTGAGGCCGAACAGTTCGCCGGCGGGGTCGCGCCGCTCCCAGAACTCCAGCAACAGGTCGAACTTCACGGCGCCGTTGTGGGGCACAATGACGTGGGCCGGACGGACGCCCAGATCGACGGTCGGCCAGGGGATGTTCTGGAGCACGACGACTGTCTGGAACAACGGGTTGCGGCCGAGACTCCGCGGCGGGTTGAGCCGTTCCACGACCCGTTCAAAGGGGACGTCCTGGTGCTCGAACGCAGCCAGCACCGTGCTCCGGACGCGGTCCAGGAGTCCGGCGAAGGAGGGGTCGCCGGATGTGTCGGTGCGTAATGTGAGGGAGTTGACGAAGAAGCCGATCGCCTCCTCCCACCGCGGGTCGCTCCGGCCGGCCGTCACCGTGCCCAGCGGAAGGTCTGTGGCTGCGGCCGACTCGGCCAGCACTGCGGCCACCCCGGCCTGGAGCACCATGAACAGCGTCGCCCCGTTGCCGCGTGCCAGCGCGACCAGCTCTCGGTGCAGGGCGGCGGGCCAGAAGGCGCCTACCGAGCCGCTGCCGCCGCCCATTCGCGCGCCCGGCGTCCTGAGGCGGTCGTACAGCCCCGGGAGTTCGGCGGGCAGATCCGCCAGCGTCTTCTCCCAGAAGGCGAGCTGGTCGGCGGCGGGCCCGGCGGGGTCGGCGCCGGCCCCGAAGGCCCGATCCTGCCAGACGGTGAAGTCGGCGTACTGCGCGGGTGCTTCGCGCGGTGCCTCGGCCCGCCCGGCAAGAACGGCCCGGTAGGCGGCCGCCAGATCCCTGGCCAGCGGCCCCACGGACCAACCGTCGCACGCGATGTGATGCACGACCAGCACCAGGACCGACCCGGCGAGGTCGGACCGGCCGCGCAACAGCCACGCCCGTAGAGGCGCTTGACGGGTGAGGTCGAACGGCTCGGCCACTGCCTCCCGCACCGCGACGTCGATCCCGTCCGGCTCGACGCGCTGCGTCCGTAGCGCCAACGGGCAGTCGCCGGGCGCCAGGACGTGCTGGACGGGCTCCCCGTCCAGCATCGGGAAGATAGTGCGCAGGCTCTCATGTCGCTCGACCAAGGCGGTCAGCGCCGCCCGCAGGCCGTCCGGGTCCACCGGGCCGTCCACCGGAATGAGCAGCGGCACGTGGTAGGCGGGGCCGGGGTCGAGCTGGTTGAGGTGCCAGAGCCGGGCCTGGCCGGGGGACAGCGGAAGCGGGTCAGGGCGCCGCTCCATGCGGCGCGGGCCCGCTTCCGGCGGCCTCGGTCCGCTTCCGGGATCCCCGCGGCGGGCCGCGCTGACCAGGCCGGCGACCGCGCCGAGCGAGCCGGCGTCAAAGACGGTGCGGATCGGGAGGCCGACGCCGAACTCGCGGCGCAGCAAGTAGGTGAACCGGGTGATCTGGAGAGAGTTGGCGCCCGCGTCGAGGAAGGCGGCGCCCTGCTCCACCGGGGGCAGCCCCAGCGCGCTCCACAACGCGGCGACCCGGTTCCGTGGCTCGTCGTCCCCGGCTGCGGCGTTCGTCGGCCCGTCCGGCAGCGGGCGGTCCGCGAGGAGGGCGCGGTCCACCTTGCCATGGGCGTTGAGGGGCAGCGCGTCCAACGGGATGACGGCGTCCGGCACCAGGTGGGGCGGCAGTGTACGGCGCAGGGAGGCCCGGATCCCGGCGCTCTCCAGGGCGCCGCGCGGACGTACGTACGCCACCAGCCGTTTGTCGTCGGGGCCTGTCTGATGGACGACCACGGCCGCCTGCGCCACCTCCGGCCTGCCCAGCAGGGCGGCCTCGACCTCGCCGGGCTCGATGCGGTGCCCGCGCACTTTGACTTGGGCGTCGGCGCGGCCTATGAAGTCCACGACGCTCTCCGGCAGCGAGCGTACGAGGTCGCCGGTGCGGTACATCCGCTCGCCCGGCGCGCCGAAGGGACAGGCCACGAAGCGCTCGGCCGTCGTCTCCGGTCGGCGCAGGTACCCGCGGGCGACTCCCGCCCCGGCGATGAAGAGCTCGCCGACCTCTCCGGCCGCCACCGGCCGTAACCGGGTGTCAAGTACGAAGAGCCGCTCCGTGTCGAGCGGGCCGCCGATCGGGATGGACGGACCGGCCGCGTCCGCTGTGGTAACTCGCTGCTGGGTGGCGAAGGTGGTGGTCTCGGTCGGGCCGTACACATGACGCAGCACGGTGCGCGGAGCGGCGCGGAGGAAAGCCCGCATGGCCTGCGGTGAACAGGTCTCGCCGCCCGTCAGTACCTCGTCCAGACCTGCGAGGGCCGCCGGGGCGAAGCGGTGATGACGTTGAACAGCGCCGTGGTGAGGAAGACGGCCGAAGCGCCGCTCGCGGTGACGACGGCGCCCAGCCGGTCGGAGTCGAGGGCGTCCGCCATCATTATGGCCCGGCCGCCGTTCAGCAGCGGCACCCACAGTTCGTAAGTCGCGGCGTCGAAGGTTTGCGGGGAGTGCACGAGCACCGCGCGGTGCGCGGGAGTGCTGAAAAGGCGGTCGGAGGCGAGCGCGAGGATGTTGGCGTGTGTGGTGATCACCCCCTTGGGGCGCCCGGTGGAGCCGGAGGTGTACATCACATATGCCGAGTCGTCACCGCTGCCGCTCATAGGCCCGCGCCCATCCTCCGTACGGCCCCGGCGCGTCCCGGTGAGGGAGCGCAGGAACGCCGGGTCGTCCAGGACGATCCATGCGGCCCGGCCGGCCGTCGTGTCGGTACCGAGGCGAGCGGCGATCCCCCGTCGGGTGACCAGCGCGGCGGGTTTCGCGTCGGTGAGCATCAGGGCGATCCGGTCCTCCGGATAGGCTGCGTCGAGCGGGAGGTACGCAGCTCCGGCCTTGAGGATCGCCAGCACTGTGACGGCGTAGTCGGCCGAGCGTGGGAGGGCGAAGGCGACGATGTCGCCGGCCCGGACGCCGTGCGCGGCAAGTAGCGCGGCGAGGCCGTCGGCGCGCGCGTCCAGTTGTGCGTAGGTTAGCTCGCCGTCGTCCCCGGCCACCGCGACAGCGTCCGGAGCCAACCGCGCCTGCCGCTCGAAAGCCGTCGGTACGGTGAGGGCCGGTTCAGCTGCCATGGTGGCATCGGCCGGTATCTGCGCACTCGTCACACTCACGTCCTTAGCGTTGTGTCCTGACAGATGGCTGCGGTCTCCTGGCTGGGATCCGTGCTGATCCGATGACGGCTGCCAGGGACGGAATCCGCAGGCTCGGCAGCTCCGCGGGCCCGTCAAGGAAAGTGACGATGCCGGCTCGGACCGTACCGGCGAGTCCCGGCCGGTACGTGCTGCGGACTCCTCCCAGCTTGGTGCGGCGACCTTGCCGAATACGGGGTCTGCCAGATCGGGACTGTTAAAATGTCGGCGCTGTCAACAACAGACCGACCATGCGCGGGCGGCAGCGGTGGCCCGGACGAGAACGCCGAGGCGGTTCTTTGAGCCGGGTGGGCGGCCGGGGCCGGGTGTGGTGGGTTTCAGTACACCGGCTGGAGGACCAGTCGTCGTGCGGAGGTGCCGGAACCCGCGCGGGACCCGGGCGGGCGTGCGACGTCGGCGTCGGTGGCGCCGGTGCGTGACCACCACAGCCAGACCGGCTTGTTCACCCCGCTGCGGTTCAGGCCGGCGTACAGGGAACCGTGCCCACGGCGATGCTCGGGCGCCAGCGCCAGGTCGACCAGCGATCACACCGGTCCGTCCGTGCAGAGCACGGCGTCGGCCAGCTCGAACAGCGCGTCCGCACGGGCGGTCAGGCGATCGTAGAAGTCGGTCCGGAACCGCGACAACACGGTCAGGGACTCGACGCGGACAGCACCGTTCAGCAGACTCACCCCCGCGGCCTTGCATGATCAACAGCGTCTCGACAACGCACATGACCACATGGGGGCTGTGGTCTCATCCCTTTCACGATGACCAAGCCAGAGCGGGGAACCGCGCCGCCCGGGCGGACATCGGCGAGGCAGACACCGAGCCCATGGGCATGGCAGGCGTGGGCCAGCCACACCGCCGATGTGATCTTGACAGTGCTATGTCTCAGGCCAACTGCGTTACTGCATGACCGCCCCTCCCTCGCGCCGTGAACATCTCACATCCCATTGCACCCAGGTTGGCCGGGATTCTTCTCGCTCCTCCTCTTCGGGTTGGGCAACGGTGTTTGAAGGGGCTACGGGCGGACGTTGAGCCCCACGTTTTGAGAGGAACGGGTTACGTGAAGGTACGCAGGCACATCACCACGATCACGGCCACCGTCGCGCTTGCGGGGTTGGTCGGCTTAGGTCTGGCGGCGCCGGCACAGTCGGCCCCGCAGTCCTGGAAGTGTCGTGACGCCACCGCCTCGACCACCGGGGCGAAGATCGCTGCATCCATCTGCTGGAGCGGGAGTACGGCCAAGGTGGCTGGCCAGGTCTACGACACCAAGGCCGACAGGCACAGCGGCTGCGGAGAGATCATCAAGGCCTCCAACTCGGCCTACAACTACTGTGCTCGCAAGGGTGCGGGGACATCGGTGCACTTCGTCACCGGCGAATTCCACTACAGCCATCCCGTGTGGATCAGGGCATGCACGGAGAATGGTCCCGCATCCGGTCAGAAATGCTCGGCCTGGCACTGACGGACACGCCCGATGGCCGCCAACGTCTTGAACTGATACGGGCCCGCACCCACAGGTTGGTCGACATGCCACCTGGGTGCGGGCCCCCGCGGGGAACGGTCACGGCGGCCGTTCCCCGAACGGAACCTCTGAGGCTGGTGTGATGGGAGGGACGCGGAGCCGCGACGCTGATCAGCCTCTCCGCCCCGGACCCACCGAAAACGCTCGGAACCTTGATCGTTCTCATGTTCTCCAGGGGCACCTTGGCCCAAGGTCTTGCCTGATTCGGAGGAACCGAGGGCTCACCTCTAAAAGCAGAACCAGCCGTTCTGCACGAAACCCTCCGCGTTCACGTTGCCCCAGGCGAAGCCCCGCACGTACTCGCTGCCGAACTCCGCATAGTTCTGGTGCACGGTGAACGTTTGTCCGTAAGTGAGATGGTTGAACGGCGTGCCACCGTAGGAGCTACGGACATCGAGGGTCTGAGCGCACACGGTCATGCGCTGACCTATGTTGCCGTCGTTCGCCCAGAGGTAGGGGCCGCCGGCATAGGCGGCGGACTGGGTGACGGTGAGCATCACCGCCGTGAATACGGCGGTGAGAGAGCTTCCGAGGATGGCACGCCGCGCCAACCGCCGGGGACGACGGTCCGTGCGCAGGGTCGGTTCGAACTGCTGACGTAACGCTGACGCGACCATGGGGTTGTCTCCTTGTCACGGGGACTTACGGCACGGACACAGTAAAGGGACAGGCAGGCATGCGACAGCCACCCAGGCCGGTAACCGACAGGGTCAAGCCACCTTCGAGTATCCGTAGCCGATGAACTGCCATGGCCTCCCCTTGATGATTGAGGTTCCGAAACAGGCATTTAGCTTGTTCTTTAAGGTCTCCTTGGGGGCTGGGGTTACCTCAGGTGCTGCTTGATTGTCAGACCCCCTCGGTACGGTCGACGCATGAGAGCTACGGCAACCTTCACCGTCAAAGCGTTCGTCCCTACCGAGCTGAAGCCCGGGCCAGCCGTATCCACGGCGCTGCCGGTCGGTGTCGCGACCATGGAGAAGCACTACGAGGGGGAGGCAACCGGCCGCTCGGCGACCTTGTTCACTTCCGCGTTCGACCAGACGACCGGCGTGGGCACATACATTGCCATGGAGTCGTTCGACGGATCGCTGCACGGTCGGCAGGGTTCCTTCAACTTCGCGCACTCGGCGACAACGTCTGGCAACGACCGCACTGCGGAGTTCTTCACCATCGTGCCCTCAAGCGGCACCGGCGAGTTGGCGGGGATCGTTGGCGCTGGCGGGATGGCTGTGGAGGCTGACGGCACGCACCGTATCTGGTTCGACTACCAGCTCGGCTGAGCGGCAGGCTTTGGAACGGAGCCGCCTGACATCCGTTGGTCTTCCTTCTCCTGACCGGCCGGGTGGTCACTCCTCTTACCGACGCCGGACGACGCTCAGAACGTGATCACTCGTACGGGGATTCCTCGGGCATGAACACGATCGGCTGGTGGCGACGCTGATCCATCCGCGGCACGACCTGCCGCACTCGGTGCTGGGGCTGCTGTTCGGCGTCGACCGGTCCACCGTTACCCGGGCGATCGGAGAGATGCGCACGCTCCTGGCGGAGCGGGGGTGCGCAGTTCCCGACCGCCCCGGCCTGCGGCTTCGGACGCTGACGGATGTGTTTGCCTACGCCCGGGCCGAGGGCGTCGGGCTGCGTTTGGACGCCACCGAGGTTCAGGTCCGCCGGCCACCGGTCGGCCGCGGCGGACGGCGCGCGTTCGTCTCGGGCAAGAAGAAGCAGTTTGCCTGGGCCTGAGCCGCGACCACCGTGGGCAAGCGATCACCCCTCCGAGAAAACCCCGCCCGGGGGCACTACCCGGCAGAGCGGAACAGTGGGAACGAGACCGCCACGGCCACGCGTCCGACCGAATCACCGTCGGACGCGCCCTCGCCGATCACAAACGCTGGAAGCAGCTCCAGCGCTGGACCCATCGTCGTGACCGCCTCCCCGACACCTACCGAGCCATCGCAGGCATCGTCTCCGACTGCAACATCCCTGCCTGAAATCGGGCCATGCACGGTGCAGGCGGTCACCCAGGTCGTCCACACCGAACGAATCGGGGGAGCAGGAACTCGCAGCCGCGGACTTGGCGCGTGGGCCGTCCCCTCCACGCGCCTGTGGCGGAGGGTTGCGGATCAGGGCTGAAGGATCTCCTGGATGCCGGGAACAGGTCCCACTGCCAGGTCTTCGATGACGAGGATGAGGAAACAGTCCGCGAGGGCGGAGGCGTTCCCCTCCGCGGACTCCCCGGCGAGCGTGTCCTCCGGGACGAACTCCGTCTCCCAGGTCCGGGCTGACTGCCATTGATCTGATTCCACCGTCCCCCGGACGCGGATCGGCCACCTCGTCCCCGTGCCCTGCGCGTCGATGATACGGAGGGCGCCTGCCTGTGGGGAATGGCCGGTTAGACCTTTCATCTTCTCCGCGACGAGCCGCGTTGTCTCGGCGGGTGGGAATTCTTCGCCTACCATGCCGCCACTGTACCTTCTTCGAACTGCGGTCCGGCGGTTTTCCGCAGATGCCGAGTTGTCAGCACGCCGGCTGGACTTCACCGCGAGGGAGCGTTATCGAGTTCTCATGGTAGGCGGTGATGATCCCCTTGATGCCGGTGGACCCGTAGCTGTTGAACTGGACCACAACCCGGAACTGACCTTCGCAGGGGGCCAGGTCACGGAGGATGAACGCTATGGAATTTCCCCCTTGCGGGACAGTAGAGGTGAAGTATGCCAACGTGTTGGCAATATCCTCGTCGACATGGGCGGACCAGTGCTTGGAGTGAATGTGGTTGAAACCCCAGGTGCTGCTTCCACACCGAAGCGGTACAAGTGCGTACGGCACGTGAGGCGCGTACCACTTAACGATGTGCCCCGCTGTCTGGCCGTTGCACGCGGTCGGACTCAGCACTGCTGGCTGGACCGGCGCCGCTTGCGCGGCGGTGGATACACCTCCGGAAATGATAAGTGCGCCCAATGCGGCGGCGATTTTTGTCGTTGTGCGCATGGTCAGCTTCATGGGGCCTCCGTGATTTCTCTTTGTCTTTGTTGTGGGAAATCTATGAAGGCAGTCGAGGTCGAGTCAATTCATTAACGGTGTGGGTGATTCAACGTTTCCGACCTGTGGTTCGGTTTCGGACGTCCCTCCTCTGGGTGTGCCGCACGTGAACGGAACTCAATGATCATCGGTTGTCAGGCTGGCTGCTCCAATGGATCAAGATGTATCCGGAACGCACTTGCGTGATGACCTCTTCGCGGCTCTGCAGGTCGAGTATGGCGCACATCTATCGGCGAGACGGGCGACGTCCTGTATGGGGCGTCACTTAGATCGGCTAACAACGGCTGACACAACGAGCCGAGTTGTCGGTGGGAGATGAGGCAGCAGGCGAGTTTGAGGAACGCTTCGCGGATGTCGGCTCGCCGCTCCCCTCGGATGCGCAGACGTCGGAAGCCGTGCAGCCACGCAAAACTCCGCTCGACCACCCAGCGGTAGGCGCCCAGTCCGGTGCCGTGCAGGGTGCCGCGGCGGGCGATCGCGGGCACGATGCCACGTGCGCTGACCTGGTCGCTGTAGATGTCGTGGTCGTAGGTTGGGGCGCAGTCCCGCCGCGGGCTTGAACCGGTTCCGGTGAAGGTCGAGGGCTTGCGTTCGAACGCCGTGCGTCTGGCCGCATGTGGTTGGCTGGCCGAGGACAGGCCGGAGACGTTCAGCGTCCCTGCCAGCCCGAGGCGGCGGCATGACCGTGGTCATCGCCTGGGCGCTGTCGGTGCGCCGTTCTTAGTCTCGGGCCAGGCAGCGCGAGCGCATCAGGCCCGCGAACGTCCGCTCCAGCAGCCTGCGCGCCCGGCCTCGCGGTCGGTGACCGTTGCTGCCGTGACCATCACGTTCAACAGCACCCTGAGCGTGTCCACCATGAAGTGCCGCTTGCGGCGGTGACCTTCTTCGTAGCGTTGGAGCCGCTGGAGCCGTTCCCCGGCTGGGCGTCGCTGCTGTCCGGGGCGGGCTCAGAGATCGCAGCTGCGGAGGCGGCGGGTCGGGCGTGACACGAATGGGTGAATCCAATTGGCATATGCGGAGGCGGGCAATATTTGTGCCTCGGGCAGGGCACGAGTACGCAGTAGGAAACGCGCCGTTCGTTATGTTTGTCGCCGTTGTGTGGTGCGGCGGAGGCGTGGTCCGGTGCGACGGGAGTGTGCCGATGGAAAGGGCTGCCGAGACATGCAGAGGTCGTGCAGGACGGAGCACTGGCAGGTAGCGGCTGGCCTGGAAAGCCGGGAGGAGATCACCGTCTTCGCGACGGTCCGTCACCCCGTCCGGGGGCTCGTCCATTGCCGGGCGGCGGAGTTCCTGGGAGGGGCTCTCCAGCGGGAAGGCTGGTCTGTGCGTTATGAGGACGAATCTCCTCCGCTTCTGTCGAGCTTCCCGGACGGGGCCGGTCATGCTGCGGCAGGAGTCCAGGTGCTGTCCTACTTGCAACGTGACCGGCAGGCGGCAGGGTTGGCAGGGGCGGCTCCTTCTGGTGGGGCCTCGATCGCGTTGCAGAGGGCGCTGGCTTCCTGGCGGACTGTGATGCGGACTCGCCAGTTCGTGGTCGCGGAAGGTGATCCTTTGTGCTGGGGTGCCGTGCGCGCCCAGGCTCTGCTGGAGGGGGCCTTGTCGGCCGGTGGCGGCCAGGTGCGAATTCTGGCCGGCACGATGCCGCACTATTCAGCCGGTGCCGGTGATGAAGGACACTCCGCGTTGTCGACGGACGAACTCGACCGAGTGGCGGCGGGCACCCGTGTAGTGATCGGGCCGGCTGGCGTGGCCCCAACTGTGCGAGCCTCCCTGGTCCGCCAGGGGCTGCGTGTTATCGATGCGACCTGTCCGCTGGTGACGGCCGCCCAGGCCGAGGTCCGCAGATTCGCCGCGCACGGCGAAAGCGTCCTTCTCATCGGACCTCGGGACAGTGCCGTGCTGCCCGGCATGGTCGGGCAGGCTCCCGACGCGGTCCGGACGGTGCACGATGTCGCCGAAGCAGGAGACATCCGGGTGGAGGCCCCCGGCCGTGTGGCGGTGGTGACCGCACCGGGGACCCCAGGCGAGCGGAACCGGATGGTCGCCGAGGCGGTGCGGGGCGCACTGGGGCATGTGCTGCCCCAGGACCCGACCACGTACTGCCACGCCGCCAGCGATCGGGAGCACGCCCTGCTCAGACTGGCCGCATCCAGCGATGCCGTCCTGGTCCTGGGACGCCAAAACTCCCCCACTCTGGCCAGCCTGAGGAATTCCGGTGTGCGGGCGTACGGGGCAGCTCGCAGTGCAGAGGTGAGGCCCGCGTGGCTGGCGGGAGCCGCCGCGCTCGGCATCGTCGCGGCCCCTGGAGCCAGCCCCGCTCTCATGGCCGACACGCTGCGGGCATTGACGGGTCTGGGGCCGTCGGCCGTGACCCGACAGGTTACGACCACCCTCGTGGACCGGGGCGACACGGAGAGCGGCTGACCGTCAGCTGGCCCTCTGGGCCCCGGCGTGCCGGTGTGTACCGCATGGGTGGGGCGTGCGGCTGCCCGCGCAATGTGTTCATCACGTGGTGCAGCCGGGGCGGACCGGGACGTCCCGAGGTGCTGACGGAGGTTCTGGCGGGTATGTGTTCTGTTCCCCCTAAAGGCAGAAAAGAGAGGGGATGCATCTCAGTGGGTCGATTGCCCAACATGCGGCTGCGAGCTCTCTTACGCGAGGCGAACATGACAGCCGGACATTTGTCCAGGGCCGTCAACCAGGCAGGCGGCGAAGTCGGCTTGGCCCTGCATTACGACCGTACGTCCGTCTCGCACTGGCTTTCCGGAACTCGTCCTCCGGAACCGGTGCCTTCCCTGGTGGCCGAGGTCCTCTCTCGCGCGCTGGGACGGCAGGTCACTGCTGCGGACACCGGCCTTCTGAACGGTAACGCTCCGGTCGCCACCCGCCAGTCGGACGACCTCGGCCTGTCCTTGGTGCGGCTGGCTCGCCCGCCCACGAGAGAACTCGCGGATTCCAGCGTCTACACGACCCTCCTTGAACTGGACGCGGCCGAGGGAAACTTCGCTGTACCACTGGCGCCATCAGTACCGCACGCCCGGGAGGCCGAGCCCACCTCGGTGTCGGCCACGGAGTTGATGCTTCCCGTCTTCGCCCGGATCGACACGGCTTTCGGCGGGGGAGCGGCCCGCCAAGCCCTATCCTCCTACTTGGCCGTCGACATCACGCCGCGGTTAGTCCTGAGGATGCCTCCGGGACGCCGCGACCGTTTTCTGCGCACCGCCTCGCGACTCACCTATCTCGCCGGGTACATGCACTTCGACGACAACATGAACGGAATAGGGCAGTCGTATTACCAGACTGCCGTCCGCATGGCGGCCGCGTCAGCGGACCTGCGCACTTATACGACCGTCCTGCGGGCGATGAGCATCCAAGCTCTGCATTTGGGCCATCGGTCTCTGGCACTGGACATCGCTGAGGCCGCAGCTCGGCACAACACAGACCTCCCGCCGGGGCAAGCCGTACTGCTTACCTCCCAGTGGGCACTCACCCTGGCGGCGAACGGCCAGCGCCGCAAGGCCTTCGCGGAACTGCGCCGGGCTGAACAGACCTTTGCCCGAGGCCCATTGAGCACGGGAACGATCGATGACTTCCACGCCGCCGCCTTCGCACACCAGAGCGCGGAGACATTCGCCTACGCGGGCGAGCCCGCCCGGGCCATCCGGGAACTTACCTCCTCGCTGAGGCAACGGCCTGCGGACGAACGCCGAGCACGTGCCCTGATCAATGCGCGGCTCGGCGGGCTGCAACTCGACCAAGGGCACCTCGAACAGGCATGCGCGGCCTGGCACCTCTTCCTTGATGACCAGGCCCACTTGCGGTCAGGTCGGATCGCCTCCGCGCTGGCTGAGATGCGGTCACGACTGCGGCCCTTCAGGCAGCAACCAGTAGCGCGAGAAGTCCTCAACCGGAGCCACTCATAGGCGTTCGCCAGCGGCGCCCCGCCGGCCGATTCACCGTAATGCCGAGCAGGTCGTCCGGAACGGGAAGGCCACGTCCAGCGGGAGCGCGAATGCGCTGAGGGCGGCGAGGAGATCGTCGTCGGATCCGGCGAGGACGGGTCCGATGTGGAGCTGGCGCTCCCAGGTCTACTTCGCGGTCGGCGGCTCGCCGGAACGGCCCTGCGGCCACTGCCCGGTTCCCGGAAACGCGGGTCGGATCCGCACACCGGCAGTGCGGCCGATACGGGCGGGCCGTTCTCGCCGACCCGCCGGCCGAGAACGCCGGCAGGGCGGGAAGGGGCGGGCGAACGGATCCAGGGGCCCCGAAGGGCGCGCTGCTGAAGTCAGTGACCAAGGCCGGCGGAGGGGACGTGTTTGAGCCCGGCGAAGCGTCGCTGAGTGGGAGCAAGTGCTTCGGGGTCGATCAATACGTCGACAACACATGGGCCCTGGACGGTTGCGGCTTCCCGCAGGGCGTCGTGCAGAGCCTCCGGGGCGGTGACGCGGATGCCGCGGGCACCGAGGGCTTCGGCGTACTGGGCGAAGTCGGTCATGGGGAGCGAGGAGTCGGCGTAAGGCAGGTCGAGAGCTCTCGTTCCCTGTTTGCACATACCGTAACTGGCGTCGTTGAGGACGATCCACACGACGGACGCGTTGTACTGGACTGCGGTGCTGACCTCGTTCTGCATCAGCATGGCCCCGTCTCCCACCAGGGCGACGGCGCGTCTGCCGGTGGCAAGGGCCGCGCCGACCGCTCCGCAGGCGAAGTGCCCCATGGAGCCCAGGTAGAGGTTGCTCACACGCCACTGCCCCGGGCGGGAGAAGCGCAGGTAGCGGTTCCCCCAGGCGAACGCGTTGCCGTTGTCCCCCATCACGAGGTCGCCCCGGTCGACGAACCGGCTCTGGATCTCGTGCAGGAGCCGGCGTGGGTGCACGAGGCGCTCTGTTCGCGGCGGTGGGGCTGAGGGAGTGTGCCCCGGTGCGGGGCCGCCGGTGTGATGCGTATTGGTGGGCGGCGCGCACATGGCGGGCGCCGCTTCCACGAGCGCGTACGCGAAGGCGGCGACGTCAGCCTCTACACGGATGAGCCGGTCGGCCGGGTAGACGTGAGGCAGGTCGTCGGGAGCGAGGTCGACCTGGATGAGCTGGGCTCGGGCGAGATACGCCTCGTCGTAGCAGGAGGCCCCGTCGCCAAGCCTGCTGCCCAGCGCGATCACGAAATCCGGGTCGTGGCGCCGCAGTGCGTCGGCGACCTCGGGATCGCCCCCCAGTCCGGTCACGCCCAGGTATCGGGGACCTGCCTCGGGGAAGATGCCCTTGCCGCGGGGAGTGGACATCACCGGCGCGTCGAGACGTTCGGAGAGTTCGGCGACGGCCGCTGCTGCCCGGCGCGCGCCCCAGCCGACCCACAGCGCGCACCGACCGGCGGCCAGCCGGGAGAGGAGCGCCTGGTCAAGAGCCGGTGTGTCCGCAGCGGTGGCACGCGGAGGAGCGGACAGCGGCACGGGAAGGTGACCGCGCTGGGCCGGAACGGTCAGGGCGAGATGGTGCACATAGCCGGTGGACCGGGCGAAGCCTGCCGCGCACGCCTCCCATACGCCGGCCAGAGATTGCGGGCTGTCGAGGATGGTGACTCCCTGGACCGTCTGGTTGGGCGTGTGCAGCGTCTGCGGTGGCAGGGACAGAGGGCTCGTTTCCTGGATGGGGAATCGGCCGACATAGGCAGGATCGGTGTAGCCGCTGATCAGCAGCACCTTCGCGCCCTCGTAACGCGCCGCCATCAAGCCGGTGAGACTGTTGGTCAGACCTGGTCCCGTGGTGACGAACACAGCGACCGGACGGTCGGCGGCGATGCTCGCCTCACATGCCGCGAAGAGGGCGCCTGTCTCGTGCCGGCAGTGATAGGTGGGGACGCCGGAGGCGGAGAGGGCATCCCACATGTAGACGATGCCTCCTCCGGAGACACCGAACGTCTCTTTGACACCCAGTGCCCGGAGCATCATCACCACGCCCTGCGCGAGTGTGGAGGCGGTGCCGTCCGGGGAGGCTGGGCGAAGGTCGGCCGGCCGTGCGGGGGCGGAGGCTTCTGCCTGGTCGGACACGTCAGCCACGGAAGGTCCTATCGTCGTGTTCGGCGTCGCGGTGGCGTGGACTCGTCCGGGGGGCGACTCCCCGGTAGCGCAGGGCGGAGTGCGGCAGAGAACGCAGGACAGGGGCCTGCTGTGCGGCGCCCTCGACGGCGTTGCCGATGAAGGACGGCTGAATGATCAGCATCATCATCACGGCAGCAGTGTCGGCCGCGAAGCCGAGGTCGAGCAGGACGGCGATGCCGAGGCCGCCGATGTTCACTGCCGTCTTCCTCCTCCGGGACAGCTCGGCCTCGACGTCGTAGACCAGCAACTGGTAGGTGCCGACCGGCCATTGGCGGACTCGGACGCACTGCTGGAATGCCAGCACACGTTCGTCCGCGGGTCGCAGCGGCACTCCGAAACCCGGCAGCCGGGGGTTGCGCTCCAGCAGTTCACCCACTGCGGTGGGCAGGCTCACCCCCTCCGCGGCACTCAGCCGGCTGCGCAGATCGAGCAGCATCTGTGCGCAGAGCCGGGAGGTGCCCGGGCCGGCCACACCTGTGGCGGCAAGGACGGACGCGGCGAACCCTGCCGTCGGATTGCCCCAGGACGCCGCGATGCGGCCCGCCTTGAGCGGCCAGATCCGCGGATCCGCGAGAGCGGACGACGCGGCGAGGTCGTCGAGCATCGAGCTCTCCGCGTCCGTCAGCTTGCGGTGCCCGAACACCAGCGACATCAGACTCCAGACGGACGTGGAACCGGCGAGGTCACCGGCGACCGCGTAACCGGCCAAGTGGTTGTCACCCCAGCCGAACCTGCCGATCGCTGTTCTGATCTCATCAACGTTCCTGGCTTCATCAAAGGTCTCAGCCATTGCCTTCGGACTCCGGGACATAGCGGACGGGTGGCAGGTTGATGGGGTAGCGCAGCATTTCGGTCGCCGAGTGGCGTAGTACCTCAGCGGTGACTGCGGGCAGTTGAGCCATGACGATCGAGGTGATCAGTTCCTGCGGATCCCGCAGTCCGCAGCAGAACAGCAGGGCCAGCGCGCCCGCCGTGACGGTCGGAACGAAGGATCTCGGGCCGGGAAGGAGGGTCTTCGCGTCGGCGGGTACGGCCTCCCAAGCGGCTTGGTCGTCCGGTGTGCTGGCGGCGTAGGCCGCGGGCGGCGTGTCCTCGGGACCCCTCAGCCACTCCAGCCACGCCGTGTGCTCGTCGAGCACCCCTTGAGCCGATTCGGCTAGCGTGATCGCCGCGACCGACAGCACCTGAGCCGGTGGGCACGCCGTAATGCGCGCCAGCAGTGCCGCATGCGCGCCCGCGTCGGTCAGCGGGACGGGCATCAGCAACGTCCACGCGGTCTCCATCGCGACGGCCTCCGACTCGGCAGGCAGTTCTCCGCGCCAGGCGAGGAATGCCAGTTCGGAGAAGCGATAGTGCCGCGCGAGGTCGCCGAAGACGCCGTAGCCGTGCATCCGCAGCGGCACGGAGGGATCGACGACATTGCAGGTCAGCCGAGAATCCCAGGAGGTGCGTTCGAGAGGCCCGGCCTCCCTGTAGGTGCGTCCGTCCGGGCTGTCGGTCGTGCTGCCTTCTGCTGACGTTGTCCCTGGTGAGTCCGACAACACAGCTCTACCATCCTCTCTCCAAGGAGTTCGGGATGCCGGTCGTATCGCGTGAAGCTCCCTCCCGGCGCTCTATTTCTGCCGCGGCGGTCTTCGGAGCCAGGATTCAGAAGACCATCAATGCACAGCCTCGGACGGGAGCGCCATGCGTCGCCCGAACCGGAGGCGTTGAATGTTCCGCGGCGTTGAACGTCCACGGCTCTCCTCCCCACCGCCGTTCGCGGGGTGGGGTCGCTCGGCTGGAGGAGGACCGGGTCGTCACAGGTCGGCGACGAGAACCTTCGGACGCTTTTCGGACACTGGATGGTGCAGTAGGGCGGGCAGGGCCGCGAGGTCGACGACCTGATGCGCGGTGGCTCCGTAGCCACGGGCCAAGGACAGGTGGTCCAAGCCCGGGATGGTCAGCCCAGGGACCATTTTTCGGCCGGTGAGCTGGGCGTACCAGTCCAGGACGGCGTAGCGATCGTTGCGCAGGACAAGGACGGTCAGCGGGAGCCGAAGAGCGGCGGCGGTCCATAGGGCGGTGATGGAGTACTGGGCCGATCCGTCGCCGATCACGGCGATTACCGGGCGGGTGGGGTCGGCGAGTTGGATGCCGACAGCTGCGGCGAGGCCGAAGCCGAGGCCGCCGTCGGGGCTGGTGTAGTAGCCGCCAGCGCGGCGGATGGTGACACGGTTCCAGAAGGTGTCGAGGGTGGAGGGGGACTCGTTGACGATGACGGTGTCGGGGGACAGGTGGGCCAGGCAGTCAAGGATCTGGTCGGCCCGGTCGGTGGGTGGAGCTGCGGCGGGGCGTCTCGGGACCAGGGGCCGGTGGCCGCCCGGGGCGGCCAGATCGGCCAGGGCGGTGAGGGTGAGGGCCGGATCGGCCAGTACGGCGTCACCTACCGGGGCGCGGGCGGCCTCGTCTGGATCGTCGGTGAGCAGGACCAGTTCACTGCCCGGGGGGATGAGGGGGCCGGGCAGGTCCAAGTAATGGCGGAAAACCGGGGCTCCGACGACCAGGATCAGGTCGTGTTCGGCGAGTGCCTGGCACAGGAGCGGCGCGGCGGGGCGGAGGACGCCCTGATAGTGGGGGTGGTCTTCGGGGAACGGACTGCGCCCTTGGGAAGGCGCAGTCCACACCGGTGTTCGGGTGCGTTCGGCAAGATGGACGGCGCTGGCGCGCCCCGCCTCGGAGTCCAGGCCGGAGCCCAGAACGAGCACGGGTCGTCTGGCCCGGTCGAGGCGGTCGGCCAGGGCGGCGAGGGTGCCAGGGGCGGGAACGGACCGGGCA
Source organism: Streptomyces sp. NPDC087422 (assembly GCF_044744145.1). Lineage (NCBI taxonomy): Bacteria > Bacillati > Actinomycetota > Actinomycetes > Kitasatosporales > Streptomycetaceae > Streptomyces > Streptomyces sp. NPDC087422. The sequence continues at coordinate 7,680 of NZ_JBIUXT010000008.1, read as the reverse complement.
CTGATACAGCGGCCGGTGAGCGGGGCCGGGTCTTCGCCCTCGACGTCCCAGTCGTCCGCGGGCAGGGACAAGAACACCGGCCCTTGGGGAGGCTGCATCGCCAGGTGCCGGGCGCGGGCCAGGGCGGCCGGGACGTCCTGCGGGCGGGGCGGTTCGAAGGCCCACTTGACGGCCGGCCGGGGCAGCGTGGTGGCATCGGCGTTGGTGAGCAGCGCTTCCATGGTGACGAGGCGTCGGGTCTGCTGGCCGGCGGTGATGACCAGGGGCGCTCGGCCAGCCTTGGCTGCGAGGATGGCACCCATCGCGTTGCCGAGGCCAGGGCCGCTGTGGAGGTTCACCAGTGCCGGCCGACCTGTGGCCAGGGCATGGCCGTGGGCGGCATGGACGGCGACGGCTTCGTGCAGGGTCAGGACGTAGTTGAGGTCGCTGGGGAAGTCCTGCAGGAATCCGAGTTCGGTGGAGCCGGGGTTGCCGAAGATGGTCGTCATCCCCCATTGCCTGAGCATGTGGTGGACGATGTCGCGGATCACAGCCACTTGGCGGCCTCCTGACCGGGTAGCGCCTCGGCACCGGCACGGGCCGTTGGTACGCCGGCGCCCGCTGTCCTGCGGGAGCGGACGGCATCGCGCACGGCGAGAACGTAGAGCAGGTCGAACACGAAGATCGCGGCACACAGGAAGTGGATCAGCGAGGAGTCGCTGTAGGGGAGCCGGTAGAGGGAGAACGCCAGCGAGGCGGGGACCGTACCGAGCAGTTTGGTGACCGCGATTCCCAGGGACTGGCCGGCCAGGGTGCCGCGGTGGTGGAGCATGGTCAGGAACAGTACGGACATGGCCAGGTTCTGACCGAAGGCGGCGTAGGCCCCCCAACGGTCGCCGAGTTCGCTGCTCAGCAGCAGAACACTCAGATAGGTGGACGCCATGGTCAGGGCGAACATCGCGTAGAAGATTCCGCGTTTCAGGGAGGGGAACTGCGCAGGCCCGAACTTGAGGGCCTGGTACACCAGAATCAGGTCGACGCAGAACCAGACGACGGTGACGGGGCGCAGTAGGTGCGGGTAGGGGTGGACGAACGCGAAGATGAACTCCCAGGAGATGTTCGCGCACAGCGCTGCCAGTGGCATGCCGTAGACGCGGTCGCGGACGCCGTGCTGGATGATCTGGACGTAGGTCGCGGTCCAGCCGATTCCGGCGGCGACGACCAGGATTGCGAACACGGTTCACTCCTACGGGCTGGTGTGCTGTCCCTGCGTCGGACGAGCCGACCGGGTTTGTTCGTAGGCCGCGCGCATGCGTTGCTGGGTGAGCCCGCTCAGAGTGAGCAGCAGCGCGAGCGCTGGCAGGCACCACCAGCCGATGCCGATGGCGAGTACGGCGCTAGTGAGCACCAGGCGTTCCAGTACCAGCACCTCATGGCCACGCAGAGCAGTCGCCTGGTCCAGAGCTCCGCGGCGGCGGTGCAAGCGCCAAAATCCGAGCGCGCCCATGACGGTCGCGGCAGCTACGAGACTGCCGAACAGCAGGTGGTGCCTGGGCCTGGCAAGAAGTTCCACTGCCCACCCGATGGAGAGCGCCACCGAGTAGCTGGCTGCGGCCACAGTGAGAGCGGGCCCAGCGCCATAGCGCACGGGAAAGGTGCGATAGCCGCCGGACCGATCGCCGTCAATGTCGCGCAGAGTGCCAACCAGGTTCGAGGCGGTGTCATGAGACAGGAATGCGAGGGCGAGTGGGATGACGAGCCGCCAGTCCGGGTGGCCTGGCGGGGCGAGCGCCCCAAAGACGAATGCCGCCGCAGTCAGGCAGCCGCGGACCAGGTTTCCGGCCAGCCCTCGCGCTTTCAACGCGCCGCTGTACAGAAAAATCCCCGCACCGATCGCACCAGCGGGCAGGAGTTCGCGCGCACCCAGCACCACGGCGGTGCCACTGAAGGCCAGTAGCCCCAGTCCTGCGCTGGCGAGCGCGGCCTGCTCAGCGATGCGCCCGGATGGGATGGGGCGGCCTGGCTTGGCGTGGGCGTCCAGTTCACGGTCGAGGAAATCGCCTAGGTAGTGAGCGGCGATCCAGGCGGCGGTCGGTCCCAGCCAGGCACACACCAGGCGGGCAGGAGCGGCATCTCCGGTTAAGCAGGCTCCGGACAGCCCGACCAGTCCGGGATACCAGATGGTGTAGAGCCGCCACGTTTGCAGGTGCGCGACGCAGACCTGACGGTAGCGGAACAGGACGGCAGGCTCGATACGAAAACATTGAGAAGTCACGGCGGAGCGGGACATGTTGTGTCTCCCTCGGGGTGGCAGTACCGGACGTGCTGTCGGGCAGCGAGGTAATCCCGTATCAGCGCAACCGAGAACGCCGACGGACGACCTTTCTCAATCGTCCGGTGCCCTACGGCCACCAGCCTGCGGCCTTCTCTGTTCTCAGTAGTGGCGGCCGGTCCACCGGGAAGCCTTACACGATGATGGTGGCACTGGGCCGAGGAAATCGACCAGCTTTTTTTGTGACCCGCCTGTTGAAAGTTGGTCGCGTGTTGAAAGCCGCTTAGGCGGCGGCGAAAGCAACCAGTAAAGGTCAACCCGCCTCAAGGCGTTGCAGGCAATCGGCGCAAGTCTGGCCGGTGTTGGCCCTCTTTGTCGTGGACAGGTCGCGATGGTGAGCCCCTGGCCGAGGTTGCGCGGAACGGCGCGAAAACCGTTGCGGTCGGAGACCGGTCGCAGATTCGGGTGATCGGGGTCGGCGATCTGTTCGGTAGAAGGCGCCATCAGGCCGGGCCTTGACGCTCAGGGCCGGGCTACTGGAATGTCGGCTTGCATCACCAGGAACAGCATCCGAGGAACGGGGCGTCACCGGTATCGAGCTCGGCCAGGAAGAAGCTGTCGGGTTGCAGTGACGCTCAGAACTACGTGGATGATGTCATCGGCCTCCCATCTGAGAAGAAGCCGCGATCCGGCGTGGGGATCGGTGGGGGGCGCATGGATACTGAGGACCATGCGCATCGACATTGATCCCGGCCAGGTTGAACGGAACGTCTTCTACAAGCTTCTGACCTCGGTCGTTGTACCCCGGCCGATCGCCTGGGTGTCGACGACGTCGGCGGCGGGCACGGACAATCTGGCACCGCACAGCTTCTTCACGGTGGCGTGCGTGAGTCCGCCGGTGGTGCAGTTCACGTCGGTGGGGCGGAAGGACTCGGTGCGGAACATCGAGGAGACCGGGCAGTTCGTGGTGAGCCTGGCGCCGGAGCATCTGTTCGAGCAGATCAACGCGACGGCGACGGACTTCCCGCGCGGGACGAGTGAGTTCGACGCGGTGGGGATCGCGCGGGAGCCGAGCCTGAGGGTGAAGCCGCCGCGGGTGGCGGCCTCGCCGGTGGCGCTGGAGTGCGAGCTGCACAGCACGGTCCGGCTGGGGGACTCGACGGTGGTGTTCGGGCGCGTCGTGCACGCGGCCGTCTCGGAGGCGGTGATGGACGACGGGCACCCGGACGTACGGAAACTGCGCCCGCTGTCACGGCTGGGCAAGGACGAGTGGGGGACGCTCGGCGAGATCCTGGAGATCAAGCGGATTCCGCTGGCGGACTGGTCCGGTCCGGGGATGTGACCGCTTCGGCGACCGTCTCGGAGGAGTCCGAGGGCTCGGCGGAATCCGGGTCGGCCGCGCGCGCCGAGCGGGTGCGGCGGGCCACCATGGCCGCCGCCACACCCGTGACGCCCAGGAAACCGAGGGCCAGCAGGAAGACCGGCGAGGTCGGGGAGGCGGCGCGGCTGCCCGCGACCACGTAGGCGGCGGTGTTCGCCGCGCTGCCCGCCGCCGTGGCGGTGAGGAAGGGCAGCAGCCGGATACGGGAGACGGCCGCCGCGTAGTTGGCGGCGGCGAAGGGCACACCGGGGAAGAGCCGCAGCGCGAGTGTGCTGCGGAAGCCGTGCCTGCTGAGCTGCCGGTCGAGCGAGAGCGCGATCCGCCCGCGCAGGAAGGGCCGTACGGCGTCACGGCCGAGCAGCCGCCCGAGCAGAAACGCGAGACCCGCGCCCAGCACGGTCCCTGCTATGGCGGCGGGCAGCCCGGCGTGGATGCCGTACAGGGCCCCGGCGGCGGCGTTGAGCAGCGGTCGCGGGACAAACGCGACGGTGCACACGCCGTACGCGAGCGCGAAGAGGACGACCGCCATCGTGCCCGACGTACGCGGCAGGCCGTGCGTCAGCAGATGCTGCGGCTGCCACGCCAGTACGGCGGCCCCCGCGCCCGCCAACAGCAGGATCAGCAGCGCGAACCGCGCCCACGGGGAGAGCAGTACGCGCGAAAGACGGACGGCCGCCCCGTACGGAGCGGAGACCGGGACTCGCGGGAAGCGGTCGAGCATTCAGGCAGCGTAATCGAGACGGGCGGCAGATGGCGCCTGTCGATGTGCCCCACGGCGGGGGCAGGGCGCCGCGACACGTCTACGGCCGGGGACGGGTGCGTGGCGCACGTCGTACGGGCCGAGGGCGGAGTCCGGCGGAAGACCGTCGAACTCCGCGCGGCCCCCGCGTCACACCGTGTCCGCCACCGTCAACTCCCCGTCGCCCTCAGCCTTCTGAAGCTGCGGGCCGCTGCCGGTGACGACAGGGGAGGCGTCGTGGGGCGTGCGGCGGTCGAGGACGCCGGCGGTCACGGCGATGCCGAGTCCGGCGGCGGCGAGGACCGCGCCGACCAGGGCGGGGGAGGTCCAGCCCCAGCCGACCGAGATGGCGACGCCGCCGAGCCAGGCGCCGCCGGCGTTGGCGAGGTTGAACGCGGAGTGGTTGGAGGCGGAGGCCAGGGTCGGGGCCTGGCGGGCCTTGTTCATGACCAGCATCTGGATCGGCGTGGTGGTGAGGAAGCCGACGGCGCCGAGCACGACCACCCCGATCGGGGCGGCGACCTTGGACTCGGCCGCGTAGTGGAAGCCGAAGAGGACGACGGCCAGGGCGCCGAGCGAGAAGTACAGCGTCGGCCGCAGGGCCCGGTCGGTGAGGGGGCCCGCTGCGAGCGTGCCCAGCGTCATGCCGACGCCGAAGAGGGCGAGCAGCCACGTGACGGAGGAGTCGGCGTAGCCGGTGACCTCGGTCATCATCGACGCGAGATAGCTATAGACGGCGAAGATCCCGGCGAAGCCGAACACGGCGGTGAGCAGGCCGAGCAGCACCTGCGGCTCGCGCAGGGCGCGGAACTCCTGGGCTACTCCCACGTGTTCGTCGGTGGGCAGACGCGGGATCAGCAGCGCGAGCGAGCCCAGCGCGATCAGGCCGATCACGGACACCACGAGGAAGGTCGCGCGCCAGCCGAGACTCTGGCCGAGCGCGGTCGCGGCCGGCACGCCGACGATGTTGGCGATCGTCAGGCCGAGGAACATCGCGGCCACCGCCCGCGCCCTGCGGTCCTCGCTCACCATCCGGGCCGCGACGACGGCGCCGACACCGAAGAAGGCACCGTGCGGCAGGCCCGCCAGGAAGCGGCCCACGAGCAGGGTGCTGTAGCCGGGGGCCACGGCGGAGGCCGCGTTGCCGAGCGTGAAGAGCGCCATCAGCAGCAGGAGCATCCGCTTGCGCGGGACGCGGGAGCCGAGCGCGGTGAGCAGGGGCGCGCCGAGCACGACGCCGAGGGCGTAGGCGGAGACGAGATAGCCCGCGGTGGGCACCGATGTGCCCAGGTCGTCAGCGACGTTGGGCAGCAGGCCCATCATCACGAATTCGGTCGTGCCGATGCCGAAGGCGCTCACCGCCAGAGCGAGTATGGCCAGGGGCATGGAGCAGCATCCTTCTGAAGTGTTCGGGGTTCGGGGCCCGTGGGCGCCGGGTTCGTACGGGGAGGGTTCGTGCACGCCGGGTTCGTGCGGGCGGACATCATGAGTGCCGCGCTCGGGCTCGCGGCGGTGCCCGCCACCTTCTAAGTTCCTTCGCGGAACAAATTCTCGCACGCGGTTGCTTCGCATACGTCACCACCGGGTGAAGTCGTGTCGACCATCACGCCACGCCTCCCCGGAAGGCGACGGAAAACCTTTGGACGTACCACCGACCCGGCAGGGATGATCACCGCATGTTCCGGCTCACCTTCCTCGCAGACGCCACCGCAGCAGCGGTCGCGCCGACGAAGGCTGCCCGGAGCGCACGGGACACCTTCTTCGACGGCGCACGACGCTGACCCTCCCCGGACAGTCATCCGGCGGACCCCGCAGGGGGAGGGTCGGTCCGGCTCATGGGGTCCGGCCGCGTCAGACAACTCCGTCAGAGGAAGAGAAGAGACGACGTCCGTCATGTCCAAGCAGAACTACGTGCGCACCAAGCCACACCTCAACATCGGCACCATGGGTCACGTCGACCACGGCAAGACCACCCTCACCGCCGCCATCACCAAGGTCCTGGCCGACCGCGGGACCGGCACCTTCGTGCCGTTCGACCGGATCGACCGGGCCCCGGAGGAGGCGGCCCGCGGGATCACCATCACCATCGCGCACGTCGAGTACGAGACCGACACCCGGCACTACGCGCACGTGGACATGCCGGGGCACGCCGACTACGTGAAGAACATGATCACCGGCGCCGCGCAGCTCGACGGCGCGATCCTGGTCGTCTCCGCGCTCGACGGCGTGATGCCGCAGACCGCGGAGCACGTCCTGCTCGCCAAGCAGGTCGGTGTCCGGCACATCGTCGTCGCGCTGAACAAGGCGGACGCGGGGGACCCGGAGCTGGCCGACCTGGTCGAGCTGGAGGTGCGCGAACTGCTCACCGCCCACGGGTACCCGGGCGACACGCTGCCCGTCGTGCGCGTCTCCGGGCTGCGCGCGCTCGACGGCGACCCGCGGTGGACCGCCGCGATCGAGGCGCTGCTCGACGCGGTCGACACGCACGTGCCGGTCCCGGTGCGCTACACCGAGGCGCCGTTCCTGCTGTCGGTGGAGAACGTGCTCACCATCACCGGGCGCGGCACCGTCGTGACGGGCGCGGTCGAGCGAGGGACCGTACGGCCGGGCGACCGCGTCGAGGTGTACGGCGAGGGGCACGGCGACGGGCCGCTGGTGAGTGTGGTGACCGGTCTGGAGACCTTCGGCAAGCCGATGGAGTCCGCGCAGGCGGGTGACAACGTGGCGCTGCTGCTGCGCGGTGTGCAGCGCGCCCAGGTGCGGCGCGGCGACATCGTCGCGGCGCCGGACAGCGTGGCCACCCACACGCGGTTCACGGCGACGGTCTTCATGGTGCCCGCGGCCGAGGGCGGCCGGCACACGCCGGTCTCCACCGGCTACCGGCCGCAGTTCTACATCCGCACCGCGGACGTGGTCGGCGATGTCGACTTCGGCGGGCCGGGCGGCATGGCGCTGCCCGGCGACACCGCCGACATCAGCGTCGAGTTGGGCCGCCCGCTCCCGCTGGAGCCGGGTCTCGGCTTCGCGATCCGCGAGGGCGGGCGCACGGTCGGCGCGGGCACGGTCACCGCCGTGGGCTGAGCCGCCCACCCGGCGACCGCGCCCAACAGGGCCCGGCCGCAAGAGGGCTCGCCCATCGCGGCCCGGCCGCGACAGAACCCGGCCCCATCGACCCCCGAACAACCGGGGGAGGGCGGGGCCGGGCCGTGGGCGGGGGCCCCCGCCCCCGCCCGGGCGGCGCACGCCCCCCCCCCCCCCCCGCGGCAGCCCCCAGCCCCCGCCCCCGGCCAACGGCCCGCCCGCACACCC
>NZ_JBIUXT010000007.1:442086-462831 GCF_044744145.1 Streptomyces sp. NPDC087422 | reverse complement strand
TGCGGTGCAGTCCTAGACAGCTCCACCACACCGGAGGTCTTCGCCATGATCAAGCACCGGCACATGTCAACAACGCTCGTGATCAATACACCTAGCCGGTGATCAGGTCGAATTTCTCCCAGGCGCCGATGGCGGCCCGGTTGGCGACCAGCGGCGCGGCGCCCGCGTTCTCGGCGGTCACGTACTGGTTGGTGGCCTGGGCGCGGAGGCTGACGCTGCCGTCGGAGTTGTGGACAAGGGTGAACGTCTGGGCGGCGCCGACGGTGGTGGAGTCGGCGATGAGATTGCCGGAACCCGCGCTGACGTAGCGGTTGTTGGCGTGGGCGCGCAGCGCGATGTTGCCGCCGCCCGCGTCGGTCATGTCGAACTGCTCCCAGGCGCCGATGGCGGTCCTGTTGGCGATGAGGGCCGCGGCTCCGGCGTTCTCGGCGGTCACGTAGTTGTTGTTCACGCGGGCGCGCAGGCTGATCACGGTACCGGTGCCGCCGCCCGGTGTGGTGGTCGTCGGCTGGGTGGGGCGGGTCGCGGTGAGGGCGATCTGGCCCTTGAGCATCTTGCCGCCGTCGCCGGTCAGCCGCAGGTAGTAGTCCGACGAGCAGGCCGTACCGTCCTCGTCCAGCGCCAGGAACCCGGAGTTGGTCGGCACGAAAGCCTGGGACTCGGCGGTCTTGGCGATCTGGTTGCCCTCGTTGTACTCGTCGAACATCGAGATGTAGATGCCCTGCACCCCGGCCCGGCACATGTTGTAGAACTGCCGCCACATGAAGTCGCCGTGCGCGCGCTGCCGCAGTGTGACGGCGCCGGGCAGGACGCACGGCTGGTAGTCGATGCCGTGGGCGGCGCATTCGGCGAGGTCGGGGACGGTCGCCACGTTGTAGAAGTTGTCGGCGTCCGAGACGTTGCCGATCCGGCCGACCATCCACGGCGAGATCATGTTGAACGCGTGGTAGACGTCGCTGAATCCGGCGCGGGAGTCGCGGTCGCCGGTCCGCCACCAGGTGGGTACGCCGCCGATGACGTAACAGCCCTGGGACTTGAACCAGTTGACGACGTCCAGGCAGGGCGCGGGCGCCCACGGGCGTTTGTCGTCGTTGAAGCCGAAGCCCCAGATGCAGACGACCGGCTTGCCGTTCTGGGTGGCGTAGGCGGACGAGGCCGTGTGGGCCTTCATCTTGTTGGTCCAGTCGGTCTTGATCTCCGACTGCATGTTGGTCCAGTCGGTGACGTCGTACATGATGTAGAACTTCCGGCCGTGCGACTCGGCGGCACTGCGCACCTTGGTGGCCATCGCGTCGCGTGTCGGGCCTTCGCCGCCGACGGGGTTGAAGCGCTGGAGCGCGGCGGTGTCGATGTTGTTCTGCTGCATCCACTGGAAGTGGGTGTCCACGGTCTGCTGGTCGTAGGACGAGAAGAGCGTGGCGGGCTGGCCGTTGCCGAGATTCGCGTAGGCGGTCTGGTACGTCTTGGTGTAGTCGCGCATGTCGGGCCAGGCGACGATACCGGTGTTGGACGGCGACGGGGGCTGGCTGGAGTTGGGGCTCCAGTGCCACCAGGCGTTGATCGGGGCGCCGTCGCCGATGCAGGCGAACCAGCCCTGATAGCCGACCGTGACCTTCCCGACCACGTCTCCCGGCCCGCTCGCGGCGGGGGCGGCCGACGCGGACGGGGAGACGGCGGACGCCGAGGCTCTTGTGGCCAGACCCAGGGCGCCGAGGGCGGCGGCGGACGTACCGGCCGCGGTGACGCTCACGAACTTGCGACGTGACACTGCCATGGATGACTCCGAACGGCGACGCGCGGCGGGACCGCCGGGCGTATCGGTGGACTGAGTGTGGGGGTTCATGCTGTTGGCCTGTTCAACAGATGAACTCAGTGTTCCGTGGTGGGCCGCGCGGGGCGCGCGCGGCCAGCCCGGTGAATTCCGCTCGAATTACGCTGACTTGCGGTGGGGTCCGGCGCGCACAGTCCCTTGACACGCGCCTTCACGCCGATCTTCCGTGCACAAGCGGTATCGGGCACGCGTCGATTCAACTGCTGAATCCAATGGTGCGTCAAGGGTCTAGACCTGATTGACGGTTCCTCCGGAATTCTCCCGAATGGCGCCCAGGAAAGGCGCGTTGAACGTCCGTATCGGGCACGAAAGGTCGGAGGGGATGATTCAGATAGTGTCAGGCATCGTCAAATATCTCGGCTGACAATCGGCCCCAGCGTTCGGCCGGACGCGCCGCCGCTCGGCGGACTATTCTCGACAGCGGCAGCGTCGCCGCTCATCGCGCCCGTCCGCGACAGCGCTGCCGTACCTTCGCGGCGCCTCCGCCGAATCGACGCCTCCCGACGCCTCCCGACGCTTTACCGACAGGAGACAAGCCGGTGCGGAAGACCGAAACGACCTTCACCGCGGGGGATTTAGCCCCGTCACACGTCCTGACCACGATGACCGGGGAGACCGTCGCCGTTCCCGAGGCCGGATATCCGGTGCACCTGCAATTCCGGCGGTTCGCGGGATGCCCGGTCTGCAATCTGCACCTGCGCTCCTTCGTCCGGCGGGCCGACGAGATCAGGGCCGCCGGAATCCACGAGGTCGTGGTCTTCCACGCCCCCGACGAGGAACTGCTCAAGTACGAGGCTGAGTTGCCGTTCGCCGTGGTGGGCGACCCGGACAAGACGCTCTACCGCGAGTTCGGGGTCGAGACCTCGATCCGCGCGGTGGCCGATCCGCGGGTCTGGCCCGCCATCGCGCGCGCGGTCGGCAGCTCGATGTGGGGCACGGTCCGGCGCCGCAACCGTATGGCCCCGGTCGTGCCGACCGGCGGCAGCCTCGGTCTGCCCGCCGACTTCCTGATCGCCCCGGACGGCCGGATCGTCGCGGCGAAGTACGGCGAGCACGCGTACGACCAGTGGTCGGTGGACGAACTGCTCGCGCACGCGGCGCAGGCAGCGGCCACCGCGCCGGCCGACCCCACCGAGGCCCCGGCCTGACGGCCGTCCCGCCACGGTCCGGCCGGGTCCCCACGGCGCCGGGCGTGTCCGCTCGGCACGGCGAGCGGCGCGCCCGCCGTACCTGAGGCCGTACGACCGGCCGGCTCCCGTCGTACCGCCCGCCCACAGCACCTCCCGCGCCCTCACGCCGACAGTGCCCGCACCGCCTCCCCGATCTCCTCCGGGGCGCAGGCCGTGGCCAGCACGTCCAGGGACAGGCCGAGCGCCGCCGCCAGGGCGACCACGGTGAAGAAGGCCGGGGTCGGGGCCCGGCCGGTCTCGATCTTGCGCAGGGTCTCCGCGGAGACCCCGGCCGCCGCCGCCACGTCCACCATGCTGCGGTCGCCGCGGGCGTCGCGGAGCAGTGCGCCGAAGCGTTCGCCGCGGGCGCGCTCCTCGGGGGTCAGGGGTGTTCTCACCATGCCCGTGATACTAATACCGGTATAAGTATTGGGCGAGGCCGCGGCCGGAAGGAGTCCGGCCGCCCGCACGACGAGGAGTCACAGCACATGGTGGAGATCAAGACCGACGCGGCGCTCGACGCGATGCGCGAGGCGGGGCGCGTCGTGGCGCAGGCGCTCGCCGCCGCACGGGAGGCGGCGGCCGTCGGCGTATCGCTTCGGGACCTGGACGCGGCGGCCCACGCCGTCCTGGACAAGGCGGGCGCCACGTCCCCCTTCCTCGGCTACCAGCCGTCCTTCGCCCCCTCCCCCTTCCCCGCGGTGATCTGCGCGTCGGTGAACGACGCGCTCGTGCACGGCATCCCCACCGACTACCGGCTGCGCGACGGCGACCTGGTGAGCATCGACTGCGGCGCGGTGCTCGACGGCTGGGCGGGAGACGCCGCGGTCAGCTTCATCGTGGGCACGCCCCGGCCCGAGGACGTGGAGCTGATCGCCGCCACCCAGCGCGCCCTGGACGCGGGCATCGCGGCGGCCGTCGTCGGCCACCGCCTCGGCGACATCTCGCACGCGGTCGGCGCGGTGGCGCGCACGGCGCGCTGCGGCATGCCCACCGACTTCGGCGGCCACGGCATCGGCCGCCAGATGCACGAGGACCCGCACGTGCCCAACCGCGGGCGGCCGGGGCGCGGCTTCCCGCTCCGCCACGGGCTCGTCCTCGCGATCGAGCCGATGCTGATGTCCGGCGGGCGCGACGAATACCGTACGGACCCGGACGGCTGGACGCTGCGCACGGTCGACGGGAGCCGCGCCGCGCACATCGAGCACACCGTCGCGATCACCGAGCAGGGCCCGCGCGTCCTCACGCTCGTCTGATCCGTCCCGGGCGCCGCCGCCCGCCCGCGGTCCACCACCCGTCGGCCGCCCGCCGCTCGCACGTCCGGCGCACGCCGCGTGCCCCGCGGGCCGCCCGTTGCCTGCCCGTCGTCCGAAACGGGCACTTCCACGGGCCGTATGGCCAACCACCACACCACCTGATCGCCAACACACCTTCTGAACTGGCACTCTTGCCGACCGGTCCGGGCAACACCGGGCAGTTTGTTGTCCGTTATGGGCCGGTCCCTGTCAAAGTGGCGTTGGTATAACTCTTCCACGGGCAAAACCGGGCACGCCTTGCCCGGACCGGCGAAGAGACAGGTGGTGACCGTGAGAGCACAAGAACGCCAACATCGGATCCTCGCGCTCGCGCGCCACCAGGGTCAGGTCGAGGTCACCGTGATGGCCGCCGATCTCAAGGTGGCGCCGGAGACCATCCGCCGCGATCTGGGCGTACTGGAGAGCCGCGGTCTGGTCCGCAGGACGTACGGCGGCGCCTATCCCGTCGAGGGCGCGGGGTTCGAGACCGACCTCGCCCAGCGGGTGACGCTGCATGTCGCCGACAAGCGACGGATCGCGGCCGAGGCGGTCAAGCTGCTCGGCGAGGCGGAGACCGTCTTCGTGGACGAGGGCTACACCCCTCAACTGCTCGCCGCGCTGCTGCCCAGCGACCGGCCGCTGACGGTGGTCACCGCGTCGTTGACCACCGCGGCGGCCGTCGCGGACTCCGCCAACACCACTGTGCTGCTGCTCGGTGGCCGTGTCCGGGCCCGGACGCTGGCCACCGTCGGCTCCTGGGCCTGCGACATGCTCGCGGGCTTCGTCATCGACCTGGCCTTCGTCGGGTCGAACGGCATCTCCCGCGAACTCGGCCTGACCACACCGGATCCCGTGGTCGCCGACGTCAAGGCCAAGGCGCTGGAGGTCTCCCGGCGCCGGATCTTCATGGGCCACCACAGCAAATTCGGCGCGAGCAGCTTCTGCCGCTTCGCCCAGGTCGGCGACTTCGAGGCGATCGTCACCGACACCGGTCTGTCCAGCGCCGAGGCGCACCGCTACGCACTTCTGGGACCCCGCGTCTTCAGAGTCTGACCCGCGGGCCCGCCCCGCGCCGCTCCCCCCTTCCCCTCCCCCCACCTCCCCCGCGATCTCCGAGCTCCCCGCAGGCCCCGCCGCAGTCCCGGCGCTCCCCCGCCTTCCGCACCTCCCCGGTACGCCGATCCGGGCTACCCCCTGCCCTCCCGCACCACGACTCCCGCTCCACCCACCCTCATCCCCGGTCATGAAAGGGACGAATCATGACACCGAGAACGAGAAGCCTTCCCCGCCTGCTGCCCCCGCTCGCCCTCGCCGTCTGCGGCACCCTGCTCGCGGCCTGTTCCGGCGCCGGCGGCTCCGGCGGAAGCTCCGGCGGTCACTCCATCAACGTACTGATGGTCAACAACCCGCAGATGGAGGACCTTCAAAAGCTCACCGCCGCCAACTTCACCAAGTCCACCGGTATCAAGGTCAATTTCACGGTGCTGCCCGAGAACGACGTCCGGGACAAGATCACCCAGGACTTCTCCAGCCAGGCCGGCCAGTACGACGTCGCGACCATCAGCAACTACGAGACGCCGATCTACGCCAAGAACGGCTGGCTCGCCCCGCTCACCGCGCACACCAAGTCCGACACGGCCTTCGCGCAGAGCGACATCCTGCCCGCGCTCCAGCAGTCGCTGACGTACAAGAACGACATCTACGCCGAGCCCTTCTACGGCGAGTCGTCGTTCCTGATGTACCGCAAGGACGTCTTCGCGGCGAAGAACCTGACGATGCCCGCCAACCCGACCTGGGCGCAGGTCGCGGACCTCGCCGCGAAGGTCGACGGCGCGCGGTCCGGCATGAAGGGCATCTGCCTGCGCGGCCAGCCCGGCTGGGGCGAGGTCATCGCCCCGCTGACCACCGTGGTCAACACCATGGGCGGCACCTGGTTCGACAAGGACTGGAAGGCCCAGGTCAACAGCCCCGCCTTCACCAAGGCGACGCAGTTCTACGTGGACCTGGTGCGCGCCCACGGTGAGGCCGGAGCCCCGCAGGCCGGGTTCACCGAGTGCCTCAACGACCTGGAGCAGGGCAAGGTCGCCATGTGGTACGACGCGACGTCGGCGGCCGGTTCGCTGGAGGCCAAGGACTCACCGGTCGCGGGCAAGCTCGGCTACGCGCCCGCTCCGGTCGACCAGACCAAGAGCTCCGGCTGGCTCTACACCTGGGCCTGGGGCCTGCAGAAGGCCAGCAAGCACCAGGACGACGCCTGGAAGTTCATCTCGTGGGCGTCGGGCAAGGGCTACGAGGAACTGGTCGGCAAGCAACTGGGCTGGTCGCGGGTCCCGGCCGGCAAGCGCACCTCCACGTACCAGAACCCGGACTACGTCGCCTCCGCCTCGGCGTTCGCCAAGGCCACCGAGACCGCGCTCGAGGCGGCCAACCCGACGAACCCGGGCATCCAGCCGCGGCCCGCGCCCGGCATCCAGTTCGTCGGCATCCCCGAGTTCACCGATCTGGGCACCCAGGTCTCGCAGCAGATCAGCTCCGCCATCGCGGGCCAGACCAGCGTGAAGAGCGCCTTGTCCGCGAGCCAGAAGCTCGCAGAGAAGGTCGCCGACAAGTACGCGGGCAACTGACCGCCACCGCCCCACCCGACGGTCCCGGCCGCCCCCGGCCCCCCGCACGACGGGGCCGGGCGGCGGGCCCGGGGCGCGAAGCGGAGAGAGACGACTGACACCATGAGCACCCCATCCCTCACCAGACGCATCCGCGCGCCGCAGACCGAGCAAGAGCCGGCGCCGCCCGCCGCGCGCCGGTCCCCCGGCGCCTGGGTCCGGCGGGCCCCGCTGCTGCCGGCCCTGGTCTTCATGATCGTGGTCACCCAACTGCCGTTCGTCGGCACCCTGGTGATCTCGTTCATGCGGTGGAACGCCCTCGACCCCGGTGACCGCGGTTTCGCCGGCCTCCAGAACTACAAGGAAGAGTTCACCGACCCGCAACTGCGCCACGCCCTGACCACCACGGTCGTGCTGACCGTCTCCGTGGTCCTGGTCAGCCTGCTGCTCGGCCTCGGCCTCGCGCTGCTGCTCGACCGGAAGTTCCTCGGCCGGGGCATCGTGCGCACCATGCTCATCACGCCGTTCCTGGTGGTACCGGTGGCGTCCGCGCTGCTGTGGAAGCACGCGCTGTACAACGCGTCGTACGGCCTGATCAACGGCTCGCTCAACTGGCTGTGGAAGCTGTTCGGCAGCGACAACGCGCCGCAGCCGGACTGGCTGTCCACCCACCCGCTGCTGGCCGTCGAGGCGTCGCTGGTGTGGCAGTGGACGCCGTTCATGATGCTGATCCTGCTCGCCGGGCTCCAGAGCCGGCCGATGGACATCGCCGAGGCGGCGCGAGTGGACGGCGCGGGCACCTGGCAGATCTTCCGCTATCTGACCTTCCCGTACCTGCGCCGCTATCTCGAACTGGCGGCCCTGCTCGGGTCGGTGTACGTGGTGCAGAACTTCGACGCCGTGTTCACCATCACCTCCGGCGGTCTCGGCACCGCCAACCTCCCCTACACCGTCTACACGACCTTCTACCAGGCGCACGACTACGGGCAGGCGTCCGCCGCGGGCGTCATCGTGGTCATCCTGTCGATCATCGTGGCCACCTTCGCGCTGCGCACCGTCTCGTCGCTGTTCCGAGAGGAGACCCGGTGATGGCTACCGTCTCCGTGACCACCGCCCGCCGCCGTACGGCACCCGCCGCCCGCAAGGAGCGGCGCAACCGCTCACTGCTCGGCCTGCTGGCCTGGCTGTGCGGGATCGTCTTCTTCCTGCCCTTCGCGTGGATGGTGCTCACCTCCTTCCACAGCGAGCAGGACGCGGCGACCAACCCGCCGAAGCTCGGGGCGTCGCTGACGCTCCACGGCTACCGGGAGTTCTTCGGCTCCGGCACCGGCGTCAGCCCGTGGCCGCCGCTGGTCAACTCCCTGACAGCGGCGGCGGTTTCCACCGCCCTCGTACTGGTGCTGTCCTTCCCCGCCGCCTACGCGCTGTCGATCAAGCCGGTGCGCAAGTGGACCGACGTGATGTTCTTCTTCCTGTCGACCAAGATGCTGCCCGCCGTCGCGGGCCTGCTGCCGGTCTATCTGATCGCGAAGAACGCCGGTCTGCTGGACAACATCTGGCTGCTGATCCTGCTCTACACCTCGATGAATCTGCCGATCGCGGTGTGGATGATGCGCTCGTTCCTCGCCGAGGTCCCGGTGGAGATCCTGGAGGCCGCCTCGATCGACGGCGCGGGCCTGCCGACCATCCTGGTACGGATCATCGCCCCGGTCGTCACCCCGGGGATCGCCGCGACCGCGCTGATCTCGTTCATCTTCAGTTGGAACGAACTGCTCTTCGCGCGGGTGCTGACCGGTGTGGTGGCCGGTACCGCGCCGGTGTTCCTCACCGGATTCGTCACCAGCCAGGGCCTGTTCCTCGCCAAGGTGTGCGCCGCCGCCGTCTGTATATCCCTGCCGGTACTGGCCGCCGGATTCGCCGCCCAGGACAAGCTCGTCCAGGGCCTCTCTCTTGGAGCCGTCAAGTGAAAGCAGCCGTCATCAGCTCCCCCGGTGTCGTCGGCATCGAGACCGTCGACGACCCGGCGCCCGGCCCCCGGGACGTCGTGGTCCAGGTCGCGGCCTGCGGTCTGTGCGGCACCGATCTGCACATCCTCCAGGGCGAGTTCGCCCCGACCCTGCCGATCGTGCCGGGGCACGAATTCGCCGGTGAGATCGTCGCCGTGGGCTCCGAGGTCCGCGAGCTGGCCGTGGGCGACCAGGTGGCGGTCGACCCGTCGCTGTACTGCCACGAGTGCCACTACTGCCGGATCGGGCGGAGCAATCTGTGCGAGCGGTGGGCCGCGATCGGCGTGACCGTCCCCGGCGGCGCCGCCGAATTCGCCGTCGCCCCGGTCGCCAACTGCGTCAAACTCCCCGAGCACATACGGACGGTGGACGCGGCGCTGATCGAACCGCTGTCCTGCGCCGTACGCGGCTACGACATCCTGCGCAGCCAACTGGCCAGCCACGTATTGATCTACGGCTCCGGCACCATGGGCCTGATGATGCTGGAGCTGGCCAAGCGGACCGGCGCCGCGACCGTCGACGTCGTCGACATCAACGAGGAGCGGCTGACCACGGCCACGGCGCTGGGCTGCTCGCAGGTGGCGACCAACGCGGACGAGATCGCCCGCCCGCGCGGCTGGGACGTCGTGATCGACGCGACCGGCAACGCGCAGGCCATCCAGGACGCGCTGGACCGGGTCGGCAAGGGCGGCACCTTCCTCCAGTTCGGCGTGGCCGACTACGCCGCGCGCGCGACGATCGAGCCGTACCGCATCTACAACCAGGAGATCACCATCACCGGCTCGATGGCCGTCCTGCACAGCTACGAGCGGGCCGCCGAGCTGTTCGCGGGCGGGGTGCTCGACCCGGAGGTCTTCATCAGCGACCGGCTGCCGCTGGTCGACTACGCGTCGGCGCTCGAGCGGTTCAAGGCCGGCAAGGGCCGGAAGATCCAGGTGGTGCCCTGAGCCCTGCGGGCGCCGCGGCCGTGTCCGCCGGGGAAGCCGATTGTGACCCGGCCGCGGACTTCGACAGGATGGGGCCATGACCGAGATCCGCACGCCCCGCCTGGTCCTGCGCCGCTGGCGCGAGGACGACATCGCGCCGATGGCCGAGATCAACGCCGACCCGGAGGTCATGCGCTACATCGGCGACGGGCTGCCCCGCGACCTGGAGCAGACCGCGGAGTCCATCGAGCGGTGGGAGGAGGAGTGGGACGACGAGGGCTTCGGCCTCTTCGCCGTCGAACTCCTCGCCTCGGGCGAACTGGCCGGGTTCACGGGGCTGTCCGTGCCCACGTTCCTGCCCGAGGTACTGCCCGCGGTGGAGATCGGCTGGCGGCTCGGCCGCCAGTTCTGGGGGCAGGGTTACGCGTCGGAGGCCGCTCACGCCACCTTGGAGTTCGCCCTCCAGGACCGCGGCCTCGACCGCGTGATCAGCATCGCGCAGCTCGGCAACGACGCCTCCGAGAACGTGATGCGCAAGCTCGGCATGGTCCCGGACCGCACGACGACCCACCCGGTGTCCGGCCGCCCGGTGCGGGTGCACGCGATCGACCTGACCGAATACCGGGCCTGAGCCGCGGAGGACCGGGCCCGGATCGGTCGGCCAGCCCGTCGGCCAGGTCGGCCCGCCGGTCGGTCAGTCGGTCCGCCGGCCTGTCGGGGAGCGACGCTGATCACATGGACACGTCACAGGCTTTTCACTAAGGTTTGCCTTGCCTAAGGCAAACCGTGTGTTTTTCCCTGCCTGCGCACCCGTCGTCGTCTTCGCCCCTTTCCCGCCCGTGGAGTTGTTGACCCATGCCTGCCGTGCCCAGAGCCTCCGCTGTCGCCCTGCTCTCCCTGGTCGTCCTCGGCACGGCCGCCGTCACCGGCTGCGCGAAGAAGAACGACGCCTCGTCCGACGGCGCGATACGGGTGGACGCGGCCGACAGCTCCTGCAAGGTCTCGCGCACGGAGTTCCCCGCCGGTTCCGTCAGCCTGGACGTGCACAACAAGGGCTCCAAGGTCACCGAGGTCTACGTCTACGCGCCGGGCGACCGCATCGTCACCGAACGGGAGAACATCGGCCCCGGCACCAGCGCCACCATCACCGCGCAGATCAAGGCGGGCACGTACGAGGTGGCCTGCAAGCCGGGCATGAAGGGCGACGGCATCCGGCAGAAGATCACCGTGACCGGCGCCAACGCGCCCAAGCCCGGTGACCCGCGGCTCGACGAGGCCGTCGCCTCGTACCGCAAGTACGCGCAGGAGCAGGCCGACCTGACGATCCCGCTGGTGCAGAAGTTCGCCGACGCGATCAAGGCCGGTGACGTGGCCGCGGCCAAGGCCGCCTTCGCCCCGTCGCGGGTCGGCTGGGAGCGCACCGAGCCGGTCGCCGAGAGCTTCGGTGACATCGACCCGAAGACCGACACCCGCGAGGACGGTCTGGAGGACGGCCAGAAGTGGACCGGCTGGCACCGGCTGGAGAAGGCGCTGTGGGCCGACGGCAAGCTGACCCCCGAGGACAGCACCCTCGCCGACGCGCTGGTGGCCGACCTCAAGGACTGGCAGAAGCGGGTCGGCACCGCCGACATCACGCCGACCAGCATGGCCAACGGCGCCAAGGAGCTGCTGGACGAGGTCGCCACCGGCAAGGTCACCGGTGAGGAGGACCGCTACAGCCACACCGACCTGTCGGACTTCGACGCGAACGTGGCGGGCGCCCGCAAGGCGTACGAGCTGCTGAAGCCGGTCGCCGCCGAGAAGGACCCGGCGCTGTCCAAGACCCTGGACACCGAATTCGCCGACATCCAGACGCTGCTGGACAAGTACCGGCAGGGCGACGGCTTCGTCTCGTACGACAAGGTCACCGAGAAGGAGCGCAAGGCGTTCTCCGACGCGGTCAACTCGCTCGCCGAGCCCCTGTCCAAGCTCGCCGCGGCTGTCGCACCCGCCAAGTAACCCTCGGCGCCCGGCTGCCCGGGCGCCGAAACCGCAGCTCACCGAGCCGTGGCACTCCCGCACAGGGAGGGTCACGGCTGCGGTACGCACGACGCAGAACCGATAGAAGGGCCACCGTTCATGGACGAAGCAGCCGGTACCGGCGGCACCGAGTCCACCCCCGCAGACCCCGAGGTCGCCGAGCCCGCCTCGACCGCCCCACAGGGCACGACCGCGGACACGAGCACGGATACCGACACGAGCACGAACACCGACACATCCGCGGACGACCGTACCCACCGGGCGCTCAGCCGCCGCGCGGTCATGGGTTGGGCCGGTGCCGGACTCGCCCTCGGCGCGGCGGGCGGCGGCTCGGTCGCGGCGGCGGTGACCAGCAGTACGAACGGCGGCTCCGCGTCCTCCGACGGCTCCGTCCCCTTCTACGGTGAGCACCAGGCGGGCATCGCCACCCCCGTTCAGGACCGGCTGCACTTCGCGGCGTTCGACGTCCTCACCGACGACAAGGCGGAACTGGCCGCGCTGCTCAAGGAGTGGACGAGCGCCGCCGCCGCGATGACGGCGGGACGCGAGGTCGGCACGGGCGCGGTGGACGGGGCGGCCGAGGCGCCGCCGGACGACACCGGTGAGGCGCTGGGCCTGCCCGCCTCCCGGCTGACCCTCACGGTCGGCTTCGGCCCGAGTCTGTTCGAGCAGGTCGCCGAGGACGGCACGCGCACCGACCGGTTCGGTCTGCGTGCCCGGCGCCCTGCGGCGCTGATCGACCTGCCGCACTTCCCCGGCGACAATCTCGACCCGGCCCGCAGCGGCGGCGACCTGTGCGTCCAGGCGTGCGCGGACGATCCGCAGGTCGCGGTGCACGCGATCCGCAATCTCGCCAGGATCGGCATGGGCAAGGTGTCGGTGCGCTGGTCGCAGCTCGGCTTCGGCAAGACGTCCTCGACGACGCCGGACGCGCAGACGCCGCGCAATCTGATGGGCTTCAAGGACGGCACGCACAATGTGTCGGGCACCGACACATCGACGCTGGACGGCCATGTGTGGGCGGGGCCGGGGGACGGTCCCGACTGGATGACCGGCGGCTCGTACCTGGTCGCGCGCCGGATCCGTATGCACATCGAGACCTGGGACCGCGAGGGCCTCCAGGCGCAGGAGGACGTGTTCGGCCGCACCAAGGGCGAGGGCGCGCCGTACGGCAAGCAGCGCGAGCGCGACACGCCCGACCTCGGGCTGATGCCGAAGGACGCGCATGTACGCCTGGCCCATCCGGACAGCAACGCCGGGCAGATGATCCTGCGCCGCGGCTTCTCCTTCACCGACGGCTCGGACGGTCTGGGGCGGCTGGACGCGGGTCTGTTCTTCCTCGCGTACCAGCGCGACACCCGTAAGGCGTTCGTCCCGTTGCAGCGGCGGCTCGCCGCGAGCGACGCGCTCAACGAGTACATCCAGCACGTCGGTTCCGCGCACTTCGCCTGCCCGCCGGGCGTCCGGAAATCCGGCGAATGGTGGGGGCAGTCCCTGCTCGGCTGACCCCGCCCCTCCCCCCGACCAGCGTCCCACCCGTCCCGGCCCCTGGAGTACCGCCGTGTTCGCCAACTATCTGATCGGCCTGCGAGAGGGCCTGGAAGCCAGCCTGATCGTCTGCATCCTGATCGCCTACCTGGTCAAGTCGGAGCGGCGCGAGAGCCTGCCGCCGGTCTGGACCGGCATCGGCGCCGCCGTGCTGCTGAGCTTCGGCTTCGGCGCGCTGCTCCAGTTCGGTTCGTCGGAGCTGACCTTCAAGGCCCAGGAGGCGCTGGGCGGTTCGCTGTCCATCATCGCGGTCGCGCTGGTCACCTGGATGGTGTTCTGGATGCGCCGCACCGCGCGGCATCTGAAGGCCGAGCTGCACGGCAAGCTGGACGCCGCGCTCGCGATGGGCACGACCGCGCTGGTCGTCACGGCCTTCCTGTCCGTCGGCCGCGAGGGCCTGGAGACGGCGCTGTTCGTGTGGACGGCCGTGCAGTCGAGCGACGACGGCGTCCGTCCGCTGATCGGCGCCATGCTCGGTCTGGTCACCGCCGTGATCCTGGGCTGGCTGTTCTACCGGGGCGCGGTGCGGATCAATCTGGCGAAGTTCTTCACCTGGACCGGTGCCATGCTGGTCGTGGTCGCGGCCGGTGTGCTCGCGTACGGTCTGCACGACCTCCAGGAGGCGGGCTGGATCGGCGGCCTGAACAGCCTGGCCTTCGACATCAGCTCCACGATCCCGCCGGACAGCTGGTACGGCACCCTGCTCAAGGGCGTCTTCAACTTCCAGCCGGACCCGACGGTGCTCCAGGTCTGCGCCTGGGGCGTCTACCTCGTGCCCACGCTGTACTTCTTCTTCCGCCGCTCCGGCGGTCGCCCCGCCCCGGCCGCGCGGGTCTCCCCCGAGCCGTCGCAGCCGGAGACCGCGCGCTGACCTCAGGCACCGGCCCGCTCCGGGACCGCGTGCGGTCCCGTGGCCGTGGCCCGCGCACGGCCGACGGACGTCACCGGTGGCCGCGGATCGTGTGCGGGACGTAAGGCGCTTCGAGACGGGCGATCTCGTCGTCGGTGAGGGTCACCTCGACCGCGCCGACGGCGTCGTCCACGTGGGCGAGCTTGGTGGCGCCGACGATGGGGGCGGTCACGGCCGGTCGGCTGAGCAGCCAGGCGAGCGCGATCCGGGCCATGGGCACGCCGCGTTCGTCCGCGACGGAGCGGACGGCGTCGACCACGTCGAAGTCGGCCTCGGTGTACAGCTCGTCGGCGTAGGCGTCGCTGCCGGAGCGTACGGTCCTGCGCTCGCCGTCCCTGCCGCGTGATCCGGCGAGCAGGCCGCGGGCCAGCGGGCTCCAGGGGATGGCGCCGACGCCCTGCTCCCGGCAGAGCGGGATCATCTCCCGCTCCTCCTCGCGGTAGACGAGGTTGTAGTGGTTCTGCATCGACACGAAGCGCGGCTGTCCCGCCGCCTTCGCCGTGTACTGGGCGGTGGCGAACTGGTACGCGAACATGCTGGACGCGCCGATGTAGCGGGCCTTGCCCGAGCGGACGACGTCGGCGAGCGCCTCCATCGTCTCCTCGATGGGGGTCTCGTAGTCCCAGCGGTGGATCTGGTAGAGGTCCACGTGGTCGGTGCCGAGCCGGCGCAGTGAGGCGTCGATGCCCGCCAGGATGTGCTTGCGGGACAGCCCTCCGTCGTTGGGGCCCGGTCCCATCGGCAGGCAGACCTTGGTGGCGAGCACGTAGTCGTCGCGGTGGGCGAAGAGCTTGCTCAGCAGCCGTCCGGTGATCTCCTCGCTGCGGCCGAGCGAGTACATGTCGGCGGTGTCGAAGAACGTCACACCGCCTTCGACGGCCCGCCGCACCAGAGGCTCGGACGCTTCCTCGTCGAGCATCCACGCCCGGTTGGCCGGGTCGCCGTAGCTCATCATCCCCAGGGCGATCCGTGACACCTTCAGGCCCGTCGTGCCCAGCCGGGTGTACTCCATGCCGTCTCCTCGCGTCGTGGTCCCCTTGTCCACGGGTACCCCGGCCGACCCGGATCAATATTGCTGTTCCGGCAACAATGTTTGCCGCCCGCACGCCAGGTGTCCGATGCTCCGTGCTCGGAGGTGGTCACCATGACCGACAAGGTGAGCGGGAACGGATACGGGCAGGCGGCGGCGCGTCCGGAGGCGGCCGACGAGCGGGGCTTCGACGTCGTGGTGGTCGGCGGCGGGGCGGCCGGGCTGAGCGCGGCCCTGACGCTGGGCCGGGCGCGCCGCTCGGTGCTGGTGATCGACGCGGGCGAGCCGCGCAACGCGCCCGCCGACGGCATCCACAACTATCTGGGCCGCGAGGGCGCGACGCCCGCGGAGCTGCTGGCCACCGGCCGGGAGGAGGTGGCCCGCTACGGCGGTGAGACCGCCGAGGGCCGGGCCGTCTCGGCCGCGCGGCTCGACGGCGGCGGTTTCCGTGTCGGGCTGGACGACGGCTCAGCGGTCCGCGCCGAGCGGCTGCTGCTGGCGACCGGCCTGGTGGACGGGCTGCCCGAGGTGCAGGGGCTGGCCGGGCGGTGGGGGCGCGAGGTGCTGCACTGCCCGTACTGCCACGGCTGGGAGGTGCGCGGCCAGGCGATCGGCGTGCTGGGCACCGGCCCGCTCGCGGTGCACCAGGCGCTGATGTGGCGGCAGTGGAGCCAGGACGTCACCCTCTTCGTGCACACCGCGCCCGAGCCGGACGACGAGCAGTACGAGCGGCTGGCCGCCCGCGGGATCGCCGTGGTCGAGGGCGAGGTGGCCGCCGTGGAGGTGACCGACGACCGGCTCACCGGTATGACACTGGCCGGTGGCCGGGTGATCCCCTGCCAGGCGCTGGTGGTGTCCACCCGCCTGGACGCCAGGACGGATCTGCTGGCGGACCTCGGTCTGACCACGGTCGAGCAGGAGATCGGCGGGGTGCCGATCGGCACCCGGGTCGAGGCCGATCCGACCGGCGCCACCGCCGTGCCGGGCGTCTGGGTCGCGGGCAATGTGGCCTCACCTGTCGAGATCCTCATCGGCGGCGCCACGGCGGGTGTCAGGGCCGCCGCGGCGATCAACGCGGATCTGACCGAGCAGGAGACGCTGGCCGCGGTGGCCGCGCGCCGCGCTTCGGCGGGCGCCGCGCCGACCGCGTAGGGTGCGCGGCTCCCAGTGGTACGAGGACGGCACCGAGCGGTACGAGGACGGCTTCCAGCGGTACGGGACGGCACCGACCCGTACGGGAACGGCGCGCCGACGCCACCGCGCGGACGACGGCGACACGCCCGTGCGGGCGCGCTCCACGAAGATCACAAAACTCACGAAGGGCAAGGACAGGCCGATGACCGACAACACTCCGGCGACCGAGGAACTCCAGGGCGAGGAGTTCTGGAACGCCCGCTACTCCGGGAGCGAGCGGATCTGGAGCGGCGATCCCAATACGGTCCTGGTCCGCGAGGTGGCCGGGCTGTCACCCGGCAGGGCGCTCGACCTGGGCTCCGGCGAGGGCGGCGACGCGATCTGGCTCGCCCGGCAGGGCTGGCGGGTCACCGCCACCGACATCTCGGGGGTCGCGCTCGACCGCGCGGCGCGGCACGCCGAGGAGGCGGGCGTCGGCGACCGGATCGACTGGCAGCGGCACGACCTCGGCGTGTCCTTCCCCGAGGGCGCGTTCGACCTCGTCTCGGCCCAATTCCTGCACACCCTGGGCGAGATGCCGCGCGAGGAGATCCTGCGGACAGCGGCGGCGGCCGTCGCGCCCGGCGGCGTCCTGCTCGTCGTCGGCCACTCGGGCATCCCCGCCTGGGAGAAGAACCCGCACCCCGAGGTGCATCTGCCCTCGCCGCAGGAGGTGCTGGCCTGCCTCGAACTGCCGGACGGCGCGTGGGAGGTGCTGCTCTGCGCGGAGCACGAGCGGATCCAGAACGACCCCGACGGGCGCCCGACCACGCGTACCGACAACGCCGTGAAGGTCCGCAGGCTCCCCGTGTCCGGCTGACCCGGCGCACGACACGCCGGGCGGCACCCGGACCCGGCACCCGGACCCGGCGCACGACACGCGCGACGCGGGCGGGGTCGCGGACCTCGCGCCTCCCGCTCGCCCGGCGTTCGGCGACACGGGGGTCTTCACCCCCTGGTCGGCATGGTGTCGGGTATCAGTGGGAACCTGTGCGGCATGACGGAGATCGGACTGCCCCATGGCGTACGAGCGTGCCTCTTCGACCTGGACGGCGTGCTGACGCCGACCGCGCTGGTGCACGCGGCCGCGTGGAAGGAGACCTTCGACGACTTCCTGCGGGACAGGGACGGCGAGGGTTTCCGCCCCTTCGACGCGAAGGCGGACTACGACGCGTACGTGGACGGACGTCCGCGCGCCGACGGCGTGCGCACCTTCCTCCGGGCCCGCGGCATCGAACTGCCCGAGGGCGAGGACGGCGACCCACCGGACCGGCAGACCGTCAACGGCCTCGGCAACCGCAAGAACGACGTCGTGCTGGAGAAGATCCGCACCGAAGGCGTACGCCCCTACCCCGGCTCGGTGCGCTACCTGGAGGCGGTACGGGCGGCGGGCCTGCGCACGGCGGTGGTGTCGTCCAGCGCCAACTGCCGTGACGTGCTGGTCTCCGCGGGCATCGAGCACCTGCTGGACGTACGGGTGGACGGTGTTGTCGCCAAGGAGCGGCATCTGCCGGGCAAGCCGCACCCGGACACCTTCCTGGCCGCGGCCGAGGAGCTGGGCTTCGACGCCGCCCGCGCGGCGGTCTTCGAGGACGCGCTGGTCGGCATGGACGCGGGCCGCTCCGGGCACTTCGGCTTCGTCGTCGGCGTGGACCGGGTCGGACAGACCGACGCGCTGCGCGAGCACGGCGCCGACACCGTCGTGAAGGACCTCGCCGACCTGATCGGAGTGACCGCGTGATCACCGACCCCGCCTATGAGGTCGCCCCCTGGAGCCTGCGCGAGTCCGAACTGAATCTGGACGTGCTGCCGCAGAGCGAGTCCGTCTTCGCCGTCTCCAACGGGCACATCGGCTGGCGCGGCAACCTCGACGAGGGCGAGCCGAACGGCCTGCCCGGCTCGTACCTCAACGGGCTGCACGAGACGCACCCGCTGCCGTACGCCGAAGCGGCCTACGGCGACCCGGAGTCCGGGCAGACCGTCATCAACGTCACCAACGGCAAGATCATCCGGCTGCTGGTGGACGACGAGCCGTTCGACCTGCGGTACGGCACGATCCGTTCGCACGAGCGTGAACTGGACCTGCGGGCCGGGGTGTTGCACCGGGTGTGCGAGTGGGTCTCCCCCGCGGGCCGCGCGGTGCGGGTGCGTTCGACGCGCATGGTGTCCTTCACGCAGCGCGCGGTGGCCGCCGTCGCGTACGAGGTGGAGCCGCTGGACGGCAGCCTGCGGGTGGTCGTGCAGTCGGAACTGGTGGCCAACGAGGAGGTGCCGCGCAGCGAGGGCGACCCGCGGCGGGCCGCCGCGCTGGAGAACCCGCTGGTGCCGGAGGAGAACTTCGCGTCCGGCACCCGGCTCCGGCTGGTGCACTCCACGGCCCGCAGCGGACTGCGGCTGGCCGCCGCCGCCGATCACCGCGTGGACGGCCCCGAGGCGACCACGAAGGTCTCCTCGGAGTCCGACGACGACGTCAGCAGGCTCACCATCACCTCCGTACTGGAGTCCGGACAGCGGCTGCGGCTGGAGAAATTCGTCGCGTACGGCTGGTCGGCGACCCGGTCGCTGCCCGCGCTGCGCGACCAGGCGGACGCGGCGCTGGTCGGCGCCCGCGACACCGGGTGGGACGGCCTGCTGGAGCAGCAGCGCGCCTACCTGGACGACTTCTGGGACCGGGCGGACGTGGAGGTCGACGGCGACACCGAGATCCAGCAGGCGGTGCGCTTCGGGCTCTTCCACGTGCTGCAGGCCGGTGCGCGGGCCGAGGAACGGGCGATCCCCGCCAAGGGCTTGACCGGCTCCGGCTACGACGGTCACACCTTCTGGGACGCCGAGACGGCCGTGCTGCCCGTGCTGACCTTCACCGCGCCGCGCGCGACCTCGGAGGTGCTGCGCTGGCGCCACAACACGCTGCCTGCGGCCCAGGAGCGCGCCCATCAACTGGGCCTGGCCGGTGCCGCGTTCCCGTGGCGGACGATCAACGGCGCCGAGGCGTCGGGGTACTGGCCCGCGGGCACGGCGGCCTTCCACATCAACGCCGACATCGCCGACGCGGTGGTGCGCTATGTGACGACCACCGGCGACCGGGACTTCGAGGAGAACATCGGCCTCGAACTCCTCGCGGAAACCGCCAGGTTGTGGCGGTCCCTGGGTCATCACGACCACGCGGGGGCCTTCCACATCGACGGCGTGACCGGGCCCGACGAGTACAGCGCGATCAGCGACGACAACGCGTACACCAACCTGATGGCGCAGGCGAATCTCGTCGCGGCGGCGGACGCCGCCGAGCGCCATCCGCGCCGGGCCGCCGAGTTGGGCGTCACCGACGAGGAGACGGCGGCCTGGCGGGACGCGGCGGCGGCGATGTCCCTGCCGTACAACGAGGAGCTGGGGGTCCACGAGCAGTCCAAGGGCTTCACCCGGCACCAGGTGTGGAACTTCGCCGAGACCGATCCGGCGCACTATCCGCTGCTGCTCAACTACGCCTACTTCGACCTGTACCGCAAGCAGGTGGTCAAGCAGGCCGACCTGGTGCTGGCGATGTTCCTGCGCGGAGACGCCTTCGAACACGCCCAGAAGGTACGGAACTTCGCGTACTACGAGCCGCTGACCGTCCGCGACTCCTCGCTGTCGGCGTACTGCCAGTCGATCATCGCCGCCGAGGTCGGCCATCTCCAACTGGCCTACGACTACCTCGGCGAGTCGGCGCTGATCGACCTCGGCGACCTGGAGAACAACTCGCGCGACGGCCTGCACATCGCGGCGCTCGCCGGTACGTGGACGGCGCTGGTGTCGGGGCTCGGCGGGATGCGGCTCTTCGACGGCGACCCGATCCGCTTCGCGCCCCGGCTGCCCGACGCGCTCAGCCGGATCGCCTTCCGGCTGGCCTTCCGCGGGCGCCGGCTGCACGTCGAGGTCACCAGGAGCAAGGCCACGTACACCCTCGCGGAGGGCGAGCCGATCGAGGTCCTGCACTACGAGAAGTCCTTCATGCTGACCGCGGAGCACCCGGTCAGCCGCGACCTGCCGGAGATCGAGCACCGCCCGCAGCCCTCGCAGCCCCCGGGCCGGGCGCCGCGCCGCCGCAATCAGCGGCCCGGCTAGGGCCGTCCGGGGAACGCGGTGGGGTGCGGGCGCGGGGGCGCCGGCCGGCCCCCCCCCGGTGTTTTGTAAACGGGGGGGGGGGGGGGACCGGGGTTGCCGGGAGTGGTCGGCCGCGGGAAGAGAACGCCCCCGCA
>NZ_JBIUXT010000007.1:0-442076 GCF_044744145.1 Streptomyces sp. NPDC087422 | reverse complement strand
GCCCCCCCCCCCGGCCGGGGCCCCGCCCCCCCCAAACCCCGGGCCGGGTTGGGCCGGGGGGGGACCGGGGGGGGGGCCGGGCGGGGGGGCGGCGCCCGCACCCCACTCGGTTGTTCTCTCACGGGCGGTGGTGCGGGAACGGGTGTGCCCGTCAGTGCTCGCGCGCTGTCAGCGAACGCGCCGTCAGCGTCGGGCGAGCAGGCGCACGCCGTCGCCGGTCGGCTTGTACGGCAGACCGTAGTGCTGGAAGATCGCCTCCTCGTCCTCGACGGGCAGGACGTCGTCCGTGCCGATCGAGGGGGCCGACTTCACCAATGCCTTGTCGTACGGGACCTTCACCCATCCGGGGCCCACGATCACGTCCGTGACGGGCGTGAAGGTGAGCCGGTGCCTGGTGGGCAGGCCGATCTGGACCGTGACCATCAGCGGCTCGTCCGTGCCGGTGTCCACATACACCGCTTCGAGGGAGCCGATCTTGTGTCCCTCTGCGTCGACCACGTCGTGGTCGCGCCATTCGCGGAGATCAGCGGGCTTGATCATGACGAGTCCTCCTGGTGACGTGCTGTACCCGTTCACTTTCCTTGTGCCCCGGTCCACGCGCCACACGCACGTGGCAGTCGGGTCAATCCGTGCTCACCTCCGAGCGGTCGCCGCCCCACAACGTGTGGAAAGAGCCCTCGCGGTCGGTGCGCCGGTAGGTGTGCGCGCCGAAGAAGTCGCGCTGACCCTGCGTGAGCGCAGCGGGCAGCCGCTCGGCGCGCAGCGCGTCGTAGTACGCCAGCGCCGCGGAGAAACCGGGCGTGGGCACGCCGTGGCCCACCGCGGTCGCCACGACCGACCGCCAGTCGTCCTGCGCCGCGCCGATCTCCTCGGCGAACTGCTTGTCGGACAGCAGGCTCGGCAGGTCGGGACGGCTGTCGTACGCCTCCTTGATCCGGTCGAGGAAGGCGGCCCTGATGATGCAGCCGCCGCGCCAGATCGACGCGACCGCGCCCAAGTCGATGTCCCAGTCGTAGGTCTGGCTGCCCGCCTGGATCTGGTGGAATCCCTGGGTGTACGACACGATCTTGGACGCGTACAGCGCCTGCTCCACGCGGTCGGCGAAGGCGGCGGCCTCGGCCTCGCCGAGTACCACACCCGAGGGGCCCGGCAGGTCGCGGGAGGCGGCCCGCAGCTCGCCGTGGCCCGACAGGGAGCGGGCGAAGACCGCCTCGGCGATGCCGGAGACGGGAACGCCCAGGTCGAGGGCGATCTGTACGGTCCAGCGGCCGGTGCCCTTCTGCTCCGCCTGGTCGGCGACGACGTCCACGAAGGGCTTGCCGGTGGCCGCGTCGGTGTGCGCGAGCACCTGCGCGGTGATCTCGATCAGGTACGAGTCCAGGCGCCCGGTGTTCCAGGTCTTGAAGGTCTCGGCGATCTGCTCGGGCGAGTAACCGGCGACCTCGCGCAGCAGGTGGTACGCCTCGGCGATGAGCTGCATGTCGGCGTACTCGATGCCGTTGTGCACCATCTTCACGAAGTGGCCGGCGCCGTCGGGGCCGATGTGCGTCGTGCAGGGCGTGCCGTCCTCGGCCTTGGCGGCGATCCGCTCCAGCAGCGGGCCGAGCGACTCGTAGGACTCGGCGGACCCGCCGGGCATGATCGACGGGCCGTTGAGCGCGCCCTCCTCGCCGCCGGAGATACCGGTGCCGACGAAGTGGATGCCCTGCTCGCGCAGTTCCTTCTCGCGGCGGCGGGTGTCGGCGAAGTGCGCGTTGCCGCCGTCGATGATCACGTCGCCCGACTCCAGCAGCGGCGCGAATTCCTGGATCACCGCGTCGGTGGCCTCACCGGCCTTGACCATGATGACCAGCCGCCGCGGCCGTTCCAGGGCCGCGACGAACTCCTGCGCGGACTGCGCGGCGATGAAGGTGCCCTCGTCGCCGAACTGCTCCACCAGGGCGTTCGTCTTGGCGGTGGTGCGGTTGTGCAAGGCCACGGTGAAGCCGTGGCGGGCGAAGTTCCGGGCGAGATTGCTGCCCATCACTGCCAGCCCGGTGACGCCGATGTCCGCCGATCCGCTCATGCGATGTCTCCACACTTGTTGGTGTGCGTCTGCGTACGTCTTCCTGCCGTGCAACGGTGGCCGGGGCCGTGCGCTTCCCGTGGCCCCACTGTCGAGCCTGCCTCTTCCGGCGGCCGGCAGCCACCCGTGCGGAGCGCTCCGGCCGGGCCGGGTCGCTCCGGCTGCCCGATGATGGCAGAAGCGGGCCGTACGGAGAGGAGCCGTCGTGGCGGACGCCGACACCGACGCGAACAGCAACGCGAGGACGGGCACGGGCTCGGGCGACGACAAGGAAGCGGGCCAGGGCGCCGACCGGGGTACGGGCCAGGAGCGGGACCGGCTGGCGAAGTACCGCGGCATGCGGCGCTTCGACCGCACCGACGAGCCCGAGGGCGGTACGGCGGCCCCCGGCGACGACCCGTCCTTCGTCGTGCAGATCCATGACGCGACCCGGATGCACTTCGACTTCCGGCTGGAGGTCGACGGGGTGCTGAAGTCCTGGGCGGTCCCGAGGGGGCCGTCCACCGACCCGCGCGACAAACGGCTCGCGGTGCCCACCGAGGACCACCCGCTGGAGTACCGGGAGTACGAGGGCGTGATCCCCGGCGGCCAGTACGGCGCGGGGCCCGTCATCGTCTGGGACCACGGCACCTACCACCCGCTGACGGACGGCGGTCCCGAGGCGTTCGCGCGGGCCCTGGAGCGCGGCCACGCCTCCTTCGAGCTGCGCGGTACGAAACTGCTCGGCGCGTACGCGCTGACCCGGATCCACCAGGCCGCCGACGGCGGTCAGGGGGACGCGGCGGACCCGGCGTGGCTGCTGGTCAAGAAGAAGGACGCGCACAGCACGCCGGGCCGCGGGACCACTCCGGATCCGCGCAGGGCCCGCTCGGTCCTGACCGGCCGCACCCTCGCGGCGGTCGAGCGCGAGGAGCCGCCGGAAGGGCCCGCCGGATCGGGGCCCGACGGAACAGGGCCCGCGTGAGGACGGCCGCCGCGCGGACTACGGCTGGGTGAGGCGTTCCATCAGGGCCAGCGCTTCGATGACCGTCTCGCGCTCCTGCGGCGTGTAGCGGTCCTGGAAGGCGCGGGCCAGCCACTCCTCGCGGGCCACGCGGTTGCCCTGGACCCGCTCGCGGCCCGCGGCGGTGAGCACGATCAACTGCCTGCGGCCGTCGCGGGGATCGGGGTGGCGCTCGATGAACCCGTGCTGTTCGAGCGCCCCGAGCGCGACGGCCATCGACTGCGGGCGGACCCCCTCCGCGGCGGCCAGCGCGCTGGCGGTGGACTCCTCGCCCTTGCCCAGCCTGCTGAGCACCGAGGTCTGGGAGGGGGTCAGGTCCTGTGTGTCGGCGATCTCCCGCAGCCTGCGCAGCAGACGGCTGACCGTCACCCGCAGGTCGTGGGCCGCTTGGACCGCGGTCCGCGAGATGTCCTCGGTGCTCTCTTCCATACCCCTACCGTAAAGAGACCGGTGGCCGGGCGCGGCACGGGAGTCCGTACCGCGGGCACGTCCCCGCTCTCAGGTCCGGACCGGGGGCGACCAGATGTACGGCGTCGTGGTCGTCACCGCGTGGAAGCCGAGGCGCCGCAGGATCGGCGCGCTGTCGTCCGAGGCGTCGACCTGGAGGTAGCGGATGCCCCGGGCGGCGGCGACATTGGCGCGGGCGGCGACCAGCGCGCGGTAGATGCCCCGGCCGCGCCACGCCTCCAGTGTCGAGCCGCCCCACAGCCCGGCGAAGTCGGTGCCGGTCCTGACCACCAGCCAGGCCGCCGAGACGACCTGGCCGTCGGCCTCCGCGACCAGGACGACGACCTCGGTAGGCGCGGCGGCGATCCGGCCGGCCAGGTCGTCGGCCAGCCACCCCCAGTCCTGGCCCCACACGGCCGACTCCATGGCGGCGATCCGCCGCAGGTCGGCGTCGGCGGTGACCTGACGCAGGACGACGCCGTCCGGCAGTACGGGGTCGGCCGTCATCTCCTCGGCCCGCCCGATCACGACGGTCTCCCGCTCCTCGGGCACGAAGCCGGCCGCGAGCAGCCGCTCGGGCAGGTCGGCGGGCCGGTCGTGCGCGCGCGTCTTCCACTCCACGGCCTCCCCGCGCACCGCGAAGAAGTCGCGCTGGCGGGCGATCAGCCGGTCGAGCTCCGCGCCCTCCACCCCGAGGTCGGGCGGTGTGCTCACGAAGCCGCGGTACTGCCCGCTGAGCCGCAGGACCGGTCCGTCCCACTCGCACCTGACCCCGGCGGGGAGGTTCGGCGGAGCGCCGCGCATCTGCTCGTCATAGGCCGCGAGCAGGCCGTCACTGTTCGTCATACGAGCCAACGCTACGAAGGCCCGCAAGTGGTTTTCGCGGACCCCGTACGGCGCCCGCGATGAGTTCGCGGTCCGCGGCCGGTCTACCGGGGCATGACCACTACCGGATACATACCGCCCCGGATCGTCGACCGCGCCGCTCGCCCGTACGCGGCCGTCCGGGCCCTTGTCACCATGGAATCGGTCGACACCATCGCCCACCGCATCCCCGAAGTCATCGGGCGGCTGTCCGCGCTCGGCGTGGAGCCCGCCGGGCCGCCCTTCCTCAAGTACAACGTCATCGACATGGCGAGGCAGCTCGAGGTCGAGGCGGGGGTGCCCGTCGCGGGGGCGGTGGTGCGCGACGGCGACCTGTTCTCCGGCGTGCTGCCCGCGGGCCGCTTCGTGACGTACACGCACCTCGGCAGCCCCGCCGGGCTCGTCGGCGCCACGGCGCTGCTGCTCGACTGGGCGTTGGCGGCGGGGCTGCGCTGGGACATGAGGCCGACGGCCGAGGGCGACCGGTGGGGCTGCCGGATGGAGAGCTACCGCACCGATCCGCGCTCGCAGCCCGACACCGCGAAGTGGGAGACGGACCTGGAGTTCCGGCTGGCCGACTGAGGCCGCGCGGGCCTATCGCGGCTCGCCCGGATAGGTGCCGAAGTACCAGTGGTTGCCCTCGATGTCGCGGGCCGCGAAGTCGCGGGAGCCGTAGTCCGTCTCGAACAGCTCGGCGGTGATCTCGGCGCCCGCGGCCTTGGCGCGCGCGTGCAGCGCGTCGGGGTCCGCGGTGACGACGTAGGCGCCGAAGGAGCCGGGGGGCCGCTTGGCCCAGGTGCCGTCCGGGTCCTCGCGGACCGAGCCGAGCATGATGCCGCCGCCCTCGGGCCAGGCCAGTTCGGCGTGCGCGACGGTGTCGCCCTCGCCGTAGACCGCGGTTTCCTCGAAGCCGAACGCGTCCACGAGGAAGCGGATCAGCCCGCGGGCGTCGCGGGCGCGCAGGGTGGGCCAGACCTGGGGCGGCGGTGCGGTCTTCGCTCGCGCGGAACCGCCGTCGCTCGCGCCCTGCGCCGGGGTGTCGCCAGTGCTCTCGGTCATGGGGATCGGACCTCCTCAGTGCTGCCGGTGTGCTGTCGCGTCCAGCCTCACTCGGACGGGTGCTGCCCGGATTGGATGTTTCGGCGCTCCTCGGCGAGCCACAGTGTCGGCGGGCAGCCCGCCAGGGCCCGGAATTCGCGGTCCATGTGCGCCTGGTCGAAGTAGCCGCGGTCGACGGCGATCCTGGCCAGCCGCCCCTCGGCGGCGCCGTAGGAGGCCAGGCCGCGGCGGGTGCGGTCGAAGCGGATCACCCGTGCGGCGGCCTTCGGGCTCAGTCCCACCTCGGCCGCGAAGCGGTCTCGCAGCCGCCGGTCGCTCCAGCCGACCTCGGCCGCCAGCCGCGCCACGCCGATCGTGCCGCCGGTGGCCGCGAGCAGCCGCCACGCGTGCCGTACCTCCGGATGGAGCCGTACGCCCGCGCGCGGGTCGGCGCGTGCCCGGTCCAGCAGCCAGGCGTCGACGACGGCGAAGCGGCCCGCCCAGTCCGGGGCGGCCCGCAGCCGGTCCAGGACGTCGGCGACCGACGGTCCGAGCACGTCCTGCGCGGCGAGATCCGCTCCGGCCAGCGCGCCCGCGGGCAGCCCGAGCAGGACGCGGGCGCCCAGCGGGTCGAGGGCGATCTGCACGCCGGACTGGCGGCCGGGCACGCTGATCAGCGCGGGGGTGGTGTGCAGGCCGCCGACGAGCGCCGAGAAGTCGCCGGGCGGTTCCGCCGGGTCGGGGTGGGCGGCGACGGTGAGCGGTTCGTCGAGCGTGAGGATCAGCGTCAGGTACGGGGACGGCAGCCCCCGGTGCCTGGTCGGTGGCACGCCGCGCTGCCGGTAGCCGGAGTACCAGCCGACCAGGCCGCGCAGGGCGGGCGCGGGCCTGCCGCGTACCGCCTCGTCCACGACGCCCGTGCCGGTGACCGGCTCCGTACCCGTACCCGTGCTCACGCTCTCCGTCCTCCCGGCGGACGCGGCGGCCCGCCGTATGCGACGGCCCGATGTGTACGGCGACCGTAACGTCCGGCGACCGCCGCCGTCAGCCGCCCGCGACCATGCCCCTGGTGTGCTCCAGGATCTCCTCGCGCGTCAGATACGTGTCGGTGTACTCGAAGTCGCGCAGGGTGCCGGCGCTGCGGGACTGGAAGTTGGTGCGGACGAAGTCGTCGCCCGCCACCGCGTTGAGCAGCCAGTTGGTCATGACGCGGGTCTTGGCGACGTTGGTGCGCAGCGCCGACCAGTGGTAGCCGCGGGCGACCGCCTGGGCGGGCAGGCCGCGCAGTTCGATGCCGAGCGGCTTGGAGACCGCGTCCTTGCCGCCGAGGTCGACCACCAGGCCGAGGTCCTTGTGCGCGTACGGCGTGAGCGGCCGGTGGCGCAGGGTGGCCAGGATGTTGTCGGCCATCGTGCGGCCCTGCCGCATGGCGTGCTGCGCGGTGGGCGGGCAGATCGCGCCGTCCTCGCCCTTCGTGACGTCGGGCAGCGCGCCCGCGTCGCCCAGCGCGAAGACGCCGTCGAGCCCCGGCACGGTCATCTCGGGGGTGACCGCGAGCCTGCCGCGTACCGTCTCGGCGTCGAGCGTGGCGACCAGCGGGCTCGCGGCGACGCCCGCGGTCCAGATCAGGGTGCGGCAGGGCAGCACCCTGCCGTCGGTGAAGGTGACCTCCTCGGGGCCCGCCTTCGCGATCGACACCCCGAGCGAGACCTCGATGCCGCGCTTGCCGAGGATCTCCAGCGCGCTCCTGCCCAGCTTGTCGCCCAGTTCCGGCATCAGCTTCGGGGCGATGTCGATCAGGTGCCACTTGATCAGCTTCGGGTCGAGGCGCGGGTAGCGCTTGGCCGCGTTGCTGGTCAGCCGCTGGAGGCAGGCGGCGGTCTCGGTGCCCGCGTAGCCGCCGCCGACCACCACGAACTGGAGCCGGGAGGCCCGCTCGGCCTCGTCCTGGCTGGCGTCGGCGAGGTCGAGCTGCGCTATGACGTGGTCGCGGATGTACGCGGCCTCGGCGAGCGTCTTCATGCCGCGCGCGTTGTCCAGCAGTCCGGGGATGTCGAAGGTGCGGGTGACGCTGCCGGGCGCCAGCACGATGTAGTCGTACGGCTCGTTCAAAATCTCGCCCGTTATCTTGCGGATCACGCAGACCTTGGCCTTGGTGTCCACTCCCACGGCCCCGCCGGGGATGATCCGGGTGCGGTGCCTGCTGCTGCGGCGCAGCGACACCGCGATGGACTGCGGGGTCAGCACCCCGGAGGCCACTTGGGGGAGCAACGGCAGGTAGAGCTGGTACGAGAACGGTGTGACCAGTGAGACGTCCGCCTCGTCGGCGGCGAGCGACCGCTCCAGGCGGCGTACGCACGCCACTCCTGCGAAACCGGCGCCCACCACGAGAATCCTGGGTCGTGCCACGACATCCGTCCCTTCTCAGGTCTTCGCGTCCGTCTGCTCCCCTGCCCCGTGAACGCGGTCCGGCACACCTCCTGTCTTAGTACGGCGCGAGCGGGCCCGCCAGCCGGACGGCCGGTCACGGCGTACACCGCGCTGCACGGACGGCCGACTCGACGGAGCATGGTACGGACGACAAGCGGACAAAACGACGAAGCGACGGGACGGCGGATGAGTCGAAGGGGCCGTGGATGAACGATCGTGACGAGGGACCCCCGGCGGACGACCGGACGGCGGGGCGCGCCGCCGAGCAGGCCGCCGAACTGCGTCAGATCGATGCCCTGAACGAGACCGGCCCGCACGAGAGGACCCGCAGGCCCGCGCCGGGCGAGGACGGTGAGCGGGACGGCGCCGCCCGCGCGCCCACCGACGCGGGCAGGCACCGTGATGTGCGGATGCTGGAGGCGGGCCGCGCCCTGGCCGAGGCGACCTCCGTGGACGAGGTCTTCATGGCTCTGGCGTCGCTCACCTCGCCGGAGTTCCCGATGGACGGCACGGCCCTGTTCGGCGTCACCGAGCGGTCGCTGAACCTGATCGGGCGGTACGGGTACCGGACCAGCGGCAGCCGGACCGTCCGTATGACGATCACCACCGACTATCCGGCGGCGGAGGTGCTGCGCACCGGCCGCCCGGTGTATCTGCCCACGGTCGAGGAGTACCGCGACCGCTTTCCGACGACGTGGCGGCTCGCGGCCCGCAAGGGCAGCAGGTCGTGGGCGTTCCTGCCGCTGGTGAGCACGGGCCGGATCACCGGGGTGTGGCTGGTGGCGTTCCTGGACGACGTCGACTTCGACAGCGACACGCGCAGCACGCTGGTCACGCTCGCCCGGCTGATCTCCCGCGCCCTGGAGCGGACGCACACCGGCGAGGCGGAGCTGGCCCTGTCGCGCGGGCTGCGCAGCAGCATGGGGCGGGGCGCGTCGGTGTACCGCGGGATGACCGTGACCTCGCGGTACGTGCCGACCGGCGGCGGGCTGGTGGTGGGCGGTGACTGGTACGACATCATCGACCTGCCCTCGGGCCGTCTGGCGCTGGTCATCGGCGACGTGCAGGGCCACGACCTGCACGCGGCGAGCCTGATGGCCCAGCTGCGGACCGCCGTGCACGCGTACGCCGCCGAGGGGCACGGTCCGGACGCGGTGCTGTCGCGGACGTCGCGCTTCCTGACCTCGCTGGACGGGGACAGATTCGCGACCTGCATCTACATCGAGGCGGACCCGGCGGCGGGCACGCTGCACGTGGCGCGGGCCGGGCATCCGCACCCCGTGCTGCGCATGCCGGACGGCACCTGCATGATCAAGCACATCAGGGGCGGGCTGCCGCTCGGCCTGATGCCGGACGAGGACGACTACCCGGTCAACGTACTGGAGCTCCAGGCCGGGGAGATCATGATGCTCTGCACGGACGGGCTCATCGAGACCGGCGGGCACGACATGTACACCGGCTGGAACCGGGTGCGGGACGCGCTGTCGCCCGGCCCGACCTCCGACCTGGAGGGGATGGCCGACCGGCTGATCCAGAGCGTGGTCGGCCCGGTGACCGAGAACGGCGAGGAGCGGCTGAGCCCGCGCAACGAGGACGACATCGCGCTGCTCATGCTGCGCCGCGACACCGGCGTCCAGCGCCCTGTGCGACCCGTTCGGCGCATCCTGACCACGATCGAGCAGGACGAGGCCGAGGGCCTGGCCGAGGCGCGCTCCGAGCTGCGGGCGCTGCTGCACGACTGGGCGCAGCCCGACCAGGTGGACACCGCCGTGCTCCTCGCGTCGGAGCTGCTGGGCAACGTGCTGGTGCACACCGACCAGACGGCGGCCCTGATGGCCTCGATCTCGGGCGAGCCCGGCAACCGCACGCTGCGCGTCGAGGTCTCCGACAGCGGTGACGAACTGCCCCACCAGCGCACCCCGGGCGAGATGGCGTCCTCGGGCCGCGGCCTCGTCCTGCTCGACATCCTGTCCGAGCAGTGGAGCGTACGGCCGGAGTCGGAGGGCAAGACGGTGTGGTTCGAGCTGTCGGAGGACGCCGACGGGGTCGCGGGACAGGACGTCTGAGGGTCGGCTCAGCCGTTGCGGGCTTCGGGCGCGCGGACCCCTGCCGTATGGGCTGCGGCGGTCGTACGGGTGCGGTGGCGTACGGCGGCGACCGTGGGGGACGAGGTGAAGGCGGCCGTCACCTCCAGCAGCCAGGCCGCCTCGGCCTCCACCGTGCCGGGGACCGTGGGCGGGGTGTGGCCGGGGGGCGCGAACCGCTCAGCGGCGGTGCCTTCGCACAGGCGCCCGGCGCGTTTGTTCTCCAACGCCGCCGCGATCGTGGCCGCTTCGAGCACGGCCCGCCGGTCACGGCCGCGCTCGTCGGCCCAGTCGATCGCGTCGCCGCCGGTCACCTCGCTGCCGTCGTCTCCCCCGCGTCCGTCGGTCCAGGCCGTGACGCCGGACTCGAAGTACGGGCGCAGCGCGAGATGGCCGTCGCGGATCTCGATCACCCTGCGGTAGAGGGCGAATTCGGCCTGCCGCAGGCCCGGTCGGCGGTCGGCGGCCGACGGGTCGAGGGCGATCTCGGGCAGTTCGCTGTGCAGCGCCGACCACAGCGGCTCCAGCGCCCGGTGGCTGCGGTAGGCGCGCAGCCACCGCATGGGGGCGCCGAGAGCGCCGACCCACAGCGTGGTGGTGGCCCCTCCGGTGGCGAGCGCCGCGGTGACCGCGCCGAGCACGGAGGAGACCACGTCCTCGGCGACGCCTTGGCTGCCGGTGCGCAGGTCCGCGATGACGTCGTCCAGCGCCCACAGCGTCCACACCGCGCCGACCGCGGCGGCGAGCAGCATCAGCCGCAGTCCCGTACGCAGCAGCCCGGGGGCGGTCCGAGCGGCGTGGTCGGCGAGTTCCCTGGCCAGGACGGCCAGGCACCACGAACCGTAGAGGGCGAAGAGCGCGTTGTACGACGCCAGGGCCCACCGGTGGCCGGAGGAGACGGTCAGCGTGTCGCCCGCGATGGCGGGGTCGGCCACCAGGTAGAGCGCGGTGGAGAC
The DNA here is from genome assembly GCF_044744145.1 of Streptomyces sp. NPDC087422. Classification (NCBI taxonomy): domain Bacteria; kingdom Bacillati; phylum Actinomycetota; class Actinomycetes; order Kitasatosporales; family Streptomycetaceae; genus Streptomyces; species Streptomyces sp. NPDC087422. The sequence goes on along the minus strand of NZ_JBIUXT010000007.1, from coordinate 431,189 downwards.
GGCCAGTACCGCACCGGCCGCCCACATCTGGAGGCGCACCGCACGCGGGGCCGCCGCCGCAGGGGACTTGAGCGCGTACGCCACCAGGACGAGGAAGGCGAAACCGACCATCTTCACGTCGTGGATGCCCAGGTTGACCAGGTTGTCGAAGGTCGTGTCGGAGGACAACGCCTTCGTGAGGGCGGGGGTGTTGAACAGCATGCCCGAGCCCAGGCACAGCGCGAAGCCGTAGACGTAGCGCTGCGCGGAATCGGACCACGGCCGGCGGGTGATGACCAGTCGGTGGACACCGAAGACCAGGAAGAACGCGGCGGAGACGAACGACAGGAGATCAGCCATCACGGCGGCCCGACGCGCGGTCCTCCGGTATGCCGAACAACCTGTCCAGACGCGTTCGTTGTGGATGCGGCGGCGGCACGGGGACGGTGTTCCCCAACGGACGGGCGGTACGGGTCAGGATCAGCGAAGCGACCAACTCGGCTTCCTGCTCCTGCGGTTCGGTGTACACACTGCGGCCGAGTACCCGCTGGACCAGGGACGACGATAAGTGCGGTAACAGGACCTGGGCGGCGGCCGACGCCGCGGGCGCGGTCTCGTGGTGGCCGCAGACCAGGTGGGCCGCCTCGTGCAGCAGGATGTGCTGCTGGTGCAGCGCGCTGGTGTCGGCGGCGTAGAGGATGCAGTCGCCGTGGTCGGTGGTCACCAGCAGGCCGCACGGTGTGTGGGGCCGGGAGGAGACGGGCACGAGTTCGATCGGACGGCCGCGGGCGACCGCGAGCATCCCGATGAAGACCGTCGCGTCGAACGGATTGGGCAGGTCGAGCCCGTCGACCGTCCGCTGACATCTGTGCCACAGAGCTCGGCTCCGGTCACGTCGCACACGTCTCACACGCTGTCCCCTTGTCCGCCGGGTGGAACCGCGAGATCTCACCGAAGAGTTCGCGCACTTCAAGCGCTGCGTGCACTTCAGGCGCTGTCAGGGTTCGCGGCTGGGAGAGCCACGCTCCCTGCGGGCGAGCACATCGATCATGTCGCTGATCGTGGCCGCGCCCTCAGGGGAGAGGTTGACCGCGCGCAGGGCCATGCTGCGGACGCCCGCGTCGCGCAGCGCGCCGAGCAGCTCAAGCTCCTTGGCGATGGCGGCGCCCTGCTCGTCGTCGAAGAAGTATCCGACCGGCACGTCGAAGAACTGTGCCAGGGCTTCGAGATGACGTTTGGTGGGATTGTCGCGACGGCCCGTGCGCAACTGCCACAGGTAGGTCGCGGAGAAGCTCTCGCCGGTGGCCTCGCGGCAGGCGCGGGCGACCTCTTCATGGCTGTACGGCTCACGGTTGGGCCGTCGCACGACCCGGAACAGCGCGTCGATCTTGTCGGCCAGCGTCGACGCGGAGGGGGCCCGCGACTCGTTCTCGCCCATCGCCCGCCTCCCCTTCGTCGGTGCAGCCAGTATGGGTTCGTCCCGTGTCCGGCTTCATCCTAGCTGGTACACACAGCCGCCGGAATGGTCCGCTTGCGTGCGCCCATACGGCGGCGGCGGTGTCCGTCGTGCCGGACACCGCCGCCGATTGGCCTACGAGGCAAGGGAGTTGTCGCCCGACCGGTGCGGTCGGGCGGGTCGGTCAGGCCGGGTTCAGCAGGCCGGGGCCCTGCGGCTCCTGCGCGATGCGCAGGGAACTGCCCCAGACGCAGTCCCATCCGCACACCACGCTGAGCGTGCTGCCGGCCACGCTGATCGGCTGGAGATTCGCCTTGCCCTGGTCCTTCTCGCTCCCCAGCGCCTGGAGCCTGAGCACCTCGTTCATGGGTGTTTCCTCGTCTCTCGTCCATGGGACTTCCGGTGGTCCGCCGCCGGACGGCGACGGGGGTCTTGGGTCAAACGGAGGCCGGTGACGGCTGCGCCGCGTCGTGGGACCGCCGTGCGGCGCGCAGCGCGGACGGCAGACTCAGGGCCACGCAGCCGAGGGCTGTCAGCCCCATGACCCACAGCGCGCCGCGTACCCCGACCAGGTCACCGAGCAGACCGCATCCCACCGCCCCGATCAGGCCCGCCCCCGCCAGGCACACCTGGAGCGCGGCCATCGCGCGGCCGAGGGTGTCCTCCGACATGTCGGCGACGAGCACGGAACTGACGGCCACATTGGCGACGGCGCCGAAGAAGACCGGCAGCCCGATGCCCATCGCGGCGCAGAAGGCGGCGAGGGGCAGCGGTCCCGCCGCCAGCGGCAGCAGCAGGCTGCACACCACCGCGCCGGTGAACGACATCAGCATCACCCGCCGGGGGTCGCGGCCCGGGGCGAGCAGCCGTGCGGCGACGGCGGAACCGCCCAGGCCCATCAGCCCCGAGAGCGCGAACAGGGAACCGTAGGCGGCGGTCGGCAGATGGATCACCCGCAGCAGGAACGGGCCGGTGAGGGCGGTCACGCCCGCCATCGTCGCGGCGGGCACCACGATGAACAGGCCCAGCGCGCGGTGGAAGGCGTCACCGGTGAAGACCCGCATGCCCGCCATGGCGCCGCGCATCATGGTGAGGACCGACGGTGCGGGCCCGCGCGGCACGATGTCGGGTGAGCGCATCGTCATCAGCGCGGTCGCGCTGAGCAGATAGCTCGCCACGTCGACCGACAGCGCGGCGGCGGCGCCCAGCACCGCGATGGCGGGACCGGCCAGCAGGCGTCCGACGAGCGCGGCGCCGTACTGTCCTGCCTGGAGTCTGGCGCGCGCACCGCCGATGCCTTCGGGGCCGACGAGTTGGCGCAGGTGCAGGAAGTAGACGGCCGCGGACAGGGTGGACGAGGCTCCCATGATCACGCAGAGCAGGCCGAGCCACAGCAGCGAGATGGCGCCGACGGCCAGGCCCAGCGCGACCACGCCGATGGCCGCGGCGCAGATCAGGTCCAGCAGGACGAGCGTGCGGCGAGGGTGGGCGATGCGGTCGGCGAGCGCGCCCGCGGGGAAGCCGAGCAGCAGGATCGGCGCGGTCGTGGCGGCGCTGATCAGGCCGATGGCGCCCGGCGAGGCGTGGAGGTGCACGACGGCCACGACGGGCAGCGCGATGGCGGTGAAGGTCGAGCCGAAGGCGGAGGCCGTCTGCCCGCACCAGTAGAGACTGACGTCACGTCCGACGGCGTTGCCCGGGTCCCCCGGGCCGGCGCTCTCGGGCGCCTGCGCCGGCTCGGCGATTTCCTGGTGGCTCATCAGTTCACCTCAACGGGCCGCGACGGAACGGGAGTACGCGCCGGCGAGTGCGTCCACGGTGAACAGCGGGTCGGGCGCGGGGGCGAGGAGTTGCGACAGGAACAGCAGCACCCCTGCCGAACCGCTCCACAGATCGGCGCTGAACCGCATGAGCTGGTCGCCGAGGAAACGGATACCGGTCTCGTGCGGCACCGCGAATTTGAACAGCCCGCACGCCGCACGGATCGCGTCGTCCCGGCCCCGGCCGTCACCGGTCAGCCGCCCGTACTCCGCGAGACCGAGGCCGAGGCCGGACAGTCCCTGCCACAGCCCTGACATCACGGTGTAGGTGGTGCGCGTCGAGGTCAGCAGCCGGGGCAGCGCGTCGGCGAGCCGCTCGTCGTCCACCGACCGCGTGTAGCGGGTGACGGTGTGCGCCATCGAGGCGGAACCGCAGTAGAGGTAGGGCAGGCTGCGGTTGTCGGTGGCCGAGATGGGAAAGGCGAGACCCGGCGAGTCCGGCTCGGTGGCACGGTCCAGCTCGGCGTGCAACAGCCGGACGCCGCGCGCGAGTTCGTCGTCCGCGCCGGTCACGGCGGCGAGCTGCTGGAGCAGCAGCGCGATCCCGGTGCGGCCGTGGACGAGGCCGGTGGCGTCGTTGGCGCCGAGGTACGGGGTGAGGTCGGCGTCGGCCGGCAGCGCCGCCGTCAGCTCCAGGGCCCGGTCGATGTGGTGCTCGTCGCGGGTGTGGCCGTACATCGCCAGGTGGGTGAGCGCGACCCCCGAGGTGCCGCCGTAGAGGGTCGCCGACGCTCCGGAGGCGATGATGGGGTGGCGGTCGGCGGCGGTGAGCAGATCCCTCGCCTCGTCCAGCATCCCCTGGTCGGCGAGCACCCATGCGATGCCCGCGGTGCCCGCGAACAGCCCCGGGGGCAGTTTCCCGACGCCGCCGAGCGCGTCGTGCCGCAGCCGCTCCAGCACGCCGTCCGGCAGCGCGCGGCCCGCCCGGGTCAGGGCGTGCACGACGCCCGCGGTGCCGAAGGCCAGGCACTGGGTGTTGCTCTGGTAGCCCTCGGCGATGGTGGGGAACACCCGGTCGGGGTGGGCCGGGTCGGCCATGGCCACCATGGCGTCGGCGGTACGGTCGCGCAGGTCGGCCAGGTGCCGCAGCGGGTCCGCGGCGACTTCCTCGGGCGTCGGGATGGGGGTGACGCCCTGCGCCGCGGGCCGCGGCCGGTGATACGCGACGGCCCGCTCCCACAGCGGCTCCGGCAGCGGCGCCCGCTCCAGCAGTTCGCGGCGCAGGTGCGCGAGGGTGTCGGGATTGCGCTGCGCCACCTGGTGGAAGGGCCCGATGAGCAGCAGGGCGAGGCCGGCCAGGCCGTACTTGTCGTGGATCAGCGGATCGTCGCCGACGAGTTCGGCGGGCGGGGTGTAGCCGGGCGTGCCCATCACCGGAGTGTCCTCGCTGTCCAGGCGCTGGGCGGCCTCGAAGTCGACCAGTCGGATGCCGTCGTCCTCGGTGACCATCACATTGCCGGGGCTGACGTCGACGAAGAGGTAGCCGGCCGTGTGCAGCCGGTGCAGCGTGCTCTCGATCGCCGCGAACAGCTTCTCGCACCGGCCGTAGTAGTCCCCGGCCGCTTCGGGTCCGCGGTCGACGCCGAGCATGACCTGGTTGGCGACCATCCAGCGCTGGAGCGTCGTGCCCTCGATGAACTCGGTGACGAGGAAGTCGTGCTCCCACTCGCGGAAGTAGGCGAGCGGCTCCGGGGCGAGGCCGGGCGCCGCGTCGTGCAGCGCGGTCAACGTCTGCCATTCGGAGCGGAGTTGGTCGGGTGCGGTGGTGTCGCCCATCGCCACGCCGGTGTGCGCGCGCGCCTCCTTGATGAAGACCTTGCGGCCGGTGGCCGTCTCCCGTCCCAGGTAGGCGCCGCCGGAGTTGGTGAACTGGAGCGCGTCTTCGAAGGCGAATCCGTGGAAGACGATCGGCCCGCCTCCGCCGGCGGCGGGCTCGTCCACGGAATCGGCGGCGGCATTGGCGCCCGCCTCCGCCCCGGCCTTCGCGACGGCTTTTTCGGCGGATACGGCAGCGGGCTCGGCCGAGGACTTCGGCGCCGGGCGCGTCTCGACGAAGGGGTCGGTCATGCCCGCCGGGAGGTAGAAGGAGAAGCCCCTGCGGTCCTCCTCCAACTCGCCGTCGGTGCCGCGGACGAGCAGGGTGTGGGTGCCGTCGGCGTTGACGCGCTCGCGCGGGGCGAAGGCCCCGTAGCGGTAGTGGACCGTGCGCGAGTCCCGGTACCGCCTGTCGGTGAGGATGAACGGGCCTTCCTCGTCGGCCAGTTCGGTGCGCAGCCGTTCCATGAGGTCACGGGCCGCGGCGACGCTGGTGGGATACGCGGCGATGAACTTCCCGCTCTGCTGCCTGGCGGCCTGCTTGTGGTGGGTCCACCAGTAGAAGAGCCTGCCGGCGAGGTGCTTGAAGGCGACGTCCTGCTCGAAGCAGACGGCCGCGACGGTGTCGAGGACGTACGGCAGGCGGTCGGGCCGCGCGGACACGTGCACCTTCCAGCCGTCCTCGACACCGCGGAGCTGCTTGCCCCGGTGCCACATGGTCCAGATCCCCGACGGGGTCTCGGTCCACCCGTCCGGTACCGGCCCGGGCCGGTAGATCTCACCGCGGTCACGGGTGGTCTCCAGCGGCGCGTAGAACTCTCTGTCCGCCACGACGAACGGGAAGGGGATCATGGGCCTCTCCGATGTGGGACGCGAGGGGGCGGCGGCTCAGCAGCAGACGACGACGCTGGTCGCGCTCATCGACGCGACGGGGCTGCTGATCACCGACGTCGTGGGGTCCATCTCCTGGAGGCTCAGGGGGGATTCGGCGTGCGCCTCCACCTCGAATTCGCCCTCGCCGGCGTCCGCGCCTTCGGGCGCGTTCTCCTCGGCGGCGGATTCGGCGGAATCACTCATGGTCGTCTCCTGTCGGTTCTCAGGTGTCGGAAGGGCCGCCCCGGAGGACAACGCGAGCGGGAAAGACGTGTGGGTGGCGCGTCCACGAGGACGCGCCACCCACCCAGCTCGGTCAGGCGCAGGCGGCCAGGCTGACCGTGCTGCCCGGGGCCTGGAGGCCGCCCAGCACACCCTCGCCCTGGTCGGGCTTGCTCACGCCCATCTCCTGGAGGTCCAGGGGGGATTCGGCGTGCGCCTCGACCTCGTTCTCGGGGGTCTCCGCGATGTCCTCGTTGGTGGGCTCGACGGAATCAGCCATGATCGTCTCCTCTTCTGGGCGGGGTACGAGCAGGTGGTGGGAACACCTCAGAAGCTAGGACCGGCCGTTTCGGAACCGGTGAAGCCGCGGTATAAGCGCGGTATCGTCCCAGGTGATGCGGGGTTGGTCCGAACTCTCACCAGCAGTCCCCGCATTGCCGGTTCGCCACAGGCACATCATCTGATATAAGTCGTCTGCCTGATGTCATTCATCTCAGCTCACGATCCCATCTCCGGATCAACGGGCGGGAAAGGTGAAACCGGATATGGCCGAACCAGCGCACGTCAGTCTGCGGCTCTCCGTCCTCGGCCCGCTGTCCGTCGGCACGGCCGAAGGCCCCTTCCCGCTCGGCCCGCTCAAACAGCGGCTGCTCCTGGCCATGCTGCTGTGCCGCCCCAACACCCCGGTCTCGCTGGCCTTGTTGACGGACACCTTGTGGGACGGCAATCCGCCGCGCACCGCGCGCAAGAACATCCAGGTGTACGTCTCCGCGCTGCGCAAGCTCCTCGATCGCGCGGGAGCGGGCGACCGGCTCGAGCACCACCCGGGCGGCTACCTGCTGCGGGTGCGCGACGACGAGTTGGACTCGCTGCGCTTCCAGGGCCTGGCCAGATCAGCCCGCGAGGCCGCCGGGCAGGGCGCGTTCGGCCCGGCGTCCCGGATGCTGCGCGAGGCGATGGGACTGCGGCAGGGGCCGCCGCTGCACGACCTGAGATTCTCCCCCACCGTCAGATCCGAGGCGGAGCGGCTCGACAGCCGCTACCTCCAGGTCTACGAGGACTGGGCCGAGGCCGAGTTGCGGCTGGGCCGGGCCACCGAAGTCGCCGACACTGTCGCCGATCTGGTGGAGCGTCACCCCGAGCGCGAACGGCTCAGGGCCGTCCAGATGAACGCGCTGTTCGACCAGGGGCGGCAGACGGAGGCCCTGGCGGCGTACGAGGGGCTGCGCCGGCTGCTCGCCGTCGAATACGGGCTCCAGCCGAGCCCCGCACTGGAGACGCTGTACCGCTCGATGCTCGACGGCGGCCCGCAGGAGCCCGGCGGCCCCTTCGCTCCGTCCGGCGCGCGGGCCGCGGCGCGGCGCTCCTGCGGAGTCCTCGGCGCCCTGCTCCCCCAGGACCTGGCCGACTTCACCGGCCGCGAACGCCAACTGCGCTTTCTGCTCAAGCTGTTGGGCAGTGACCGGCATCTGGCGGTCGTCACCGGGCCGGTCGGCACCGGTAAGACCGCGCTGGCGGTGCACACCGCGCACCGGCTCGCCGCGGAGTTCCCCGACGGCCGCGTACTGATCCGGATGCGCGACGCGGCCGGGCGTCCGCGTTCGGCCGCCTCGGTGGTCGCCGAGCTGGCCCGGATGGCGGACCTCCCCGGGCAGCGGGCGGCGGCCGTCGACGACGGGTCGGAGGACGCCGAGGAGGCCGCCGCCGCGTGGCGCGACTGGCTCGGGCCGCGCCGGATCCTGCTGGTGCTGGACGACGCGGCCGACGAGGCGTCCGTACGGCCGCTGGTGCCGGACTCCGGCGGCAGCGCCGTACTGGTGACCTCCCGCACGCAGTTGGCCGGACTGGTCTCCGCCGACCGGCTGGAACTGGCGCCCTTCGACCTCGGCGAGAGCCTCGAACTGCTCGGCCGGATCGTGGGCCACGAGCGGCTGCGGGCCTGTCCGGAGGCGGCCCGGCGCATCGTCACCGCGACCGGCATGCTGCCGCTCGCGGTCCGGGTCAGCGGTCTGAAGCTCGCGGTACGACGCCATCTGCCGCTCGGCGAGTACGCGGCACGGCTTGCCGACGGCAGGACCGTACTGGACGAACTGGTCGCGGGCGACACGGATGTACGGCCGCGGCTGGCGAGCGGGTGGCGGGACCTGTCGGCGGCGGACCGGACCACGCTGTGCCTGCTGGGACACCTGCCGGAGGGACCCTTCACGCTGCGGCAGGCCGCGGCGGCGCTCACCTGCGGCCAGGACGACGCGCTGCGCCGGCTGGAGTCCCTGCTCGACGCGGGCGCGCTGCTCGCCCCGGACAGCGAGGTCACCGCGCACGCCGCGCGGTACGAACTCCCGCGCCTGACAAGAGTCTACGCGCGTGAACAATCCCTCCTGGGGATGCGGCCACTCCCCCGGGCCACCGCCTGAGGGGCCTTCGGCGCAGGGCACACGCGACGGAACACGCCACCAGGCGCGCCGGTGAGCTGCGGATTTACCGTTTCCCAACCGTCCATGACCCCGACCTCGAACCGGCCCCGCCGAGACTTCGGTGGACGAGGAAGGGAGCACGCGATGGAACTCGCCGAACTCATGACGCTGCGCCCCGAACCCGGCGCGGGACTGCTCCTGACCGTCACCGGCCGCTGCCCCCTGCACTGCGCGCACTGCTCGACCGCCGCCACGATGGCCGCGGACGAGCCGGACGCGGACCGGCTGCGCGCCTTCGTCTCCACCTTCACCCCGGCCGAGCACCCTGCGGTGCTGATGATGACCGGCGGCGAGCCCTTGCTGCGGCCCGAGTTGGTCACCGACCTCGCCGCCACGGCGCGCGCGGCGGGCACCAGGACGGCGCTGCTGACCGGCGCCTTCTTCGTCGGCCGGGCGGACCACGGCGCGGGACACCTCACCTCCGGCGCCGGCCCGCTGCCCGCTCCCGTGCCCGATTCCGTGCCTGTTCCCGAGCGGATCTGGCGGGCCGTCACCTCCGTCGACCACTTCTCGGTGAGCCTTGACGCCTTCCATGAGCGCGAGGTCGACCGCAGGTCCGTATTCGGCCTGATCCGGCGGGTGTTGGACGCCGGAGTGGCCACCAGTTTCCACCTGGTCGGCGCCGGCCCCGACGACCCCTACCTCGCGGACGTCACCGCCGACATCCGCCGTACCTTCGGCGACCGCGTCCCGATGCTCGTCAACTCTTTGCGCCGGGTGGGACGCGCCGCGTCCTGGGCCGCCGCGAACACGGCGCTGCCCGGTGCCGCGCTGCCCGGTACCGCGGCGCCCGACCCCGAGCGGGCGCTGCCGTGCTCGATGGCCGCGTGGCCGGTGGTGGCCGCCGACGGCACGGTGGTCGCCTGCTGCAATCAGCGGGTCGTCGACCGCAGGCCCGCCCCGCGTCACCTGACGCTCGGTCACATCGCCACCGACGACTGGCAGTCGGTCGCCGTACGGGCGCGTACCTCTCCGGTCCTGCGGATGATCAGGACGGTCGGCCCGGCCCACCTCCTGCACCGGTACGGCGGCGCGGAGCAGGCGGCCGCGCGCCCCGACTACTGCGCGGGCTGCCGGGCACTCGGTGACCACCCGGAGGCGCTGGCCGCGGCGAGTGCGGCGGCCAGCGGGCCCGTGGGGGCGCTGCTCGACCGGTACGCGGCCCGCGGCCAGGTCGAGGCGGGCGCGGCCACGCTGGTGCGGCGGCACGGCTGCGCGCCCTACGCGGACCTGGTCGACCTGCCCGGAGCGCGGCGATGACCACGGTCGGTACGGCGGGCGCGGGCGCCGCGCTGCGGGTCCGGCTGCTGCTGACGGCCCCCGCCGTGCGGGCGACGACCGCGGCCGTGTGGCGACCGCCCGGACTCGCCGCGCGCTACGCCACGTATCTGACGGTGATGCACGGAGTCGTCCGCGCCTCGGTGCCGCTGATGGAACGGGCGGTGGCGCGGCTGGCGGAATTCGGCCCGCGCGACCCGTTGTGCGAGCCGCTCACGGACTATCTGCGGGAGCACATCGAGGAGGAGCGCGGCCACGACGACTGGCTGCTCGGTGACATCACCGCGCTGGGCGGGGAACCAGCGGCGGTCCTCGCCGAGCAGCCCATACCCGGCATCGCGCGCCTGGCGGGCGCGCAGTACTACTGGATCGAGCACCACCATCCGGTAGCGCTGCTCGGCTACATCGCGGTGCTGGAGAGCAACGCGCCCGCGCCCTGGCTGGCGGACCGGATCGCCGCCGCGGGTGTGCCGGAGGCGGCGCTGCGCACGGTACGCGGCCACGCCGAACTGGACACCGGGCACACCGCCGCGCTCTTCGCGCTGCTCGACGCGCTGCCGTTGGACCAGGCCCAGGTACGCGCGGTCGTGATGAGCGCGCTGCACACCGTGGACGGACTTGTGGAGCTTTTCGCGCGCATCGGCCGGACAGCGGAGCCGGAACACCTCAGGGAAGGGACGTACACCTCATGAGTGACACGGCGGCGCGGGGCGGGGAGAGCGCGGAGCGGGCAGGCGACGGAGCCGACGACGCGCTGGTGGTGCTGGAGTCGCACGGCTTCGGCGTCGGCGAACTCACCGACGAACAGCGCGAGGTGCTGCGCGGGCTGAGCAGTCAGGAGCTGTCGATGATGCTCGACATCAAGGCCCGGCTGGACGAGGTGGGTCCCGAGGTGCAGGCCCACAGCGAGATCGCCGGCGGGGCGCTCTTCTGACATCTCCCCGCGACCGGGGTCCGCACGATCGGGAAGAGACCGGGGTCCACACCATCGGGAAGACACGGGGAAGGGACGGGGAGACGAGATGACCACGCGCTGCGCCTCGTGCGACGGCGACCTGCCGCAGGACGCGCGCTTCTGCCCGTCCTGCGGCACACCGGCCGACTCCCCCGCACCCGTGACGGCGGTCGAGGAGCGCAAGGTCGTCTCCGTCGTCTTCTGCGACCTCGTCGGGTCGACGGCGCTGTCCGGTGTGCTCGACCCGGAGACGCTGCGCACGGTGGTGCTGCGCTATTTCGACCTGATGCGCGAGTGCCTGGAGCAGTTCGGCGGCACGGTCGAGAAGTTCATCGGCGACGCGGTGATGGCCGTCTTCGGCGTGCCGGTGACGCACGAGGACGACGCGGCGCGGGCGCTGGCCGCGGGCCTGGCGATGCTCGACGCCATACAGCGGCTCAACGAAACGGAGTTGGAGCCGACGCTCGGCATTCGGATCGGTGTCCGGATCGGCATCAACACCGGCCCGGTGGTGACGGCCTCGGATGTGTCGTCCCGTCAGGCGCTGGTGTCGGGCGAGACGGTGAACGTCGCGGCCCGGCTGGAGCAGAACGCCGGTGAGGGCGAGGTCCTGATCGGTCCCGAGAGCCGCAGGGCCGCGGGGGCGACAGCGGTCACCGAGCGCGTCGGCCCTTTGCGGTTGAAGGGCAAGGAGGACGCGGTCACCGCCTATCGGCTGCTGGACGTGGTCGAGGAGGAGCCGGAGCTGACCCGCCGCTTCGATGTGCCCTTCGTCGGCCGGGACCGTGAACTGGACGCTCTGTGGGCGACGTTCCGCGCCGTCGCGGACCGCGCCGGGCGCGGCCCGAATCTGGTGACGGTCCTCGGTGAGGCCGGGATGGGCAAGACCCGGCTGATCCACGAGTGGCGCAAACGGTCGGGCCGCGCCTTCCGCTACGGCTCGGGCCGCTGCCGCACGTACGGTGAACGCGGCAGCCTGGCGCCGCTGGCCGACGCCGTGAGCCAACTCCTGGACGCCTTCCCGGAGATCGCCCAGTCCCCGGCGCGCGCGGGAGAGCCCTCCCCCGAGCGCCAGGAGATCGACGCGGCGCTGGCCGTACTGTCGGCCGGGCTGCTGGAGGACGGCACACCGAATCCGTCGACCGACGACACCTGCGCGGCGCTGACCGGTCTGCTGGCCGCGCTCGCGCGCAGGCGGCCGGTCGTGCTGGTGCTGGACGACCTCCAGTGGGCGAGCGACCCGCTGCTGACGATGGTCAGCGCGCTCAGCGCCGAACTCACCGCGTCCGCTGTGCTGTTCGTCTGCGCGGCCCGCCCCGATCTGCTCGACCGCGGCGCCGGCTGGGGCGAGGACGGCCCGCGCTCGCTCTCCTTGACGCTGCCCGGTCTGACGGCGACGGAGGCCGAGGCGGTGGCCGAAGCGCTGACCGAGGTCGGGGCGCACTGGGACAGCGGGGCGCCGTCCCATGAGGGGGGTACGGGCGTGCCGCCGCAGGTGCTGGAGTCCGCGGGCGGCAATCCGTTCTATCTGGAACAGCTCATCGCCGCTCTCGCGCAGCCCGAGTCCGGCTACCGCCCCGACGGCGGAGGCGATGTGCCGACCACCTTGCAGGCGCTGCTCGGCGCCCGGATCGGGGCGCTCGGCCGGGCGGAGCGCGCGGCGCTGGACATCGCGGCCGTGGTGGGACGGGAGTTCAGCGCCGACGAGGTGGCCGAGCTGGTGGGCGGGGACCGGGAAGGCGCGCCCGGCGGCGCGCTGCACGACGCGGACCCGCCCTCGGCGGAGACCGGGTCCGGCGGCCCGGCGCTGGACGGCGCGGTCGGCGCGGCGCTCGGCATGCTCAGCAGTCACCGCCTGCTGCGGCCCGCGGACCGGCAGGGGCCTTCCCCCTACCGGCTGCGCTTCAGCAGCGGTCTCGTGCACGAGGTCACGTATCAGTCGATGGCCAAGCGGACGAGGGCGGAGCGGCACGAGCGGGCCGCGGCGGCGCTGTCCGCGCGGCTGGCGGGCGGCGGCACGGCGGCGGGGAGCGCGGGGGAAGGCGCCGCCCCGTACGGCGGTGTCCTGTTCGGCGGTGGCGCTCCCGGTACGCGCGGCGCCGAGGATGCCGCCGCCGTGGCGGGTCACCTGGAGCGCGCCTACCGCTACCGCGCCGAATTGGGCACGCTCGGTCCGCAGACGGACGAACTGCGCCTGCGGGCCGCCGCGTTGCTGATCGAGGGCGGTTCCAGGGCGCTCGCGCGCTCGGATCTGGCATGGGCGGGCGGGCTGCTGGAGCGGGCGGTGGAGCTGACCGTCGAGGGCGAGCCGGAGTGGGCCGCGGCGGCCCGGCGGTTCGGTGACGTGCTGCTGGCGACCGGGCGGACGGACGAGGGCCGGGCGCTGCTGCTGCGCGTGCTCGCCGCCGCGGACGCCACGCCGGGGGACGCGGTGCGGCCGGTGGAGGCCGCGCACGCCGACCTCGCCCTGGCCGCGGTGTCGGCGGCCCCCGACGGGAGCAGCGCGGGGAGCGTCGCCCAGCGGACGCTACCGGTCTTCGAGAGCGCGGGCGACGACCTCGGGCAGGCACGGGCGTGCATCCGGCTGGCGCAGGAGCGGCAGTTGCACGGCAGGCACGGCGAGGCCGATGTCCTGCTCTCCCGCGCCCTGGACCACGCGCGCCGCTCGGGCGCCGAGCCCGAACGGGCCCTGGCGCTGGGCGCGATCGGCGTCTCGCTGTGGCGCGGGCCCGAGCCGGTCCCCTCGGCGGTCTCGCGCAGTCGCCGCCTGCTGGCGGAGCACGGCGACCGTCGGCCCACCGTGCGGCTGACCCTCAACTGCCCGCTGGCCGTGCTGTTCGCGCTCCAGGAGCGCTGGGACGACGCGCACGCCTGTCTCGCCGGGGCGGAGCGGCTGGCCGGTGAACTCGGTTACGCCGAGGGCCGGGTGGTGCTGCCGCTGTTCGCCGCGGCGGTGGCGACGCTGGCGGGCGACGGGAGCCGGGCGCTCGGTCTGCTGGACGAAGCGGACGGCGCCGCACGGGAGTTGCAGGCCGAGGCCCTGCGGGACGCGGTGGCCAGGGACGCGGCGCGGCTGCTGGTGGACGCGGGCCGTCACGACGAGGCCGCGGCCAGGCTGGCCACCGCGCCGGACCCCGGACACATGGCACTCGCCGCCTCGGACGCCGCCGACCTCGACGGGCTGCTGGCCAGGATCGCCGCGGCGCGCGGCACGGCAGAGGAGGCCGCACCGCTGGCGGAGCGGGCGGTGCGGACCGCGTCCGGCACCGACTCGCCCGTCGTCCTGGCGGTGGCCTGGCTCGACCGGGCCGACGTGCTGCGCCTGGCGGGCCGTACCGAGGAGTCCGCGAGCGCCGCCGCGCAGGCCGCCCGGCACTTCGGCGCCAAAGGTCATGTGCCGGGGGCGCGCCGCGCCGTGCGATGGCGGGAGGGTCCGCCGTGAGGCGCCAGGACCAGGGGCACCGGAGCCGCGGGCGCCGACCGGCGCCCGTCCGCTCCCGCTCCGGCCTCTCGGGCCACCACCGCATCGGAAGGCGACAACGCCAGAACGCGAAAGGCTGCTGATGAAAACCGCCGAACACGGCGCCGGCCCCGGACTCACCTGGACGCTGCGCGGCAAGCGCCCCGAGGACGTGCTGATCACCGCCGACGGCGAGCTGCCCGCGCTCGACCGGAGCTGGGACGACGCGCGCGGCGCCGGGGTGCGGGTGTGCGTGGTGGACTCGGGTGTCGAGGACGGCCATCCGCTGATCGGCCCGGTCGACGGCGCGTGGACGGTGCGCAAGGACGAGACGGGCACCAGCGTGGTCGAGACGACGGCGACCGACACCTGCGGGCACGGCACGGCCTGCGCGGGCATCATCCGCAGGACCGCGCCGGATTGCGAGCTGTACAGCGTGCAGGTGCTCGGCAAGGGGTTCGGCGGGACCGGCGACGTCCTGCTCGCGGGACTGCGCTGGGCGATCCGGCAGGGCTTCGACGTGATCAATCTCAGCCTGTCCACGACGAGGCCGCAGTTCGCCGAGGAGTTGCGGGTCCTCGCCGACGAGGCGTACTTCCGGGGGACGGCGATCGTCGCCTCCGCGCACAACACTCCGGTGGAGAGCTACCCGTGGCGCTTCGCCTCGGTGATCTCGGTGGGCAGCCACCAGGAGGACGATCCCGATCTGCACCTGTACAACCCGAGCCCGCCGGTCGAGTTCTTCGCGCCGGGCCAGAACGTCCAGGTGGCCTGGCTCGGCGGGGCGACGATCAGGACGACGGGCAACAGCTTCGCCACGCCGTACATCGCCGGGCTCTGCGCCCGCATTCTGTCCCGGCACCGCCGGATGACGACCTTCCAGCTCAAGAACGCGCTCTACCTTTCCGCGGCCAACGTCCAACTGGGCATCAGGGGTGCTTCGTGACACAGAGCAACACAGCGACGGATCCTCTGTCGCAGGAGTTGATGCAGTCGGTGGTCGACACGGCACGGGCCATCTTCGGCGCCCAGGCCAGTTCGGTGTTCCTGCTGGACGAGTCGAGCCACGAGCTGGTCTTCCAGGCCGTCTCGGGCCAGGGCGAGAGCTTCCTGGTGGGGCGGCGTTTCCCGGCCGAGAGCGGGATCGCGGGATGGGTGGTCTCCTCGGGTGAGCCGATGGTGGTGGACGACCTGTCGCACAGCGCGTCCTTCGACCGGGACTTCGCGGAGTCCACGGAGTACGTGCCCGATTCGCTGATGGCCGCGCCGCTGACGCACGGTGACCGGGTGCTGGGGGTGCTGGAAGTCCTCGATCCCGTGCCGCAGTCCAGGTCGAGCCTGGACGAACTGGATCTGCTGGCGCTCTTCGCCCGGCACGCGGCGGCGGCGCTGCGGGTGGTCGTGGACCGCGCGCGGCCCGCCGACAGCGGCTCGCTCGGCGGTGACGGGCGCGCGGCGGCGCTGCGGATGGCCGAGGATCTGCGGCGGCTGCTGGAGACCTCCGCCTGAGCCGGGGAGCTCTCCGCTCAGCCCGTGGGCGCCGCCCCGGACCCGCACCGACCTGCGACGCGCCGGAAGGGAGGGGCGGGAGATCTCAGGGTGTTCACAGGTGCGAGTCGTCCCCTGAACAGGTGACAATGAGTAGGGTGTGTTCCTCCGGCCCCGGATCATCTGCCTAGCCTGAGCCGGGGAGAGGGAGGTGGCCGTGACACGACGAATATCCTTCGGCCGCCGCCTCCCGACGCCCCACCCCGACCTCTCGCCGCAGGTGTCGGTCGCCGGGCGGACACCGCCGGTGCTCACCGCGCTGCCGTACGTGTTCATGGCCGTGGTCGCCGTGGTGGACGTGAGCGTCGGGACCAGTGTCGGCCTGCTGCCGCTGGTCTCGCTCGGCCCCGCCTTCTCCGGTCTGGTCGGCGGCTGGCGGCGGACCGCCCTGGTCGGGGCCCTGGCCGTCGCGCTCGTGTGCGCCCTGGGCGTCTACGACGGCCTGTTCGAGGAGCGGCGCGGTTTCAGCGCCCTCGCCTCAGTGATCGGCGTGACGGTCGCCGGAGTGATCGCCGCCGTGATGCGCCAGCGCCGCGAGACCGAATTCGCCAACGTACGGTCGATCGCGGAGGTCGCCCAGCGCGTCCTGCTGCGCCCCGTACCGCGCAGCGCGGGCCATCTGCGCACGGCCGTGTCGTACACCTCCGCCGTCGCCGAGGCGCGCATAGGCGGCGATCTGTACGAGGTCGTCGCGTCGCCGGTCGGCGTGCGGGTGATCATCGGCGATGTGCAGGGCAAGGGCCTCGAAGCGGTGGAGACCGCCGCCGTGGTGCTCGGCGCCTTCCGTGAGGCCGCGCACGACGAACGGGACCTGACGGGCGTCGGCGAGCGGGTGCAGCGGGCCGCCGACCGGGCGCTGAGCGGCGAGAAATTCGTCACCGCGATCATCGCCGAGATCAGCGAGGAGCGCGGAGCGACCCTCCTCAACTTCGGCCATCCCGCGCCGATGGTGCTGCGCCAGGACGGCGGCGCGTGCTTCCCCGAGCCGCCGCAGTACGCGATGCCGCTGGGGCTCGGCGTGCACGGCGGTGACGCTCCCGAGCCGTTCGCCGTCCCCTTCGGACCCGGCGACCAGATGCTGCTCTACACCGACGGTGTCACCGAGGCCCGCGACCACACCGGCGCCTTCTATCCGCTGGGGCAGCGCGCGCACTTCCTCAAGGACCCGGATCCGGAAGCGGCGTTGGAGGCGCTGCGGACCGATCTGGTGCAGCACACGGAGGGGCCGCTGCACGACGACGCGGCGATGCTGCTGCTGCGCTTCCGCGACCCCGGCCCGGCGTTCGCCGCCTTCGACGGCGCCTGAAGGCCCGGACGGCACCGGCGCGGGTAAAGGGTTCGCAATGTGCGGATGCCTCGCCGTGCGGTCCGTGACGGGTTGTCCGCAATGAGCGACCGGCCCCACCCGAACACCCCTGCGAACACCGGTGTCGCGTCATAGAGTGTCGAGCCGTACACGCGGGCGGAGGCACGCACCGTTTGCCGATCGCGGTTGGAGGAGATCCCGGTGACGCTGCGCGCGTCCAGAGGCGGACCGGTCCCGCCGGACCACCCGGCCGTGTCCGCGGCGCACCTCCAGCGCGACGAGGCGGCGGCGCTCACGCTCTACCGGACCCTGCGCGACATGGGCGAGGGACGGATCGCGGAGGTCGCGGAGGCGGCCGGTCTGGACGCCGCGGAATCCGCGGGCGGCTGGCGGCGGCTGGACGAGCTGGGCCTGATCCGGATCGTGGGCGCGGTCGTCGAACCGGTCGACCCGGACGCGGCCATGGCGCACGCGATGGACACCTACAACGAGAACACCGCCAGGCAACTGCGGGACGCGCACTCGTTGCGCCGGGTCACCGAGTCCCTGATGACCGTCTTCCGCCCGGCCGTGGCCCGTGACTCGGCCGATGTCGCGGTGGAACGGCTCGGCGACCGCAAGCGCAGGACACGTACGGTGCGGGACCTCAACGCCGCCGTCCTGGACGCCTGCGACTCGATGCACCCCGGTCCGATGCCCCCGGCCGAGGCGCTGGAGGCGTCGCTCGACGAGGACGCGAAGCTGACCTCGCGCGGTATCCGGGTCCGGGTGATCTACCCCGAGTCGCTGCTGCGCTCCCCCAAGTACACGTGGTATCTGCACCGGTTGCTCGACATCGGCGTCGAGGTGCGGCTCCTGGAGCACTCCCCCTTCGACATCCTGCTCTTCGACCGGCACACCGCGTGCGTGCCCGGCGACCCCGAACGGCCGGGCGAGTCCATGCTGTTGATCCGCGGCTCCGCCCTCCTGAAGGGCTACACCGCGCTGTACGAGGATTACTGGCTGCGCGCCTCCCCCGTCGTCCTCGCCGCGCCGCCCGCGCCCGCCGAGGGCCCGGAGGTCAACGACCAGGAGCGCACGGTCATCCGGCTGATGGCGAGCGGGCTGAGCGACGACCAGATCGCCCGGAAGATGGGCGTGCACCGCCGCACGGTCCAGCGCGCGGTCGCCAAACTGATGGACCGCCTCAATGCCTCAAGCCGCTTCGAGGCGGGTCTCAAACTCGCCCGCGACCCGGCCCTGATGAAGGTCTACCCGCTGAACTGACCGGCCCGGGTCACCCGTTGACGGCCGTGACGTACCAGCGGGGGCGCCACCAGGCCCAGGTGGTGCCCCCGCCGACTGCCTTCGGCGGCCTCCACACCAGGTGGAGTGCCGCCTCCGGCAGCCCCGGCCCGCGGACATTCGGGGGATCCACGGGCCGGAAGTCGTGTCGCCGCGGCGGTCCGGCCGTCGCCTGCGGCGGGTGGCGCGCACGCGGGACCTCCGCGTGATGGTGATCGGCCTGCCGACAACTCCCTCGCTACGCCTGAACGTTCACGAGCCCTCCCGGAGCCGACGGCATGCCGTTCCCCCCGAGGCCGCGCACCGGCCGAAGTCACCTTCGGCGCCGTACCCGACCACACCTCGATCTTTGCCCACCCGACAACCGCTGGCTACGAACCCCCGAGTACGTAATGCCCGGTGAACGGCTTCGCGCAGGCCACCTGAGGTGTCCAAAAGGAGACAGCGACCCAACTGGACAATGGTGGCGGCGGCGTAGCGAGCGCGCTTGCCGACTGCCACTGGTCGGTACGTCGTCGCAGGTCAACGACGTTGCCACGGACGGCGACCGACCACTGACGCAGGGCGGGATTCGACCGCTGAGGACGGGTTTGCGCAGGTGGTGGGGGCCGGTCAAGTCGGTTGACACCCCATGCGTCCAGCGAACACGATCGACTGGTAAGCGCATTCTGCGGCTGGGCACGCCACTGGTCAGTCCGGGCGCGGGCCGAGCATCCGGGGGGAACGGTCATGACGCGCGGCTCGAACAGCACCACCCCGCTCATCCGCGGGTTTCTGCGGCAGGCCCGCAAGGATTACGCGGGGCCGCCGGAGCCGGGCAGCGGGCACACGGGACACCGCCCCGCCGGGCTGAGCCAGCAGGCGGTGGCGCACCGGATGGACATCTCGCCGCGGCTGTACCAGGACTGGGAGGGCGGCGGCCGGCCGGTGCCGGTCCACCGGCTGGACAGCCTCGCGAGCACCCTCGGCCTCGACCCGTACCAGCGCGACGAGTTGTGGTTCATCGTGACCGGCGGCTTCGCGCCGACCGGCCCGGCCCAGCCGGACCCCGAGGCGATGAGCGGCTGGCGGCTGTACCTGCGCGCGCTCCAGGTGCCCGCGCTCGTTCTCGACAGCACGTGGCGGATCCACGAGGACAACGCGGCCTGGCGCGGCCTGTTCGAGCCCGAGGGCCAGCGGCCGCCGGCGAATCTGCTGCGCTTCATCCTCTTCTCGCCCTACGCGCGCCGCCTGTGCGGGGATTGGCAGGCGAGTTGGGCGGTGCCGTACCTGCGGCAGCTCAGGCTGGAGGCGGGGATCAGCGAAGAGCCGGAGCTGCGGCGTATCGTCGCGGAGCTGCAACTCGATCCGGAGCTGGGCGTGTTGTGGCAGACGGTCGGCCGGGGCGGACGGATGGCGCTGCACAACGACGGTCAGGTCCGGCTGCTGATCCCGCCGGGCGGCCGTGCCCCGTACCGCGTACGCACCCTGGTCTCCTCCCCCGCCCACAACCCCCGCGTGCGGATGGTGACCTTGCTGCCGACACCCGTCGAGGCGACCGTGATCGCCCACGAACCGCTGGTGTCGCTGCCGCCGACCGCCGCGTGACATCGGTGAGGAGAGCGGCGCGAGCGGCGGGAACGGCGGGAACGGTGGCATCGGCGGGAGCACGGCCGCGGGCCCGGAGCGCATCTTCCGTACCCGCGGCCGAACGCCTCGCGACGCCTTACGGCTGTCGCGGTCCTCGCGGCTGACGCGGTGGTCGCGCTGTTGACGCCGTGAGCGCCGTGAGCGGCTTGCGCGCTGTTCGCGCTGTTCGCCGCGTCAGCGGATCGTGACCTTGACGACGTTGGAGATCCCGCCACCGCCGACGATGCGCAGGTTGTTGAGGCCCTTGATGCCCAGCTTGACCCGCAGGTTGTACGTGGCGTCGTGGTTGGTGTTCATCGACGCGGGCAGCGAGACCCAGCGCTTGCCCTGCATCTGCTGGAGCGTCACCCGCGTGCCGACCTTGATGTTCTTGGTCGCGCCGTAGATCCGGAACTGCTGCCATGCGTTGATCGCGCTGACCGTCGCCTTGGCGGTGATGGCGGGTCGGGCGACGGCGGGCGCCATGGCGACGCTGTCCGCCGCGACGGCCTGGGCCACGGGGGCGGTCAACAGCGTGAGGGCGGTGAGACCGGTGGCACAGGCTCGCGAGAAGCGAAGCATGAAGGCTCCTACGGGGTGAAATCTGACATTTCGTCACATCGTAGGAGCCTGTCGCCACTTCACCGGAGAGTGACGCGCCGGGGCGGGCACGGGATTCCGGTCAGGAACCGCCGGGCTCCGGACCCGCGTCCGCAGCCGTGCCGGTGCCAGTGCCAGTACGTGCGTCCGTGCCCGCCCCCGGACCCGCGCCCGCATCCAGACGGTCTCCTCACCGCGCTTCAGAGCGTGTCCTCACCGCGCTCCAGCAGCGTGGCCGCGGAGCCGACGATGCGCGGGTCGGGCGTACCGACCACCTCGTCGTCCCTGTCCGCGTAGTCGAATCGGGCGAGGACGCTGCGCATGGCCTCGACGCGCGCCCGCTTCTTGTCGTTGCTCTTGACCACCGTCCATGGCGCGTAGGCGGTGTCCGTCTCACGGAACATCGCCACCTTGGCGGCGGTGTAGTCGTCCCAGCGGTCGAGTGAGGCGAGGTCCATCGGGCTGAGCTTCCACTGCCGCACCGGGTCGACCTGCCGGATGGTGAACCGGGTGCGCTGCTCGTCGCGCGAGACCGAGAACCAGAACTTCACCAGGTGGATGCCGTCGTCCACCAGCATCCGTTCGAAGGCCGGGGCCTGCCGCATGAAGCGGTGGTACTCGTCGTCCGAGCAGAAACCCATGACCCGCTCGACGCCCGCCCGGTTGTACCAGGAGCGGTCGAACATCACGATCTCGCCCGCGGTCGGCAGGTGGGCGACGTACCGCTGGAAGTACCACTGCCCGCTCTCGCGCTCGGTCGGCTTCTCCAGGGCTATCACCCGTGCGCCGCGCGGGTTCAGGTGCTCGATGAACCGTTTGATGGTGCCGCCCTTGCCCGCGGCGTCCCGGCCCTCGAAGACGATGACCAGCCGCTGGCCGGTCTCCTTCACCCAGCTCTGGAGTTTCAGCAGTTCGATCTGCTGGAGCCGCTTGTGCAGTTCGTACTCGGGCCGCTCCATCCGCGTGTCGTACGGGTAGTTCTCCCGCCAGGTGTCGACGACGCTGCCGTCCGCCCTGACCAGGACCGGGTCGTCCTGGTCGGTGTAGTCGACATGCATGCCCGCAAGGAGTGCGGAGCCGTCGGTGCCTGCGCTCATCGCTCGCCCGCCCTTCGCCGGTGGAACCGTCAGTGGACCCGGTGGTCCTCAGCCACCGCGGGTGGCCTCAGTGGAACTGCGGAATGATCAGATACAGCCCGTAGAGCACCGCGCACGCGCACGCCAGGAAACACGCCCCGGCGCCCGCGAACTGTCCCGTGCCGCTGCCGCCCGACGCCCGTACGGTGTCGCGGGCGGAGAGCGCGAGCACCCCGACCGCGAAGACCACGACCACGCCGACGGTGACGCCGAAGCTCACCGCGGCCACCTCGCCCAGCGCGTTCCAGTCCACACTCATACTGCTGTTCCCCTTTTCCCCGATGATGCCGGTGATTCCGGTGGTGTCGCCGCTCAGACGCCCGCGCCGGCGGGCGCGGCGGGACGGACGGAGGTGGTGTGGCCGTGGTTCACATTGTCGGCGTGGACCGGGTTGCGGCGCGAGAGGACGACGATGCCGCCCGCCACCGCGACGGCGATCAGCGCGATCACCACGACGCCCGGCGTACCGCCGTGCACGACGACGCTCGCGGCCACCGCGCCGACCGCCGCGGCCGAGGGCAGCGTCACCAGCCAGGCGAGCGCCATCCGGCCCGCGGTGCCCCAGCGGACCTCGGCGAGCCTGCGTCCCATGCCCGCGCCGAGGATGCCGCCGGAGCAGACCTGCGTGGTGGACAGGGCGAAGCCCAGATTCGCGGAGGACAGGATGACCGCGGTGGACGCCGACTCCGCGGCGAAGCCCTGCGGCGACTCGATGTCGACCAGGCCCTTGCCCATGGTGCGGATGATCCGCCAGCCGCCCAGGTACGTGCCGAGCGCGATGGCCAGGCCGGCGGCGAGGATCACCCAGACGGGCGGACCGGCGTCGTGGCCGAGCGCTCCGCAGGAGATCAGCGCGAGGGTGATGACGCCCATCGTCTTCTGCGCGTCGTTGGTGCCGTGCGCCAGCGAGACCAGCGAGGCGGAGGCGATCTGGCCGATCCTGAAGCCCTTGGAGACGGTGTCCTTACGGGCCCGGCCGGTGAGCCGGTAGGCGAGGTACGTCGCGGCGAGCGCCGCGAGCCCGGCCACGACAGGCGAGGCCACGGCGGGGATGAGGATCTTCTCGACGACCTTGCCGAAGTGGACGCCGTGCCGGCCCGCACCGACCCACACGGCGCCGATCAGGCCGCCGAAGAGCGCGTGCGAGGAACTGGACGGCAGTCCGAGCAGCCAGGTCATGAGATTCCACAGGATGGCGCCCACCAGGCCCGCGAAGATCATGCCGGGAGTCACCAGCGCGTCGTCGACGATGCCGCCGGAGATCGTCTTCGCGACTTCCGTCGACAGGAAGGCGCCCGCCAGGTTCAGCGCGCCGCTGAGCAGGACGGCGACCTTCGGCCGCAGCGCTCCCGTGGCGATGGACGTGGCCATCGCGTTGGCGGTGTCGTGGAAACCGTTGGTGAAGTCGAAGGCCAGGGCCGTGACGATGACCAGTGCCACAAGGAATGTGATGTGGTCCATGTGCCCAGGGAAGCAGCCCCCGGCGTACGCACGGGGAAGGGCGGGTGAAGGACCGGAGTGAAGGAGTGGGCGGACCCGCGCCGGGCGGTGCTTGACTGGTCCCGCGCGGGGCGGTAGGGAGATCCCGTCACCGCGCGGACGGTGCGAATGGGGGGAACCATGAAGCCGCTCGAAGCGGGTGATCCCACTTCCGTGGGCGAAGGCAGATACCGGTTGGC
Source organism: Streptomyces sp. NPDC087422 (assembly GCF_044744145.1). Classification (NCBI taxonomy): domain Bacteria; kingdom Bacillati; phylum Actinomycetota; class Actinomycetes; order Kitasatosporales; family Streptomycetaceae; genus Streptomyces; species Streptomyces sp. NPDC087422. The sequence continues at coordinate 407,696 of NZ_JBIUXT010000007.1, read as the reverse complement.
CGGCCGGCTCGGCCAAGGCGGTATGGGTGTGGTGTACTTCGGCCGGTCGCGGTCCGGCCGGGCGGTGGCGGTCAAGGTCGTACGCCCCGAGTTGAGCACCGAGCCGGGATTCCGGCGCCGCTTCGCCGACGAGGTGGCGGCGGCGCGCCGGGTCGGCGGCTTCCACACCGCGCCCGTGGTGGACGCCGATCCGCACGGCGAACCGGCCTGGCTGGTCACGGCGTTCGTGCCGGGGCCCACGCTGGCGGACGTGCTCGCCGATGTCGGCGCGCTGCCGACGGACACCCTCACGGTGCTGGCGGCCGGGCTGGCGGAGGCGCTGGAGGCGATCCACCGGGCGGGGGTGATCCACCGCGACTTCAAGCCCGCGAACATCATCGTGGCCGAGGACGGCCCGCGCGTCATCGACTTCGGCATCGCCCGCGCCCTCGACGGCACGGCGCTGACCCAGACCGGGCTCCAGATCGGCACCCCCGGCTTTCTCGCGCCCGAGCAGCTGACCGGCGGTCAGGTCACCGCGGCGGTCGACATGTTCGCGCTGGGCGTGGTGCTCAGCCAGGCGGCGGGAGGCGCGCCTTTCGGTGACGGTCCGTCAGCGGCCCGGCACTACCGGGTCGTTCACGAGTCGCCGGACCTCAGGGCGGTACCTGACGAACTTCGCGCGCTGGTGGCCGCGTGTCTGTCGAAGGAGGCCGCCGCGCGGCCCAGCCCTTCGGAGTTCCTGAGCAGGCTGACGGTACGTCACCCGGAGGACGGCGACTGGCTGCCCGCCGAGGCGACGGCGCTGCTGACGCAGGTGGTGCCGCAGGCCGTACCGCCCGAGGTCTCGACGCCCCCGCTCCCGCCCCCGCCCCACGCCGCCGGGCCCGCCGCCGCGTCCGCGCCGACCGCCTCCTACGCGGGGCCCCCGGCGGGGAGTTCGCCGTCGCCGCTCGCGTCCCCGTACGGTCCGGGGCAGGGATACGGCGGCCCGCCGACACCCGCGCCCACCCCGACGCCCGGTTTCGGTCCGCCGTCGGGGCCGCCGCGCGACCGGCGCAAGGGGACCGCGGCCGTGGGTCTTGTCGTGGTGGCCGCCGCCGTCGCGGGGGCGCTGGTCTGGCATCCGTGGACGTCCGGCTCCGCGAAGGACGACAACGCGGGCGCTCCCTCGGGCGGGCACACCACGACCGCCTCGTCGGCGCCGCCGACCCCGGCGCCGTTCCCCGATGTGCCGCTGCTGGTCCGGGTGGACACCGCCCCCGGCTGGCCCGCCACCTGCCACTCCTACATCGCGCTGCGCGACAGCACGACCGACCGCCTCAAGCGGCTCGCGTCAGGCAGCCCGTGCGACTTCCTCCCCAAGTGGTCGCCCGACCGCAAGACCGTCGCCTTCACCCGCAGGACCGCCCAGGACACCTCGGTGTGGACGGTCGGCGCCGACGGCACCGGCGCCAAGCGAATCGCCGAGACCTCGGGCGGCCGGGTCTCCTGGTCTCCCGACGGCGGCAAACTGGCCGTGCTGCGCAAGACCGGCGGCGTCCAGCAGCTCTACGTCGTGGACGTCGCGGACGGCTCCGCCCAGCAGATGACCACCGGCAGCACCCGTATCGAGGACCCTTCCTGGTCACCGGACGGCACCCGTATCGCGATCTGCGTCGAGAAGGGGACGGGCAACTGGCAGATCAACATGGTCGATCCGACGACGGCGGGAGCCGCCCCGCAGCGGATCACCGACTTGCCCCGGCCCGCCCTCGACCCGGTCTGGTCCCCCGACGGCAAGGTCTTCGCCTACACCTCGGGCGACTACGGCAAGGGCACGCAGGGCGACATCCGCCTCGTCGGCACCGACGGCACCGGCGACCGGCCGCTGGCCGCCACCCCGGCCCACGAGATGGACCCCGACTGGTCTCCCGACGGCACGTGGGTGGCCTTCGTCCGCGGCCCGCTCGCCACTCCCGAGATCTGGGCGGTCCGCGCCGACGGCACCGGCGAACGGCGGCTCAGCACCGACGCGGCCACGGAAGGGCACCCCGCCTGGGCGGTCAAGGGCGGCGGCTGAGCCCGGGGTCGGGCGACCGGTCCGACCGATACGGCGACGAGCACGGTCGCCACCGCCGTACGCGACGCCCCGGCGGTGCCCTGATTCGGCATCCCCCTGCCCCGGCATGTCCACCGCGCGGCGGACCTCGCCGCGCGCCGCCACAAGCAGCGCGAAAAGCGTGAGAGTTGACTCTCATACATTGTGAGAGGACACTCTCACGCTATGGAACCGGGTAACCGTTTGGGAGACATCGAGATCACCGACCCCAAGGCGATGCGCGCGCTCGCGCATCCGGTGCGGTTGGCGATCCTGGAGCACCTGCAACGCAACGGGCCCGCGACGGCCACCGTGCTCGCACCCCGCGTCGGGGCAACCCCTTCGGTGACGAGCTGGCATCTGCGGCATCTCGCGGGCTTCGGGCTCGTCCGGGACGCGGACCCCGATCCCGACGCCGGGGGCGACGGGCGACGGGACCGGCGTGAGCGGCGGTGGCAGGCGGTCGCGCGCGGCTTCCGCTTCGAGGTGCCGGAGGACGACGGGGACGAGGAGGGCCGCTCGGCGGCGCGGCTGCTCTCGCGTGAGATGTTCCTGCGCTCCGCCGATCTGCCGGCCCGCTGGGCGGCCACCGTGGAGCCCGGCCTCGATCCCGCGTGGCGGCGGCTCTCGGGGCTCGCCAACACGCGCGTCGTGGTGACGCCCGAGGAGGCCGCCGCCATCGAGGACGGGATCGAGCGCGTGCTCGCGCCCTATGTGACGCGGGACGCGGCGGACCGCCCGGCCGCCGCCCGCTCCGTACGCCTGCTGCGCTACACGCTCCCTGAAGGTGAACCTCAAGGTGAGGGTGAAGTTCCGGCTGAGGTTGAGGCACAGGGCCGCGCACCGGGCCCGGACTCGGGCGCGGACTCGGACTCGGACTCGGACTCGTATACGGATACCGGTACGCGTACGGCCGCGCGTAAGTGCGACGACGGCGGCGGCACCCGGTGACCGCCGCAGCGACGCGGCCGCCCCCGATATCCGTGGCACGCGACCGCCGCTTCGTCCGCTTCTGGGCCGGCCAGAGCGTCTCGCAGTTCGGCGACCGGATCAGCGAACTGGCCCTGCCGCTGATCGCGGTGAGCGCGCTGCACGCCTCCGCCAACCAGGTGGCGTGGCTGACCGCGCTGATCTGGACACCGAATCTGCTGGCGATCGTCCTGGGCGCGTGGGTCGACCACCAGGCCCGCAAGCGCGGACTGATGGTGGCCGCGGATCTGATCCGCGCCGGGGTGCTGCTGTCGCTGCCCGTCGCGTACCTGGCGGGAGCGGTGACGCTCGGTCAGCTCTACGCGGTGGCGCTGCTGATCGGCGCCGCCGAGGTGCTGTTCAACACCTCCTATCCCCCGTTCTTCGCGCACCTCGTGCCGCGCTCGTCGTATGTGGACGCGAACAGCAAGCTCAGCGCGAGCCGGTCCGCGTCGTATGTCGCGGGTCCTGCCGTGGGCGGCGCGCTCGTGCAGGCGCTCACCGCGCCGGTGGCCGTCGTGGTCGACGCGCTGTCCTTCCTCGCCTCGGCCGTGCTGATCGGGCGGATCAGGATCGACGAGCCGCCGGTCGCCGCGGGCGGGCGGGACGCGCCGCTGCTGCGGCGGGCGAAGGAGGGGCTGGCGTTCGTCGTACGGCACCCGGTGCTGCGGGCCGGGCTCGGCACCTCGACCACCGTCAACTTCTTCACCTTCGTCTCCGGCAGCGGTCTGATGGTGCTCTTCGCCACCAGGAGCCTCGGTCTGTCGGCGGGCTTCATCGGCCTGGCCTTCGGCATCGGTTCCACGGGCGCGCTGCTCGGCGCGGTCCTGGCGCCGCGGATCTCGCGGTGGATCGGGATGGGGCGCAGCATCGCGATCGGCGCGGTGCTCTTCCCCGCGCCGATCGCGCTGGTGGCGGTCGCCGACGGGCCGCCGTGGGTCGGCGCCGTGGCGCTGACCGGCACCGAGTTCCTTTCCGGCCTCGGTGTCATGCTCTTCGACGTCAACCTCAACTCCCTTCAGGCGTCCGTGATCCCCGACGGGATGCGCAGCCGGGTCTCCGGCGCGTACGCCACGGTCAACTACGGCATCCGTCCGCTCGGCGCGGTCGTCGGCGGCGTGCTCGCGACCTTCCTCGGGCTGCGTACGACCCTGCTGGTCGCGGCGGTCGGCGGGGCGCTGTCCGTGCTGTGGCTGCTGCCGTCGCCGGTGCCCGGCATCCGTTCGATCGACCAGGACGAGCGCCCGGAGGACACCAGGAACGCCGAGAACACGGCAGGGACGGCAGACACGGCGGTCGGCGAGGAGGTGGCGGACACGGCAGCGGCCGACGGCGCGGTGGCCGCCGGCCGCCGGCGGGGCCGTCGAGACGAGCAGGATCAGGAGGTGGCGCCGTGACCGGGGGTCAGGGCGTGGCGCCGTACACCTGGACCTCGTAGAGCGAGTAGCCGTACGCCGTACCGCGCGCCGTGCCGTTGACGCGGACGTAGCGGCCGGTGCCGGTGAGGCCGGTCAGGTCCTCGGTGCCGCCCTTGCCCGCGGTGGTGGAGTAGACCGTGGTCCAGGCGGCGCCGTCCGGGGAGGTCTGGACGGTGTAGCTCTTGGCGTAGGCGGCCTCCCAGCTCAGCTTCACCCGGCTGATGTGCGCGCTCGTGCCCAGGTCGACCCGGATCCACTGCGGGTCGGAGCCTTCCTTGCTGGCCCAGCGGGTGGAGGTGAGGTCGCCGTCGACCGCCTTGCTCGCGGGGTAGGCGGTGGATTCGGTGGAGGAGGCGGTGGCGGACCTGCCCTGCGAGAGGAGGGTGTCACCGCCGCCCGGTGGCGGTCCCGTGCCGCCGGAGGGGGTGAAGTTCCACTGGCTCGCGGCGCCCGAGCAGCTTCCGGCGGTGAGCGTCGAGCCGCTCGCCCGGAAGCACTTCTGCCCGGTCTGGATGTCGGAGACGGTGAGATTCGGGTTGACCGACCACTGCTGGTTCGGGCCGCCGTCGCAGGCCCTGAGTGTGATCGACGAGCCGGACAGGGTCGCGCAGAGATTGTTGCTGATCAGGAAGGCGCCGTGGAAGGTGAACGCCTGCGCTGCGGAGCCGGTGCAGGCCGCCGTGTCCAGCTTGGTGCCGCTGGCCGAGCTGTTCCCCGGATTGTCCAGGCACTGCCCGGTGGAGACGTTCTTGTACTGGCCGACGGTGGTGGTCGGCCGGGCTCCGCCGTAACAGGCGCCGGTCTTGGTGTTGAAGACGGGCGTGGCGTCGTACGGCTCGTTGGACGGCGGGTCCACGACGACGGGTTCGAGCACCGGAGTGCTGTCGTCGTTGTAGTGGGTCAGCGCGTCCTCGCAGTCGATGGCGTCGAAGGCGTTGCCGCCCTGGCCGCCGAGCCAGAGGTCGAAGTGGTACAGATTCGGGCCGCCGTTGGGGCCGTGGCCGCTCCAGTCGGCGCCGCACTCCTCGCAGGAGTCCTCCATGACGAAGTACTTGCCGACCCTTGGCACCCAGATCCGCGTGCCCGCCGGTATCTCCTTGGTGGACGAGGCGAAGGTGATCGGGTCGGCGTAGGTCCCGGTGCCGCCGGCCGTGTCGTGCAGGCCGGGGTAGGAGATGTCGCCGCCGGGCGGGGTGTTGTCGTACCAGCCGTAGAAGGTGAGGAACGCCTGCCGGTCGGTGGCGGCCGCCGCCGCGGGGGACTTCGAGGCGGCCGAGGCGTACGGGGTCGCGCCGACGAGCGCGGCCATGACGGCCAGGACGAGGGCGCACAGGACGGCCGCGCCGCGCGGGGTACGCAGGCGGCTCATGCGGCCGGGCTCCAGTAGTCGCCCGCCATCACGATGTACACGAGCATCTTGATGGTCTCGCCGTAGTAGGCGTCCTCGAAGGGGTTGGAGGCGAGCTGCTTCCAGATCGCGTCGGTCCACGCCTGGTCGCCGGAGGCCATGGCGGCGGGACCGGCCGAGTCCCCGGCCTCCTCCGCCTCGGTGTCGCCCGAGACGTTGCCGTTGGCGCAGTTGAGCTTGATGTGCGGCTGGACCTTGGCCGGGTTGCCGCCGGACAGCGACTTCAGGCAGGCGGACTCCTTCTTCGCCGCGCCGTAGGCCACGGCGGCGGTCGAGGAGCCGTTGACCAGGGCGTCGGTGCCCAAGTGCCAGGGCACGCGCAGGGAGTTGTAGCCGACGATGTTGTCCGGCTGGTCCTCCTGGTAGTCGGCGGGGGCGGGCTTGGGGCTGGTGGTGTTGGCGTTGACGACGAAGTCGGAGAGCAGTCCGGCGGACGAGGAGTAGCCCGCGGTGAACTCGCTGATCACGGCCTCGGTGCGGGTGACGACCTTGTTCCAGTCGTGCGCGGTGTCGTAGGCGGCGAAGGCGCGCAGGTGGTCGAGCATCATGTCGGACGGCCGGGTGTCCGTGGTGGGGCCGTCGTCCTCGCACTTGAGGTGGCCGTCGGGCGCGACATCGTGGGCGTAGAAGGAGGCGAGCCACGCCTTGGCGTCCGCGGTGTAACCGCCCCACTGCTTGTCGGCGAGGATCAGGCCGTAGCCGATGTCGAGGTCGCCGTCGGTGGCCGAGTCCGGGGTGCCGCTGTCGGTGTACTTGCAGGTCTTGCCGTCGAGTTGCCACTGCATGAGACCGTCGGCGTCCTTGTGGTCCTTGACGAGCTGCCACAGGCCGTCGAACTCGGCCTTGGCGTCGCTGTCGTAACCGGCCATCAGGGGCACGATGTTCATGCCGTAGCCCTGGGCCTCGGAGACCGTGCCGTTGTGCGGGGCGTCGTCGTCGCCCTTGGTCGAGACGTAGTACTCGTTGGAGGCGCAGCCCTTGTTTAGGAAGGCGCTCTTCCAGGAGTCGTACGCCTTCTTCACCGCCGCGTCGCGGGTGGTCTGCGTCGCGGAGGGCAGCACGCCCACCTTGTACGTGGTGTGCGCGGGGAACGGGTGCGCCGGGGCGGTGGCGGCGTCGGCCGTTCCGCCGCCTGCGGTCGCCAGCAGGCCGAAGGACGCGCAGGCGGCGACCGTACAGGCCGCCAGCCTCCTCGTCCTCGTCTTCACGGGTCGTGGCATCTTCCAACTCCTCGTCGGTTGTGGGGTACGGCGCCGGGCACGGGAGCGCGCACCGGGCAGGAGAGGGTCGTCGCGATAGTTAGGAAAGGTTCCTAACCTGCTTGAGGAGTAAGAGTGTTGCTCCGGACGCGGCGCGTCAAGGGGTCGCGCGCGGACCTTGACCTGACCGGGATTCAGGTACGTGACGCCGTCGCGGACTTCGGCCCGGCCGACCGGCCCGGCACCGGCTCATGCGAGCAGGTCGGCGACCGCGGCGATCCCTTCCGTGACGGCGCGCTCGTTCACATTGCCGAATCCCAGGACGAGTTGGGCCGGAGACTGCGCGCCCGTCGAACGGAACGCGCTCATGCCGTAGAGGCCGACCGCGCGGCCACGGGCGGCGGCGATGACGGAGTGTTCGGTGACGCCGGGCCGCGCGGCGGCGTCGAGGTGCGCCACGGCGTGGAAACCGGCGGCCAGGCCGCTGAGCCGGATGGCGGGCGCGTGCGCGGCGAGCGCCGCCTTGAGTGCTTCGCACCGGGCCCCGTAGACCCCGCGCATCCGCCGCAGATGGCGGTCGAAGCGGCCCGATTCGATCAGCCGGGCCAGGGCCAGTTGGTCGAGGGTGGGTGAGCCGCGGTCGCTGAGATGCTTGTCGGCCACGATCGCGTCGACGAGCGCGGGCGGGCAGAGCAGCCAGCCGATCCGCAGCGCGGGCACCAGCGATTTGCTGACGGTGCCGATGGCGACGACCCGGTCGGCGGCCAGGCCCTGGAGCGCGCCGACCGGCTCGCGGTCGTAGCGGAACTCGGCGTCGTAGTCGTCCTCGACGACCACGGCGTCCCTGCGCACCGCCCACTCGATCAGCGCCAGGCGCCGCTCGGGCGCCAGCACCACGCCGGTCGGCCACTGGTGGGCGGGGGTCACGACGACCGCGCGGGCGCCGGTCGCTTCCAGCGCGGTCACGTCGACGCCGTGCTCGTCGACGGGTACGGGGACGGCGGTCAGGCCCGCCGCCGCGGCCGCCGGCCCGATCACGGCGTGGGAGCCGGGGTCCTCGTACGCCACGGTGCGGACGCCGGACCGGGCGAGCGCGCGCAGGGTCAGGGCGAGGCCCTGGGCGTACCCGGAGCAGATCACGGTCCGCTCCGGGTCGGCCGCGGCGGCCCGTACCCGGCGCAGGTATCCGGCCACCACCTCGCGCAGCAGCGCGTGGCCGCGCGGGTCGCCGTAGTCGAGGGCCGAGGCGGGCATGGCGCGGACCGCCTCGCGCATCGCCCACAGCCAGTCGGCGACGGGGAACGCGGCCAGGTCGGGGACGCCCGCCTGGAAGTCGGCGAGCAGGCGCGGTGCGGGCGGCCTCCTCGGCTGCGGCGCGGGCGGCGCGCAGGCCCCGGCGGCGACGCGGGTCGCGGAGCCGACCCGCGTGACCAGATAGCCCTCGGACTGGAGCTGGGCGTAGCAGTCCTGGACGAGGCCGCGCGAGACGCCGAGGGCCGAGGCCAGTTCTCGGGAGGAGGGCAGTCGCTCGCCGACCTGGAGCCGGCCGGATCTGATCGTGTCCCGCACCCCGCGTTCGAGCTGCGACCGCAGCGGTTCCGTACTGTCCCGGTCGATCACAAGCAACAGCTCCGGCGACAAACCGGACCACTCCAGCGGCATGAAAATGGAGCTTACCCGGGTACCGGCCGCACCCCTAGCGTCAATGCCATGACGACCACGACGCGCGCCTCCGACGCCGCCGACCCGGCCGCGCAACCAGATGCCGACGACCCCTCGGAGCCCGCCACCTGCCGTGAGCCGACCCCGGCCCCGGAACCCGCCTCGGCCTCGGACCGAGATCCGCGCCTGGACTCGGGTCCTGCCCAGGGGCCCGGCTCGGACCGGGAGGCGGGCCTGAACTCGGCTCCCGCCGAGAGGCCCGGCTCGGACCGGGAGGCGGGCCTGACCTCGGCTCCCGCCGAGAGGCCCGGCTCGGGCGAGGAGACGGCTCTCGCCACGGGCCAAGGACCGGAGCCCGGCTCCGGCAGAGAGGCGAATCCCGCTTCGGGCTCCGCCCAGGAGCCCGGCTCGCGCCAGGAGTCGGGGCCGGACTCGGGTCCCGCCCAGGGGGGCGGCTCGGGGCAGGCTCGGGACTGCTCGTCGGCCGCTCGCGGTCCGGCGGCGACCGGCTCGGGGGCAGGGGCCGAGTCGGGCGGCGTGCGGCCGACGCTGGTGACGCGGGAGTTGCTGTTGCGCTGCGCCACGATCGTCGGCGCGTCGGCGAGCTTCTTTCTGCTGTTGTCGGTGGTGCCGCTGTACGCGGAGCGGTCCGGCGCGAGTGGCGGGGCGGGGCTGGCGTCGGGGACGCTGATGCTGGCCACTGTCTGCGGCGAGCTGGCCACGCCTCGGCTCGTCGCCCGGTACGGGTACCGGCGGGCGCTGGCGGCCGGTCTCGTGCTGCTCGGCGCGCCCGCCCTGGTGCTGACCGCGTCGGACGGCATGGCGTGGATCGCGGCGGTCTGCTTCGTCCGGGGCGTGGGCTTCGCCCTGACCATCGTCGCGGGCGGCGCGCTGACCGCGACGCTCATCCCCGCCGAGCGGCGGGGCGAGGGCCTCGCGCTCGCGGGCGCCATGGAGGGGGTGCCCTCGTTCATCGCGCTGCCGCTCGGGGTGTGGTTCGCCGCGCATGTCGGATACACCGCCGTCTGCGTGGCCGGTGGGCTGCTGGCGCTCGCCGCCGTCGCGGTCGTTCCCGCCCTGCCGGGACACGCGCCGACCGGGGACGGGCACAAGGCGTCGGTGGGTGTGCTGGCCGGATTCCGTACCGGCGCGCTGGCCAGGCCCACCGCGGTCTTCGCGACCACCGCGCTCGGCGTGGGGATCATCGTGACCTTCCTGCCGCTCGCCGTGCCCTCCGGCGCGACCGGCCTTGTCGCCGCGGCCCTCTTCGTACAGCCCGCCGCGTCCACCGCGGCCAACTGGTTCGCCGGACGCAGCGGCGACCGGCACGGCTCGCAGCGCCTCGTGCTGCCCGCCCTGCTGCTGTCGGCTTCCGGGCTGCTGCTCACCGCTCTCACCGGCAGCGCGGTCGCGGTCCTCACCGGCGTCGCCCTCTTCGGCGTCGGCTTCGGCATGGCCCAGAACGCGACGCTGGCCCTGATGTACGCGCGCGTCCCGGAGTCCGGCTACGGCACGGTCAGCGCGCTGTGGAACTCCGCGTACGACGCCGGGATGGGTTTCGGCGCCCTCGGATACGGCGCGCTGGCCGCCGCCACGGGCTATCCGCTCGCCTTCACGCTCACCGCGGGCCTGATGCTCGTCGCGCTCGTACCGGCCCTGGGCGACCGGCGCCGCCCGTCCGTCGCCGCGCGGTGAGCCCCCGCAGTCGCGGTGCCGACCCCGCCCGGGCGGTCAGCCCTCGCCGCGGGCCGCGGCCTGGCGGCGGCGCTTGCCGAGGGCGGCCTGCGACAGGTCCTCGGCGTTCGAGGTGAGGTTCTTCCAGCCGTAGCCGCGCTCGGTCAGCCAGCCGCGGGCGGCGGCCTCGGCGCGCTCCGTGGCCTCCAGGATGTCCTCCTCCGCCTCGCCCGAGTCCAGGTAGCGGAAGGTGAAGAAGGGGCGGGCCGCGAGGTCGTAGGTCAGGGTGCCCTCGGCGGTGAAGGCGGCGTGCAGGATGTCGTGCTCCGCCGCCCGCGCGAGGAGTGCGGTCCGCTGGTCCGCGGTGAGCGCGTCGAAGGCGCCGCGGACGGTGATCCGGAAGGTGCGTGTACTCATCCCCGGATCGTAGGCAGCCGGTCGGCGATCGGCGTACCGGTTTTCCCGGCGAACCGTGGCGGCCGTGGTGATCGCGACGACCGCGGCGGCCGGGCAGACCGGGCGCCCGGCCGTCCGGTGCCACCTCTCCCCCGCGGCCGGCCGCTCGTCCCGCCTTGTGCTTGACAGGCACTCCCGATGCTGATTTTTTAGCTGTCATACGCCCGAACCGAATGGTCGGTCGGTGCATCCACAAGGTGGTGGGCAGCGGTGACTCAGGGCAGCGACGCCAGGCTCGACACGGGACCGGCACCGGGTCCGCCCCCGGACGCGGTGCGAGCGTCCGCGCGAGGGACCACGGACGGGGCCGAAAACGGGGCCGGGATCGCGGCGGCGCAGGCGATGTTCTCGGCCGACCGGGCGTCGAAGGGGCTCGGCATCGAGCTGCTGCACCTCGGTGAGGGCGTCGCCGTCGTGCGGATGGTCGTCACCGCCGCGATGGTCAACGGGCACGGCACCGCCCACGGCGGCTATCTCTTCCTGCTGGCCGACACCGCCTTCGCCTGTGCCTGCAACACCGACGGGGCGGCGACCGTCGCCGCGGCGGCGGACATCGACTTCGTCGCCCCGGCCCATGAGGGCGACGCGCTGCTGGCCACCGCCCGCGAGCGGGCGCGGTTCGGCCGCAGCGGGATCTACGACGTACAGGTGCGGCGCGGCGACGAGCTGATCGCCGAATTCCGCGGCCGGAGCCGTACGCTGCGCGGCGCCGACACGAAGGAGACCTCGTGAGCCACCTGGGCGGGACGACCCCGCGGGAGACCCCGGACGCGGCGGAGCGGATGACCCGCGCGGAGCTGACGGACCTTCAGCTCACGCGGCTCCAGGCGACGTTGCGCCACGCGTATGCCCATGTGGAGCTGTACCGGCGGAAGTTCGACGAGGCGGGTGTCGTACCCGCCGACTGCCGGACGCTGGAGGATCTGGCGCGCTTCCCCTTCACCACCAAGGCCGATCTGCGCGACACGTACCCCTTCGGGATGTTCGCCGTGCCGATGTCCGAGGTGCGCCGGGTGCACGCGTCGAGCGGCACCACCGGTCGTCCCACGGTGGTCGGTTACACCGAGGGCGATCTGTCGATGTGGGCCGACGTGGTGGCCCGTTCGATCCGCGCGGCGGGCGGCCGTCCCGGCGACAAGGTCCATGTCGCCTACGGATACGGCCTGTTCACCGGGGGCCTGGGCGCGCACTACGGCGCGGAGCGTGCGGGCTGTACGGTCATCCCCGCGTCCGGCGGCATGACGGCCCGTCAGGTGCAGATCATCCGGGACTTCGAGCCCGAGATCATCATGGTCACCCCGTCGTACATGCTCACGCTGCTCGACGAGTTCGAGCGGCAGGGCGTCGACCCGCGCGGCACCTCGCTGCGGGTGGGGATCTTCGGCGCGGAGCCGTGGACGGAGCAGATGCGCCGCGAGATCGAGGAGCGCTTCGCCATCGACGCCGTCGACATCTACGGTCTGTCGGAGGTGATCGGCCCCGGCGTGGCGCAGGAGTGCGTGGAGACCAAGGACGGTCTGCACATCTGGGAGGACCACTTCTATCCGGAGGTGGTCGACCCGCTGACCGACGACGTCATGCCGCAGGGCGAGAGCGGTGAGCTGGTCTTCACCTCGCTCACCAAGGAGGCGCTGCCGGTGATCCGGTACCGCACCCGCGACCTGACGCGGCTGCTGCCCGGTACCGCGCTGCCCGCCTTCCGCCGGATGGAGAAGGTCACCGGCCGCAGCGACGACATGATCATCCTGCGCGGGGTGAATGTCTTCCCGAGCCAGATCGAGGAGATCGTGCTGCGGACGCCCGGTGTCGCGCCGCACTTCAGGATCGAGCTGACCCGGCGCGGCAGGATGGACCACATGACCGTCTACGCCGAGGCCAGGGCCGAGGCCGGTACGGAGCTGCGGGACGCGGGCGCGGCGGCCATCGCGCAGGGCGTCAAGGACGGTGTGGGCGTGAGCGTCGAGGTGCGGGTCGTGGACCCGGAGACGCTGGAGCGCTCGGTCGGCAAGATCCAGCGGGTCAAGGACCTGCGGGCGAAAGAATGAGGGCGAAGGGCCGAGCGCGAAGGGCTGCGGACGAAGGACTGTGTACGAAGGGCTGAGGACGAACGGTTGAGGGTGCGGGCCCCAGCCCCAGCCCCGGCCCGCGCCGCACCCGTCAAAGCGGCGGGCGGACCTCCGTACGGGAGGTCCGCCCGTCTGTGCTGTGCGCACACGCCGTACGGCCGCCCCGGCGGAGCGGCCGTACGCGTCCTACTCGATGTCGATCGGGCCGTCGGACGACGTGCCCTTGCCGCCCTTCCCCTTGCCGTTGCGGCCGTCGCCCGGGTGCGTCAGACCGCGCAGCGCGGGCAGGTGGTCCGAGCTGTCCGAGTCCGAACCGGAGCCGCCCTCGCCGCCGTTGAGGTTGTTGCGGACCGAGTCGAGGATCGTCAGCCCCTGGCTGACCAGGCCCGCCGCGATCTCGCTGAGCCCGTCGGCGCCGTTGAGCACGTTGACATTGGCTCCGGCCAGACCGCCGGCCGCCTCCTTCACGATCAGCGGGAGCTGGTCGATCAGCATGCGGTCGAGCGCCACCCGGTCGTGCGAGGCCGCCGCGGCGGCCTGGATGCGCATGCGCTCGGCGTCGGCGACGGCGAGCACCCTGATCCGCTCGGCCTCCGCCTCAGCGGGCTTGACGATCTCCGCCACGAGCTGCTGCTGGCGCAACTCGGCCGCGCGCAGCGCCAGTTCGGTCTGCGCGGCGAGCACTTCCTGCTGCGCGTGCGCCTGGGCGAGCGGGCCCGCCTGCGCGGCCTCGGCCTGCGCGCGGTCGACCTGCGCCGAGTACTCGGCCTGAACGACGGCGGTCTGCCGGGCGTACTCCGCCTGGTTCCTGGCGGCGATCTGCTGCGCCTCCACCGACGCCTGCGTGGCCTGGGCCTGTGCGATCTGCGCCTGCCGCTGGATGGCGGCCTTGTGCGGCGCCGACATGGCGTCGATGTAGCCGGTCTCGCCGTCGTCGATGGACTGGATCTGCAACGAGTCGACGCTCAGGCCGATCTTCGCCATCTCCGTCTTGGAGGTCTCCAGCACCTCGGAGGCCAGTTTCTGCCGCTCGGTGACGATCTCCTCGACCGTCATCGAGCCGATGATCGACCGCAGGTGACCGGCGAAGATCCGGCCGGTCAGAATCGACATCTGGTCCTGGTCGGACAGGAAACGCTGTCCGGCGTTGACAATGCTCTCGTGGTCGTTGCCGACCTTGAACGCGATGACGGCCTTCACCGTCAGCGCGATGCCCTGCCGGGTCACACAGGTCTCGGCGACTTCCGCCTCGCACATCGCGAGCGTGATGAACCGGGTCTTGCGGAAGACCGGCAGAACGAACTTTCCGTGGCCGGTGACCACACGGAACGGCGCACCCCCCAGTCCACGCCGACCGCCCGAGATCAACATCGCCTCGTCCGGCGCGGGAACGCGGTAACCGAACATCCTTTGTCTCCTTCATGTGCGCCGGCTCAGTCGGCCAGCGCGTCCAACGGGTCGGCCCACTCGATGACGTCCACCTGGCGTGTGCCACGCGAGTCCACCACCAGCACGGTCGCCCCCTTAGGCAGGGGTTCCTCGGACCAGGCGAGGAAGGTCTCGCTGCCTCCTCTGACCCGCACGTAGACCTCACCGGGTCCGGCGAGGCCGCGCGTGCCGATGAGCAGCTCCCCCGTACAACCGATCACGGCTTCGTCCTGCGCCATTCCCGGCCGCCCCTCACTTCTCGTGTCCGTTCCGGTCCTGGAATCTCCGTCTCATTCATCCTCCCACCAGCGGCCTCTTCCGGTCCGTCACCGGTCCGTACCAAATACGGAACGCCGCACCGTACCGCTCATCCGTGGATGGCGATTGGACGCGCCACCGGGGTCCCGCTCGTGCCAGGGTGTGGGAAGACCGTTCCTCTGCTGGGAGGCTGGATGTTCCGGGGCTTCACCGCGCCCTTGTCAGGCAGGACCGAGCGCGACCGTACGACGGCCGCCTCCGCGTTGGCGTACATCCGTACCGAGACGGGCAGCGCGGCCGTGCTGCTCGCGGCCACCCTGGTGGCGCTGGTCTGGGCGAATGTCGCGCCCGGCGGCTACGAGTCGGCGTGGGCGACGCACCTGTCCTTCCGCTTCGGGGACCACGGGCTCGGCCTGGACCTGCGGGAATGGGTGAACAGCGGGCTGATGACGCTGTTCTTCCTGGTCGTCGGCCTGGAGGCGCGGCGCGAGTTCGACATGGGCGAGCTGCGCGACCGGCGCCGTATCCCGCTGCCCATGCTGGCCGGGATCAGCGGCATGGCCGTACCGATCGCGATCTACCTCATGGTGAACGCGGGCCGGTCCTCGGTGCACGGCTGGGGCACCGCGATGTCCACCGACACGGCTTTCGCGCTGGGCATGCTGGCGCTGCTCGGCTCGCGGTTCCCCGAACGGCTGCACACCTTCATCCTGACCGTCGCCGTCGTGGACGACTTCCTGGCGCTCGGCGTGATCGCGGTGGCGTACAGCGACCACATCTCGTGGACGCCGCTGATCGTCGGGATCGGCGTCCTGCTGGTGGTGTACGCGGTCCGCAGCGCCGGTGTGCGGCGCGGCGCGGTCTACGGGGTGCTGGGAGTGATCGCCTGGGTGGCGTTCCTGCATTCCGGGGTGGACCCGCTGGTCGTCGGTCTGATCATGGGCCTGCTCTCCTTCGCCTACCCGGCGTCGCGGGACGCGCTGGAGCGGGCGACGGGGCTGTTCCGGTCCTTCCGCGAGCAGCCGACCGCGGAGCTGGAGCGCGAGGCGCGGCTGGGCCTGGCCTCCGCGGTCTCCCCCAACGACCGGCTCCAGCGGCTGTGGCACCCGTGGAGCAGTTATGTGATCGTGCCGCTGTTCGCGCTGGCCAACGCGGGGATCGAGATCAACGGCTCGCTGCTGGCCGACGCCTTCACCTCGCCGATCACGCTCGGCATCCTGCTGGCGTACGGGCTCGGCAAGCCGATCGGCATCGTGGGCGCGTCCGCGCTGGCCACCAGGCTGAGCCGGGGCCGGATGCGGCCGTCGGTCGGCTGGGCGGCGGTGCTGGGCGGCGGTTCCATCGCGGGTATCGGCTTCACGGTGTCGCTGCTGATCGCGACGCTGGCCTTCGACGGGGACCAGCTCGCGCAGGCGAAGATCGGCGTGCTCAGCGCGGTCGTCTTCGCCATGCTCAGCACGACGGTGGTCGCGCTGGTCGCCGGGCGGCTGCCGGAGACGCGCAGGGCGCGTGCCCTGCTGGGCACCGCGGAGTCCGTCGTGGACCTCGTCGAGCCCGTCGACCCGGCCCGCGACCATGTCCGCGGGCCGGTGGACGCGCCGGTGACGATCGTGGAGTACGGCGACTTCGAGTGCCCCTTCTGCGGCCAGGCGGAGACCGTCGTACGCGAGCTGCTCGCCGACTTCGGCGACAGCGTCCGCTACGTGTGGCGGCACCTGCCGCTCAACGACGTGCACCCGCACGCCCAGCTCGCCGCGGAGGCGTCGGAGGCCGCCGCCGAGCAGGGCCGCTTCTGGGAGATGCGGGACCTGCTCTTCGAGCGGCAGGACGCGCTCAAGGTGCGCGATCTGCTGGACCACGCGCGGGAGATCGGGCTCGACGTGGCGCAGTTCAAGGAGTCGCTGCACAAGCGGCACGGCGCGCGGCGGATCGCGAAGGACGTGGAGTCCGCCGACCTGAGCGGGGTGTCGGGCACCCCGACCTTCTTCATCAACGGCCGTCGCCACCATGGCGCGTACGACATCGACAGCCTGTCCGCGGCGGTGATCTCGGCGCGTGAGCGGGCGCTGGTGGAGCAGGGCGGGGCGGAGGCGTAGGGGACCCCCGGACGGGGCCTACGCCGCCGCCTCCGCGGGGGCTCGCGCGCTCCGGGGTCTCAGGGGTGGAGGGAGCGGACCGCGCGGGGGACGCCTGGGGCCTGGTGGCCGCCGCTGGCGATCATCCGCACCTCGCCGTCCGCGCTGATCTCGGCGCGGACGATCCCCGTCTCGTCCTCGTAGACCGGGTAGCCGCCCGCGCCGGATTTCTCGGTCCTGCGTACGACGACGACGTCGTCCTCCACCGCGGGGGCCTGGAACACCAGCTCGTAGATCTCCGGGTAATCCATATAGGACCTCCTGACCCGCCCATCATCTCCCGCGAGGTCCCGGCCCGCCTCTGGGGACCCGGCCGGTACACCGTCGGTCGCGGCGGTGACGCGGAAGCGGGCGCGACATGGTCCCGGAGGGGCTCGGAAGGACGGGTCGAAAGGCGGACAGAGAGGTGAACGCGGACAGAAAGATGAACAACGTGTCACACCGGCCGGTCGAGGGCGCCGGTCCGCTGACACACCGGCCGCCGCTGTGGTTCCCTGGCGTCATGACCCCGCTGCTCGTGATGCGCCGCCACGTGGACTACGGGCGTGTCACGAACATGGCCTGTCCCGCCGTGCGCTGACGTCGCGCTCTCGACGTCCTGCCGCCCGCAAAGGCCGCTGATCAGCCCCTTTCACCACGCAAGGCGCGTTCCCGTGCCGCGCCGTGCCACCGCCGGGTGCCGTCCTCGCCGCCCGCCGTACGGGTCGTCGCGGCGGCGGTCCGCGCGCCGGACACATCCGCACATCCGTACGGCGCGCTCCGCGCGAGCCGAGGGCCGTACGCCATTTCCCAGGGGAGAGCCATGACCCAGCCCATCGACTCCGTGACCGCGGGCACCACCGCGGAGGACACCGCGGCGCGGGACCTGCCGGGGTGGTCGTTCGAGACCCAGCAGGTGCACGCGGGCACCGCGCCCGACCCGACGACCGGCGCGCGGGCGGTGCCGATCTACCAGACGACGTCGTTCGTGTTCCGCGACACGCAGCACGCCGCCGACCTGTTCTCGCTGGCGGAGCCCGGCAACATCTACACGCGCATCCACAATCCGACGCAGGACGCCTTCGAGCAGCGGGTCGCCGCGCTGGAGGGCGGTGTCGCGGCGGTGGCGCTGGCGTCGGGGCAGGCTGCGGAGACGCTGGCGATCCTCACGCTGGCGCGCTCCGGTGACCACATCGTCTCCAGCGCGTCGCTGTACGGCGGCACGTACAACCTCTTCCGTCACACGCTGCCGAAGTTCGGCATCGAGGTGTCCTTCGTGGAGGACCCCGACGACGCGGACGCGTGGCGGGCGGCGATCCGGCCGGAGACGAAGGCGCTGTTCGCCGAGACGCTGGGCAATCCGCGCGGCAATGTGCTGGACGTGCGGGCGGTCGCCGACGTCGCGCACGCGGCGGGTCTGCCGCTGATCGTGGACAACACGGTGCCGACGCCGTTCCTGCTGCGGCCGATCGAGCACGGCGCGGACATCGTGGTGCACTCGGCGACCAAGTTCCTCGGCGGGCACGGCACGACGATCGCGGGCGTGGTCGTGGACGGCGGGACCTTCGACTTCGGCGCGCACGCCGAGCGGTTCCCCGACTTCACCGAGCCCGACCCCAGCTACCACGGTCTCCAGTACTGGCCCGCGCTCGGCCCCGGCGCCTTCGCGGCGAAGCTGCGCGTGCAGCTCCTGCGCGACCTCGGCCCGGCGCTGTCGCCGCACTCGTCCTTCCTGCTGCTCCAGGGCGTCGAGACGCTGTCGCTGCGGCTGGAGCGGCACTCGACCAACGCGCAGGCGCTCGCGGAGTGGCTGGAGGCGCGTGACGAGGTCGCGGTCGTCCACTATCCGGGACTGCCGTCCAGCCGCTGGCACGACGCGGCCCAGCGCTATCTGCCGCGCGGGGCAGGCGCGGTGCTCGCCTTCGAGCTGCGGGACGGCGCGGAGGCCGGAAAGCGGTTCGTGGACGCGGTGTCGCTCTTCAGCCACCTCGCCAACATCGGTGACGTGCGGAGCCTGATCATCCACCCGGCGTCCACCACGCACAGCCAGTTGGACGAGGCGCAGCTCGCCGCCACCGGCACCTCGCCGGGCCTGGTGCGGCTGTCGGTCGGCATCGAGCACATCGACGACCTCAAGGCCGACCTGGAGGCGGGCTTCCGCGCGGCGAAGGGCGCGTCCTGAACACCGCTGCCACCACTGGGGTCCCCCTGCTGCCCGCCACGGGCGCCTGGCAGCCGGGGGACCCGCCGGGGCGCCGGAACTGGCACGCCCTCGACCGGCCGCTGGCTCTGGAGGCGGGTGGCGAACTGCCGGGCGTGCGGCTGGCGTTCGAGACCTGGGGGCGGCTCGCGCCGGACGCGTCCAACGCCGTCCTGGTGCTGCACGCCCTGACCGGGGACAGCCATGCGGCGGGTCCGGCGGGTCCCGGGCATCCGACCGCCGGGTGGTGGGACGCCCTGATCGGACCGGGCCGCGCGCTGGACACCGACCGGTGGTTCGTGGTCGCGCCGAACGTCCTCGGCGGCTGCCAGGGCAGTACGGGTCCGTCCTCGTACGGTCCCGACGGTCGTCGCTGGGGCGGTTCCTTCCCGTTTCTGACGCAGCGTGACCAGGTCGCCGCCGAGGCGGAGTTGGCCGACGCGCTGGGCATCGGGAGCTGGGCGCTGGTGGTCGGCGGGTCGATGGGCGGGATGCGCGCCCTGGAGTGGGCGGTCGGTCGCCCCGAGCGCACCCGCGCCCTGCTGCTGCTCGCCTCCCCCGCCGCGGCGAGTGCCGAGCAGATCGCCTGGGCCGCCGTCCAGTCGCACGCAATCCGCTCGGACCCGCACTGGCGCGGCGGCGACTACCACGACGCGGGTCCGGGCCGCGGACCGCACGCGGGGCTCGGCCTCGCGCGGCGGCTGGCCCACGTCACCTACCGCAGCGAGGGCGAGCTGCGGTCCCGCTTCGGCCGCTCCGCGCAGGACGGCGAGGAGCCCTGGCGCGGCGGGCGGTACGCCGTCGAGTCGTATCTCGACCACCACGCCGCCAAGCTGGTGCGGCGGTTCGACGCGGCCAGCTACGTCGTGCTCACCGAGGCGATGAACGCGCACGACATCGGCAGATCCCGCGGCGGTACGGCGGCGGCCCTGCGCCGCGTGACCGCTACGACCCTGGTCGCCGGAGTCGACTCCGACCGCCTCTACCCCCTCCCCCAGCAGGCCGAGTTGGCGGCGGGCATCCCGCACTCCGACCGGCTGCGGATCGTCGAATCGCCGTACGGGCACGACGGATTCCTCATCGAGACGGATCAAGTGGCCGCGCTCGTCAGAGAACTGACGGCGTGAGGGGCATGGGGTGCTGACGGAAGAACTGCCACATCAGGGCGTCGGCGCTGATCTCACGCGTCGTCGTACCGTTGCCCGCGGAGTCCTGTGGTGATCCCGGCCAGGTGTGACCGCCGTCCGACACCGAGTACAGCTCGACGTCCGCGCCGTCGCGGCAGCCTCCGTAGACGGTCCGCTGGACGTGTGCGGTGGTCTGGGTGGTGGCCGGTCCCGTCGTGCAGCCGTTGAGGGAGGCCCAGCGCTGCTGGGCGGCGGGCACCGAGTAGTGCCAGGCGGCACTGTCGCCGCCGCCGTAGTACGGGTTGGTGTTGTCCTGCTGCCCGTGGAAGGCGATCACCGGTACGGCTCTGCCGGGCGCGCAGGACGCGGCGTCCGGCCGGCTGCCGTCGGCGGGGTCGGGGCGCCCGGCGCGGATGCCCGCCACCGGGGCGATCGCGGCGACCTTGTCGGCCAGCGCGCACGCCAGCGCGGAGGTCATCCGGCCGCCGCCGGAGTAGCCGGTCGCGTACACCCGCGCCGGGTCGACGCAGGCGGAGGGCGTGACCGTGTCGATCACCTGGCGCAGGAATCCGACGTCGTCGCGGGTGCCCTGCGGGGTGACGGAGGGAACGTTCCAGATGAAGCCGCCGCCGCTGGGCACCACCCCGGTGGGCGCGGCGACGACGAAGCCGTTCGCGTCGGCGGTCGGCGCCATGTCGCTGTACGCGAGCTGCCCGGCGCCCGTGCCCTGGCTGCCGTGCAGATCCAGCACCAGGGGCAGCAGCGTGCCTTGGGCGCGAGCCGGGATATGGACGAGGACCTGGTAGGTCGCGCCGCCGAACGACACCGGCGTGCTGTACTGCCCGCTGCCGAGCGCGGGCACGCACTGATCCGGCGCCGTCCCTCCCCCGCCGGGGAGGTTCCACTTCTGCCAGGCGTTGGTGTTGGAGTCCCAGATCTGCAATTGCGTGCCGTTGGCCGTGCTGCCGCCCGGATCATCGAGGAAACGGCCCGACTGGGGATTCCTGAGCTGGCCCGACGCCTGGGCCTGCCACTGCTGCGCACCCGAACCGTTGCACGTCCAGAGCTGGATCTTCGTCCCGTTCGCCGTCCCCTGGCCCGTCACGTCCAGGCACTTGCCCAGCGCCCGGACCGTACCGTCCGAACCGACCGTCCACGACTGCGCGTTGGTGCCATTGCAGTCGTAAAGCTGCACGGGAGTGCCGTCCGCGCTGCTCGCCGACGCCACATCCACACACTTGCCGCCGACACCCGTGATGGGTCCCGTACGAGCGGACGGCGAGGTCGGAGGAGAGGTGGGCGGCGTGCCGGTGGGGACGGTGAACTGGCCCTGGCTGAGGACGCGGGAGGTGTTGAAGGTGGTCTGGAGACCGGCGGCGGTGTTGGCCGAGGTGAGGTAGTCGGACCAGATCATGAACCAGGTCCACAGCGGCTGGGCCGCCAACTGCGCGGGCGTGGGGACCGTACCGACCTCGGCGAGCGAAACCGGCTTGCCGTGGGCCTGGTTGACGATCGCCTGGTACCACTCGGTGCTGGCCGAGCCGTGCACCCACGGGTCGAGGCTGGCGACGTCCACGTACGCGTCACCCGGATAGTAGTCGGCCACATGGGCCGCTCCGCCGTCGATGTCCTTGACGTTCCAGACCCAGATGATGTTGTCCAGGCCCTTGGACTCCAGATAGTCGTGGGTGATCTGGAACAGCCGGGCGCTCCCGGCCGCGCCGGTCTTGCCGCCCCACCAGGCCCAGCCCTCGTTCATCTCGTGCAGCGGACGGAACAGCACGGGGATGCCCGCGTCCTTCAACTGCTGGAAGTACGGCACCACTTGGTCGAGCTTGCGCTTGTAGTCGGTGTTCAGCGTCGAGCCGTCCGTGACGAGCTGGCTCCACTCCGGGTCCGACAGGTGGCTGCCCTTGATGGGGTTGGGGCCGGTGTCGAAGTCGCAGGTCGCCACGTCGGGGCGGCACATGTGCCAGGTCAGGTTGACCAGTGAGCCGTTGGCCCACTCGGTCTTCGCCTGGTCGATCATCGTCTGACGGTTGGCGATGTCGTCCGGCCGGAAGCCGAACTCCCCGCCCCACAGCCCGGCCCACTTCCCGGTGATCGAGTGGGCCTGGGCCGTGTAGGCCGAGGGCTGGCTGAGCGGTTCCTTGTTGTGGACGCCGCTGATCACATGGTTCCCGCTGATCTGGTGCAGGTAGCCGATCACCGCGTCGGGCGTCGAGGCACCGGTCGCCGACGCCTGCGGGGGCGAGGTCGCCAGCCACGCCCCGGCCACCAGCGGCAGCGCGGCGAGCAAGGCGGCCCGCCTGCGGGTGAAGATCTTCGCTCTCATCGGACCCTCTCATGTATCCCATGGGGGTGGAACGTTGCATGCCGCGCGTCCGTGGCAGCGAGATGTCGCGTCATCGCGGCCACGGGAAATCGGCGGAAAGACCAACGCCTGGAAGCTAGAACTCTGGTCTAGGCCATGTCAATGAGTCCGGCACACGTTTTCTAAAACGTGCCAGTAACTCACCAGTAACCAAGGAGGGATCGCGGGGCGCGGCCGGGCACGCGAGAGAGCGCGGGCGGCCCACAGCGCGGGAAGACGTACTCGTACGGACGAGGGACGCGGCGCCGACAGCGGTGGGGCGGCGCGCAGTCACCGGCGATCCGACCTCAACAGCCCGACGACAGCGCGGTGTTACGGCCTGGGCGGCGGCGCTGTCGAACCCCTCGGGACGAGGCCGGGGATCTGGGCCGCGTGGGACGCGGGCTTTTGATGCGTCATCACATCGAAGAGCGTCTCGGTGACGTCGGCGCCGAAGGAGAAGATGTCGTGCCGCATCGCCGAGAGCATGGGCCGGGTGAGCTGGCACAACTGCGAGTCGTCCCAGGCGAGCAGGGACAGGTCCTGCGGTACGGACAGGCCGAATTCGGCGGCCACGCCCAGCGCGGTGACGGCCATGATGTCGTTGTCGAAGACGATCGCCGTGGGGCGCTCGGCGGAGAGCAGGAGCGTACGGCAGGCGCGGCTGCCCTGGTCGGCGGAGAAGTCGGCGACGACGGTCTGCGCCGACAGGCCCAACTCGGCCGCCGTCTCGGTGAACGCGCGGGTCCTGATGGCGCTGTGCCCCAGTTCGGCGGGTCCGCTCACCCGGGCCACCCTGCGGTGCCCGAGCGCCGCCAGGTAGCGGACCGCCTCGACGGTCGCGGCGGCGTCGTCGGTCCACACGGAGGTGAACGGACCGGCGAGCGAGGGGTGTCCGACGGCCACGGCGGGCAGGCCGATCGCGGACAGCGCCGGGATGCGCGGGTCGTCCACCCTCAGGTCGACCAGGATGCTGCCGTTGACCCGGTTGCCCTGCCACCACTCGCGGTGGACCTCGATCTCGTCGTCGGCCTCGACCAGCCGCAGCAGGAGCGAGCAGGAGTGGCGGCCGAGCACGCTCTCGATACCGGAGATGAACTCCATGTAGAACGGTTCGAGGCCGAGCATCCGCGCGGGTCTGGCGATGGCGAGTCCCACGGTGTGCAGCGCCCGGCCGGACAGCGACTGCGCCGCCTGGTTCGGGCTCCAGCCCAGGTCACGGGCGGCCTGGAGGATGCGTTCCTTCGTACTGGACGACACGCCCGGCTTGTTGTGCACGGCGATGGTCACAGCGGACGGCGAGACTCCCGCACGCCGGGCGACGTCCTTGATCGTGGCCTTGCGCCCGCCGCCCGCTGCTGCCGTCTGGCTCACCCGGATGTCCGCCTTCGTCTCGTGGTCGGGCCGTGCCGAGACGCGCCGCACCGGGGCCGGAAGTCGCGGGTCGCGGGGAGTCCCGGCCGAGGGGTGGACCGTACGAGCCGCCTCGTCGGCTCAGCGTACACTCAAACGTTGCATACGCGCCGGTCGGCGCCGGTCGGCGACGGCCAGCGGCCCAAGCAGCACCGGAGCCGGTCGACAGGCCCACGCCCCGGCCGTACGCCGCGACGCGGGCCCGTGGCTCAGCGCGCTCCGGCCGTGGCCGCTCCCGCGATGGCCGCCGCACCGACCAGTCCGGCGTCCCCCCGCAGCGCGGCCCGCTCCACGAGTACCCCGGCTGCGAACGGCAGCGCGGCGTACGACTCCAAGTGGCGGCGCAGCGGCGGGAACAGCACGTCGGCGGCCTCGGCGACGCCCCCGCCGATGACGGCCGCCTCGATCTCCACCAGGGTGGCGACCGCCGCGATGCCCGCGGCCAGGGCCCGCGCGGCGGAGTCGAAGGCCGCCAGCGCGACCGGGTGGCCCCGCCGGGCACCGACGGCCACCGCCGCCGCGTCGGCCGGTCCCTCCTCGGGCCGCCAGCCCTGCTCCAGCGCGCGGCGCGTGATGGACGTGCCGCTCGCCAACTGCTCGACGCAGCCCCGCGATCCGCAGACGCACGGCTCGCCGAGCAGGTCGACGGTGATGTGCCCCAGATGCCCGGCGTTGCCGGTCGGCCCGCTGCGGACAGCGTTGTCAAGAATGAGTCCGGCGCCGACACCGGTCGAGACCACCATGCACAGCGCGTTCCGGTATCCGCGCGCGGCGCCGATCCAGTGCTCCGCCGCCGTCATCGCCACGGCGTCGCCGCACAGCACCACCGGCTTTCCCGCCACGGCGGGGTGCGCCCGTACGCGCTCGACGATCGGGAAGCCGCGCCAGGCGGGGATGTTCACCGGGCTCACCGTGCCCGCCGCGATGTCGACAGGACCCGCGCTGCCGATGCCCAACGCCGTGACCGCGCGCCAGTCCTGATGTGCCGTCAACTCGGCCAGCACCTCGAGGACGGCGCCGAGAACCGCCGAGTCGGCGCCCGCGGGCGTCGGACGCCGGGCCCGGTGCCGTACGCGGCCCTCGGCGTCCACCAGCGCTCCGGCGATCTTCGTCCCGCCGATGTCCAGGGCGGCCAGCAGTCGCCCTCCGACCTCGGGCAGGAGCAAGGACGGCTGCGCGGCATCAGTGGCCATGGGGTGGATCTCCGTTCACGGCAGAGAGACGGGAGACGGGCCGGCCGTGGGAACTGGCCCCATTTAGGCGTGCGTCAGCGCAAAGGAGTCGATCTCGGACCAGCATGCTACTACAGCGTTTTATGGACGACGACACGCCATGCCGTGCCCGCTGCCCTCCTGTCGCGGTCCGGTCCGCGCCCGGTGTCCTCCGCACCGCCCGGTCCGGGCAGACCTCGTCGGCAGCGGGAATCACCGCCGGCCGCGCGCCATGCGGCCGCTCACACGGGGTCCCTCAGACGCGAGGGCTCGGCGGCGCGAGGACGAGGGCCTGGCGGCGCTGATGGACGGTCAGGTAGCGCAGGCCGTGCGGTCCAGCGGTGAACGCGCGCAGCGAGCGGCGCGGGAGCCACACCAAATCGCCGGGGACGAGGGGGACTTGGTCGAGTTCGGTGGTGAGGCGGCCGTCGCCGTCGAGAATGTGGACGAGCACGTCGAGGTCGGGGCCGAGGTGCGGTGCGATGCCCGCGTGCGGCGGGAGTTGGATGATGTTGGAGTCCAAGTCGCGGTCACGCATGCGCAGTTTCCACACCGCGCCGGAGGCGTCGGGCACGCCCGGCGATGCGACGGCCGGGGCGCCCGGCCCGTCCGCGGCATCCGGGAAGGCCGGGGCCGCCGAAACCACCGCGGAGTCCGAAACCACCGGGGAGTCCGGTCGCCGCGCGCCGGTCAGGACGCGGGGCAGCGAGGTCGACGCGAGTTTGCGGATGCGGATCCGCCACTCCCCCGGCGCCTTGTCCTCGTACTGCCAGTCGTGGCCGCCCGGGTGCTCCGTGTCGAACTCCTCGCGCAGGTGGCGGGGGTCGTGGTCGTTGACCAGGACCAGCCAATCCCCTACTGCGAGGGCGTCGTACGCGGCGAAGACGGCGGGGTGCCTGCCGGGCTTGGGCAGCGGACGTACGTCGAGCTCGGGTCCTGGCACGGGCCGCGCCTCTCTCTATTTCTACAAGTGGCGATTGTGTAAACTCTAGCGCATGACGCCTCCCTCCGATCCCACGGACGCCGTGACCGACGCGCCCGCCGGCCGTCGGCGGGCCGTCCTCGACCTGCTCCGGCGATCGGCGGCGCCGCTGAGCATCGCCGACATCGCCCGCCGCCTCGAAGTGCACCCGAACACGGCCCGGTTCCACCTCGACACATTGGTGGGGCACGGGCAGGCGGAGCAGGTCACGGCCGCGCGCACCGGGCCCGGAAGGCCGCCGCTGCTGTTCCGCGCCGCCCCTGGCATGGACCGGACGGGACCGCGCAATTACCGGCTGCTCGCGTCGATCCTCGTCGAGGAGCTGTCGCACAGGCCCCGTCCCACGCAGGCGGCGGTCGCGGCCGGGCGCGCCTGGGGCGGGGAGTTGACCGAGGCACCGGACGCAACGGCCCCGTCGGGCACGGTCACCGAGGCGCGCACGACGGTCACCGAGGCGCGCGCGGTCGAAGGTCTCATCCGCCTGCTCGACGACCTCGGCTTCGCCCCGGAGCGCCCGCCGCGCGGCGCCGTCGACCGGATCGGCTTGCGGCACTGCCCCTTCCTCGACCTGGCGCAGGAGCGGTCGAAGATCGTCTGCCCGATCCATCTGGGCCTGATCCAGGGCGCGTTGGCCGCGATGGAGGCGCCGCTGACCGCCGAGCGGCTGGAGCCGTTCGTGGAACCCGACCTGTGCGTGGTCCACCTCGGCCGGGCGGCACGCCCCGTGGAAGGGAAGGGGCGTTGAGCGCGTCGGCGGCGGCCTCGGTGGCCCTGGTGTTCACCTGGCTCGGGATGGTCCTCGCCATCTCCTTCCTGGAGGCGCCGCTGAAGTTCCGCGCCCCGGACGTCACCGTCCGTATCGGTCTCGGCATCGGCCGCCTGGTGTTCCGCGCGCTCAACTCCGTCGAAGGGGTCTTCGCGGTGGCCCTGCTGACCGTCGCGGTCAGCGGGCCCCTTTCCGCCCGCGCGACGGTCGCGCTGACCGCCGCCGTGGCTCTGCTCGTCCTCCAACTAGCCGTGGTACGGCCCCGCCTGACCCGCCGTTCGAATGCGGTCCTGGCCGGGCAGGACCCGCCGCGCTCCCACGCCCACTACGCCTACATCGGCCTGGAAGCCGCCAAGGTCGCGGCCCTGATCACGGCAGGCACCCTGCTGCTGGCCGGTTGACGCCCGCGAGCCGGTCCCCACGGTGCGGAACCGGCCGCTCAGAAGAGGGCGATCGGGTTGACCGGGACGCCGGTCATGCCGTGGATACGCGGCGGCGCGACGGAGAGCAGGAAGCTGTAGCGCCCCAACTCCGCGCACAGCGCGGCGAGATCGTCGAGCTGTGAGGCGTCGATCAGGGGCATGGCCATCCGGCCGAGTGCCACGCCGTGCAACGGCGACGGCCCGTTCGGATCGAGCGGTGGGAAGGCGTCGCCCCGGTCACCGGTGTAGACGGCGACCTGGCGGTGGTGCATCCAGCGCACCGCGTCGAGGCTGATGCCCGGTGTCGGTGTGCCGGGGACGGGCGTGGCGGGCCAGCCGAGCCGGATCGCGAGGGCGTCGCCCGAGCGCACCTCGACGTTCTGCCGCTTCTCGGCCTCCTCCAGGTCGTGCGAGGTCACCGCGTGACCGGGCGCCAGCCGGCCGTCCACGACCAGGTCGAGCAGCACCCCGCGTGTGACGATGCCCGCGGCGAAGGCCCCCGTCGAAGCGAAGGTCACGCCCGCGGCGGTCACGACCTGGTCCCTCGGACGTCCGGGGTAGACCTGACCGTCGGTCGACCAGTGCGCCAGCGCGTCGATGTGGGTCGAGCCCGCGTGGTGGTTCTGCGTCAGCGTCAGATCGGCCGCCACGGGAACGCCGGTGTAGGACATCATCTGCTGGACCGGGGAGACGTCCACCGTCGTCGGCGCGAACGGGCTGCTGACGATGGGGGTCGGCGTGATCGGCTGCGCCAACGACACCCACCGGCCGGTCCGCACCTCGGCGGCGGCCTGTGCGCGTACGGCGTCGGTGATCAGATTGAGCGTGCCGAGTTCGTCGTCGGAACCCCAGCGGCCCCAGTTGTCCGGAAGTTCCTGCTCGGTCGGATCGGTCACGTGAGCGCTTCCCCTCTTGCGATGTGCGGGAGCCGCGCGATGCGCCGAACTGCCCTTGTTCGCCCCGGCCGGCGCACCACCAGCGGCCAACAGCATACGGTCGACACCCTTTTCACACCTGCCACATCCGGGATCGGACGGACGGGGTGGCAGCGGCGGGGATCGTGACGCTCGAGGCAGCCGTTCCACCCGGGACGCCACCCGCCTCCGCACGGCCCGCGCACCCGCCCGACGGCGGGAACGGGCGGCGGGTCCCGTGACATACCGTCACCCCGATGCGTGCCGTGACGTGCGCCGCCGGGCGTTACGGCGAAGGGTGGGAAGTTCAGGGCGCCGCGCCGGGCGGGGGCTCCGTACCGGAGGTTTGCGCACATGCGGTCCCTGCACCCGTCGCCCGCCCGCTCCGTACCAGCGGACGTACACCGGTCGTGACCGGGGAGGACACCGCGACACCGGCCGTGAGCGAGGAGGACACCGCGACAGCGGCCGCCGGGTCGCCGCCGCGGGTCGCCTGGGCGTGGCCCGGCTTCGCGCGCGGTCTGCTGTACGCGCTGCCGGGCGCCGCGGTGGCGCTGCACGATCCGGGCGCGGGCATGGCGCTGGCGGTGGGCGTGCTCCCCGCCGCCGTCATGCGCATGCCCGCCCGGCGGCGGGCCCGGTTCATGACCGTCGTGGTCGGCCTGTGCACCGGCCTGCCGATGGTGCTGGGGTCGCTGCTGGTGCAGGTGCGGTGGGTCGCGGTGCCCGGCGTGTTCCTGCTGGCGTACGCGTCCGCCGTCGTCGCCGCACGGCGCCCGGCAGGGATGGTGCTGCTCGTGCTCAGCCTGCCCATGGTGGGCGCAGGGCTGAGCTATGACGACGTGTCCCAGGCGCTCGGCATCACCGGGCTGATCGTCGCGGGCTCCGCGTACGCCTGGCTGGTGTCGCTGCTGTGGCCGTCGACCGCGCCGCCCCCCGGGCCGCCGGGCCCGGCGCACTCCGCCGAGCAGGCCAGGATGTACGGTCTGCGGCTCGGCGCGGCCGGGGCCGCCGCGGCGGGCTGCGGTCTGGCGCTGGCGCCGACGCATCCGGGCTGGCCGGTGGTGGCCGCGCTGATGGTCATGCGTCCGCGGCCCCAGATGCAACGGCTGCGGTCCTTCGGCCGGGTGCTGTCGGTGCTGGCCGGTGGCGCGGTCGCGCTCCTGCTGCTCCGCAACGACGCGCCGGACTGGGCGTACGCGGTGACCGCCGCGGCCACGCTCGCGCTCGCCGCGGCGACCCAGGGCAGCCGCTGGTATCTGACCCCCGCCTACTCGACGGTCCTCGTGCTGCTCCTGCTGCTGCACGCGGAGCCCGACCAGGCCCGCGCCCGGGCCGACGAGCGTCTGTGGGCCACGGTCGCGGGCGTGGCCCTCGCGTATCTCTTCGGTCTGCTCCTGCCGAGGATTCTGCGGCTGCCGGCGGTGTCGCGCCTGCTCGGGGCACCGGGACGCGGCTCCGGCTGAGCGCCGTGCCCCTCACCGCGCGGGCGTAGCCTGCTTCGTCTCCTGCGGCGCGGCGATCCGGCCGAGCGAGCGGTCGACCAGGGTGAGGACGAGGAAGACGGCCGCGGCGGCGAGCATGAACAGGGCGAGGCCGTGCAGTCCCGAGGTGGTCGCGCGGCGGCCGAAGAAGGCGCCGGTCGCGGAGGAGGCGACCATGGCGCCCAGATACATGAACGTCCGCAGCAGCCCGGACGACGCGCCCATGCGCGCGGGGTCGGCCTGGAAGTAGAGCGCGTTCTGGTTGGCGAGGCTGACCAGGCCCTGCGGCAGTCCGAGGACGACGGCGACCGCGACCAGCAGCCACACCGCGGCGTGGTCGCCCACGGCCAACAGCATGGCGCAGGCGACGAGTTGGGCCACGGCGCCGACGACCAGCTTGCCGCGCACGACGGCCTTGCGCCCGGTGAGGGTGGACACGACGATGCCGACCGCGAAGGTGGGCAGCAGGAGCAGCCCGGCCGCGGAGGCGCTCAGCCCCCTGCCGTCCTCCAGCCACTGCGTGAAACCGTAGATGAAGGAGTACGAGACGGTGTACGCGACGAAGGTGCGGGCGTAGGTCGCCAGCAGCGGGATGTTGCCCGCGAAGACGCCGACGTCGATGAACGGGTCGGCGGCGCGCCGCTCGCGCAGGGCGAATCCGGTGCCCGCGAGCAGGGTGAGCGCGATGAGCCAGGCCCGGTCGGTGCGGGCGTCCATGAGGAACAGCAGCAGCGACACGAGGGTGGCGGCGAAGAGCAGGACGCCCGCCCAGTCGAGGCGGTTGCGCGGGCGCGGCCCGCCGACGGGGAGCGGGGCGCCGTCGGGGAGCGGGGCGCCGTCGGGGAGCGGGGCGCCGTCGGCGGCGCCCGACGGCGCGATCGCGGTCCTGCCCGGCAGGTGGATCCAACCGAGGACGAGGCAGGCGATCGCGAGCGGGATGTTGATGGCGAAGGTGCTCCGCCAGCCGCCGAGTCCGATGAGCAGGCCGCCGAGGGTCGGGCCGATGACGGCGACGGTCTGGCCGGTCACGGCGAGCGTGGTGAGAACGCCCGCCGGGCTCTTCATCCCGGTGCGTTCGGCCTCGCTGCGGATCAGGTACATGGCGGCCGGATAACCGGCGCAGGTGCCGAAGCCGAGGACGACGCGGGCGGCGACGAGGACGGTGAGGTTCGGGGCGAGGGTGCCGATCACCCCGGCGACGCCGGTCAGCGCGGCCCCGGCGAGGAACAGCCGCTTGGGGCCGTACGTGTCGACCAGCCGTCCGACGAGCGGTTGCCCGATGGAGGTGGCCAGGTAGAGCGCGGAGATGAGCCAGGCCGTCCGGGCGGCGTCGGCGCCGAGGGCGGCGCCGATCGGCGCCAGGGCGACGGCGATGATGGAGGAGTTGATGGGGTTGAGGATCGAGCCGATCATCATCGGCGCGAGCAGCCGCCGGTCGAAGGCGCCCTCGGCCGGTGCGGAGGAGGGTTCCGACCGCTCGGACCGCTGGGGCCGCTCGGGCCGGCCTGGAGCGGCCGGTCCGGCGTCCTGCGCGGCGGGTTGTACGGCGGGTTGTACGGCGGCTGGCGCACCCGACGCGGCGGTCCGTTCCGGCCGTACGGCGGCCTGCTCCGTTCGTACGGCAGGCCCGGCAGGCACGGCGGACGCCTCGGGCTGCTCAGACGGCTCGGACGGCCCCGACTGCCCGGACTGTCCCTGCGGTATCGCGGCCATCAGTTCGTCAGCCTGCCCAACAGGCGCATCGCCTCACTGATCGTGTGCCGCTCCGCGTCGTCGTACTGCTCCTCCAAGGCGCGCGCCAGCCACTCCACGCCCGCCTGCCGAGCGCCCTCCGCGCGCTCGCGGCCCGCCGGGGTCAGCTCGACGATCTGGCGGCGGCCGTCGGCGGGGTCGGGGGTGCGGTGGATCAGTCCCAGCCGCTCGAGTGAGGACAGCGTCGCGGCCATGGACTGCTGCCGTACGTGCTCGGCGTCGGCCAGCGCGGCGGCGGTGACGGCGTCGCCCCGGCTGACGCGCATCAGCACGGACGACTGCGACGGGGTCAGATCCTCCCCGTCCGTCACCTGGAGGATGCGGCGGCGCAGTCTGCCCACCACCACGCGGACGTCCAGGGACGCCTGGAGCATGCCGGGAGCGACCGGCTTCGCTTCACTTTGCATATCGTCAGCCTACACTGTTTAATTCGCACTGTTCAGTTAAGACTGTCTACTTTCTCCGCCGAGAGGACCCGCCCCTCATGTCCGCATCCCGTACCGCCCTGCTGGTCATGGACTTCCAGAACGGCATCGTGCAGCGCATCGCCGACGACTCCGTCGTGGCCGCGGCGGCCCGCGCGGTCGAGGCCGCCCGCGCCGCCGAGATTCCGGTGATCTTCGTACGGGTCGCCTTCCGGCCCGGCTATCCGGAGACCGCCGCCTCGAACCTCTCCTTCAGCGCCCTCAGCCAGGCAGGGGACGCCTTCACCCAGGACAACCCGGCCACCCAGGTGGTCGACGCGCTCGCCCCGCGCGCCGACGAGCCGGTGGCCGTCAAGCGCCGGGTCAGCGCCTTCACCGGCAGCGACCTGGAGGTCCTGCTGCGCGGCGCCGGTGCGGACTCGCTCGTCCTCACCGGCCTGTCCACCAGCGGCGTCGTCCTGTCCACCATCCGCCAGGCGGCCGACCTCGACTACCGCCTGACCGTCCTGTCCGACGCCTGCGCCGACAACGAGCCCGACGTCCACCGCATCCTCATCGAGAAGGTCTTCCCCAAGCAGGCCCAGGTCATGACCACCGACGAGTGGGTCACGTCCCTCTGAGCCGACGGCTGTTGCCCCACCCCGCGGCCTCACGCGCCGGTGCCCGGCCGCGCCGGAGGCTCGGTGTCCGGCGCCCGTGAAGCGCAGGTCACGGGAGAGGTCCGGCGTTCACGGACACGCTCTAGACTGAGCGCTCGCGCGGTCGGCGCGCAGGCGCGGTCCGGAGGGAGAGCGGTGGTGGCGAGGGGCGGGGGCGACTTCGAGGAGTTGCCCGCTGAGGTGCTGACACAGGCCGCCGCGGCCTTCGGCCTGCTGGCCTCGCCCGCGCGGCTGCACCTGGTGTGGACGCTGATGCAGGGCGAGAGCGATGTGACCGCGCTCGCCGAGCGGGTCGGCGGCGCGCTGCCCGCGGTCAGCCAGCACCTGACGAAGCTCAAGCTCGCCGGCCTGGTGCGGTCGCGCCGTGAGGGACGGCACGTGGTGTACCTGGTGGACGACCCGGACGTGGAGACCATGGTGCGGTGGATGCTGCGGCAGCTCGCGGAACGCGGTGGGTACACGACAACGCCTGGGCGCGTCCGTGACCTGGGCGCCTGACAGCGGACCACGTCCCACCGCCTGGGCGGCGCCCGAGCCGGTCGACGGCCTGGAGCAGGGCGCGCCGCCCGGTCACCTCACCGCCCCCGACACGGCGGATCTGCCCACGCTGGAGTTCCTGCGCGTGGTCGGCAGCGGTCCGCGCGGGCTGCTGGAGTCGCAGGCCGACGACCGGCTCGCCCGGTACGGCGAGAACGTCCTTCCCGCGCTGCGCTCCGTCTCCTGGCCGCGCCGCTTCCTGCGCAGCCTGCGCGATCCCTTCACCACCGTGCTGTTCTGCCTCGCCCTGGTGTCGGCCGCCGTCGCCGCCTGGAACACCGCGTGCGTGATCATGGCGCTGGTCACGGTCAGCTGCGTGCTGCGCTCCAGCGGCGAGTACCGCGCCGACCAGTCGGCGTCGGCGCTGCGGGAACTGGTCGCCGCGACCGCGACCGTACGCCGTCGAGCGGACGCGAACAGCGCGCCGGAGACCCGCGAGATCCCCGTCGACCAACTGGTGCCCGGGGATGTCGTCCTGCTCGGCCCGGGGGATCTGGTCCCGGCCGATCTGCGGCTGCTGCGCGCCACCGGGCTCACCGTGCACCAGGCCGCGCTGACCGGGGAGTCCGCGCCCGTCGCCAAGTATCCGGTGGAGAGTCCCGGCCCGACGGGCGACGCGTCGCCCGCCTCCGACGAGGAGCCGGGGGACGGGGCGTCCGGCGACCGCCGGCACCGGCACGGTTCGTCGTCCGCGCAGGAGGCGCCGCACCTGTGCCTCCAGGGCAGCAGCGTCGCCTCGGGCAGCGCGACGGGGGTCGTGACGGCGACCGGCGAGCACACCCGGTTCGCGCGGGGCTTTCGCGGTATGTCGACGCGGCGGCGGGAGAGCGCCTTCGACCGTTCCGTGCACGGCATCTCCTGGTCGCTCATCCGGTTCATGCTGCTGACGCCGCCGCTGGTGCTCATGGCCGACGCGGGTCTGCGCGGGCGCGGTCTGGAGACGCTGCCGTTCGCGGTCGCGGTGGCGGTCGGCCTGACGCCGGAGATGCTGCCGGTCGTGGTGACCACGACGCTGGCCAGGGGGGCGTCCCTGCTCGCCCGTGGCAGCGACGTGATCGTCAAGCGGCTGCCCGCGCTGCACGACCTGGGCGCGATGGACGTCCTGTGCACGGACAAGACGGGCACCCTGACCCAGGACCGGCCGGTCGTCGCCTGCCATGTCGACGGCGAGGGGCACGACAGTCCCGACGTCCTGCACTGGGCGGCCGTCAACAGTCTGTGGACCCTCCAACTCGCCGAGCTGCCCTCGCCCGACGCGCTCGACGAGGCGCTGCTGGACGCGGCGGAGGAGCGCGGCGACGACCTCGACCACGACGCGGTGGCGGCGCTCCCCTTCGATCCCGTACGCCGCTTG
This sequence comes from Streptomyces sp. NPDC087422, assembly GCF_044744145.1. NCBI lineage: Bacteria > Bacillati > Actinomycetota > Actinomycetes > Kitasatosporales > Streptomycetaceae > Streptomyces > Streptomyces sp. NPDC087422. The sequence continues at coordinate 373,386 of NZ_JBIUXT010000007.1, read as the reverse complement.
GCCACGGTGGTGCTGCGGACACCGGGCAGTCCCGGCACGCACGCGCTGGTCGTGAAGGGCGCGGCGGAGGCGGTGATCGCCCGGTGCGTGCGGCAGCGCGTGGACGGCCGGGACACCGACCTGGACGACGAGGCCCGCGCGCGGCTGCTGTCCATGTGCGCGCAGCGGGCCGAGGGAGGTCTGCGGGTGCTCGCCGTGGCCGCGGCGGAGCGGCCCGCGAAGTCCGGCGCCTCGTCCGTCACGGCGTCGGACGAGTACGGGCTGACGTTCCTGGGCGTCGTCGGGCTGCGGGACGCGGCGGCGGACACCGCGGCCGACGCCCTGACGGCGCTCAGCGGGCGCGGTGTCACCGTGAAGGTGCTCACCGGCGACCATCCGGGCACCGCCGCGCGGGCCTGCGACGAGATCGGACTCGACCCCGGCCTGGTGGTCACCGGCGACACGATCGACGGCCTGGACGACGACGCTCTGGCCGAACTCGCCGAGACCACCACGGTCTTCGCCCGCTGCACCCCCGCGCACAAGGCCCGCGTGGTGCGGGCGCTGCGCGCGGGCGGCCACGTCACCGGTTTCCTCGGCGACGGTGTCAACGACCTGCCCGCGCTGCACGCCGCCGACGTGGGGATCAGCCCGCGTGACGCCACCGCCGTGGCGCGCGAGGCGGCCGACGTGGTGCTCGCGGCGAAGGACCTCACCGCGATCTGCCACGCGATCGTCGCCGGGCGCCGCAGCAGCGGCAACATCGCCACCTATCTGCGGATCGCGCTGTCCTCGAATCTGGGCAACGTCATCGCGATGCTCACCGCCGGGCTGCTGCTGCCCTTCCTGCCGATGCTGCCGATGCAGGTCCTCGTGCAGAATCTCTGCTTCGACGGCGCGCAGCTCGCCTTCGCCTACGACCGGCCGCCGGCCGCCGACATGGCGCGGCCCTCGGCCCTCGAACCCCGCGCCATCCTGCGCTTCGTCACCGGTTTCGGCATCCTCAACGCCATCGCCGACGTGGCGACCTTCGGCATCCTCGCCCTGTCCATCAGGGGATTCGGCACCAGCGCCAGCCAAGAGGCTTTCCAGTCGGGCTGGTTCACCGAGAATCTGCTCACGCAGGCCCTGGTGATGCTGCTGCTGCGCACCGGCCGCACCGCCGCGGAGGGCCGCGCGCCCGGCCCGATCCGGCTGACCACCAGCGCGCTGGCGGCCATCGGCATCCTCGTCCCCCTCTCCCCCCTCGCCCCCGCCCTCGGCTTCACCGCGCTCCCGCTCTTCTATTACGCGCTGCTCGCCGCGGTCCTCATGTCGTACGGGACGGCGCTGGTGATGGCGAAGACGCGGTACGAGGCGCGGACCGCCGCCCGTCAGGGACTGGCGGCGTCGAAGCCGTAGCGCAAAGGGGTGTCCCCGGCGCGGGACGTGCGTCGATAGATGTGCAGCGCGTCCACCCGTACGCCCGTCGTGCCCGCTTCGTCGTCGAGGGGGCACGGACAGCTCACCTGCACCACTCGCGGCCGTCCGGCCACCCGTATCCGCACGCCGTCCGCCGGACCGCCGTCAAGGACCGCGGCTTCCCAGCCGTCGGCGCCGTTCCCTGCTCTCTCCATGCGCGACACTTTATCGATTACGCAATTGGGGAACTGTCGCGGGTGCGGACGTGGCGGGATTCAGGCGACGGGGGGTGGGACCGCCCCCAGGGGGGGTGGAAGGGGCGGCCCCGGCTCGGTGGACCTCAGACGTTGACGCCGAAGTCGGTGGCGATGCCCGCCAGGCCCGAGGCGTACCCCTGGCCGATGGCGCGGAATTTCCACTCCGCTCCGTTGCGGTACAGCTCGCCGAAGACCATCGCCGTCTCGGTGGAGGCGTCCTCGGTCAGGTCGTAGCGGGCGAGCTCGCGCCCGTCGGCCTGATTGACGATACGGATGAACGCGTTGCGGACCTGGCCGAAGCTCTGGCCGCGCTTCTCGGCCTCGTAGATCGACACGGGAAAGACCACCTTGTCGACCTGGAGCGGGACCGTCGCGAGGCTCACCCTGATCTGCTCGTCGTCCCCGTCACCGCCGCCGGTCAGATTGTCGCCGCTGTGCGTGACGGAGCCGTCCGGGCTCTCCAGATTGTTGAAGAACACGAAGTGCCGGTCGCTCAGCACCTTCCCGCCCGCGTCGCACAGCAGCGCGGACGCGTCCAGGTCGTAGTCGGAACCCGTCGTGGTCCGTACGTCCCACCCCAGGCCGACCGTGACGGCCGTCAGTCCGGGGGCTTCCTTGCTCAGAGAGACATTGCCGCCCTTGGACAGAGTCACACCCACGAGCCCTCTCCACCTTCCCGCTTGTTTTCGCGTCCTCTACTGAGAAGAACGAGGATCCGTGCGACGCGGTTCCTTGATTGCGCAATCTTTGAAGTGCTCACAGGTCCAGGCCCGGACCTGCGGCGGAGGTCGGTACCCCCTCGCGACGCGGCGGACGCGTGTGTCGCGGGGCGAGTCCGTACGGTGGCACCGTGCGGTGACGGAAGGCGGCGGGACAGTGGCGGTGGACAAGCCCCGGAAGCGGTGGCCCTGGGTCGTCCTGGCGACCCTGGTGGTCGCCGGATGGGCCGCGGGCGGCCGCGGGCACAGTCCCGACGCCGCCGACCGGTCGGCGGGCGGCGGCTCCGCCCGGCCGAGCAGCAGCGCGCCGAGCGCGTCCGCCGAACCCTCGGCCTCCGCGAGCGACGGTCTCGGGGGGTACGCGCCGCAGGTCAAGCGGTACGCGGCCCGCGCCGGGATCGACCCGCAGGTGCTGATGGCGATCCTCTACAACGAGGACTACAAGCCGCACGACCCGGCCTTCCAACGGGCCTGGCAGAAGCTCAAGCCGGACGCCGCCTTCGGCATCGCGAACATGCACAAGGCCACCTTCGACGAGACCAGGCGGGGCCGCGACTTCGCCGGCCGCGACTGGGACGAGCTGCCCGACGACACCGGCTTGGCCATCGAGTCGGCGGCCTGGTATCTGCACGACCTGGCCGCCCAGCTCCCCGCCCACCGCTCCACCTCCCTGACGGCGAATCAGCTGATCGCGCTCGGCTACAACACCGGCGCGGGCAACATGCTGGCCTTCGCCCGAGGCGTCACCCCCGGGTCACAAGCCCAGTCCTACCTCGACCAGTTGACCTCGAACTGGGCCGCCGCGGGACGGGACGTGCGCGGCTCCGGCTGACCGCGCGGCGGACGCCGAATGCCCGATGCCTCATGCCTGATGGCTGATACCTCATGCCTGGTGCCTCATGCCTGGTGCTGGACTCCGGGTGTCGCGGCTCAGGACACCGGAGGCGTGGCGGGCGCGGTCGCCCGCGACGACCAGGCCGACCACAGCTCGGCGTACCGGCCGCCCGCGGCGACCAGTTCGTCGTGCGGGCCCTCCTCGACGATGCGGCCGTCGTCCATCACCACGACCCGGTCCGCGGTGGCGGCCTGCGTGAGCCGGTGCGCCACCACCAACGCCGTGCGTCCGGCGAGCACTTCGCGCGCGGCGGCCTCCAGCGTGCGGGCGCCCTCGCTGCCCGCCTCGGCCGCCGACTCGTCCAGCACGGCGATCGGCGGATCGGCCAACGCCAGCCGGGCCAGCGCCAGTTGCTGGGACTGCACGGCGGTGAGCGCCATGCCGCCCGACCCGACCCGCGTCGCCGTCTCCTGGGGCAGCGCGCGGACCCACGCCAGGGCGCCCGCCACGTCGAGAGCCGCTGTCAGCGCCGCCTCGTCCGCGTCCGGCCGGGCCAGCAGCAGATTGTCGGCGACCGTACCGGCGAAGACGTGGGTGTCCTGGTCGAGCAGCAGCACGGCGGGCCGCCCCGCCCGCCCGGTGGCCCCGACCGACACGTGACCCGACGTCGGCGGATGGACGCCCGCGACGATCCTCGCCAGGGTGCTCTTGCCCGCGCCGGTCGTGCCGACCAGCGTCACCTGCTCGCCGGGGGCCAGCCGCAGCGAGACGCCGTGCAGCACGGGCCGTCCCGGCAGGTAGGCGTGGTGGATGTCCCGCGCGTCGAGGAGATACGCCGGGCCATGTGCGGCGTCGGCAGCGGACTCCCGCGGCGCGGGTACGGCCGTCACGCCCGGCTCGGCGGCGGGCTCCGGTGCGAGGTCGGCCGCTCCGACCAGCCGGGCGAGTCCCGCCGCCGCCTCCTGCGCGGTCGCCGCGAGCCCCAGCAGCACATTGACGGGGTCGAAGAGCCGGACGAACAGCAGCGCGGCGGCGGTGGCCTCGCCGACGCCCGCGTGGCCGGCGTGCACCAGCCAGTAGCCGGTGCACAGGATCAGCCCGAGGCCGGTGAACTCGGCCGCGTTGAGGCGGCCGTAGAAGCGCGAGCGCAGGGTGACCGCGCGCAGGGCGTAGCCCATCGCGGCGGCCGAGCGGTCCGCGACGCGCTTGGTGTGCCGTTCGGTGAGCCGGAAGGCCCGTACGGTCTCGACGCCCGACACCGATTCGAGGATCTGCCGGGTCCGCTCGCCGCCCGCGACGCGCTGGGCCGCGTAGAGGGGACCCGAGTGGCGCAAGTACCAGCGCATGGTGGCTGTCTGGATCGGCATGGCGCACAGCCCCGCCAGGGCGAACCGCCAGTCGAGGGCGGTCAGTCCGATGACGGTGAAGCCGATGGTCAGCGCGGCGCCCGCGACACTGGGCAGCACGCCGCGCAGCGCGCCCGCCACCAGGGAGGCGTCGTCGCCGATCCGCGCGGCGAGGTCACCCGCGCCGACCTGTTCGACGCGCTGCGCGGGCAGGGCGAAGGCGCTCTCGATGACGCGTTCGCGCAGCCGGGCCAGGGCGGTCTCGCCGACCCGCGCGGTCAGCCGCAGGCCCATCGCGGTCAGTACGGCCTGGGCCAGCACCGCGGCCAGCAGCACGCCCGCGGCTACGTAGACCGGTCCCTCGCCGCGCCGCTGCTGCACCACGTCCACGATCCGGCCGAGCGCCAGCGGCCCGACCAGGCCGACCAGTGCCTCGGCGACGAAGACCGCGGCGGTCAGGAGGGCGAACGCCCTTTGCGGGCGGACGAGTTCGAGCACCGCGCGGCCGGTTCTCGCCGGGGTCGCGACGGGCAGCAGGTCGGCGACGGTGGTCGCTTCCCCGGTCCGCTCGGTCTGCGCGCTCATGCGAACACCGCCGCCCGGTAGGCCGGTTCGGCCGCCGTGAGGTCGGCGTGCCGCGCGCTGGCCACCACCGCGCCTTCGGTGATCAGGACGGTACGCGCGCAGGCCGCGAGCAGCGCGGGGGACGTGGTCACGATCAGTGTCGTACGGCCCGCCCGCTCGTCGGTGACCGTGCGGGCGATCCTGGCCTCGGTGACCGAGTCGATCGCTGTGGTCGGGTCGTCGAGCACGAGGATCGGCGGGTCGGCCGCCAACGCCCTGGCGAGCGCGACGCGTTGACGCTGGCCGCCGGAGAGGAAGGCGCCGCGCTCGCCGACGCGGGTGTCCCCCGCGGCGGGCAGCAGGCCGTCGGGGGCAGGCCGGGAAGGGGTTCCCTCGGGCCCGGAGCCGAGATTGTCGAGGATCGTGCCGTCGAAGAGGAACGGGTGGTGCGGTGCGACGAGGACGCGTTCGCGTATCGCGGCCCCGGTGAGGTCGGTGGCCGCCGTGCCGTCCAGCAGGACGGCGCCGCTCTCGGGCTCCGCCTGTCCGCGCAGGCACGCCATCAGGTCGGCGACGGCGGCCGGGTCCGGCACGACCAGCCCCACGTGCTCCCCGGCCGCGACGCTCAGTTCGACCCCGCGCAGCCGCCCGTAGGTGAGGGCGCGCAGTTCGAGCGCGCCACACGGGTTCGCCGGGGAGTCGGCCTCCGGGGCGTCCTTGGCCGCGGCGGGAGCGCCGGGCGCGCCCGCCGTGTCGAGCACCGCCGTGACGCGTCCGGCGGAGGCGCGGGCGCGGGCGAGGTCGGAGCCGACGGCGATGAGGCCCTGGGTCGGTCCGAGCAGGAACTGGCACAGGCCGGTGCAGGCGATGAGGTCGCCGAGGCTGATCCGGCCCTGGAGGGCGAGCCGCCCGCCGACCAGGGCGACCGCGGTGACCAGGACTCCGCCGAGCAGCACGGCGGCGGCGTCCATCAGCGCCTCGAAACGGGCGGCGGAGATCGTGGCGCGCAGGCTGGTCCGGTTGGCCTCCACGTAGCGGGCGTACGCGGGGCCCTCCGCGCGCAGGCCCTTGAGGACCCGCAGTCCCGCGACGAAGTCGACCGCGGTGCCCGACGCGCGGGCGGCGGCTGCCTGTTCCGCCGCGCCGCGGCGCTCCAGGGGGCGGCCGAGCAGATGCACCGCGACGAGGACGGCGGGCGTGCCGAGCAGCACCAGCAGGCCGAGCGTGACGGACATGCGCAGCAGCAGGGCCGCGCCGAGGACGAGCGCGAACACGCACGCGATCGCCTGGACGACGGACGTGGTGAATCTGCCGACGTTCTGCGCGTCCGAGACGGCGACCGACATCAGGTCGCCGGGCATCCGGTCCCGTACGGCCGTCCCGTCCGGCGCGAGCATCCGGTCGGTGAGCCGTACGCGGACGGCGTGCGCGGAGCGTTCGGCGGCGGCGACGGTGGCGCGGGAGCCGAAGCGGAAGCACAGCGACAGCGCGAGGAAGTCGGCGGCCAGCACGGCGAGCCAGGCCGCCAGCTCCCGGCCGGAGCCGCCGTCCACCGCCCGGTCGATGACGACGCCGACCACCACCGGCACCAGCGCCTCACCGGCCAGATGTCCGCTGCGCAGCAGCACCGCAGCGGTGAGGCTGCCGCGTACGTGGAGCGCCGCGGCGCGCAGCGGGCCGGGGTCGGCGGCGGGGGTGACGGCGGCGGTGGGCGGTGTCTGGGGCATGGCGAGGTGTGCGCTCTTTCCAGGCCCGCGGGGACCTTGGCCGGTGGGTGGTGCGTCGTGCGTACGGCCGCCGGACGGTGGTACGTGCGGCGGCCACCGCGAGGTTACGGGTCGGTCCGGGCTGTCGTAAATGAGCTACGCTGCTGACTTATGTCGCTGAACAGCCATGCCGTCGCCGAGGGTTCGACGCCGCCCGCCCGCGCCGAGGCGCTGCGCGTCGTGAACTTCGACATGGCGCGCGGCCAGCGCTTCGGCGAGCACGAGCACGATGTGCACCAGCTCGTGTGGGCGCCGACCGGTGTCCTGGCCGTGGACATCGGCGCGCACTCGTGGGTGCTGCCGCCGACCTTGGCGCTGTGGATACCGGCGTGGGTGCCGCACACGACGAGCGCGAGCCGCACCGCCCGGATGCGCAGTGTGTACGTGCATCCCGAGAGCTGCCCGCTGGCGTGGTCGCAGCCGACGGTGGTGGCGGTGGGGCCGCTGCTGCGCGAGCTGATCACGCACCTGGCGGACCCGGATCTGGAGCCGGAGCCGAGGGCGCGGGCGGAGGCGGTCATGTTCGACCTGCTGCGGCCGGTGGGGGTGACGACGATCGACCTCCCGATGCCGGTGGACGGCCGGGCCCGCAAGGTGGCCGAGGCGCTGCTGGCGCTGCCCGCCGACCACCGGCCGCTGGAGGACTGGGGGCGCGAGGTCGGGGCCAGCGCCCGTACGCTCGCGCGGCTGTTCAGCTCCGAGACCGGGATGTCGTTCGGCCGCTGGCGCACCAGGGCGCGGCTGCGCGCCGGGCTGGAGCACATGGCGGGCAACCGGCCGCTGGCGGCGGTGGCGCTCCAGGTCGGGTACTCCACGCCCAGTTCGTTCATCGCGGCCTTCCGCCAGGAGACCGGCCGCACACCGGGCGCGTACTTCTCCGCTTCGCCCCGCTGAGACCGGTCCCGCGGCAGCGCCGTCACAGCGAGGTCAGCGCCTTCTCGAAGTCGTCGAGCACGCCGAGCGCGTCCTCGTAGCCGCCGGGCAGGAAGTAGTCGCTGCCGTAGAGGTGGTGGGCCTTGGCGGCGGCGAGCTGCTTGAAGGACTTCTGGGCGAAGAGCTTGGGCCCGAGGTTGGCGGGCTTCCCGTCGTTGGTCGTGTAGTAGAAGATCGCGTCCGCGTCGGAGAGCTTGGCGGTGATCAACTCGTAGGAGACGGGCTGCTGTTCGGCCAGCCGCTGGGTGGCGGTGGCGAACTGCGCGCCCGCCTCCTTGAGGATGCCGCCGATCGGCGACCCCACGCCGTACAGCCACCACTGGCCCTCGTCGAATCCGCCCTGGAGCAGATCCCAGTGGACGCGGCCGAGGACGTCCGCGTGCTTCTGCTTGATCTCGGCGACGCGCTGGGTGTAGCGGCCCTTGAGCTTGTCGAGAGCGGTCGGTACGCCGAGGACCGCCGCCGTCTGGTCGGACATGTCACGCCAGGGCGCCTTGGACTTGGAGAAGGGCAGCAGGACGGTCGGCGCGAGCTCGCTGAGCTGGCTGTACGGCAGGTTGGCCTGGACGTCGATGCCGATGATGAGGTCGGGGCGCAGGGCTGCGACCTTCTCCACCTCGATGGCGCCGCCGACGCCGTTGGAGACCTTGGGGATCTTTCTCCAGCGCTCCAGGTCGCGCTGCGGGACGTACTCCTCCCCCGCGTTGAACAGGCCCGCGGGGGTCAGGCCGAGGTCGAAGATCGCGGACATCGGGAAGTCGTTGATCGCGACGACGCGCTGGGGCTTGTCCGGGATCTCCAGCGGGCCCTTGGCGGAGTCGACGGTACGGGTCGCCTTTCCGCCGCTCTTGCCGCCGCCCTTGGTTCCCGCCGAAGCGCTGTCCGAGGAGCCGGATCCGCCGGATCCGCAGGCGGCGAGGCCGAGGAGCGCGGCGCCCGCCGCGCCCGCGCCGAGCAGGGTGCGGCGGGTCGGACGCGCGAGGCGCGACGAGGAAGGGCCGGGCGGCAGGGACGACATGAGGACCTCCGAGCAGAACTTAGGTTTACCTAACTTTGGTTACCCTAAGCGCGGCTTTCCGGGGTGGATTCTGGCCTCGGCCAGTCGGTGTCGGCAGAAGGTCACCCGCGGCCTCCGGCCGCTCCCGCCGCCGTACGGGCGCGATCTCGCCAACTCCCCCGCGCGGCACGGAATTCCGCACTCCGGTGCGATGACGGAACGGCCGCACGGAGCATCGGCCCGATCGGGCAGGACCGCTCAGGAGTGTCCGTTCGGCGACACAAGATGTCATCCTACGGCCCGTCCGCCGCCGCCGGGCGGCTCGATTCCCCCCAAGGGGCGGCAGAACGACCGCACGGCTTAAGTTAGCCTGCCCTTACTTTCCGCCCGGGTGAGTCCGCCGAGGAGTTGGCCCATGAACGTCTTGCGAGCCCGCAGCGGGCCCGCCCCGGTACCGGCCGACGGGACTCCTCCCGTCCCGGCCGCGACCGGCTCCCCCGCGAACGCGCACGGTTCACCCCGCCGTGATCGTACGGCCGCGCTCGGCGCCGGGCTGATCGTCGCCGCGGTCGTGCTCGCCCTCGCGGTCGGCGCGAGCCTGGCGATCGGCGCCAAGTCCGTCCCCCTGGGCACGGTCCTGGACACCGTCTTCCACCACGACTCCGGCAACGACGACCAGACCATCGTCACCTCGCTGCGGCTGCCGCGTACGGTCGTCGGTCTGATGGCCGGTGCGGCGCTGGGCCTGGCGGGGACGGTGATGCAGGGTCTGACCCGCAACCCGCTGGCCGATCCCGGCCTGCTGGGCGTCAACGCCGGGGCCTCGCTCGCCGTCGTCACCGCGATCAGCGTCTTCGGGATCACCTCCTTCACCGGCTACGTGTGGTTCGGCTTCGTGGGCGCCGCGGCGGCGGCCCTGCTGGTCTACTCGGTCGGCTCGCTCGGCCGGGAGGGCGCGACACCGGTCAAGCTGGCGTTGTCGGGCGCCGCCGTCAGCGCGGGGCTGACCTCCCTCACCACCGCCGTCCTGCTCACCGACACCGCGACGTTCGACCGGTTCCGGTTCTGGGAGGTCGGCTCGCTGGCCGGGCGCGATCTCCCGGTGGCCTACCAGGCGGGACCGTTCCTCCTGGTCGGCGCGGTGTGCGCGCTGGGATCGGGACGGCTGCTCAACACCCTGAGCCTCGGCGACGACACCGCCCGCGGGCTCGGCGCGAACATCGCCGCCGCCCGGATCTTCTGCGCGGTGTCCGTGGTGCTGCTGTGCGGCGCCGCGACCGCGCTCGCCGGTCCCATCGGCTTCGTCGGGCTGACCGTTCCGCACGTCGTCCGCTCCTTCACCGGCCCCGACCACCGCTGGATCCTGCCGTACTCGCTGTTCATCGCCCCGGCCCTGCTGCTGGTCTCCGACGTGCTCGGCCGCATCGTGGCCAGGCCCGGCGAGATCCAGGTCGGCATCGTCACCGCGGTGCTCGGCGCGCCGGTGCTCATCGTGCTGGTCCGGCGCGGAAGGCAGGCGGGGCTCTAGTGAGACCGACCTCCCACCCGCAGACGTCCGTGCCGCCCGGACCGCGGACCCCCGAAGTGCCGACCCCCGAACCGCCGACCGGCCGCGCCGGATCGGACAGCGCCGTTGCGGACGGCGGCGCTTGGGACACCGCCGCTTCGGACCGTGCGATCCGGACGACGGTGCCTGCCGACACCCTGCGCGCGATGCGGGCCGCGCGGCGCCGGCCGAGGGCGCGTACCAGCGCCGTCGCACTCGTCCTCGTGCTGTGCGCCGTCGCTCTGCTGTGCGCCTCGCTGTGCGTCGGCAGCTACTCCGTCCCGCTGTCCGACGTGCTGCGCTCGCTGGCCGGGCGGGGCGACGCGGCCACCGACTTCATCGTGTTGAAGGTGCGGCTGCCGCGGGCCGTCACCGCGGTCGCGGCGGGCGCCGCGTTCGGCCTGTCGGGCGCGGTGTTCCAGACGCTGATCCGCAATCCGCTGGCCAGCCCCGACGTCATCGGGATCACCTCCGGGGCGAGCGCGGCGGCCGTGGTGGCGATCGTCGTGTTCGGGCTCGGCGGCGCGACGGTGTCGGGACTCGCCGTGGCGGGCGCGCTGGCCACCGCGCTGGCGATCTATCTGCTGGCCTGGCGGCGCGGGGTGACCGGCTACCGGCTCGTGCTGGTCGGCATCGGCGTGGCCGCGGGGCTCTCCAGCATCGTGTCCTTCCTGCTGACCAGGGCCGACATCTACACCGCGCAGCAGGCACTGCTCTGGCTCACCGGCAGCCTCAACGGCGCGGACTGGCCGCTCGCCCGCGCCCTGTTGCTGTGCCTGCTGCCGCTGCTGCCCGCGGTCTGTCTGGCGGTGCGTTCGCTGCCGGTGCTCGGGCTCGGCGACGACAGCGCGACCGGCCTTGGGGTACGCGTCGAGCGCAGCCGCCTGGTGCTGATCGGCATCGCGGTCTGTCTGGCCGCGGTCGCCACGGCGGCGACCGGGCCGGTCGCCTTCGTCGCCTTTCTCTCCGGTCCCGTCGCCCGCCGTCTGGTGCACGGCCGGGGTCCCGCGCTGACACTGTCCGCGCTGACCGGCGCGGTCATCATGCTCGGCTGCGACTTCGCCGGGCAGCACCTGCTGGGCCCGACCGAATTCCCGGTCGGTGTGATCACCGGGGTGCTCGGCGCCCCGGGTCTGCTGTGGCTGCTGGCCCGGGCCAACCGGGTCGGGCAGGGAGGATGAGGACAGCGCGATGACGGACACGACAGAGCAGGGCGCGCCCGCGCGGCCGGCCGCCGCGACGGACGGCGTATCCGGCGCGGCGGAGGCGTACGGCAGCGGGGGCGACACGTACGGGAAGCGGGAGGCCGAGGCGAACGGGAAGCGGGAGGGCGACACGCGGGCCGAGACGTACGGGAAGGGCGCGGTGGACGCGCCCAGCACGCTCGCCGCCCGTGACCTGCGGCTAGGCTACGACCAGCGGCCCGTGGTCACCGGCATCACCGCCGACATCCCCGCCGGGCGGGTGACGATGATCGTCGGCCCCAACGCCTGCGGCAAGTCCACCCTGCTGCGCGGCCTCGCCCGGCTGCTCGCTCCGACCTCGGGCGAGGTCCTGCTCGACGGACAGGACATCCACCGCCTGCCCACCCGTCAGGTCGCCGCCCGGCTCGGCATCCTTCCGCAGACCCCGGTCGCGCCGGACGGCATCCGCGTCATCGACCTGGTCGGGCGCGGACGCTATCCGCACCAGGGTTGGTTCCGGCGCTGGACGGCCACCGACGACGAGGCCGTCGCCGAGGCCCTGACCGCCACCGACACCCTCGACCTGGCCGAGCGCTCGGTGGACGAACTGTCCGGCGGCCAGCGGCAGCGCGTGTGGATCGCCGTCGCCCTCGCCCAGCGCACGGGCGTCCTGCTCCTCGACGAGCCGACCACGTATCTCGACCTCCCCCACCAGGTCGAGGTCCTCGACCTGGTCACCGACCTCAACCGGCAGCGCGGCGCCACCGTCGTCACGGTCCTCCACGACCTCAACCTCGCCTGCCGGTACGGCGATCACCTCATCGCGATGAGGGACGGCCGGATCGCCGCGGAGGGCCCGCCCTCGGAGGTCGTCACCGAGGACACCGTCCGCGACATCTTCGGCATGGAGTGCCGCATCGTCACCGACGAGGTCTCGCGGACCCCGCTGATCCTCCCGATCGGCCGCCATCGCGTACACCGGCCGACCGCGACCGACTGACCGCTACCGGCTGACGTACGCGGGCCGGAGCTTCTGCCGGGACGGACCTTCTAGCGGCGGGGCGCGGCGGTCGGCGTACGGGCGGGCGCCACGGGGATGACCGGCGGTACGGGTGACAGCCGCGCCGCGGGCGGGAGCGGCGCGTGCTGCGGGGACGCCCGAAACGCCTGGATCGCGAAGGCGGCGAAGCGCCGGGAGGCCGCGACGCGGGCCGCGGGTGACGGCGCGTGGATGCCGCTGTTGGCCATGAGGACGAGGATCAGGTCGTCCAGCACGAAGTCGGGGCGCAGGCGGCCGGTGGACTTGGCGCGGGCGGCCAGTTCCGCGACCGCCTTCAGCGCGTACTCGCGGCCCGCGTCGAAGTCGACGGCGTGCGGGAACGTCGACATGAAGGCCGCGGTGAAGCCGCGGTCGCGGGCGTGCAGCTCGCAGATCCTCTCGATCACCAGGCAGAGGCCGCGCCAGGGATCCGGGTCGGCGAGCCCTTCGTCCACGATGTCGTGGCAGGCCCGCAACTGACCGGTGAACGCCTCGGTGACCAGCGTCTCCTTGGTCGGGAAGCGGCGGTAGAGGGTGGCGGGGCCGACTCCGGCGCGCCAGGCGATCTCCCGCATCGGCACATTCAGCCCCTCGGTCGCGAACACCTCGCGGGCCGCCTCGAGGATGCGCTCGCGGTTGTCGAGGGCGTCGGAGCGCAGGGTGTGAGGCAATTCGTCGGTCACGCTCTCACTTTAGCCAAACGGACGGCGGCGTCCGTTACCGTCCGAAGCACCAGGTCCGCGGGCCGCCGGGTTCCGGACGGGCGCGGACCACGAGGGCCGGGACCGGCCGTGGACCAGCGCAGGGAGCAGACGGTGAAGGCAGTCGCGATCGAGACGTTCGGCGGCCCCGAGGGCATGGCGGTCGTCGACCTCCCCGCCCCGGCGCCCGCCGCCGGGCAGGTACTGATCGGCGTCGAGGCGAGCGGTGTCGGCGGCGTGGACGCCGTGATCCGCAGGGGCACGCTGGCCTCGTACGGCTTCAAGGAGGGGCACATCCTCGGCAGCGAGGCGGCCGGTACGGTGACCGCGGTCGGCGACGGCGTCGACACGTCGTGGATCGGGCGGCGCGTGTGGGCGTTCACCGGGCTCAGCGGCGGTTACGCCGAGCAGGCGGCCGTCCCGGTCGAGGCGGTCCTCGCGCTGCCCGACGGCCTGTCGGCGGTGGACGCGGTGACACTCGGCAACTCGGGCGCGGTGGCCCATTTCGCGCTGGCCCACGCCCGCTTCGCCCCCGGCGAGTCGGTGCTGGTGCGCGGCGCGGCGGGCAGCATCGGGATCATGACGGTCCATCTGGCGTCCCGCGCGGGCGCCGCCGCGGTGGCGGTCACGACATCGTCGGCCGAGCGGGGCGAGCGGCTGCGCGCACTCGGCGCGACGCGTGTGCTGGACCGCTCGGGCGACACCATGGGCAGCGGTTCCGGTGCCGACGACACTTCCGACGACGCTCCCGGGGGATACGACGTCATCATCGACATCGTCGCGGGCGCGGACCTGCCGTCCTTCTTCGGCCGGCTCCGGCCGAACGGCCGCATGGTGGCCGTGGGCGTGGTCGGCGGGCCGCCGCCCGCCGACTTCGGCATGGCGATGATCGCGGCCTTCCAGAAGTCCCTGTCGTTCGCCACCTTCAGCACCGACACCGTGGCCGCGGCGGATCTGACCGCCGTGCGTACCGCGCAGTTCGCCGCCGCGAGCCGCGGTGAGCTGCCTCTCGCGGTGCACGAGGTGCTGCCGCTGGAGCAGGCCGCGCTGGCGCACCGGAAGATGGACGCGGGCGAGGTGTTCGGCCGGATCGTCCTGACGCCGTAACCCGAACCGCCGTCCGGAGCTGGGCAGTCGCTCGCGGCGCGGGCTCCACAGGCCGCCCGTCCCGTTACGCGCTCATCGGTTGATGCGCTGATCCGCCCAACCGGGCGTGGGAGAGCCGGTTCCGCGCCGCCGCCGTGGCCAGTGGCAGGATCTCCTCATGCAGCATATTTCGTTCGCTCTGCCGCTTTTCGATCCCGGTGCGGGCCAAGGGGCCAGGCAGTTCGCCGAGTTGGGCCTCGCCCTGCTGCTGTCCACCCTGATCGGCGCCGAGCGCGCCACGCAGCAGAAGAGCGCGGGACTGCGCACCCACACCCTCGTCGGTGTCGGCAGCGCGCTGTTCATGGAGGTGTCCCAGCACGGGTTCAACGCCGTGCTGGGCATGCAGGCCGTCTCCTTCGACCCGTCGCGGGTGGCCGCCCAGATCGTCTCGGGCATCGGCTTCATCGGCGGCGGCCTGATCTTCGTACGGCGTGACGCCGTCCGCGGCCTCACCACCGCGGCGACGGTCTGGCTCACCTGCGCGGTCGGCATGGCCTGCGGCGGCGGTCTCCCGCTGCTGGCCATAGGAGTCACCCTCGCGCACTTCCTGGTCGTCCAGGGCTACCCGTGGCTCACCCGCCGGGTCCCGGTCCTCGCCACCCCCGAGCGCACCCGCATCCACCTCGCGTACCGGATCGGCACCGGCGTCCTCACCCGCGTCCTCGAATACACCGCCACCCAGGGCTTCCGCGTCGTCCAGGTCCGCGTCGACCGCGCCGCCCAGCACCCCGACGACGAGAACTGGCACCCCACCGAGGGCGGCACCGCCCTGGTCGCGGTCGACGTCGAGGGCACCGGCAGCCCCGAACACCTGGTCGCGGGCCTGTCCGAGTTCGAGGAATTGCTGAGCGTCTCGTCGGTCGCCGACGAATCCGACGACTGACGGGGACGCGCCCTCGTCCCTGCCCCGACAGCGTGGTGCCCGGCGCCCGTGGACGGTGCCGCCGGGCCGACTCCCGAGCTGAGCCATCGGGCCCACGTCACTGGCCCGCGCCACTGCCCTCGTCACCGACCTCGCCCCTGACCTGCGTCGTTGACAACAGGCAGGCAGATACCTGCATAATGGAGAGGTGAGCCCAGAACCGAGCGAGATGGACCCGGTCTTCAAAGCACTGGCCGACCCGACCAGGCGACTCCTGCTGGACCGGCTGCGGGAACAGAACGGTCAGACGCTGCGTGAGCTGTGCGGGCGTCTCGGCATGGCCCGCCAGTCGGTGACGCAGCATCTCGACCTGCTCGGGCAGGCCAATCTCGTGACCGTGGTGCGCCGTGGGCGGGAGCGGCTGCATTACCTGAATCCGGCGCCCATCCACGACATCGAGGAACGCTGGATCTCGGGGTTCGACAAGCCCCGGCTGCGGGCCCTGAGCACCATCAAGAACCTGGCAGAGGAGTACGCCATGACCGACGAATCCGTATTCGTACCGACCTATGTCTACGTCACCTACATCCGGGCGACGCCCGAGCAGGTGTGGCGTGCCCTCACCGACGCCGATCTGACCGCGCGGTACTGGGGACACGCCAACGTCTCGGACTGGCGGCCGGGCTCGGCCTGGGAGCACCGCCGCGCCGACGGCTCGGGCGCCGTGGACGCCGTCGGCCAGGTGCGGGAGGCCGAGCCGCCCACGCGCCTGGTCCTCACCTTCGAGGACTCCGTCGGCAAGGAGCCGCCGCGCGAGCCGTCGGAGGTCACCTTCCTCGTCGAGCCGCACCAGGACATCGTGCGGCTGACCGTGACCCACGAGAAGCTGGCCAATACGGACATGTTCAACGGCATCTCGCGGGGCTGGCCCGCCGTGCTGGCCAACCTCAAGTCGCTGCTCGAAACCGGTGAGGTGCTGCCGCAGGCGCCCTGGGAGATGTCCCCCACCGCCCGCGCCTGAGCACACCGGGCGCGGGACCCCGGCCACCGGGCACCGACCACCGGGCCGAGGGCACCGGCGGGAAGGGGCCGGTCGCGAGGGCGGCGCGGGACCGGTCAGGAATGGAGAAGCGAATTCCGGCGCCCGCCCGTAGCGTGAATCGCATGGACGCCGAGCCCCAGAACGTCTGGGGAACTCGACACGGAAACACCGGGTCCATGCGGCCCGCGACCACAGGAGCGATCATGACCGGCACCACCACCCAGGGCATCAAGACCGTGCTGCACCCCGTGTCCGACCTGCCGAAGGCGAAGGCGGTGTACTCGGCGCTGCTCGGCATCGAGCCGCAGACCGACGAGTCGTACTACGTGGGCTTCGAGACCGGGGACCAGCACATCGGGCTGGTGCCGGGCGGCGGCCCGCAGGGTCTGACGTCCCCGGTGGTGTACTGGGAGGTGTCGGACATCGAGGCGAAGCTGGCCGAGCTGACCGCCGCGGGCGCCACCGTGAAGGACGCGGCGTCGGACGTGGGCGGCGGCCGGCTGGTGGCCACCGTCACCGACCCCGACGGCAATGTCCTCGGTATCCTCCAGGACCGATGACCGCCGACCCGCGCGAGTCCGGCCACGCGCCGGGTGACGACGCCCGCCGGTCGACCTGACGTCATGGAGAGACGATGAGCACGGCGAAGAAGACGGCCAGGCCGACAGCCGCGGCAACCACCAAGACCGCCAGGACCGCCAAAACCGCCAAGCCTGCCAGGACCGCCGCACCCGCCGGCGCGGACGAGGCCGCCGAAAGCGCCGGGACGACCCGGGCGTCCGCGGTGCGTCCGGCCGACAGCCACGACCTGATCCGTGTGCACGGCGCGCGGGTGAACAATCTGAAAGACATCAGCATCGAGATCCCCAAGCGCCGTCTGACGGTGTTCACGGGGGTCTCCGGTTCCGGCAAGAGCTCGCTGGTGTTCAGCACGATCGCCGCCGAGTCGCAGCGGCTGATCAATGAGACCTACAGCGCCTTCGTGCAGGGCTTCATGCCGACCACGGCACGCCCCGACGTCGACGTGCTGGACGGGCTGACCACGGTGATCACCGTCGACCAGCAGCGGATGGGCGCCGACCCGCGGTCGACGGTCGGCACCGCCACCGACGCGAACGCGATGCTGCGGATCCTCTTCAGCCGCCTCGGCACGCCCCACATCGGCCCGCCCGGCGCGTACGCGTTCAACGTCCCCTCGGTCAGCGCGAGCGGCGCGATCACCGTGGAGCGCGGCTCGAAGACGGCGGTGAAGGCGACCTTCCACCGGACCGGCGGCATGTGCACGCGCTGCGAGGGCCGGGGCACGGTCTCCGACATCGACCTCGCACAGCTCTACGACGACACGAAGTCGCTCTCCGAAGGCGCCATCACCATCCCCGGCTACGGCTCGGACGGCTGGAACATGCGGCTGTACAAGGAGTCCGGCTTCGTCGACCCGGACAAGCCGATCCGCAAGTACACCAAGAGGGAGCTGCACGACTTCCTGCACCGCGAGCCGACGCGGATGAAGATCGCGGGCATCAACATGACGTACGAGGGGCTGATCCCCCGGATCCAGAAGTCGATGCTCTCCAAGGACAAGGAGGCGATGCAGCCGCACATCCGGGCGTTCGTGGAGCGGGCGGTCGCCTTCGCCACCTGCCCCGAGTGCGACGGCACCCGGCTCAGCGAGGGCGCCAGGTCCTCGAAGATCAAGCGGATCAGCATCGCCGACGCCTGCGCGATGCAGATCAGTGACCTGGCCGAGTGGGTCCGCGAGCTGAAGGAGCCCTCGGTCGCCCCGCTGCTGACCGCGCTGCTCCGGACCCTCGACTCGTTCGTGGAGATCGGCCTCGGCTATCTCGCGCTCGACCGGCCCGCGGGCACGCTGTCCGGCGGCGAGGCGCAGCGCGTGAAGATGATCCGGCACCTCGGGTCGGCGCTCACCGACATCACGTACGTCTTCGACGAGCCGACCGCCGGTCTGCACCCGCACGACATCCAGCGGATGAACGACCTGCTGCTGCGGCTGCGGGACAAGGGCAACACGGTGCTCGTCGTGGAGCACAAGCCGGAGACGATCGCCATCGCCGACCATGTGGTCGACCTGGGGCCCGGCGCCGGTACGGCGGGCGGCGCGGTCTGCTTCGAGGGCGGCCTCGACGGGCTGCGGACCAGCGGCACCCTCACCGGGCGGCACTTCGACGACCGGTCCTCGCTCAAGAAGACGGTCCGCGAACCGGCCGGCGCGCTGGAGATCCGCGGCGCGACCACGAACAATCTGCGCGGTGTCGACGTCGATGTCCCCCTCGGCGTGCTGGTCGTCGTGACCGGTGTCGCGGGCTCCGGCAAGAGCTCGCTCATCCACGGCTCGCTGGTCAAGGGCGCGCAGGTCAAGGGCGCCGACGGTACGGCGGTGGTGTCGATCGACCAGGGCGCGATCCGCGGCTCGCGGCGCTCCAACCCGGCGACGTACACCGGGCTGCTCGACCCGATCCGCAAGGCGTTCGCGAAGGCCAACGGGGTGAAGCCCGCGCTGTTCAGCGCCAACTCCGAGGGCGCGTGCCCGACGTGCAACGGGGCGGGCGTCGTCTACACCGACCTGGGGATGATGGCCGGGGTCGCGACCACGTGCGAGGAGTGCGAGGGGAAGCGGTTCGAGGCGTCGGTGCTCGACTACCGCTTCGGCGGGCGCGACATCAGCGAGGTGCTGGCGATGTCGGTGGCCGAGGCCGAGGAGTTCTTCGGCGGCGGCGAGGCGCACACCCCCGCGGCGCACGCCGTCCTGCGGCGCCTGGCCGATGTGGGCCTGGGCTATCTGGGCATCGGCCAGCCGCTCACCACGCTGTCCGGTGGCGAGCGGCAGCGGCTGAAGCTGGCCACGCACATGTCGGACAAGGGCGGTGTGTATGTGCTGGACGAGCCGACCACCGGCCTGCACCTCGCCGATGTGGAGCAACTGCTGGGCCTGCTGGACCGGTTGGTCGACTCCGGCAAGTCCGTCGTCGTCATCGAGCACCATCAGGCGGTGATGGCGCACGCCGACTGGATCATCGACCTGGGCCCCGGCGCGGGTCACCACGGCGGCCGGGTCGTCTTCGAGGGCACCCCCGCCGACCTGGTCGCGGACGCCTCGACCCTCACCGGGGAACACCTCGCGGCGTACGTCGGCGCCTGACGTACCCGTCGCGGGCGCCCGACCTTGCGGTGCGCTCACGCCAACGGCGGCCAGGCGCACCGCGGCTGGCCGAGGGCATGCTCAACACCCGCGATCGAGGCCCGACTCAGCGCCCTTCGCCGGGAGCCGGGCTCGACCCCCTGGACCCGAGCCCGGCACAACGCCCTTGCCCGCAGCGCGGCTCAGCGCCCCTCGCCGGAGAAGGTCTCGCCGAGGATGTCGAAGGCCGAGCCCAGCAGGGCCGGCAGATCCGCGTCCTCGTCCTTGAGCCACTGCTCGTAGGCCGACAGCGAGGCGGCCAGCGCCGCCCAGGCGATCACCTGCGGCCGCATGTCGTCCTCGTCCACCCCGAGCCTGCGGGCCGCGTACTCGGCGATGGCCTGCCGCCAGGTGGCGTACCGCAGCGTGGAGTGCGCGACCAGCGTCGGCACGTTCAGCAGCAGGGACATCCGCAGCCGGTGGTCCTGGACGACGCTGGCCGGGAAGCGGTTGAACTCCACGATGGCGCCGCGCAGCGCCTCGGCCAGCGCCATGTCCGGCGGGGTGCGCTGGAGGTAGCGGCGCATCCGTTCCACCAGCGCGTCGAAGTCGCCCCAGGGCACGTCGTTCTTGGACGGGAAGTAGCGGAAGAACGTCCGGCGGCCGATGCCGCAGGCGGCGGCGATGTCGTCCACCGTCGTCTCGGCGAAGCCGCGCTCGGCGAACAGCTCCAGCGCCACATGGCTCAGCTCGTCCACCGTCGTGGAGGGCTGACGCCCCATGCGAGTGCTGGTCGACGGCGGTTTCGGAGCGTCGGCTGGGGACCTCACGGATTTTCCTTCTTCCATTTGGCACCGGGTGCCATTAGTCTGAACATTATTGAAGGCACGGCGGACGACAACAACCCCGCCTGCGACCATCGCCCGACTGAGGAGCCATGGTATGGAAGAGCTTCAGCTCAAGGAGCCCGGCGAGCCGCGTGCCGCCGACGAGGATGTCACCGCGGATTCCGTGATCGAGGCCGACGACCTGGTCGAAGAGGTCTCGATCGACGGCATGTGCGGCGTCTACTGAGCCGCCCCGCCATGAGCGGCACGGACCGTCCGGTGAACGCCCCGGACCCGGCGCCCGGCATGGATCTCGACCGCCCCTGGGATCTGCACCCGCAGGTCTCGGTCCGGCCGGAACCGTTCGGCGCCCTGCTGTACCACTTCGGAACGCGCAAACTCTCGTTCCTCAAGGACCGGCGACTGCTGTCGGTCGTCCAGTCCCTCAAGGACTCCCCCACGGCACGGGCCGCCTGCTCGGCGGCCGGGGTCACCGAAGCCGACGTGCCGCGGTACGGCCGCGCCCTCGCGACCCTCGCCAGGTCGTCGATGGTGGTGGAAAGGACCCCGTGAGCCCCATGACCACGACGACCACGGATGCCCCCGCCCGCGCTCCCGGCGCCGAACGGCTGGTGGACCTGTTCGAGTACGGACTCGACGCGCCCATCTGCCTGACCTGGGAGCTGACCTACGCCTGCAATCTGTCCTGCACGCACTGCCTGTCCAGCTCCGGCCGCCGCGATCCGCGCGAACTCACCACGGCCGAGGCCGAGGCGGTGATCGACGAGCTGGAACGCATGCAGGTCTTCTACGTCAACATCGGCGGCGGCGAGCCCACGGTCCGCCCCGACTTCTGGCAGTTGGTCGACTACGCCACCGCCCACCACGTGGGCGTGAAGTTCTCCACCAACGGCGTCCGGATCACCCCGGAGGTCGCGGCCCGGCTGGCCGAGAACTCCTACGTCGACGTGCAGATCTCCCTCGACGGCGCGACCGCCGAGGTCAACGACGCGGTCCGCGGCCCCGGTTCGTACGACACCGCGCTGCGCGCCATGGCGAATCTGTCCGCCGCCGGGATGAGGAACTTCAAGCTGTCCGTGGTGTGCACCCGGCACAACATCCCCCAGATGGACGAGTTCAAGGCCATCGCCGACCGGTACGGGGCCCAGCTCCGGCTGACCCGGCTGCGCCCGTCCGGGCGCGGCGCCGACGTCTGGGACGAGCTGCACCCGACGCGTGACCAGCAGCGCGAGCTGTACGACTGGCTGGTGGCGCACGGCGACAGCGTGCTGACCGGTGACTCGTTCTTCCACCTGTCCGCCTACGGGCAGGCGCTGCCCGGCCTGAATCTGTGCGGCGCCGGACGCGTGGTGTGCCTGATCGACCCGGTCGGGGACGTCTACGCCTGCCCGTTCGCGATCCACGAGGAGTTCCTGGCCGGGAACATCCGGCAGCCCGGCGGCTTCACCGAGGTATGGCGCGAGTCCGAGCTGTTCCGCGGCCTGCGCGAGCCCCAGTCGGGCGGCGCCTGCGCCTCCTGCCAGTTCTTCGACACCTGCAAGGGCGGGTGCATGGCGGCCAAGTTCTTCACCGGCCTGCCGCTGGACGGGCCGGACCCGGAGTGCGTGCAGGGCTACGGCGAGGAACTGCTCGCGAACCGTACGCAGCACACACCCGTCCCGAAGTCGTCCGTCGACCACTCACACCGTACTTCCCCCGCACCGCGCCGGGGACCGGTCCCGCTGACCCTCACCCGTCGTGAGGATCTGGACCGGCCGCCCGTCAGCGACTGCGCGGAGGATCCGCTCGCCGGCTTCCGTCCGGTCTGAGCACTCCGGGACCGCCCCACCGGCCCGGCCGCCGGCTCCGGTCACGGAGCCCGGCCACCGTATCGATTCCGCACACCTCGGGGACATCACTCACAGTAATCAACCCGTAACGAAAGGTGCACGCAATGGGGCGTGTAGAAGGAAAGGTCGCATTCATCACCGGAGCCGCGCGCGGTCAGGGCCGCAGCCACGCGGTGCGGCTGGCGCAGGAGGGCGCGGACATCATCGCGGTGGACATCTGCGAGGACGTGCCGAGCGCCGGTTACCCGGGCGCCACCGACGAGGACCTGGCCGAGACCGTACGGCAGGTGGAGAAGCTGGACCGCCGGATCGTGGCCACGAAGGCGGACGTCCGTGACTTCGGGGCGTTGAAGGCCGCCGTGGACGACGGTGTGGCGCAGCTCGGACGGCTCGACATCGTCGCGGCGAACGCCGGGATCGGCGTCATACCCGACACCCTCGACGTACTGGACGCCCAGCGCTGGCGCGATGTCATCGACATCAATCTGACGGGCGTGTGGAAGACCGCGAAGGCGGCGATCCCGCACCTCAAGGCCGGCGGGCACGGCGGCTCGATCATCCTGACCAGCTCGGAGGCGGGCCTGCGCGCGTATCCGCACGCGGGTCACTACGTGGCCGCCAAGCACGGCGTCGTCGGCCTGATGCGCACGCTCGCGCTGGAGTTGGCCCCGGACAGCATCCGGGTCAACAGCATCCATCCGACCCAGGTCGACACGGCCATGATCCAGAACGAGATGACCTACAAGCTGTTCCGTCCCGACCTGGAGCACCCGACCGCGGAGGACTTCGCCGAGGTCTCGCGGTCCGTCATCGCGCTGCCCATCCCGTGGGTGGAGCCGGTGGACATCTCCAACGCCCTGCTGTGGCTGGCCTCGGACGAGGGCCGGTACGTCACCGGGGTCACGCTGCCCGTCGACGGCGGCAACTTCCTCAAGTAGAGCCGCGAGCCAGGCGGTTCGCGGCAGAACGCGACACGGCTCACGGGATCAGCGGGGGTTCACGGGGGTTCGCAGAACGACAGCGTCATCGAAAGAGAAAGAGGTGAACACGCAATGGGGCGTGTAGAGGGAAAGGTCGCACTCGTCACCGGGGCCGCCCGTGGTCAGGGCCGCAGCCACGCGATACGCCTGGCGCAGGAGGGCGCGGACATCATCGCCGTCGACGTCGTGTCGCAGATCGACTCGGTGCCGTACCCGATGGCGACGCCCGACGACCTCGCGGAGACCGTACGCGAGGTGGAGAAGCTGGACCGGCGGATCGTCGCCGCACAGGCGGACGTCCGTGACTTCGAGGCGCTGAAGGCAGCCGTGGACACCGGGGTCGCGCAGCTCGGACGGCTCGACATCGTCTCGGCGAACGCGGGCATCTTCAGCTTCGGCACCATGTCGGAGCTGGACGAGCAGGTGTTCCAGGACATGATCGACGTCAATCTCACCGGTGTGTGGCACACCGCGAAGGCGGCGATCCCGCACATCAAGGCGGGTGGCAACGGCGGTTCGATCGTGCTGACCAGCTCGACGGCCGGGCTGATGGCGATGGAGAACATCGGGCACTACGTCGCCGCCAAGCACGGTGTCGTCGGCCTGATGCGCACGCTGGCGCTGGAGTTGGCCCCGGACAGCATCCGGGTCAACAGCGTGCACCCCACGTCGGTCGACACCCCGATGATCCAGAATTCGGCGACGTACGAGCTGTTCGCGTCCGACCTGCCGGTGGCCGAGCGGACCAAGGAGAATCTCGGCCCGCGCTTCGGTTCGATGAACGCGCTGCCGATCCCGTGGGTCGAGCCGGTCGACATCTCCAACGCGGTGCTGTGGCTGGCCTCGGACGAGGCGCGGTACGTCACCGGCGTCACCCTGCCGATCGACGCGGGCCAGACGGCCAAGTAGCGGGTCTGTCAGCCACGTCGAGCGTAGGGAGCGCGAACGATGACCACACTGCGGACGGTACGGGACGCCGGGGCCGGCTCCGGCGTCGCGGCGGCCGGGGAGCGGATCGCCTCGCGCATCGTCGGCCGCGAGCGCGAGCTGGAACTCGCGCTCGCGACCGTCGGCGCCGGGCGGGATCTCGTCCTGGAGGGCCCGCCCGGCACCAGCAAGACCACCATGCTCAAGGCGATCACCGAGGAGTGGGGCATCCCGCTGGTGTTCGTGGAGGGCAACGCCGATCTGACCCCGGCCAAGCTGGTCGGGCACCACAATCCCGCGCGGGTGCTGCGGGAGGACTACAGCGCCGACAACTTCGTGGCGGGGCCGCTGGTCCAGGCGATGCGCACCGGCGGGTTCCTCTACATCGAGGAGTTCAACCGCGCCCCCGAGGACACCCTCAACACCCTGCTGTCGGCGATGGCCGACCGCGCGGTCGAGGTGCCCAGGGTCGGCCTGGTCACCGCCGAGCCGTCGTTCCGGGTCATCGCCTCGATGAACCCCAGTGACGACATCGGCACCACCCGGCTGTCGGCGGGCGTCAGCGACCGGCTCAACCGGATCGTGGTCGGCTACCAGGACGCCGCCGCGGAGGAGGACATCGTCACGCTGCGCGCCGCGCTGTCCGGTCCGCTCGCGGACCGGATCGTGCCCGACGCCGTCGCGGTGACCCGGGCCACCCGCGCGCACCCGGATCTGCGTCAGGGCAGCAGCGTGCGGGGCGCGATCGACTGCGCGCTGGTCGCCGACGGCCTGATGACGATGCGCGGCCTGAGCGGACCGGACGACGACCGCTACCCGGAGAGCTTCTACGACGCGATGACGGTCTCGCTGTCCGGCCGGATCCGGCTGGACGACGCGGCGGAGACCACCGCGGAACGCGTCCTGCGGGAGATCTGGGAGGACCGCTTCGTGCTGGATCCGGCGCGGGCGGAGCCCGGATGAAGAGCGGTGGAGGCCGACTCGCCCGTACGGCGGCGCGAACCGGCGTCCACGGACCGGTCGCGGCGACCGCTGCGCCGTATCCCCAAGACACTCGACGAGGAGCCGAAGGTGTTCGAAGCGGTGGCGGGCACGGGAGGCACGGTGCTGCGCGCCCGCTCGCGCGGCGCCGGTCCCGCGCGCCCGCGGCCGACCCGCTCGGCGGCCGACTTCACCGACGAGCGGGGGGAGCTGCTCAGCGGCCCGGACGACACCGAGCCGGTGGACCCCGCGGTGCGGGCGCGGGCCCGCGAGATCGCCGCGCGGCTGTCCCTGCCGAAGCCGAAGCGGGCGCGCGGCGGACGGCCGGCCGCTTCGGGGCGGCTGGCCAGCCTCCCGTACCGGCAGCGGGGCAGCGACATCGACCTGGATCCGACGCTGGAACGGCTGGCGGAGCGGCCGGTCCCCGACGACGAGGACGTCTTCGTCTTCGAGCGGGTCCGCGCGCCCCGCTCCGTCGTGCTCGCGGTGGACCTGTCGGGGTCGATGAAGGGCGAGCGGGTACGTACCGCGGCGGCGACCGTGGGCGCGCTCGCGGCCGAGCTGGAGTCCGAGGCACTGGCCGTCGTCGCCTTCTGGTCGGACGCGGCGGTCCTGCTCGAACTGGGCGACCCGGTCAGGCCGATGGAGCTGCTGGACGCGATGCTGCGCATCCCGGCCAGGGGCCTGACCAATGTGGCCTTCCCGCTGGAACTCGCCGCCGCCCGGCTGGCGTCGGTGCCGCGGCGCGGCGCGCGGGTGCTGCTGCTGTCGGACTGCGTCCACAACGCGGGGCCGGACCCGCGCCCGGCGGCGGCCCGGCTGCCGCGGCTGGACGTGCTGCTCGACACGAGCGGTGAGAAGGACGTCGAATTGGGCGCGGAACTGGCCAGGGCCGGGCACGGCACCTTTCACCGCATCCGCACCCACCACGACATCGCACCGGCTCTCAGGGAGGTCTTCCGCACATGAACGGCGCGTGGAGGCACGTTCGCCCGGGGCACGTGAGGAGCGGCTGACCCGCGCCTCAGCGGCGCACGGGCGGCACCTGACGCTCACGGACATGGACCGGCCCCGAAGGACCGGCTCCGAGACGAAGAGGAACACGCAATGAGCAGGAATCCCTGGTTCGAGACCGTCGCCGAGGCGCAGCGCCGGGCAAAGAAGCAACTACCGAGTTCGGTCTACGGAGCCCTGGTCGCGGGCTCGGAGCGCGGCCGGACCGTCGATGACAACATCGAGGCGTTCGCCGAACTGGGCTTCGCGCCGCGGGTGGTGGGCCATCACGCCGAGCGCGACCTGTCGACGACGGTGCTGGGGATCCCGACGTCGATGCCCGTGGTGATCTCGCCGACCGGTGTGCAGGCCGTGCACCCGGACGGCGAGGTGGCCGTCGCGCGGGCCGCCGCGAACCGGGGCGTGATCATGGGGCTCAGCTCCTTCGCCAGCAAGCCGGTCGAGGAGGTCGCCGAGGCGAACGAGAACACCTTCTTCCAGATGTACTGGACCGGCACCCGCGAGTCGATGGTGCAGCGGATGGACCGGGCCAGGGCCGCCGGGGCCAAGGCGCTGATCTCCACGCTCGACTGGTCCTTCTCCAACGGGCGCGACTGGGGCAGTCCTTCGATCCCGGAGAAGCTGGACTTCAAGACGATGCTGAAGTTCGCGCCGAACGTGGCGCCGCACCCGGCCTGGCTGATGCGGTTCCTCAAATCCCGTCGGCTCCCCGACCTCACCGCGCCCAACCTCCGCCCGCCGGGCGGCGCGGCGCCCACCTTCTTCGGCGCCTACTACGAGTGGATGCAGACGGCACCGCCCACCTGGGACGACGTGAAGTGGCTGCGCGAGGAGTGGGGCGGCCCGTTCCTGCTCAAGGGCGTGACGCGGGTGGACGACGCCAAGCGCGCGGTCGACGCCGGGGTCAGCGGGATCTCGGTGTCCAACCACGGCGGCAACAACCTGGACACGACACCGGGCACGATACGGATGCTGCCGTCGATCGCCGAGGCGGTGGGCGACCAGATCGAGGTCGTGCTCGACGGCGGCATCCGGCGCGGCGGCGACGTCGCCAAGGCGCTGGCGCTCGGCGCCCGCGCGGTGCTGATCGGCCGCGCCTACCTGTGGGGGCTCGCGGCCAACGGCCAGGCCGGGGTGGAGAACGTCCTGGACATCATGCGCGGCGGCCTGGACTCCGCGGTGCTGGGCCTGGGCCACTCCTCGGTGCACGAGCTGTCCCCCGACGACCTGGTGATCCCCGACGGCTTCACCAGGACACTCGGCGGCGGACTCGTCGGCCGCGCGGACCGCGCGGGCGCCGCGGAGGCCGCGCCGCGCTCCAAGGACCCGATCCGCTGACATGCCGTCGACACCCGCGAACCGCGCGGGCCCCGGGAGCACGGCAGGACCCGCGGCCCCTTCCGACCTGGCGCACGCCGTCTGGCCGACGGTCCCGTTCGCGCCGCTGGTCCTGGTGCCGCTGGGCTCGACCGAGCAGCACGGGCCGCATCTGCCGCTGGGCACCGACGCCGCCATCGCGCGGGCGGTCGCCGAGCGGGTGGCGGCCGGGGCCCCGCCCGAGTGGCGCACCCTGGTCGCGCCGACCATGGCCTACGGTTCGAGCGGCGAGCACGCGGGCTTCGCGGGCACCGTCTCGATCGGCCGCGAGGCCCTGAAGGCGGTCCTCGTGGAGTCCGTGCGGTCACTGGCGATGTGGGCCGGGCGGATCGTCTTCGTCAACGGGCACGGCGGCAATGTCGCCACGCTCGCCGAGGCGGTCGTCCTGCTGCGCGCCGAGGGTCACCACGTCGCGTGGGTGCCGTGCGTGGCGCCCGACGCGGATCCGCACGCCGGACGGTGGGAGACCTCGGTCATGCTCCACCTGGCGCCCGGGGACGTGCGGACCGCGCAGGCCGTCGCCGGGGACACCCGGCCGCTCGCGGACCTCATGCCCGACCTGGTCGCGGGCGGTGTGCTGGCGGTCTCGCCGTCCGGGGTCCTCGGCGACCCGGCGGGGGCGTCCGCCGAAGAGGGAAAGAAGGCGATGACGTACATGGTCACCACGGCCACCCGGCTGATCGCCGAAGGGTCCGCGGACACCCGCGGCCGACTGGTCGACGCCGAACCGGTGGACGGGACGGTGACCGAATGACCGCGGAACCGGCGGGGAGCGCGCCCGAAGGCGACGGCGGTACGGGTGCGCCGGACGGCAAGCGCGGCGCCGGCGCTCCGGACGGCAGGAGCCGTCCGGGCGCGCCCGGCGGGACGGCGCGGCTGCCCGGCGGCTTCGTGATCGCGCTCAACCGCCACACCCGCGTCATCGACGGCGGCCGTGCCCTGCTCGGCGGCTTCCCGACCCGGCTCGTCCGGCTGACCCCCCGCGCCCGCCCGCTGCTGGCCGACGACCGTACGGTGCGCGTCCGGGACGCGGCGAGCGGCGTCCTCGCCGACCGGCTGCTCGACAACGGCATGGCGTACCCGGTCGCCCGCGACCTGCCGCAGAATCCCGACCCGCGGCACACCTTCGTCGTGCCCGTCCACGAGCGGGCGGCGCAACTCGACCGGCTGCTCACCAGCATCGGCCCCGGCCAGCGCGTCGTCGTCGTGGACGACGGATCGCGGCACGCCGACGACATCGAGGACACCGCCGCCAAGCACGGCGCCCAACTGGTCGTGCTGGAGCGGAACATGGGCCCGGCCGCGGCCCGCAACGCGGGGCTGCGGCTGGTCCGCACCCCCTATGTGGTCTTCGTGGACTCCGACATCGTGCTGCCCCCGGAGACCGTCTCCGTCCTGCTCCGGCACTTCACCGACCCCAAGGTCGGCATGGCCGTGCCGCGCATCACCGGGCTGCCGACCGCCGCGGCCACCGGCTGGATCGGCCGGTACGAGGCCGCCAGGTCCTCGCTCGACCTCGGCCGGGACCCGGCGGCCGTACGCCCGGGGACCCCCGTCTCCTGGGCCTCCACCGCGTGCAGCGTGGCGCGGGTGGACGCGATGGCGGACGGCTTCGACGCGGCCATGCGGGTCGGCGAGGACGTCGACCTGTGCTGGCGGCTGATCGAGGACGGCTGGCGCGTACGGTACGAGCCGTCGGTCCGCGCCGAGCACGAGCACCGCGTACGGTTCACGGACTGGATGCTCCGCAAGGCCGCGTACGGCACGGGAGCGCATCCGCTGGCCGAGCGCCACCCCGAACTCATCGCCCCCGCCGTCCTCGCCCCTTGGGCGGGCGCGCTGTCCCTCGCGCTGCTGGCCCAGCGCCGCTGGTCGCTGCCGGTGGCGGGCGCCGTCTGCGGGGTCACGACCGTACGGATCGCCCGCAAACTCAAGGGCGCCGACCACCCGGTACGGCTGGCCACCCGGCTCACCGCCAACGGCGCGGTCAGCGCCCTGTCCCAGACCGGCGCCCTGCTCACCCGCCACTGGTGGCCGCTGGCCGCCGTCGGCTGCGCGGTCTCCCCCCGGATCCGGCGCGCGGTCGCCGTCGCGTCGGTCGCCGACGTCGCCCTCGAATACCGTCCGGGCGAGGTCGGCCTCGACCCCCTGCGCTACGCCGTCGCCCGCCGCCTGGACGACCTCGCCTACGGCACGGGCGTCTGGCTCTCCGCGCTCAAGGGCCGCTCGACAGCGGCGCTGCGCCCGCGCCTGGGGTCCGGCAAGGGTGCCTCGGGCTGACGCTCACGCGCGGTCGTGGCGGATCGCGTCCGCGACGACCTCGCCGATCAGGACGGCGGTCGCCGCGGGACCGCGCAGGGGAGCGGCCGGAAGGATCGAGGTGTCCGCGACCCGCAGCCCCCGCACCCCGTGGACCCTGCCGTACTGGTCGACCACGGCGTGCCGGTCGTCCGCCGGACCCATGGGCGCGCTCGCGCAGGCGTGCACCGAGGTGCCGATACGGGCCCGGATCCACGCGTCGAGCAGGCCGTCGTCGGCCAGCGTCTCGTGGCCGGGCCCCGCCGTCGAGTCCGGCGCGACGACGGTACGGAAGGCGGGTGCGGCGATCAGTGCCGCGGTCGTCCTGACGGCCTCGCGCAGCCGCCGCCGGTCGTCGGGCGTCCGCAGATAGCCGTAGTCGACGGTCGGCGGCACCGCGGGGTCGGCGGAGACGATCCGCAGGCGTCCGCGCGGTCGCGGGGCCTGCGCGGAGACGAGGAAGGGCAGCGGCGCGCCGGGCAGCGACGTGCGGGCGCGGATCAGGGCCGCCATCGGCGTGAGCGACTGGAGGATCTCCAGGTCGCCCGCCGCGGGGCCGCCGCTCGACACCAGGTGGAGGGCGCCGCCGAGCCAACCGCCGTCGGCGGCGGGCACGTCGCGTACCGGGGTCCACTCCACGACGATCTGCGGGTGGTCGCTGAACGACCCGCCGACGCCGGGGGCGTCCCGCAGCACGGGGATGCCGAGGCGTTCGAGGTCCGCGCGCGGGCCGATGCCGGACAGCGCCAGCAGGTGCGGTGACCCGAAAGCGCCCGCGCACAGCACGACTTCACCCGCCGTGACGGTCTCCCGTACGCCGTCGCGTTCGGTCTCCACGCCGACCGCGCGGCCGTGCTCCACCAGGACTCGGCGGACGGTGCGGTCGCCGAGGACGGTGAGGTTGGGGCGCGCGAGCGCGTCCTGGAGGTAGCCGACGGCGGTGTTGGCGCGTACGCCGTCGACCGCGTTCGACGGCACCGGGCCGAAGCCGGGCGCGCCCTGGTCGTTCTTGTCCGGCTCGGCCGGGAACCCCGACTCGCGGGCCGCCGCGCCGAACGCCGCGGCGGCGGGGTGGTCGAGCGCGGTCCGCCGCACCCGGACCGGGCCGTCCGCGCCGTGGACGGCGGACGCGCCGTAGTCCAGGTCGGCCTCCATCCGGCGCAGGAACGGCAGCATCCGGTCGAAGGACCAGGCGTCGTTGCCCGCCGCCGCCCACCGGTCGAAGTCGTCCCGCCGGGCCCGTACGAAATACCCGCCGTTGACGGTGGTCGAGCCCCCCAGGATCCTGCCGCGGCCGATCGTGTGGGGACGCTCGGGTGTCAGACGCGCCGGATACAGCCACAGCGGCGCCCCCCGCGCCCACGCCCCCGGTACGAGCCGCGCGTCCAGCAACTCCGGCGCGAAGGTTCTCGGCGCGGGCCCCGCCTCGATCAGCGCCACCGTCCGCCCCGCGTCCTCGCTCAGCCGCGCGGCCAACGGCCCCCCGCTCCCGCCTCCCCCGACCACCACGACATCGGCCCGCGCCACCCCGCTCCTCGGACCCACGCCCCGCCCCTTTCCCACCGGTTCACAGCCACCCTAGGCGAGCCCCCCCTCCCGTTCCCGGTCGGCGCTCCCGCCGGGCCCGGTCAGGCGGACGGGCTCCGCGCCGGGGTCTCGCCGAGGGCCGGACCTTCAGCGGTGGGGAGCGGGCGCAGGCCGGGGGCCAGGGCGAGGGTGACGGCTACGGAGGCGGTCGCCATCACGGTCATGGCGGTGGCGGGTGAGGTGCGCTGGGCGACAGCGCCCGCCAGGGTGGCGCCGACGCCCTGGAGGGTGAGCGTGCCGGAGGAGTGGAGGCCGAGGGCGTGGCCGCTGAGGGCGTCGGGGGTGAGGGACATGAGCCGTTCCTGGAGGAGGAGGCTCGCGGAGTAGCCGACGGAGGCGAGGACGACGGCGGTCACGGCGAGCGGCAGGGCGGGGTGGAGGGCGAAGGCGAGGTAGGGGGCGGCGAGCAGCAGCCGCAGCGGGGCGCCGAGGCGTTCGCGCCAACGGCGGGGCAGGAAGCGGCCGGTGAGGGTGTCGCCCGCGAGCATCCCGAGGGCCGCGCTGGCGAAGAGGAGCCCGGCGTGCCGGGGCGCGTAGGGGACGTAGAGGGATTCGCAGCCGACGATGAGCCCGTTGGGCACCCACAGGGCGAGGTAGACGTAGCGGCGGGGCACGGACGACCAGAGCAGGCCGTTGGTGCGCCAGGTGTCGGCGACCGAGGGGCGTCCCGCGGTACGCGGCGGGCGACCGCTCAGGCCGAGCCGGGCGACGGCCGCGGCGGCCAGGTAGAGCGCGGCGCCGGCCAGCAGGGTGCCGCGCGGGGACAGCACGGTGACCAGGACCCCGCCGACGGCGAAGCCGCAGATCTGCGTGGCGCCGACCGACATGTTGAGCACGGACCTGCCGAGCAGATAGCCGTCGCGCTCAAGGATCTCGTTGAGCAGCCCGTAGCGCACTCCGCCGCCCAGTGAGGCGATCAGCCCCTCGCCGAGGAGTACGGCGAAGGCCGCCCACACGGGCAGTCCCGGCACGGCCTGGGCGGCGGTGCACAGGCCGAAGAGCAGGGCGAGCCCGGCCGTCGCGGCGCGCGGCGGCAGCCGGTCGGCGGCCGACAGCAGTGTGGTCGCGCCGACGACCTGGACCAGCGCCGGGCCGAACATCGCCAGGGCGGACAGCAGCGGCGAGCCGGTCGCCGTGTAGATCAGCGTGCCCAGCGCGAGACCGCTCACCGTGGACGCGGCCGTCGACAGCGAGCCGGTCGCGAACAGCGGCGTGAACTCCGGGGCGCGGAAGAGTTCTCGGTAGGTGCGCATGGACGGGGAGTCTCCGCGGCCCGGCCGGCCCGGCGTTAGAGTTTCGCGGGGAGGCGAAACGATGGGCTGGTGGCTGGTCAACGCGGACACCCTCGCGGGAGGCCGTTTCGTCGTCTCCCCGCTGGCCGAGACCGTCGCGAGCCTGCTCGACCTGGCGGGCGGCACGGCCGCGCACCCCGGCGAGAGCGCGTGGCTGCGCGCCCACCGGTCCGCGTACCGGCGCCGCCTGGCCGAGGACCCGGTCGCCGCGCTGATCGTCGGGGCCGGATTCCGGCCGACCTGGATCGCGGACTTCCTCATCCCCCCGCCGCGGGCCGAGGGCGAGCCGTCGATCGAGGCGGAGCTGGACCGTATCCGTACGACCCCGGCCGACGTCGCCCGCGCCGACCTGGCGATATCGCTGGGCGGACCGCTGCCCGCCTGGCTGCCCGAGGCCGAAGTGCCCCGGCGGGCCGCGGATGTGATGCGGTGGGTGTGGACGGAGACGGTCCTGCCGTACTGGCCACGGCGGCGCCGCGTTCTCGAGGCCGACATCGTGGCGCGCACCCGGCAGTTGAGCCAGGGCGGCTGGACGGCGGCGCTGGACGACATGCGGCCGGGGATGCGCTGGCTGGGCGAGGGACGGCTCCAGATCAACGCGTACGACAATCCGCCGCGCGAGATCTCCGGGGCGCGGCTGCTGTTCGTGCCGGTCACCCCGCGCCGCAGCTGGGTCTCCTGGGACCGGCCGCACCGCTACGCCGTGATCTACCCGTGCGCGGGCGTACTGGCCGAGCCGGACCGGCCCTCGGCGCCGGACGCCCTGCGCGCGCTGCTCGGGCCGGGGCGCGCGGCCGTCCTCGTCCTCCTGGACTCCCCCAAGAGCACCACCCAACTGGTCGCGCTCACCGGCCAGGGACTCGGCTCCGTCGGCCGCCATCTGAAGGTGCTCTTCGACGCCGGTCTGATCCGGCGCCGTCGCGCGGGGCGGTCGGTGCTCTACTACCGGACGGACGCCGGGGAGGTGCTGGTGCGCGCCCAGCGACACGAGTGAGCCGTCGTCGCGGAGCGGGCGGGGCGCTCAGGAACGCGTGGCCGTCGTGTCGATCTGTTCCTCGGCCGGGCCGGGGGACGCGGCGGCGGCCGGGAGCGCGGCGCGGCGGCGCGCGTACGGGCCGATGGCCTCGGTGAGTTTGCGGGCGATGGGCTCGGTCCAGCGGGCGGTGAGCGGGCCGAGGACGACCAGGATCAGCACATACGCGGTGGCCAGCGGCCCGATCCGGGGCTCGACACCGACCGCGAGTCCCGCGATGACGATGGAGAACTCGCCGCGCGCGACCAGCGTGCCGCCCGCCCGCCACCGTCCGGCGGGCCGGATTCCGGCCCTGCGCGCCGCGTACCAGCCGGTGGCGATCTTGGTGAGGGTCGTGACGACGGCCAGGATCAGCGCGGGGACCAGGACCGGCGGGATGTCGGCGGGGATGGTGCTCAGGCCGAAGAAGACGAAGAAGACCGCCGCGAACAGGTCCCGCAGCGGGGTCAGGAGATTGCGGGCGCCTTCGGCGACCTCACCCGACAGCGCGATGCCGACCAGGAACGCGCCGACGGCGGCGGAGACCTGGAGCTGCTGGGCGACACCGGCCACCAGCAGCGTCAGGCCGAGCACGACCAGCAGCAGCATCTCCGCGTTGTCCGACGACACCGCGCGGCTGATCAGCCGCCCGTGGCGCAGCGCCACGTACAGGACGATCCCGACCGTGCCGAGCGAGATCAGCAGTGTGAGGGTGCCGCCCGCCAGGCTCACGCCCGCCAGCAGGGCGCTGAGAATCGGCAGATAGACCGCCATCGAGAGGTCTTCGAGGACGAGGACGCCGAGGATGAGCGGGGTCTCACGGTTGCCGAGGCGGCCGAGGTCCCCGAGGACCTTCGCGATCACACCCGACGAGGAGATCCACGTCACTCCGGCGAGCGCGACGGCCGCGACCGGACCCCAGCCCAGCAGCAGCGCGGCCACCGCGCCGGGTACGGCGTTGAGCGCGAAGTCCACCGCGCCCGAGGGGTACTGCGTTTTCAGATTCGTGACGAGTTCCGAAGCGCTGTACTCCAGGCCGAGCAGCAGAAGCAGCAATACGACACCGATCTCGGCGCCGGTGGCCACGAAGTCCTCACTGGCGTGCAGTGGGATGAGCCCGCCTTTGCCGAAGGCCAGCCCCGCGAGCAGATAGAGGGGAATCGGCGAGAAGCCGACGCGTCCCGCGAGGCGGCCGAGGATGCCCAGGGCGAGAATGATCGCCCCGAGCTCGATGAGCATGTCGGTCGTGTCGTGCACAGGCTCTTATCCCCCTGTGATCAGTTCCGCGACGGCGTCCACACCTTCGCGGGTGCCGACGACGACAAGGATGTCGCCGACCGCGAAGCGGAAGTCGGGAGTGGGCGACGGCACGGCGGCCGTCCGGCGGAGCACGGCGACGATCGAGGCGCCGGTACGGGTACGGGCCTGCGTGTCGCCGAGCGTGCGGCCCGCGTACGGCGACCGTTTGCTCACCGTGATGTGCTCGGTGACCAGGTCGATCTCGAAGTGCTGGCGCAGGTGCGCGACCGGGTCGGGCGGGAGCAGTTCGGCGAGCGCGCTCACTTCGTGCGGCTCCAGGACCACGGCGTCCTTGCAGGCGTCGTCGTCCTCCGGGTCGTGGAACGCCAGGGTGCGCCGCCCGTCGTGGTGCACGACCACCGACAGGTGCCGACCGGCGTCGGTGGACACGTCGTAGCGGATGCCCACCCCCGGGAGCGGGGTCTTGCGCGCGTGGACGGTGTGCTGCATTGCGTGCTCCAAGGGGGACGGGACGTGTCGTGTGAACGGCGTCCGGGCCGACCGGTGTTGGTCGGGCGGTCGGGCGGCGCGGCGCGTTCGCCGGGTCGGCGGTGACCGCGGCACCTACCAGGGTCGCGGGCGGACCGACCGAGCCATAGTAAAGGAATGGCAAATGGATTGCGGGGGCGGGATCGGGCACCCCTCGCCGGCCCCCGGCGGGGCGCCCGCGCGGCGGGCCGACGCGCGGGGAAAAGCGGTTGACGGGAGCCGCCGCCGCGAGGTCGTATGACGCCCCATGACCACCCCGCCCATGCACCCTGACCTGCACCCCATCGACGCCGACCTCGTACGGCGGCTGGTGGCCGAACAGTTCCCCCGGTGGGCGGGGCTCGACGTGCGGCGGTTCCCGTCCGGCGGCACGGTCAACGCGATGTACCGGCTCGGCGACGACATGGTGGTCCGTCTGCCGCTCGTGGCGGGCGGGGCCGGGGACGTCGCGCTGGAGCAGGAGTGGCTGCCGCGGCTCGCGCCCCTGCTGCCCGCGGCCGTCCCCGAAGTCCTCGGCGCCGGGGAGCCCGCGCGGGGGTATCCGTGGCCGTGGTCGGTGTACCGGTGGCTGGACGGCGAGCCGCCGGAGGCGGGGGCGCTGAGCGAACCCGTACGCCTGGCGGAGGACATCGCCGGATTCGTGCGGGCGATGCGGGACGTCACGCTGCCGGACCCGCCGGCCGCCTATCGCGGCGAACCGCTCGCCCACCACGACGCGTCGACCCGGTCGGCGATCGCGCGACTGCGCGGGATTCCGCAGGAGGGCGTCGACTGCGACGGCCTGACCGCCGTGTGGGAGGACGCCCTGCGCGCGCCCGACTGGGACGGGCCGCCGGTGTGGGTGCACTCCGATCTGATGCCGGGCAATCTGCTGGTGTCGGGGGGCCGGCTGACCGCGGTGATCGACTTCGGGTGCGCGGGCGTGGGCGATCCGGCCTGTGACCTGTTCCCCGCGTGGAATCTGCTGCCGCCCGACGCGCGGGAGGTCCTGCGCGGCGCGCTCGGCGTCGACGACGCGACGTGGAGGCGCGGGCGGGGCCGGGCGCTCTCCCAGGCGGTGAACGCGCTGCCGTACTACCGCGAGACGAATCCGACGATGGCGCGTAACGCCCGGCATGTGATCCGCGCGGTGCTCGCCCAGGACTGAGCCCCCGGGCCGCTGGGCGCCTGGGCACCCGGCGGCCGAAAGGGCCCCGCACACAGCGACGTCCGGGGCGGCTTCTGCGAACCGCCCCGGACGTCGTGGCCGGGATGTGCGTCAGACGCGGTCAGGCGTCCTCACGCGGTGCCCCGGAGGCACCGTTCTCAGACCAGGTCGAACCGGTCGAGGTCCATGACCTTGGCCCACGCCGCGACGAAGTCGTTGACGAACTTCTCCTTCGCGTCGTCGCTCGCGTAGACCTCCGCCAGGGCGCGCAGCTCGGAGTTCGAGCCGAAGACCAGGTCGGCGCGGGTGCCGGTCCACTTGACCGCGCCGGAGGCGTCGCGGCCCTCGAAGGTGTTCGCGTCCTCCGACGTCGCGCTCCACGTCGTGCCCAGGTCGAGCAGGTTGACGTAGAAGTCGTTGGTCAGCGTGCCGGGGGTCTCGGTGAGGGCGCCGAGGGCGGACTGCTGGTAGTTGGCGCCCAGGACGCGCAGGCCGCCGACGAGGACGGTCAGCTCGGGGGCGCTCAGGTTCAGCAGGTTCGCCTTGTCGATCAGCAGGTACTCGGCGGGCAGCCGGTTGGCCTTGCCGAGGTAGTTGCGGAATCCGTCGGCGGTCGGCTCCAGGGCGCTGAACGACTCGACGTCGGTCTGCTCCTGGGTCGCGTCCACGCGGCCCTGCGTGAACGGCACCTGAATGTCGAACCCGGCCGCCTTGGCGGCCTGCTCGACGCCGACGCCACCGGCCAGCACGATCAGGTCGGCGAAGGAGATCCCCTTACCGCCGCTCTGGGCGGCGTTGAAGGACTCCTGGACACCTTCCAGGGTGCGCAGCACGGTCGCCAACCGGTCGGGCTCGTTGACCTCCCAGCCGATCTGCGGCTGGAGACGGACGCGCGCGCCGTTGGCGCCGCCGCGCTTGTCGCTGCCGCGGAAGGACGAGGCCGAGGCCCACGCGGTGGAGACGAGCTGGGCCACCGACAGCCCGGAGCCGAGGATCTGGCTCTTGAGGGCGGCGATGTCGGAGGCGTCGAGCGGCTCGTGGGTGGCGGCGGGCAGCGGGTCCTGCCACAGCAGCACCTCGGAGGGGACCTCGGGACCGAGGTAGCGCACGACCGGGCCCATGTCGCGGTGGGTCAGCTTGTACCAGGCGCGGGCGAAGGCGTCCGCGAACTCGGCGGGGTTCTCCAAGAAGCGCCGCGAGATCTGCTCGTACGCCGGGTCGACCCGCAGCGCGAGGTCGGTGGTGAGCATCGTCGGGGCGTGGCTCTTGGACGCGTCGTGCGCGTCCGGTACGGTGCCGGCGCCCGCGCCCTCCTTCGGCCGCCACTGGTTGGCGCCCGCGGGGCTCTGGAACAGCTCCCACTCGTAGCCGAAGAGGATCTCGAAGAAGCTGTTGTCCCAGGCGGTCGGGGTGTTGGTCCAGATGCCCTCGAGACCGCTGGTGATCGCGTCGCCGCCCTTGCCGGTGCCGTAGCTGTTCTTCCAGCCGAGGCCCTGCTGCTCGACGGAGGCGGCCTCGGGGTCGTCGCCGACGCTGTCGGCCGGGCCCGCGCCGTGGGTCTTGCCGAAGGTGTGGCCGCCCGCGATCAGCGCGACGGTCTCCTCGTCATTCATCGCCATCCGGCGGAAGGTCTCACGGATGTCGCGGGCCGCGGCCAGCGGGTCGGGCGTTCCGTTGGGGCCCTCGGGGTTGACGTAGATGAGGCCCATCTGGACGGCGCCGAGCGGGTTCTCCAGCTCGCGGTCGCCCGTGTAGCGCTCGTCGCCGAGCCAGGTGGTCTCGGGGCCCCAGTAGACGTCCTCGTCGGGCTCCCAGACGTCCGCGCGACCGCCGCCGAAGCCGAAGGTCTCGAAGCCCATCTGCTCCAGGGCGACATTGCCGGTGAGGATCATCAGGTCGGCCCAGGACAGGCTCTGGCCGTACTTCTTCTTGACCGGCCACAGCAGACGGCGGGCCTTGTCCAGGTTGGCGTTGTCCGGCCAACTGTTGAGCGGGGCGAAGCGCTGCTGGCCCGCGCCGCCGCCGCCGCGGCCGTCGCTGATGCGGTACGTGCCCGCGCTGTGCCACGCCATACGGATCATGAAGGGGCCGTAGTTGCCGAAGTCGGCGGGCCACCAGTCCTGGGAGCTGGTCAGCACCTGCGCGATGTCCTGCTTGACCGCCGCGAGGTCGAGGGTCTTGAACGCCTCGGCGTAGTCGAAGTCCTCGCCGAGCGGGTTGGCCACGGCGGGGTTCTTGGCAAGGATCTTCAAATTGAGCCGCTCGGGCCACCACTGGCGGTTTCCGCCGCCCTGAGTCGGGTGCGGCGCGCGTCCGTGCGCGACCGGGCAGCCACCCCCGCCCTCCGCCTTCGCGTCAGTGACGATTGCATCATGGTTCTCAGACATGGGAATCCTTCCGGACCAGGCGGATCACGGTGCTCAGGAACTGCGGGGAAATGGAACAGTCGGGGCGCTCGGCCCCGGGAGACGACCGCGGTTCGTCGGGCGACAAGTCGAACGACGAGCCAGGGTCATCGGACACGGTCGGGCGGGCGGTGGCCGTGACGCGGGCGGTCCCCACCCTCAGGCCGACGCCGCGCGACTTCACGGCGGTGGTCCCGTCACGTCTCCGTCTCCTGCCCTACTGGGGGCTTCCTGTCCCTTGGTTATCGCCGGAACCGATCCTACGATGGACTGTGTCCAAGTCAAGAAGCGGGCCAAGCTCATATCCCATCAGACTCCGGACGCCCATGAGTAAACTTCGGGCATCCCGCCGAACCTGAATAGGTGAACCGACATGAGTGACCTGCTGGAGCGGCTGCGCGGACGCGGCTGGCGGATGACCTCCCAGCGCCGCGTCGTCGCCGAGGTTCTCGACGGCGACCACGTCCACCTGACGGCCGACGAGGTGCACGCCCGCGCGGCCGGGCGGCTGCCGGAGATCTCGCGGGCCACCGTCTACAACACCCTGGGCGAGATGGTCGCGCTCGGCGAGGTCATCGAGGTCTCCACCGACGGCCGCGCCAAGCGGTACGACCCGAACGCGCACCACGCCCACCAGCACCTGGTGTGCTCGCGCTGCGGCACGATCCGGGACGTCCACCCGACCGGCGACCCGCTGGCGGACCTGCCGCCCGAGGAGCGCTTCGGTTTCACCGTCTCGGCGTTCGAGGTCACCTACCGGGGCGTGTGCCCGTCCTGCGCGTGAGGACCGCGTCTCGGCGCGAATACCGGTAGCCGTCAGTCCTCGGCGGCGGGCAGCGCCGTCGCGACCACCCGGCGGATGGCGGGCAGGTCGACGCTCGCGGCGAGCGCGTCGTCCTCCGGCATGCCCGTGGTCGCGTCCTCGACGTTGAGCAGGGTGCGGAAGACGCGCGGCAGCACGGTGCGGCCGAGCAGGTCCTCGGCGAGGGCGGCGCCGTCCTCGGGTCCCATGCCGTAGTGCTCGACGAGATACGCGGCCAGCCGTTCGTGGGTGGTGGCGAACATGGCGTCGAAGTACGCGCGCGAACTGGCGGGCAGCCACGCGGCGGCGGCGATGCTCAGCCGACAGGTGCGCACCTGCGACTCCCACGTCATGAGCTGGAGGAACCGCCCGCAGAACAGGGTGACGGCCTCCGCGGGGTCCGCGGAGTACGCGTCGGGCGTCCGCAGCCTGCCGAGGTAGAGCTCGCGGACGAGTCCGAGGACGGCGAGGAACAGCTTCTCCTTGTTCTCGAAGTGCGCGTACAGCGACCGCTTGGACGTCCCGGCGCGGGCGGCGACGGCGTCCATCGAGGCGCGCTCGTACCCGGCCTCGAGAAACACGTCCTTGGCCATGAACAGGATGTGGCGCCGCAACTCCTCGCCCCGTCGCTGCTCCCCGCGCTGTCGCGGCCCGCCTTCTTCGGTCATCGGCTTGCACCCTCAAAAGTAAACGGTACGGTAGAGTTTACTTGTTCGAGCGACCTTTTCCCATGCCGCTGGAGTGAACTCATGATCGTCATCACCGCACCTACCGGAAATATCGGACACCAGGTGGTCGACCGCGTCCTCGCCGCCGACGAGCCGGTCCGCGTCGTCGTCCGCGACCCCGCCCGGCTGAGCGCCGACGTCCGCGAGCGCGCGGAGGTGGTCCAGGGCTCGCACGGCGACCCCGAGGCCGTGGCCCGCGCCCTCGACGGCGCCGACGCGCTGTTCTGGCTGCCGCCGCCCAACCCCCACGCGGCCACCCTAGACGAGGTGTACTCCGACTTCGCCCGGCCCGCCGTCGAGGCGATCCGCGCCTACGGCGTCAAGCACGTCGTCAGCATCAGCTCCCTGGGCCGCGGCACCGCGTACGCGGACCGGGCCGGGCATGTGACCGCCACGCTGGCCCTGGACGACCGGCTCGCGGAGACCGGCGCGGCCTTCCGGTCCCTGAATCTGCCCAGCTTCATGGACAATCTGCTCCGCCAGGCCCAAGTGATCAAGGCGCAGGGCGTGTTCTTCAACGCGCTCTCCCCCGACCGCGCGATGCCCACGGTGGCCACCCGCGACATCGCCGCCGTCGCCGCCCGCCTGCTGCTCGACCCCTCGTGGAGCGGCCGGGAGGACGTACCGCTGCTCGGCCCCGAGGACCTGTCGCAGAATGACACGGCCGCCGTGATCGCCGACGTCCTCGGCTTCCCGGTCCGCTACCAGCAGGTCCCGGCGGGGCCGTTCAAGGAGCGGTTCCTCGGCGCGGGCATGTCCGAGGCCATCGCCCAGGGCATGCTGGACATGGCGATCGCCAAGGACGGCGGCCTCGACAACGGGATCACCCGCACCCCGCAGCACGCCGTCGACACCCCCACCACGCTCCGGCAGTGGTGCGAGGACGTCCTCAGGCCCGCGGTCGAGGCCGCCTGACCGACGAGGGTCTCAGGCCGCGTACTGGTGGGAGGAGTACGTGAGATAGCCCGCGTCGCCGCCCTGGTAGTACGTGGCCTCGTCGACGGGGGCCAGCGGCAGGCCGACGCGCAGCCGCTCGACCAGGTCGGGGTTGGCGATGAAGCCGCGGCCGAAGCTGATCAGGTCGGCGCCCAGCGCGAGCCAGTGGTCGGCGTCATCCCGGCCCGTCTGCTTGGGGCCCATCGGCAGCACGGGGTTCATGATGAGGGTGCCGGGCCACGCCCGGCGCAGAGCGGTCAGCACCTCCTCGTCGGCGGTCGCCTCCAGGTGGACGTACGCCGGTGAGAGCGCCGCCAGTTCGGTGAGCAGCGCCGCGTACAGCTCCGGTACGTCGTCCTCCCGGACGCCCCAGAAGGTGGCGCCCGGCGAGAGCCGGATGCCGGTGCGGTCCGCGCCGACGGCCTCGACGGTGGCGGCGACCGCCTCGACGGCGAAGCGGATCCGGTTCACGACCGAGCCGCCGTACCCGTCGGTGCGCAGGTTGGCGTTGGACGAGAGGAACTGCGAGATCAGATAGCCGTTGGCGCCGTGCAGTTCCACCCCGTCGAACCCGGCGTCGACCGCGCGGCGGGCGGCGTCGCCGTACGACCGCGCGTGCTCGGGGATCTCGGCGGTCTCCAGGGCGCGGGGCGTCGGGGCGGGCTGCGGGCCGGTCGGGGTGAACACCTCTCCCACGGCGGCGACGGCCGAGGGCCCGACCGGCAGCGTCCCGATGGTGTCGGGGTGCGAGACCCGGCCGCCGTGCATGAGCTGGGCGAAGATCCGGCCGCCGCTGGCGTGCACGGCGTCGGTCACCGGACGCCACGCGGCGGTCTGCTCGTCGGTGTGCAGTCCCGGCGTGCCCGGGTTGGACTGCCCGATCGCGCTCGGCTGCACACCCTCGCTGACGATCAGCCCGGCGGTCGCCCGCTGGGCGTAATAGGCCGCCATCGACGGTGTCGCCAGCCCGCCCGCCGCGGCCCTGACCCGGGTCATCGGGGCCATGACCAGCCGGTTGGGCAGGGTCAGACAGCCGAGCCGGTAGCTGGTGAAGAGGTTCGTCACGTCGGGCTCCTTCATGCGTAGCGCGTCACTTCCGTATCGCCCGGTCTCCCGGACGCGACTGCTACGCTAAAACCTGACATTGACGTCAGAGGCAAGCTCTGTGACGCAGACCATAGCCCGCCCGGGAGCCACCGCCCGGGCGGTGGGAACAGCCGGGAGGACATCGTGCGGATCGGGGAACTCGCGGCGCGGGCCGGGGTCAGCGTGCGGTCCGTGCGGTACTACGAGGAGCAGGGGCTGCTCACCAGCGTGCGCAGCGGCAGCGGGCAGCGGCACTACACGGACGAGGAGGTCGAGCGCGTCGCCTTCATCCAGCGCCTCTACGCGGCGGGCCTGTCCAGTCGCACCATCGCCGAACTGCTCCCCTGCGTCGACTCCCCCAGCGAGGAGAACTCCGACGCCGCCCTCGACCGGATGGCCCTGGAGCGCGACCGCCTCTCGGCCCATATCGACGACCTCGTCCGCACCCGCGACACCCTCGACGCCCTGATGGTCACGGCGCGGACCCACCGTGACCAGGTCCTCGCGGGGACGGCCACCCCCATGGAGGCGGCCAGGTCCTGCGTGGGGCACGCAGCAGGCTGACCGCCTCCGCGGGGGTCGCGACGACGGGGACGGACTCCGGCGGGGGCGGGCGGCGGACGATCAGGACGGGGATGCCCGCCTCACGGGCCGCCGTGAGTTTGGGGGCGGTCGCGGCGCCGCCGCTGTCCTTGGTGACCAGGACGTCGATCCGGTGCTGGCGCAGCAGCGCCCGTTCGGACTCCAGCGTGAACGGGCCGCGGGCCAGCAGGACATGGACGTGCGGGGGAAGCGGCGGGTCCGGCGGGTCGACCGAGCGTGCCAGCAGGAATGTGGCGGGCGCCGCGGCGAAGGCCGCGAGGTCGCCGCGCCCCGTGGTCAGGAAGGGACGGCTCCCGAGGCCCGGAAGCAGGGCCGCCGCGTCCGCGACGGAGTCGGCCCAGTGCCAGCGGTCGCCGGGACCGGCCGCCCAGCCCGGCCGGCGCAGCACGAGCAGCGGCAGACGTACGGCGCGGGCCGCCTCGGCCGCGTGGGCGCTGATGACGGCGGCGAAGGGATGCGTGGCGTCGACCACCGCGTCCACCCGTTCCTCGCGCAGCCAGCGGGCCAGCCCGTCCGCTCCCCCGAAGCCGCCGATCCTGACCCGGCCGTCCGGCAGCCGGGGCTCCGCGACCCGCCCGGCCAGCGAACTCGTCGTCACCAACCCCGGAACGGCCGCGAGCAGCTCCGCGAGCCGCCGGGCCTCCCCC
Organism: Streptomyces sp. NPDC087422; assembly: GCF_044744145.1. NCBI lineage: Bacteria > Bacillati > Actinomycetota > Actinomycetes > Kitasatosporales > Streptomycetaceae > Streptomyces > Streptomyces sp. NPDC087422. Next base: position 329,646 of record NZ_JBIUXT010000007.1, on the reverse strand, counting down.
GTACCGCCGAGGATCAGCACATGCCTCGACTCCGCGCCGGGCGAGGTCACTTGGGGACGCCGCGCCGCAGCAGATAGGTGTCCATGATCCAGCCCTTGCGCGCCCTGGCCCGCGCCCGTACGTCGCTGATCCGTTGCGCGAGGGCGTCGTCCAGCGGTCCGGACAGCAGGATCTCGTCGGGCGTGCCGAGATACGCGCCCCAGTAGATCTCCAGCCCCTGGCCGGTGAAACGTCCGAAGGTCTGGTGGGCGTCCAGCATCACCACCACGTCGTCCACCCCGTCCGGCAGCCCGCCGTCGGCGAGCCTGCGCCCGGTGGTGATCTGCACCGGCCGCCCGACCTGGTTGAGGCCCGTGCGGTGCTTGGCGGCCAGCGACGAGACGCTGCTGACGCCGGGCACGACCGTCCACTCGAACGCGGCGCTCCCCCGGCCGTGCACCTCTTCGAGGATGCCCAACGTGCTGTCGTACAGGGCCGGATCGCCCCAGACGAGGAACGCCCCGCAGCCGTCGTCCGGCAGTTCCGCGGCGATCAGCCGCTCGTAGATGTCGGCGCGGCGCCGTCGCCAGTCGTCAACCGCGTTCGCGTAGCCGGGAGTTGTCCGTTCCCGGTCGCGCTCCGGGTCGCGCGCGACGACCACGCGGTGCGGCCGTACGGCGTGCCGCCGCAGGATCTCCTCGCGCAGCGCGACCAGATCGGCCTTCTCCTCGCCCTTGTCGAGCAGGAAGAACACCTCGGTGCGGCCGATCGCCCGCACGGCCTGGAGGGTGAGCTGGTCCGGGTCGCCCGCCCCGATACCGATGACGAAGATCTGTTTCACGGTCCGGAGTCTCGCACAGCGATCAGGGGCGTATGTCACAACGTCGCAGGCCCGATTGACGTGCCTGTTCGACAGCCCCTACGCTCAATTACGTGATGGCGTGAGGAAGCTGGTGAAAATCCAGCACGGTCGCGCCACTGTGTAGCCGGTCATCGAGGAGGTGGCCGGTGAGTCAGATACTCCGCCGTCACAACGCCCCATTCGATCGAGGGACGCCGAATCCCTGAAGGAGGCCCACCCGTGAGCTCTGTGTCCGCTCCCACCACCACCGCCACACCGGTTGTCCTGCCGGTCTCGAAGGCCGTGATGTGGCTGGTAGGCACCGCGATCCTGGCTTTCGCCGTCTACTACTTCATCGGTGTCGACCAGGGCGCGGTCAGCGTCTTCGGCAAGGACACCCACATCCACGAGTTCGTCCACGACGCCCGGCACTTCCTCGGTTTCCCCTGCCACTGAGTTCGCGCCGACGGAGCCGACAGAACAGACGGACAATTCGACATGGAAAAGAAACTCATCCTGCGCGGCATAGTCGTCGGCGCAGTCGCAGGGCTGCTCGCATTCCTCTTCGCGCGGATCTTCGCGGAGCCGGACATCAGTAAAGCGATCGACTACGAGAGCGGCAGGGACGACGCGCAGGCCGCGCTCGACAAAGCCGCCGGGCTGCCGATGGAGCACGCGGGACACGAGCTGTTCAGCCGCACCGTCCAGGCGGACGTGGGCATCGGCGTCGGCATGATCTTCTTCGGCATGGCCATGGGCGCGCTCTTCGCGGTCGCCTACGCGGTCTGCCTGGGACGCGTCGGCAATCTGCGGGCGCGCAATCTCGCGCTGCTGGTCGCGGGCGGCGGATTCCTCGGCATCTACCTGGTGCCGTTCCTCAAGTACCCGGCGAATCCGCCCGCCATCGGGCACGAGGACACCATCAAGGACCGCACCGGGCTCTATCTGGTGATGGTCGTGTGTTCGCTGGCCTTTCTGGTCGGCGCGGCACTGCTCGGCAGAAGGCTCCAGCCCCGGTTCGGGAACTGGAACGCGACCCTGCTCGCCGGTGCCGCCTTCGTCGTCGCGATCGGCGTGGCGATGGCGCTGCTGCCGCAACTGGGCCACCTGGCGTACAACAAGGAGAATTTCGGCAACCACGCGACGGAGACGCCGCTGCCGCTCACCGACGACAAGGGCCGGATCGTCTATCCGGGATTCCCCGCCGATGTGCTGTTCTCCTTCCGCTTGTACTCGGTGGCCGCGCAGCTCCTGCTGTGGACGGTGATCGGGCTGGCCTTCGGCCCGTTGGCCGAGCGGGTGCTCGCCTCGCGCACCGCCCCCGCCGCGCAGACCGGCAGGACGGACCCGGTCAGCGCGTGAACCGATGAACGACGACGCGCCGCCGCCGTCCGAGCCGCCCGCCGAGGCGTCCCGGACGGCGGATCTCGCGGCCCTCGGCCCGTTCTTCGCCGCCGAGGGGCACCGCGCTGATTCCGATACCGGCGCTCCCTGGCGGTCGATGGCCGAGCTGGCCGACGGCGGACCCGCGCTCGGCGACCGGGTGGCGGGCGTCAGGCGGTATCTCGCGGCGGCGGGCGGCCGGGAGGCGGAGGCCGTGGAACCGCGGGTCGCCGCGTCCGTGGCCCACCTCGGCCTGGTCGCCCGGGTGCTGTCGCCGACGCTGGCCCTCGCGGTCCTGCGCGGCGAGGTCGCGCCGGGCCTGCGGCTCGCCGACCTGCGCTGGCAGCCGGTCCTGGGCGGCCCCTTCCCGCTGTCGCTGCCGCACACGGCTCAGGAAACCGGCCAGGACACGGCTCCCGGCGCGCCCGCGGGAGGGGAGGCCCTGGCCGCCGCCCTCGCCCGCCATCTGCTCGACGGGCCGGTGCGCGAACTGGCCGACGCCTTCGCGCCCTTCAAGGTGTCCCCGCACATCCTGTGGGGCAACAGCGCCTCCGCGCTGAACGGCGCCGCCGGGATGCTCGCCGCGGCGCGCCCCGCCGACGCCGGGCGCGTACGGTCGCTGGCCGCCCTGCTGCTGGACCGGCCGCCGCTGCGCGGTACGAGCACGGGGGCGCGTACGGGCGCACCGGGCGCGCCTTTCCGCCGGCGCAGTTGCTGCCTGATCTACCGGGCCGCGCCGGGGGGCGCGGGCGGGCTCTGCGGCGACTGCGTCCTCGCGCCGGTGGTACCGGCACCCCGCTGAGCTTGGGGCAGGCCAGGGTGGGCATCCTTATTGCCAGTACCTTGCAACAAGGACAGAGGTGCGTCTAGCTTGGCTTCGCCCGCTTCGACAAAGGACTGATGAAATGACCACCGCCACGTCTCCGGACGCACCGGCACCACCAGGGTCCCGCTGGCGCCGCATCGCCGGCTCGATGACCCGCGCCGAGTGGACGAGGGTCGGCGGCATGTTCGCCTTCATCCTCGCCCTGCACGTCATCGGCTGGTTCACGCTGGTGGCGATCGTGGCCCCCGAGCACTACAGCCTCGGCACCAAGTCCTTCGGCATCGGCATCGGCGTCACCGCGTACACCCTCGGCATGCGGCACGCGTTCGATGCCGACCACATCGCGGCGATCGACAACACCACCCGCAAGCTGATGGGCGAGGGCAAGCGGCCCCTGTCGGTGGGCTTCTGGTTCTCGCTGGGCCACTCCAGCATCGTCTTCGGCCTGGCCTTCCTGCTCTCGCTCGGCATCAAGGCGCTCGCCAATCCCGTCGAGGACGACGACTCCCAGCTCCACAACGTCACCGGCTGGATCGGCACCACCGTCTCCGGCACCTTCCTGTACGTCATCGCCTTCATCAACCTGGTGATCCTGGCCGGGATCTGGAAGGTCTTCCGGCAGATGCGCGAGGGCCACTTCGACGAGGCGGCGCTGGAGGAGCAGCTCAACAACCGCGGTTTCATGAACCGGTTGCTGGGCCGGGTCATGAAGTCGATCACCAAGCCGTGGCAGATGTACCCGCTGGGCCTGCTCTTCGGCCTCGGCTTCGACACCGCCACCGAGATCGCGCTGCTGGTGCTCGCGGGCTCCGGCGCGGCGTCCGGGCTGCCCTGGTACGCGATCCTCTGCCTGCCGGTGCTCTTCGCCGCGGGCATGTCGCTGCTGGACACCATCGACGGCTCGTTCATGAACTTCGCCTACGAGTGGGCGTTCTCCAAGCCGGTCCGCAAGGTCTACTACAACCTCACCATCACCGGCCTGTCCGTCGCCGTCGCCCTCATCATCGGCACCGTCGAACTCCTCGGCCTGGTCGCGGACAAGGCGGGGTTCCACGGCGCCTTCTGGGACTGGGTCGGCGGGATCGACCTCAACATCGTCGGCTACGTCATCGTGGGCCTGTTCTTCGCCACCTGGGCCGTCGCCTTCGCCGTCTGGCGGTTCGGCAACATCGAGGAGAAGTGGTCGGCGGGCCTGCGCACCGCCGACCAGCAGGCCGACTGACCGGCGGCCAGCCCACGGCCCACGACGCGTCCGGGGCGGGCCCTAACCGCCCGCCCCGAGCGGCGGCCGGGTGCCGACGACGACGGTCGCGTACAGCTCGTCCGAGTCGGCGACGTGGGCGCGGAGCCCGGCGGCGGTGAAGAGGCCGACCGCCCGCCGGGCCTGCCGCTCGCTCGACTCGACCAGCAGGGAACCGCCGGGGGCGAGCCAGTCGGTGGCCCGCGCGGCGACACGGCGCATGACGTCGAGGCCGTCGGCGCCTCCGTCGAGCGCCATCAGGGCCTCGTGGTCGCGGGCCTCGGGCGGCAGCAGGCCGACCTCTTCGCTCGGTACGTAGGGGACGTTGGCGGCCAGCAGCCCGACCCGTCCGCGCAGGTCGGCCGGGAGCGGCGCGAAGAGGTCACCCTCGTACACCCGCCCGCCGACGCGGGCCACATTGCGGCGGGCGCAGCGCACCGCGGCCGGGTCGAGGTCGGCGGCGTGCAGTTCGACGCCGCCGCCGAGCGCGGTGGCCAGGGCGACGCCGACGGCCCCCGAGCCGCAGCACAGGTCCACGACGACGGCGCCGGGCGCGGCGAGCCCGGCCGCGACCCGGACGAGGAATTCGGTACGGCGGCGCGGTACGAAGACGCCGGGGTCCACGGCGAACCGCTGTCCGGCGAACTCGGCCCAGCCGAGGACGTGTTCGAGCGGCAGACCGTCCGCGCGGCGTGCGACCATCGCGGTGAGTTCTTCGGGGGTCCCGGCCGCCGCGATGAGCAGCCGCGCCTCGTCCTCGGCGAAGACGCAGCCCGCCGCCCTGAGCGCGGCGACGACGGTGGATTCGGGCGACGGTGCGGTGAAGTCCGACATGTAGAGCCTTTCGGGAAGCCCACGGGCACTCCCCCGGCCTCACCTACGTCGGAGAGACCGCTCGGCCGTACGGCGGGAGCACCCGGCCTGCGATACCGGTAATCGGTCCCACCTCCTCGGCTGATCTCGGCTGATCTCCACTGCTGTGGCGGGTCCTGGCCCGCCGCTGACGGCATCGACCCTACCCCACGGCGCGCCGCGCCCGTCGCCCCGAACCCGCGCCCTCGGACGGCGGCGCACTGAACCGCAATGTAACGGTTAAGCATCAGCGCTGAATCAGTCCCTTTACCGGCCCACAACCCAATGCAATAGTGCGGTCGTTCCGCCACTGAATCGCTTAAGTACCGCGCTGTGGAGACGGAGATGGTGCACATGAAGGGCAAGGTACTCGCCGGGTCGCTGCTGGCGACCATGGCGCTGCTCGCCGCGGGTTGCGGTGGCGGGGGCTCGACGTCCAAGGGCGGTACCGCCACCGTGCCCGCCGACCCGTCGGCGGTGTCGGGTGACATCAAGGTCCTCACCCAGCGGACCGACCTCGTGCAGGACGGCACGATGAAGAAGTACGCCGCCGAGTTCAGCAAGCTCTACCCGAAGGTGCGGGTGACCTTCGAGGGGATCACGGACTACGAGGGCGAGGTGAAGATCCGGATGAACACCTCGAACTACGGCGATGTGCTGATGATCCCGGCGGCCATCAAGACCGACGACTACCCGAAGTTCTTCGCCTCGCTGGGCAGCGCCGAGGAGTTGGGAAAGAAGTACACCTTCACCGGCAAGGCCACGGTCGGCGGCAAGGTCTACGGCATCGCGAACTTCGCGAACGCGGCGGGCTTCGTCTACAACAAGGCCGTCTGGCGGCAGGCCGGGGTCACCGACTGGCCGACCACTCCCGACGCCTTCCTCGCCGACCTCAAGGCCGTCAAGGCCAAGACCTCCGCGACGCCGTACTACACCAACTACAAGGACGGCTGGCCGCTGACCGCCTGGACCTCGGTGCAGGGCGCGGCCACCTGCGACGCCAGGGCGGCCGACGAGCCCGCCACCGACCCGGACCCCTGGCGCGCGGGCACCGACCTGAACGTCGGCGACACGCTGCTCTACACCATCGTGCACGACAAGCTCTCCGAGCAGGACCCGACCACCACCAACTGGGAGAACAGCAAGAATCTGCTGGCCACCGGCAAGATCGCCACCATGTGGCTGGGCTCGTGGTCCATCGTGCAGATGCAGGACGCGGCGAAGAAGGCCGGGCGCGACCCGTCCGAGATCGGCTACATGCCCTTCCCCTCCCAGAAGAACGGGACCTTCTGCACCCCGGTGGCGCCCGACTACCAGGAGGCGGTGAACGTCCACTCCAAGAACAAGGCGGCGGCCCGCGCCTGGATCGACTGGTTCACCGACAAGTCCGGCTACGTGCAGACCAATCAGGCCGTCCCCACGCTCAAGGGCGGACCGCTGCCGTCGGCCCTCAAGCCGTTCCAGGACGCCGGTGTGCGGTTCGTGGAGATGTCGCAGGCGCAGAGCGCCAAGGTCACCAGGATCGACAACCAGTCCGAGATCGGCATGACCGACAAGCCCGAGTACCGCCAGCACCTGATCGACGTGGCGCGCGGCGCCGCAGGTGGTGATCTCCCCGGCATCTTCGCCGGCCTCGCCAAGAAGTGGGCGAACGCGCAGAAGACCGCCGCCCTGTGACGCGCGCCCGGGTCTGGCGGACCGTGACGCCGTGGCTGTACCTGGCGGTGCCGCTCGCTCTGCTGATCACGTTCACCTACCTGCCGGTCGGCACCATGATCAGGGACAGCTTCACCGACTGGGACGGGGTCAGCCCCGACCGGAACTACGTCGGGGCCAAGAACTACGTGGAGCTGTTCACCAGACCCGAGCTGTTCCAGGTCTTCTTCGTCAGCGTCTACTACCTGGTGGCGTCGGTGGCGCAGATCGCGCTGGCGCTGTACTTCGCGACCGTGCTCAGCTTCGATCTGCGGTTCCGGAATCTCTTCAAGGGCCTGCTGTTCTTCCCCTACCTGCTCAACGGGGTCGCGATCGGCTTCGTCTTCCTGTACTTCTTCCAGCCGCACGGCACCCTCGACACCGTGCTGAGCGCCTTCGGGGTGCACGGGCACCACTTCTGGCTGGGCAGCGGGCGGACGGCGAACACCTCGCTGTCCGCGGTGTCGGTGTGGCGCTTCATGGGCCTGAACTTCGTGCTGTTCCTCGGCGCGATCCAGTCGATCCCCGGTGAGCTGTACGAGGCGTCGGAACTGGACGGCGCCAACCGCTGGCAGCAGTTCCGGCACATCATCGCGCCGGGCATCAAACCGGTGCTGAGTCTGAGCGCGATCCTGGCGATCTCCGGCTCGCTGTCGGCGTTCGAGATCCCGTACATCATGACCGGCGGCGCGGCGGGCACTCAGACCTTCGTGATCCAGACGGTGAAGCTGGCCTTCGAGTTCAACAAGATGGGGCTGGCCTCGGCGGCGGCCGTCGCCCTGCTGGTGATCATCTTGTTGGTGACCTGGTTGCAGCGCGTCGTGGTGCCCGACGAGAGGAACGATCTCGTATGACCTCGCTGCTCGTCCGCGACACGGCGCAGGCCCCGCCGCCGGAGACCGTCGACCGGCCCGCGCGCACCCGCAGGGTGCTGGTCAGGGCGCTGGTGTACCTCTCGCTCGTGCTGGCCTCCGCGGTGGTGCTGCTGCCGCTGGTCGCGGTGTTCCTGACCTCGCTCAAGACGTCGCGGGAGATGACGGCGGACGGCGGGGCGCTGTCGCTGCCGCACAACTGGCTGAACTACCACAATTATGTGACGGCCTTCCGGGCCGGGAAGATGCTGCGCGCGTTCGGGAACACCGCGTTCATCCTGGTCTTCTCGATCGTGGGCACGGTGCTGATCGGCTCGATGGCGGCGTACGCGATCGACCGGTTCCACTTCCGGCTGCGGCGGGTGGTGATCGCGCTGTTCCTGATCGGCTCGCTGGTGCCGAGCGTGACGACACAGGTGGCGACCTTCAAGATCGTGAACAACTTCGGCATGTACGACAGCCGTTGGGCACCGATCGTGCTCTACATGGGCACGGACATCGTGTCGATCTACATCTTCCTCCAGTTCATCCGGAGCATTCCGGTCTCGCTGGACGAGGCGGCCAGGATCGACGGCGCGAACACCTTCACGATCTACTGGCGGATCATCCTGCCGCTGCTCAAACCGGCCATCGCCACGGTGGTGATCATCAAGGGGATCACGGTCTACAACGACTTCTACATCCCCTTCCTGTACATGCCGTCGGAGAGTCTGGGGACCATCTCGACGTCGCTGTTCCGCTTCAAGGGGCCCTACGGCGCGCATTGGGAGGACATCTCGGCGGGCGCGATCCTGGTGATCGTGCCGACGCTGGTGATCTTCCTGTTCCTCCAGCGGTTCATCTACAACGGATTCACCAGAGGCGCGACGAAGTAGGGACGCAGCGGGAGCGAAGCGGACCGGCGCTCGCCGGTCAGGTCGTACGGGCGGGCGGGGCGGTGCTCTCGCGCGGGGTCAGCACCGGGGTGGCCACCGGTCCCGTCGCGGGTGTGCCGCCCTTCAGCACGGTCAGCAGCCGCCGGGCCACCTCGGCGCCGAAGCCGAAGACGTCATGGCTCATCGCCGACAGCTTCGGCGGGGTGAGCTGGCACAGCTGCGAGTCGTCCCAGGCGACGATTTTGATGGTGGGGCGGCGTCCCGGCTCCCCGGCCGGAGGGCTCACCGCTCGTCGCCCGGCTCCGTGCGCTGGACCGCGGAGTTGACGCAGTACAGCGCCGCGGCGGCGGCTCCGGGCTCCGGCCGGTCCCAGCCGCGTACGGTGATCGTGACGCGCTCGCCGGGCAGCAGGGTGACCAGGCCCCGGTCGGCGTGGGCCGCGGGGTCGAGCCGGTCGGCCTGGAGCAGCAGGTCGCGCAGGAGCGTCCGGGCGGTGACGGTCACTTCGGTGGCGCCGCCGTCGGAGGTGGCCAGCTCCAGGTCCCAGCGGGGCGCGGGGTAGGCGAAGTCCTTGTCCCTGGCCGGGAACCACAGGGCGCGGACGTCCTCGCCGCCGCCGGGTCCTTCGGCCTCGACGGTCAGCAGTTCCTTGGTGCTGTCGCCCGGCGGTACGAGGTCGCGCGGTACGGCGATCTCGGCAACCGTGCGGGCCGTCGCGGTGAACGGCAGCCGGGCTTCGGCGAGTACGGCGCCGTCCACCGCGACCCTGCGCAGGACCGCCGTGCCCGACCAGTCCCGCGCGCTCTGGTTGACCAGGGCCGCGACCAGGCCGTCGGCGCGCTCCTGGACGGTGAGCAGCCGGTCCGCGTAGAGCCGCTTCAGCTCGTGGTAGAGCGGCTTCTCGCGCTCGTCGCCGTCGATCGCGGCCCACGAGGTCACCGGCCAGCAGTCGTTGAGCTGCCAGACGACGGTGCCCGCGCAGGCAGGCCAGTGCGAGCGCCAGTGCTCGATGCCGCACGCGATGGCGCGGACCTGGTTGACCTGCGTCAGGTAGTGCCAGGTGTCGAAGTCGGCGGGGGCCGGGAAGTGGTGGGCCAGGCCGCGGTCCAGCTTGCCGTTGCCGTCGGCGGCCTTCTGGTGGTGCAGCATGCCGGGCGAGTCCGGGGTGAGCGGGTCGTCGGTCAGCGCCCGGCGCAGCGTGGCGTACGCGGGCGGCGCCTGCCAGCCGAATTCGGCGACGAAGCGCGGCACGTCCTCCAGGTAGCCGGTCCAGTCCCGGCGGTTCCACACCTCCCAGGAGTGGGCGGTGCCGTGCGCCGGGTCGTTGGGGTGGTGGTTCCAGGAGCCGGACCAGGGGCTGCCCGCCCAGTAGGGCCGGGTGGGGTCGGTCTCGGCGACCACGCGGGGCAGCAGGCCCAGGTAGTAGCCCTCGCCCCAGGACGCGCCCGCCAGATCCTGCTCCCAGTCCCAGTCACGGAAGCCCCACAGATTCTCGTTGTTGCCGTTCCACAGCACGAGGCTGGCGTGCGGGGCGAGCCGGGCCACGTTCTCCCGCGCCTCGGCCTCCACCTCCGAACGCAGCGGCTGCTCCTCGGAGTAGGCGGCGCAGGCGAACAGGAAGTCCTGCCAGACCAGCAGCCCGGCCTCGTCGCAGGCGTCGTAGAAGTCGTCGCTCTCGTAGATCCCGCCGCCCCAGACGCGGATCAGGTCGACGCCCGCGTCCTTGGCCTGCTGGAGCCTGCGGCGGTAGCGGTCGGGGGTGATCCGGGTCGGGAAGACGTCGTCCGGGATCCAGTTGACCCCGCGGGCGAATATCGGCTCGCCGTTGACCAGCAGGGTGAAGGGGGTGCCCTTCTCGTCGGGGGCGGTGTCGAGGGTGACGGTGCGGAAGCCGATGCGGCGCTGCCAGTGGTCGAGCGCGACGCCGTCTTCGCCGTCGGGGCTCTCGGTCCCGGCGTCGACGAGGGTGACCTCGCAGTCGTACAGCGGCTGGGCGCCGTAGCCGTGCGGCCACCACAGCTCGGGGCCGGGCACCTCGGCGGTGACGGTGCACCGGTCCGCGCCCGCGGGCACGTCGGCCTCGACCCGCGTCTCCCCCACCCGCAGGCGGACGGTCAGCGGACGGTTCAGGCCGGACGCGGTGCGCTCGATCTCCAGCCGGGCCTCGACCCGTCCGGTGCCGTCGGCGGCCACCGTGACCAGCGGGGTGACGCCCGACAGCCGCGCGGTCGACCAGTGTTCGAGCCGCGCGGGCTTCCAGATCCCGGCGGTGACCAGCGTCGGACCCCAGTCCCAGCCGAAGGAGCAGGCCATCTTGCGGATGTACTGGAAGGGCTCGGGGTACGAGTTGGGCCGGTCGCCGACCAGCGCGCGGACCCGTTCCGCCTCGGTGTAGGCGGAGGTGAAGGCGACGGTCAGCGCGGTCTCGCCCGCCGGTCCGTACCGCTCGGTGACGTCGTACCGGTAACCGCGGTGCATGTTGCGCGTGGCGCCGAGGACGGTGTCACCGAGGCGGATCTCGGCCACCGTGTCCAGGCCGTCGAAGACCAGGTCGGTGCGCTCGTGCCCGGTGGCACGCGGCGGCAGCGCCGTCTCGTACGTCCAGTCCGCGCGTCCCACCCACGCCGCCGCGGTCTCGTTCCGGTCCAGGAACGGGTCCTTCAGCAGCCCGGCGGCCATCAGGTCGGTGTGCACGCAGCCGGGTACCTGGGCGGGTACGGTGCCGGACCCGAGCGCGGGCACGGCGTCCGCTCCGGCTCCGGCTGCCGACCCGGACTCGGGAAGGCGCAGCCTCCAGCCGTCGGCGATCGGCGTGACGTCCTTCATCCCTGCTCCTTGCCTGCTGTTGCCTTGCCGCCGGGCGGTTTCCGGCCGGTTGTCGTACCCGTGGCCCGCGGCGCCCAACCTAGCGACCCCGCCGACCGGCTGTCCATTAAACGGTAAAGCACCGCAAGTGCTGATGGGAAGCGGGGTGTTCCCTTGATGTCAGAGGTTTTGCTGAACCGATACAGGGCCGGCCTAGAGCCGGCCCGGAGCCTGTCCGGGGCCGGTGCGGGGCCCGGCGGACCGTGGCGGTGAAAAAACCTCCGCCGGAGGCGATGAGTTTCGGACGCCGCGCCGGTCAACCCCGCACAAGCCGTATCCGACGCTCGGGAGTGATCCGCATGGCCAAGTCCACCACCACCGTCACCGACTACCTCGCCGCCCTGGAGGAGCCGCTGCGCGAAGTCGGCACGAAGGCGCGGGAGATCATCGAGGCCGCGCTGCCGGACGCGCCCGGCGCCATGTGGCACGGCCACCCGGTGTGGAGCCTGGGCGGAGCGCCGGGCGTCGCACCGGTCTGCCTGCTCAAGGCGTACGGCTCCTATGTGACCTTCGGGCTCTGGCAGGGCCAGCAGGTCGAGGACGCCAGCGGGCGGCTGGAGCCGGGCGCGCGGGCCATGGCCTCGGTCAAGCTGCGCGCTCTGGACGACGTGGACGCCGAACTGTTCACGCGGTGGCTCGCCCAGGCCCGCGCGCTGGCCGCGGCGGAGTCGGCCTGAGCGCGGGAGGCCGCGGCACGCGGCGAGGCCGCACCGCGCGAGGAGGCGGCGGTCAGCGCGGGCCGCGCCGGCCGCGCACGGCCAGGGCGACGCAGCCGACCGTCGCCGCCAGGGCCAGCGCGGCGGGCAGCCGTGCCCAGTCGGTACCGGCCACCGGCACCGTCGCGCAGACGAAGGTCAGGACGACGGCCGCCGCCGCGGTCAGGGCAGGGGCCGGGCCGCGGGCGGCGCGTGGCGCGGTCGCGCCCCGCGTCCAGTCGTCGGTGATCAGCAGATACGCCAGGAAGAGGCCCACGACGCAGGCGGCCAGCCAGGTCGGCGGTTCGGTGACCGCCGCGGCCACCACCGACCCCACGGCGAGGACGGTGGAGCGGCGGCGGGCGGCGATCTTCGCCCAGCGCATCGAATTGCGCACCGGCCGCTCGTCCACCATCGGCGCCGCCCACCAGGCGACCCCGGCCACCACGAGCAGCGCCACCTGTGCGCCGAGCGAGTGGCGTACGGCCTCCGGCGCGTCGCACGCCGCGAGCGCGAGCGCCACGGCCAGGCAGCGGGCGGGCAGTTGGGCGGGGAGCCGGATGCGGCGGGCCGCCCGGGCGGAGGCCGAAGGTGCAGAAGGTGCCGAAGGCGCGTCGGCCGAGGGGGCCGGGGCCGCGGGCGTCAGGGCGGGAGCCGAAGGTGCCGCGGGCGCGTCGGCCGAAGGTGCCGCGGGCGTCAGGGGCGAGGGTGCCGGGGCCGCGCCTGGCCGCTCCGCCGTACCGCTCATCGCCTGCCTCCGTGGATACGTGTGCGCACCAGCGGCGCCAGGGCCAGATCGAGGGTCTCGCCGCGCTCGTGGGTGACCACCGCGATGCCGCGCTCCTTCAGCGCGAAGCGCGTCGCGTCCCGCTCGGACCGCCACAGCCGCAGGCCCAGCTCCGCGTTGACGTCGCCGGGTTCGATGTACGGGTCCGCGGTGGCGATCTCGATCACCACCAGGGCGAGGGCCCGCGCGGCTACGCGATGCAGCACGTCGAGGATCCGCTGGTCGGCGAGCGGCGTGAAGACGTACACGATCGCGCCTTCGGGCAGCGCGGGCGGCGGGAGGTTGCTCACGCCCTCGGTGCGGTAGGAGATGTCCTTGCGGACTTCGAGGACGCTCTCGACGATCCGGTAGAAGTAGCCGTCCCCGCTGCCCGGCTGGAGCCATCGGGTCGTGCCGCCCACCGAGACGACGCCGACCCGGTCGTGGGTGCGCAGATAGGCGCGGACCAGTCCGGCCGCCGCGCGGAAGGTCTCGTCCAGCGAGGACGTGCCGGTGACCGGGTCGAGGACGTCGCCGAGTCCGTCGAGCATGACGACGGTGTCGGCGGCGCGCTCCGCGGCGAACTGCTGGAGTTGCAGGGAGCCGCGGCGGGTCGTGGCGGGCCAGTTGATCCGCCGCTGCCGCTCGCCGCGGATGTACGGGTGCACGCCGGTGACCTCGACGCCCTCACCGCGCTGCGCCGCGGTGTGCTCGCCGAGCCGCTGCGGGAGGCGGACCGGGATGGGCGTCATCCCGGCGCGGGACGGCACGGGGAACACCCGCACCTCGCCGAGGTCCGCGCGGACCGTGCGGCGGGCGGTGCCGCCCGCGTCGTAGAGGTCGAGGTCGACGGTACCGAGCGTCCAGCGGCCCCAGCGCTCGGCGGTCAGCCGCAGTTCCACGCGCGAACTGCCCACGGTGAGATGGTCGAGCCGCACACCGGGCCCCAGCGTGACGCCGGGGTCGAGCCGCCCGCGGTCGCCGTCGTACGCGACGGTGATCCTGGCGGTGACGGTCTCGTCCTCGAACAGCCGCCGCGGTTCGACGTCGACCGTGACGTCCATCCGCGCCGTGCGCGTGCCGTACGGGAGTGAGAGCGCGAGCAGCACCAGCGGGCCGGCGGCCAGCGCGAGCAGCCACGGCCGTCCGGTGAGCAGGGCGGCGGCGACGGCGACCGCGGTCACCGTGCCGTACCGCAGGGCGCGTTCGCCCGCGCGCCAGCCGGTCGGCGGCGGTGGCGGTGGCTCCGCGGGCACGGCCCGCCGCTCGCCGGGCGGAGGCTGGGCGCCGCCGAGCGCGCGGGCGACGGCCGCGTGGGGGTCGGTCATGACGCGACGGCGTCACGGGCCGCCAGCGGCAGGGTCTGCGGGGCGGGTACGGACTGCACGATCTCCCGGATCACGTCGTCGGCGTTGATCTGCCGGACCCACAGCTCGGGGCGGAGCGTGACGCGGTGGGCGAGCGCCGGGACCGCCACCCACTTCACGTCCTCGGGGGTGACGTAGTCCCGGCCGTCGAGCACGGCGCGGGCGCGGGCGAGTTGGACCAGCGCGAGGCCGCCGCGCGGTGACGCGCCGACCTGGATGTGCGCGTGGTCGCGGGTCGCGCCGACCAGCGCCACGATGTACTCCAGCAGGTCGTCCTCGACCTCGACCCGCTCCACCGCCGCGCGCATCGCGAGCACTTCCGACGGTCCGCTGAGGGTGCGCAGCTTCGCCTCGGGCGCGGCCCTGTCGATCCTGGACCGCAGCATGTCGGTCTCCTGCGGCGCCGACAGATAGCCCATCCGCACCCGCAGCAGGAACCGGTCGAGCTGCGCCTCGGGGAGCGTGTACGTGCCCTCGTACTCGATGGGGTTGGCGGTCGCGATCACCACGAACGGGTCGGGCAGTTGGCGGGTGCTGCCGTCGATCGACACCTGCGACTCGGCCATCGCCTCCAGCAGGGCGGCCTGGGTCTTGGGCGGGGTGCGGTTGATCTCGTCGGCGAGCAGCAGGTGCGTGAAGACGGGGCCGGGCCTGAAGACCATCTCGCCGCTGTGCTGGTCGTAGAAGGGCGCGCCGGTGACGTCGGAGGGCAGCAGGTCGGGGGTGAACTGGATGCGGCGGAACTCCAGGCCGAGGGTGGTGGCGAAGGATCTGGCCAGCAGCGTCTTGCCGAGTCCCGGCAGGTCCTCGATGAGGACGTGGCCGCCCGCGAGCACGCCGAGCATGACCAGCTCCAGCGGTTCCGGCTTGCCGACCACGGCGGTGCGGATCTCGGCGAGCACCTCGGCGGCCCTCTCACCCGCCCGCCGGGGGCTCAGGGCGTCGGCGTCGTGGTCGGATATGCGCTCGGAGCTGGTCACTGCGGTCCTCACCTTGCCTGGTCGTGGAGCGTCGTGAAACGGGGTACGGGGGCGGGGCGGCGCACGGCGGACGCGCGGAATACGGGCACGGGGCGGCGCACGGCGGACGCGCGGAATGCGGGCGCGGTCACAGCGTCTCCAGCCGGTCGAGCAGCGCCCGCAGTACGGCTTCGGGAATCGCCGGCTGCGGCGGGCCGGTCGTCGGGTCGATCCACGGCCACAGGTCGGGACCGACGATCGCGCGGGCCCGGTCGGGGCTCTTGCGCAGCAGCACCCCGTGCCGCTCGGCGAGCCGGGCCGCGAAGAGCCGCTGCAACTGCGGGCGGAGCGTGGAGTGGAAGTGCAGGGCGCCTTCGGGGCCGAGCGCCTTGCGGACGACCCGCGGCCATTCGCCGAGCGCCGGGGCGCGACCGCCGAGCAGCCGTACGGACTTGCGGTATCCGCTGTCCTGCGCGCCCGCGCCGCCGACGTACCGGGCGACGCCCAGCGCGACGACGGTGATCAGAGCGAGGCCGGTGGCCGCGGCGACGAGGCCGTCGGTGAGCGCGAGCAGCACTTCGGCGGCGACGACGAGGCAGCCGAGCAGGGTCAGCGAGTGGCGTACGGAGCCGGGCGGGCCCGCCGCCCGCCGGAGGCGTTCTTTCACTGTGCGGCCTCCGCGGCTGCTTCGGTGGTCCGCTCCCCGGGACCGCCGCCGTCGCCCGACGCGGCCTCGTCCGGGGCGAGTTGGGCGGCGATCTCGGTGAGTGCCCGCGCGGCGCGGTCCCGGTGGCCGTCGTCCATGGGGTGGGTGGAGTAGCGCGCCTCACGGAAGAGCGCGGTGAGCGCCGCCGCGCTCGGGCCGGCCAACCGGCCTGCCGTGACGGCCCGTTCGAGCAGGTCCTGCGGGCTGTCGGAGGCGCGGCGGGCGATGCCGGAGGCGGCGAGGGACCGTTCCATGGCGGCATAGCAGGCGATGACGGCGGCGCGCGCGTCGGCGTCGTCCCGCAGTGCCCGGCGCCCGGACTCCACGGCCTCGGCGAGCACTTCGTCCTCGTCGTCGGCCTGGTCGTACCCGGGGCCGTCCTGCCGCTCCGCCTCGCCCGACCGCAGATAGCGCCAGAGCAGCACGGCGGCGAGGACGACGGCCAGCACCAGCAGTCCGATGCCGATGCCGATCAGGACGTGCGTCAGCCAGGAGGGGAAGCCGTGGTTGTCCTGGTGCCTCTTGAGCGGACGCGGCGGTGTGGGGGCGCTGGGGGTCGGCGCGGTGGCGTCTCGCCATTTGCGGTCCTTGCCGCCGCCCGAGGTACGGCCGGACGCGTGGAACCGGTGCATGACGAAGATCAGCAGCGGGACGACGAAGGCGGCGCCCAGCAGTGCGGCGCGGACCACGTCCACGAGCCGCTGCCGCAGCGGGTCGGACTCGGCGTCGTCACCGACCTGGAGCACATAGCGGTTGTGGAGCATCAGCGCGCCGATGAACCACGCGAGGCCGAGCGCCACCACGAACACATTGCCGCCGAGCGGTCCGCCGCCCTTGCCGAACGCCTTGCCCTCGGGCCGCAGCACCAGGGCGCTGAGCGCCAGACCCGCGATCACCAGGACGCCGAGCGCCGCCCGTGCCCCGGCGCTCGTCCGCGGCCCTCCCCCGTTCCCCGCCCGTCCCACCGCCACCTCCCCTTGTCGCGGAAGGCAGCTTCGCACACGAGTCCAGGGCTGTCAGCAGGCCCCCCGCCTGGGCGGAGGCGCTGACGGGGGGGCGGGAGCGGGCCGGGGCGTCCTTCAGTAGCGCTGGGCCTGGGCCACGCGCGGGAAGAGCGTCTTGTCGGCGTCCTTCGTGCTGAAGGCGACCGGCTGGGCGTGTTTGCCGGGCTCGACGTCGCGGGCGCCGACGACCGTGGAGTCCACGACGGCGCCGTCGGAGTCGGCGAATTCGACCTTGACGGCGAAGGACGCCTTCGTGTCGGTGGTGTTGGTGATGCTGACCAGGACGGCGTTGAGGCCGCCGGTCCTGGCCTTGGGGAAGCCGGTGAGCTGGACGTCCTTGACGGCGTTGCCCTGCCCGTCGACCTTGGCCAGCTCCGACTTCGCCTCGGCCGCGGCGCTGCCCGCTCCCGCTTCCACCGACGCCTCGAAGCTGGAGGCGGCGGCCTTCGCGGAGGACTGCGCGGCGGAGGCGGTCTGCTGGGCGGCGGAGGCGAGGGAGTCCAGCGGGGAGGGCAGGGTGCCGGAGAAGTTCCCGGTGCTGGGCGGGCCGCCGGGCGTCGTCGCTCCGGTCGAGCTGTTGCCGGAGGAGTTGTCGCAGGCCGACACCAGCGCGAGGCCGCCGGCCGCCATGGCCACCAGCGCCGCCGCGGTCAGTGAGCGCAGGCGGCGCGAGCGGGCCGTACGGGCCCGTCCGTCACCGGTTTCTCCTGCGCGGGTCCCCTCGGTACGACGTCGGCTCACGGGCTTCCCCTCCGGTTTCTGCGCTGGTCACCGGTCGGGCACACGCTCCGGCCGCCCCTCCACCGTGCGGGGTGCCCCGGCGGCGCGCAGCGTGCGCGGTGCCGTACGGGTGACGCGCCGGGCCCGGCGGTGGGGTGTCCGCACCGGCCCTGCGAGGGGGTGCCCGCCGCGGGCCTTGCGCGTTTGCGGGGTCGGCGGGGCGGGCCGAGCATGAGGCCATGACCGATCCGGTGGCGTTCGACGTGGTCAGCGAGGGCTTGGCCGAGGTGCACCGGCGGCTGCTGCCGCTGCGGGACGGCGAGGTGGCGTCGTACATCCCGCAGCTCGCGCTGGCCGACCCGGACGACTTCGGCATCGCGCTGGTGAGCATGGGCGGCCACCGTTACGAGGCGGGCAGGTCACGTACCGAGTTCACCGTGCAGTCGGTGTCCAAGCCGTTCGTGCACGCGCTGGCCCTGTCCGAGCTGGGCCTCGACGAGATGACCCGCTGGGTGGGCAACGAGCCGAGCGGCGACGCCTTCAACGCGATCAGCCTGGAGCACGGCACCGGCCGCCCCGCCAACCCCATGATCAACGCGGGGGCCATCGCGACGACCAATCTCGTACCGGCCGCCTCGCCGGGCGAACGGTCCGCGCGCATCCTCGACGCGCTGAGCGCCTTCGCCGGGCGGCGGCTCACCGTGGACGAGGACGTCTACCGCTCGGAGGCGGCCACCGGCGACCGCAACCGGGCGCTGGCGTATCTCATGCACGCGGCCGGTTCGCTGCGCACCGATCCGGTGGAGGCGGCCGAGGTGTACTTCCGGCAGTGCTCGGTGCTGGTGAACACCGTCGATCTGGCCGTGATGGCGGGGACGCTCGCCAACGGCGGGGTCAATCCGGTGACGCGCGAGCGGGTGGTGGCCGAGCAGGTGGCCGTCGAGGTGCTGTCGGTGATGGCGACCTGCGGGATGTACGACGCGGCCGGTGACTGGCTGGTGCGGGTGGGGCTGCCCGCCAAGAGCGGGGTGTCCGGCGGCCTCGCGGCGGCCAGCCCGGCCCGGTTCGGCATCGCCTGCTACAGCCCGCCGCTGGACCGTACCGGCAGTACGATCCGCGGGGTGGTCGCGCTGCGGGAGCTGTCGCGGCGGTTCGGCATGCATCTGATGCACCACCCGGTGCCGGGCGCGGACACCGTGACGCGGGTCGGCACGGGCGGCAGCGGCGGTACGGGGACCCGGGTCTCCTCCGGGCGGGAGCGGGTGACGGCCGACCGCGACCTGCTGGACCGGGACGGCGACCGGGTGGTGCTGGTGGCCGCGCGCGGCGAGGTGGACTTCCCCGCGGCGGAGCGGCTGCTGCACGCCCTGGCGAGCGCCGTGCCGCTGGTGCCCGGCTGGGTGGTGGTCGACATGGAGCGCGTGACGCACGTCAATCAGGTGGCCGGGCTGATGCTCGGCAACGCCTTCGAGCGGATCTCGGCGGCGGGGCACCAGGTCGCCCTGGTCGGCGCGCCGGACCAGCACTGGGGCGGTGTCGCGGTACGGCACGACAGCGTGGCGGACGCGCTGGCGTGGGCGGAGGACGCACTGCTGTACGAGCTGCGGCCACTGCCCCAGTGAGATATCCATAAAGAGACAAAGGGATTTCATGTCCGGGGGGACTTCGCCGGAAGGGCCTGCCATGCACTCGCCTCTCAGCCCCGCCACCCTCGCCGACCTGCGCCGTCCGCGCCACTACCCCGCCGTCTCCGTGCTGATGCCGACGCACCGCCGGGAGCCGGACAACGCGCAGGACGCCGTACGCCTGCGCAATCTCATCGCACGGGCCAAGGACGAGGTGGAGTCCGACCCCGAGGTGTCCAGGGCCGACCGGATCGATGTGGTCGAGCAGCTGGACAAGGCGCTGTCCGAGGTGGACCTGGTGCACGCCGAGGACGGTCTGGCGATCTTCGCGGCGCCCGGTGAGCACCAGGTGTGGTCGCTGGACCGTTCGGTACCGGAGCGGGTGCTGCTCGCGCAGACGTTCCTGACCCGTAATCTCATCGCCGCGCAGGCGGCCGACCAGCCGTACTGGGTGCTGGCGGTCTCCGCCGACCACGCCACCTTGTGGGGCGGCGGCCGGGAGCGGCTGACCGAGCACACCGCGAGCGGTTTCCCGAAGACCCGGTCGCTGCCCGACACCGACATCGAGCGCGAGGAGCGCATCGGGGACCGGCCCAGCACCTTCAACGACGAGGAGACCCGCCGCTATCTGCGCGAGGTCGCCGACGCCGTCGGTACGGTGCTCACGGCCGAGCCGCGGCCCCTCTACGTCGTCGCGGAGGCCGAGGCCCTCGCCGTCCTGGACGAGGTCAGCCCCGATGCCAAGGAGGCCGTCCGGGTCCTCCAGGGCGGTCTGTCCAAGGGCCCCGCCGAAGCCGTCCGGCAGGCCGTGCTGCCCGCCGTCCGCGAGCGCGCCGACCAGGACGTCTCCGATGTCCTCGCGGAACTCGACGCCGCCCGTGGCCGCCGTACCTTCGCCGCGGGCGTGGACGAGGTCTGGCAGTCCGTCGTCGAGGGCCGCGCCGCCGTCGTCGTCATCGAGGACGACTACCGCACCACCGTCCGCGACGACGCCGACCACCTCGTCCCCGCCACGCCCGAAACCCCGGGCGCCCGTGAGGACATCGTCGACGAGATCGCCGAACAGGCCCTCGACACCGGCGCCCGCGTGCACTTCGTCCCCGACGCGATGCTCAACGGCTCCCACCACATCGCGGCCGTGCTGCGCTACTGACGGCCCGCACGGCCTTTCTACGCCTCGGGCCTCGCCTCATACGCGGTCTCCTGCGCGGTCTCTTGCCCGGTCACTTGCGCGGCCCGCCTCGCCGCTTGCCCGCTCCCCCAGCTCCGGCAGCCGCCGCGCGTCGTGGTGCGGGAACCGCACGGCGGCGCCGCGCTCGCGCGCCTTGGCCTCCGCGGCGCGCAGCGCGGTGTCCGCCAGGTCGGCGTCACCGTGTGCGTGCGGTCCGCCCCTACGAGCGCCTCCGTCAGAAGTCGATTTCCACGTAGTCGATGTCGGTGAACTCGACCAGCAGCCCGTCCGCGCGGCGGCCGCTGTCCTTGAAGTAGACCTCCTGGAGGCCCTCGGCGGCGATGGCCTGGAGCTGCTGTTCGGTGGCGCCGGAGGACTGGGCTTCGAAGAGCCGGGCGGCGTAGGCGGGCGGGAGGTGTTGGGTGATCCGGCGCATGCGGCCGTCGTCGGTGGAGCCGGGGGCGGCGGTGAAGCCGAAGCGGGCGCGGGTCTCGATGACGAGGCCGTCGGAGGTGGCGGCGCGGCGCTGGGCGCGCTGTTTGACACGGGGCTGCCAGTCCTGCCGGACGGCGGCGGCGAGGCGGTCGGCGAGTTCGCGCCGCGGCCGCTTGAGCGTGCCCTTCAGGTAGCGCTCGACGGTGCGCTGGGTGACGCCGAGGCGCTGGGCGACGGCGCGCGTGGAGCCCTTGGCGTATTTGACCAGGAAGCGCATCTGGGCCTGCGCGGACTTGGGGATCGGCCGGGTCTGGGTGTTGGCCGTCGCCTTGTCGAGGCTGTCGCCGATGATGCCCACGCTGTGGTCCTACTCTCCGTCGACGGCGGCGTCGGTGCCCTTGATGTGCCGGGCCGGGTTGTGGCCCTGGTCGAGGAGTTCGACCGCCCACATCAGGTCCTGGGTGCCTTCGTGCTTGACCATGCCGGGACTGACGCCGAGCCGGAATCCGCCGGGCAGCGGCTTGCCCTCCGGCGCGCGCGGCAGGAAGTCCAGCGGCGAGGGGCCGTCCGAGGCGTAGACGGCGCAGTCGGACAGCACGGCGAGCGGGTAGAGCCCGACGGCGGCGAACTTCCGCATTTTGCGGTGCATGTTGACCCGCGCGGAGGAGATCACGGCCGCGCGGATGTCGGGCCGCCAGGTGGGGCGGTCCAGCGCGGACCACCGCTCCCCCGGCCGGTAGCCCGCGCCCTGCGGGCGCTCGCGGAGCTTGCCGATGCCGCCCTTGACGGTCGCCTTGACGGCGGACAGCACGGCGGCCAGGCCCGGATCGGTGTCCTTGTGGACGGCCATCGCGGCCAGGAAGTCCGCCTCGTCCATCCCCGCGGTGACGCCGAGCTGCCCCATCGTGGCGAGGTAGGCGTCCCGCAGCCGGGTGTACCAGGCGTCCAGATACGCGCCGGTCTCCGGCCGTACGTACGCCTCGACGGGCTTGACGTCGTGGCCGAGTTCGACGGCGTAGGCGACGGTCGGGGTGGCGTACCAGGCGGGTCCCTCGGGGCGGGTGCCCTGGGGGGTGAAGGGGCTCGGCAGCCGGGGGTCGAGTTCGATGCCGGAGAGGTCGACGAGCCAGCAGCCGGGCAGCGCCTTGTCGAAGCCGGGGGCGGTGCGGTGGACGGGGGCGCCGAGGCCGACGGTGAGGCGGTTCGCGGCGGCGGCGAAGGCCATGTTGACGTCGATGCCGACCGCGTACGGCCTGGCGCACTCGTCGTCGCCGAGAAGCTGCGGGTCGCGGATCCAGTCGTACGCCTCCTCGTCCAGCACCTGGTCCGGTGTGCGCCGGTGGCCGCGCGGATGGAGCCGGGCCGCCACGGGGTGCTCGTCGGGGGCCTCGGGCGGCGCGGGGTCGACGGCGGCGCCGAGCGCGCCGGCCACCTGCCCCGACACCCACGCGCCGCTCGCCTCGTCCCGTACGGCCCTGGTCGGCGGGCGCAGGCTCGTCATCAGTTCGAGGCCGCAGACGGCGGTCGAGCCGCGCGGGGTGATCACGCGGGTGGCGTACGTGCCGAGGACGCGGGCCACTTCGGCGGGCGGCGCCTGGTCCACGTTCCCCCACGACCGGCTGTCCAGCGCGCCCCAGGGCAGGATCGCGAGCTGTACGCACTGGCGCTGTCCGGCCTGCGCGGGCCGGTAGACGCGTGCCCAGGGGCCGAAGCCGCGCCGGGTGAGCTGCCAGCCCGCGCGGGCGACGCGGCGTACGGCCTCGTGGTCCTCGGGCAGCCGCAGCCCGCGCCGGTCGGCCAGTTCCGCGGGGAGGCCGAAGCGGGTGGTGGCGGACTCGGTGAGGACGACCAGCGGGTCGGCGTCCTTGCCCGAGCGGTGCAGCCGGGCCGCGCCGAGGCGTGCGTCGGTGAGGGCCCACTGCACGAGCGACGGAATGTCGTCCGCCGGGCATTCCAGGACGAGGCCGCCGACGCAGTACGCGCTGCCGTCGCCGTCCACGACGGCCAGCGGTCCGTTGGCGAACCGCGGATCGGCACCGGGCTCGGGGGCACGGACGGAGGCGGGGGCCTGGGGGCGGCGGGCGGGGGCGGCGCGGCGCGGCGGCGGGGCGGGCTGGCGCGCGGGGGCGGCTGCTGGTTCGGGTGCGGGGTCAACGGGGGCCGCGGAACGGGGAGTTGGCGGCGCCACCACGGCGACCGACGCGGGCTCCGGTACGGGCACAGGTACGGGCACAGGTTGCGGCGCCGGCTCAGGAGCCGTGGCGACCGGCGGCGCCGGATGCAGCGCAGCGAGACCGTCCAGCAGCCGTACGTACGCCGCCCGCTTCGGCGACCTCGGCTCGGCGCGGCCGGACTCCCACGCGGTGACCGTCTCGCGCCGCACCTTGAGCGTCTTCGCGATCTGGTCCTGGCTGATCCCGGCCGCCTCACGCAGCCGCTTGCGCTCGGCGGGTTCCGGCAGCGAGTCCTGCGCGGCCACCTGTTCGAGCAGCGCGTCGACCGAAGCGAACAGCTCGCCCTGCTCATTCGACAACCGGACCACCTCCGGCCGTCACCCTAGCCAAACACACACCCGAACACACGCCGGACACACAGTGTCCGGCGATCATGCCGACGCGGCGACCGGCTACGGCTGCCGCGTCACCCCGCTCACCGTGAGCCGTACCGGCAGCGCGCCGCTGCCGATCAGGGCGGCCAGGTCCTCCGCGCGCTTCCGGTCGAAGTCGCCGAAGATCTGCGCCGCGCCGTCGGTGATGGCCTGCTGGACGGCCGGTGCGGACAGCAGGTCGTCGTCGAGCAGGATCGCGAACTGATTGGCGGGCGGCGTTTCCTGGGCCAGCGCCGCGGTGACCGTGCCGAATGTCTTCGCGCCCCGCTCGGTGAAGTTCAGATTCACCATCCACTGGCCGGAGTTCGGTTCGTACGCGGACTTGGCGCTCTTGACGTCCTCGCCGTCGAGCGCGACCGGGCCGAGCAGGTACTTCTGGCCGGTCTTGGCGTCGCAGGCCGGGGTCGGCTCCTCGGGCCTGGACAGCGGGGGCGTGCCGGTGACCGGGCAGGTGAGGGCGTCGAAGCGCTGCCGAATCTCGGCGGACCCCTCCGCGTGATCGCCCTTGACCGCCCGGAAGGCCAGCTCGGCGGTCGCAGCCAACTGCCGCAGCCGGTCGCCGCTGTCGCCGGGCGCGTCGGCGGTGATGACGTTGCCGCGCTGTTCGATACGGGTGCCGGTCAGTCCGAAGGCGGCGGCGCGTTCCTTGAGCCGCCGCACCGTCTCCTGGAGTTGGTCCGCGCTCATCGCCGAGGCGGCGGTGTACGTGGCGACGGTGCGGCCCGAGGCGGTCGACCCCGACGGCTTCACACCGCTGTCGGGGTCGACCGCGTCGGGATCGACGGCGCCGGGGCCGGACGGGCCGGAACGGGCGGCGCCGGGCGAGCCGGGGGACGGCGAGCCCGACGAGCAGGCGGCGAGAGCCGGGCCGAGCGTGATCAGGACGACGGTGAGGGCGACCGTGGACACGGTACGGTGAGGACGCATCCGCCCAGTCTGACGTGTGATCAGCCGCTACGACAGTACGGGCGCGGTCGGCGCCGGCCCCGTCGACGGCCGCCGTACCCACAGCAGGAGGACGACGGAGACGACGGCGGCGAAGGCGCACCAGGTGGAGACGAATTCGGTCCGCCACACCGCCGCGCAGACCGCGGCCCCTACCCCGGTGAGGACGCCGAGCAGCCGCAGCATCCGGTCCGCGCTGAGCAGCAGGGAGCCGACGGTGGCCACCAGATATCCGGCGATGACCAGCGGTACGGCGGGCACGTCCACCGCGTAGCCGACCGTGTGGCCGCGGATGTCGGCGACGGGCGCCCGGTCGATCAGGCAGGCGACGAGCACGACGGCGGTGGCGAGTCCGGCCAGCACCGGTACGGCCAGCCGCAGCCGCCCGCCCGGCGGCGCGGCGGTCAGCACGGCGAGCGGCACATAGGCGGCCAGCAGCGGCAGCGCGATGATCGCCCACGCGAGGGTGGCGGGCCCGGTGCCGCCGCCGCGGTGCCAGACCGCGGCCTCGATGAGCTGATGGGCGCCGAGCACCAGCGGCAGCGCCGCCAGCGGCAGGTCCCGGGCCCGGCGTACGCGCGCGACGCAGGTCACGCCCAGGGCGCAGATCACCGAGCCCGCCGCCAGATCGGCCGTGGCGCTCCAGCACATGAGGTCCCCTCGCGTCGTGCGGTCCGATGATCCGTTGTACGTCCCCGTCACGCTACGACGCCTGCCCTCTTCCGGCCGCGGGACCCCGCCGCGCGGCCGGGGGAAATCACCTCCGGCGGGAATCGCGGGTGAGACGACGAAAAACGGCCCCACGCGCCGAAGCGCGTGGGGCCGTTGACGGTGCTCGGTGTCCGGTGCTCAGTGCTCAGTGCTCAGTGCTCAGTGCTCAGTGCTCAGTGCTCAGTGCTCGAAGCATCGGGCGCTCAGGTACTCCTACGGGACCGCCCGCGCTCAACTCGCGAGCAGATCCCGGGTCCCGGCGGTCCAGGCGCGCGGGCCGGTGAAGCCGTGCGCGCGCCAGCGGGCGGCGCCCCGGCGGCGGGCGGCCGTCGCGTGGTCGGCGTCGGCCGCCGCGCGAACGGTGGCGGCGCGGGCGAGCAGCACGGCGGTGACCGCGGCGATCTCCTCGGGTGTCGCGGTGCCGCGCTCGACACGTACCAGCGTCGTCGGCGCCGGAGCCGCCTCGGGTGCGGCGAGCGGCACCACGGCGGGCGCGGCGTTGATCGTCTCCAGCGCGGGCGGTCCCGGCTGCGCCGGGATGGTCAGCGTGCCGACCCGCACCAGGTGCGGTGCGGCGAGGGTGGGAGCGGTGATGGCGGCGGGCATGGGCGGTGTCCCCTTCGGTCTCGGAACTGCCGGACGGAATGCACGAGTTGCGGGCGGCTGCGCTGACGCACCGTCAAGGGCTGTGCGGAGTACGGCGGGCTACTGCGGCGGGTTGCCGTGCTTGCGGCGCGGCAGGTCCGCGTCCTTCGTCCGCAGCATGGACAGCGACCGGATCAGCACCGACCGCGTGTCGCGCGGGTCGATGACGTCGTCCACCAGGCCGCGTTCGGCCGCGTAGTAGGGGTGCACGAGTTCCCTGCGGTACTCCTCGATCTTCTGGATCCGCATCGCCTCGGGGTCCTCGGCGGCGGCGATCTCGCGGCGGAAGACGACGTTGGCCGCGCCCTCCGCGCCCATGACGGCGATCTCGTTGCTGGGCCAGGCCAGCGCGATGTCGGCGCCGATCGACTGCGAGTCCATGACGATGTACGCGCCGCCGTACGCCTTGCGCAGCACAACCGAGATCCGCGGCACCGACGCGTTGCAGTAGGCGTACAGCAGTTTGGCGCCGCGCCGGATGATGCCGTCGTGTTCCTGGTCGACGCCGGGCAGGAAGCCGGGGACGTCGACCAGGGTGACGATCGGGATGTTGAAGGCGTCGCAGAACTGCACGAAGCGCGCGGCCTTCTCCGACGCCTTGATGTCCAGCACCCCGGCCATCGCCGACGGCTGGTTGGCGACGATGCCGACGGTCTGCCCGTCGAGCCGGGCCAGCGCGCAGACGATGTTGGGCGCCCAGGCGGCGTGCACCTCCATCGAGTCGCCGTCGTCGACCAGTTCCTCGATGACGTCCCTGATGTCGTAGCTGCGGTTGCCGTCGGTCGGCACGATCTCCAGCAGCGCGTCGCCCGGCCGGTCCACCGGGTCCTGTCCGGGGCTGGCCGGGGGCAGTTCGCGGTTGTTGGACGGCAGCAGCGACAGCAGGTAGCGGACCTCGGCGAGGCAGGTGTGCACGTCGTCGTAGGCGAAGTGGGCGACACCGGAGACGCTGGCGTGCACGTCGGCGCCGCCGAGCGCGTCCTGGGTCACCTCCTCGCCGGTGACGGCCTGCACGACGTCGGGCCCGGTGATGAACATCTGCGAGATGCCGCGGACGGCGAAGATGAAGTCGGTCAGGGCCGGGGAGTACGCGGCGCCCCCGGCGCACGGGCCGAGCATCACGCTGATCTGCGGGATCACGCCCGACGCCTTGGTGTTGCGCTGGAAGATGCCGCCGTAACCGGCGAGCGCGGAGACGCCTTCCTGAATACGGGCGCCCGCGCCGTCGTTGAGCGAGACCAGCGGGGCGCCGGCCGCGATGGCCATGTCCATGATCTTGTGGATCTTCTCGGCGTGCGCCTCGCCGAGCGCGCCGCCGAACATCCGGAAGTCGTGGGCGTAGACGAAGACCGTCCGGCCCTCGACCGTGCCCCAGCCGGTGACCACGCCGTCGGTGTGCGGGCGCTTGCCCTCCAGGCCGAAGCCGCTGGCCCGGTGCCGCCGCAGCGCCTCGACCTCGGTGAAGCTGCCCTTGTCCAGGAGCAGGTCGATCCGCTCCCTCGCGGTCAGCTTGCCCTTGGCGTGCTGGCGTTCTGTCGCCGTGGGGTCGGGGCCCTGCCGGGCCAGCTCCTTGAGGTCGCTCAGTTCCTGCAACCGGTCGGGGACCTCGGCGGGAGACTCCGCGTTGGGCATGGCGCTCCACCCTCCCTTGCTCGGGTTCATGTCGATCACTCCTGTGGCCGCCGGACGGCGGCCTGCGGCACGCGGTGCACCCGCGTGCGGGAATCGGCGATCAGCTCCGTGGCGTCCTCGGCGTGGAGGCAGTCGGCGGTCAGTGTGCGGACGACGGTGCGGTAGTGGTGCGGGGTGCGGACGGCCGCCGCGGTGGCATGGCCCGGCGGTCCCGGCACATCGGTGACGGACCATCCGGACGGGCGGTGCGGGCCGCCGCGCCGGCCCGCCGCGGTCCCGAGGTAGTCGGCGGCCAGGTCGCGGCGCAGACCGGTGCCGAGGCCCTTGAGATACGCCTCCTTGCGGGTCCACAGCCGGGCGAAGGCCGCGGGCCTCCTGCGGCCGGGCACAGCGGCCAACTCCGCCTGTTCCGCGGGGTGCAGGTCGGGCAGGCACAGCCGTACGGCGTTGGCCGGCGGCACCCGCTGCACGTCCACGCCGACGGTGGCGCCCGCGAGGGCGACGACCGCGACCTGGTGGCTGTGCGACAGCGAGAAGTGCGGCCAGTCGGGCACGGGACCGCGCGGGCGGTCGAGCAGCACCGGGCGGCCGTGCGGGCCGCCGCAGCAGGGGCAGCGGTCCCGGCCGAGCCGCAGCGCCCGCGGCGGGAGGCCGGTGTAGGCCGACAGCAGGCGGCGCAGGGCGACGTGGGCGGAGAGGTAGCGCACCCGGTCGCCCGTACGCAGCAGGCCCGCGGCGCGCTCGCGTTCGTCGTCGTCCAGTTCCCCGACCGGCAGCGGCGCCGGGTCGGTGTGCGTCCAGGGCCGGGGCAGCACCCAGATGTGCAGGTCGCCCGGCGCGACGGTCAGAGCCGGTGCGGTGGCGGCCCCCGTACGGTCCACCGCGCCGCTCACCGCGCGGTGCGCGCCGCTGCGGTGAGCCGCGGCCTCTCCGCCGGGGTGTCGAAGACGGCCCCGGCGACGGCGCCGACCGGGGCCGTCTGCGGGACGCTCTGCGGTACGGGGGTCACCAGCCCGGCCAGCAGCGCCGCCACCTCGGTGACCGAGTCGTCCCGCAGCAGGTCCGCGGCGGGGACGTCGACGCCCAGCGCCGAGACGAGCCTGCGGCGCAGCGCCAGCGCGGTGATCGAGTCGACGCCCTGGCTGCGCAGCGACCGGTCGGTGCTGATCCGGTGGGCCGGGGGCACATGAAGATACGGCTCCAACTGACGGCAGATGTAACGCTCGATGATCCTGGTCCGCACGTCGATGCCCGCGGCACGCAGGACGTGCGGGTCGGGAAGCCCCCTCAGGTGCAGGGGGACCGTCTGTTCCATCACGGCATACCGCCTTCCATCGGTAGTGCACGGACCGGCGCCGCCGTTGCGCTGTGGCGCGGCGGTTCACCGGCAGGTTCGAGAACGTGCCGCGCGGACGGCTCCGCGGGGCACGGGTCGCTCCGCGCGGTGGCGGAGCATCGGCCCGCGGCGGTCGTCCGGGACCGGGCCCGCGGCCCTCGTGGGGACGGGCGCGGTACGGACGGGGCGCGTACGGGCGGGGGTGCGGGGGCCTCGGGGCACCGTGCGCGCGCTGGCGTCACGCGCCGGTCGTCGGGACGGCCGGGGTCTCGGGCGACCGGCTGTCGGTCTCCCGCGCGCGCCCGGCCTCCCGATCACCGTCGCCCTCGCGCTCCGCCCGGTCCCCGCCGTCCGCCCGGTCCCCGCCGTCCGCCCGGTCGCCGTCGTCCCCTCGGCCCGGACGGGGCCGGTCAAGCAGCATGGCGACCGCCGCCGCGGCCAGCGAGACGATGCCACCCGCGTAGAGTCCTGATCTGGCGCCCCAGTGCTCGGTGAGCCAGCCGACCGCCAGCGCGCCCAGCGGGGTGGTCCCCTGGAGGATGAGCGCGTAGATGGCCAGCACCCGCCCGCTGAACGCCGGGTCGGCGCCGAGCTGGATGCGGTGGTTGGCCGCCTGGGCGAAGTAGAGCGTGGTGAAGCCGGTGACCGCGAGCAGCAGCAGCTCGCTCAGGTAGTTCGGCGCCCAGCCCGCCGCGGTCTCGGCCGCGCCGAAGGCCAGCGCGGAGCCGGTCACCAGCCGTCCGCTCGGCCGGGTCGTACGCGAGGTGGTGACCAGCGCCGCCAGCAGTGATCCGGCCGCCAGCGCCGTGGTGAGCAGTCCGAAGGAGGCCGCGGAGGTGTGGAAGACCGTCTTGGCCACCAGCGGCAGCGTGAGCTGGAAGTTGAACCCGGCCAGGCCGATGACGGCGACCAGGGCGAGCGGCAGCAGCAGGTCGGGGCGGCTCGCGGTGTAGCGCAGGCCGTCGATCACGCGGGCGCGGGCTGCGCCCGGCGGCCCGCGGTGCAGTTCGGCGGGCCGCATCATCCGCAGCGCGACGACCGTGGCCAGATAGCTGACGGCGTTGAGCAGGACGACGGGTCCGGTGCCGAGCCAGCCGACGAGCAGGCCGCCGAAGGCGGGCCCCGCCACCCGTGCGACGTTGAAGTACGCCGCGCTCAACGCCGAGGCGTTGGGCAGCAGTTCGGGGCCGACCATCTCGCGCACGAACGACATGCGGGTGGGGATCTCCACGGCGCTCGCGGTGCCGAGGCCGAGGGCGAACAGATACAGATGCCACAGCCGCAGCGTCCCGGTGAGCATCAGGGGCGCGAGCAGGGCGGCGAGCACACCGCAGACCAGGTTGGCGGCGACGAGCAGCGCGCGCTTGTCGTGGCGGTCGGCGAGCCGCCCGCCGTACAGCGCGAGGAGCAGGACCGGGGTGAACTGAAGGGCCGTCACCAAGCCGAGCGCGGTGGGTGAGTTGTCGGTGAGCGAGAGGACCGCCCAGTCCTGCGCGACCACCATCATCCAGGTGCCGGCCGCCGAGACGACCTGGCCGAGCGCGAAGAGCCGGAAGTTGCGGACGGCCAGCGACCGGAAGGGCCCGCCCGCGGACCGCCGTGCCCCGCCCTTCGGTTGGCGGAGGGCGCCGGCCCTCGAACGGTCGGCGCCCTCCGGTCGGAGGCTGGAACTCACGCGCCCGTCTCGGGCGCGCCGAACCACCGCTGGAGCGCCTCGGCCAGGCCGTCCTCACCGCCCGTCGAGACCCAGGCGACATGTCCGTCGGGCCGGAGCAGGACCGCGGTGGCCCCCGCCAACTCCCGTGCGGACAGCCCCTCGGGCTCGGCGACCGTGCCGCTGACGGTCAGGACGCGGCTCTTCCAGGGCGCGGCGACCGCGCGCACGGCCGCCGCGTCGGCGAGGTCGACGAGCACGCCCTGCGCGGTGTGCAGCAGTTCCGTGGTGTCGGTGCCGCCGCCGTCGGTGTCGACCTTCAGCGGGGTCAGCCGGCGTCCGGTCAGCGGGTGGTCGTCGTCCTTCGCGCCGAAGTCGTAGCGGATGTCGAGGCCGCTGACGGTGCCCGCGAGGTGCCGCTTGACCTCGTCGTACTCGATCAGCTCGGCGAACATCTCGCGGATCGGGTCCATTTCGGGACCGCCGACGTAGACCATGCCCTGGGTGGCGGTGTTCATCATCAGCCGCTCACCGACCCGGTGCCGCTCGGCGTGGTAGGTGTCGAGAAGACCCTCGGGCGCCCAGCCGGTGACGACCGCGGCCAGCTTCCAGCCGAGGTTGGCCGCGTCCTGCACGCCGGTGCTCAGGCCCTGGCCGCCCGCGGGCAGGTGGATGTGGGCGGCGTCGCCCGCCAACAGCACGCGCCCGCGGCGGTATTCGGTGACCAGCCGGTTGGCGTCGGTGAACGAGCCGACCCAGTCGGCGGTACCGGCGCTGATGTCCTCGCCCGTGATCCGCTGCCAGGCACCTGCCACTTCGGCGAAGGTCGGCTCCTCGGTGCGGTCCGGCGGCGGGGTGCCGTTCTCGACCACGATGACCCGGTCGACGTTCTCGCCCAGCGGCGCGGCCATGATCATGCCGCCGGGCAGCCGCTCGCCGAGGAATCGCGGGCGCAGCCCGCAGCCGACCACGTCGGCGAGGTACATGCCGCGGGTCGGGTCGGTGCCGGGGAAGTCGAAGCCGACGGCCTTGCGGACCGCGCTCTTTCCGCCGTCGCAGCCGACCAGGTACGAGGCGCGCAGGTGGCGTACGCCGTCCGCGGTCCCCGCGGTGAGGGTCACCGCCCCTTCCCCGTCGGCGACTTCGAGGAATTCCCAGCCGCGGCGGATGTCGGCGCCCAGGCCCACGGCCCACGCCTCCAGCACGGACTCGGTGAGCGACTGCGGGATGCCGCGGGCGCCGAAGTGCGCGCCCTCCAGCACCGTGTAGTCGAAGACCAGGCCGCCGAAGTGGCCGACCGGGGAGATCTCCAGAGTGCCGTCGGGGCCGCCGAAGGCGGGCAGCAGCCCGCGCTGGTCGAACACCTCCATGGCGCGGGCGGTGAAGCCCAGGCCGCGCGACTGCCCGGTGGGTTCGTCCAGGCGTTCCACGACGATCACCCGGGCGCCGCCCAGCAGCAGTTCACCGGCGAGCATCAGCCCGGTGGGCCCCGCCCCCACGATGATCACATCGGTGTCCAGGGCAGCGGCTCCGCCCGCGTCCGTGCTGTCCCTCTCGTGCACCTTCTCGTCCACCTTCTCGTCCACGTCTGACTCCTGTCTGAAAGGAAGTTGCCTCCGGCGAACGGGGCCACGGGCAGGGACGCGCCGCCGGACGGCCCGTCAGGAGGCGTCCGGCGGCGCTGTCGCGGGTGCGGTACGTCTGCGATGCGTACGGCGGGGGGCCCTGCGTACGGCGGCGCTCGACGACCTGGGTACGGCGAGGGCTCAGCGCGCGAAGAGCTGCGCGATGTGCGCGGGCGCGTCCGTACCGGCCCATTCGACGGCGCTCTGGATCACCGCCGGGGTGGCCTCGAAGCACCTGTTGTCGGGCGAGCCCAACTCGAAGGGGGCGGGGAGGAATTCGGACGTCCGCAGCCGCTCGAAGAGCTGGGCCGCGCCGGCCTTGGCCTCCAGCGTGCCCGCCTCGACCTGCTGGCAGATGGAGCGGGTGAAGCCGAGCAGCTCCGATATGTCCTGGCCGACCGGGGCCGGGAGTCCGGGCACATCGCGCTTCTCCAGGTCGCGGAAGACCTGCTCGTCGCGCTCGGGGTCGGCCATGAAGGTGCGGTACGCCCGGTCGATGGTGACCGTCGGCAGGATGCTGGTCGACTCCCACACCCGGATGACCGCGTTCCACAGGTCGTAGTCGCGGAAGCCGACGAAGGAGCAGTAGACGAGGTCGTCGTGGATGTCGAACAGGCCCTGCTGGAGGCTGTCGACATACGCGAACCGCTCGACGGACCAGTCGCCGTCCTTGGACGCCTCGATCAGCCGCCAGGCGAGGGCGTTGACGACCTCGAGGGTGTTGGTCAGGCCGCGCGAGTACAGCGCGTCGATGAATCCGGCGGCGTGCGCGGTCAGACAGTAGCGCTCGCCGACGGTCTGCGTCGCGGAGTACTGGAGCCGGCCGGTGGCCACCCACGGGCGTACGGCGGTGGCATCGGTGAACTGCTCGGCGATCTCGGGGTACCGCTCCAGGAACTGGTCGAACTGCTCCTGCGCGGAGACGCCGGGCTCGGCGGGGAATTTGCGCTCGTCCAGTTGCAGGCCCACGCTGCACAGCGGGTTGAGGGCGCCGTCGTGGTTGTCGAACGGGATCACCCAGAGCCAGCCGCCGTCGAAGACGTGGTGCAGGGTGCCGTTGTGCCAGGGGCTGGGCTGCT
The DNA here is from genome assembly GCF_044744145.1 of Streptomyces sp. NPDC087422. Taxonomy (NCBI): domain Bacteria; kingdom Bacillati; phylum Actinomycetota; class Actinomycetes; order Kitasatosporales; family Streptomycetaceae; genus Streptomyces; species Streptomyces sp. NPDC087422. Next base: position 296,535 of record NZ_JBIUXT010000007.1, on the reverse strand, counting down.
TGTGCGAGCGGGCCGCCTTCGCGTCGTCGAAGGGTGTGACGCCGACCATGTGCGTGAACAGCGAGCGCGAGTGCGCCCTGGCGCGGGTCGGGGTCTCGCGCAGCCCGAACTTCTCCGCGACCGGCGACCGGAAGCCGCTGCCGTCGATGAGGTAACTGGCGTGGAATTCCTCGCCCTTGTCGGACCTCAGCAGCACCCCGTGCTCGGGGAACACCTCGATGTCGGCGATCTTCGTGGCGACCTTGGGCACCGCGCCGTACTTCACGGCGAGGTTGAACAGATAGGCGTCCACGTCCTGCCGGAACAGGTGCGTCTCGGTGCGCTGCCACTCGGGCACCACGAGCTGGTTGATCTGCTCGGGGTCCTGCGGCTGCCCTTCGACGTGGTAGACGAAGCCGAAGTTCTGCTTGCGCCCGCACGACGGGGCGATCTTCTCCTGGATGCCCTTGAAGCTGGCCAGCGGCTCGATCTCGGGCACCTGGTAGCGCTCGGCGATGATCCGGGTCATCGACGAGGTGTACGGGATGGTGGACTCCCCCACCGCGAAGCGCGGGTGCACGCCCGCGTCGATGAGCAGGACCTTCACCCCGTTGCGGGCCAGCACCGAGCCCAGCAGACCGCCGGCCATTCCCGCGCCGAGGATCGCCACATCGAACTTCTCATTGGACTGGGCCTGTTGGGCGGTTGTGTTCATGCTGCTTCGTCCCTCCCGGGTAGGAATGTGTCGGGGCACGCGAAAACGTCCCCGGCTCCCGGTGCGGGAGAGGGGACGTCACGGGGTCGGTGCGGTGCTGCTGCTCGCCGCGCTGTCGCGGGGCGGTGCGGTCAGTCCAGGGTGCGCAGCACGACGGCGGAGTTGAAGCCGCCGTGGCCGCGGGCCACCACCAGCGTGGTGCGCAGTTCCGCGGTGCGCGGCGACAGGACCAGATTGAGGTCGTAGCCGGGGGACGGCAGATCGTCCGCGGTCGGCGGGATCAGGCCCTCCTCCATGGCGAGCAGGGCTGCCGCCAGGTCCAGCGGCGCGGCCGTGCCCGGGTAGCGGCGCCCGGTCATGGTGCGGGGCGCGGTGACGGGTACGGCGTGCACGCCGAACACCGCGGTGACGGCGGCCGATTCGGCCGCGTCGAGGCCGGGGACGAACACCGCGTCCACCTCGCCTGGGACGGCTCCCGCGTCGCACAGGGCCAGTTCCACCGCGCGCCGCAGGCCCGGTTCGCGTCCGCCGCTCGGGTCGGGGTCGAAGGTCGCGCCGTATCCGGCGACCTCGCCGTAGATCTTGGCGCCGCGGGCCAGGGCCGCGTGCGCGGTCTCCAGTACCAGCAGCGCTCCGCCGCCGGGCCGGGCGGCGGGCGGCGGGGTGTGCGCGCTCCAGGTGGCGGGGCAGACCGGCGCGTCCACACCGCCGGAGACGATGAGCCGTCCGCCCTGCCGGATCTGCCGCCGGGCGTGCGCCACGGCGTCCAGGCCCTTCATGCCGTCCCTGATCGAGATCTGGCCGCTGCTGACGGCGTAGAACCAGGCGAAGGAGCGGTACGCGCCGCTCTGCCGCCCGGCCTGGCCGCGCGGTCCGCCGGTGCCGGTGCCGGCCCGGAAACGGGCGCCGAAGCCGGGCCCGCGGCCCTCGCCGTACCGCCCGCCGGGAGCCGCGGCGGCGGCAGCCGCGGCGGTGACGGCCGTCACCGCGTCGGGGCCGAAGTCGGGCAGGTCCTGCGGGCGGATGCCCGCGTCGGCCAGCGCCCAGTCCGCTGCGGCCAGCGCGAGCCGGGCCATCCGATCGGCCTGCGGCGCGGGCCTGCCCCACAGTTGGTCGCCCGGAGCGGGGTCGAGGAGGGCGGCGGTCTGCCAGGCGGGTTCGCCCGCCGTACGGGCCTCGCCGTGCCGTCCGGCGCCGCGCCCGCTCCCGCACGCCTGCGCCCAGTAGTCGCGGGCGCCCAGTCCCACGGGCGAGACGATGCCCAGACCTGTCACCACCACAGCGCCGGTCACGGCACCCTCCGCAGCAGCTCGGCCGCGCCGGGCACCCGCCCGGTGCGGCGGGCGGGCGGGGCCGGTCGGGCCCGCTCCACGATCGCCGTGCTGTCCATGGCCACGCCTTTCCGCAGTGCCCGAGCATGGACACCGCGCCCGAGCATGGACACCGCGCCCGGTGGCGCGGTGCCCGCCGATTCCGGCCGTTCAGGCGCCCGGTCGTCGGTGCCCGGGTCCGGTCAGACCTTGAACAGCTCCTTCTTCGCGTAACCGCGCTGCCAGATCAGCTTGTTGACGACGCGCAGCGGCGGCGGGAAGGACCCGAGGAACCGCTTCTGGTCGTCCGGCGTCGCGTCGTCGATGACCCAGGGGATGTAGACGCTGACGCCGCTGATGCCGAGGTTCTTGGCGTTGGCGAGCCCGAAGGTGCGCCATTCGGCGGGCGACAGCACGTCCTGGATCAGCGGCAGCGCGGCCTCCTCCTCGTGCGTGAAGTGGCCGTCCATCACCTGGTAAAGGTCCTCGATCAGCGCGGCCAGGTCGCCTCCGCCGCCCTTGATCGCGGTGTCCACCGCTTCGATGCGCGGGCCCAGCTCGGCGTGCTCCTCTTCCATTTCCTTCATCAGCCGCTGATCGTCGGGACGGTCGGCGATCTTGGCCTCCACCTGCGGCCACAGCGCCCGGTCCTCGACCGCGTGGTGGTTGTGGAGCTGGTGATTGAAGTTGTCCCACCCCGCGCGCACCTGCGGCGCCGTCGCCTGACCGGCGGCCACCGCGGTCGCCAGCCGGCGCAGGTCGCGTCGGAACGCCTTGTGCGTCGCATACATGACGGTGAAATCGATGTCCACGTTCGGGTCTTTCGACTCGGCCACGACGGCCCACCACTTTCTTCGTACGAATGTCGTTATCGGCCCCCCGGGGATCGGGATGACCGCTCGGAGCCTCGACGGTCCGGAGGCTCCCCTCCGGGCCCGGCGTCCGGGCCACCGCCAGACCGTGTCCGGCCCCGCGGATAAAGAGCTTCGGGCCACGGTCGATGTGACATCGTGGCACCGTGTGATCATTCCAGCACTCATGGAGATCGGTGGGTCGCGCCGGAATATCGCAGGTGAAAGAGACGCGCGTCACATTTCGCGGCGCGAGTGTCACGCTTTCGGGTCCGCGGTACCTCATAGGTGAAACGCATCACGGGAGGCTCACATCGTGTCCGACACTCCGGCTCAGCTCCCCTCGGCTGCTGGTGACCGCGCGACCGAGGTGTTCGTCGGCCATCGGGAACTCCTGTTCTCGGTGGTCTACAACCTGCTCGGCAGTGTCTCCGACACCGAGGACGTCCTCCAGGAGACCTGGCTGGCCTGGGCCCGCCGGGTCCGCCAGCCGGACGCCGAGGAGATCGACAACCCGCGCGCGTACCTGGTGCGGATCGCGGTCAACCAGGCGCTCGCCCGGCAGGCGACGATCAGCCGTCGCCGCGAGACGTACATCGGCCCCTGGCTGCCCGAGCCGCTGCTGACCCGTACGCCCGACGCCCTCGACAGCCCGCAGGGCGCGCAGGCCGTGGACGCCGCGGAGTCCGCGCTGCGCACCGAGTCGGTGTCCATGGCGCTGCTCGTGGTGCTGGAAACGCTGACGCCGCTGGAGCGGGCGGTCTTCGTCCTGCACGAGGTGTTCGGCTACGCGCACACGGAGATCGCCGAGATCCTGGGACGCAGCCCGTCCGCGATCCGGCAGCTCGCGCACCGGGCCCGCGAGCACGTCCAGGCCAGGCGGCCCCGCTACCAGGCCGATCCGCACCTCCAGCAGCAGGTCACCGAGCGGTTCGTGGCCGCCGCGCTCGGCGGCGACATCGCCGAGCTGATGAGCCTGCTCGCGCCGGACGTGACGATGTGGACCGACGGCGGCGGCAAGGTCCGCTCCGCGCTCCGGCCGGTCAACGGCCGGGACAAGGTCGCCCGCTTCCTCAACGGCTACGCCACCAGCCGACTGCCCGAGTCGCTGGACATCCGCTACCAGCAGGTCAACGGCGACCCGTCGGCCGTCGTCTTCTCCGGCGACTCGCCGTACGCGGTCATGGTCATGGATCTCAACCCGAGCAACGACCAGATCACCGACATCTACCTGGTCACCAACCCCGACAAGCTCTCCCGGGTCCGGCTCGACGAGAGCGGTGAGCCGACGGGCGCGCCGCGGCTCGCGCCGGACACGGTGCCCGAGCCGGAGCTGGACCCCGAGCAGGAGGACGCGCACCCCCGGGACGCCGGACGGCGCGCGGACACCCCCTAGGCCCGGGAGCCGCCGGGTGAATCCCCCGGACCGGCCGCCCCCCGTCACCCGACGGCGCGCAGGGCGCCGGTCACCCGGCGGCTCCCGACCCCCGTCGCGAGGACGGTGCGCGACGGTACGGACTACTGCGGCGCGCTGACCGGCGGGCCGCCGTGCGGTCCGCCCTGCGGCCGGGCGGCGGTGATGCCGTGCCGCTCGCCGACCGCCTTGATCGTGTCCCAGTCGGGCCGCTCGGGGCGGGTCAGCACCTCGCTCAGCTCCTCGAAGAACAGCTCGATGCCGCCGGGCGTCATCGTGCAGAGCATGAGCCCCGTGGTCTCGCCCACGTTGAAGAAGGAGTGCCACACGCCGCGCGGGCCGTGCACCATCGTCCCGGCGGGCGCCTTGTGGATCTCCTCGCCGACCTTGACCTCGAATTCGCCCTCGAGGACGTAGAAGGACTCGTCGGTGTCATGGTGCACATGCCACACCGAGCCCTCCCCCGCGGGCATCCGGACCTCGTAGAACGAGGAACGGCCGCTGGTGTCCGAGCCGCGCAGCAGGAAGCGGGTCTCCTCGCCTCCGCCGTATGTGATCGGTACGACGTCCTCCAGTCGGACGACCTTGCCGGAATCCACGCCCATCACACCCTCCACCGGTCGAATTCGGGAACTCGCAGAAACGTCAGGAACACGAACAGCGCGGATCACCTCGGATCCACGCGGAAGACCGCGGGGCGTCGCGAAATACCGCCGTGCGACGCACCGCCGTGCCAAGGAGACAGGGAACGGGCGGGGCGGTCAGCCGTCGATGATGGGGTGCACGCCGCGCAGTTCCTCCTCCAGCGCGCCGAGCCAGCCGCGGAAGAAGACCAGCGGCTCCTGGTGCTGCCGGGGCACGCCCAACTCGACCACGCGGCCGAGGAAGATCGTGTGGTCGCCGCCGTCGAACTCCTCGACCAGGTGGCAGGACAGGAACGCCAGCGCCTCGCTGAGCACCGGAACGCCCGTCACCGACGGGTGGTTGGCCACGTCGTGGATCTCCGCGGTGCCCTTGCCCGCGAAGGCGCGGGCCACGCCCTCCTGCTGCCCCTGGAGGAAGTTGACGACGAATTTCCCCGACTCCCGCACGACGGACCGCAGTCGGGACTCGTTGTGCAGGCAGAACAGCACCAGCGGCGGGTCGAGGGAGACCGAGGTGAACGAGTTCACCGTGGTGCCCTCGGCGTTGCCGTCCTCGCCGCTGGTGATCACCGTCACGCCGGTCACGAACATCCCGCACACCGTCCGCAGTGACCGGCCGTCCACCGGGTGCGCCTGGTGCAGTGACATCAGTCTGCTCAACGGGGCCGGTTCGCCCACCCGTTCATCCGGCGGCGCCACCGTATTTCCGGCGGCGACGGTCCCGGCCGCCACCGCGTTCGACGACATCGCACCTGCCATCGTCCACACCTCCCACACCACAGAGCCCGACAACGCGATTCAGGCGCCGCACCCGGACGTCAGGGGACGGTCGCCATGGTCGTTCGGAGAGAATCAAAGAGAATCAGGGAGAATCCGCGAGATTCGTGAAGATTCGTAGAGATTCCGAGAGAAAGGACCGCGCCGGGGGCTTTCGCCGACACCGCACCGGATCCTGACTACCAGGTTCTTCGGTCCGCCGGTCCGTCACAAGATCCCCGGCTTCAGGTCTCGGTCAGGAACCACAGATGCACCGCCCGACCTTCCGGAAAGGGCCAGGCGCGTGTCAGAGGAGTGTCAGATCCGGCGGTCGGCGGACGAGAGCCGGCCGAGGGCGGTCCGGCAACCGACGTCCGGCCGGGGGCGGTTGGCCGTCAGACCGCGCGGCCGAGCGCGGTGAGCATCTGCCGTCCGCCGGGGCCGAGCGGGAAGCAGTTGGTCCTGGCGAGCCCGGCGCGCAGCGCGAGGCTCCCGCCGAAGGACGCGAGGTCGGCGTCGGGCGCGGTCACGACCAGCGCCACGCCGAACCGGCCGCCGACGGCGACGACACGCTCGGCGAGCCGGGTGGCCTCCAGGTCGTCGGCGAAGACGAGTCGGCAGTCCTCGACGGCGAGCACGATGCCCTGCCAGGTGTCGGTGGGGTCGGGGACCGGGCCGTGGTGGCGGGCGCGGTCGGCGATCACCGCCACCGCGTCGCGCAGCAGGTCCACGGTCTGCTCGCGGGTGGCGGCGGTACGGGCGGCGGCCTCGGCGATCGGCGCCGGGGTGTCGTGCCGGCCGCCGGGGTCGGCCAGCCACAGCGTGAACTCCTCGCGGCGCGCGGCCTCGTAGAGCACCATCAGCAGGAAGCTGCTCTTGCCGCTGCCGGGCGCGCCGCAGATCAGGCCGCTCTCCATGCCGGAGCCGGGGGTGTTGAGCTGCCAGTAGGCGGGCTCGCCGGTCGCGCCGACGCCCACGCGGTGCCGTCCGGTGGTCTCGTCGTAGGTCGGGCCGGGATAGCGCGGGCCGCGCTGCTGGGGCGCGGTGTCGCGGGCGGCCCTGTTCTCGGCCTCGCTGAGCGCGGACTCCAGGACGCGGCGGGCGCGGTCGGCGACCTCGGGGTCCACGGCTCCGGTCGCCACGGCGGTGTCGTGCTCGGCGACGGCGAGCAGGCGGCGCCTGGCCCGGTCGTCGCCCGCGGCTCCCGCGTCGACCACCAGCCGGGCGGCGCGCTCGCACAGATCGGCGGCCCTGGCATAGGCGCGGGCGTCCTCCGGCCGTTCGAGTCGCGTGTCGACCGCGGTGCGGTAGCAGGTCCTCGCGGTCGTCTGGAGGCGGCCGAGGTCGGCTCCGAGGGCGATCAGGACGAGCTGGGCGTGGACGATCTGCACGGCTTCCGCGTGCGAGAGCATCCTGGGCCCCGTCTCCGTCCCGACCGTCTCCCCCGAGCCGCCGTCGGCCTCGCGTAACAGGCAGTCGGTGCCGTGCGTCCACGCGTGGACGACGTCTTCCACGGCCTGCGACCGGTCCTCTGCGAACGACACGGCAATTCCCCTTCGCGTCACTGGTGTTGCGCCTGTGCCCTACGGTACGGGGCGGTAGCGTCACCCAACAGCGCGCCAGGGGGTCAGTAGCCGGTCAATGCCGTGCCGCCGTCCACGGTGCCGATGGCGATGTGCGGCTGCGCCGCGGGCCGCAGCCACGCGAGGATCCGGCTCATCGCGTCGGCGGGTACCGAGACGCAACCGGCCGTCGCGCCGCTGCCGTTGACGTGCAGGAAGATGCCGGCGCCGCGGCCCTTGACCGGCTTGGCGTAGTTGAAGTCGATCAGGACGGCGTGCGCGTACTGCCCGGGGTAGTCGGCCAGGCGCTCGGACTCGGTGCCCCGGCAGTCCTTCGGCAGCGGGTCGACCCAGCGGTTGTAGGAGGTCGACTGGGTGTCCTCGCACCACCAGGCGGTCGGGGTGACCGCGCGGTACGGCAGGGCGGTGCCCGCGGGCGCGGCGGCGTTGCCGAAGGCGAGCGGCAGGCCGTAGAGGCCGGTGGGCGTGGTGCTGGTGTTCTGGGTGCGGGTCGCGCCGTCGGCCAGGCCGTGGGCGCCGAAGCGGGCGGGTGCGGTGCCGACGGCCTTCCAGCCGCCGCTCTGTTTCTCCCACCAGGTGAGGGTGCCGCTGGTGGAGCCGAGGGTGGGGGCGCTCGCGGTGACGAGCTGGGTGCCGCCGCCGGTGTCCTTCATGATCTGCGGGAGGTTCGCCACGGGCCGGGGCTGCGCCGTACCCGAGCCGGGAGCGGGACCGGCGCCGGCGCCGCCGACCGCGAGCGTGGTGGCGAGGGCTGCGGCGGTGACCAGAGTGGTCGGGGTCAGTGGGCGCACGGGGTCTCCTCGGTGCGGTGGTGGCGGATGAGCGCCAGCCGGGTGTGTGCGGGGTGTGGATGGGCAGCAGCTAAGCATGACCGTTGTGGTAATCGGCCGTATGGAGAGCATTGTCAGCTCCGCGACCACGGTCCTTCGCGAGGAGGGTTTCGACGCGCGTGGCGTCACCGGCGCGCGCGACGCCGTCTCCCTGATCGGCGCGGGCGGTGTGACGGCGCTGGTGATCGGCGGCGGTGTGGGCCCGCTGGCCGCGCGTCGGCTGCGGAAGGCCGCCGCCGCGCACTCGGTGACGGTGATTCGGGGCGGCCTGCGCGGCCAGGACGTGCGCGGTTACGTACGGCAGCAGATCGTTCCCCAACTGCGGGCCGCCGGTTCCTGACGGCCCGCGGCGTCCCGCGAACGCCCTGCGACCGTCAGCCGGTCGTCGTGGGAGCCCCGGCCGGGTCAGCCTCAGGGGCGTCCGGCGTCAGGTCGATCACCCAGTCGTGGCACGTGATCGGGTTGCCCTTGGGGTACTCGAAGTCGGCCTCGCCCAGCAACGTGAATCCGGCCTTGCGGCAGACGGCGTTCGACGCCGGGTGGCTGACCTTGGGGAAGGCGTGCAGGTGGCGGTGGGCACCGGCGGCTCTGGCCGCCTCGGTCACCGCGCGGGCGGCGTCCGCCGCCAGGCCCCGGCCCTGGAACTCCGGGAGGATCGCCCAGCCGGTCTCGTAGACCTTCCCGCCCCGCCACGTCTGTTCCCAGAAGCCGATGGAACCGGCGACCTCGCCGTCCGGGACGAGCACCACGCGGTACATCCTGCCGCCGGTCTTCTCGATGTCCTGGTAGCGCTGGTGCCGGGAGAGCAGTTGCTCCTCGGTCTCCGGTCCGCCGAGGTGCTCGGTCATCTCGGGTGTGTTCGTCCTGCGGAGCAGCCACAGGTCGTCCGCCGACCAGGGCTCGATGCGAATTCGCGGCTCATGTGCGTCGTTCATGTCCGCACCGTACGACGAGGGTCTGACAGTCGGCCCCCGAGGCGGGCCGGCGCGGGCCGGGCACAGGCGGGAACGAGCCCGGAGCGGGTTCGGGGCGGGCCCGGAGCGGGTCCGGACATGGAGGAGCCCCGGCCGGGACGGGGGGACCAGGCCGGGGCAGTAAAGGGTGAAGAACGTGTGCGAACGTCTTCACATTATTAGTTTAACACTCAATGAGCGAAGTCAAAGCCACTCGGCGCGGACGTGGACCGCGCCGGGTCCTCGGGGGCCGAGGCGACCGCGGGAGCGGACACGGGAGCGTGCAGCGGGGCGGCCGGGGCGCGGGAGCCGCCGAGCAGATCGCAGAATTTCCTGGCGTCCGCGGGCAGGTCACGGCGCCAGGCCATGGCCACGACCGGGGCGAGCAGGACGAGGGCCGCGCGCAGCGAGCTGGTGACCGACAGCCGCACCAGCGTGCCGTCGGCGTGCGGGGCGAGCTCGAAGCCGTACACGGGCACCTGGGTGCCCAGCGGGCACCACATACGCTGGCCGCGGAAGACTATCCGGCGGCCCGGTTCGAAGGCGGCGCAGACCAGCCGGTGCGGTCTGCGCCGTCCGGGGTAGCGGTAGCGGTACTCCGCGTTCACACCCGGCGGGACCGGCGCTGAGTCGACGAAGGCCACCCCCGAGCTCCACAGGGCGAGATTGCGGGCGTCGGCGAGGAAGTCGAAGACCTCCGTGGTCGGCCTCGACACGAACACGTTCGTGGACACGCTCGGCATCACAAACCTCCCCGGTAGCGGCGTGGGCGGCGAGCCGTCGCGGGTACGCCGACCGCACCCGTGGGGTGCGCGGCTCCGGCGCGGGACCGCCGCCTGTTTCACTCCTCTCGCACAGCGTGCCCCGCAAAGGTGCACATGTCGTGGCAATGCGCCCATTGGAGTGAGAACGCTGCGTGCCGGGGGATGAAACCGCAGGCCGGAGGCCGATAGCCTGGCGCGCGTGGAAGAGCAGAAGCTGCCGGCGCACTTCGAGCGCGGCACGGACGGACCGAAGGTCATCCTCGCCGGACTGGACGGCTCCGACACGTCGTGGCGGGCCGCCGCGTACGCGGCGGGGCTCGCGCGGCGGCAGCACGCGCTGCTCGCCCTGGTCTACGTGCAGCCGTACATGCCGACCGGCGCCGCCCTCGGGGTCCCGGTGTCGGAGGTCGACACCGGGATCGCCGAGCAGCTCATGGCGGAGATCCGCGACTCCGTCGAGCGGTTGCAGGGGACGTTCACGGTGCGGTGGGAGTTCCACACCTTCCGCGGCGACCCCTACAACGGCCTGACCACGGCCGCGGAACAGCTCACCGCGGACGCGGTCGTGGTGGGCGCCTCGGAGCGCGCCGGGCACCGGTTCGTCGGCTCGGTCGCCGTCCGGCTCGTGAAAGCCGGACGGTGGCCGGTCACGGTCGTGCCGTAGCCGCGGTCGCGCCCGCGGTCGATACCGGCGCGGCGGGGGCGTACTTGTAGCCGACCCGGCGCACCGTCACGATGCTGGCGCGGTGCTCCGCGCCGAGCTTGCGGCGCAGCCGGGCGACGTGGACGTCGACCGTGCGGCCGTCGCCGACATGCCCGTATCCCCAGACCGTGGTCACGAGCTGGTCGCGCGAGTGCACCCGGTGCGGGTGCGCGACGAGGTGCGCGAGCAGTTCGAACTCCAGGTAGGTCAGGTCGAGTTGGCGACCGTCGACCGCGGCGGTGCGGCGCTCGTCGTCGATGCTGATCGGCACCTGGGACAGCGGGTCGGAGGTCTCCGCCCGGCCGGTGCGGAACTCGGGGGCCGGGGCGGGGACGGCGGTCGGGACCTGCTCGGCCGGGACGAGCACCAGGTAACCGACCATCGGGGCGCCGCCGGGGATGGTGGGCAGCACATGCCCCGGCGCGGGCAGCCAGGTGGCGCCGGGCGGCAGGAAGTCCGGTGCGGGCGGCACCTCGTCGGGGCGTACGGCGCGCAGTCGCTGCCGGTTGACGGCCGGAGCGCCGCCGGAGGAGGGCGCGCCGCCCGGTCGGGCGGGCAGCGTGGAAAGGGAGTGGACGTTCGGCAGGTTCGACATGATTCGGCTCTTTCGCGCGATGGGGTCGTCAGGACGCCGTATTGCGCGGGGACCGGTGGCTGCGGGCAGCGGCTCGGAGGCCGGTGCGGCGGGGTCAGCTCAGGACGCGGGTCCGCGCGGGGGTCGCGCGGCAACACCAGCGGTCGAAGTGGTGCTCCTGCCGGGACGGCCAGAAGGGTTCGAGGTCGTCGCGACCTGTCCCGGAGTCAGTAGTGCTGGCCATGTGTCCTATTGAACCAGACGACGTGCGCGTGCGGTGACCGCCCGGACACACTGGTGCCGCTTTGCCCGCATTCCGGCCACTGGCCTGGGCGCGCGCTCCGGGTCGGCGCGCGGGCCGACCCGGAGCGCGGACGGCTCGGGGCGCGGGTCTACCCTGGGCAGCCGGACCATAAGGAGTACCCCCATGCATACCCACATGGATCTCGGCGCGTTCCACGACGTCACGACGTTCGCGATGTCGAATTCGCCCGGCCCCGGTCCGGTGATGCGCAGCATCATCGTCGTCTCGGTGGTCGGTGTGGTGTTCCTCGCCTGGTTCCTGTTGCGCGGTTACCGCAACGACGGGGACTAGTCACGCGGGGCCGCGCCGGGCGGCGGCGGTCATCTCGCGCGCAGGCCGTACGCGACCTCGTAGGCGTACAGCCAGGTCAGCGGCCCGACGGCGCCGTCCGCCGGGCCGAGCGCGGCGACGTAGTGCCGCTGGAGGGCCTTGACCTTGGTCAGGTCGAGCGCGGTCATGGTGCGGGACGGGCCGACCTTGTACGGCGGGCCCCAGTTGCCGCGTTGCAGCCAGGTCTGGAGCAGCAGGGTGTGGTCGCTGACCGCGCCGAGGACGAAGTACTCACGGCCGGGGAACGCGGGCGCCGGGTGCGTGGTGGCGATCGGGCGCACTCGGTAGGAGGCGACCGCCGTGCCGCCGCGCGGGTCGGCGGGGTCCGCGGTCGGCGGGCAGATCCCGTCGGGGAAGCGCGGCGCGAAGTAGCCGGTGACGCGCTGGGCGTGACGCAGTTCACGGTGCGACCACACGCCGTTGCCCTGGCCCCGGTCGGTGGCCCCGGCCTTCACGCTGTTGCCGCCCTTGGTGTGGACGTAGCGCTCGTCGAAGCCGGTGACGATCTCGGTGTGCCCGCCGCCGTCCAGATTCACCCAGGCGCCGATGCTCGGGTACGCGGACCAGGCGCCCTTGCGTCGGGCCCATGTGCTGAACGCGGTCACGTTGTCGGTCTTCGGGACGGCCTGGTCGAGACCGACGTCGTGGTACATGTCCCAGTCGAAGATCACGCACCAGGAGACGCGGTTCTCTCCGTACTCCTTGCCGAATTCGGTGTCGTTGTCCCAGCCGTCGGCGCCGCTCCAGTGCTCGTAGACGCGTTCCGGGACCGCCATGACGTGTTCGATGAGTCGTTTCCACTGCGGGTCGGCCATCGGCCCTCCCCGGGGCTTGCGCCGGAAATCGGCGCGTATCGGATGATGTACACCCTGCCCAACGAGGGGGTGGCCGCCGGGACATGCGTCAGGGGCGGACACCCCCGGCGTCCGCCCCTGAGCCCTGTGCCGTCGCGCCGCCTCAGCGCAGCGGCATCCCGGACAGCGTGCGGGCGATGACCAGACGCTGGATCTCGCTGGTGCCCTCGAAGATCGTGTAGATCGCGCTGTCGCGGTGCATGCGCTCCACCGGGTACTCGCGGGTGTAGCCGTTGCCGCCGAGGATCTGGATGGCCTGGGCGGTGACCTTCTTGGCGGTCTCGCTGGCGAAGAGCTTGGACATCGAGCCCTCGGCGGAGGTGAAGGGCTTGCCCGCCGTCGCCATCCAGGAGGCGCGCCAGACCAGGAGGCGGGCGGCGTCGATCTGGGTGCGCATGTCGGCGAGCTGGAAGGCGACGCCCTGGTTGTCGATGATCGGGCGGCCGAACTGCTCGCGGCCGGTGGCGTATTCGAGGGCGTATTCGTACGCGGCGCGCGCCGTGCCGACGGCCATGGCGCCGACCGCCGGGCGGGAGGCCTCGAAGGTGGCCATCGCCGCGTTCTTCACCCGCTCGCCGCCATGGGCCGACTTGGCCCGCTCGCGGGCCCGTGCCAGCCGCTCGTCGAGCTTGTCCTTGCCGCCGAGCAGGCAGTCGCCGGGAATCCGTACGTCCTCCAGGACGACCTCGGCGGTGTGCGAGGCGCGGATGCCGTGCTTCTTGAACTTCTGCCCCTGGGACAGGCCGGGGGTGCCGGGGGGCACGATGAAGGAGGCGTGGCCCTTGGTGCCCAGCTCCGGGTCGACCACGGCGACGACGACGTGGACGTTGGCTATACCGCCGTTGGTGGCCCAGGTCTTGGTGCCGTTGAGCACCCACTCGCCGGTGGCCTCGTCGTAGACGGCGCGGGTGCGCATCGCGGAGACGTCGGAGCCCGCGTCGGGCTCGGAGGAGCAGAAGGCGGCGAGCTTGACGTCGTCGGCGTCGCCGTACATCTGCGGGACCCAGGTGCCGATCTGCTCCTCGGTGCCGTTGGCGAGGACGCCGACGGCGGCGAGTCCGGTGCCGACGATGGACAGGGCGATGCCCGCGTCACCCCAGAACAGCTCTTCCATGGTGAGCGGGATGCCCAGGCCCGTGGGGTCGAAGAACTGCTGGGCGTAGAAGTCCAGCGAGTACAGTCCGATCTTGGCGGCCTCCTGGATGATGGGCCACGGGGTCTCCTCGCGCTCGTCCCATTCGGCGGCGGCCGGGCGCATCACGTCGGCGGCGAAGCCGTGGATCCAGTCGCGCACGGACTGCTGGTCGTCATTGAGTTCGAGCGTGAAGTCGCCCATCTTCCCCTCCACGTGCCAGTTACTAGCGGTAACAGCAGTCTGTTACCGACCGGTAGGCCATGTCAACTCATTCCGCCGCGCGCGGGGGGCGGCTGGCGGGGTGTTACGTTGCGCTGACCACCAGCAATCGAACAATTGGGGAGGCGCGGGTGGACACCGGCCAGCGGCAGGACCAGCGGACGGCCACGGAGCGGCGCCGGGCGGAGCTGCTCGAAGCGGCCGACCGCGTCGTCCTGCGGGACGGGCCCGAGGCGTCCATGAACGCCATCGCCGCCGAGGCGGGCATCACCAAGCCGATCCTCTACCGGCACTTCGGCGACAAGAGCGGCCTGTACCGGGCGCTGGCCAAGCGGCACACCGACGCGCTGCTGGCCACCCTGCGGGCCGCGCTGGACTCCCCCGGCGACCGCAGGGACCGCGTCGAGGCCACCTTGCACGCGTATCTGTCCGCCATCGAGGCCCACCCGCAGGTCTACCGCTTCCTGATGCACCCGGCCGAGGCGCCCGCCGACGGCGACAAGGGACTGGACGCCGGACGGCACTCCGTACCGCTGCTGCGCCGCATGGGCGAGGACCTGGCCGAGGTGATCGCCGAACGCCTCGACCTCGGCCCCGACTCGGAGCAGCTCGCCCGCGCCTGGGGACACGGCATCGTCGGCATGATGTACGCGGCGGGCGACTGGTGGCTCGGCGAGCGGCCGTTCTCCCGCGACCTGCTGGTCAGGCACCTGGCCGACCTGCTGTGGGGCCGCCTCGCGGCGGCCGGCGACCGGGCGGGCAGCCCGGGGCTGTGACGCGGTCGGCGGATCAGGAACCGCGAGCGGGCCGCACCCGTCCCCACAGACAGCGCCGGTGGCGCGGATGCCCCCGGTGCGCGTGGAGTTCGGCGCACGGTCCGACCGGGGCGGCGCGGTGCGGTCCGGGGGCCCGGAGTCGATAGGCTGAGCCGGGACCGAACCTTGTCGGCCGCCCAAGTGGCGCTCGGAGGCGTACAACCAGCCGCCACGGGGCAGCGGGGCCGGTCGCAGTCGAGGAGGAAGAGAGACGATGGCAGGCAACTCGGAGCCGCTGTCGCCGCGGGCGAAACTGGCCGTGACGGCGGGCAAGGTGGCGGCGGGCGTGTCGCGTGCGGCAGGCCGTGGCAGCGGCTCGGTGATCGGCGGCAAGGTGGCGCTGAGATTCGACCCCGACCTGCTGGCCAGGCTCGCCCGGCACCTCGACGTGATCCTGGTGTCGGCGACCAACGGCAAGACCACCACCACCCGGCTGCTGGCCGAGGCGCTGCGCGCGGGCGGCCCCGTCGTCTCCAACGCGCTCGGCGCGAACATGCCCGCGGGGATCACCTCCGCGCTGGCGGGCGGCTCCGAGGCGCGCTTCGGCGTGATCGAGGTCGACGAGAAGTACCTGGCGGGCGTCGCCCGCGACGTCGCCCCCAAGGCCATCGCGCTGCTCAACCTCTCCCGCGACCAGCTCGACCGCGCGGCCGAGACCCGCATGCTGGCCGAGAAGTGGCGCGAGGGCCTGGCAGGCGTCGAGGCGATCATCATCGCCAACGCCGACGACCCGCTGATCACCTGGGCCGCCTCCTCCAGCCCGACCGTGGTGTGGGTCGCGGCGGGCCAGGAGTGGAAGGACGACGCCTGGTCGTGCCCGTCCTGCGGCGGCGTCCTGCAACGCCCGTCGGAGGACTGGTTCTGCGCCGAGTGCGGCTTCCGCCGCCCCACCCCGACCTGGGCGCTGTCCGGCGACCACGTGATCGACCCGCACGGCTCCGCCTGGCCGATCCACCTCCAGCTCCCGGGCCGCGCCAACAAGTCGAACGCGGCGGTCTCGGCCGCCGCCGCCGCGGCCTTCGGCATCGACCCCAAGGTCGCGCTGGAGCGGATGTACGCGGTGCAGGCGGTCGCGGGCCGGTACGACGTGGTGAGCTTCCAGCAGCGCGAACTGCGGCTGCTGCTGGCGAAGAACCCGGCCGGCTGGCTGGAGACCTTCTCGCTGATCGACGGCCCGCCCACCCCGGTGATCCTGTCGGTCAACGCGCGCGGCGCCGACGGCACCGACACCTCCTGGCTGTGGGACGTGGACTACACCCGGCTGGCCGGACACCCGATCATGGTGATCGGCGACCGCAAGCTGGACCTCGCGGTCCGCCTGGAGGTCGCCGGGCTCCAGTTCCGGGTCTGCGCCAACCTCGACGAGGCGGTGCGCTCCGCGCCGCCCGGCCGGATCGAGGCCATCGCCAACTACACCGCCTTCCAGGACCTGCGCCGCCGGGTCGGCAACTGACCGCGACCACGTCGCGTCACATCGCGTCACGTTGCTGACGACGGACAAGGAGAAGCACGCATGAGTGAGTCCAGCCTCCGCCTGGTGTGGGTCTACCCCGACCTGCTGAGCACCTACGGCGACCAGGGCAACGCGCTGGTCGTGGAGCGCCGCGCCCAGCAGCGCCGGGTGCCGGTCACCCGGGTCGACGTCCGCTCCGACCAGCCGGTGCCGACGTCCGGTGACATCTATCTGATCGGCGGCGGCGAGGACCGCCCGCAGCGGCTGGCCGCGGAGCGGCTGCGCCGCGACGGCGGGCTGAACCGCGCGGTCGCCAACGGCGCGATCGTCTTCTCGGTCTGCGCGGGCTACCAGATCCTCGGCCACGAGTTCGTCAACGACCTGGGCCGCCCCGAGCCGGGCCTCGGCCTGCTCGACGTGGTGAGCGTGCGCGGCGAGGGCGAGCGGTGCGTCGGCGACGTCCTGGCCGACATCGACCCCCACCTCAATCTGCCGCCGCTGACCGGCTTCGAGAACCACCAGGGCGTCACCCATGTCGGCCCGCAGGCCAGGCCGCTGGCCCGGCTGCGGATGGGCAAGGGCAACGGCACGGGGGACGGCACCGAGGGCGCCTTCAACGACACGGTCTTCGGCACGTACATGCACGGTCCGGTGATGGCCCGCAATCCGCAGATCGCCGACCTGCTGATCAAGCTCGCGCTGGACGTCAACGCGCTGCCGCCGGTCGACGACCAGTGGTTCGAGGCGCTGCGCGCCGAGCGGATCGCGGCGGCCGTACAGCCCGCGTGACACCGTTCCGAGCCGCCTGACCCGTACCGCGCCCGTGTCCTCGCAGGAGGGCGCGGGCGTCGTGCGTCGGCGCGGGTCCGAGGTGGGTCCGTCACGCTGCGCAGGCGTTCCCCGGAGTTTGAGTAATCGTCAGGTGTCCGCAGTTCGGTCGCCGTGGAGGCGTGACAGCCGCTCTCGGTAAGCTGGCTGCGATCCATCCGGACGACGGGGTCCGGCCGTCCGGTCGAGTTGCGGGAGTAACGAGAGCAATGCGTATTGGTGTGCTGACCAGCGGCGGCGACTGCCCCGGGCTGAACGCCGTCATCCGGTCCGTGGTGCACCGCGCCGTGGTGGACCACAGTGACGAGGTCATCGGCTTCCACGACGGGTGGAAGGGCCTGCTCGAGTGCGACTACCGCAAGCTGGACCTCGATGCCGTGAGCGGCATCCTCGCGCGCGGCGGCACGATCCTCGGCTCCTCGCGGGTCCAGCCCGCCCACCTGCGCGGCGGGGTCGAACAGGCCAGGGGCCACGTGGCCGACCTGGGCCTGGACGCGATCATCCCGATCGGCGGTGAGGGCACCCTCAAGGCGGCCCGGCTGCTGTCGGACGCGGGCCTGCCCATCGTCGGTGTGCCCAAGACCATCGACAACGACATCGCGTCCACGGACGTGACCTTCGGCTTCGACACCGCCGTGATGGTGGCCACCGAGGCCCTGGACCGGCTCAAGACCACCGCCGAGTCGCACCAGCGGGTGCTGATCGTGGAGGTCATGGGGCGGCACACCGGGTGGATCGCGCTGCACTCCGGGATGGCGGCGGGCGCGCACGCGATCCTGGTGCCGGAGCGGCCGTTCGACGTGTCGGAGCTGGCACGGGTCGTCGGCCAGCGCTTCGAGGCGGGCAAGAAGTTCGCGATCGTGGTGGTCTCCGAGGGCGCCAAGCCGCGCGAGGGCACCATGGACTTCACGTCGGGCGCGACCGACATCTACGGCCACGAGCGGTTCAGCGGCGTCGCCAACCAGCTCTCGGTCGAGCTGGAGGAGCGGCTGGGCAAGGAGGCCAGGCCGGTCATCCTCGGGCACGTCCAGCGCGGCGGCACGCCCACCGCGTACGACCGCGTTCTCGCCACCCGCTTCGGCTGGCACGCCGTGGAGGCCGTCCACAAGGGCCGGTTCGGCATGATGACGGCGCTGCGCGGCACCGACATCACGCTGGTCCCGCTCGGGGAGGCCGTTGAGCACCTGAAGACGGTGCCCGCCGAGCGGTACGTCGAGGCCGAGTGCGTGCTGTGAGTGGCGTGTCCTGACGCTTCATGACGTGCTCCGACCACGTGCGTCGGCGCTCCCCGCCCCCGGCCGAATCGGCGTCCGGGGGCGGTTCTACTCTGGAGCGGGCACAAGGGTCGAATCGGAGCACGGGCCGGACCGGCAGCACGCGGCCCGGCGCGACAGGAGAGTGACGGATGGACCACGGCGGACACGGCATGCACATGGACTTGCCGCCGTTCACCCTCGGCCGGGGGCTGTCGTTCAGCGGCGGCGATCCGTTCTTCCTCATCGGCTGCCTGGTGGCGCTGGTCCTCTACGGCTGGGGTGTGCTGCGGCTGCGGCGGCGCGGCGACTCGTGGTCGCCCGGCCGTACCGTGGCGTTCGTCACAGGGGTGCTGACGGTCGCTCTGGTGATGTGCACCAAGCTCAACGACTACGGCATGGTCATGTTCAGCGTGCACATGGTGCAGCACATGGTGCTGAGCATGCTCTCGCCGATCCTGATCCTGCTGGGCGCCCCGGTGACGCTGACGCTGCGGGCGCTGCCCGCCGCCGAGCGCGGCCGCACCGGACCGCGCGAGCTGCTGGTGAAGCTGCTGCACAGCCGGTATCTGCGGATCATCACGCACCCGGCCTTCACGCTCCCGCTGTTCATCGCGAGCCTGTACGGGCTGTACTTCTCGCCGATCTTCGACACGCTGATGCACACCAGGACCGGGCACATCGCGATGATGGTGCACTTCCTGCTGGTGGGTCTGCTGTTCTTCTGGCCGATCATGGGCGTCGACCCGGGGCCGCACCGGCCCGGTTATGTGATGCGGATGCTGGAGCTGTTCGCGGGGATGCCCTTCCACGCGTTCTTCGGCATCGCGGTCATGATGGCCAGCGAGCCGATGCTGACCACCTTCGAGCACCCGCCCGCCTCGCTGGGCATCGACGCGCTCGGCGACCAGACGGCGGCGGGCGGCATCGCCTGGGCGTTCAGCGAGATCCCGTCGGTCGTCGTGCTGGTGGCGCTGCTCTTCCAGTGGTACACCTCCGAGCAGCGGCAGGCACGGCGCGGCGACCGGGCCGCGGACCGCGACGGTGACGCGGAACTCGTCGCGTACAACGCGTATTTGGCATCGTTGGAGGCGCGCGGTCGCGGCTGACGGAGGGGGGCCCGGGATGGGCGAACAGGTACGGATCTCGGGGGCGGCGCTGGAGCTGCCCGGCGGGGTGACGGTCCGCTTCATGCGGACGCTGCGGCTGCCCGAGAAGGGCACGCACCCGCTGCCGCCCGGCCTGGGCTCCTTCCCGCTGCGCCGCGTGGGCGACTTCGCCGGGCGGACTCCGGAGCGGTGGCGCGCGCACGGCGGGGTGCTGCTGCCGGTGTATCAGCGCGAGGCGATGTGGCTCAGCTTCTCCTCGGCCGCGCCCGCCGCCCTCCAGGTCGGTGTCGGGAAGGTGTGCGCGGTGTCGGGCCGGCCGTGGAGCGACCGGCTGTCGCGCGACCCGCAGAATTACGTGGTGCTGCCCCGGCAGCCGTGGCTGGACGGCATCAACTCCGGCCCCGGCACGATCCGGCAGTTCGTGGCCGTGCCCCTGGGGCTCGGGGCGACCGTGGAGGGGCAGGTCTCCGGCGAGGAGGTCTGGGGCGGGGTGCAGCTCCAGGTGTTCGAGCTGCGCGAGGAGCCGCTGGCGCGCTGGCGCGCCGAGCAGAGCCGCAGGACGGTGACGACGAACGGGCCGTGGGGTGTGTCGGCTCAGGCGGCCGGGGGGTACGGCGGACCCGCGCTCCCGTCGATGGCCCCTGGCGCGGGTCCCGTGCCGCCGCCCGCACCGATGGCGGCCAGGTCGGCGCCCGCGATGGGGCTCGGCGCGGGCGGCCGGATGCGCCAGGAGGTGTACCGCGACGAGCGGCCCGCGCAGGACTGGCGGAAGAAGCCGTCCGGCCGGGTCTTCGTCCATCTGGCGACGGCCCCGCAGTGGCGGGAGATCACCGGAGAACCGGCGCCCGCGTCCCCGGTGGACCGGGCGGCGTACAACGCGGCGGGGCTGCCGTGGTTCGACTACTACGACGCGGACGGCGAGGATCTGGCCGCCACCGAGCCGTTGACCGGGGTCAGGCCGGTCGGTGACTGGCTGGGCGACGACGAGCAGCCGTGGGCGCCGCCGAAGCCGGAGCAGGTCGAGCACCTGGGCGACGATCCGGGCCGCGTGACCGACGGGGAGTGGTGAACGGCCTGGCGCGCGGCGGGCCGAGAGGCGTGGTGGCGCGCGGGGTGCCCGTGGGGTCACCATGAAGGAAGGGCCGCGATACGGCTTCCGCCTCGTCGGCGGGTGCGCGCACGCGCCTGCGGAAGGGAGGCGTGCGATGCCGGGTTCCGTGAAAGCGATGGCGTTGACCACGGTGGCGTTTCTGGTCGCGGTGGTCGCCTACACCGTGGCACTGGGGTCGAACGGCTGGCTGTGGTTCGGCTGGGTGGTGCTGGGCCTGTGCACGGCGGGGGCGGCGGCGATCCGGGAGCCGCACTGAGTGTGCGGGCGCGCCGAACGAGCGGGCCGGCTGAGCGAGTCCCGGGCCGGGCGGGCGGCCGACCGGCCTGATACGGATACGGGCGGGCGGCCGGATACGGGCGGGCGGCCGGATCTGGGCGGGCGGCCGGATCTGGGCAGGCGGCCGGATCTGGGCAGGCGGCCGGATGCGGGCGGGCGGCCGGATCTGCGCGGGTGGCCTACTCCCCCGCCGCCGGGGCCGCGTGCCGGGCGAGGCCGGAGACCAGCAGGTCGAGGCCGAATTCGAAGCGTTCGTCGCCGACGTCCCGCATCAGCTCGTCGACCATGCCGGTGATGACGGGGAACTGCCCGCTGGGCAGGCTCTTGTAGTAGTCGCGGACCTGGGCGAGGAAGTCGTCCTTGCCCGCCGTCGTGACGCCGGTGCTGAAGGCGAGGGCGGCCTCCTCGGCCGCGGCGGCGGTGACGTACAGCGCGAGCGCGTCGACCCCGTAGGCGCAGACCTGCACGGGCAGTCGCCCCGCGGCGAGGATGGCGAGCACGCCCTCGGCCGTGCGCATCGCGTTCTCACCGGTGGGGACGCCGATCTCGATCGAGAGCCGGGCCAGGTCGCCGTGCGCGGCCAGCGCCGCGCGGGCCTGCCGCATCACGTCCTTCACCTGCTCCTGCCACCGCTCGGGGTCGGGGACCGGGCAGTGGATCTCGGCCCTGACCCGGTCGAGGACCAGGGCGATCAGCTCGTCCCGCCCGGCGACGTGCGCGTAGAGGGAGGCCGCTCCCGTGCCCAACTCCTGGGCGACCCGGCGCATGCTCATCGCGTCGATGCCCTCGGTGTCGACGATCCGCAGGGCCGCCGCGATGATCCCGTCCTGGCTGAGGACGCGGCGCGGCGCGCGCTTGCGGGTCGGTCCCCAGGGCGGGGCGGGGATCTCGGTCACGGCGGTGGAACCTCCAGGGACAGCGGCTGCGAACATCGTACTTGACGCGAACAGTGTTCGTAAGTAGAACAGTGTTCGTTCACAGCACGCCGTCCCGCCACCGCCCGGAGGAATCACCGTGACCGCATCGACCCTCACCGAGGACCCGGATCGCGCGTCGGAGCCGGACGCGGCCCCGGCCGGCGGTGCGCGGCTGCGCTGGCTCGCCCTCGCCGTGGTCCTGGCCGTGGAGGTGATGGACCTGCTGGACGCCACGATCGTCGGCGTGGCCTCGCCCTCGATCCAGGCGGACTTCGGCGGCAGCTCCACCCGTATCCAGTGGATCGCCGCCGCGTACACCCTCGCCTTCGCCGTCCTGATGATCACCGGGGCGCGGCTCGGTGACATCGTCGGCCGCCGCCGGATGTTCCTGATCGGGGTGGCGGGCTTCGCGGTCTGCTCGCTGCTGTGCGCCTGCTCGGGCTCCGCGGACATGCTGATCGGCATGCGGGCGGCGCAGGGCGCGTTCGCCGCGATGATGGTGCCGCAGGGCCTCGGCCTGATCAGGGAGGTCTTTCCGCCGGCCGAAATGGGCGCCGCCTTCGGCGTGTTCGGTCCGGTGATGGGTCTGGCGGCGGTCGCCGGTCCGGTGCTCGGCGGTTTCCTGACCGACGCCGATCTCTTCGGCACCGGCTGGCGGGCGATCTTCCTGATCAATGTGCCGATCGCGCTCGTCGCCTTCGCCGCCGCCCTGCGCGTTCTGCCGGAGAGCCGCGCCCCACGGCCGCCCCGGCTCGACGTGCCGGGTGTCGGCATCCTCAGCGTCGCCGTTCTGCTGCTGGTCTATCCGCTGGTGCAGGGCCGCGACCTGGGCTGGCCGCTGTGGAGTCACCTCTGCATGGCGGCGTCCGTACCGGTCCTCGTCCTCTTCGCGCGCTACCAGAAGTCGGTACGGGCCCGCGGCGGCTCGCCGCTGATCGAGCCGGGGCTGTTCCGGCACCGCGGCTACACCGGCTCCCTCGCCGTCGGCCTGGTCTTCTTCGCCGCGCTGACCGGCCTGATGCTGGTGGTCACCCTCTACCTCCAGTACGGGCTCGGCTTCAGCGCCCTGCACGCGGGCGCGACGATGATCCCCTGGGCGTTCGGCTCCGCCGTCGGCGCGACGCTGTCCGGCATGCGGCTCGGCCCGCGCTACGGCCGCCGTGCCGTACAGGGCGGACTGCTGCTCACCGCGCTGTCCGTGGGCGCGGTGGCGCTGACCGTGCGCCTGGCGGGCGACTCCGTGACGAGCTGGCAGCTCGTACCGTCCCTGCTGGTCAGCGGCGCGGGACTCGGTGTGGTGATGGCGCCGTTCTTCGACATCGCGCTGGCGGGTGTGTCCGACCAGGAGACCGGCTCCGCCTCCGGGGTGCTCAACGCGGTGCAGCAGCTCGGCGGTTCGATCGGCGTCGCCGTCCTGGGCACGGCCTTCTTCGCCCGGACCGGACACGGCATGGGCGCGGCGGCCGTGGCCACCTTGCTGATGGCGGCGGGCGGGCTCGCCGCCGCCTTCCTGGTGGCCTTCCTGATGCCGCGCGCGGCCCAACACGCCGGGCAGGGCGAGGAGTCGGAGCCGGCCGGACACTGACCGGAGAACCGTGCGTACGCCCCGGGCCGGGCAAAGGCGCGGGTCGCGGGCGTGCTCCGGGCTCGCGCGGCGGGGGCGCGGGCACTACTCTGCCGGGGCACCGAGGATCGGGGCACCGCTCTCCGGGCGCACCGGGACGGGTCAGGGGAGGCAGCCACCGTGTTCTACCGACTGCTCAAGTACGTGGTCCTCGGGCCGCTGTTGCGGCTGATGTTCCGGCCCCGGATCGAGGGGATGGAGAACATCCCCGAGAGCGGCCGGGCGATCATCGCGGGCAATCACCTGTCGTTCACCGACCATTTCGTGATGCCCGCGATCCTGCCGCGCCGCATCACCTTCCTGGCCAAGGCCGAGTACTTCACCGGTCCCGGTCTGAAGGGGCGACTGACGGCGGCGTTCTTCCGCAGCGTCGGACAGATCCCGGTCGACCGGTCGGGCGGCAAGGCGTCGCAGGCGGCCGTCACCGCGGCGATCGAGGTCCTGGAGCGTGACGAGCTGCTGGGCATCTACCCGGAGGGCACCCGCTCGCACGACGGGCGGCTGTACCGCGGCAGGACCGGCGTCGCGCTGATGGCGCTGCGCGCCCAGGCCCCCGTGATCCCCTGCGCGGTGCTCGGCACCTTCGAACTCCAGCCGCCGGGACGGAAGTTCCCGCGGATCGGCCGGGTCACCATCCGCTTCGGCGAGCCGCTGGACTTCAGCCGCTTCTTCGGCATGGAGGAAGAGCGGTACGTGGTGCGGTCGGTGACCGACGAGATCATGTACGCGATCATGGCGATGTCCGGGCAGGAGTACGTGGACCGGTACGCGGGCGAGGTGAAGGCCGAGCAGGCGGCGCTCGCGCAGGGCGGCACCGGGGGGCGGCTGCGCCGCAAGTCGTCCTGATCCGGGGCCTGTTCCCGCCCCGCCGGGATTGCGCCGCGCGCTGCCGGGGCTCCTTCTCGCGCTGCCGGAACCCCGCCACGCGCTGCCGGGGCTCCGCCTCGCGCTGCCGGGGTTGCGCCGAGGGCGAATCCGCGCAGGGCGAACCCCTCTGGTCCGCGCGGTGCCCGCCCGCATAGCGTCCTCACCATGACGGGAACCGCGTTCGTGATCGGCGCTTCTGGACAGATCGGGCGGCAGGCCGTACGCGCCCTGGCCGCGGACGGCTGGCAGGTGACGGCCGCCTCGCGCGGCGGCGGCTCGGACGAGGGGTGGCCGACGAGCGTGCGTACGGTCCGGGTGGACCGCTCGGACAGCGCCGCGCTGGCCGCGGCGCTCGGCGACGGCTGCGACGTCCTGCTGGACTGTGTGGCCTACGACGGCGCCGACGCACGGCAGTTGTTGTCGCTGTCCGACCGGATCGGTTCCGCGGTGGTGATCTCCAGCGCGGCGGTGTACGAGGACGAGGCGGGCCGCAATTTCGACACGCAGGCCGAGCCGGGCGGCTCCCCGCGCTTCCCGGTGCCGCTCCCGGAGACCTGCGCGACGGTCGCGCCGGGCCCCGCGACGTACGGCACCCGCAAGGTCGAGTTGGAGCGGACGCTGCTGGAGGCGGGCGACCGGCTGCCGTCGACGCTGCTGCGCGCCGGGGCGATCCACGGCCCGCACAGTCCGCTGCCGCGTGAGATGTACTTCGTCAAGCGCGCGCTGGACGGCCGTCCGGTGCGGGTGCTGGCGTACGGGGGCAGGAGCCGGTTCCATCCGGTGCACGCGTCGAACATCGCCGAGCTGGTCCGGCTGGCGGCGGCGAAGCCGGGCTCCCGCGCGCTCAACGCGGGTGATCCGCGGGTGCCGACCGTCGCGGAGATCTCCGCCGCCGTGGACCGCGCGCTCGGCGTGACCAGCGAGACCGTGCTGGTGGACGGGCCGCCGCCGGAGCCGACCGTGGGCGACACTCCGTGGGGCATGCCGTACCCGATGGTGCTGGACATGTCGGCGGCCGAGCGCGAACTGGGCTACCGCGCGGTGACCTCGTACGAGGAGTCGCTGCCGGGGACGGTGGCCTGGCTGGCGGCGGAGCTGGACAAGGCGGACTGGCGCGAGGTGTTCCCGCTGCCCGCGCGGCTGTCGGAGCACGGCGACTGGTTCGACTACGCGGCCGAGGACCGCTGGCTGGCCGGGCGCGGGGCGTGACGCCCGGTCCGCGCCGCGGCGTCAGCGGCCGTCCCGCCAGGGCCACTTGAAGCGGCGCATCACCCGGACGTGGCCGAAGACGGAGCGTCCGGTGATCCGTACGACCGGTCCGTCCACGCCGCTCTTGTCGCTGCGGCGGCCGTGCTGGGAGCGCTTGCCGAACAGCGCCGTGCCGACGTCGTAGACCTGCGCGTGGTCGGGGACGATGACCTCGACCTTGCCGAAGAAGGAGTCGGCCTGGATGACCACCTCGCGGCGGGTGAACACCGCCTGCCGCAGGTCGATCACGACGGCGCCGAAGCTGGCCCGTACGACGGTGTGCGGCGGCACCGGCCACTGGCCCGAGCGGCGGACCTTGCTGAACAGCGCCCGCACCGCCTCGTTGTCGGCGGCCGAGGCGAGCGGGGCGCCGGGCGCGGGGGCGGGCAGGTCGGCGGTGAGCGGCGCCAAGTCGCCACGGGTCCTGGCGGCGTAGGCCGCCTCCATCCGCTCGGCGTGCTCCTCGGCGGTCAGCCGGCCCGCGGCGAATGCCTCCGCCAGCAGCGCCGCCGTACGGTCGCGCTCGTCGTCGGACGCCCGCATCCTCGGCTCGCCGGAACGCGCCTTCGGGGACAGCTCGGACACGGCACTACCTCCCAGGGAAACGGAACGCGACTCACGATATATCGCGTCTACCGCCGCCCGCAAGAAGCCGGCCGGAAGGCCGGACGAAGCCGTACGAAGTCCGGGATCAGCCCGTAGGGATCGGCCCGACGGCCGCCGCGACCGCCCGAATTCACTCGCGCCGGAGCCCGTACACGCCCTACCGTCCTGGGCATGAGTGCTCGTCTGCGGAACATCGCCACGGAGAATCAGCGGATCGCGGCGGAGGGCGGGTACGACTCCCCGGCCGGACGGTACGTCCCGCTCGGCGAGGCCGTCGCGGCGGCGGCCGACGGGACCCGGATGTACGGCCCCGCGCCGGTCGCGGTCCCCGGCGAGGGAGCGTGGGGCGACGGGCCCGTGCGCTGCGAGGTGACGCCGGAGAGCAGCATGGAGGCGGCGGCCAGGCTGGTCGCGGCAGACGCCGCGGGCGGCGCGGTGGCCGTGCTCAACTTCGCCTCCGCACGCAACCCCGGCGGCGGTTACGTCAAGGGAGCGCAGGCGCAGGAGGAGGCGCTGTGCCGTTCCTCCGCGCTCTACACCTGTCTGCTGCGCGCACCCGAGTTCTACGCCCACCACCGGGCGGAGACCGATGTCTTCTACAGCGACCGCGTCATCCACTCCCCCGCCGTGCCGGTCTTCCGCGACGACAGCGGCACGCTGCTCGACGTGCCGTACACCGTCGGCTTCCTCACCTCGCCCGCGCCGAACGCCGGGGTCATCGCGCGCACGACGCCCGACCGCGTGCCCCTCGTCGGAGCGGCCCTCGACGCGCGCGCCGAGCGGGTCCTGGAGGTGGCCGCCGTACACGGCTACCGGCGACTGGTGCTGGGCGCCTGGGGCTGCGGGGTCTTCATGAACGACCCGGCGCGGGTGGCCGCCGCCTTCGCCCGGCTGCTGACCGGCGACGGCCGCTTCGTGGGCGCCTTCGACGAGGCCGTCTTCGCGGTCCTGGACCGGCGCGCGGACTCCCCCACCCGTGCGGCCTTCGCCGCCGCCTTCAGCGACACCGCCGCGAAGCGGCCGTAGCCGTACCGCGGTTGTCGCCGCCCCGTGTCGGCGCGGCCGTCACGCCGGATGCGCGGCGGGCGGCCCACCGCACCGTGAAGGTGGGTGGACCGCCCGTACGCGGTCTCGCCGGTTCCTCGCCCTAGGGCGCGGCGGGTACGGGTGCGGCGTGGGGTCCGCACACCACGTCGTGGGCGTCGACCGTGCCCGTCAACAGATAGCTCTCGACACGGGAGTTGATGCACGGGTTCACCAGGTTGGTGACGCCGTGCGAGCCCGCGTCCTTCTCGGTGATCAAGCGGGAGCCCGCCAGGCGGCGGTGGAGTTCGAGCGCCCCGGTGTAGGGGGTCGCCGCGTCCCTGGTGCTCTGCACGATCAGCACGGCGGGCAGCCCGTGGTGCGAGCGGACGTCCACCGGGCGCTGCTGCTTGACGCCCCAGGTGGCGCACGGCAGGTTCAGCCAGGCGTTCTCCCACGTCAGGAAGGGGTACTTGGCGTGCAGCGCGGTGTTGTCCCGGTCCCATGTGCGCCAATTCGTGGGCCACTTGGCGTCGGTGCACTCCACCGCGGTGTACACGGCGTTGCTGTTCTCGGCCGAGATGTTGCCCGCGGTGTCGGACAGGTCGGGCGCCGCCGCGTCGAGCAGCGCCTGGGTGTCACCCGCCTCGTAGCGGCTCCAGACGCCCGCGACCGTGGCCCACGTCGAGTCGTAGTAGGGCGCGTTCTGGAAGAAGCCGAGGAGTTCGTTCGGCCCGACGACGCCGCCGATCGGGCGGCTCTTGGCGGCGGCGCGCAGCGCGAGCCACTTCTGCTCGACCTTCGCGGGCGTGTCGCCGAGGTGGTAGACGGAGTCGTACGTCGCGACCCACGCCTCCCAGTCGTCCCAGCGGCCCTGGAAGGCCACGTCCTGGTCCAGGTTGTTCCGGTACCAGATCTGGTCCTGCGCCGGGTTGACGACGCTGTCCACGATCAACCGGCGCACGTGCGTCGGGAAGAGCGTCGCGTAGACCGCGCCGAGGTACGTGCCGTAGGAGACGCCCAGGTAGTTGAGCTTCTTCTCGTGCAGCGCGGCGCGGATGACGTCCAGGTCGCGTGCGGTGTTCTGCGTGGTCATCTGGGAGAGCGTCCGCGCGCCGGTGCGCTCCAGGCAGCCGTCGGCGTACTCGGCAGCGAGCTTGCGCTGTGCGAGCTTGTCGGCCTCGCTGTCCGGCACCGGGTCGGCCTTGGGGGCTTTCACGTACTCCTGCGGGTCCTCGCAGGAGATCGGGGCGGAGTGGCCGACGCCGCGCGGGTCGAAGCCCACGAAGTCGTACGCCTTCGCCGTCTTGACCCACAGCGCGGAGGAGGTGGTGACCCGGACCGGGAAGCGCAGTCCCGAGCCGCCGGGACCGCCCGGGTTGTAGATCAGCGCGCCCTGCCGTTCGGCCGGGGTACCGGTGTTGCCCGCCCGGTCCACGGCCAGCTTGACGGTCGCGCCGAACGGCTTGCCGTAGTCGACGGGCACGGTCACATAGCCGCAGGTGATCGGTGACGGAATGTTCCAACTCGCCGGGCAGGCAGCCCAGTCGATGCCCTTGCGGGCGGCGTTCGCGGCGGCGATCACCACGCCGACGGACTCGGGTACGGTGACGGACCGCGCCGATCTCGACGGCTGGTCGTGCGACTGTGCGGTGGCCGCCGGGGCGGCTGCGATGGCGCCCGCGATCAGGGCGCCGGTGGAGACGAGCACGATCGTGCGTCTCAAGGCGGAAACTCCCCTCCTGGTCCGTGGCTTGTGGCCACGGTGGTCACAGTTGCTGCGGAGCGAATCCTTTCCCCTGTGAGTCGCCTGTGAACAGGCCAGGCGGGTGATTCTTCATCAAAGTGTGATTCTGCGGACGAGTTGGGCGTGAGGTGGCTGCCGCCGCACGGGTGACGGCCGTTTCCCCGGGCCTGCGCTGGTCGCGCTCCGGGCACCGGGATGCCCGCACAGCGGAGCTGTGCGGGCATTCAGGTAACGCGGCGGGCGGGCGTGCCAGGCACCGAAGGGGCCGTTCGTGATCCGCCGGACAGGCTCTAGTCGGCCGGGGCGCTCGCGGCCCGGGCGGCCGCCAGACCGGCGTCCAGCAGACGGCGCAGGCGCAGGCCGTCCGCGGCCACCGCGGTGATCAACGCGGCGGGGCCCGCGAGCGGGGTGACGGCCGCCCGGCCTTCGGCGGGGTCGGCGGGCAGCGTGCGGGCGACGGCCGGGAGGTCGGCGAAGCCGGGTTCGATCAGCAGGAGTTGGCCGACGGCCCGGTAGCGGCCGAGGACGGCCGGTCCGTCCCAGCCGGTGGGGGCGCCGGGGCCGAAGCGGAGTTCCTGGTCCAGGAGCGGGCGGCCGTCGAGGTGGGCGGTCAGCCGGGTGCTGAGGCGGCCGGGGGGTTCCGCGTGGCGGCCGAGGATCTGTTCGTCCCGCAGCAGGAGGCGCGCGCCGGGGGCGAGGTCCACGCGGGTGGTCATCCGCAGGTCGCTGCGGTGGGCGGCGATCACCGGCTCGGGCAGCCAGCGCAGCGCGCCACCGGCCCGTACGGTCAGCCGCACGTCGTACGTCGCCCGCACGCCGTCCCGCCCCGGCAGCGACACCGTGGCCGCGGCGGACCCCACCGCGAGCCGTGCGCCCTGTCCCACCTCCGCCTCGATCCGCAGCCGGTCGCCGCCGAGCGGCGCGCTCATCGCGCCGACCACCATCACCCCGGCCCCTTCGCCGTCGGCGCCGCCGACGATCCGGCTGCGCCGCAGCGCCAGCGGTCCGTCACCGGCCAGCACGGGCAGCGCCGTACCGCCGTGCCCGTCGGGGGCGGCGACGATCCGCGCCGTGGCGACGACGCCGTGCGCGGTGTCGCGGACCGCCACGTCGTTCACGCCGTCGTCGCGGGGACGGCGGCCCAGGCGGCCAGGCGGTCGCCCACCCAGGCGGCGACCGGGGCGACGCCGTCGGGGGCGGCGACGGAGGTGAGGACGACGGGCAGGTCGCCGCGCTGGGCGGCGGCGTCGCGGGACATGCGGGTGAGGTCGGCGCCGACGTAGGGGGCGAGGTCGGTCTTGTTGATCACGAGGAGGTCGGCGGTGGTGACACCGGGGCCGCCCTTGCGGGGGATGTCGTCGCCGCCCGCCACGTCGATGACGAAGATCTGCGCGTCCACCAGTCCCTTGGAGAAGGTGGCGGTCAGATTGTCGCCGCCGGACTCGACGAGGATGAGATCGAGCGGGCCGACCGCGTCCTCCAGATCCTCGACGGCTTCGAGATTCGCGGAGATGTCGTCCCGGATCGCGGTGTGCGGGCACGCGCCGGTCTCCACGGCGGCGATCCGTTCGGCGGGCAGCACCGCGTTGCGCAGCAGGAAGTCGGCGTCCTCGCGCGTGTAAATGTCATTGGTGACCACGGCGATCGACAGGTCGTCGCGCAGTCTGCGGCACAGCGCCGCGACGGTCGCGGTCTTGCCGGACCCGACCGGGCCGCCGAGGCCGATCCGCAGCGCGCGCCGCCTGCCGTCGGCGCGGACGGCGGGCGAGGAGTGCGCGTACCGCTCGGGGTAGGTCTCGGGGTGGTCGAGATGCATGGTCAACTCCGTTGGTGCGGACGGCGTTCGGAACCGGGCTGCGGATGAGGCTGCGGATCAGGAGGCGGATCAGGCTGCGGATCAGGAGGCGGATCAGGCTGCGGATCGGAAGGCGGGTCGGGAGGCGAATCACGAGGCGAAGAGGCGTACGGGCCAGGCGGCGTGGTCCTGCGCGGCAAGGTCGAGCAGCGGTGCGGACGCGGCGGGCAGCACGTCCGGGCCTTCGGCGAGGGCGCGTTCGGCGGCGAGCGCCGCCGCGGCGGCCGCCTCGTCGACGCACGGTGCCAGCCGGGCGAGTACGGCCGCGGCGTGGAAGGGGTCGAGGCTCAGCAG
This sequence comes from Streptomyces sp. NPDC087422, assembly GCF_044744145.1. Lineage (NCBI taxonomy): Bacteria > Bacillati > Actinomycetota > Actinomycetes > Kitasatosporales > Streptomycetaceae > Streptomyces > Streptomyces sp. NPDC087422. The sequence goes on along the minus strand of NZ_JBIUXT010000007.1, from coordinate 265,591 downwards.
CCGTACGGCGGCGGTCGCGGGCCCGCTGACGGACTCGTAGGCGGCGACGTGTGCCGCGTCCTGCGGGAGCAGGCCGGCGGCGCGGGCGGTGACGCCGAGGACGACGGGCTGGTGGGCACCGCGCGGGCGGGCGGCGGCGAGCTGGTCGAGCGCGGGTGCGGGCCAGGCGGCGCGGGCGGCGCGCAGGAGCTGGCGGCCGAGCTTGCGGGAGGTGGTGCGCAGGGCGGGCGAGGGGGTGCGGGCGTCGGCCGCCGCGTCCAGGACGAGCGGGTCGAGGCCGAAGGTCGCCGCCGCGGCCAGTGCGGCGGCGACCAGTCCAGTGGTGTGCAGACGGCCCCGGCAGAAATCCGCCAGGGTCGCCGCGTCCCGCACCCGGCCGTCCGCGACCGCGGCCTCCGCGCCGCCGGAGTGCGCGTGGCCGCCGGCCGGGAAGCGGCCGTCGGCGAGCAGCAGCAGGGCGGCGCGCGCGGCGGGTGTCGTGGTCGTAGGAGGCGGGGTCGTCGGGGTCGTCGGGGTCGTCGGGGTCGTCGGGGTCGTCGGGGTCGTCGGGGTCATGGTCTCAGAAGAGGAAGTACCGCTGGGCCATGGGCAGTTCCGGCGCGGGCGCGGGCTCCACGACCTCGCCGTCGATCCGTACGGTGAACGTGTCGGGTTCGACCTCGACTCTCGGCAGCGCGTCGTTCTCCCGCATGTCGGCCTTGGTCACGGCGCGTGTACTGCGGATCGGCACGAACTCCTTGCCGAGGCCGAGGCGTTCGGGCAGGCCGTCCTCCAGCGCCGCCTCGTTGACGAAGTTGACGGAGTTGGCGGCGGGCGCGGTGCCGACCGCGCCGAACATCGGCCGGGGAAGCACGGGTTGGGGGGTGGGGATGGACGCGTTGGCGTCGCCCATCTGGGCGTAGGCGATCTGGCCGCCCTTGATGACGAGTTGTGGCTTGACTCCGAAGAACGCCGGTTCCCACAGCACCAGGTCCGCGAGCTTCCCGGCCTCGACGGAGCCGATCTCGTGGTCGAGGCCCTGCGCGACCGCGGGGTTGATGGTGTATTTGGCGACATAGCGGCGGGCGCGGTGGTTGTCGGCCGCGCCGTCGCCGGGGAGCGCGCCGCGCCGTCGCTTCATCACGTGCGCGGTCTGCCAGGTGCGCAGGGCGACTTCGCCGATCCGGCCCATGGCCTGTGAGTCGGAGCTGATGATGCTGATCGCGCCGAGGTCGTGCAGGACGTCCTCGGCGGCGATGGTCGACGGGCGGATCCGGGACTCGGCGAAGGCGAGGTCCTCGGGGACCGACGGGTTGAGGTGGTGGCAGACCATCAGCATGTCGAGGTGCTCCTCGACGGTGTTGACGGTGTGCGGCCGGGTCGGGTTGGTCGAGGACGGCAGCACGTGCGGCTGCGAGACCACGGTGATGATGTCGGGCGCGTGCCCGCCGCCCGCGCCTTCGGTGTGGTAGGCGTGGATGCCCCGGCCCGCGATGGCGGCCAGGGTGTCCTCGACGAATCCGGCCTCGTTCAACGTGTCGGTGTGGATGGCCAGTTGGGCGCCGGTCCGCTCACAGACCGTCAGGCAGGCGTCGATGGCGGCGGGGGTGGCGCCCCAGTCCTCGTGGATCTTGAACCCGACGGCTCCGGCGCGCAGTTGGTCGTGCATGGACCGCTGGTTGACGGTGTTGCCCTTGCCGAGCAGCCCCACGTTGACCGGGTACGCCTCCAGGCCCGCGAACATCCGCGCCAGGTGCCAGCCGCCGGGCGTGACGGTGGTCGCCTTGGTGCCCTCGGCCGGTCCCGTGCCGCCGCCGATGACGGTGGTGACGCCCGCCGACAGGGCCTGCGGCAGCAGCGTCGGCGAGATGAAGTGGACGTGCGCGTCGATGGTGCCGGCAGTGAGGATCTTGCCGTTGCCCGCGATGATCTCGGTCTCGGGGCCGATGACGAGGTCGGGGTGGACGCCGTCCATCGTCTCGGGGTTGCCCGCCTTGCCCAGCGCGGTGATCCGGCCGTCGCGGATGCCGATGTCCGCCTTGACCACGCCCCAGTGGTCGAGGACGACGGCGCCGGTGATGACGGTGTCGGGCGCGCCCTCCGCGCGGCTGGTGCGCGCCTGGCCCATCGATTCGCGGATCACCTTGCCGCCGCCGAAGACGGCTTCGTCGCCCGCGAGTCCCGGCCCGCCCGCCAGGTCGCGTTCGACCTCGATCAGCAGGTCGGTGTCGGCCAGCCGGACCCGGTCCCCGGTGGTGGGGCCGTAGAGGTCGGCGTATACGGCCCGCGAGAGGTCAGCCATCGAGCGCCCCCGCGGTCTCGCCGCGCAGCCCGGCCACGACGCGCTGTCCGGCGATCGGCACGAGTTCGACCTCGGCGGGGATGCCGGGCTCGAAGCGTACGGCGGTGCCCGCGGCGATGTTCAGCCGCAGGCCGCGGGCGGCGGCGCGGTCGAACTCCAGACCGGGGTTGGCCTCGGCGAAGTGGTAGTGCGAGCCGACCTGGACGGGCCGGTCGGCCGCGTTGAGAACGGTGAGGCGGGTCACCGGGCGGCCCGCGTTGAGCGGCACGGGCGCGTCCGCGCTGAGGATCTCTCCGGGGATCATGGCGCTCCTGCCCGTCAGACGATCGGCTGGTGGACGGTGACGAGCTTGGTGCCGTCGGGGAACGTGGCCTCGACCTGCACGTCGTGGATCATCTCGGGGATGCCGTCCATGACGTCGGCGCGGGTCAGCACGGTGCGCCCGGACTCCATCAGTTCCGAGACGCCGCGGCCGTCGCGGGCTCCTTCGAGCAGATGCGCGGTGATGAGCGCGACCGCCTCGGGGTGGTTGAGCCGCAGCCCGCGGGCGCGCCGCTTGGCCGCCACGTCCGCGGCGACATGGATGAGCAGGCGTTCCTGCTCGTGGGGGGTCAACTGCACAGCCACACCTCACAGTCGTCAGAACCCGCGAGATTAGTTCGACGCGGTTTCGACTGCGTTAACCCCTGTTACGGGCGGCGGTCGCTGTTATGGACGACGGTCGCCGGTCTGGTGACCCCGGTGCTCGGCCGCGATGCCGAACCGTCGGCGTTCGCCCGTGGCGGACGTACGGGAGCCGACGGCGGAGACCGTACTGATCACCTGCTCCTCGGCCTGCTCGTCGAGATCACGCAGTCGTTGCAGGTCAGCGGCGGACACCAGGGCGACGAGGGGCTTGCCGTGGCGGGTCAGCACCACCTGTTCGCCGCCGTAGACCACGCGGTTGATCAGTTCCGCGAGCTCGGCACGCGCTTGTGTCACCGGGACGTCATGGGTCATGCTCCCCATCATAACGAGATGTACGTCCTGTACATTTTGACCTGTGGCCAGTTCCTGCGCCCAGATCCGCCCGGAGGTGCACGCCGTGTTCCGTCCCACCGCCCGCTACGTCCTGCCCGAGTTCACCGAACGCAGCAGCAACGGCGTCCGCACGATGGACCCGTACTCCAAGCTGCTCCAGGAGCGGATCATCTTCCTGGGCACCCAGGTCGACGACACCTCGGCGAACGACGTGATGGCCCAGCTCATCCACCTGGAGAACGCCGCCCCCGAGCAGGACATCAACCTCTACATCAACTCGCCCGGCGGCTCGTTCTCGGCGATGACCGCCATCTACGACACGATGCAGTTCGTCACCTGCGACGTGGCGACGGTCTGCATCGGGCAGGCCGCCTCGGCCGCGGCCGTGCTGCTGGCGGCGGGCGCGCCGGGCAAGCGCATGATCACTCCGGGCGCGCGGGTGCTGATCCACCAGCCGTCGCTCGGCGAGGTGGTCCAGGGGCCCATCTCGGACCTGGAGATCCAGGCCAACGAACTGCTGCGCACCCGCGAGCAGTTGGAGACGCTGCTGGCCCGGCACACCGGCCGGGACATCGAGCGGATCCGTACCGACATCGAGCGGGACAAGGTCCTCGACGGCGAAGAGGCCGTCGCCTACGGGCTGGTGGACAAGCTGACCACCAGCCGCAAGACCAACGGCCCCGCGTACGGCCTGCGGTGACCCGCGGTGGTCCCGGAACTGCCGCCGCTTCCGGCGCTCACCCGCTCCGAGGGTGAGCTGATCGACTCCTACCTGGAGGTCGTCGATCTGCTCGGCCGGATCAATCCGTCCCGCACCGCCGACACCTACAGCGCCCTGCGGGCCGCCCAGGCGCTGGTGGGCCGGGCGACCACGCTGCGCGACGCGCTGACCGTGATGCACATGCGGGGCGAGACCGAACTGCACCACGCCACACTGGCCCGCGCCCTGCGGGTGCTGGACGGCGAGCGGCGGTCGGGGCTGGTGGCGCTGGCGCCCGATCCGGCCGCGGGGCCGCCGCCCGCGTGAGGCTGGTGCGGACAGCGCGGCCCGTGCGGCCCGTTGGTGTGAGCCTCGTGCGGTCCGCCGACGGAGAGCTCGCGCGGCACACCGACGCAGGCCAGGTGTGAGCGCGGTCACTCTGCGCGCTCGAAACCGTCGGCACTGCACCAAAGGGGCTCATCCCATCGGCGTATTCACCGCCGATTCATGCTCTCCGGCCGAATTGCGCGCACCGGCCAAAACCGCCCATCGTCCGTCACATATCCGCAGGTCAGATGATGCGACCGGAGGCGCGGACCGGGTGATTCGCCCCGGTGTCCACCCGAATAGGTGAGTCGTGACCTGACTCACACCGCGCGTTTCCCGCCCGGCTGTGGCCGGTTCTGTGCGTCACCATCCGTAGTGACGACAAGCCCCCGCCGCCGTGGCGGGGCGGTCCACGCGGACGCCCAGTCCCGCCGCCGCGTGGACGTCAGGTCGACATGAGTGCACCGGCGGGAGCGGAGGACCCAGGTACGACGGGTCGGTCACGGCACAGCGCCGGAGCCGTCCCTTGGGGTGAAGCCGCACCACGCGGCCGGGCATCTTCGCCAGCCCGAACCCGACAGGTCATCCTTCGGAGGCTGATGACGAAGGGTTGCGCATGTTCGCGCTCAAGTGCATCTCCGGACGGCTGTCCCGGCTCGGGACGGCCTCCGTGCTCACCGCCACAGCGGTCGCACTGCCCGCGCTGCTGCCGGGCACCGCCCAGCAGGCCGAGGCCGCGACGATGGGCGTGAAGGCCCTGAACGTGGCGGCGTCGAAGAAGGGCTCGCCCTACCAGTGGGGCGCCACCGGCCCGAACCGCTTCGACTGCTCGGGGCTGACGCTGTACTCGTTCAAGCGCGCGGGCAAGAAGCTGCCGCGTACCGCCGCCGCCCAGTACAACAGCACCCGGCACATCTCGTCGGGTGCCCGCCGCGTCGGTGACCTGGTGTTCTTCCACACCGGCCGGTCCATTTACCACGTCGGGATCTACGCCGGGAGCGGCCGGATCTGGCACGCCCCCAAGACCGGCGCCAGGGTCCGGCTGGAAAGGATCTGGACCAGCGCCGTCTGGTACGGGCGGGTGGCGTGACCCGGACGGCCGATTCCGGCCGCGACGCGTATCGCGCCCGTACGGCGTATACGGTCCGTGGAGCGGTGGGCACTCGCCGCCGCGCGGCCCGGCCGTCGTCCGGCCCGAACAGCGGCCCGGAGCCGTAGGACAGTGCGGGCCGGCGGCTCGGGTGCGACGGGGCGACCCGCCGCACCCCCTTCAGCGGCGTGGACAGCCGGTCCGGCCGGGGGTACGGCTCCCCCGGCCGGATCAGGGACGGTCAGCCCGCCGGGAGCAGCACCGGCGCGAACGGACGCGGCGCCGGAATCCCGCGCCACGGGACGTAGTACGGGTTGCGTACGCAGCCGGCCAGGTCCTCGTCCTTGGTCGCCTTGTCGACGGGACAGGCGCCGACGATGAAGCGCCGGGCGAGGCCGCCGGGGAAGGCGACCTCGTGCTGGTCGGCCCACTTGTGGGTGTCACCGATCGTGGCGTTGACGTCGATACCGCCGGGCGCGTCCACGTAGTAGTTGAAGCCGGGCTTCCACTGCTTGTAGAGGTCGTGGTCGTAGCTGGTGCTCACGAACGGCGACGGCTGGTTCTTCAGCACGTACGCCGCGAGGTCGTACTGCCCGTCCTGCGCGGCCTTGGGCTGGAAGCCCTCCTGGAAGACCACGGCGGGGGCGCGGCCGTCCGAGCGGAACAGCTCCCCGCACGTGCGGCGGTAGGACGGCTCGGGGGTGATGCGCTCGACGTCGACGCTGCGGTCGGCGGCGGCGAACAGCGGATCGTGGACCACCGGGCACCAGCCGTCGTCGCCCGCGGGGGCGGGACGGGGCACGAGGGACGTGGAGGGCGCGGACAGGGCGGTGGGCGCCGCGGGGGACAGGGGTCCGGAGGCGACGGCCGACGCGGTCTCCGACGTGGCCGCGGTCTGCGCGGCGAGTACGGCGGTCAGGGTCAGCGCGCCGGTCGTGAGAAGCGACCGGACTCGGTTCTTGATCATGACGCACAGACTCGCGGGACCGGCCCCGCGATCGGCCGCATGTCACCCGATCGTAGGCGCGTCCGGCCGCGTACGGGACGGCTGAGAGGATGGTCGGATGAGCTCGCCGACCACCGCGGCGCACCGCGCCGGGCCCTCCCTGCGGTCCCTGCTGGACGCCGCCGCGCGAGGCGACTTCCCGCCCGCCGACGGGACCGTCACCTTCGTCGCCCAGCCGTCGGCCCGCGACGCCGGAGTCATCGCCTTCACCGCCCACACCGTGGTCTTCGCCGACATCGCCGACGGGTCGGGTACGGCGTGTATGGCGGGTACGGCGGGTACGGCGGGTACGGCCGAATGCCCGGCGTCCGAAGACACCGGTGCCGGTCTCCGTGCCCTGCTCCCGCCCGACGACCTGTCCGCTCCGCTCAACCCGCCTTTCCTGACCGCTCTTTGCGCCCGCACCGGCCGTGTGGTCAACAACCTCGACCTGCTGGCCCTGGCCGCCCCGCTGCCGGGCCCGCCCCCGCTCCCCCTCACCGAGACCACCGACCGCTCCCATCCGCGGATCGTGCGGGCGCTCCAGCACCGCGACGACGTGCGGGCCTGGACCGCGCCCGGCGGCACCGTCCTCATCGGCCGCGGTGTGGCGGGCCGTTGGGAGACCGCCGTCGAGGTGGACCCGGACGCCCGCGGCAAGGGCCTCGGCCGCCTTCTCGCCCTCGCGGCCCGTCATCTCGTCCCGGACGGCGCGCCGTTGTGGGCCCAGATCGCCCCGGGCAACGCGGCGAGCGTGCGGGCCTTCCTCGCCGCCGGTTTCGCACCGGTCGGAGCCGAGGCGCTGCTGGTGCCGCCGACGCGCCCGTGAACAGCGCCCGTCGCTCAGGCCACCGGGACCGCCCAGGGGATCGTGATCCAGACCGTCTTGCCGCCCTCGTCGGTCGGCGTGATCCGCAGCCTGCCGCCGGACTCCGCCGCCAGATGCCGAATGATCATCATCCCGCGCCCGTTGTCCTGCTGGACCGCAGCGGGCAGCCGCTGGGGCCAGCGCGGGTGGCTGTCGGTCACGCCGATCAGCAACTGCTCCTGCCGTTCGAGACGCACGTCCACGGTGAAGGTCGGCGACATTCCCGAGGTGTGCAGCACCGCGTTGGTGGCCAGCTCGGAGACGATCAGGCGCACGGCGTCGACCGAGGGGGCGTCCGACGGCAGTCCCCATTCGGCGAGTCGGGCGCAGACGTAGCGCCGGGCCGCCGGTACCGAGGCAGGGTCGCTCGGCAGAGTGACGGAAGCTTCCTGCAGATCTGCCATGGCGACATCGTTCCTTTCCCATCCACTGCGGACCGGGGTATCGGCGCGGGCTCTCCGGGCCACGCCCGGAAGTGGCTGGTTCGCGCCAGACTGCCACTAATCGTGCCGCCGTTTCGGACGGTCCACCGCGCAATGCATATATCTGTCGCTCAAATCGGTGAACTCTGCTACGTGGATACGCATTTGGTCGGCACACTGTCGTAATGACCGCCCGACTACCGGCATCCCTCACTTCAGGAGGTGCGAGAGGCCATGGAACGGGTCCCCGCCGTACGACGACGCAAGCTCGGCGGCGAACTGCGCCGACTCCGCGACCTGTCCGGAATGACCAGCGAGCAGGTCGCCGAGGCGGCCGGCTGGCACCAGTCGAAAGTCAGCCGTATCGAGACCGGCCGCAGCAGCGTCAGCGCCGAGGACGTCGACGTGCTGCTCGACGTCTACGAGGTGCGCGACCGCGATCTGCGCGACCTGCTGGGCACGCTGGCAGGTCAGGGCAGACAGCGCGGCTGGTGGCAGGACTTCCGCGACGTACTGCCCGTGGAGTACCGCGACTTCATCAGCCTGGAGGCGGGTGCCAGCCGGGCCCGCTCGATGGAGAACAGCGTGGTGCCCGGCCTGCTCCAGACCCCCGCCTACGCCCGGGCGCTCACCCGCGACGTCATGCCGCATCTGACCCGGAGCGAGGCCGGCGCACTGGTCGACGTGCGGATCGCCCGGCAGGCGGTGCTGCGCCAGGACGAGCCGCTGGAACTGTGGGCCGTGCTGGACGAGGCCGTGCTGCGCCGCGTGGTCGGCGGCCCCGCGGTCATGTCCGATCAGTTGCGGTCACTGGAACGCGCCGCCGCGCTGCCGCAGATCCGGCTCCAGGTGCTGCCCTTCGGCGCCGGGGGCCACATAGGAGTTACGGGTTCGTTCGTTATCTTCTCATTTCCGCGCATCGCTGATCTCGACGTGGTTGTTATCGATCATTTGACGAGTAGTCTCTACGTCGATCGAAAAGAAGACATCACCGCTTACGGCGCCGCTTTCACCCGATTGAGCAACATTGCCCTTCCTCGCGACGAGTCCGTCGCGTTGATCAGTAAGATCGCCGGGGAGATGTCGCGATTCGCAGGCGCATAAAGGAGGCCACCATGGCGGCACAGTCCGGGTACGTTTCCTCGAGCGCGTCGATTTCCGGCGTGACATGGCGGAGGAGCAGTCACAGCACCGCCGCGAACAACTGCGTGGAGACCGCGAGACTGGCCTCGGGGCTGCTCGCCGTCCGCGATTCCAAGGACCAGGAGGGGCCCGCGCTGCTCTTCCCACCGGGTGCCTGGTCGCACTTCGTCGGGGCGCTGCGCCGGGACGACCTCGGCCCCGCGTAGGACCGGGTCGGTTCCTGCGGCGGACGGACGGCGGCGGGCCGCGCCCTCAACCGCGCGGCGCTGTACGGACGATGACGTCCACCGCGCCTGCGACCTGCGCGTCCGTCAGGTCGCAGCGCGCGGTCAGCCGCAGCCGGGACACCCCGTCGGGGACGGACGGCGGCCGGAAGCAGCCGACGGCCAGACCCGCGGCCCGGCACCGGGCCGCCCACTCGACGGCCGCCTCGGGCGAGGGCGCGCGCACCGACACCACACAGGCGTCGGGCGCCGTCGCGTCCAACTCCGCGGCGGTCAGCATCCGGTGGAAGGCGCGGGCCACGTGCAGCGCGCGGTCGGCGCGCTCCGGCTCGCGCCGCAGCAGCCGCAGCGCGCCGAGGGCGGCGCCCGCCGCGGCCGGGGCGAGACCGGTGTCGAAGATGAAGGTGCGGGCGGCGTTGACCAGGTGCTCGATGACGGCCGCGGGCCCGAGCACCACACCGCCCTGCGCGCCGAACGCCTTCGACAGCGTCGCCGTGCTCACCACGTCGGGGGCTCCGGCGAGTCCGGCCGCCGCGAGCGCGCCGCGCCCGCCCTCGCCCAGCACGCCGAAGCCGTGCGCGTCGTCGACGAGCAGCGCGGCGCCGTACTCGCGGCAGGCCGCGGCGAGCGCGGGCAGCGGCGCCGCGTCGCCGTCCACCGAGAACACCGAGTCGCTGACGACGACGGAGGGCGCTCCCCCGGACCGGGACGCGTCGGCGTCCCGCCGGGCCCGCGCGCCGAGCGCCTTGCGTACGGCCTCGGGGTCGGCGTGCGGCACCACTTCGGTGGTGGCGCGCGACAGGCGGCAGCCGTCGATCAGTGAGGCGTGGTTGGCGGCGTCGGAGACCAGCAGGGTGTCGGGGCCGGTCAGCGCGGTGACGGCGGCGAGGTTGGCGGCGTAGCCGGAGGCGAGGACCAGGGCCGCCTCGAAGCCGGTGAAGTCGGCGATCTCCGCTTCGAGTTCCGCGTGCAGCGCGGTGCTGCCGGTGACCAGCCGGGAGCCGGTGGCGCCCGCGCCCCAGCGCAGGCAGGCGTCGGCGCCCGCCTTCGTGACCTCGGGGTGCCGGGTCAGGCCGAGGTAGTCGTTGCCCGCGAGGTCGAGCAGCTCCCAGTCCGCCGGGCGGGGGCGCAACTCCCGCCGGAGCCCGGCCTCGCGCCTGATCCGGTCCTGTTCCGCGATCCAGCCGAAGGGACCTGACGGGTCGGCGGTGCCGCTCCCGGCGGAGGCGTGCGGGTCGGCGGGGTCGGTGCTCTTCACGGGTGTCCCTGGGGTCGGAGGGTCGATGGATCGGGTGGATCGGGCGGATCGGTGCGCGAGCCGGTCGGGCGGATCGGCGGCTTTTCGGCTCAGCGGTTCTTCGGCTCAGCGTTTCAGTGGCAGTTCGGTTCAGCGGCACTTCTGGTCGGGCCGCGCGCCCCCTCACACGGACGTCATCAGCAACGTACTGGCCCGCACACATGCACAGGGTGTGGTGATGCACACACCAGTAGCCACCCGAGTTGTGCGGTCCGCCATTGGCCGCGGGTGCCGTCGTGCGCGAGGATCGCCCCTATGGATCTGCTGACCACTCTCGTGGACAAGGGGCTGCGGCGCGAGCTGCCCACCAGGGACGAGGCGCTTGCCGTCCTCGCGACCTCCGACGACGAACTGCTCGACGTGGTGGCCGCCGCGGGCAAGGTGCGCCGCCAGTGGTTCGGACGCCGGGTCAAGCTGAACTACCTGGTCAACCTCAAGTCCGGGCTGTGCCCCGAGGACTGCTCGTACTGTTCGCAGCGGCTCGGCTCGAAGGCCGAGATCCTCAAGTACACCTGGCTCAAGCCCGACGAGGCCGCCGCGGCGGCGCGCGCCGGGGTGGCGGGCGGCGCCAAGCGGGTGTGCCTGGTGGCGAGCGGGCGCGGTCCCACCGACCGCGACGTGGACCGGGTCTCGGCGACCATCGCGGCCATCAAGGACCAGAACGAGGACGTCGAGGTGTGCGCCTGCCTCGGCCTGCTCTCCGGCGGCCAGGCCGAGCGGCTGCGGACGGCGGGCGCGGACGCGTACAACCACAACCTCAACACCTCCGAGAACACCTACGGCGACATCACCACGACGCACACCTACGCCGACCGCGTGGACACCGTGCGGCAGGCACAGGCCGCCGGGCTGTCCGCGTGCTCGGGGCTGATCGCGGGCATGGGCGAGAGCGACGCGGACCTGGTGGACGTGGTGTTCTCGCTGCGCGCGCTCGACCCGGACTCGGTGCCGGTGAACTTCCTGATCCCGTTCGAGGGCACGCCGCTGGCCAAGGAGTGGAATCTCACCCCGCAGCGCTGCCTGCGCATCCTGGCGATGACGCGGTTCGTCTGCCCGGACGTCGAGGTACGGCTCGCGGGCGGCCGTGAGGTGCACCTGCGCACGATGCAGCCGCTCGCCCTGCACCTGGTCAACTCGATCTTCCTGGGCGACTATCTGACCAGCGAGGGCCAGGCGGGCCAGGCCGACCTCGACATGATCGCCGACGCGGGCTTCGAGGTGGAGGGCGCGGGGACGTCCACGCTGCCCGCGCACCGCGCCGACGTCGCGGAGGCGGCGACCGGCTGCGGTTCCCACGCTTCCGGCTCCGTGTGCGGCTCGCACGAAGGCGGCTGCGGCCCCTGCGGCCACGACGAGGACGCGGCGCCCGCCGCGAGCGCGGCGCCCGTGCGGACCGAGACGGTGCGGACGGAACCGGTACGCGCCGAGGGCCCGCGCCCCGATCTGGTGGCGGTACGGCGACGCGGCGCGGGGACGGACCTGCCGCCCAATGCCTGAGCCCTGCCCCTCGCCCGACGCGCCGCTCGACCCGGACACGCTGCTGGCGCTGGACCGGGAGCACGTCTGGCATCCGTACGGCCCGATGCCCGGCCGTCAGGAGCCGCTTGTCGTCGCGTCCGCCTCCGGCGTACGGCTGCGGCTCGCGGCGCCCGCCGAGGGCCGTACCGAACTGGTCGACGGCATGTCGTCGTGGTGGTCGGCGATCCACGGCTACCGGCACCCCGTGCTGGACGACGCGGCGCACGCCCAGCTCGACCGGATGAGTCATGTGATGTTCGGCGGGCTCACGCACGAGCCCGCCGTACGTCTCGCGGCCAAGCTGGTGGAGATCACGCCGGAGCCGCTGCGGCATGTCTTCCTCGCCGACTCGGGTTCCGTGTCGGTCGAGGTCGCGATCAAGATGTGCCTCCAGTACTGGCGTTCGCTGGGCAGGCCGGACAAGCAGCGGCTGCTGACCTGGCGCGGCGGCTACCACGGGGACACCTGGCAGCCGATGTCGGTGTGCGATCCGGACGGCGGCATGCACGAGCTGTGGTCGGGCGTGCTGCCCCGGCAGATCTTCGCCGACGCCCCGCCGCCCGGCTTCGACGCGGCGCCCGACGCCGTGTACACCGCGCATCTGCGGGAGTTGATCGGACGGCACGCCGACGAGCTGGCCGCCGTCATCGTCGAGCCGGTGGTGCAGGGCGCGGGCGGCATGTCCTTCCACTCCCCCGAGTACCTGCGGGTGCTGCGGGAGGCGTGCGACGAACACGACGTCCTGCTGGTCTTCGACGAGATCGCCACCGGTTTCGGCCGCACCGGCACGCTCTTCGCGGCCGAGCACGCCGGGGTCTGCCCCGATGTGATGTGCGTCGGAAAGGCGTTGACCGGCGGCTATCTCACGATGGCGGCGGCGCTGTGCACAGGCGAGGTCGCCGAGGGCATCTCGCGCGGCGAGGTGCCGGTGCTGGCCCACGGCCCGACCTTCATGGGCAATCCGCTGGCCGCCGCCGTCGCCTGCGCCTCCGTCGACCTGCTGCTCGACCACGACTGGGCGTTGGAGGTCAAGCGCATCGAGTCCGGGCTGCGCGAGGGCCTGGACGGGGTCGCCGCGCTGCCCGGTGTCCGCGATGTGCGGGTGCTCGGCGCGATCGGCGTCGTCCAGCTCGACCACCCGGTCGACATGGCGGCGGCCACCGCCGCCGCGGTGCGCGCCGGGGTGTGGCTGCGGCCCTTCCGCGATCTCGTCTACACGATGCCGCCCTATGTGACGGGCGACGACGACGTGGCGCGGATCTGCGCGGCGGTACGGGATGCGGCCGTCGCGGGCTGACCGGGCCGCGTCCTTGGCGGCAGGCGCACGGCATCCGACATACCGCGCGCCGTACGGCATACGTCGTACGAGCTGACCGCGCTCGTCACCAATTGGGCGGAATGAGCGGTCCCGGCACGGGTACGAGGCGCGCCGGGACCGTACGCTCCGGGCACACGCGCGGCGCCCGGAGCGGCACGGCGACATGACATGGCACGGCAACGAGGAACGGAGCGACACCATGGCCATCGTGGTCATCACCGGAACGGGTACCGAGGTCGGCAAGACGGTGGCCACCGCCGCCGTGGCCGCCGCGTCGCTCGCGCAGGGGCTGAGCGTGGCCGTGCTCAAGCCCGCCCAGACGGGCGTGGCGGACGGCGAGCAGGGGGACGCCGCGGAGGTGGCCAGGCTCGCGGGCCCGGTGACGGCGGCCGAACTGGCCCGCTACCCCGAGCCGTTGGCGCCCGCGACGGCGGCCCGCCGCGCCGGGCTGCGGCCGGTGGGCCCCGAGGACATCGCGGAGGCGGCGGCCAAACTGTCCGCGGTGCACGACGTCGTGCTGGTCGAGGGCGCGGGCGGGCTGCTGGTCCGCTACGACGAGCAGGGCTCGACCCTCGCCGACGCGGCGGCGCTGCTGCGGGCGCGGGTGCTGCTGGTCGCCCCGGCCGGGCTCGGCACCCTCAACAGCACGGCGCTGACCGTCGAAGCGCTCAGCGCCCGCAAGGTCGACTGCATCGGTGTGATCATCGGAAGCTGGCGGGCCGAGCCGGAGCTGGCCGAGCGCTGCAACATCGCGGACCTGCCCGAGGTCGCGCAGGCGCCGCTGCTCGGCGCGCTGCCGGAAGCCGCCGGCGCCCTGTCCCCCGCCGCCTTCCGCACCGCCGCCCCCGACTGGCTGGCCCCGCAGCTCGGCGGCACCTGGGACGCGGCGGCCTTCGCGGAGGTCTTCGCCCCGGCGCCGTACAAGGCGTAGCCGCGCGGGGCATCGCCGGACAGGGCGCAGCCGTACGTACGGGCGACCGCGAGCGGGCGCAGCCGTACGTACGGGCGACCGCGAGCGGGCGCAGCCGTACGTACGGGCGACCGCGAGCGCGCCGCTACCCGACCTGTCCGGCCGGGCCCAGCTCCGCCTCCGTCGTCCAGGTGCGCAGCTCGTCGGCTATCCGGTCCAGCGGCGCCGAGCCGTCCTTCACCAGCCGGGCCAGGTCACGTACCTGTTCCGGCGTCATGGAGGGCGTGAGGCGGCTGGCGACGAGGTAGGCGTAGGCCACGGCCGAGGCGAACAGCGCGTTCGTCTCCTCCAGCGCCGGGACGTGCACGAGCAACTGGAGCATGGCGGCGGCGCGGGTGTGGGTGTCGGTGTAGACGGGCGTGCCGAAGATCTCCGCGTCGTGCCTGCTGACGGCCGCGACGAGCGCGCCCCAGTCGGTCACCTGCGGGTCGCCCGGCGTGTAGTGCTCGGCGACCATCAGCAGCCATGCGAGGTCGATACGGAGGGTCAACGCGCGCCTTCACCCCGGGCGGCCGCCCGGGTGCCGAACTCCTCGGCGAAGACCTCTTCGTAACGCTTCATGAAGTCGGCGGCGGCCTCGACGAATGCCTTGCCGTTCTCGCCCTCGTCCTGCTGGACGAGTTCCTCGATATAGCGGTTCACACTGATACCGCGCTGCGACGCGCGCTGCCGGGCCGTCTCGGCCGTGGCTTCGTCCACCCGAACGTTCAACTGGGTCTTCGACATGCGTCCACGCTAGCGCCGTGGCGCTAGTAGCGGCAAGGGCGCCTTCCGCGGCGACGCCGGGAACCTCCCGCGCCCCCCGGGGACGGATCGGGGCCTTCGACCGTTGGCAGGGCATGAACGACATTCATCTCGCATGCCGGAATTCCCCACCCGGAAATCGGTGCGGTGATTGGCTGCGGTGATGAGCGATCTTCACCTTCGGACCGCCACCCCCTCCGACGCCCTGCCCGTCCTCGCCTTCTGGCGGGTCGCGGCCGAGGGCACCAGCATCAGCGACGACCGGGCGGGGGTGGAACGACTGATCGCCCGCGACCCCGGCGCCCTGCTCCTCGCCGAGCGGGACGGCGACCTCGTCGGTACGGTCATCGCCGGTTTCGACGGCTGGCGCTGCCACCTCTACCGCCTCGCCGTCCACCCGGACGCCCGGCGTCAGGGCGTAGCGACCGCGCTCCTCGACGCCGCCGAACGCCGCTTCACCACGCTCGGCGGCAGGCGCGGCGACGCGATGGTGCTCGAACGCAACGAGCGGGCGCAGCACGCCTGGAGAGCGGCCGGGTACACCCGCGAGTCCCGCTGGCGCCGGTGGACCAAACCGCTCACCTCATGACGGTTCACCGAGCGACGACCGGGCCGGCCCCGGACCGCCAATACCGAGCGGTCGGCCCGGTCGTGGCCGATCATGGGACCGAGGTGACCGGATGACTGAAACACTTCTGCTGTTGGTGGCCGTACTGCTCACCCTCGCCTGCGGCGTCTTCGTCGCGGCCGAATTCTCCCTGACCACGATCGAGCGCGGTGAGCTGGAGCGCGCGACGCGGGACGGCGAGCGCGGCGCCGCGGCGGCGCTGGCGGCCGTCCGCACACTGACCGTGCAGCTCTCCGGCGCGCAGCTCGGCATCACCGTGACGGGGCTGGTCATCGGCATGCTCGCCAAGAGCTCGATCGCGGAGCTGCTGCGCGGGCCGCTGCGGGCCGCGGGGCTGCCGGACTCAGCGTCGTCCTCCGTCGCCCTGGTGCTGGGCACCGCCCTGTCCACGGTGGCGCTGATGGTGGTCGGCGAGCTGGTGCCGAAGAACTGGGCGATCTCCACTCCGCTGCCGGTCGCCAAGGCCGTGGCGGCGCCGCAGCGCGCCTTCACCGCCGCCTTCCACCCGCTGATCCACCACCTCAACAACACCGCGAACCGGGTGCTGCGCGCGATGGGCCTCGAACCCGCGGAGGAGCTGGCGTCGGCGCGCGGCCCGCAGGAGCTGGCCGCGCTGGCCCGGCACTCGGCCAAGGAGGGTGTGCTGGAGGCGGACACCGCCGAGCTGTTCGTCCGTACCCTCAACCTCGCCGAGCTCACCGCGGAGAACGTGATGACACCGCGCGTCCAGGTCACCGCGCTCGAAGCACAGGCCACCGCCGAGGACGTGGCGAACGCGACCCGCGCGACCGGCCTGTCCCGCTTCCCCGTCTACCGCGGCAGCCTGGACTCGGTGATCGGCACCGCCCACATCAAGGACGTCCTCGCGGTCCCCGCCGACCGGCGCCCGCGCGTGCCGGTCACCGAGCTGCTGCGCGAACCGCTGCTGGTCCCGGAGACGCTGACGGTCGACCGGCTGCTCGACCGGCTGGGCGGACGACGCTCGATGGCCGTGGTGATCGACGAGTACGGGGGCACGGCGGGCGTGGTGACCATGGAGGACATCGTGGAGGAGGTCGTCGGCGAGGTCCGCGACGAGCACGACCCGCACGAGCTTCCCGACCTGCTCTTCCTGCGGGAGGCGCCGGACGGGCGGCGGATCTACGACGCGGACGGCGCGACCCGTACCGAGGACCAGTTGGAGCGGATCGGGCTGCACGCCCCCGACGGGCCGTACGAGACGCTGGCCGGTCTCGTGGCCCAGCGCCTCGGCCGTATCCCGGCGCGCGGCGACGCCTTCGAGCTGGACGGCTGGCGGATCGAGGTCACCGACGCGAGCGGGCACCGGGCGTCGCGGGCCCGGCTGATCTCCCCCGCGCGGGCGGCCCGGGCCCCCGCCGCCGCGGACAGGGCGGCGGGCGGCACGCCCGGCGCCACGGCGGGCAACCCGCCCGGCAACACCGCGGGCACGGCCGAGCGGAGACGTGACCGATGACCGTCGTCCAGTTGCTCATCGGCGCGCTCACCCTCGTGGTGAACGCGTTCTTCGTCGGCGCCGAATTCGCCATGATCTCGGTACGCCGCGGCCAGGTGGAAACCCTCGCCGAGAGCGGCGACCGCCGCGCCCGCAGCGTGGTGTGGGGTCTGGAACACCTCTCGCCCCTGCTGGCCGCGGCGCAGCTCGGCATCACCGTGTGCACGCTGGTGCTCGGTATCGTCGCCGAGCCCGCCATCGCGCACCTGCTGGAGCCGGTGTTCCACGCCGTGCACGTGCCGGAGGGCGCGATCCACGTCATCGCGTTCGTGATCGCGCTGGCCGTGGCCACGTATCTGCACATGCTGTTCGGCGAGATGGTGCCGAAGAACATCGCGCTGGCCGATCCGGTACGGTCCGCGCTGGTCCTCGGCCCCCCGCTGGTGGGGCTGACCAGGGCGCTGCGGCCGGTGATCTTCGCGATCAACGCGTTCGCCAACACGCTGCTGCGGCTGCTGCGGGTGGAGCCGCGCTCCGAGGTGGCGGCCGTCTTCTCCGACGACGAGCTGTCCCGGATGGTGGTGGACGCCGGGGCGGCGGGGCTGCTCGACGAGCGGGCCGCCGAGCGGCTGCGGGACGCCCTGGAGCTGGGCAGGCGGCCGATCGGCGAGATCGTGGTGCCGCCCGAGCGGGTGGTACGCGCGCCGCTGGGCATCACGCCCGAGGGCCTGGAAGCGCTCGCCGCCGACTCCGGTTACTCCCGCTTCCCGGTCGCCGACCCCGACGGCCGGGTCCTGGGCTACCTGCACGTCAAGGACGCGCTGGACGCCGATCCGCGGGACGCGCCCTTCCGGCGCACCGCCCTGCGGCACATCACCCGCGTCGGCGCCGCCACCCCGCTGGACGACGTCCTCACCGCGATGCGGGCGGGCAGCGCCCACCTGGCGGCGGTCGTGGACGACGCGGGGCGCGGCATCGGGCTGGTGACGATGGAGGACGTGCTCAAGGAGCTGGTCGGTCCCGGACGCCCCTGAACGGCCGGGGCGACCGGGTACGGGTCCCGACCTCGTTGCCGGTGCTCCTGAGCGGTCGCATAGGATCTCCGGCGCCATGCAGAATGACGCACAGACAGACACACAGGCGGGCGCGGAGGCGGGCGCGGAGGCGGGCGCGCGGACGCCGGCCGCGTACAGCAGCTTCGTCGCGGTCGGCGACTCCTTCACCGAGGGCATGTCCGACCTGCTGCCCGACGGGTCCTACCGGGGCTGGGCGGACCTGCTCGCCGCCCGCCTCGCCGCCGCTTCCCGCACCGCCACCGGGGACGGGGACGGAACCGCGACCAGGACCGGTCAGCAGCCGGAGCCGGGGGACGGTCCAGGCTTCCGGTACGCGAATCTCGCCGTGCGCGGCAAGCTGATCCGGCAGATCTCCGAGGACCAGGTCGACGTGGCCGCCGCGATGGGCGCCGACCTGATCACCCTGGTCGGCGGCCTCAACGACGTGCTGCGGCCCAAGTGCGACGTGGAGGAGGTCTGCGCGGTCCTGGAGAGCTGTGTCGAACGGCTCGCGCCGGCCTGCGGCCAGCTCGTCCTGATGCGCAGCCCCGCCCGGCGCGGGCCGGTCGCCGCCCGCTTCCTGCCCCGGATGGAACAGCTCTTCTCCTTCCTCGACGACCTCGCGGCCCGCCACGGCGCCCTGGTCGTCGACCTCTACGGCGCCGAGGTCCTGGGCGACCAGCGCATGTGGGCCGACGACCGGCTCCACCTCACGGCGGACGGCCACCGGCGCGTCGCCGAGGCCGTCTGGCAGACCCTCGGCCATCCCGCCGAGTCCGACTGGACGGTCGGTCTCCCCCCGGCGGTCCGCCCCGGCTGGACCGCCCGCCGCACGGCCGACCTGCGCTTCACCCGCCAGCACCTCGTCCCGTGGATCGGCCGCCGCCTCACCGGCCGCTCCTCCGGCGACGGCCGTCCCGCCAAGCGCCCCGACCTGCTGCCGTGGGCGGCCGGTCCGTCGTACGACGACTGATCCGCCGTACGACGGGTCGCCCGTCAGCCCAGCGGCAGGTCCAGGTGGGACTCCTCTCCCGGCGGGGAGCTGACGGTGGTCGTGCTGCCCTCGACGTCGGCGTCGGAGTACAGCTTGTCCTTGCTGTTGACGACCAGGGCCAGCCGGTGGCCGACGGGCACGTCGTAGGCGGCGGCCTGGAGCTGCCAGGTGACGGTGGTGTCCTGGCCGGGCACGAGGTCGGACAGGGTGTACGGCTCGTGCGTGACGATCCGCGCCGTCCGGTCCTCGGCGATGTCGAAGAGGTACGCGACCAGGGTCGTGGACGCGGCGGAGCTGCGCACGGTCAGCCGGACCTCGGGGATGCCGCGAATCCGGCGCGCCACGTGCGGGTCCGCGCCCGCGGGCAGCGGATCGGTGGCCCACAGCGCCAGGTGCTGCCGGTCGAACTTCTCCGTCTCGTAGGTCTTCGGATTGCCGTTCCACTCGGCCTTGCCGGTCGCCACGATCCCGTCCACCGCCGTGGCCTCGGTCAGGTGCCCGGCGATGAACCCGCGCGACCAGCCGGGCGCGGGCTCCTCGGTCAGTGAACCGTCCCGGCGCCCGGCCCCGGTGTTGGCCAGATACCAGCGTTCGGTGGAGACGGTGACGTCGCCCCAGGTCTGCCGGGGTTCGCGCCGCGCCGGGGTGACGACGGTGTCGTCTCCGGTGCCGGTGCCCGGCCGGGTCTCGTAGGTGAACATGATCTGGTTGTTGACCTGCGGCCAGTCGGGCACGTCGTTCGCCTCGCCCCGCAGGTGGTGGTCGAGCCAGGCATACGCCTCGGCCATCGCGAGGTTGGGGCCGGTCGGCCCGGCCAGCGGTCCGGTCAGTCCGGGACCCTCCGGCACCGCGTGGTCACCGATCCACATGTTCAGCCGCTTGGGGACGGTGAGGCGGTTGAAGGTGGCCAGCACCTGGTTGACCGGGAACAGGCCCTCGTGCCAGGTGTTGGAGATGAAGGTCGGCACACCGCGGTCGTTGGTGGCGTCGGTGTACGCCTCCGGCGCGCGCTCCGTGCCCCACGCCACGACCCTGTCCATGTTCTGATTCGCGTGGAAGTCCGCCAGGATCTGCTGGGTGGCCTCGTCGAATTTGCGCTCCACGGGTCCGCCGGTCAGGGCGAGCAGGACGGCCACGGCCTGGAGGTGCCGGGTGTCGTGGTGGTAGAGGCTGGTGGCCAGATTGCCCCAGGTGCTCAGCGCCACGACCGCGTCCACCCGGTCGTCGTTCGCCGCGACGAGCTGGCTGATCCCGGACCCGTAGGACTCGCCGAGGAATCCGATCCTGCTCGGTGCGAAGTGCTCCTGCGCGTAGTCGATCACCGAGGACCCGTCGGCCCAGTCGTTGGGTCCGCCGACGTCGATGAAGCCGCCCGAGGTGAACGGGCCGTCCACGTACCCGTGGCCGGGGATGTTCACGGTCAGGCCGATCCCGCGCGGGGTGTACGCCAGCACGTGGTAGCCCTTGAGGGCCAGGGTCAGGTGCGCGTACTCGAACAGCGGCCAGCCGACCGGGGTCCAGCCGGCGGGGAGGATGACCAGCGGGCGCGGTTCCGCGGAGTTGTGCCTGATGGTGTGCGCCGCCAGCCGGGTCCCGTCCTGGGCCCGGATCCACGGGAAGCCGACGGTGGCGACCCGCAGCACGTCGTCGGTGAGCCGGCGCAGGTCGCGCGGCAGCAGGTTCTGGGTGGTGTTGCCCTGCAACGCGGCGACCAGCGCCTCGCCCAGGTTGGCCGCGTCGGGATTGACGCTCGCGCCCGTGCCCCAGATGCCGTTGTCGGCGACCTGGGTCAGTTGGGCGGTGGTGACCGCGCGGACCTCGTCCTGCGGAGGTCCGTCCCCTGATGACGTGCTCATGAGCGTGTTCCTTCCGTCTCGGTCCCGGACAGCCGGGTGACCGGGTAGCAGAACATGTGGCAGAAATCGTGCGAATCGCCACACCTCGATCGTGGGACCTCGCCGATCACCGGGGACAGGGCGCGAACCGACGCGCGGAAGCGTCCGGGCGGCCGCGTACGCCCGGCGCAGACCTACGACAGACCCGGGTCGACTCGGCAGTGGTACGGCGCCGGGGGCACCTGCGACGCGCGGCGGTCACGGCCCCGTTCCCGGACCGCTGACCAGGGCTCCGGCGCGTGTGACCGGCGGAATCCGGCCGCCCGGATACCCGGTAAACTCTCCGCACGTGACTGCTAAGCCGCGCATCCCCAATGTCCTCGCAGGCCGCTACGCCTCGGCGGAGCTGGCCACCTTGTGGTCTCCCGAGCAGAAGGTGGTGCTGGAGCGCAGGCTGTGGCTGGCCGTGCTGCGAGCGCAGAAGGACCTGGGGATCGAGGTGCCGGAGCAGGCCATCGCGGATTACGAGCGGGTGGTCGAGCAGGTCGACCTCGGCTCGATCGCGGAGCGCGAGAAGGTCACCCGGCACGATGTGAAGGCGCGCATCGAGGAGTTCAACGCGCTGGCCGGGCACGAGCAGGTCCACAAGGGCATGACGTCACGGGACCTGACGGAGAATGTGGAGCAGCTTCAGATCCGGCTGTCGCTGGAGCACGTCAGGGACCGTACGGTCGCGGTGCTCGCGCGGCTGGGGCAGCTCGCGGGTGAGTACGCGGAGCTGGTGATGGCGGGCCGCTCGCACAATGTGGCGGCGCAGGCGACGACGTTGGGCAAGCGCTTCGCGACGACCGCGGACGAGCTGCTGGTGGCCTTCGAGCGGGTCGAGGACCTGATCGGCCGCTATCCGCTGCGCGGCATCAAGGGTCCGGTCGGCACCGCGCAGGACATGCTGGACCTGCTGGGCGGCGACAGCGCGAAGCTGGCGGATCTGGAGCAGCGGATCGCCGACCACCTCGGCTTCTCGCGGGCCTTCACCTCGGTCGGCCAGGTGTACCCGCGGTCGCTGGACTACGACGCGGTGACGGCACTGGTGCAGCTCGCCGCCGCTCCCTCGTCGCTGGCCAAGACGATCCGGCTGATGGCCGGGCACGAGCTGGTCACCGAGGGCTTCAAGCCGGGCCAGGTCGGCTCGTCCGCGATGCCGCACAAGATGAACACCCGTTCCTGCGAACGCGTCAACGGCCTGATGGTGATCCTGCGCGGTTACGCGTCGATGACCGGCGAGCTGGCGGGCGACCAGTGGAACGAGGGCGATGTGTCGTGCTCGGTGGTGCGCCGGGTCGCGCTGCCCGACGCCTTCTTCGCCTTCGACGGGCTGCTGGAGACGTTCCTGACGGTGCTGGACGAATTCGGCGCCTTCCCGGCCGTCGTCGCCCGCGAACTGGACCGCTACCTGCCGTTCCTGGCCACCACGAAGGTGCTGATGGGCGCGGTGCGCGCGGGCGTCGGCCGCGAGGTCGCGCACGAGGCGATCAAGGAGAACGCGGTGGCGTCCGCGCTGGCCATGCGCGAGCAGGGCACCGAGCGCAACGAACTGCTCGACCGGCTCGCCGCCGACGCGCGGATCCCGCTGGACCGGGCGGGTCTCGACGCGCTGATGGCCGACCGGCTGTCGTTCACGGGCGCGGCGGCCGGACAGGTCGCCGAGGTCGTCCGGCGGATCGAGGACGTCACCAAGGCGCACCCGCGGGCCGCCGCGTACCGCCCCGGCGCGATCCTCTGACCACCGGGACGAGCAGGACGAGCAGGCGGCAGCCCGTATGACTCCGGAACAGCTCACGGCGGCCCGCGACCGCACCCTGGACGATGTCATCGGGGGCGGTCTGCGGGTGCTGTTCTGCGGGATCAATCCGGGGCTGATGTCCGCGCATCTCGGGCAGCACTTCGCCCGGCCGGGCAACCGCTTCTGGCCCGCGCTGCACGCTTCCGGTTTCACCCCGCGCCGGTTCGCCCCGGCCGAGCAGGAGGACATGCTCGCGCTCGGCCTCGGGATCACCAACGTGGCCGGGCGGGCGACCGCGCGGGCCGACGAGCTGACGGCGCGGGAGTTGGTCGAGGGCGGGAAGCAGCTGACCGCGAAGGTCGAGGAGTTCCGGCCCGGCTGGCTCGCCGTGCTGGGCGTCACCGCCTACCGGGTGGCCTTCGCGGACAAGCACGCCCAGGTCGGCCCGCAGGAGCGGACGATCGGCGCGACCCGGATCTGGGCGCTGCCGAGCCCCAGCGGCCTCAACGCGCACTGGTCGCCGGCCGCTCTCGCGGAGGAGTTCGCCCGACTGCGCATCGCCGCGGGTCACGAGCCGAAGCCGTAGCCCCCCGCCCTGCCGTTCCGCCTGGGCCGGCGGGACGGCCGCGCGCGGCACCGGCACTCCACCGGTCCCGCGCACCGTCCCCGTAGGACATTTGGCGTCCCGTCAGCGCTTACGGGACGCCACGCGTCTTGGCGGGTACGGGCGACCACTCGCCGCGACGGCCCGCGCCCGGTACGATCCGCCACACACAGGTACAGGCTGGGAGGACATACGTTGGGGCGGCTCACCGGCGGGGACCCATCCCTGCTCCGGCGGATCAATTCCGCGGTCGTCCTCCATGCGCTGCGCGGGGCGCAGGCCCCGACGCTGACCGAGCTGGTGCACAGCACGGGACTGTCGCGGCCCACCGTCGAGGGCGTCATCGAGGGCCTGGCCGAGTCGGACCTGGTGGTCGAGGTGGCCCCCGAGGGCGCCGACGCGCGCAAACAGGGCCGTCCCGCCCGCAGGTTCCGTTTCCACGCCGAGGCCGGGCATCTGCTGGGCATCGAGATCGGCGCGCACCAGGTACGGGTGGTGCTGTCAGACCTCAGCGGCCAGGTGCTGGGCTCGCACGGCCGCGAGGTCGACGAGGCCGCGTCCGCCGACGACCGGCTGGAACGGGTCCGCGGCACGGTCGCCGAGCTGCTGCGCAAGGCCGGGGTGGCCCGCAGCACCCTGTGGGCGGTCGGCGTGGGCAGCCCCGGTATCGTGGAGGCGCACGGCGAGGTCCGGTTGAGCACGGCGCTGCCCGGCTGGACGGGGCTGCCGCTGGGCGAGCGGTTGCAGCGCTCCTTCCGCTGTCCGGTGCTGGTGGAGAACGACGCGAATGTCGCGGCGGTCGCCGAGCACTGGAAGGGTGTCGCGGTCGACACCGACGACGTGGTCTTCGTCCTGGCCGGGCTGAGCCCCGGCGCGGGTTCGCTGATCGGCGGGCGGCTGCACCGCGGCTTCGGCGGCGCGGCGGGCGAGATCGGCGCCCTGCACCTGCTGGGCCGCGAGGTCACGCCCGAGCACCTGCTGTCGACCACCGGCACCCCGCTGCACCCGCTCGACGAACCGGCGGTCGCGCGGGTCTTCGCGCTGGCGAAGAAGGGCGACGTACAGGCCAAGGACGCCGTCGAGCGCTTCCTTCGCCGCCTGGTGCACGACGTCGCCGCGCTGGTGCTGGCGATCGACCCGGAGCTGGTGGTCGTCGGCGGCTGGGCGGCGGGCCTCGACGGGGTCCTGGAGCCGCTCCGTTCCGAGCTGGCGCGCTACTGTCTGCGGCCCCCGAAGGTGACGCTGTCCGCGCTCGGGCAGGAGGCCATCGCGACCGGCGCCCTGCGGCTGGCCCTGGACCATGTCGAGGAGCAGCTCTTCGCGGTGGAGCAGACGTCACTGGCGCGGCACTGACGTATCAGTACCGCGCCATGGTGACGTCGGGTCGGCGTACGGCCGCCGGGCTCGGCGCCTCCGGTCGTCTCGACCGGTGGGCGCTCGCCGCCGGGGCAGCCGCCCGGTTCAGGAAGCCTGGCGGCTGTCGTCCTGGTGGTGGGTGACCTCAAGAGCACCCGAGTCGCCGAAGGTCAGCCGGCAGGTGTCGGCGCGGTACGTGGCCACCGACGCGGCGGCGACCCGGCCCTCGGAGAAGTAGCGGGTGGTGACGACCAGGACGGGCGCGCCGGGCAGCCGGTCGAGCTGCTTGGCGTCCTGGGCGCTGGCCGAGCCCAGCTCGACGGAGCGGTCCTCGCCCTCCAGCTCCAGTGTGTGCAGCTCGCGCAGGACGGCGGGGCCGTGGTTGGCGGGCGTGAGCATCGTCGACAGCTCGGGCACCGAGGCCGGGGGCACGTACAGCAGCTCGGTCGCGACGTGCTGGCCGCGCATCACGCGCTCGCGGCGGATGGTGTGCACCGCCTCGTCGCCGCCGGTGCCGAGGAGCGCGGCGATCGGGCCGGGCGCGGCGGCCTCGACGCAGCCCACCGTGTTCCAGGAGTCACGGCCGGAGCCGGGCCACGCCTCGGCGACCGGTCCCACGGACACGCCCATCCGCGGCGGTGCCACGGTGGTGCCGACCCCCCTGCGCCGCTGGAGGCGCCCTTCGAGTTCCAACTGTTCGAGCGCCTGCCGGAGCGTCGCGCGCGCGACACCGAAGCGGGCGGCCAGGTCCCGCTCGTTCGGCAGGATCTCACCGACCTCGAACTCCGAGTCGAGGGCGTCGTTCAGCACGGTCTTCAGGTGCCAGTACTTCGGCTCCTGCACCGGTTCGAGCTGCGTGGTCCCCACCCTGTCCTCGCAATCACCGGGTCCGCGACGGGCTCTGGCTTGTCGGCCACGCCCTCGGCTTGTTCAGCCTTGTTTCCGAACCACTATTTATTAAAGGTCCTTGCACTACTACGTCTCGAAGATAGAGCCGCCTCGTGAACTTGGTCAAGACCAATCCTCGAACGCGACGGCCTGCTATGGGGCGGGCGCGCGAGACGTTCATGAGTTGTTGACGGTGTGCTGAGACGCCGTTCGTGATGTCCGTGGGAAACGACGCGGGTGTTGACCTGGGCATGACTGAAACCCGACGGTGATACGGGGTAACGCCACGGAAACCCGCCGCGGCCGACCGGGGAGCACAATCCGTGTGCCCCGCCCTCGTTCCACCGTTTGTTGAATCCAGAGGAGCACCATGTCAGGACCCGTCGTGGACGCGGAGAAGCCGTCGTCCGGACCACCACCCGCGGCCAGTCCGCTGGACCGCTACTTCCGGATATCGGAGCGCGGATCCACGCCCGGCCGGGAGATACGCGGCGGTCTCGCCACCTTCTTCACGATGGCGTACATCCTCGTGCTCAACCCGATCATCCTGGGCAGCGCCACGGACAAGTTCGGGCACCACCTCTCGGTCGCCCAACTCACCACCGCCACCGCGCTGGTGGCGGCCGTGATGACCGCGATCATGGGCGTCGGCGGCAACCTCCCGCTGGCGATCGCGGCCGGTCTCGGCCTGAACGCCGTGGTGGCCTTCCAGCTCGCCCCCAAGATGAGCTGGCCCGACGCGATGGGTCTGGTCGTCCTGGAGGGCCTGCTGATCTGCGTGCTCGTCGCGACCGGCCTGCGCGAGGCGATCATGAACGCGATCCCGCAGCCGATCAAACAGGCGATCAGCGTGGGCATCGGCCTGTTCATCGCCTTCATCGGCTTCGTGGACGCCGGATTCGCCAGCCGTATCCCCGACGCGGCGAAGACGACGGTCCCGGTGCAGCTCGGCGCGACCGGGACGCTCACCGGCTGGCCGGTGCTGGTCTTCTGCCTCGGTGTGCTGCTGACGGTCGCGCTGGTCGCGCGGCGGATCAAGGGCGCGATCCTGATCAGCATCGTGGTCATGACGATCGTGGCGATCGTCGTCAACAAGATCGCCGACCTGCCGGACTCGGCGTGGGGCCTGACGGTGCCCAAGGTGCCGCACCATGTGACGTCCACGCCCGACTTCGGGCTGATCGGTCACTTCAGCCTCTTCGGCGGCTTCCGCGAGGCGGGCATCGTCACGGCCGCGCTCTTCGTCTTCACCCTCGTGCTGTCGGACTTCTTCGACGCGATGGGCACGATCGTCGGCATCTCCAATGAGGCCGGTCTGCTGGACGAGCAGGGCCGGGTGCCGAACATCGGCCGCGTGCTGTTCATCGACGGCGCCGCCGCCGTCGCGGGCGGCGCGGCCTCCGCCTCCTCCAACACCGCCTATGTGGAATCCGCCGCGGGTGTCGGCGAGGGCGCCCGTACGGGTCTGGCCAGCGTCGTCACCGGCGCGCTCTTCGTGGTGGCGCTCTTCCTGACCCCGCTCGCCGGCGTCGTCCCGTCCCAGGCCGCCGCCCCCGCCCTGGTCGCGGTCGGCTTCCTGCTCATGGCGCAGGTCCGCACCATCGACTGGACGCAGTACGACATCGGCATCCCGGCCTTCCTCACCATCGCCGTGATGCCCTTCACGTACAGCATCACCAACGGGATCGGCGCGGGCTTCCTGTCCTTCGTCGTGATCAAGATCGTGCTGGGCAAGGCGCGCGAGGTGCATCCGCTGGTGTGGGGTGTGTCGGTGTGCTTCCTGGCGTACTTCGCGATCGACCCGCTCCAGCAGGTGCTCGGCGCCAAGTAAGCACTCACGGAGGTCCGATGACGCGCCGCACGGTCCTCGGCGGCGCCGAGGGACCGTGCGGGATGCGCCGCGCGCGGCGGCACCGGGCGGACGACGCCCCGACCGGGACGGGGGCGCCCGGTCGGGGCTGCTGGCCGGACCGGTGTCGCGCACCGGCCCGTACTGTCACAACTCGCCCACCCCAGCGGGAGTTCCCGGCCGCGCGGAATTTTGCCATCCGGCTATGGGGCGTCCGCCGCCGCCGGAACGGTCCGCCGATCACGGTCGGATACGTGCTCGGGAGGCCGGTGCTCGGGAAGCGGCTTCGTGGGAAGCGGCTTCGCGGGAGGCCGGTTCGCGAGAGGGCGGTTCGCGGAAGGTTCCTTCGCGAGCGGCCGTCGGCGGGACCGCAGCGCTCCCGAGCCGACGGCGACACCGACCGCGACCAGGACGCTGCCCGCGAGTTGACCCGCCCCGAAGGTGCCGACCGCCACCAAGGGCGCGGTCACCGCGGCGGACACCGGGATCAGCCCGGAGAAGAGGGTGGCGCGCTCGGTGCCGATCCGCTGCACGCCCGCGTACCAGCACAGGAATCCGATCACGGTGGCCACCAGCGACTGCCAGCCGAGCGCCAGCGCCTCGGATCCGGTGGGTACGCGCACCGCCGCCCGGCCCTCGGTCACCAGCCCCAGCGTCCCCGCCTCCACGGCGGCCAGCGCGCACACGCACGCCGACAGCAGCGGCGGCCCCAGCGGCTTCACCAACGGCGCCGCCAGCAGAGCGAATCCGCACTCCCCCACCAACGCCATCACCGACCAGAACAGCCCCACGCCGTCCGTGCCGCCCCAGCCCTGCACCACGAAGGCACCGGACGCCACGAGCACGGCCCCCGCGGCGACCGTCCGCGTCGGCCGCCGCCCGGCCCCGAGCGGTACGAGCACCGCGACCACGACCGGGGCGCACCCGACCAGCACGCCCGGCACCGCCGGTTCCGCGGTGCGCTCGGCCGCGAGGATCGCGAGGTTGAAGCCGACCATGCCGATCGCCGCCACGCCCGCCGCCAGCGCCCACTGGCGTACGGTCAGCGCCCGCAGTCTCCGCACGGCGCCTTTGCGCGCGGGCCACAGGAGCAGCAGACAGGCCGAGCCGTAACGCAGCGCCTGGCCGCCCGCGTGCGGATAGTCCACGAGCGCGCCGCCCGCGGTGAAGGACGCGCCGACCAGGACACAGGCGACAGTGGCGAAGAGGAAGCCGGCGCGTGGGGATGAGTTCATACGACGACGGTATGGAGACAAGCGGTCCGGTTTAAGGTCCATTCCCATGGGAGTTAAGAGGACCAATTCGGATGGTGCCGCTGCGGACCCGGAGGGGGCGGGCGGCGCGCCGACCTCGGCGGCCGGGTCGGACGTACTCCGGACGGCGGTCCCGGCGGGCCCGCCGGCCGACGGGCCGCAAGGCGCCCAGCCCGAGGGATGGACCGCCGCGTGGGAGCTGTTGCTGCCCTCCGCGGGGGCGTCGCCGCGGGGTCGGGGGCGGGCGCTCCAGGCGGCGCTGCGGGACGCCGTGCGCTCGGGACGGCTCGCGCCCGGCACGCAACTGCCCGCCAGCCGCGAACTGGCCGCCGACCTCGGCGTGTCGAGGGGCCTGGTCACCGACGCGTACGCGCAGCTCACGGCCGAGGGGTATCTCAGCGGGCGGCAGGGCTCGGGCACGTGGGTGACGGGCGCGGGCGCCGTACCCGTACCGGCCGCGACGGCCATGCCCGCCGTGGACGACCGGGGCGGTCCCGCGGACCTCAGGCCGGGTCTGCCGGACCTCTCCCTGTTCCCGAGGGCCGCGTGGTCGGCCGCCCACCGGCGGGTGATCGCCCGGCTCCCGCACCGCGCCTTCGGCTACCCGGATCCGCGCGGCCTGCCCGAACTGCGCGAGGCGCTGGCTGAGTTGCTGGCCAGGCGGCGCGGGGTGGCCGCGGACCCCGACCAGGTGATGGTCTGCTCCGGCGTGGCCCAGGCGCACACCCTGCTCGGCTTCGTCCTGCGCGGGCGCGGCGAGCGCGCGACGGCCGTCGAGGACCCGGGCAGCCCCGAGCAGAGCGGGCTGCTCGGCGCGACGGGGCTGACGGCGGTGCCGGTGCCCGTCGACGAGGAGGGCCTGTCGGTGACGGCGCTGGCCGCCGCCGGAGTACGGTCCGCCATCGTCACGCCCTGCCACCAGTTCCCGACCGGGGTCGCGTACTCGGCGCGGCGGCGCGCCCAACTCACCGACTGGGCCCGTACGGTCGACGGTCTCGTCATCGAGGACGACTACGACGGCGACTTCCGCTACGACCGCGCGCCGGTCGGCGCCCTCCAGGGCCTGGACCCCGGCCATGTCGCCTACACCGGCTCGGTGAGCAAGACCCTCGCCCCGGGGCTGCGGCTCGGCTGGCTCGTCGCGCCGCCGGACATCATCGCCGACGCCGCCGCGCGCAAGCGCACGATGGACCTCGGCAACCCGGTCACCGAGCAGGCCGTCCTGGCCGACTTCCTCACCTCCGGGCAGTACGACCGCCACCTCCGCCGCTGCCAGCGCCTCTACCGCCGCCGCCGCGACACCCTCACCACCGCGCTCGCCGCGCACTTCCCCGGCGCCACGACCAGCGGCATCGCCGCCGGTCTGCACGCCATCGTCACCCTCCCACCGCGCTACGGGCCCCCGTCCCGTCTGCTGGCCGCCGCGACCTCCGCCGGAATCACCCTCCGCCCTCTGTCCGACTACGAGCACGCGCCGACGCGGGTGCCCGGCGTCCGGCTGGTCATCGGGTACGCGCACCTGTCCCCGGAGTCGATCACTCGCGCGGTCGAGCTGCTGGCCAGGGCGGAGTCGGCCGCACCGCGCTGAGACGAGCGGTCCTGAGCCCGGCCTCAGCTCTCGTCGTCCGCCCGGTCGGCGCTGGTGTAGTCGAGGATCGAGGCGGCCTCGGCGCGGCGGGCGTCGGCCGTGGGGCCCTGGGCGTCGGCGTATTCGGCGGTGACGGTACGGGCGCGGGTGGCGGCGGCGGTTGGGCGGGCGAGGTCGGCTTCCAGCCAGGCGGCCATGAGGGTGGCGGCGGTGCGGTCGTCGCGGGCGGCGGCGCCCAGCGGGGTGAGGGTGGCGATGGCGAGGTCGGCCAGTGCCAGGGCCTCCTCGTGGACGGCGTCCGTGTCGCCCGGACCGTCGTCGGAGCCGTCGGTCCCGCCCGCCGCGCGTAGGACGATCTCGGCGGTCTGGCGGTAGGTGTCGGCGAGGTCCACGCGCAGGTGGCCGGTGGCCGTCCCGTCGTCGGGGTCGGCGGCTTCGAGTGCCTGACGCACGGTGTCGGCGGCGGCGGTCATGAGGGAGCGGGCCACGGTGATGCCGCCGCGGCCTTCACCGACTTCGATCCAGGCGCGGGCGCGCAGGGTGCGGATGAGGGCATGCGGGTCGCCCACGGCGCGCCAGAGGTCCTCGGCGCGGGCGTAGGCGCGTACGGCCTCGTCGTGCAGACCGGCGCGGTTGAGCGCGTCGGCGGCGAGATTGGCGAGCATGGCGTGGTCGCAGGGGTCGTCCCAGCCCTCGGCGACCCGGGCGGCGCGCAGGAACTGCTCGGCGGCCTCGCGGGCCTCGCCGAGGTCGAGTTGGCACTCGGCGAGCCACCAGCGGGCCTGGACGATCTGGGCCTCGTTGCCGCCGCGTTCCAGGTCGGGAAGCACGGACTCCAGGACGCAGGCGCCTTCCTCGGCCCGGCCGAGCCGCCGCAGCGCGCCGCCGAACAGCAGCCGGGCGGTGGCGCCCATGTCGTCGCCGTGGCCGGCCTCGTCGGCCCAGGTCGCGGCCTCCAGCGCCTCGGCCGCGGCCTGTTCGTCGTCGCCGAGCGCGGCGCGCGCCTGGGCGATGAGCAGGTGCAGATGGGCGCGGTGCGGCGGTTCGAGTACGTCGGCGCCGTGGTCGAGCGCGGCGCGCGCGCAGTCGGCCGCGGTCTCGGGGTCGCCGCCGCGCAGTGTCAGGTCGGCGAGGGCCGCCTCGGGCTCGGCGGCGTACCAGGGCTGTTCCGCCGCGTGGTGCAACTCGGCTCCTCGGGTGAGGAGTCGGACGGCCCGCTCGCCGTCGCCGCGGCCGGCGGCGAGCCGTCCGAGCATGACGGTGGCGTCCGCGAGGCGTCCGGTCATCCCCGGCTCGGCCTGGTGCTCGTCGCTGAACTCGGCCACGTCGGCGGCCTGTTGGGCGGCCTCCGCGAGCGCGGCCCGCCGGGCCTCGTCGTCGCCGCCCGCCGCGGCGGCCAGCAGGACGCGGCAGCGCAGCAGACCCGCGCCGCTGACCTGGCGGGCGGTGGCCCGCTCCCCGCCGTGCAGGTCGCGCAGCACCGCGCACTGCTCCTCGACTGCCCGCAGCGCCTCGTCCGCCTCGCCGGTGAGCGCGAGCGCGTAGGCGGCGCGGGCCCGGCTCGCCGCGGCCTCCCCCGGCTCCCGCGCGTCCTCGAACTGCCGCGCGGCGCGCAGGAACAGCTCGCGGGACCGTACGGGTTCGCCGATCGCGGCCATCGCGGCGTTGTCGGTGATCTCCGCGCGCGCCGCGGCGTCCACTTCGGCGCCGGTCCGTTCCACGGCGGCGGCCACGTCCGCCCACGCCTGGTGGGCCCGCGGGTCGCCGCCGCCGCTGAGCCGCCGCGCCTCGGCGACCATGTCCGGCAGGTCGTCGGCGCCGGGTTCTGCCGGTGCGGAGTCGGCCCGCGGCGGGGGAAGGGCCGGTCCCGCCTCCGTGGCAGCCGCCTCGCCGAGCCGCGCCGCCCGAATTCCCAACGGCAGCCGTTCCAGCAGGGGTTGGCGCGCCATCCGCTCCCGTACGGCCTCGGAGACGGCCCGTGTGCCGTTGCGGGCGTCGAAGCTGTGCGCCAACTCCAGGGCGCGGGTGCGGGCATGGGTGTGCAGGTCGGCGGCGGTCCAGTCGCGTCCCGCCGGTCCCGGCACCGGTCGGTCGGCGTGGCCGAGCGCGGTGAGCCGTGCGGTGAGCAGCGCGGTGACGGCGTGGTGGTCCATGAGGCTGTCGGGGTCGCCCGCGGCGGTGAAGTGCGCGGGGTGTGCGGCCAGGATCTCCAGGCCGCGCGCCTCGTTGCCGGTGAGCGCGCAGAATTCGATGTGCTGGGCGACGGCGGACCGCATGCTCTCCATCGACCGGACCATCCGGTAGCCGCGCAGGTGGTTGGCGCGGGCCAGGTCGGCGCTGCCGGTCCTGAGCAGCGGCAGCAGCGAGGAGGCCAGCACCCCGTGCGGCTCGTGCGCACACGTCAACTCGCCCGCCAGTACCGGCTGCCAGCTCTCCAGCGCCCGCCGGTCGTCGCCGAGGCGCACCCGCCAGCCGCCCTGGGCGTGCAGTTCGCAGGCGTGGCAGTCGCTCATCACGTCGCGGTCGGCGGCCAGCCACGCGGCGAAGGCGGCCTCGGCGCGCGGCAGGTCGCCGATGTGCCGGGCGATCCTGAACTGGCCCTGCCGTACGGCGCGTTCGGAGTATCCGGCGAGCCGGTAGCGGTGTTCCATCTCGGCCTGCCACTTCTCGATGGCGGCCAGCGGGATGTGCGGCTGGTCGAGCATGCCGCTGGAGACCCACTTGAAGTACCAGTGCAGGCTCTTGGCGCTGAACTCGTCGAAGTCGCCCGGCTGTTCGTCCCACATCCGCAGCGCCTTCGCGAAGGGCACGAATCTCTTGTCGGACTCGGAGCTGTAGTTGTACGCGGTGAGCAGATTGAACAGCGCCTCGATGATCAGCGGCCGGTCACCGGTGCGGTCGGCCTCCTCGGCGATGCGCTCGGCGCGGGCGTTGCGGGCCGCGCCCTCCGGCTCCGCCGCGTTCTCCTGGATGGCCCGGCGCAGATCCGCCGCGGTCGTGGGCTCGCCGGTCATCGTGGGCTCCCCGGGACGCCGCGCCGTGGCCCGGTCGGACACGTCGTCCTCATCGGCCCTCCTCCTGCCCGGCCGGGTGGTCGGTGGCCCACTGGAGCAGGTCGAGGAAGGCCCGGTTGAGCAGCGCGGTGTCGGCGGGCCGCAACGGCCGCTGCGCCATCAACAGCGCCTGACCGTACAGCGCTTCGACGGAGCTGGCCACCAGGTCGCGGGCGCCGAGCGCGCCGATCCTGCGCACCAGCGGGTTGAGGTGGTTCAGGACCAGCCGGGCCCTGGGCGCGGTGCCGCGCAGCGATCCGAGGATGCCCGCCCACAGGTCGTCGGCCTGTTCCTCTTCCTCCTCGCGGGCGCGCTCGTGCCGGGCCGACCGGTCGTCGAGGTGCAGCGCGGGAACGGTGAGCGGGTGGAACGTGCGCAGCACGACGTCGCACCCCAGCGGGTCGAGTGCGGCGCGGGCGACGGCGAGGAAGCCCGACAGGGCCAGTTCCTCGGCCGGGTCGACCGTGTCGAGGTGGGCGGTGACGGTGTCGGCGTCCAGTTCCGCGACCGGGGTGCCCGGCCGTACCCGCGGGAGCATCCCGACCAGGTCGGCGTCGTACGTGTAACCGCCGTTGACCACGCCCATGCCCTGGGCGGCGGCGATGGCGGCGACCTGGCGGAATTCCTCGACGGTGCGGGTGAAGTGCACGGTCGGGTGGCGGCGGGCGAATTCGTCGAGCGACTGCTGCCCGTCGGTGGTCTCGAACGGCAGCCAGGGCAGCATCACCCGCAGCAGGTCGGGGTCGTGCCGGGCGAGCGTCTTCACGCCGAGGTGGTGCACGGACAGGAAGTGTCCGAGGCGTTCCGGCTCGCCCGCGGCCAGCGTCGTCAGCCACTCCTTGATCCGCTCGCCCAGCGCGTCGCGGACGGCGGCGAGCGTCTCGTCGGCGTAGAGGTGTTCGCGGGACGCGGTCGGCCGCAGGCTGTCGGTGTCGATGACGCAGCGGACGAAGAAGGCCCAGTCCGGGAGGAGTTCGTCGGCGCGGTCGGTGAGCAGCATGCCCTTGAGGTGCACGCGGTGGCCCGCGCGCTGGGCCGGGCTGACGGCCGAGGGCAGGACGTACGCGATGCCGCGCACTCCGGCGACCGGCACGTCGAGGTCGATGGCGTCCAGCGGCAGGAAGCCGAACTGCTCCTGGCAGTGCCTGGCCAACTCCACCCGGCGGGCCCCGGCGCTGGCGTGCCGGCGCTCCCAGACCGGCGGCCGGTCGGTGACGGGCGTGTCGTCCACCCGGATGTCGTACGGCAGCAGCGAGCCGAAGTCGCGGGTGACGGCGGTGACCCGCTCGGGTGTGAACCAGTCGGCGGCGCCGGGCCGCGCGGTGAGGTGCACGGTGGTGCCGGGTTCGGTCCTGGCGTCGTCCGGCAGCGTGCGTACGGTGTACGAGCCGTCGTCGCGCGCGGACCATTCGACCGGCGGCGCGTCCGGGGTCCGGGCGGAGCGGCTGACCACGCGGATGGTGTCGGCGACGACGAAGCAGGCCAGCAGGCCGATGCCGAACTGGCCGAGGAATTCGGTGCGGGCGGAGGCGATGCCGTTCTCCAGCGCGTCGCGCTTGGAGCTGCGTCCGATGGTGGCCAGCAGATTGTGCACGTCGGCCTCGGTGAGGCCGATCCCGGTGTCCTCGACGCGCAGCGCGCCGGGTTCGGTGTGCAGCAGGACGCGGGCGGGCGCGTCCTGGTCCTGCGCGCGGCGGGCGGTGATCGCGTCGACGCCGTTCTGCAGAAGTTCCCGCAGGTAGACCTTCGGGCTGGAGTAGAGGTGGTGGGAGAGGAGATCCACCAGGCCACGCAGATCGACCTGGAAGGTGTGCGGTGTCTGTTCTGCAGTCATCGTCGCTGCGCCGGTGGGGGTAGCTGCTTCGGCGCGGGTAGGGCGGCTCGGGTGGTCCGCGGCGGGGTGAAGTCGGGCCATCGTAGGCGGCGCGGGGGCTCGTTGACCATGGGGCCATGGATGCCGCACTCCGGCGCGAGAGGGGCGCATTCGGCAAAAACGTTGAAAACGTAAGTTAACCGAAAAGATCCGTCCTTTACCGGCCGGTCACGGAACGTTCGTGATCACGCAACACATCTTAGGCATGGTAGACGTATGTCTCAGTCGACTCCTGCCCATCCCGGATCCCGTCAGCATCACTGGCGCCGCGAATTCGTCGAAGTGGCCGCGCTGTTCACGGCGATGGCCACCGCCGACCTGATCGCCGAGACGGTGGGGCACGGACCCGACGGCCGGGTGCTGCTGGTCATGTCGGCGGCGGCGCTGCTCGCGGTCGCGGGCTTCCACACCTGGTGGGCACGCGGGCGCGGCCACGCGCCACCGGCCGCCGCGCCGCGGTCGGGCGAGGACGGACGCGCCGACGCATCCGCCGACGAGGCAGGCGCCGAGCGCGCGGGCGACCGTACCGACGGCGAGACGACGCTGTGGCGGCTGCGGACGACCGTGCGCGACGCCCCCGGCAGCCTGGGCGCGGTGTGCACGGCGCTCGCGGGCAGCCGCGTCGACATCGTCACCCTTCAGACGCACCCGCTGGCCGACGGCACGGTGGACGAGTTCCTGCTGCGGGCCCCTGCGGCGCTGCCCGCCACGGCGCTCGCCCGGACCGTCACCGCCGCGGGCGGCACCGACACATGGACGGAGCGGGCGGACGCCCACGACCTGGTGGACACCCCGACCCGCATGCTCACCCTGGCCACCCGTACGGCGCTCGACGCGGCGGAACTGCCGCTCGCGCTGCGGCAGTTGTTCGGCCGCTGCACCATCCGCTCGACGCCCGCGCCCGCCGACGCCACCGCTCACGCCGAGGACGCGCTCGACGGAACCGTGATGCGGCTGCGCGACCCGTCGGGCGGCACGATCACCGTCCAGCGCGACCATCTCCCCTTCACGCCCACCGAGTTCGCCAGGGCGCGGGCCCTGCTGGAACTCGACGCGCGGCTCGGCGCGCGCCTCGGGGCCAGGACGCCCGACGCCAAGGACGTCCTGACGCTCCCCGAGGGCAACGAGATCACGATCCGCCGCGCCGGGCCCGAGGACCGCGAAGCCGCCCTGGCCATGCACGAGCGCTGCTCCCCCGGCACTCTCGCCCTGCGCTACCACGGCCCCGTGGGCGACGCCGACCGCTACCTCGCCCACCTGCTCAGCCCCCGCTTCGGCCAGTCCCTCGCCGTCGAGACCGCCTCCGGCCGCCTGGTCGCCCTCGGCCACCTTCTCTGGGACGGCGACGAGAACGAGGTCGCCCTCCTCGTCGAGGACGGCTGGCAGCGGCGCGGCATCGGTGCGGCCATGCTGCGCAAGCTGGTCGCCATGGCCGCCGAGGCCGGGCGTGACAGCGTTTACGCTGTCACGCAGTCGACCAACACCGGCATGGTCGCCGCCATGCGCGAGCTCGCGCTGCCGCTCGACTACCAGGTCGAGGACGGCACCCTCGTCATCACCGCCACCCTGGCGTCTGCCGACGCCCCTTCCCCCCTCCCCCGCACCACCCAGGACCGCACCTGACGCCTCGGGTCACGCCCCGAAGGGGCGCGGGGCGGGTGCACTGCCGTCGCGCAGGGCCTGATTTCCAGGGGCGCGGGGAACTGCGCGGCCCGCCCCCACCGGGCTGTCAGCCCGAGAACGACAGCAACTGCCCCTCCGGGGCCGGTATTTCAAGGCCCGCCACCATCGTGGCTGAGCGCGCAGTTCCCCGCGCCCCTCAAACGATCGGCCTACCCTCCTGCGTCAGCGGAGAACGCGGTCAG
Source organism: Streptomyces sp. NPDC087422 (assembly GCF_044744145.1). Taxonomy (NCBI): domain Bacteria; kingdom Bacillati; phylum Actinomycetota; class Actinomycetes; order Kitasatosporales; family Streptomycetaceae; genus Streptomyces; species Streptomyces sp. NPDC087422. Next base: position 228,607 of record NZ_JBIUXT010000007.1, on the reverse strand, counting down.
ACGTCGATGCGACGTACGCCGGGTGCGGCCGAGGTGGTGGAGGACGCGAGCGCGAGCGTCAGGTCGGACCAGAGGTCGTCGACGTCTTCGAGGCCGACCGAAAGGCGGAGGAGCCGTTCGCTGACGCCGGAGCGGGAGCGATCGGCCTCGGGGACGATGCGGTGGCTGATGGAGGCGGGGTGCTGGATGAGGGTGTCGACGCTGCCGAGGCTGACGGCCGGGGTGATGAGGCGGACGCCGCCGATGACGGCGTGGGGGTCGCCGAGGACTTCGAAGGCGATCATGGCCCCGCCGATCCGCGGGTAGTGGACGGCGCCCACGCGGGGATCGGCGGTGAGGCGCTGGGCCAGTTCCGCGGCGGTCGCGGAGGCCGCCCGCATGCGTACCGGAAGCGTGGAGAGCCCGCGCAGCAGGAGGTAGCCGGCGAGCGGGTGCAGGACGCCTCCGGTGGCGAACCGCACCTTGCGCAGGCGCCGCGCGAAATCCTCGTCGCAGGCCACGGCGCCGCCGAGCACGTCGCCGTGGCCGCCCAGGTACTTGGTCGCGCTGTGCAGCACGACCCGGGCGCCGGATTCGGCGGGCCTCTGGAGTACGGGCGTGGCGAAGGTGTTGTCGACCAGCAGCGGCACGGTGCCGCAGGAGTGGGCGACGGCCCGCAGATCGACCTCCGCGAGCGTCGGGTTGGCGGGCGTCTCGACGATGACGAGACCGGTGTCGGGCCGCATCGCGTCCGCGATGCCCGCCGGGTCGGTCCAGGTCACCTCGGTACCGAGCAGTCCGGCCGTCAGCAGGTGGTCGCTGCATCCGTACAGCGGCCGGACGGCGACGACATGACGCAGCCCGTCGGCGGCGCGCGCCAGCAGGCAGGCGGTCAGCGCGGCCATCCCGCTGGCGAAGGCCACCGCGGCCTCGGTGCCCTCCAGCCGGGCCAGCGCGGTCTCGAAGCGGGCGGTGGTGGGATTGTCCAGCCGGGCGTAGACGGGCGGGCCTTCGAGCTGTTCGCCGGTGGCGGCGAAGGCGTCGATCCGCCGGGCCTCGGCGCGGCTGTCGTACGACGGGTAGGTGGTGGACAGGTCGAGCGGCACGGCGTGCACGCCGAGGGCCGCGAGGTCTTCGCGCCCGGCGTGCACGGCCTCGGTGGCCAGGGTCAGGCGGGGCCGGGACGGTGTCGTTGCTGCTGTCGTCTCCATGTGCTCCAGGCTGAACGCTCGCCGGGCGTCGTGGGAGAACGCCCGTGCTACGTTCGCCCGATGTCTGATTCCGTCGCGCTGGATCCGGTGGATCTGGAGATTCTCCGGCTGCTGCAGAACGATGCCCGGACCACGTACCGCGACCTCGCGGCGGCCGTCGGTGTGGCGCCGTCGACCTGCCTCGACCGGGTGGCCCGGCTGCGGCGCGGCGGCGTGATCCTCGGGCACGAGCTGCGGCTGGACCCGGCGAAGCTGGGCCGCGGTCTGGAGGCGCTTCTTCTGGTGCAGGTACGGCCGCACCGCAGGGAGTTGATCACACCGTTCGTGGACCGCGTCCGCGCGCTGCCGGAGTCCCGCGCCCTGTTCCACCTCACCGGGCCCGACGACTATCTGGTGCATGTCGCGGTGACCGGTGCCACCGATCTCCAGCGGCTGGTGATCGACGAGTTCACCTCACGGCGGGAGGTCGCGCGGGTCGAGACGCGGCTGATCTTCCAGCAGTGGGCGTGCGGCCCGCTGCTGCCGCCCACGCCGTGACCCGGACGGTCCGATCCGTACCGGCCCGGCGGGGCTGTTCCGCGGGGCGCGAGGGCCGGGGAACACGCCCCCAGCTGCGGCGTACGCGCCAGGCGTAAGGCACCACGCACACAATGGTGGTGACGCGAGGGCCGGTCTCGTACCAGGATGGCGCCATGTCCAATATCACCAGCAGCCCTCTGCCCCGCCAGGTCGCCGACACCTACGTCGACGATCTCCTCGCTCTCGACCCGGTCCTCGGCACCTACCTCGGCGCCCCCGGCAGCGCCCGCCGCCTGCCGGACTTCTCACCGGCCGGCGCCGACGCCCTGGCCGCGCTGGCCCGTGCCACGCTGGACCGGTTGACCGAGGCGGAGGCGCGGCCCGGTGGCGAGAGCGACGCCGAGCGGCGGTGCGCGCGGCTGCTGCGCGAGCGGCTGAGCGCGGAACTCGCCGTGCACGCGGCCGACGAGCACCTGCGCGCGGTGAGCAACCTCAGCTCCCCCGCGCACAGCGTCCGGGACGCGTTCACCCTCATGCCGACCGACTCCGCGGCGGACTACGCCGATCTCGCCGCCCGGCTGCGCGCCGTCCCGGCCGCGCTCGACAGTTACCGCGCCGCGCTCGCCGAGGGCATGTCCCGCAAGCTGTACGCGGGCCCGCGCCAGGTGTCGACGGTCATCGGCCAGATCGGTGAGTGGATCGGCGACGACGGCGGGGAGAGCTGGTTCACCGCGCTCGTCGCCGAGGGGCCGCAGGAGCTGCGCGCCGAGCTGGACGCCGCCGCCGCCGAGACCACCGCCGCCTACGCGGCCCTGCGCGACTGGCTGCGCGACACGTACGCCCCCGCCGCCGAGGGCACGTCCGACACCGTGGGCCGCGAGCGCTACGCCCGCTGGTGCCGGCTGTGGAACGGTACGGACCTCGACCTGGACGAGGCGTACGCGTACGGCTGGTCCGAATACCACCGCATCCACGCCGAGATGGTCGCCGAGGCCGCGAAGATCCTGCCCGACAAGTCCCCCTGGGAGGTGCTGGCCCACCTGGACCAGCACGGCACCGCCATCGAGGGCGTGGACGAGGTACGCGACTGGCTCCAGGGCCTGATGGACGAGGCGATCCAGGCGCTGGACGGTACGCACTTCGAGCTGGCCGACCGGGTCAAGCGCGTCGAGTCCCGGATCGCGCCCCCCGGCGGCGCGGCGGCCCCGTACTACACCGGTCCTTCGGAGGACTTCAGCCGTCCCGGCCGTACGTGGCTGCCGACGATGGGCAAGACCCGTTTCCCGATCTTCGACCTGGTCTCCACCTGGTACCACGAGGGTGTGCCGGGCCATCACCTCCAGATCGCGCAGTGGGTGCACGTCGCCGAGAGCCTGTCCCGCTACCAGGCCACCGTCGGCATGGTCAGCGCCAACGCGGAGGGCTGGGCGCTGTACGCCGAGCGCCTCATGGACGAGCTGGGCTTCCTCACCGACCCCGAGCGGCGCCTGGGGTACCTGGACGCCCAGATGATGCGGGCCAACCGCGTCATCGTCGACATCGGCATGCACCTCGAACTGGACATCCCCGCCGACTCGCCCTTCCACCCGGGCGAGCGCTGGACGCCCGAGCTGGCCCGCGAGTTCTTCGGCCTCCACAGCGGCCGGCCCGCCGACTTCGTCGACAGCGAGCTCATCCGCTACCTCGGCATGCCCGGCCAGGCCATCGGCTACAAGCTCGGCGAGCGTGCCTGGCTCACCGGCCGCGAGACCGCTCGCGCGGCGCACGGCGACGCCTTCGACGCCAAGGCGTGGCACATGGCGGCCCTGTCGCTCGGGTCGCTGGGACTCGACGACCTGGTGGCGGAGATCTCGGCGCTCTGACCTCCGGTCGGGGCATTTCCCGGTGACGCGAGCCCCGCCTCGCCGCCCGGGGAGACCTGTGCCCAGAAGGCGCGCCGGGGGGAACCGCGCGCTCGGCCCCCACCGGTCCGGTGGTCGCGAAACAGCGTCTGCCCCACTGGGGCGACCCTGTGCCCGCGGCCCCGTGGGGGCCGGTCGCGCGGTTCCCCCCGCCCGCGGAAAAGCCGGGCGCGGCCCTCGGCACGGGGTCGCCGCGCGAGGCGGTTACGCTGCTGCCTTCCGGTTCGACGCCGGGACGACAGCTCGCAGAAGGCGGTACGGCTCGATGACGTTGCACGCTTCCCATGACGGTGGACGGCTGGTGCTGACGCAGGGCCGGTTGACCCTGCGTGAGCAGCTTCCGGAGGACGCGGCGCTGTTGGCGGACGGCAAGCCCGCCGGGTTGGTGTGGGTCGACGGCGTGCCGGGGGACGGCACGGTGGGCGCGGCCTCGATGACGGTGGCCGCCGCCGCGGCGGGCGTCTACCGGCCGGGCTGGGGCGTCTTCGCGATACAGCGCAGTGACGACCTGGTGGCGCTGGGCGGCGCCGGGTTCCACGGGCCGCCGGACGGCGGCGCGGTGGAGATCGGGTACGACCTGTCGGAGTCGGGGCGGGGCGCGGGCTGGGCCACGGACGCGGCGCGGGTGCTGTGCCAGTGGGCGCTCGCGCAGCCGGGTGTGCTGGTGGTGCTCGCCACCACGGAACCGGCGAACCGCCCGTCGCAGGCCGTTCTGGAGCGCGTCGGCTTCGTGCGGGTCGCGGACCGCGGCGAGCTGTGGGCGTACGAGCTGACGTCGCTGCCGGACTGAACGGCCGAACAGGCGGACGTCGGGGTCAGCAGCCGCAGTCGTCGGCGCCGACCGGCGCGGTCAGGGGGTCGGCCGCGCGCCGGGCGGGGCTGTCGGCCGTCTCGTACGCGAGGCCCTCGCGGATCCAGTACTCCATGCCGCCGAGCATTTCCTTGACCCGGTAGCCGAAGCCGGCCAGGGCGAGGGCGGCGCGGGTGGCGCCGTTGCAGGCGGGGCCCCAGCAGTGGACGACGACCGGGACGTCGCGGTCGAGGATTTCGGCGGCGAGTTCGGGGACGCGCGCGGTCGGCAGGTGGACGGCGCCGGGGATGTGGCCCTGGTCCCAGGACTCGGTGGAGCGGGAGTCGAGCACGACGAAGCCGGGGTCGCCGCCCGTGGCGCGGGCCGCCTCCAGTGACGCGGCGACATCGGAGACGTCGGTGTGGAAGGCCAGGGAGGCCGCGAAGTACGCGGCGGCGTCGGCGGGGGCTGCCGGCGGCACCCGCAGGACCGGGCCGACGGCGGTGGCAGGGGTGGCGCTGAGCTGGGATGTCCGCTGTGTCATGGCGCAGAATCTACGGTCGCGCCCGGCTTGCCGGAAGTGCGCTTCCCCCGCAAATGCCTTGATCGGCCGGGCTTTCCCCTGCTATCCCTCGTGCATGACCGCTTATTCCCTCGACCCGACCGACTGGCGGCTGCTGGAGGCCCTGCAACGCGACGGCCGGGCCAGTTACGCCGAGCTGGCCCGTACCGTCTCGATGTCGCCGAGCGCCGTCACGGAGCGGGTCCGGCGCCTGGAGGAGGCCGGGGTGATCACCGGATATTCGGCGGTGATCGACCACGACCGGATCGGGCTGCCGATCCTCGCGATGGTCCGGCTGCGCTATCCGACCGGCAATTACCGGCCGTTCCACGACATGCTGGCGACCACCCCCGAGGTGCTCGAGGCGCATCACGTGACGGGGGACGACTGCTTCGTGATGAAGGTCGCGGCGCGGTCCATGCGGCATCTGGAGGAGACCACCGGGCGGATCGCCGGGCTCGGCGCGGTCACGACCAGCATCGTCTACTCCTCACCGCTGGAGCGGCGCCCCCTCACGCTCTGACCGGCCCGCCTCCGGCGGCGGCCGGTGCCCCGGTCCGCATCCGCACGCTCGATCCGTCCCTGCCCTTGACGACCCGCAGTTGGGCCGGGATGCGGTGCCGCAGGTCGGCGACGTGGCTGACGATGCCCACCGCGCGGTCGCGTTCCCGCAGGCCGTCGAGGACGTCGAGCACTTCGTCGAGGGTCTGGTCGTCGAGGCTGCCGAAGCCCTCGTCGATGAAGAGGGTGTCGAGGCGGGCGCCGCCCGCCTCGTCGGTCACGACATCGGCGAGGCCGAGCGCGAGGGCGAGCGACGCGAAGAAGGTCTCGCCGCCGGAGAGCGTCGCGGTGTCGCGTTCGGTGCCGGTCCAGGCGTCGACCACCATCAGGCCGAGCCCCGACTTGGCCCGGCCGCCGCCGCGCGCGTCGGTGTGCACGAGGGTGTAGCGGCCCGAGGACATGCGCTGGAGGCGTACGGCCGCCGCGGCGGCGACCTGTTCCAGCCGCGCCGCCAGCACGTACGTCTCCAGCTCCATCCGGTAGCGGTTCTCCGCGGTGGTGGCGGAGGCGAGGTCGGAGAGCCGGGCGATGGCGTCGAACTCCGCGCGGGCCGGGGCGAGTTCCCTGGTACGGGTGGCGGCCTGCGCGGACAGCCGGTCGAGTTCGGCGCGGCGGGTCGCGGCGGCGGACTCGGCGGCCGATGCGGCGCGCAGCCGGTCGGTCGCGGCGGCGAGTGCGGCCTGCGCGGCTGCCGGTTCCGCGGGCGGCAGTTGGGCCGCGGCGGCGGGTTCGGGCGCGGCGAGGTCCGCTTCGACGGCGGCCTCCTCCTTGGCCCACGCTTCGGCCTCGCGCTCGGCGCGCCACAGCCGTTCCGGGTCGAGTAGCGCGGCCTCGGCGTCGGCGGGGGCCGCGAAACCGGCGCGGGTCGCGGCCTCCGCGAGCGCCGTGTCGGCCTCCGCGAGCCGCTGCCGGCTGTCGCTCCGGTCGCGTACGGCGTGCGCCGCCCGGTCGAGCAGCGCGATCCGCGCCGACAGCCGGGCCCGCCGGTCCGCGACGCTCGCGTACCCGGCCCGCGCCTGGGCCAACTCGGCGCTCAACCGGCGCTGCTGCGCGTCCAGTTCCTCCCGCCGCGAGGTGCGTACGTCGGTCCTGCTCTGTGCCTCGTGCCGCTGCGCCGTGCGGCGGTCGCGCTCCTGTTCCGCGCGCTCCAGCGCCCGGCGCGCCTCGGACACGTCGGCCGCCGCGCGTGCGGTGGAGGAGTGTTCGGCCTCCAGTACGGCGCAGGCGGCGGTCAGCCGGGCCAGCGGCTCGTCCCCCGCCGTGGCGGCTGCGGCCTCCCACGCGGCCCCGATCCGGTCGGCTTCGGCACGCGCCGACTCGTGCCCGGCCGTGGCGCGTTCGTAGGCGGCGCCGGCCGCGTCCTCGTCGGCGCGGGTGACCTGCTGCGCGGCGGGCCGCGCGGGGGCGGGGTGTTCCGGCGAGCCGCACACCCGGCAGGGCTCGCCGTCCGCCAACTGCTCGGCCAATTCGGCGGCGATGCCGTCGATCCTGGCCTCCCGCAGGTCCTGCCACGTCTCCCTGGCCCGTGCCGCCGTGTCCCGCGCGTCCCGCGCCCGGTCCTGAGCCCGCGTCAACTCCTGCGCCAGCCGGTCGCGTTGGTCCGCCGCGTCCCTGCGGCGGCGCGCGGTCTCCAGCTCAGCCGCCAGGCCCGCAGCCCTGGTCGCGGCCTCGGCCGCGCCGTCCGCCCTGGTCTGCAAGGCGGTGCGCAGCGACGGCCACTCCTCCAGCCATCCGTCGGCCTCGCGTACGGCTCCCTCGTCCGCGCGCTCCTCCCGGTCGAGCGCCGCGCGCCGCTCGGCGATCTCCCGCACGCGCTGCTCGGCCTCTCCGGCCCGGGCGAGGCCGCCCAGCTCCTCCCGCAGCTCCCCCGCGCGTCCCGCCAGCGCCTCGGCGCGCCAAGACCCGTGCTCCGCCGGGCTGTTGGGCGACACGGAGGCGGATTCGGGTGCCACCTCGCCCCGGTCGGCCTTCCGTTGCTCGCCGAGCCTGACGTCCTGACGGTCCACGGACCTGACCTCGGTCGGCCTGACGGTCCGCTCTTCGCCGTACCCGACAGACGCCCGATCGGCGGGCCCACCGGCCGACCGCTGCTCGCCGGGCCCGCCGAGCGGCAACTGGCCACCGGGCCCGGCGTCTTGGCCGTCCGAGGACCGGCCGGGCTCGGCCGGGCCGGAAGCCGGTCGGGGGCCCGGCGCGTCGGCCGCCAGTGGACCGGCCGCCTGCCGGGCGGGCGTCTCCACCGGGGATCGGTGGTGCGGTACGGCGGGCGTCGGGGGCTGTTCGCCCGCGGTCGTCAGGTCCGTGAGGACGCGGCCTTCGAGGGCGACGGCTTCACGGTGTTGGAGGGCGGCCTTGTCGCGCAGGGCGAGGGCGGGTTCGACGGTCGCGGCGCGGTGGGCGCGGGCCAGGCGGTCGCGGGCGGCGGCGCGGTGGTCGCGCTCGCCGTCGAGGGCGGCGGCGCGGCGGCGGGCCTCGGCGTGCCGGGACTGGAGGGCGGAGAGGTCGCGGGCGGCGTCGAAGCCGGTGGCGGCGGCGCGGTGGGCGGCCTCGGCGTGCCGCAGGGCCTGCGCGGCGATCGTGGCGGTCTCGCGGGCGTCGCAGCGCAGGACCGCGGCCCACTCCAACAGCCCTTCGGGCGAGGGGCCTTCGTCCGGCGCTCCGTCAGCAACGGCCCCGGCCGCCAGGCCGCCCGCGGCCTGCCGCATCCGCTCGGCGAGGTGGACCAGCCCCTTGTCACCGGCGGCGAGCCGCCCGGCCGCGTCCTGCTTGCGGTCGCGCAGCCAGTGCTCGACGGCCTTGAAGCGGCGCGTGTCGAAGAGCCGTCCGAGCAGTGCGGTCCTTTCGGTGGCGCTCGCGCGCAGGAAGGTGGCGAATTCGCCCTGCGGCAGCAGCACGACCTGGCAGAACTGCTCGCAGCTCATGCCGACGAGCTGCTTGATCTCCTCGCCGATCTCCTGGTGCGACTTGGACAGCGCCTGCCATCCGCCGTCCTTGTGCTCGCGCAGCAGCGTGACGGCCTTGTCCATGGTGGTGCCGGTGCCGCGCTTCTTCGCGCGCGGCTGCTCGGGCCGCCGGGTGATCTCCAACCGCCGTGTCCCGACGGTCAGTTCGAGGACGACCTCGGTGGCGGTGCCCGCCGCCGCGTGGTCGCTGCGCAGCCGCGTCACCGGCCGGGCGCCGGGCACCTGGCCGTAGAGGGCGTAACAGACGCCGTCCAGGACGGAGGTCTTGCCGGAGCCGGTGGGGCCGTGCAGGAGGAAGAGCCCGGCGGCGGAGAGTTCGTCGAAGTCGACGCGCTGGGTGGCCGCGAAGGGGCCGAAGGCGGTGAGTTCGAGGCGGTGCAGTCGCATCAGGCGCGTTCCGTCCGTACGGTGTCCGCCCGTACCGCGTCGAAGGCCGCGCTCAGCGTGGCGCTCTCGTGCGCGGCGGGCGCGGAGCCGCGGACGTGGGCGACGAAGTCCTCGGCGATCTGCTGGTCGCTGCGCCCGCGCAGCCGCCTGGCGTACGAGGCGAGCGGGTCGTCGTCACCGGTCTCGGGCTCGAAGGCGAGGCTGAGGACGTGCGGGAAGCGTTTCGCGAGCGCGGCCATCGGCTCGTGCGGGCGGAAGGGGTCGGTGAGGGTGGCCTCCACCCAGGCGTCCTCGTGCCGGTCGAGCGCCGGGTCGGCGATCAGGTCGTCGAGACGTCCGCGGATCCGGGCGAGCGCGCGCGGCACGGGCGTGTCGACCCGTTCGGCGTCGATGGCGCCTTCGGGGCCGAGGCCGACCAGCCACATGCTCTTGCGGTGGTGCTCCTCGGAGAAGGAGTACGCGAGCGGCGAGCCGGAGTAGCGGATCCTCCCCTGGCCTTCGGCCAGGGGCTCGCCCGTCGCGTCGCGCTCGGTGAGGGTCTGGCAGCCGTGCAGGTGGCCGAGTGCCACGTAGTCGACGCCGTCGAAGACCCCGGCGGGTACGGCCTCGACGCCGCCCGCGGTGATGTCGCGCTCGCTGGCGCAGGGCGCGGCGCCGGTGACGAAGGCGTGCGCGAGCACGATGCTGCGCGTGCCCGCGGGGCGCTCGGCGAGGTCGGCGCGGATCCGGTCCATGGCGGCGCCGAGCACCGCCGTGTGGTCGGCCCGGTCGGCGGCGAACTCCTCGCGGGCCAGGGCCGGTTCGAGGTACGGCAGCCCGTAGACGGCGACGTCGCCGTGTTCGTCGGTGAGCACGACGGGCCGGTGGCAGCTCGCCGGGTCGGTGCGCAGGTGGATGCCGGAGCGGCCCATGACGCGGGCGCCGACGCCGAGCCGCCGGGCCGAGTCGTGGTTGCCGGAGATCATGACGGTGGGCACGTCCAGGTCGGCGAGCCGGTGCAATACGTCGTCGAAGAGTTCGACGGCGGACAGCGGCGGGACCGCGCGGTCGTAGACGTCCCCGGCGACGAGGACGGCGTCCACGCGTTCGGCGCGGACGGTGTCCACGAGGTGGTCGAGAAAGGCGCGCTGGGCGTCGAGCAGGCTGACGCGGTGGAAGGAGCGTCCCAGGTGCCAGTCCGAGGTGTGCAGAAATCTCACGCGACCGCTCCGACCCGCACGCTCACCCTCGCCGTTCCTCGACTCCCGCGGGTGTCAGACGACTTCGACTGGCTTCCGCGGGCACCTGTGCCGCGCCGCTTCCGGCGCCCGATCCGTACCGCTGCGATCTTCTCATCCGGGCTCGCGGCCCGTGCGCCGTGGCTCACCGGCGGTGGTCATGGAGTGTAGAAGGTCGCCGCCCGGCAGGCGGTGGAGATCGCTGATCAGGTCACCGGAAAGCCAGGAAACCGGTGTAAGACCCTGTAATTCGCCAGCAAATCCCCTAAAAGGGCACATCGCTTGACCCTGACGCGCGGGTCAGGGATTAACGTCACCGCGCCCCGGCCGACGGCACCGCACCACACCGCCGCCCCGAATCCGCGCGTCCTCAGGAGACCCGTCCATGTCCGCAACGCCACCGGTAACCCCTCAGGCAAGCCCCTCTGTCCTGCCCCGCACCAGCCGCGAAGTGCGGATCGTCGCCGTCCCCCGAGGACTGCCCTCACCCGCGGACTTCGCCGTCGTGCAGACGCCGCTCCCGGAGCCGGGCCCCGGCCAAGTCCTCGTCCGCAACCGGCACTTCCTCGTCTTCCCCGGCCTGCGCACCCTGCTCGGCGGTGAGAGCGACGGCGTCCCGCTGCCGCCGCTGCGCCACGGCGACACGCTCTTCGGGCCCGCCGTCGGCGAGGTGGTCGCCGCGCCCGACGGCGACGGGCCGCGTCCCGGTGACACGGTGCTGCACCTGCTCGGCTGGCGCGAGTACGCGCTGGTGCCCGCCGCCCAGTGCGCCGTGCTGGACGACACGCTGCCCGACCCGGTGGCGTATCTCGCCCAGGGTTCCTCCGCGTACGGCGCGCTCACCCGGCTGGCCCAGGTGCGGGCGGGCGACACCGTCTTCGTCACGGGCGCGGCGGGGGCGGTCGGCACACTGGCCGGGCAGATCGCCAGGCTGCTGGGCGCGGCCCGGGTGATCGGCAGTACGGGCCCGCCGTGGAAGGCCGACCGGCTGCGCTCCGAACTCGGCTACGACGCGGTCGTGTTGCGCGGCTCCGGGCCGTTCGCGCGTCAGCTCGCCGAGGCGGCGCCCGGCGGTGTGGACGTCGTGCTGGACACCGTCGGCGGCGAGCAGTTGGCCGCGGCTCTCGGCGCGGCCAACCAGGGCGCGCGCTTCGCGCTGATCGGCGCGCTGTCCGGGCAGCTCTCCGCGGACCGGGCGGGCGGCAGCGCTCCCGTCGAGATCGACTCGTACCGGCTCGTCGTCAAGGGCCTGTCCCTGCGCGGCTACAGCGGTACCGACCACCCGCAGGTCGAGGCGGAGTGGACCTCGCGCTTCGGCGGCTGGCTGCGCTCGGGCGAGATCCGCTTCCCTTACACGACGGTCACCGGCATCGATCGCGCGCCCGAGGCGCTGCCGGATCTGATCGGCGGGCGGCACTTCGGGGCTGCGATAGTGGAGCTGGAGTAGGGATGGGCTAGCCGTACGAGGACGGTCAGGGGGACGGATGCGGATCGGCGAAGCGGCGGCAGCCGCCGGAACCACCCCGCGCGCACTGCGCTTCTACGAGCAGCGCGGCCTGCTGCCGCCACCGGCCCGCACCGGCTCCGGCCAGCGCGACTACGGTCCCGCCGAGGTCGCCCGGCTGCGCGTGATCCGTGAGCTGCTCGCCCTCGGCCTGACCGTCGAGGATCTGCGCAGCCGCGCCCACCGCCTCCACCTCCTGGCGGCCGACCCGCCCGCCCCCTGCGACGGTTCCGCCGACCGGCCCGGCTCCTTCGCCGACGTCGTCGACCGCCGGCTCGCCCTCCTGGACGCCGAGATCGACCGCCTCACCCGCCTGCGCACCGACCTCGCGGAGCGCGCCCGAGGGCGCTAGGACGTGTCCGTAAAGTCGGACATGCCCTAGGGCGTCACGGTCACATACGCGCTTCCGCCCACCGTCACCTCGGCGGCGCCCGATGTGGCGTCCGCCAGCCAGGAACGGAAGCCGGGGAGATCCGCCTGCGGTACGCCCAGGTCGATGGTCACGGCGGCGGCGTACGCGACACCGCGGATGGCGTGTCCGGCGGCGCGCAGCTCGTTCTCCAGCCGCCCGGCCCGCTGGTGGTCCACGGTGACCGTGACCAGGACGAGCCGCCGCCGCTCGACCGTGCCGATCTCGTCCAGCGCGGCGGTGACGGCGCCCCCGTACGCGCGGGCCAGTCCGCCCGCCCCGAGCTGGACACCGCCGTAGTACCGCGTCACGACGGCCGCCGTGTCCCGGACCTCGCGGCCCAGCAGCGCCTGGAGCATCGGTGTGCCCGCCGTCCCGCCCGGCTCCCCGTCGTCGCTGGCCCGGTGCAGCCGCCCCTCGGGGCCGATGACGTACGCGAAGCAGTTGTGGCTGGCCCCGGCGTGCTCCTTGCGGACGCGGGCGATGAAGTCCTGCGCCGCCTCCTCGCTCGCCACGGGCGCGAGCGCGCACAGGAACCGCGAGCGCTTGATCTCGCTCTCGCAGACCCCCGCCCGCGCCACCGTCAGATACCGGTCCACCATCCGGTCAGCCTACGGGCCGCGACCGGGAATGGCGGGCGCGGGAGGCGTGTTTGACCAGGCACGACGGCAGTACGTGGACGATGTGACGGCGAGCGGCTGGAGGACGGCGTGTACGGCGACGCGGAGACGGTGCGGAAGATCCTGACCGGTACCGGGGACACCTGGGCGGTGGTGGGGCTGTCGAACAACACCTCACGGGCCGCCTACGGAGTCGCGGGCGTGCTCCAGCGGTTCGGCAAGCGGGTCGTGCCGGTGCACCCGAAGGCCGAGACCGTGCACGGCGAGCAGGGGTACGCCTCGCTGGCCGACATCCCGTTCCCGGTCGACGTGGTCGACGTGTTCGTGAACTCCTCGCTCGCGGGTGGGGTCGCGGACGACGCGGTGGCCGTGGGCGCGAAGGCGGTGTGGTTCCAGCTCGACGTGATCGACGAGGCGGCGTACGAGCGCACCCGGGCGGCCGGCCTGGAGATGGTGATGGACCGCTGCCCGGCGATCGAGATCCCGCGCCTGCCCTGACCTGTGGGTTTACGGTGGGGGTATGGGACGCAAAGCTCCGCCGCCGCCGTTCGGACTCGACGAGCGGACGTATGCGCAGCTCTGGTACTACGCGCTGCCGGTGCTGGCTTTCGTCCTCGGTCTGGTCGTGCTCGTGGCGCTGATGGGTGTGCTGTCCGGGGCGTGGAAGATCTTCGCCGTGCTGGCCGGTGGGGCGGTCGGTACAGCCGTGGTGGCGGGCGGCAGGGCCCTGCACCGCAGGCTGGAGGACCGCTCGTGACCTGCGGCTCCGCGGCCCGGTGGCCCCGCGTCGTCAGATGCCGAGTCCTTCGAGGACGACCGCTCCGGGCAGCGCGGCCAGCGCCTTGCCCGACACGATGAGCTTGCCGCGGCGCGCGCCGCTGCCGATGGCCAGGTGCGGCGCCTCCACGACGGCCGCGTCGACGAGCAGCGGCCAGTCGGCGGGCAGACCGACGGGGGTGATGCCGCCGTACTCCATGCCCGTCTCGCCCACGGCGGTGTCCATCGGCGCGAACGACGCCTTGCGCGAGCCCAGGTGGCGGCGGACCGCGCCGTTGACGTCGACGCGGGTGGTGGAGAGCACCAGGCACGCGGCGAGCGTGACGTCCTGGCCGCGCTTGCCCGCGACGACCACGCAGTTCGCCGAGGCGGTCAGCAGGTCGTCGCCGTAGGTCTCGACGAAGACGGCGGTGTCGGCCTTCTCCGGGTCCGTGTCGACGTAGAGCATGTCGGGTGTCACGGCGGCGGCGACCGGCGGCGGGAGCAGGTCGCGGCGCTCGGTGGCGGGGTGGGCTTCGTCGAAGTTGCCGATCGGTGCGCGCATACGGGCAACGTAACAAATGCCCGCACGGCCGCGGAGATTCAGGGCGAGCGCCGGGGCCGGGCGCTCAGGGCCGGTCCTCCAGATCGGCCAGCGCCAGCAGTTGCTCGGGGGTGACGCCCTCGGGGACCGGCAGCGGCGGCGGGGTGCGCAGGGGCGGCTGCCAGCCGGTGTCCGGGTCCCAGCGCCGTACGATCCGGGCCGGCGCTCCGGCGACCACCGCGAAGTCGGGCACCTCGCCGCGGACCACGGCGCCCGCCGCCACGACCACATTGCGGCCGAGCCGCGCGCCGGGCAGGATCACGCACCCCGAGCCGAGCCAGCTCCCGCTGCCGATCTCGACCGGCGCGGTGCGCGGCCACTGCTTGCCGACGGGCTGGGTCGTGTCGTCGTACGAGTGGTTGTCGCTGGTGACGTAGACGTACGGGCCGCAGTAGACGTCGTTGCCGAAAACCACCGGTACGGACGCGACGACGTGGCTGCCGCGGCCGAGGACGACGCCGTTGCCGAGGCGCAGGACGGGGTCGGGCCCGAGGTCGAGGCCCGGCATCATCCCGGCGGTGAGGGTGACCTGCTCGCCGATGACGCAGTGGTCGCCGAGGTAAATCCACGGCTCGCCGAAGACGGTGCCCTGCGGGAAGGCGAGCCGGGTGCCCTCGCCGATCCGGCCGAAGCGCAGCGGTCCCGGGCGCGCGGCGGTGACCGCGCCCGCGTTCTGCACCCAGCGCCACCCGCGGTGCACCATCCGCGATCCGACGCGGCGACGCCAGGCCGTGGCGGCGGCGGTCGCGGAGGAGAACACGTTCTCGTTCTTCGGCACGGGCCCACCGTATACGGTGCCGGGTGGAGACCACAGGACCGACGACGAGGGCGGTGGGCATGACGGACCCGGCGGTTACGCGGAGCGCGGGCGCGGCAGGCGCGGAGGGCGGGCGCACGGCGGGCGGCGGCGTCCCCGTACCGCTGATCGCGGACATTCTGGGCCGCGCACCGGAGATCGACCCGACCGCGTTCACCGCTCCCGGCTCGGTGGTGCTCGGGGACGTCACGCTGGGCGCGGGCGCGAGCGTCTGGTACCACGCGGTGCTGCGCGGCGACTGCGAGTCGATCACGGTCGGCGCGGGCTCCAACATCCAGGACAACTGCACGGTGCACGCCGACCCCGGCTTCCCCGCCGTCGTCGGCGAGGGCGTCACGGTCGGGCACAACGCCGTCCTGCACGGCTGTGTGATCGAGGACGACGTCCTGGTCGGGATGGGCGCCACGGTGCTCAACGGCGCGCACATCGGCACCGGTTCGCTGATCGCGGCGGCGGCGCTGGTCCCGCAGGGGATGCGGGTGCCGCCGGGATCACTGGTGGCGGGCGTGCCCGCGAAGGTGCGCAGGGAGCTGACCGAGGAGGAGAAGGCGACGGTACGGCTGAACGCCGAGCATTACGTGGCGCTGGCGGACGCGCACCGGGAGTCGCTGGGCTGACGGCGGACGCGCACCGCGAGTCCCTGACGCGACGGCCGACACACGGACGGCGAGTCCCTGACCGACGGCCGACGCGCGGACGGCGGGCCCGGAGGTCCGGGGCCCGCCGTCCGCGCAGTGTCGTATGGCCTACTCGCCCTGCGCCACCGCGACACCGGGTGCCGCCGGTGCCTCCTGCTGCTCGAACTCCGCCTGCGCCTTGGCGGCGCGCCGCCTCACGAAGAGGAACGAGGCGATGCCGAAGAGCACGGCCGCGGCGAGTCCGAAGTAGCCGAACCTCTTCAGCCAGGGTTCGGCGACCACGCCCACGTAATAGATGACCGCGGTGGTGCCGCCCGCCCAGACGATGCCGCCGAGCAGGTTCGCGATCAGGAACTTCCAGTACGGCATCTTGAGCACACCGGCCAGCGGCCCGGCGAAGATCCGCAGCAGGGCCACGAAGCGGCCGAAGAAGACCGCCCACATGCCCCAGCGCTGGAACGAGCGTTCCGCGGTGGCCACATGGCCGGGTGAGAAGTGTTTGGGGAATCTGCGGCCGAGCCGGTCGAGCAGCGGTTGGCCGCCGCGGTGCCCGATCGAGTAGCCGATGGAGTCGCCGCCGACCGCGCCGATGATGGCGGCGGTGCCGACCAGCCAGGGGTTGACGTGCCCTTGCGAGGACAGCAGCGCGGCGCTCATCAGGACGATCTCGCCGGGCAGCGGGATGCCCAGGCTCTCGACGCCGACGACCAGACCGACCATCAGATAGACGAGGATCGGCGGGATGCCGTCGAGCCACTCCTGGACGTGCACAGCGGGGTTCCTCCCCTGGACAACGGTGGGTTGCGCGCACGCGGCGCACACCGCCGAAGCCTAACGGACCGATCGCCGCGAAAGTCCGGTCAAGAGCGAGTCAAACAAGCCGATCGGCGGGCCGTCCGGGGCGGCGCTCCGCGACCGGCGTGAAGTGCCCGGTTCACCGGTTCGGCCGGAGCGTCCACACCACCGTCATGTGCGCGGTCTCGGCGCCGTCCTCCCTGCTGATGGAGATCTCGACGGGGAACTCGGGGCGCTCCCCCGCGTCCAGCTCGGCGACCACGTCGGCGGCGGGCCGCCCCAGTTCGGCGGTGGCCGTCACCGGGCCCATCGCCAGCTTGCTGTAGGCGATCTCGGCGCGGACGGCGAGCGGCACGGCCCGGCCGAGCTGGTCGCCGAAGGCGGCGAGCACGATCGCGCCGCTCGCGGACTCGGCGAGGGTGAACATCGCGCCCGCGTGCGGACCGCCGACGTGGTTGTGGAAGTCGGGCTGGTCGGGCAGCAGCACGACGGCGCGCTCCGCCGTGGTCTCGATGTACTCGAGGTTGAGGGTGCGGGCCATCGGCACGGTGGCCGCCATCATGTCGCCAATGGAAGGCAAGGTCTCGGACATGGCGCGATGTTACCAGTCAGTAGCGGTATCCGGCGTGGAACCGTCGGGCCCACTCCCCTAGTGTTTCCAGCCATGTGGCCAGGAGAACAGCACAACGGGGGAGAGCAGAACCCGCAGGGCGCCCCCCCGCCGAATCCGCCGGGGCCGTACGGCCGGCCGACGCCTTACGACACGCCCTCGCCGTACGCTCAGCCGGGCTACCAGCAGCAACCGAACCAGCCCGCCCAGTCCGGTCCGCCGAACTTCCAGAAGCCGCCGGAGCATCCGCCGGCCCCGCCCTACGGCCAGCCGCCCTCGGGACCTGGCCAGGCCGCGCCGCCGAACCAGTCCGCGGCGCCCACCCAGCCGTACGGGCAGCCCGGTTACGGCACCCCGTCCCCGTACAGCCAGCCCGGCTACGGGCAGCAGCCGCCCGGCGGCTACCCGACTCCGCAGAACTGGGGGCCGCCCGTGCCCGGCGGTCCCGGCGGTCCCGGCGGCCCTGGTGGCCAGCCGCCGCAGCGCGACCGCAAGGGGCTGACGGTCGGCATCGCGATCACCGCCGCTGTCGCGGTGATCGCCGCGGTCGTCGTCGGCGCGGTCTACCTCACCGGTGACGACAAGAAGAAGACGGACGCGAAGGACGGGAGTCCGACCGCGTCGGCGCCGCAGTCGCCCACGGGCACGCCGTCCACCACCGCGCCCACCTCCACCGCCACGGGCGGCAACGCCGACACGGGCGACTCGCCGCGCGGCGACCCGGCGGCGCTCGACGTCAAGCCGGTCATTCCGGGCTGGAAGGTCGTCATCCGCAGCGAGCGCAACGTCGCCTTCGACGTACCGCCGGACTGGTCGGTCGACAGCGAGGGCATGACGATCGGCTTCGAGGACAAGAACGGCGACCCGGCCGTCGCGATGAGCGCGCCCGCGTACTACAAGAAGGACTGGTGCAAGAACGGCAACAGCAGCGCCGACCGCGCCGCCGTGGGCACCAAGGGCGCCAACGGGGCGAAGAGCGTGCGCAACGCCGCCGAGGTGCAGGCCGTGTCGTGGGCGTACTGGGCCTACCAGGACAACGGCAAGGGCACCTTCTCCAAGGTGCAGAACAGCAAGGCGTTCCACAACGCGCACGGCATCTCGGGCTGGCAGGCGTCGGCCACCGCCGCCAACATCCCGAAGAGCAGCAAGTGCTCGGCGGACGGCGCCGCGTACACCGTCGCCTGGAGCGACCCGACGCAGACGGACGCCGCCAAGAAGCTCGTGGTGTGGGTGCTCTACGCCGACCGCGGGGTGCCCGACCAGCTCTCGGATTCGGTGATCGACAAGATCAAGAGCACGATCCGGCCGCTGAAGAAGTAGCAAGGAGCGGCGGGGAGCGAGCGAGCGGGGAGCGGCGAGGAGCGAGCGGGGAGCGGCGGGCGGCGGGTGCCCGCCGCTCCCGGACCGGCCGGAATCCGTTTGCGAGAGGAAACGGACTGCGGGCATAGTCCCCCGGGTGACCTCGAACGACACGGCCCGCAGCGGCGGCCCCTCCGACGCCCGCCCGCCCGGTCCGCGTTCTCGGGATCCCAGGAGCCGCCTCCCGTCCTGGGCCGGACGGAATTTCCAACTGCTGGTCACCGCCTCGTTCATCACCAACCTCGGCAACTCCGGCGCGCTCATCGCCGCCGCCTACGCCGTCATCGAGTCCGGCGGCAGCGCCACCGGCGTCGGTCTGGTGGCCGCCGCCAGGACCCTGGCCATGGTGGTCTTCCTGCTGATCGGCGGCGCGGTCGCGGACCGTATCCCGCGTCAGCGGGTGATGGTGACGGCCAACCTCGTCAACGCGCTCTCGCAGGCCGCCTTCGCGGTGCTCGTCCTGGCCGGGCACGCCGCGCTGTGGCAGATGGCGCTGCTGACCGCGGTCGGCGGCGGCGCGCACGCCTTCTTCTCCCCCGCCTCCGAGGGCATGGTGCTCTCCACGGTCGAGTCCGCGCACGCGGGCAAGGCCTTCGCCGTCTTCCGGATGTCGATGAACGGCGCGACCATCGGCGGCGCGGCCGTCGGCGGCGCGCTCGTCGCCGCGTTCGGGCCCGGCTGGGTGCTGGCGATCGACGCGCTGGGCTTCGCCGCCGCTGCCGCCATGCGCTCCCGGCTGCACGTCGCCGCGGGCGACCGCCCGGCGCGGGCGTCCGGCATCGTCAGCGATCTGCGCGAGGGC
The DNA here is from genome assembly GCF_044744145.1 of Streptomyces sp. NPDC087422. Taxonomy (NCBI): domain Bacteria; kingdom Bacillati; phylum Actinomycetota; class Actinomycetes; order Kitasatosporales; family Streptomycetaceae; genus Streptomyces; species Streptomyces sp. NPDC087422. The sequence goes on along the minus strand of NZ_JBIUXT010000007.1, from coordinate 209,603 downwards.
TGGCGGGAGTTCGTCTCCCGTTCCTGGCTGTGGGGCATCGTCGTGCAGTTCGCCGTGGTCAACGCCGTGGTCGGCGCGGCCGAGGCGGTGTACGGGCCGCTGGTCGCCCGCGACCATCTCGGCGGCGCGGGCCCCTGGGGCCTGGCCATGGCCGCCTTCGGTGTCGGCACGGTCGGCGGCGGCCTGCTGATGATGCGCTGGAAACCGCGCCGCATGCTGCTCGCGGGCGCCCTCGGCGTCTTCCCCCTGGCCCTGCCGAGCGCCACGCTCGCCCTCGCCTCGCCCCTGTGGATCCTGGCGCTCGCCATGTTCATCACGGGCGTGGCCATCGAGGTCTTCGCGGTCGGCTGGATGCTCGCGCTGCACCAGGAGATCGCCGAGGACAAGATGTCACGCGTGTCGGCGTACGACTGGTTCGGCTCGGTGGCCGTGACACCGATCGCCCTGGCCCTCGCCGGCCCCGCCGCCAGCCTCTTCGGCCGTACGCAGGCGCTGTGGGGCTGCTCCGCGGTGGTCGTGCTGCTGACGGGCGCCGTGCTGACGCTGCCGGACGTACGACGGCTGGAACGGCGTACGGGCGGCGGGCACGGGGTGGTGGCGGGCAGCACCGTGGCGCACCCGGACGCCGTTCCCGCTCAGCCGACGGTGAAGGCGCCGTCCGGCGGGGTCGGCGAGGGCGCGGCCGACGTGTCGTAGACCGGGCGGGCGCGGCCGGTGAAACGGTCGAGAGCGGCGCCGTGCACCACGCGGGCGGGGAAGGCGTCGGCGGCGCACAGCCGGGCGAGCGCGTCCACCGGGAGCGGCGCGGCGCTGGCCACGAGCACCGCGTTGCCGAAGCGACGGCCGCGCAGCACGCCCGGCTCGGCGAGCAGGCAGATCTCGGCGGGGGCGGGGAACACGGCGCGGACCGCGGCCAGTTGGGACCGCAGGAAGGCGAAGGGGGCCGCGTCGGCGACGTTCGCGACGTAGACGCCGCCGGGGCGCAGGACGCGGTGCGCGGCGCGTACGAACTCCACCGACGTCAGGTGCGCGGGCACGCGCGCGCCGCCGAAGACGTCCGCCACGACCGCGTCCGCGCTCGCCTCGGCCGCCGTGGCCAGCCACGCGCGCGCGTCCGCCGTGTGCACCGTCACCGACGCGGGGTCGGCCAGCGGCAGATGCTCGGCGACCAGCGCGGCCAGCCGCCGGTCGGCCTCGACGACGTCCTGCCGCGAACCCGGCCGCGCCCACGCCAGCCACCGCGGCACCGTCATCCCGCCGCCCCCGAGATGCACGGCCGCCACCGGCTCCCCCGGCGCGCTCCCGGCCTCCAGCGCGTACGCGATCCGCCGCACGTACTCGAACTCCAGGCACTCCGGATCGTCCAGGTCCACATACGACTGCGGTGCCCCGTCCACCGTCAACAGCCAGCCCCGTGGCCGGTCCACGTCCGGCATCAGCCGGGCTTCCCCGAAGTCCACGGGGCGGATCACGGGGACCGCTTCGGGGGCGGGGGCCTCGTCCGGGGCGGGGGCCTCTTCTGGGGCGGTTGGCGGGTCCTCCGGGGTGTGGCTCACGGGGTCATTGTCCCAGGCGGGCGGTTTCCGCACGGGGGTGCGGGTGTCCGTGCGGGCCGATGGCCGCCGTCGTGGGATCGGGGCTGCCGAGCGGGCGGGGATCGGGCGTGATCCGTACCGGCGCGGGGGGGGGGGGCCGCGCCCCCCCCCGCCCCCCCCCCCCCCCCGGGGGGGGGGGGGGGGGGGGGGGGGGGGGGTGGGGGGGGGGGGGGGGGGGGGGGGGGGGGGGGGGGGGGGGGGGGGGGGGGGGGGGCGGCCCGCCGCGGGGGGGGGGGGGGGGGGGGGGGCCGGCGCGCGCCCCCCCCCCCCCCCCCCCCCCCCGTCCGCGGAGCGCCGCAAAGGTGCCTGGAAGCGCCCTGAGGGCGCCTCAGACCTCGTACAGGGTCACGTCCTTGACCACGGCCAGTCCGAGGCCGTACGCGCTCATGCCGCGGCCGTACGCGCCGAGGTGGACACCGCGGGCCGAGCCCGCCATGACCCAGCCGTACTCGGACTCGCGGTAGTGGAACGGCGTCGGGTCGCCGTCGACCGGAAGGGTCAGCGTCGACCAGCCGCTGCCCGCCAGGTCGTCGGCGAGTTCCCACGCGGTGGCGGTCTGCTGGTCGAGCCAGTCCTGGCGCAGGGCCCGGTCCATGGTGGTGGGCCAGGTGCAGGACAGCAGCCCGGACCCGGCGAGCCAGGCCGCGGAGGAGACCGAGGTCGCCTCCAGTACGCCGGTGCCGTCGGAGCTGCGCCGTCCGGGGCGGTTGGCGAGGGTGACGACCGCGGCGAACCGCAGCCCTTCCGCGTCCGCCGGAGCCGCCTTCAGCGAAGGCTCGTCACCATGCCCTATTGAGCCGTGCTCGACCGTGCCGTCCCCGCTCACGCCGACCGTGCCCAGCCAGCGCCGTCCGGTGAACGCCTCGTCCAGCCCGTACCAAGGGAAGTCGGCCATCAAGTAGCCGTCGACCGTCCCACGAGCACTGCCGGTCTTCGTCTCCATGCGGTGTTACGCCTCCTCCGTGCCCATCTGGGCGACTCGCCATCTTGCCCGACCCTGGGTGGGTTCGGGAGCCGAACCGGCTCACGGTGACGGCGAACACACGGACAATAGCCACCTGGAGGGGTGAAAAGGCGTGATCTGGTTGACTCAGGTCGCGTCGGAATCGAACGGCGGAGCCTCGCCGGGCTCCAGGCCGTCCTTCTTGCGGAGCCTGTCGGGGGTGGCCGAGGAGCCGCCGCCGGAGGTCGGTCCCGGCACGCCGGAGGACGAACCGGCCGCGCCGGACGAGCCGTTGGCGGCGGAGGCGGGCTCCACCCCGTTGACCGCGTCGGTGACCTCGGCCATCTCCTTGCGGAAGTCGAAGCCGTTGCGGATGTCCTTGAGGCCCAGCTCGTCCATGTCGCTGTCGCTCATCAGATTCTTCTTGATGAACGTCTTCGGATTGAGGTCCTCGAACTCGAAGTCCTTGAACTCCGGACCCAGCTCCCGCCGGATGTCTTCCTTGGCGCTGTCCGAGAACTCCCTGACCTTCCGGATGAAGTTCATGGTGTCCTGGATGACCTTCGGCAGCTTGTCGGGGCCGAAGACGAGGACGGCAAGGACCACGATCGCGACCAGCTCCAGCGGGCCTATGTCGAAGAACACCTTGCAGCTCCTTGGGACGTCCACAGCCGGGAAGGCAGGGTCCGGCGGACTTTACGGTACCTGTCCACGCGGGCGGTGCGGGAGTGGCTCCGGCTAACAGTACGTCGCCAGGGGGTAAAGGGTCAGCCCCCGAGCCCGCTCCGGTGACCGGCCGGAGACCGGCCGGTGGCCGGTCAGCGCCGTATCGCGGGGGCCTGGGGGCCGGGCGACACGGGGGAAGCGGCGGGCGTCACGAGCGGCAGGGCGCCGGGCGCCATCAGCGGCCGGGTCACCGAAACGGGTGTCACCGAGGTGACCGCGGCGGGCGCGCGGAGCATGCGCCGGTCCCCGGCGTCGAGCACGCCGCGCGGGGTGACCCCGCGGGTGTCCGGCACGGAGTTGGCGCTCAGCGGGCTGACCGCGGGGCCGTCGTCGGGGCGGGCGCCGCCGTCGACCGCGGCTTCCATGGGCAGGGCGCTGCCCAGGGCGATGGCCGCCATCGAGAAGGCGCCCGCGGCGGCGAAGGCGAACCGCCTGCCGCGGGAGGCCGCGGTGCCGGAGCCGCTGTGCGCGGGGGCCTCCGGCTGCTCCCGGTCCTCGGGGCGCCCGTCGGCCGCGGCGGCGCGGGTCAGCTCATGGATGCGGAAACCGCGACCGCCGGAGCCGCCGGGCACGAGGTCGCGGCCCGGTGTGAGGTACGAGAACTCCTCGCGGCGCCGTGAACCGCCGCCGCCGAACACGCCGGAGCCGAGCAGGCCGCCGTCGAAGGGGCCGCGCCGCTCCTGGTCCCGCCCGCCGGCGGCGCCGGGGCCGTGGCCCTCGTCGTCCCGGTCGCGCCAGTCACGCGTACGGTCGGCGTCCTCGGTCCCGTCGCCGGTCGGTGGTAGGCCGGGAAGGCCCTGGAGCCGGGCCAGCAGCCCGGCGGAGAGCATCGGCTGCTCGGAGGCCGCCACGACGCTCTTGAGACGCCGCTGCTCGCTGGCAGCGGCTTTGCACTGCGGACAGGTCACCAGATGGGCGAGCACCCGGTCCCGGGTGTCGTCGCCGAGCTCGCCGTCGACAAATGCGGCGAGCCGGTCGCCAAGGTGCTGCTCGGCAGGCGCTGCACGTTGTTCGCCTGAACCGCTACTGCTCACGTTCTCCCGCCCTCCTGGCCAGGTTTCTGTGTGGCGGCAGCGAGCGCGGGAGCCGGCCGGGCGCCGGGCGCCCGGTGTTCCAGAGCCTTGCGCAGGTGGGAGCGGCCACGGTGAATCCTGCTCCGCACCGTGCCCAGCTTCACACCCAGCGTCGCGGCGATCTCCTCGTACGACAGTCCCTCGATGTCGCAGAGCACCACGGCGGCGCGGAACTCCGGGGCGAGGGTGTCCAGCGCCTGCTGGACGTCCGCGTCGAAGTGCGTGTCGTTGAAGTGCTGCGCGGGGGACGGCTCGCGGCTGGGCAGCCGCTCGGCGGCGTCGTCCCCGAGGGCGTCGAAGCGGATCCGCTGGCGGCGGCGCACCATGTCCAGGAAGAGATTGGTCGTGATGCGGTGCAGCCAGCCCTCGAACGTGCCGGGCGTGTAGGTGGACAGGGAACGGAAGACCCGCACGAAGACCTCTTGGGTGAGGTCCTCCGCATCGTGCTGGTTGCCGGTCAGGCGGTACGCCAGCCGGTACACCCGGGCACTGTGGGTACTGACGATCTCCTCCCAAGAGGGAGGCGTCCACGCCTGAGCGTCCCCGTCGGTGGCGAACGTCGCGGTCGCGGGAGTGTTTTCGCGTGAACGGTCATCAGCAGTGTTGGTCACGGATTTCGGCTGTCCGGCGGACCGGAGAATACGCCTGAGCGTTCCTCCCTTGTCACCGGCCGCAGCCGCACCTCCCCTGTCGGCTCTGGTGGTGTCCAGTAGAGCCCCTACCATATCCACCTCGCCCGTTAGCTCCGGATAAGTGCGCTGTTGCCATTGACTTCCCAGGACTTCCACTCGGCGGGGAGAGCCGGGGCCTTCTCCCGCCGGTAGCCGTCCTTACGGATAACGCACAGTCCCATCAGCGGGTTCCCGCCCCCAGCGGATACAGTCGCCGGGCGGGCTGCACCTACGACAGGGATCGACCCGGGGACAGGGAGAGGGACATTACCGGCAACCGGCAGGCGAGCTGGGCGTTCGCCGACGCGTTCGTCGCCGAGGACGACGCCCTCATACGCGCCCGCGCCCGGTCCCACGCGGCCGGTCTGCGGCCCGTCTCGCCCGGCACCGGTGCGGCCCTGCGGCTGCTGGCCGCCACGGGGGACGCGAAGTCCGTCGTCGAGATCGGCACCGGCACCGGGGTCTCCGGCATCCACCTGCTGCGCGGCATGCGCCCCGACGGCATCCTGACCACCGTCGACACCGAGCCGGACCGCCTTCAGCTCGCGCGCGAGGCGTACCGCGAGGCCGGTTTCGCCGCCAACCGCTCCCGCGTCATCCCCGGCCTGGCCCTGGACGTGCTCCCCCGGCTCACCGACGGCGGCTACGACCTGGTCTTCTGCGACGCCGACCGGCTGGAGTACCTGGACTACCTCGACGAGGCGCTGCGGCTGCTGCGGATCGGCGGCCTGGTCTGCTTCGAGGGCGCCTTCGCCCGCGGGCGCGCGCTGGACGCCGCCCACCAGGACGCCGAGTCGGTGCGGCTGCGCGAGCTGATGCGCGCGGTCCGGGACAGCCCCCGGCTCTCCCCCGTCCTGCTGCCGACCGACGACGGTCTGCTGTGCGCGGTGCGCCGGAAGTGACGCGGCGGCGCGCGTAGGAAAACGACGGCGGCCCCGTACACGACATTCCGTGTACGGGGCCGCGACGATTTATGGGACCGCTGGTCTCAGGCGATGGCCTTCTTCAACGCGTCGCCGAGGGCATCCGCCTCGTCCGGGGTCAGCTCGACAACAAGCCGCCCGCCGCCCTCAAGCGGAACGCGCATGATGATGCTCCGCCCCTCCTTGGTCACCTCGAGCGGGCCGTCACCCGTCCGCGGCTTCATGGCCGCCATGCTCGTTCCCCTTCCTGAAACCAGCTCGGACTCGAACACATTGGTTCTCGGCCATTATCCCGCATCTATCGACCCGATGACCAACATCGGTCGCACTACGTTCAGCATGGGCCCTCCCCAAAACCGGCCAATTCGGCGAGTGGACAGTGATCGACCGGGTTCCCGAAGGGTATCGGTTCGGTCGGACGTTTGACGTACGTCACATGTCGGGGTGCCGTGAAGTCCGGCATTCTGGCCAGGACCGATGCCGCGACGAAGGGGTTCAGCCATGGCCGACAGCGTTCTGTACGAGGTGAGCGACGGGCTCGCGACCGTCACCTTCAACCGTCCCGAGGCGATGAACGCGCTCGACACGGACACGAAGAACACCCTGCGGGACGCCTTGCGGGAAGCGGCCGACGACACCGCGGTGCGGGCGGTGCTGCTCACCGCGACCGGGCGGGCCTTCTGCGTCGGACAGGACCTCAAGGAGCATCTGGCGACGCTGGCGGCGGGCGGCGGGCTCACGACGGTGGCCGAGCACTACAACCCGATCGTCACCGCGATCGCGACGATGCCCAAGCCGGTGGTGGCGGGGGTGAACGGGGTCGCCGCGGGCGCCGGGGCCGGGTTCGCCTTCGCCGCGGACTACCGGATCGTGGCGGACACCGCCGCCTTCAACACGTCCTTCGCCGGGGTGGCGCTCAGCGCGGACTCGGGTGTGTCGTGGACGCTGCCGCGGCTGGTCGGGCACAGCCGGGCCTCGGATCTCCTGCTCTTCCCGCGCTCGGTGGGGGCCGCGGAGGCGTACGACCTCGGGATCGCCAACCGGGTCGTGCCCGCCGCGGATCTTCCCGCCGAGGCCGTCGCCGTGGCCCGGCGGCTGGCCGAGGGGCCGACCGTCGCCTACGCCGCCATCAAGGCGTCCCTCGCCCACGGGGCCGCCCACTCCCTGCTCTCCACCCTCGCCAAGGAGGACGAGCTCCAGACCCTGGCCGGAGCCGCCGAGGACCACCGCATCGCAGTCAACGCCTTCGTGGCCAAGCAGCCTCCACGCTACGTGGGCCGCTGACGCGGGACGCCCGTCGCCGCTCCGGCCGGTCCTCGATCGCCGGACGGGCTGAAGGGGGCACGGGTGCGGCGCGGCCCCCGGCCCGTCCGGACCGGCCCTAGCGGGCGGAGCAGTCGGCGAGGTGGTCGTTGACCAGGCCGCAGGCCTGCATCAGGGCGTAGGCGGTGGTGGGGCCGACGAAGCGGAAGCCGTGGGATTTGAGCGCCTTGGCGAGAGCCACCGACTCGGGGGTGGTGGCGGGCACGTCGGCGAGGCGGCGCGGCGCCGGGCGGGTCGCGGGGTCGGGCGCGAAGGACCAGATGAGGGCGTCGAGCCCGCCGTCGTAGCTGTCGCGCAGGGCCTGCGCGGCCCGCGCGTTGGCGACGGAGGCGGCGATCTTCGCCCGGTTGCGGATGATCCCGGAATCGAGCAGCAGCCGCGCCTCGTCCTGCGCCGTGAAGCCCGCGACCGCGTCGATCTTGAAGCCGTCGAAGGCGGCCCTGAACCCCTCGCGGCGACGGAGGATCGTGATCCAGGACAGCCCGGACTGGAACGCCTCCAGGCAGGTCCGCTCGAACAGGGCGTCGTCCCCGTGCACGGGCCGCCCCCACTCGGTGTCGTGGTAGGCCACGTAATCCGGCGCGGACAGCCCCCAGGGGCAGCGCGCGAGTCCGTCGGGCCCGACGATCGCGTCACTCACCGGTGTCGTCCCGCGGCGTCTCGTCCTTGTCCAGGGACGGCGTCACGGGGGCGCCGACCGCGTCGGCCCGCGCCCCGGCCAGCACGGCCTCCAGGTCGGCGATCCTGGCGTCCCGCTCGGCGAGTTCCGCCCCGAGCCGGTCCAGCACCTCGTCGACGTCGAGCATGCGGTAGCCGCGTACGGCGATCGGCAGCCGGACGGCGTCGATGTCGGACCTGATGAGCGGGCGGTCGGCGGGCAGCCGGTCGTCGATCCGGTCGGGTTCGGAGTCCCGCAGGGTGCCGCCGTCACCGAGTACGGCCATCGCGACGGCGGCGACCACCGCGACCAGCGCGATGAGCATGAACCAGAACAACTCGATCTCCCGGGGTCCGGCCTACGTGTCAGGCACGATCGTGCCACGATCGCATGAGTCTGAGATGAGGAGCGGCAGTGGCACTTCGGTTGGGGACCCGCGAATTCGGCGAGCGGGAGCCGGTGATCATGGCGATCGTGAACCGTACGCCGGACTCGTTCTACGACCAGGGCGCCACCTTCACCGACGAACCCGCGCTGGAGCGGGTCGCGGGCGCCGTCGCGGAGGGCGCGGCGATCATCGACATCGGCGGGGTGAAGGCGGGCCCCGGCGAGGAGGTCTCGGCGGCGGAGGAGATCCGCCGCACGGTCGCCTTCGTGGCGGAGGTGCGCCGCCGCCACCCGGATGTGGTGATCAGCGTGGACACCTGGCGGCACGAGGTCGGCGAGGCGGTGTGCGAGGCGGGCGCCGACCTGCTGAACGACGCGTGGGGCGGGGTGGACCCGCGGCTGGCGGAGGTCGCGGCGCGGTACGGCGTGGGGCTGGTGTGCACGCACGCGGGCGGCGCGCAGCCGCGGACCCGGCCGCACCGGGTGGGGTACGAGGACGTGATGGCCGACATCCTGCGGGTGACGGTGGGGCTGGCCGAGCGGGCGGCGGCGCTGGGCGTGCCGCGTGACGGGATTCTGATCGACCCGGGTCACGACTTCGGCAAGAACACCCGGCACTCGCTGGAGGCGACCCGGCGGCTGCCGGAGATGACGGCGACGGGGTGGCCGGTGCTGGTCTCCCTGTCGAACAAGGACTTCGTCGGGGAGACGCTCGACCGGCCGGTCAAGGAGCGGCTGATCGGCACGCTGGCCACCACGGCGGTGTCGGCGTGGCTCGGGGCGCGGGTGTACCGCGTCCACGAGGTCGCCGAGACCCGTCAGGTGCTGGAGATGGTGGCCTCGATCGCGGGTCACCGCCCGCCCGCCGTGGCCCGCAGGGGCCTGGCCTAGGGGCCCGCTGGGCGGGGGCCAGGGGCCCTGCGAGGCGGGGGCCAGGGGCCCTGCGAGGCCCTAGGCGCTCTCCTTCGTCACCCGCGCCACGGCCTCGTCCACGTCGTCCGTGACGTGGAACAGCTCCAGGTCGGCCGCGGACGCCTTGCCGCCCGCGACGAGCGTGGAGCGGATCCAGGAGACCAGGCCGCCCCAGTACTCGGTGCCGAAGAGCACGATCGGAAAACGGGTGACCTTCTTGGTCTGGACGAGGGTGAGCGCCTCGAAGAGTTCGTCGAGGGTGCCGAAGCCGCCGGGGAGCACGACGAATCCCCGCGCGTACTTCACAAACATCGTCTTTCGGACAAAGAAGTAGCGGAAGTTCACGCCGATGTCGACATAGGAGTTGAGGCCCTGCTCGAAGGGCAGCTCGATGCCGAGGCCGACCGAGATGCCGCCCGCTTCGAGCGCGCCCTTGTTGGCGGCCTCCATCGCGCCGGGGCCGCCGCCGGTGATGACGGCGAAACCGGCCTCGGTCAGGGCGCGGCCGATCCGTACGCCCGCCGCGTACTCACGGGAGTCCACCGGGGTGCGGGCGGAGCCGAAGACGCTGACGGCGGGACCGAGTTCGGCCAGGGCGCCGAAGCCCTCGACGAATTCCGACTGGATCCGCATCACACGCCACGGGTCGCCGTGCACCCAGTCCGACTCTCCTCGACTGTCCAGCAACCGCTGATCGGTGGTCCCCGCCTGCACCTGGCCGCGCCGCCGTACGACAGGGCCCGTGTGCCGTTCCGGCCAGCCCTTGCCGGTCAGCACGGTCTCCGCCGCCTCGTTGGCCGCGGCAGCCGCCTCCTGCGCGTCCGGACTCTGCCCGGCCGCTCCCGTGTGTGAGTCAGTCATACGGGAAGCGTACGCATCAAGGTGCGGCGGACGGCGCCAATGGGACCGCCCGGGGCGCTTCGAGGCGGGCGCTGACCCAGGTGAAGGCCGCGGGGAACATTCCGCCCCAGGTCTTCCAGTTGTGCCCGCCGCGGTCGATCCGCAGCGTGCTCACCGAGGTGGGCGGCCGGACGGCGGCGGTGATCCAGTCGCCGAATTTCGGCGGGCTCTCCGGGTCCTGCTTGCTGGACTCGATGAGGATGTGCACGTCGGGGCGGGTGTTCTGGGCCAGCCACAGCGGCGAGCGGACACCGCGGGCGGACTCGGCCGGATTGTCCGGGGCCATCGCGGCGGCGGCCACGAACCGGTCGGGGTGCTCGAGCGCCATCCGCACCGCGCAGTAGCCGCCGGTGGATATGCCCATCACGGCCCAGCCGCGCGGCGCCGGGAGCGTACGGAAATTGTGCGCGATCGTCTGCGCCACGTCGTCGGTGAGCCAGGTGCCGACCTTGCTCTTGCCCGGCACGTCGGCGCAGCCGGTGTTGGCCCGGTCCGGGGTGATGGTGGGCAGCACGAGTATCGCGGGCTCGGCGCGGCCGGCGGTGATCTCGCCCTGCATGATCTGGCCGAGCCGCATGCCGCGCAGGAAGCTGTGCGGGGTGCCGGGGATGCCGTGCAGGACCTCTATGACGGGGAAGCGGGTGTGCGCGAACTCCTTCTTCTTGTACTGCGGCGGCGTCCAGACGATGACGTCGCCCTTCGTCCCGGACTTCCAGCCGCGCACGGTGGCCTTCTCGAAGCCTTGGGAGTACGAGGCGAATTTGACCCGGTAGTCGGGCTTGGTGGGGGTGGGCGTGGCGGTGGGGCCCGCGACGGACTTGCCGCCGCTGTTGGCGTTGCCGAGCAGGTCGTCCCAGGACGCGTAGAAGCCGTAGTCGTTGTTGACCGTGACCATCACCACGAAGATCGCGGTGACCTGACAGAGCACGATCATCCCGACGCGGGCGACGACCCGTACCGGCCGCGGGCCCCGTACCCGCGGCCAGAGCAGCACCGCGCCCGCCACCGCGGCCACCGCGACGACGAGGAGCAGTACGGCGAATCCTCTGCTGGTCAGTCCCACGACACGCCTCTTCCCCCAACCGATCCCTACGGCTCCGATCACACCATGCCGCGAGGGAAGACCGATGGGCACCCCTGTTCGGTTGCTCCGCCTTTCGCCGGATCAATCGGACGAGTGAGGCGGGGCGGTCACCGGGGCCGCGGGATCGGGCCCGGTCAGTCGGTGAGCCAGCCGCGCAGCCGCTCCTCGGCCTCCAGCACGGCGGCGACCGCCACGTGCTCCTCGCGGGCGTGGGCGAGCTTGGGGTCGCCGGGGCCGTAGTTCACCGCGGGCACGCCGAGCGCGGAGAAGCGGGCCACGTCGGTCCAGGCGTCCTTGGGGGCGGGTTCGGTGCCGATGGCGCGGACGAAGGCGGCGGCGGCCGGGTGCGCGAGGCCGGGCAGCGCGCCCGGCGCGCTGTCGGTGAGCACCACGGTGAAGCCGTCGAAGACCTCCTCGGCGTGCGCGAGCGCCTCGGCCTCGCTCCGGTCGGGCGCGAAGCGGAAGTTGACGGTCACCGCGCAGGAGTCGGGGATCACATTGCCCGCGTGGCCGCCCTCGACCCGCACCGCGTTCAGCCCCTCGCGGTACTCCAGGCCGTCGATCACGACCCGGCGGGGCTCGTACGCGGCGAGCCGGTCCAGGATCGGCGCGGCCTTGTGGATGGCGTTGTCCCCGAGCCAGCTCCGCGCCGAGTGCGCCCGGCGGCCGGTGGTCTCGACCCGGATCCGCAGGGTGCCCTGGCAGCCGCCCTCGACCTTGCCGTCGGTCGGCTCCATCAGCACCGCGAAGTCCCCGGCCAGCCACTCGGGGTGCCGCTCGACCAGCCGCTTGAGTCCGTTGAACTCGGCCGCGATCTCCTCGGCGTCGTAGAAGACGTAGGTCAGGTCGCGGTTCGGCGCGGTCAGGGTCGCCGCCAGCCGCAGCTGCACCGCCACGCCCGCCTTCATGTCCGAGGTGCCGCAGCCCCACAGCAGGCCGTTCTCGTCCAGCCGCGACGGCAGGTTGTCCGCGATCGGCACGGTGTCGATGTGGCCCGCGAGCACCACCCGCTCGGCGCGCCCGAGCCGGGTCCGCGCCACCACCGCGTCGCCGTCCCGGTCCACCGTCAGGTGCGGCAGCCCCCGCAGCGCCTCCTCCACCAGATCCGCCAGCGCCTTCTCCTGCTGGCTCACGGACGGCACGTCCACGAGTTGGGCGGTGAGCCGAGCGGCATCCTGGCTGAGGTCGAGTTCGCTGCGCATACGCCGAGCGTAGGGCCTCGGGCCCGGATGCCCCGAAGGCCCCGGCCGCCTGCCCCGTTCACGCGCACGGAGGAGAAAGCCGAAGACGGCGCCGTCGTAGGTCATTCGGGACCCGCCGCCTTCGGTACGCTCGGCGCGTGCCCAGCTCCCCCCCTCAGAAGCCCCCCAAGCGCAAGCGCCGGGGCCGCAAGATCGCCACAGCGGCCGTGGTGTTGCTGGGGCTCGCCACCTATGGCCTCTACCGCGCCGCGGAGGAGAACAAAGCGCCGGAAAGCGCGGACTGCACAGTGACGGCGGACGGCGACACGCTGGACATGAGCCCGTCGCAGGCGGCGAACGCGACGACGATCGCCGCCGTGGCCACCTCGCGCGGGCTGCCGGAAAGGGCGCTCACCATAGCCCTGGCCACGGCGTTGCAGGAGTCACGGCTGGACAATCTCGATCACGGCGACCGGGATTCGCTCGGACTGTTCCAGCAGCGCCCCTCGCAGGGCTGGGGCACCGCGCAGCAGGTCCAGGACCCGGTGTACTCGACGAACGCCTTCTTCGACGGCCTGGTGAAGATCGAGGGCTATTCGCGGCTGCCGCTGACCGTGGCGGCGCAGCGCGTGCAGAAGAGCGGCTTCCCCCAGGCGTACGCGAAGCACGAGGCGGACGCGACGCTGCTGTCGGCGGCGCTGTACGGCCGCAAGGCGGGCGCGCTGAGCTGTACGACGGGCTCGGACACGCCCTTCAGCGCGGGCGGCAAGCTGGGCAGTACGTCGCAGGTCACGGCCAGGCTGACGCGGGAGTTCGGCAGCCAGGTGAAGCCGGTGGCGGCCGACGAGCCGCGTACGGTCGCGGTGCCCGCCAGGCCCGCGGGCGGCGCGGCGGAGGGCGACGGCACCCGGCGCGGCTGGGAGCTGGCGCAGTGGGCGGTGGCGCACGCGCAGGACCTGAAGGTCGAGCAGGTGACCTTCGGCGGCCGGAAGTGGGCCGCGGCGCAGTCCGGCAAGGGCTGGCAGAAGCAGAAAGCGGGCGGCGCGCAGGGTTCCGCGGCCGTCAAGCCGGACGGATACGTACGGATCACCGTCGCGCAATAGTGCGCGCATTCACTCGGAAGTGCCCGCTCCCGCGGTCAAACGCGGGCTGCGGGAAAACCGCTCGACCGGATGGCAATTCCCTTGCCGCAGCAGGGATGTGACGTTTCATCAAAGTCATATGAGCTGTCCGCTATATCCGATCTGTCGGATTCCTATAATGCGACACATTGCCAACTCTTTACCTCGAACGACCGCAACCTTCGGGCTCCTTGAGCGGTAGTCACGACGTCCGCCCGGCGGACGCAATACGTCCCCTCACGGAGCCAACTCCGTAAAAGGAGCACCATGTCCCTCCCCCTGACCCGCCGCTTCGCCCAGGCCGCCCTGCTGATCGGCGCCGCCGCCGCGCCGCTGATCGGAGCGGGCGCCGCGCAGGCCGCCGCGCTGCCGCCGACGGACCTGGGCGGGCTGAGCAATCTGGACGGCGCCAATGTCGGCAACACGCTGGACAGCGCTTCCCAGCAGGCCACCGGGGTGGCCGGGCAGGCCGGTACCCAGGCGATGAAGACCACGCTCCCGGCCACCGGCCGCATCGTGGGCACCGCGAGCAGGACCGCCGCCCCGGCCGCGCAGAAGGCCGCGGGCGACGCCGCCGACTCCGCGGGCCGGATCGTCGGCCAGACCGCCGAGTCCGCCGGTGGCATCGCCCCGCACACCGAGACGCTGCCGGTCTCCGCGCTTCCCAACACCGGCCAACTGCCGGCCGGCGCGCTGCCCACCACCGACATGCTGCCGCTCAAGGGCCTCCCCCTGGGCTGATCGCCGAACCGCACGCGCGCGGGGGCCGGGAGCGACCGCTCCCGGCCCCCGCGCGTGTCTGCCGGGCAGCGCTCTCACACCGGCCTGGTCGGGTCAGCCCGGCGGGTCAGCCCGGCGGAAGCGGTTCAGCGGGAGCGGTTCAGCGGGAGCGGTTCAGCGCAGCCGCTCGACGGCCGCCGCCACCCGCTCGTCGACCGCCGTGAAGGCGATCCGGACGAACCGCTCGCCCGTCGGCCCGTAGAACTCGCCGGGCGCCACCAGGATGCCGCGCTTGGCCAGGTCGCCGACGGTGTCCCAGCAGTTCTCCGCGCGAGTCGCCCACAGGTACAAGCTGGCCTCGCTGTGCTCGATCCGGAAACCCGCGCCCTCGAAGGCGGTCCGCAGCGCGGCGCGGCGGCGCGCGTACCGCTCCTTCTGCTCCACCGCGTGCTCGCGGTCGTCGAGCGCGGCGACCATCGCGGCCTGTACGGGCGCGGGCACGATCATGCCGACGTGCTTGCGGACCTCCAGCAGACCGGCGACGACGGACGCGTCACCGGCGAGGAAGGCGCCGCGGTAGCCCGCGAAGTTGGACCGCTTGGACAGCGAGTGGACGGCAATCAGCCCCTCGTGGCTGTCCCCGCACACGTCCGGGTGCAGTACGGAGACCGGCTCCGTACCCTCCCAGCCCAGCTCGATGTAGCACTCGTCGGACACCACGAGCACCCCGTGCTCGCGCGCCCACGCCACGATCCGGCGCAGCTCGGCGGCGGACAGCACCCGGCCCGTGGGGTTGGACGGGCTGTTGAGCCAGAGCAGCTTCAGGCCGTCCGGGTCGAGTTCGGTCACCGGGTCGTCGTACGTGACCGGTTCCGCGCGGGCCACCAGCGCGCCGATCTCGTACGTCGGGTAGGCGAGCCGCGGGTACGCGACCCGGTCGCCCGCCTCGATGCCCAGCAGCGTCGGCAGCCAGCCGACCAGTTCCTTGGAGCCGAGCAGCGGCAGGATGTTCGCCGGGTCGGCGCCGCTCACGCCGTGCCAGCGGCTGAGATATCCGGCGGCGGCCTCGCGCAGCGCGCGCGTGCCGTACGTCAGCGGATAGCCGGGGCTGTCGGCGGCGGCGGCGAGCGCACGCCGGATCACCTCGGGAACCGGGTCCACCGGGGTCCCCACCGACAGGTCGACCACACCGTCCGGGTGCGCGACGGCCGTCGCCTTGTAGGGCTCCAGGCGGTCCCACGGGAAGACCGGGAGGCGGGCGGAGATGCTCACGTGCTCACTCTCGCTTGTCGATCGATGGTCCGTGATCGAAATGTCCATGACGGACGTACGCCGCGGCCCCGCACAGCGCCGAGCGTGGCTCGGTGCGCCGTACGGGGCCGGGCGGAGACTGCCCGACCGGGATCAGTGGTCCTGGCTCTGCGGGGGCAGCGCTGCGATGAAGGGGTGGTCGCGCTCGATGAGACCGAGCTTGGACGCGCCGCCGGGCGACCCCAGTTCGTCGAAGAACTCCACGTTCGCCTTGTAGTAGTCCTTCCACTCCTCCGGGGTGTCGTCCTCGTAGAAGATCGCCTCGACGGGGCAGACCGGCTCACAGGCGCCGCAGTCGACGCATTCGTCCGGGTGGATGTACAAGGACCTGGAGCCCTCGTAGATACAGTCGACCGGGCACTCTTCGATGCACGCCTTGTCCTTCAGGTCGACACAAGGCTGCGCGATGACGTAGGTCACGCTGTCGTTCCTCCTCGATAGGGCTCATCTCGCGCGGGAGCGCGGCGTCGTCGATGCCCGCACCTAGTATCTCCGTTCCTGAGCACGATCCGAACAGGAGGGGCACGCATGGCAGGGGATTTCTCTTCCGGAGCGCGGCTCGTGATCCGGATTACCCCGTCTGACGTGGGAAAACGCGTATCGGTACGGCAGGTTCTGGAGATCACCGACGGGCATCCTACGTTCACCGATACGGTCGGTGTTCTCGTATCGTGGGATGCGGGAGTGGTGTGCGTCACGCGGAGGTCCGGGGAAACGGTACGCATCGCCGAATCGCTCCTCGTCGCGGGGAAGGTGGTGCCGCCCACCCCGTCGGCACGGAGAATGTCGCGTGTGACGTCCGCGTCCCCCGAGGAGCTTGAGGCGTTCGCCTCGCGCGCCTGGCCCGCCACCGAGACCGAGCCGCTGGGCCGGTGGACACTGCGCTCGGCCGTCGCGGGCGAGCGAGAAGCGGAGCAGGACAAGGGCGGCGGGCGGCGGGAGGGCTTCACCCGCCGCGCCAACTCCGTCCTGGTGGACGGCGATCCCGACCGCCCGCTGGACGCCGCGCTCGACCACGTCGTCGGCTGGTACGGGGCGCGGGGCACGACACCGTATCTCCAGGTGCCCGACACCTCGCCCTACGCGGCCGAGTTGGAGCGCCGCGGGTGGGTACGGGAGGCGGACACGCTGGTCAGGGTCGCGCCGCTGGCGCCGCTCACCCGGCTGCCGGGCGCGGACGCCGTCACGCTGTCCCGGACGCCCGACGCGGCGTGGCTGGCCGCCTACCACCGCACCGGCTCGCTCGCCGACGCGGCGCTGAAGGTGGTCTCCGGCGGGCCCTCGGTGTGGTTCGCGACCGCCCCCGGCGCCATCGGGCGGGCCGTGGTCGACGGGCCGTGGGTGCTGTTCGGCGCGGTCGAGGTGGCGCCTTCGCACCGCCGCAGGGGCCTGGCGACCGCCGTCATGGGCGCGCTCGCCCGGCGCGCCGCCGACGAGGGCGCGAGGAGCGCGTACCTCCAGGTGGAGGCCGACAACGAGGCGGCCCGCGCGCTCTACGACGGGCTCGGCTTCACCGACCACCACGGCTACCACTACCGGCGCCCCTCGGTATGAGCGCGGACGTACGGGAACGGTTCGCGGCGGCGGCGCGCGAGGAGCGCCCCGACCTGGCCGAGCTGTGCCTGCTGATCGGCGCGGAGGCCGACCCGGCGCTGGACGGCGTCGCGATCGACGCGGCCCAGATCGAGCTGGACCGGCTCGCCGGGATGCTCCCGTACGGCCTGACGACGCCGCTGGAGTGGGCGAACGCCCTGCACCGGCTGCTCGGGGCCCGGCTGGGCTTCCACGGCGAGCCCGGCGACTACCAGAAGCTCTCGTCGTCGCTGCTCCAGCAGGTGCTGCGGCGGCGGCGCGGGCTGCCGATCCTGCTGTCGGTGGTCTGGACGGAGGTCGCCCGCCGGGCCGGCGCGCCGGTGTACGGGGTCGCGCTGCCCGGCCACTACGTCGTCGGCTTCGGCGATCCGGCGGGCGCGTACGTCCTGGTCGACCCCTTCGAGGGCGGCCGGGTGCTGTCGGGGCCCGACGCGGAACTCCTGGTCGCGGGCGCGACCGGCGCCCCGCTGGCCCCCGGCATGCTCACGCCCGCCGATCCGCTGGACACCGTGCACCGCGTCCTGAACAACATCCGCGCCTGGGCGTCCGCCCGCCTCGAACAGGCCGCCGTCGAGCTGTGGACGATCGACCTCGCCCTGCTCCTCCCCCGCCACCCGGCCCGCCTGCGCTACGAGCGCGCCCAACTCCTCGTCCGCCTCGGCGACTTCACCGGCGGCGCCGCGGCCCTCGACGAGTACGCCGAACTGATCGGCGGTTTCGACCCGGAGACCGCGGAGAAGATCCGCCGCAAGGCCCGCGCGGCGCGGGCACTGCTGAACTGAGCCCCGGCGGACAGGCCCTAGAGCCAGCCCTTTTCGCGGGCGATACGGACCGCCTCCGCGCGGTTGCGCGCGCCCGTCTTCTGGATCGCGGTCGACAGGTAGTTGCGGACCGTGCCCTCCGACAGCAGCAGGCCGCGCGCGATGTCGGCGTTGACCGAACCGTCGGCGGCGGCCCGCAGCACCTCGCGCTCGCGGGCCGTCAGCGGATCGGCGCCGTCGGCGAGCGCCGCCGCGGCCAGCGTGGGGTCGATGACACGCTCGCCGCGCAGCACCCGCCTTACGGCGTCGGCCAGTTGGGCCGCCGGAGCGTCCTTGACCAGGAACGCCTCCGCGCCCGATTCCATCGCTCTGCGCAGATAGCCGGGGCGGCCGAAGGTCGTGACGATCACGATTTTGACCTCCGGCAGCTCTTCGCGGAGGCGCGCCGCCGCCTCGATGCCGGTCAGGCCCGGCATCTCGATGTCCAGCAGCGCCACGTCCGGGTGGTGGGTCCTGGCCGCCGCCAGCACCTCGTCGCCGCGGGCCACCTGGGCGACGACCTCGAGGTCCTCTTCGAGGCCGAGGAGCGTCGCCAGTGCTTCTCGCACCATCGACTGATCCTCCGCGAGCAGCACCCGGACGCTTCTCCTCATCCCCCCACCCTAGGGCTCCGCCCTTCCCCCACCACGGTTCCCCGCCCGGTCGCCCGCCCCCCCTTCCAGGGCCCGCCCCCCAGCCCGCTCCCTCACCAGGCCGGTGGGCCGATTCTTTCTGGGGGCGCGCCCCCGAGACGGTCCCTCTGCCAGGGCGGCTGGCCGATCTTTTCAGGGGCGCGGCCCCGTGCGGTCCTTCCGCCAAGGCGGCTGGCCGATCTTTTCAGGGGCGCGGCCCCGAGGCGGTCCTCCTGCCAGGGCGGCTGGCCGATCTTTTGAGGGGCGCGGGGAACTGCGCGGCCCGCCCCCACCGGGCTGTCAGCCCGAAAACAAGAGCATCTGCCCCGCTGGGGCCGGTTCTTCAGCCGCGTCACCGCGCGGGCTGAGCGCGCAGTTCCCCGCGCCCCTTCGGGGCCCGACCCGCCGTGCGAACACCGCGCCACCGTCGTGGCGGGCCGCGCAGTTCCCCGCGCCCCTAAAAACACGTGGCTGACCCCCGGCAGAAGAACCGCCCCAGGGCGCGCGCCCTGAAAAGATCGGTCTACCGCCCAGGTTGAGAGGCCGCCCGGGGGGCGGGGTCGCGGCGGGGTTAGCCGAGGGCTTCGGTGAAGCTGGCGGCGCCCATGGCAGAGGTGACGGTGGCACGGTATTTGGGGCAGGAGCCCAAAGCGGCAGCGTCAAGATCGGCGGCGGTGCGCGGCTTCTGATCGGGGTGCTGCTCGATCCAGTTGGCGAGGTCGATGGCGAAGAACGCCTTGGCGCCCGCGGGGGCGCCGGAGTCCTTGATGCGGGGCCCTTCCTTGGCGAGGAAGGCGCAGAAGGTCGGCCCGTCGACCGGATTGGCACCGCCGGAGCCACCGGTGGCGGAGGCGGAGGCTGAGGCGGACGGAGAGGCGGCAGAAGCGCTGCCGGTGGCCTTGCCCGACCCCGTGGCGGACGGCCTGGAACCCCCCGAGCCCCCGCCGCAGGCGGCCAGCAGGAGCGCTCCGGCCACCGCGACCCCGGCCGTCGGCACCGTACGTCTGATCACACGTCTCGTAGCGGAACGCGTCACGTCGACTCCCCCCAGGAAGGCGCCACGGCGGCGCCCGGTGGCCGGACCGTACCGAGCGCGGAGGCCCGGCGTCCCATCCCCGGCACGGATGGTTACAGCGTGAGGACCCGGCGGTGACAGCCGGACCCGGACGCGGACCGCCGTATGACATCTGTCATGGGGAAGACACGACTCGCGGCACTGCACGGGCGAGGGGCGGGCGGGCGAAGCTTGGTGGCATGAGCGCGATGGGGATGACGACCGCGAACGGGCCGGGGGCCGCCGTCAAGGGCGAGCCCGTGGTCGCCTTCAGCGATGTGAACAAGAGCTTCGGGCCGGTGCGGGCCGTCGCGGAGCTGAGCCTGACGCTGCACCCGGGCGAGACGGTGGCCCTGCTGGGCCCGAACGGCGCGGGGAAGTCGACCGCGCTCGACCTGATGCTGGGGCTGCGGAACGCGGACAGCGGGAGCGTGCGGCTGTTCGGCACGACCCCGGCGCAGGCCATCGCGGCGGGCCGGGTGGGCGCGATGCTCCAGAGCGGCGGCCTGATGGAGGAAGTGACCGTACGGGAGCTGGTGAGCCTGGCGTGCGACCTGCACCCGAAGGCGTACCCGGTGGACGAGGTGCTGGCCGGCGCCGACATCGCCGACATCGCCGACCGCAAGGTCAACAAGCTCTCCGGCGGTCAGGAGCAGCGCGTACGGTTCGCGCTCGCGACGGCCGGGGCGAACGACCTGATCGTGCTGGACGAGCCGACGGTCGGCATGGACGTCAGCGCGCGGCAGGCGTTCTGGGCCACGATGCGCGGCCAGGTGGAGCAGGGCAGGACCGTGCTGTTCGCCACCCACTACCTGGAGGAGGCGGACGCCATCGCGGACCGGGTCCTGGTGCTGCACCGGGGGCGGCTGATCGCCGACGGGACGGCCGCGGAGATCAAGGCGCGGGCGGGCGCCCGCCGGATCACCTTCGACCTGGACGGCACGCCGGACGAGCGGGCGCTCGGCGCGCTGCCGCACATCGTCGGCCTCGACATCACCGGCCCGACCGTCCGCATCCGCTCCGACGACGCGGACGCCACGACGCACGCCGTGTACGCGCTCGGCCTGTACCCGCGCAATCTGGAGGTCTCGGGCCTCGGCCTGGAGCAGGCCTTCCTCGCCATCACCGACGCAGCGTCCGCCGAGGAGGCGGAGAACCGATGAAGACCCTGGTCAGACTGGAGATCGTCCGCACCCTGCGGAACCGCAAGTTCATGTTCTTCTCGGTGCTCTACCCGGGCCTGCTCTTCCTGATCATCACGGCGGGCGCCGACAGGACGAAGAAGATCGACGGCCTGAATCTCACGCTGGTCGCGTACTACATGGTCGCGATGGCGGCGTTCGGCGCGATGACGGCGGTGCTGATGGGCAACGCCGAGCGGATCGCGCGGGAGCGCGAGAAGGGCTGGGTGCGGCAGTTGCGGCTGACCGCGCTGCCCGGCCGCGGCTACGTCACCGCGAAGATCGCCTCCGCCGCGACCGTCAGCCTGCCGTCGATCCTGATCGTGCTGATCCTCGGCGCGACCGTGAAGAACGTCCGGCTCGACGCCTGGCAGTGGATCGCGATCCTGGGCGCGACCTGGGCGGGCAGCATGGTCTTCGCGGCGCTCGGCGTCGCCATCGGATACGTGGCCACGGCCGACGTCGCCCGGCCGGTCTCGATGCTCGCCTACTTCGTCCTGGCGATGCTCGGCGGTCTGTGGGTGCCGATCACCACCTTCCCGCACTGGCTCCGGACGACGGCCGACTACCTGCCGGGACGGCCGTACGCGGCGCTCGGCCAGTCCATCGAGTTCGGCAACGCGCCGCACGCCCGTGACATCGCCGTCCTCGCCTTCTACCTGCTGCTCTTCGCGGGTACGGCCGCCTGGCTGTACCGCAAGGACACGCAGAAGGCGTGACGCGGATGGCGAAGGAGGAGCAGGCGCGGCGGGCACAGGCACGGGCGCGGGACCGGGCGGAGGAGCAGGCGCGGGCGCGGGACCGGCCCTGGCCGCCGTGGCGGCAGGCGGTGGAGGACGCGGACACCACCGCCATGGGCCGCGCCCCCGAGACCCGCGGCCAGGCGTTGGTCAAGCTGATGTGGATCGGCATCTGGCTGCTCTACCTCGGCTCCCCCGTCAGCGACCTGGCCGACGGCCACCACGGCGCCCTGGTCACCGTCGTCGCCGGCTGCGGCCTGCTCGTCTTCGTCGTCTCCTACCTCGCCGTCGTCTTCCTGCGCACCAACACCGCGTACATGCAGGAGCGTTGGGTGTACGGGGTGCTCGCCGCCCAGCTCGCGCTCGCCTTCACGCTGTCCGCGACGCTCGGCAAGGACTGGCTGGTGATGTTCGTCTACGTGGCTGTCGCCTGCGGGGCGTCGCTGCCGGGCACGCAGTCCCGGTGGGCGATTCCCGCGGTCACGGCGGCACTCGCCGGGGTCGGCGCCTGGGTCGACAGCAGCGGCGACCTCTACCCGGCACTGGTCATCCCGGCCCTGCTCGGCGGCTTCGCGATGGTGGGCGTGCGGCAACTCGTCCGGACCATGCGGGAGTTGCGCGAGGCGCGGGAGACGGTGGCGCATCTGGCCGCCACCGAGGAGCGGTTGCGGCTCGCCCGTGACCTGCACGACCTGCTCGGGCACTCGCTGTCCCTGATCACGCTCAAGAGCGAACTGGCCGGGCGGATGCTGCCGGACCGGCCGCAGGACGCGGCGCGGCAGGTCGCCGACATCGAGAAGGTCAGCAGGCAGGCGCTGGTCGACGTACGGGAGGCGGTCAGCGGCTACCGCCGCCCGACGCTGGCCACCGAACTGGCCTCCGCGCGCTCCGCGTTGGCCTCCGCCGGGATCGCCGCGCGCGTCCACCAGCCGGACCGGCTGCCCGGTCTCGCGCCGGACGGCGAGGGCGCCCTGGCCTGGGCGCTGCGCGAGGCGGTGACCAATGTCGTCCGCCACAGCGGCGCCCTCACCTGCGTGATCGCCCTGGGCACCAGTGCGGACGGCGCCGCCGCCACCCTCACCGTCTCCGACGACGGCCGCGGCCCCGCTCCCCACCACACCCCGGGCAACGGCCTCAACGGCCTGACCGAGCGCCTCATCCTGGCCGGCGGCACCCTGCGCACAGCGCCCTCGGGCGACGGCGGCTTCCGCCTGACGGCGACGGTGCCGGTCGGCGCCGACGAGACGAGTCCGACCGGCGTCTGAGAACCCTGGGGCCGTCTCAGCCCGCCACGTTCGGCAGGGTCACATCGCGCTTGGCGCCCGTCGCGTCCAGCGCGGGCAGCAGGGCGTCCGCGACGTCCTGCGGGGTGACGGCCCTGGTGGAGCCGTCCTTCGCCTTGAGCTTGACGGGGTCGAACGTGCCGCCGTAGAGCCCCTTGAGGACCGCGAGGTCGATGTGCGGCTGAAGCTTGCCGTCCGCGTCCGGCACCATCGTCAGGAACTTCGGAATCGACTTCATCGGCCCGAACTTGATGGACTTCAGGCCCGCCCGGACGACGACGAAGTCGGACATGGCCCGCTTGCCGAACCCGTTGACGGCGGCGTCCAGTTCGGCCTGGGTGACCTTCGGCGGGGTGGTCGTGACCGGCAGCGCGATGGCCGGGTTGGAGCCGGTCTCGGCGCGCGTACGGTACGCGGCGGCGACCTTGGCCGCGGCGGCGTTCACGTCGAAGGACTGGCCGGACGTGCCCGCCACCGGGACGGCCTTGCCGTCGGCGAAGCGGACCATGCCGTCGGAGCCCGAACCGCTCTGGCCCGCCAGTGACTTGAGCGCGACCCGCAGTTTGTCCTCGTCGACGACTATGACCGGGTC
Source organism: Streptomyces sp. NPDC087422 (assembly GCF_044744145.1). NCBI lineage: Bacteria > Bacillati > Actinomycetota > Actinomycetes > Kitasatosporales > Streptomycetaceae > Streptomyces > Streptomyces sp. NPDC087422. The sequence continues at coordinate 186,200 of NZ_JBIUXT010000007.1, read as the reverse complement.
GGCGACGCGGCTGCCGCCGAAGAGCGAGCCGACGACGGAGACCGGGTTGTAGTCGGAGTGCGCGACCCCCCGGACCGTCGCGTCGGTGTCGACCGACAGGCCCGCCACCGACGGCTTGAGGCTCAACTTGCGGTCGCCGATGGTCAGTTCGAGCGGTGCGGTCTTGCGGTCACCGAGCGCGGTGTCCAGCATCTTGACCGCGTCGCCCTTGTTCTGGTTGCCGATGTCGACGCCCACCACGGTGGTGCCCTTCGGCACGTCGCCGTGGGTCATCAGCAGTCCGGCGCCGTACGCGAGCACCGCGATGGTGCACACCCCGACGCCCAGCAGGGCCACCTTGGAGCGGCCCTTCTTCTTCGCGGGCGGACGCGGCGCGGCGGGCGCGGGCTGCGCCGCGCGCGGCTCGGCGACGACGGGGGCGGGCACGGGACCGGCGCCGGGGCCGCCCGGCACGGGCGCGGCGGGACCCGGCGCACGCGGCGTGCGCGCTCCCGGACCTCCGGGCTGCACGGCCGGAATACCGCTGACCAACGTGTCGTCCGACAGCCGTCCGCCCGGGCCGTCCGGCACGAAGGGCGGCCGGAAGCCGCCGCTGGTGTCCTCGGGACCGAGCCCGTCGCCGGGAGGCGTCGGGGCGCGGAAGCCGCCACTGGTGTCCTCGGGGCCGGGTCCGTCGCCGGGCGTCGGCGGGCGGAAGGCGGAGGGGGCGGACCGGCCGCGCTGGTCGGCGGCGGGCGGCACCTGCATGTGGCCGGTCACCGGGCCGGTGGTCGGCCCCGCGGGCGGCTGGTACTCAGGGAAGGGGCTGTTGGGCCCGTCGGCGGGCGGCGCGTAGGGGGCCGCGGCGGCCTGGGCGCCGTACGGGGTGCTCAGCGGATCGGGACCCTGCCCCTGGCTCTGGCTCTGTCCCTGACCCTGGCTCTGGTCCTCGGGACGGCCGTACGGGTCGGGTCCGGGGAAGGTGCCCGCGGGCCGCGGCACTCCGGGCGGGAACGCGTCGATGCCGTACGGCGGCTCCGGCTGCGGCTCCGTACCGAATTCCGGGCCGAACTCCCCGGCGAAGAGCGACGGGACACCGGCGGCCGGGGTGTCGTGCGGGCCGCGCGCGGAAGGGTCGCCGCCCTGCGGGGTGCCGACCGGCGGCGGGAGGTACGGCGTGGACGCCGTACCGGGCGCGGCGGCCGACGACGGGTACGGGCTCGAACCGGTACGGGAGTCGGCGCCCGCACCGGAGCCCGCACCGGCACCGGCAGCAGGACCGGCGCCCGTACCGGAACCCGCGCCGGAGGCGGGAGCGGAGCCAGGACCCGGCTGCCCGGCCTGGGACTTGCGCGGCGCGAACCAGTCGCTGGTCTTCTCCGGCTGCGGCTCCGGCTCGCCCGACGCCTCGGCGGCGGCCGGTTCCGCGGCGGGCGCGGGCTCGGGCGCGGGCGGCTCGGGCGCCGGGTTGTTCTCGTCGACCGGCTTGCGGACCACGACCGGCGGGATCGGGCGCGAACCGGGGATGTTGATCCGGATGCGCGTCGTCAGCGTCGTCTCGGTCTTCGGCTCGTCGGCCGGCGGCGGTTCGGGCGCGGCGGCCGGCTCGGGCGTACCGCCCGGTCGCGGACGCTCCTGCGGGTGCAGCGAAGGAAACGGGCGCGAGCCGTACGGCGGAGTGCCCGAGGGGTACGCGGCACCGCCGCGGCCCTGCGGCCCGGACGACGAACTGTCAGTTTCACGACTCAAAGCAGGCTCTCCCGGTTAGCTTCGCCACCCGTCACGGTTCTCCGCGGGCGGCTCGCCGGCGCGCACCACCATACCGACCGGCGTGTAACGACGACTCTGGTCCGGCGGAACGCTCGGTCTCAGCCAACCACGAGCCCGCCCCCGCCCGCCAAGTCAGGCGGTATTCGGCCCGGATGGGGGCAGTTGGGGCAGGGTGGCGCAGATCACGCCCGCCATGGCCCCGCCGAGCAGGTACACATACGGTCCGAGTCCGGCCGCGAACAGGAAGTCACCTTCGGGGCGGGTGGTGCTCAGCAGCATCACGCACACCAGCCAGACCCCGGCGGGCACGACCGCGCCGAGCCGGGTGCGGGTGAGCGTCACCCCGCCGTAGAAGACCGCCACGCAGCCCGCGAGGCCCAGCAGCAGCCCGCCGGGGAACCAGCCCGCCTGGACGAGCGCCCCGGCCGCCGCGACCAGCGCTCCGAGCACACCGAGGACGACGTACGCGACCACGCGCAGCGGCTGGCTCACCGCGCACCGCCGTCGGAGTCGGGACCGCCCTCGGCGGGGAAGAGGTCGTCGCCGCGGCCCTCGGTCAGGGCCTCGCCGCGCACCTGCCGGTAGTGCTCGGTGGCGAAGAACGGCTGGCCGAGGTCGTTGGAGAGCGCGAAGAAGGGGCCGTCCACGGCGATCTGGCTGGCGTGCGCGCGCATCGCGGCCGTCTTGTGCCCGGTGTAGTCGGCGCCGTCGACGGTGACGGTGACGAGGTCGTCGTCGACGACACCCGGCACGTCGTCCACGGAGGCGATCCCGCCGAAGGGGAAGTCCTTGCCCGCCGCCGCCAGCCGCGCGAAGCCCGCCTCGACGATCGAGCGCGGGGTGCAGATCTCGTAGACCCGCGCGATCCGGTGGCCCCGCTCGGCGGCCAGTTCGTAGCCGCGCAGCGCGACCCGGTGCGCCTGGATGTGGTCGGGGTGGCCGTAGCCGCCGTTGCTGTCGTACGTGACCAGCACCTGCGGGCGGGTGTCGAGGATCACCTCGGCCAGGTGTCCCGCCGCCTCGTCCAGGTCGGCCTGCCAGAAGCAGTCCTCGCGGTCGTTCTGGGAGACGCCCATCATCCCGGAGTCGCGGTAGCGGCCCGCGCCGCCGAGGAAGCGGTGGTCGGTGACGCCCAGCTCGGCCATCGCGGCCGCGAGTTCACCGATGCGGTACTCGCCGAGGGTGTCGTCGCGGTCGGCGGCCAGGTGCGCCAGCTCGGGCGGGATCACCTCGCCCTCTTCACCGAGGGTGCAGGTGACCAGGGTGACAAGGGCGCCCTCTGCCGCGTACTTGGCCATGGTCGCGCCGTTGTTGATCGTCTCGTCGTCCGGGTGGGCGTGGACGAGCAGCAGACGCCGCGCGGGAAGATCGGTCATGAGGGAAGCCTACGGCTCCCCGGCGTACCGCTCTTCCCCGCAGCTCACCGAGCCCGGCACGGGCCGCTCAGAACTTGATGTCCGAGATCATCCCCGCAACGTTGTTGGTGAGGTCTGTGATCTGTGGCGCCCAGGTTGAACTCGCCAGGTAGAAACCGAGCAACGTACAGGCGATCGCGTGCCCGGCTTTGAGCCCGGAACGGCGGATCAACAGGACGACGACGATCAGCAGCAGCAGCACCGCCGAAATCGAGAGTGCCACAGCGGCTCACCTCCCAGTACGCAGGGTCATGTCAGTTGCCACATGCTTATTACCCACCCACGGCTACTGATCATAACTTTCCGTGCCACCGCATATGTCGGGGCACGGAAGCACATGGGGGCGCATGACCAGATCCAGCCACCGGGCGCGGTCCTCGCGGTGGTGCTCCGGCGCAGGTGGGGAGGTACGGCGGCGGCCGGTCCCCGGGAAGAACGGCGAGTGTCGGACGTACGGCCTAGTGTCACGGATATGACGCAGCTCTCATTCCCCCGACAGCACGCCCGTACGCAGCGGTTCACCCTCGGCGCGCCGCGCTCCTTCACCGTGTCGCCCGACGGCGGCCGGGTGGTGTTCCTCAGATCCCGCGCAGGGGACGACCCGTCACATCTGCTGTGGGTCCGTGACCTGCGGGAAGAAGGGGCGGGCGAGGGCGCGGGCACGGAGTACGCGGCGGCCGACCCCGCGGCGCTGCTCGGCGGCGGCCAGGAGGAGCTGTCGGCGGCCGAGCGGGCGCGCAGGGAGCGCAGCCGGGAGGGCTCCGCGGGCGTCGTGGGCTACGCGGTGGACGACACGGTGTCGCTGGCCGCCTTCGCGCTCTCCGGGCGGCTGTTCACCGCCGGGCTGCTGCCGGGGGCCGCGGGGGCACGGGAGTTGACGGTGCCGGGTCCCGTGGTCGATCCGCGGCCCTCGCCGGACGGCCGGTGGGTGGCGTACGCCTCGGGCGGCGCGCTGCGGGTCGTGGCGGCCTCGGGCGCGGACGACAGGGCGCTGGCGGAGCCGGACGGCGAGTCGGTGTTCTGGGGGCTGGCGGAGTTCATCGCCGCCGAGGAGATGTCGCGCAGCCGCGGCTTCTGGTGGGCGCCGGACAGCTCCGCGGTGCTCGCCGCGCGGGTGGACGAGTCACCGGTCGGCCGCTGGTGGATCTCCGACCCGGCGCACCCCGAGCGCCCGCCGGCCGAGGTGGCCTACCCGGCCGCCGGTACGGACAACGCGGTGGTGACGCTCGCGCTGCTCGGCCTGGACGGCTCCCGGGTGGACGTGGAGTGGGACCGGGAGCGCTACCCGTACCTGGCGGCCGTCCACTGGTCGGCGGCCGGTCCGCCGGTCCTGCTGGTGCAGGCCCGCGACCAGCGCGAACAGCTCTACCTGAACGTGGACATCGCGACCGGTACGACGCGGACGCTGCGCACGGAGGAAGATCGAATTTGGCTGGATCTCTTCCCCGGCGTCCCCGCCACCACGTCCGACGGCACCTTGGTGCGGATCGCCGACGAGGGCGACGTACGGGTGCTGATGGTCGGCGACCGGGCGCTGACCGGTCCCGAGTCGCATGTGCGGGCGGTGCTGGACGTCGGCGACGAGGACGTGCTGATCGCCGCGTCGGCGGGCGCCGCCGCCGCCGAGCCGGAGATCGGCGAGCTGCATGTGCTGCGGGTGAGCGAGCGGGGCGTGGAGCGCGTCTCGACCGAGCCCGGCGTGCACACCGCGACGCGCTCGGGGCGGGTGACGGTGCTGCACTCGGCGACGCCGGACCGTCCGGGGCGCACGGCGCGGGTGCTGCGCGACGGCGAGCAGATCGCGGAGATCGCCTCGTACGCGCAGACGCCGTCGCTGACCGCCAGGGCGCGGCTGACCGAGGCGGGCGAGGACCGCATCCCGGCCGCCGTCCTGCTGCCGAGCGGATACACCGAGGGCGACGGGCCGTTGCCGGTGCTGCTCGACCCGTACGGTGGCCCGCACGGCCAGCGGGTGCAGGCGGCGCACAACGCGCATGTGGTCTCGCAGTGGTTCGCCGACCAGGGCTTCGCGGTGATCGTCGCGGACGGCCGCGGCACCCCGGGGCGCTCCCCCGGCTGGGAGAAGGCCATGGCGGACAAGCTGATCGAGGTGTCGCTGACCGACCAGATCGCCGCGCTGCACGCGCTGGCGGGGACGTATCCGCTGGATCTGGGCCGGGTGGCCATTCGCGGCTGGTCGTTCGGCGGCACGCTGGCCGCCGCGGCGGTGCTGCGCCGTCCGGACGTCTTCCACGCGGGCGTCTCGGGCGCGCCGTTGACCGACCAGTGGCTCTACGACACGCACTACACCGAGCGTTACCTGGGGCAGCCCGGCGAGCGGCCGGGCGTGTACGAGGCGAATTCGGTGGTCACGCGGGACGGCATCACCGAACTCGCCGAGCCCGCCAGGCCGTTGATGATCATCCACGGCCTGGCCGACGACAACGTGATGGTGGCCAACAGCCTGCGGCTGTCCACCGCCCTGCTCGCCGCGGGCCGCCCGCACGAGGTGCTGCCGCTGTCCGGCATCACGCACATGACGCCGCAGGAGCAGGTCGCGGAGAATCTGCTGCTGCTCCAAGTGGACTTCCTGAAGCGGTCCCTGGGCCTGGACAAGAGCTGAGGTCCAGCCGCGCGGGTGATCAGCGTCCGTCGCCGCCCGGCTCCCGCGGGAAGCCGGGCGGGGGCGGCGGGTAGCCCGGCGGGGACTGCGGCGGAAACTGCGGCGGCGGGCCGAACCCCCCGCCCGCGGGCGGCTGTTGAGGCGGCTGGGAATAAGGGGACGCGTGGGGCGGCTGACCCCAGCCGCCGGAAGCGGGCGCGGAGCCCGGCGCCGAACCCGGTGCCGAGCCCGGCGTTGACCCCGGCGCGGATGCGGGCACGGACCCCGGCGCCGCGCCGTACCCCTGCGGCGGCGGACCCCAGCCGGGCACCGGCCGCGGGCCGTCCGTACTCCTGCCGGGCACCGCCAGCAGCAGGAGCACCACCAGCCCCACCGCCAACTCGACCACCAGGAAGACCTGCTGACTCTTCTGATACAGCGGCAGGTGGTCGAACTCGAACAGCTGGTGGTAGCTGTGCCAGTTGTCCAGCGCGACGACGCAGAAGACGACCGCCGCGAAGCCGAAGGCGACGCCGAGCGCCCTGGAAGCCGCCGACTTCGCGAAGGCGACCCAGGCGACGAGCAGCGCGAACACGACCCGCAGCCAGCCCGCGTAGGCGACCGGCATGCCGAGCAGCGTGGTCAGCGTGCCCTCGCCGGTCAGCAGGTGCCGGTAGAAGTGCGGCGGAAAGTCGTTGGCCGTCGTGTACTTGTGCGTCTCGAAGATCTGCCAGCCGGCCCCCTCGATCGCGAGCAGCACCAGCAGCACCCCCGCGGCCACCGCCGCTCCGCGCCGCGGCCCCACCGGCGCGGCGCCGGGCCCGCTCGACGGCGCGGTGTCCGACGGCGCACCGCTCAGCGGCACATCCCCGACCGGCGCGCCGCCTCGCACCGGGCGCCTGCCCGCGAGGCCGATGACCACGAGCGCGATCCCGCCGAGCGTGAAGGCGACCGCGGTGGCCAGCGCCCGGGTGTGCATCTGCGCCCCGGCGGTCCAGTCCGACTGGAAGATCCACAGACCGGGCAACCGATATCCGAACGCGAAGACCCCGGCGGTCACGAAGGCCCACCCGGCGGCGGGCCGCGCGGACCACACCAGGGCGCCGAGCAGGACCACGAGCAGTACGCCGTCCAGCGCCGCGGTGGCCAGCAAAGCGTGCTGGTAGACGGCGTGGTCGAGGCCGAGCCAGGCCCAGAGCGTGTCGTGGAATCCGACGTGCTTGATGTCGCGGACCGTCCAGGCGATCTCCACCGCGACGAGAACCGCGCAGATCAGCGCCCCCGCGATCCGCGCTCCCGGCGCGAGTGTCCGCGGTCCGACCGGACCGGGCGGCGTGAAGCCGGACCCCTGCCCGTACGGCGACTGCTGCTGCATACCCTGCTGCATGGCCTTCTCCCCCATGGCCCAGTGTTCCCTCAGATATACCCGTGCCACTTGGGGTAGGAACAGTCGGTTCGCGAACCAGGAGGAGACTGCGGGGAGTTGACGAGCGGCCGGCCGGGGTCGCTCGCGACGCCCGGCCGGCCTACGGCACCCGCACGGCCGTACGTTGTTCAGACTGCTACGTCCGTATATCGGAGTTGCGACGGCTAAGTTGCACGCATGTTAACGCGCTTCGCCTGGATATATCCGAAATGCCCGATGTTTTGGATCACTGTCAAGCACGTACGGAGGACGATCTGCAAAATCTTCGCTCAAGATGCCAAACAACAAGCTTTCTTCCCTCCTTCCCCCCTTGACTGAAGGTTGATTCCATTGCGAAAGTCCGCTCAACCCGCGACGCACAACCCCGTCGCGTCGACCAGACTCCTGCTGCGGGGGCAATCGCGATGACGAGTTCCACATCGACCACGGTCACCGAGCCGATCGGTGACCCCGGCGACCCCGGGAAGGAGGGGGCAGCGGCCACGAAGGTGGACCCCGAGTTGGTCGGGCGGTCACCGGGCCAGCTCATGTGGCGGCGGTTCAGGCGCGACCGAACCGGTGTCATATCGGCCTATGTGGTCCTGTTCTTCTTCGCGATAGCGATCTTCGCTCCCTTGATCGCCAAGCTGTACGGCAAGAACCCGTACACTCTCTACGGGCAGAACAGTCCGGACCTGCTCAACGAGTTCGGCTACCCGGTCGCGCCCAACGGCGGTATCAGCAGCCACTTCTGGTTCGGCATCGAACCCACGCTGGGCCGCGACGTCTTCACCCAGCTCCTCTACGGCATCCGCACCTCGCTGGCGATCAGCATCGCGGTGACGATCATCGTCACCATCACCGCGATCATCCTCGGTGTGGTCGCCGGATACATGGGCGGCAAGACGGACTACTTCATCGGCCGGATCAGCGACCTGCTGATGGCGTTCCCCGCCCAGCTCTTCTTCGTCGCTTTCATGCCCGTGGTCACCGCGCTTCTGGTGTCGCCGTCCGACGCGACCCCCACCTACATCCGCGTGATCGCGCTGATCGTGGTGCAGTGGTTCCTCGGCTGGATGGGTCTGGCCCGCTTGCTGCGCGGCCAGGTGCTCACGCTTCGGGAGCGTGAGTTCATCGAGGCCGCCCGGGTCACCGGCGCCTCGCCCTGGCGCATCGTCCGCCGGGAACTGCTGCCCAACCTGGTCACCCCGATCCTGGTGCAGAGCACGCTCATGCTGCCCGGGTTCGTGACCGCCGAGGCGGGCCTGTCCTTCCTCGGTGTCGGCCTCGTGGAGCCGACCCCCGACTGGGGACGGATGTTCGCCAGAGCCGGTGAGATCTACCAGAACGACCTCACCTACATGTTCTTCCCGGGTATCGCCATGGTGATCTTCATCGTCGCGTTCAACCTGCTCGGGGACTCGGTCCGGGACGCGTTCGATCCGAAGACCGCACGCTGAGGAAGCACAGCAACAGGGGGTGGCTGCCGCCCCTCTCACCAGGAGAGCCAGGCAGCTAACAGGTAACAACGAACAGGGGTGCATTCACCGCTATGAACCTTTCCATGCGTAGAACCCGGGCTGCGTTGGTGGCGGTCGCCGCCGGTGCGCTGGTTCTCACCGCTTGCAGCAGCGGCGGCGGGGGCGGCAAGGGCGAGAACAACGACGCCAAGCAGAAGCAGGACAAGAGCAAGACCCAGCTTCAGTCGCAGATCACCTTCGGTGACGCCGCGGCCTCCACCGGACCGGCGGAGCCCATCGCGGGCGCCGAGCAGGGCGGCACACTGCACGCCCTGGAGCGCGACAGCTACACGCACCTCGACCCGGGCCAGATCTACGTCAGCAACGAGGGCCAGCTCGCCACCCTGATCCACCGTGGTCTGACCACGTACAAGCTGGACAGCAAGGGCAACTACACCGTCGTCGGCGACCTCGCCACGGACAGCGGTGTGGAGTCCGACGGCGGCAAGACCTGGACCTTCAAGCTGAAGGACGGGATCAAGTTCCAGGACGGCACGCCGATCACGGCCACGGACATCCGCTGGACCGTTGAGCGGCTGTTCGCCCCGTTCGTCACCAACGGCCCGCAGTACCTGCAGCAGTGGCTGGCCAACACCAGCGGCTCGGACTTCCGCAAGCTGCTCCCGGAGGGCCCGTACAAGGGCAAGCACCTGCCGGACAGCCTGCTGTCGACGCCGGACGACAAGACCATCGTCTTCCACTTCCCGAACCCGGAGCCCGACGCTCCGTACCTGTTCGCGATGCCGGGCTACTCGGTGGTGGACCACGCGAAGGACACCAAGGAGAAGTACGACAAGGCGCCCGTCGCGTCCGGTCCGTACATGATCAAGACCTTCGACACCGGCAAGTCCATGACCCTGGTGAAGAACCCCGCCTGGGACCCGAAGACGGACGCGGCGCGTCACCAGTACGTCGACACGTACGACATCACGTTCAACCACCAGGCCGAGGACTCCACCAAGCGCCTGATGTCGGACTCCGGTGACAACCAGACCTCGCTGAGCTTCGCGAACGCGGTCGACCCGGACGACACCCCGACCGTGGTGGGCACCCCGTCGATCTACAAGCGCACGGTGGCCGGTTACCAGCCGTTCGTGGGTGAGATCAACTTCAACATGAACAAGATCAAGGACGTCAACATCCGCAAGGCGTTGGCGCTCGCGATCCCGACCAAGCCCGTGTGGCAGGCGCTCGGTGCCTCCTACGGCGCCGAGTACGCGGGCGGCTTCATCAGCCCGACCCTCGCCGGTTACCAGAAGGCCGACCCGCTGGGCAAGGTCGCCAAGCCCGACGGTGACCCGGTGGCGGCCAAGAAGCTGCTCACGGACGCCGGCAAGGTCGGCATGAAGATCACCTACGCGTACATCAACACCACCGCCGGCCAGCAGTACTCCCTGGCGATCGCCAACACGCTGACCCAGGCGGGCTTCAACGTCCAGCGCAAGGAACTGCCGTCGGACACGTACTACGACCTGATCGGCAAGGTCGACAACCCGTACGACATCTACGCCTCCGCGTGGGGTGCCGACTGGCCGTCGACCCTGACGGTGATCCCCCCGGTCTTCGACGGCCGGACGATCGCCGACCAGGCGCCGAACTACTCGCACGTGAACGACCCGCACATCAACTCCGAGATCGACCGCATCAAGAAGATCACGGACCCGAAGGAAGCGGCTGACGCCTGGTTCCAGCTCAACACCTACATCACCACCAAGGTGATCCCCGGTGTTCCGACTGTGTACTACAAGCAGCTCCAGATCTTCGGTTCGAAGGTGGGCGGCGTTGTCTACAACAACGTCACCTCGGGCATCGACCTGACGAAGCTGTACGTCAAGAAGTAAGCACCCTCGCGGCCTTCGGTGGGGCCGGGCAGCCGCCCGGCCCCACCTGGGGTGCGATCACCCGCCCACCGCCGCCGTCCTCTGAGAGCTGCGACCGCCATGCTTCGATTCCTCGTCCGCCGGACGCTCGGCGCTCTGGTCATTCTTTTGTTCATCAGCGCCTTCACGTTCTTCCTCTTCTTCGCCATTCCGCACGACCCCGCGCTCCTTTCCTGCGGCAAGAACTGCACGCCGCAGAACATCGCGCTGATCCACCACAACCTGGGTCTCGACCACCCGGTGCCGGTCCAGTACTGGAACTACATGGTGCGGATATTCACCGGCCACAGGTTCAGTGCCGGCAACTGCCCCGCGCCCTGCCTCGGTTACTCGTTCGCCACGAGTGAGCCGGTCTGGCCGACCCTGATGAACCGCCTGCCCACGACCATCTCGCTCGCCGCGGGCGGCACCGTGGTCTTCCTGCTCGTCGGTCTCGGCTCCGGCATGCTGGCCGCCTGGAAGCGCGGCACGTTCATCGACAAGATCTTCAGCTCCGCGTCGCTGGTTCTCAGCTCGATGCAGATCTACTTCCTCGGCCCGATCGTGCTGGCCCTGCTGGTCTACAACAACCAGATCCTGGATCAGCCCAAGTACGTGCCGTTCACGCAGAATCCGCTCTCCTGGTTCAACGGACTGCTCATCCCATGGTGTGTGCTGTCGGTGATCTTCACCGCCAACTACACGCGTATGTCGCGCTCGACGATGATCGAGCAGCTACAGGAAGAACATGTACGGACCGCGCGTGCCAAGGGCATGTCGTCGGCGTACGTCTTCTTCCGGTACGCCTGGCGTGGCTCGCTGATCCCCATCGTCACGATCCTCGGTATCGACCTCGGCTCGCTGTTCGGCGGCGCGATGATCACCGAGTACACCTTCCAGCTCGCCGGGCTCGGCCGACTGGCGATCGACTCCGTGATGAAGACGGACCTGCCCATGCTCATGGGCGTGATGCTCTTCAGCGCCACCTTGATCGTCCTGTTCAACATCATCGTGGACGCCGCCTACGCGTTCATCGACCCGCGCGTGCGACTGTCCTAGGAGAACGTCAGTGACCACCATGACCAAGCCCGAGGAGGGCACGCACAAGGGCGGGTCGGACTCGTTCTTGTCCGTACGCGACCTGTACGTCCACTTCTCCACCGAGGACGGCACCGTCAAGGCCGTCGACGGTCTCTCCTTCGACCTGGAGCGCGGCCAGACGCTCGGTATCGTCGGTGAGTCCGGCTCCGGCAAGTCGGTGACGAACCTGTCGATCCTCGGGCTGCACAATCCGGCGACCACCGAGATCGCCGGGGAGATCATCCTGGACGGCCAGGAGCTGACCGGTGCGAGCAACCGCACGCTGGAGCGGCTGCGCGGCAACAAGATGGCGATGATCTTCCAGGACCCGCTGACCGCCCTGTCGCCGTACTACACGGTCGGCCGGCAGATCGCGGAGCCGTACCGGAAGCACCTGGGCGCCAGCAAGCGCGAGGGCCGGGACCGGGCGATCGAGATGCTGGAGAAGGTCGGCATCCCGCAGCCCAAGCAGCGCGTGGACGACTACCCGCACCAGTTCTCCGGCGGTATGCGGCAGCGCGCGATGATCGCGATGTCGCTGGTGTGCAACCCCGATCTGCTGATCGCCGACGAGCCGACCACCGCGCTCGACGTGACCGTGCAGGCCCAGATCCTGGACCTGCTCAAGGACCTCCAGCAGGAGTTCGGGTCCGCGATCATCCTGATCACCCACGACCTCGGTGTGGTCTCCAAGGTCGCCGACGACCTGCTCGTGATGTACGCCGGGCGCGCCGTGGAGCGCGGTTCGGTGCGGGAGATCGTCAAGGAGCCGCAGCACCCGTACACCTGGGGTCTGCTCAGCTCGATGCCGCGCCTCAGCGGCAACGTCGACGACCCGCTGACGCCGATTCCGGGCGCTCCGCCGAGCCTGCTCAGGCCGCCGACCGGCTGCCCGTTCCACCCGCGCTGCGAGTTCCCCGCGCTGGTCGGCGGCGACACCTGCGTCACGTCGCGGCCCGACCTGCCGGCTGGTCGCGGTTCCGCGTGCCATCTGACCGCGGAACAGCGGCAGTCCGTATTCATCGAGAAGATTCAGCCCCGGCTGGGCTGACCGGTCACCAGGGGCAGGCATACCACCATGAGCAACGACACCAGCGCTACCGTGACCGAAACGGTCCCGGAACAGCGCGACAAAAGGCCCGTCGGCGAGAAGCTGCTGGAGGTCAAGGACCTCACCAAGCACTTCCCGATCTACGGCGGCTTTCCGTTCAGGCGCCAAGTGGGCGCCGTCAGGGCCGTGGACGGGGTGGACCTGGAGGTCCACGCCGGCGAGAGCTTCGGTCTGGTGGGCGAGTCGGGCTGCGGCAAGTCGACGACCGGCCGGCTGATCACCCGGCTGCTGGAGCCGACCGGGGGCAGCGTGCTGTACCGGGGCCAGGAGATCGCGCACTCCTCGCGCAAGGAGCTGGCGCCGATCAGGTCCGAGATCCAGATGATCTTCCAGGACCCCTACTCGTCGCTGAACCCGCGCCAGACGGTCGGCACCATCATCGGCGGCCCGATGGAGATCAACGGGATCAACCCGCCCGGCGGGCGCGAGAAGCACGTGCGCGAGCTGCTGGAGACCGTCGGTCTCAACCCGGAGCACTACAACCGCTTCCCGCACGAGTTCTCCGGCGGTCAGCGGCAGCGCATCGGCGTGGCACGGGCGCTGGCCCTCAAGCCGAAGCTGATCGTGGCGGACGAGCCGGTGTCGGCGCTCGACGTGTCGATCCAGGCCCAGGTCGTCAACCTCCTGCAGAAGGTGCAGGAGGAGATGGGCATCGCGTTCCTGTTCATCGCGCACGACCTGGCGATCGTGCGGCACTTCTCGCAGCGCGTCGCGGTGATGTACCTGGGCAAGGTCGTGGAGGTCGGCGACCGCGACTCGATCTACCTGCGCCCGCGCCACCCGTACACCCACGCGCTGCTGTCCGCGGTGCCCGAGGTGGACGTGGACCACGCGGACGACCGCGAGCGGATCCGGCTGGCCGGTGACGTGCCGTCGCCGATCAACCCGCCGTCCGGCTGCCGCTTCCGCACCCGGTGCTGGAAGGCGCAGGACAAGTGCGCGACGGACGAACCGCCGCTGGTCCAGATCGACGGGAACACGGACGGGCACCTGACGGCCTGTCACTTCCCCGAAGAGCCGACGATCGCGGCGCGGGACGAGGACATCGTCCTCGACCCCGCGCTGGCCGCGATCGAGGAGGCGGCTGACAAGACCCTTTGACCCGGGCTCAGTTCAGCCTCCGCTCGGAAACGGTCCGTACCCGGACACCCCAGCACCACCCGGGTACGGACCGTCTCGCGTTGCCGACGCCCGTCACACGCTCCCGGCCGCGGCGCGCGCTCAGTCGTTCGGGACGACCTGCTTCTCCTCCGCGAAGTGGCACGCCGAGTCGTGCTCGGCCGGGCCCGCCGTGCCGCGGAAGGCCGGGGGGATCGCCAGCAGCGGCTCCTCCAGGGTGCAGCGCTCCTGGGCCTTCCAGCAGCGGGTGCGGAAGCGGCAGCCGGAGGGCGGGTTGGCCGGGGAGGGCACGTCGCCGGAGAGGATGATCCGCTCGCGGTGCTCGCGGGCGGCCGGGTCCGGGACCGGGACGGCGGAGAGCAGGGCCTGGGTGTACGGGTGCGTGGGGTGCTCGTAGATCGCCTCGTCGCCGCCGATCTCGACGATCTTGCCGAGGTACATCACGCCGACGCGGTCGGAGATGTGCCGGACGATCGACAGGTCGTGCGCGATGAACATGTAGGAGAGGTTGAACTCCTTCTGGAGATTGCCCATCAGGTTGATGACCTGGGCCTGCACCGACACGTCGAGCGCGGAGACCGGCTCGTCGGCCACGATGATCTCGGGGCGCAGCGCCAACCCCCGTGCGATGCCGATGCGTTGCCGCTGGCCGCCGGAGAACTGGTGCGGATAGCGGTTGATGTACTCGGGGTTGAGGCCGACGACGTCGAGCAGGTCCTGTACGCGCTTGCGCCGGTCGCCCTTGGGCGCGACCTCGGGGTGGATCTCGTACGGCTCACCGATGATGTCGCCGACCGTCATACGCGGGTTGAGCGAGGTGTACGGGTCCTGGAACACCATCTGGATGTTGCGCCGGACGGCCTTCAGGGCCCGCCCCGACAGCTTGGTGATGTCGTCGCCCTTGTACAGGATGCGTCCGGCCGTGGGCACTTCGAGGTTCATCAGCAGCCGGGCGACGGTCGACTTGCCGCAGCCGGACTCGCCGACGATGCCCAGCGTCTCGCCGGGGAAGAGGTCGAAGGAGACACCGTCGACGGCCTTGACCGCGCCGATCTGCTTCTTGAACACGATGCCCTGGGTCAGCGGGAAGTGCTTGACCAGGTCGCGTACTTCGAGGATCGGCTCGTGCGCCGCCTTGACCGGGTCCTTGTGCATGACGGGCTGTTCACTCACCGAGCGTCTCCTTCCAGAAGTGGCAGGCGCTCGCCCGGTCGGGGCTCACCTTCGCCAGCGGGGGCACATCGGTGCGGCAGATGTCCTGGGCCATCGGGCAGCGCGGGTTGAAGGCGCAACCGGGCGGAATGTGCAGCAGGTTGGGCGGCAGCCCCTTGATCGCGTACAGCTCCTGGCCCTTCTGGTCCAGCCGCGGGATCGACTGCAACAGGCCCTTGGTGTACGGGTGGGCGGGCCGCTTGTAGATCTCGTGGACCGGCGAGGTCTCCACGATCCGGCCCGCGTACATCACGGCGATCTTGTCGGCCACGTCGGCGACGACGCCCAGGTCGTGGGTGATGAGGATCAGGCCCATGTTGAACTCCCGCTGGAGTTCGGCCAGCAGATCCATCACCTGAGCCTGCACCGTCACGTCGAGCGCGGTCGTCGGCTCGTCGGCGATGATCAGCGCGGGTTCCAGGGCCATCGCCATGGCGATCATCACGCGCTGCCGCATACCGCCGGAGAACTGGTGCGGGTACTGCTTGACGCGTTCGGCGGCGGCGGGGATGCGGACCCGTTCCATCAGCTCGACGGCCTTGATCCGCGAGTCCTTCTTCGACATGCCCTGGTGGGTGGTGAACATCTCGCCGAGCTGTTCCCCCACGGTGAGCACGGGGTTGAGCGAGGACAGCGCGTCCTGGAAGACCATCGCCATCTTCGCGCCGCGGACCTTGCGCCGCTCCTCGCCGACCATCGTCAGCAGGTTCTTGCCCTGGAAGACGATCTCGCCCTTGGTGATGAAGCCGGGCGGCGAGTCGAGGATGCCCATGATGGCCTGCGCGGTCACGGACTTGCCGGAGCCGGACTCGCCGAGCACGGCCAGCGTCTCGCCCTCGGCCACCGAGTACGTGACGCCGTTGACCGCCTTGGCGACCCCGTCCCTGGTACGGAATTCGACGTGCAGATCGTGGACGTCCAGCAGGTTGCCGCTGGGCGGGGCGCTGGTGTGTTCTGCGGCCAGGTACTCGGTGCTCATGTACGGGCTCCTCAGCGCAGCTTGGGGTCGAGGGCGTCGCGCACCGCGTCGCCGAGCATGATGAAGGCCAGCACGGTGATGCTCAGCGCGCCCGCGGGCCACAGCAGCATGTGCGGCGCGTTGCGGATCTGCGAGGACGCGTCGGAGATGTCGATGCCCCAGGAGACGGTGGGCGGTTTGAGGCCCACGCCGAGGTAGGACAAGGTCGCCTCCAGCGCGATGTACGTACCCAGCGCGATGGTGCCGACGACGATGACCGGCGCGACGGCGTTGGGCGTGATGTGCCGCAGCAGGATGCGGGAGTTGCCCGCGCCAAGCGCCCGCGCGGCCTGCACGTAGTCGTTCTCCCGCGAGGTGATCACCGAGCCGCGGGCGATACGGGCGATCTGCGGCCAGCCGAGCAGCACCATGAAGCCGATGACCGGCCAGACGGTGCTGTTGGTGACCACGGACAGGAAGACCAGGCCGCCGAGGATGACCGGGATGCCGAAGAAGATGTCGCTGATCCGGGAGAGGACCGCGTCCCACCAGCCGCCGAAGAACCCGGCGAGGCCGCCGAGGACGCTGCCGAGGAGGACCACGCCCAGGGTCGCGCAGACGCCGACGGTGACCGAGGCGCGAGCGCCGTAGACCACGCGCGTGTAGACGTCGCGGCCCTGCTGGTCGTAGCCGAAGGGGTGGCCGGGGCTCGCGCCCTGCTGGGCCTTGGACAGGTCGGCCTTCAGCGGGTCCTGGGTGGCGATCAGTCCGGGCCAGATCGAGATGATCACCAGGAAGAGGATGATCAGCGCGGCGATGATGAAGATGGGGTTGCGCCGCAGGTCGCGCCAGGCGTCCGACCACAGGCTGCGCGGCTTCTCCGCGGGGTCGCCGCCGTCGGGCCCCGGCCCCTTCTCCAGTGACCCGGCCTCCTCCGCCGCCAGGTCGAAGCCGCCGCCACCGCCCGCGGCCGAGACGGACTGGCCGGGGTCGAGCGGGTTGCTCTGTTCAGGCATAACGAATCCTCGGGTCCAGGACCGCGTACAGCAGGTCGACTAGCAGATTCGCCAGCAGGAAGACCAGCACCAGGATCGTGACGAAGCCGACCACCGTCGGCGAGTTGTTGCGCAGGATGCCCTGGTAGAGCTGGAAGCCGACGCCGTGGATGTTGAAGATGCGCTCGGTGACGATCGCGCCGCCCATCAGGCCGCCGATGTCGGTGCCGATGAAGGTGACCACCGGGATCAGCGAGTTGCGCAGCAGGTGCCGGAAGATCACCTTGCGGCGTGGCAGGCCCTTGGCGACGGCGGTGCGCAGATAGTCGGCGCGGGTGTTCTCGGCGATCGAGGTACGGGTCAGCCGGGTGACGTACGCGAGCGAGACCAGGGCGAGGACCAGGCCCGGCAGGATCAGTTCGTTGAACGGGGCGCTGGGCGAGACCGAGGGGCTGACCCAGCCGAGCTTCACGCCGAACAGGTACTGGAGCACGTAGCCGGTCACGAACGTGGGCACCGAGATGACGACCAGGGTCATCAGCAGCACCCCGGTGTCGATCGGCTTGCCGCGCCGCATGCCGGTGATCACGCCGAGCAGGATGCCGATGATGATCTCGAAGATGATGGCGACGATGGTGAGCCGGATGGTGACCGGGAAGGCGCTGCCCATCAGGGAGGTGACGGACTGCCCGTTGAAGGCGGTGCCGAAGTCGCCGCGGAAGATGTTCCCCATGTAGAGCAGGTACTGCTTCCACAGCGGGTCGTTCAGGTGCAGGTCCGAGCGGATCTGGGCAGCGGTGGCGGGGTCCGGTGCGCGGTCGCCGAAGAGCGCGGCGACGGGGTCGCCGAGCGCGTAGACCATGAGGAAGATCAGGAATGTGCTGCCGATGAACACCGGGATCATCTGGAGCAGCCGCCGGATCACATAGCGTCCCATGCGGTGCCTTCCGAAGGGCCTTCCGGGCAGTGACGGGGAGGAGCGGGAAGCGGAGCGGCCGGAGGCCGCACCGGGTTACCGGTGCGGCCTCCGGCGGACGTCACTTGACCTTGATCTCGTTGTAGACCGGGACGCTGAACGGGTTCAGCTCGACGTTGGTGATCTTGTCGGAGTACCCGGCGCTGCCGTTCTGGTACCACAGCGGGATCGCGGGCATGTCCTTGACGAGCTGGCGCTCGGCGTCCTGGAAGAGGCCGACGGCCTTGGCGGTGTCGGTCTCGGCGTTGGCCTGGTTGACCAGCTTGTCGAAGTTGGCGTTGCTGTAGTGCGAGTCGTTGGACGACGCGTTGGTGTAGTACAGCGGCTGGAGGAAGTTCTGGATCAGCGGGTAGTCCATCTGCCAGCCGGACCGGAACGGGTTGTCCATCTGCTTGTTGACGATCTTGTTGCGGAAGTCGGCGAAGGTGCCGGTGGGGCTGCCGACGCACGCCTTGTTGTTGCCCAGCACGTTGTTGATGCTGTTGCAGACCGCGTCGACCCACTCCTTGTGGGAGCCGGTGTCCGCGTTGTAGCCGATGGTGATGCTGCCGCCCGGCAGGCCGCCGCCCTCCTGGATGAGCTGCTTGGCCTTGGCCGCGTCGTACGTGCACTCGGCGCCGCACAGGCCCGCCTTGTAGCCGCCGGACGCGCCCAGCACCGGGGAGGTCCAGTCGGTGGCCGGGGTGCGGGTGTTCTGGAAGATCTGCTGGGTGATCTGCTGGCGGTTGATCGCCATCGACAGGCCCTGCCGGACCTTCGCGGAGTTCGCGGACGACCACCGCGAGTTGTACAGCGGGAAGGCGAGGGTCTGGATGATGCCGGCGGGCTGGTTGATGTACCGGTCGCCGAGGTCGCTCTTGACGTTCTTGAGCTGCGAGGCCGGGATGTCGTCGACCAGGTCCAGGTTGCCCGCCTGGAGGTCGGTGTAGGCGGTGTTGTTGTCGGTGTAGACCCGCAGGTCGACGCCGCCGTTCTGGGCCGGGTCCGGGCCCTTGTAGCCGTCCCACTTGCGCAGGCTCATCTGCGAGCCCTTGCTGTACGACTGGATGGTGTACGGGCCGTCGCCGATCGGCTTCTTCAGCCAGGCGGCGTGGTCGTCGAAGAACGCCTTCGGCAGCGGGTAGTACGCCGAGTACCCGAGGGTGTCGGGGAAGGTGGAGAACTTCTGGTTGAGCTTCACCTTGAACTCGGTGTCGCTGACCTTGGTCAGACCGGAGAGCGTGGTCGCGGAGGACTTGGCGCCCGCGGTGTCCGGGTGGACCTTGTCGTACCCGTCGATGTACTGGAAGAAGTACGCGTTGATCTGGGCGTTCTTCAGCAGCGCGCCGTAGTTCCAGGCGTTGATGAAGGAGTCGGAGGTGACCTTCTCGCCGTTGCTGAAGGTCCAGTCCGACTTGATCTTGATGTCGAAGGTCTGCGAGTCGGTGGTGGTGATCGAGTCGGCGATCATGTCGGTCGCCTTGCCGGTCTTCGGGTCGTACTTCTTCAGGCCGCGGAAGACCATGTCGAGCACCTTGCCGCCCTGCACCTCATTGGTGTTGGCGGGCTCCAGCGGGTTCTGCGGGTCGCCCCAGGAAGCGCGCACGACGCCGGAGCCGCTGCCGCCGCCGCCCCCACCGCTGTTGTTGCTGCTGCTGCCGCAGGCGGCGGCTGCCAGGGCGACGGCCGTCGCACAGACGGCCCACTTCAAGCGCGTGGCTCCGCGCATCGCGTGCCTCCTCATGGATCACAAATGACACTTAGTCACCCATGACACCGCAATAGAGCCAAAGTCGCACTTCTACTACTCCGTGTCGGCATGTCCAATGCGTTGGCCATGGCGCAACGCACTGTCAGAAAGCCGTGTCACGGCCCGCACGGAGTGACCTGTCCGCGTCAAAAATGGAGGCGGCCGCGCCCGCTCGCCCGTCCGGTCCCGTGCGGCGGGAGAGCGGCACCGTCCGAGGACGTGTCCGGCGGATACCCGGTGGCGCCGGGCGCCGGGATCGGGAAGGCTCGGGCCATGGTCTCGGTAGTGCAGAACGTGGCGATCGACTGTGCGGACGCCTACAGCCTGGCTCTCTTCTGGAGCGGCGTCACCGGCCGTCCGCTGGATCCGGAGGACCGGCCGGGCGACCCGGAGGTCCAAGTGCTCCTCGCGGACGGCCCCCTGCTCCATTTCAACCAGGTGCCCGAGCCCAAGACGGTCAAGAACCGCGTCCACCTGTGCCTGCGGCCCGACACCACCCGCGACGAGGAGGTCGACCGCCTCCTCGCCCTCGGCGCCACCCTCCTCACCGACCGCCGCCACCCCGACGGCACCGGCTGGGCCGTCCTCACCGACCCCGAGGGCAACGAATTCTGCGTCCTGCGCAGCCAAGCCGACCGCGAGGCCGCCGACGCCTGACGGCCACGCCTGACGCGCGCGAGAGGGGCGCCCCCCGGGGTGGGGGGCGCCCCTCTGGGGTGGGGGATCGTCAGGCGGCGCCGACGACGTCCTTTTCTTCGGCGAAGTGGCAGGCCGACTCGTGCGTGGCCGGGGTGGAGCCGCCCTGGAAGCGGGCGGGGATCGCCAGCAGCGGGGTCTCCTCGGCGCAGCGGGACTCGGCCTTCCAGCAGCGGGTGCGGAAGCGGCAGCCGGAGGGCGGGTTGGCCGGGGAGGGCACGTCGCCGGAGAGGATGATCCGCTCGCGGTGCTCACGCGCGGCCGGGTCCGGGACCGGGACGGCGGAGAGCAGGGCCTGGGTGTACGGGTGAGTCGGGTGCTCGTAGATCTCGGTGTCGGTGCCGATCTCCGCCATCCGCCCGAGGTACATCACGCCGACGCGGTCGGAGATGTGCCGGACGATCGACAGGTCGTGCGCGATGAAGAGGTAGGAGAGGGTGAACTCGTCCTGGAGCTTCTCCATCAGGTTGATGACCTGGGCCTGCACCGAGACGTCGAGCGCGGAGACCGGCTCGTCGCAGATGATGATCTCCGGGTTGAGCGCCAACCCCCGTGCGATGCCGATGCGTTGCCGCTGGCCGCCGGAGAACTGGTGCGGATACCGGTTGATGTACTCGGGGTTGAGGCCGACCACGTCCAGCAGGTCCTCGACCCGCTTGCGGCGCGACCCCTTGGGAGCCACCTCGGGGTGGATGTCGAAGGGCTCACCGATGATGTCGCCGACGGTCATACGGGGGTTGAGCGAGGTGTACGGGTCCTGGAACACCATCTGGATGTTGCGCCGGACGGCCTTCAGGGCCCGCCCGGTCAGCTTGGTGATGTCCTCGCCCTTGTAGAACACCTCGCCCGCGGTGGCCTGTTCGAGGTTCATCAGCAGCTTGGCGACCGTGGACTTGCCGCAGCCGGACTCGCCGACGATGCCGAGCGTCTCGCCCCGGTAGAGGTCGAAGGAGATCCCGTCGACCGCCTTGACCGCGCCGACCTGCTTCTTGAACAGGATGCCCTGCGTCAGCGGGAAGTGCTTCACCAGGTTCCGCACCTGGAGGATGGGTTCACCCCGGTTCGAGAGGTCACTCACCGAGCGTCTCCTTCCAGAAGTGGCAGGCACTGCCGCGCCCGTCGCCGATCGTGTGCAGCACGGGCACCTCGGTCCGGCAGATGTCCTGCGCCATCGGGCAGCGCGGGTTGAAGGCGCAGCCCGACGGGATACGCAGCAGGTTGGGCGGCAGCCCCTTGATCGCGTACAGCTCCTGGCCCTTCTGGTCCAGCCGGGGAATCGACTGGAGCAGGCCCTTGGTGTACGGGTGCGCCGGGTTCTTGTAGATCTCGTGGACCGGCGAGCTCTCGACGATCCGGCCCGCGTACATCACCGCGATCTTGTCGGCCACGTCCGCGACCACACCCAGGTCGTGGGTGATCAGGATCAGGCCCATGTTGAACTCCCGCTGGAGTTCGGCCAGCAGATCCATCACCTGCGCCTGCACCGTCACGTCGAGCGCGGTCGTCGGCTCGTCCGCGATGATCAGGTCGGGTTCGAGGGCGAGCGCCATCGCGATCATGATGCGCTGCCGCATACCGCCGGAGAACTGGTGCGGGTAGTCGTTCACCCGCTCCTTCGCCGCCGGGATGCGCACCCGGTCCATCAGCTCGACCGCCTTGGCCTTGGCGGCCTTGCGGGACAGGCCCTGGTGCACCCGGAACATCTCGCCGAGCTGGTAGCCCACCGACAGCACCGGGTTGAGGGACGACAGCGCGTCCTGGAAGATCATCGCGATCTTCCGGCCGCGCAGCTTGCGCCGCTCCTCGCCGGACATCGTGAGCATGTCGCGGCCCTGGAACAGGATCTCGCCCTGCGGGATACGGCCGGGCGGCATGTCGAGGATGCCCATGATCGCCTGCGCGGTCACGGACTTGCCCGAGCCGGACTCGCCGAGCACGGCCAGCGTCTCCCCGGCGTTCACCGAGTAGTTGACGCCGTTCACGGCCTTGGCGACACCGTCGCGGGTGTGGAACTCGACGTGCAGGTCCCGTACTTCGAGCAGCGGAGCCGTCGGCACGCCGGGCGCCGGGGCGCTCGCGGTCTCATCGATGACAGTCAACGCCGTACCTCCTAGCGCAGCTTGGGGTCGAGGGCGTCGCGCACCGCGTCGCCGAGCATGATGAACGCCAGCACCGTCACGCTGAGCGCGCCCGCGGGCCACAGCAGCATGTGCGGCGCGTTGCGGATCTGGGTGGACGCCTGGGAGATGTCGATGCCCCAGGAGACGGCCGGCGGCTTGAGGCCCACGCCGAGGAACGACAGCGTCGCCTCCAGCGAGATGTACGTGCCCAGCGCGATCGTCGCGACCACGATGATCGGGGCGAGCGCGTTGGGCGCGATGTGCCGCAGCAGCATCCGCGCGTTGCCCGCGCCGAGTGCCCGCGCTGCCTGCACGTAGTCCTGCTGCTTGGCCGTGATGACCGAGCCGCGCGCGATACGCGCGATCTGCGGCCAGCCCAGCAGGATCATGAAGAGCGAAACGGTGGTGACGCTGCCGCCCTTGACCACGGACAGGAAGACGATGCCGCCGAGCAGGATCGGGATGCCGAAGAAGATGTCGCTGATCCGGGAGAGGATCGAGTCCCACCAGCCGCCGAAGTAACCGGCCAGGCCGCCGAGGAGCGAGCCCAGCACGGTGACGCCGAGGGTCGCGAAGATACCGACCGACACCGAGGCGCGCGCGCCGTAGACGGTGCGGGTGTAGACGTCGCAGCCCTGCTGGTCGAAGCCGAAGGGGTGCCCGGAGGTCGCCCCGTTCTGCGACTTGGCGAGGTCGCAGGAGAGCGGGCTGCCCCCCGCGATCAGGCTGGGCCAGATCGAGATGACGACCAGGAAGAGGATCAGCAGCCCGGACACGTAGAACATCGGCTTGCGGCTGAGGTCGTGCCAGGCGTCGTTCCACAGGCTGCGCGGCTTCTCGCGCTCCGCGTCACGCGACGGCTTCGACGGCTCCCCCGGGCCGCGCGGTCCGTCCACGGGCAGCCCGGCGGGCGCTGTGGATATCGCGTTCGCGGCGCTCCGGGCGTCGGACATCTCAGACATAGCGAATCCTCGGGTCCAGAACCGCGTAAAGCAGGTCGACGAGCAGGTTGGCGGCCAGGAAGACGATCACCAGGATCGTCACGAAGCCGACGACGGTCGGCGGATTCTGCCGCAGGATGCCCTGGTAGAGCTGGTAGCCGACGCCGTGGATGTTGTAGATCCGCTCGGTGACGATGGCGCCGCCCATGAGCGCGCCGAGGTCGGTGCCGAGGAAGGTCACCACGGGTATCAGCGAGTTGCGCAGCAGGTGGACGGTGACCACCCGGCGCTTGGGCAGGCCCTTGGCCACGGCCGTGCGCAGGTAGTCCGCGCGGGAGTTCTCCGCGACCGAGGTACGGGTCAGCCGGGCCACATAGGCGAGCGAGACACCGGCCAGGACGAGTCCCGGCAGGATCAGGTCACCGATCGGGGCGCCCTCGGCGACCGCCGGATTGGCCAGGCCCCACTTCACGCCCACGAAGTACTGGAGCAGGAAGGCGGTCACGAAGGTCGGGATGGACACGACGAGCAGCGTGAACGCGAGCACGCCCGAGTCCGCGAACCGTCCGCGCCGCAGCCCGGCCAGCAGGCCGAGCCCGATGCCGACGACCGCCTCGATCGCGAAGGCGACCATGGTCAGCCGGATGGTGACCGGGAAGGCCGTGCCCATCAGCTCGGTGACCGGCTGCCCGGTGGCGGCGGTACCGAAGTTGCCGCTGAGGATCTGCCACATGTAGTGCCCGTACTGCGCGGGCAGCGAGTGGTCCAGATACAGGTCGTGCCTGATCTGGTTCGCCGTGGCGGGGTCGGGCGCCCGGTCGCCGAACATGGCGGCCACCGGGTCGCCGAGCGCGTAGACCATGACGAAGATCAAAAAGGTGGTTCCGATGAAGACCGGAACCATCTGGAGCAGTCGTCGAATGACGTAGCGCCCCATCTGTCCTCCAGGGATCGGGGCAGACGTGAGCCGGGGCTTGTGACCCCGGCCGACCTCCGCACCGCGAGCGGTTGCTGTCAGTTCCCCCCGAACGCGCGCCCGCCACGGGGTGCCATGGCGGGCGCGCTTACCGCATCAGGTCAGTTGTTGACCGTGATGTCGGTGAAGACGGGGACACTGAAGGCGTTCTCCGTCACGTTGGACACCCGGGACGACCAGCCGGCGCCACCGTTCTGGTACCAGAGCGGGATGACGGGCATGTCCTTCATCAGGATCTTCTCGGCGTCCTGGTAGAACCCGATCGCCTTGGCGGTGTCCGGCTCCGAGTTCGCCTGCTTGATCAGCGAGTCGAACTGCGGGTTGCTGTAGTGCGAGTCGTTCGAGCTGGCGCCCGTCACGTACAGCGGCGTCAGGAAGTTGTCGATCAGCGGGTAGTCCATCTGCCAGCCGGAGCGGAACGGCTGGGTCATCTCACCCTTGGTGATCTGGTTGCGGAAGTCCGCGAACGTGCCGGTGGGGGCGCCGACGCACGCCTTGTTGTTGCCCACCACGTTGTTGATGCTGTTGCAGACCGCGTCGACCCACTGCTTGTGCGAGCCGGTGTCGGCGTTGTACCCGATGGTCATGTGACCGCCGGGAATGC
The DNA here is from genome assembly GCF_044744145.1 of Streptomyces sp. NPDC087422. Classification (NCBI taxonomy): domain Bacteria; kingdom Bacillati; phylum Actinomycetota; class Actinomycetes; order Kitasatosporales; family Streptomycetaceae; genus Streptomyces; species Streptomyces sp. NPDC087422. Next base: position 161,133 of record NZ_JBIUXT010000007.1, on the reverse strand, counting down.
CGCCGCCCTCCTGGATGAGCTGCTTCGCCTTGACCGGGTCGTACGTGACCGACTCGCCGCCGACGGAGTCGCTGTAACCGCCGGCCGCGCCCAGCACCGGGGAGGTGAGGTCGGTGGCCGGGGTGCGGGTGCCCTGGAAGATCTTCTCGGTGATGGTCTTCCGGTCGATCGCCATGGACAGGCCCTGGCGGACCTTCTCCATGCCGGGGGCGCTCCACGCCTTCTGGTTCAGCGGGAAGGAGACCGTCTGGATGATGCCGGCCGGCTGGTTGAGGTAGCGGCCGCCGAGGTCCGACTTCACGTGGCTGAGCTGCTCGGCCGGAACGTCGTCCAGGACGTCCAGGTTGCCCGCCTGGAGGTCGGCGTAGGCGGTGTTGCTGTCGGTGTAGACCTTCAGCAGCACGCCCTTGTTCTTCGGCTTGCTCGGGCCCGTGTAGTTCGGGTTCGGGACCAGCTTCATGCTGGAGCCCTTGCTGTACGAGTCGATCATGTACGGGCCGTCGCCGACCGGCTTGTTCAGGTAGCCGGCGTGGTCGGTGAAGAACGACTTCGGCAGCGGCGCGAACGCCTTGTAGCCGAGGCGGTCGGGCCACGTGGAGAACTTCTGGGTGAGCTTGACGGTGAAGGTGGTGTCGTCCACGACCTTCAGACCCGACATGGTCTTCGCGGTCGGGGCGGCGCCCTCCTTGTCGGGGTGCACCGCGGCGTAGCCGTCGATGTCCGCGAAGAAGTACGCGTTGAGCTGCTTGTTCGTCAGCAGCGCGCCGTAGTTCCAGGCGTCGACGAACGAGTTGGCGGTCACCGGGGTGCCGTCGGAGAACTTCAGGCCCTGCTTGATCTTGATGGTGAAGTTCTGCTGGTCGGTCGTGGTGATCGAGTCAGCGGCCTCAAGGTTGGCCTTCCCCGTCTTGGGGTCGTACTCCTTGAGGTTCATGAAGATCATGTCCAGGACCTTGCCGCCCTGGACCTCGTTGGTGTTCGCCGGCTCCAGGGGGTTCTGGGGGTCTCCCCACCACGCCCTGACGATGCCGTCGTTGGAACCGCCGGCCTTGTTGTCCGAATCACCGGAACCGCAGGCGGTTGCCGCGAGGGCGACGACTGCCGCGCCTATGACCCACTTGGCGCTCTTGGCACCGCGCATGGGTTTGCCTCCTCAGGAGTCACTGTCGATACGTGAAAGGAAGGCCGGTCGCCGCTGACACTCCTGACACCCCTGACAGGAGAAGGGCCTGGCCTTCCGTGCTCGTGAGTCGGCGCTCCCCATCAGCGCGTGACCCATTGACCCGAGCTCAACTTCGTCCACTATCGGGCACGTTTGAGGTCGCTCGGAACAGGGTCTGGTTTCGCTTCGGTCACGATGGGCAGAGGAGCCTGCTCAAAATTCGGACAATCTGGAACGTACACAGACAGGTTCGAAACGGACAGTGTGATCTTTCTTACGCCGCTGAGCGGAGATGAACGTCCGGATAACGGACAGTGCGAAAAACCCAAAAGGGGCGCGGAGAGCGCGTGACCGGTCTCCGCCGTCCGGCGGCGGAGTCTGGTCGCGCGGCTCCCCGCGCCCCTACGGGCGCTGCGCGGTCAGCGCTTGGCCCGAGCGGCCGAGCGTCCCCGCTCCTTCTGGTCCAGGACGACCTTGCGGATGCGGACCGTCTCCGGGGTCACCTCGATGCACTCGTCCTCGCGGCAGAACTCCAGCGACTGCTCCAGCGAGAGCTTGCGCGGCGGCACCACGTTCTCGGTGTTGTCCGCGGACGCGGCGCGCATGTTGGTGAGCTTCTTCTCCTTGGTGATGTTCACGTCCATGTCGTCGGACCGCGAGTTCTCACCGATGATCATGCCCTCGTAGACCTCCGTGGTCGCCTCGACGAAGATCACGCCGCGCTCCTGGAGGTTGATCATGGCGAACGGCGTCACGACACCGGCGCGGTCGGCCACCAGGGAGCCGTTGTTACGGGTCCGCAGGTCGCCGAACCACGGCTCGTGGCCCTCGAAGATGCTGTGCGCGATGCCGGTGCCGCGGGTGTCGGTGAGGAATTCCGTACGGAAGCCGATCAGGCCGCGGGCCGGGACGACGAACTCCATGCGGACCCAGCCGGAGCCGTGGTTCGTCATGGTCTCCATGCGGCCCTTGCGGGTCGCCATGAGCTGGGTGATCGCGCCCAGGTACTCCTCGGGGCAGTCCACCGTCATCCGCTCGACCGGCTCGTGGATCTTGCCGTCGATCACCTTGGTGACCACCTGCGGCTTGCCGACGGTCAGCTCGAAGCCCTCGCGGCGCATCTGCTCGACCAGGATGGCCAGCGCCAGCTCGCCGCGGCCCTGGACCTCCCAGGCGTCGGGGCGCTCGGTGGGCAGCACGCGGAGCGAGACGTTGCCGATCAGCTCCCGGTCGAGGCGGTCCTTGACCTGGCGGGCGGTGACCTTGTGGCCCTTGCCGCCCTTGCCGACCAGCGGCGAGGTGTTCGTACCGATGGTCATCGAGATCGCGGGCTCGTCGACCGTGATGAGCGGCAGCGCGACCGGGTTCTCCAGGTCGGCCAGCGTCTCGCCGATGGTGATCTCCGGAATACCGGCCACCGCGCAGATGTCGCCGGGGCCCGCCATCTCGGCGGGCTTGCGGGTCAGCGCCTCGGTCATCAGCAGTTCGGTGATCTTGACCTGGCTGACCGAGCCGTCGCGCTTCATCCACGCGACCTGCTGGCCCTTGCGCAGCTCGCCCTCCTCCACCCGGAGCAGGGCGATACGGCCGAGGAAGTTGTCCGCGTCGAGGTTGGTGACGTGCGCCTGGAGCGGCGCGCCCTCGGTGTACGTGGGGGCCGGGACGGTGGACAGGATCGTGGAGAAGAACGGCTCCAGGCTGTCGCTGTCGGCCGGAACCGTGCCGTTCTCCGGCTTGGTCAGCGAGGCGATGCCGTCCCGCGCGCACGCGTAGACGATCGGGAACTCGATCTGGTCCTCGGTGGCGTCCAGGTCCAGGAACAGGTCGTACGTCTCGTTGACGACCTCGTCGATCCGGGAGTCGGGGCGGTCCGTCTTGTTCACGCAGAGGATGACCGGCAGGTTCGCCGACAGCGCCTTGCGGAGCACGAAACGGGTCTGCGGCAGCGGGCCCTCGGAGGCGTCCACCAGCAGCACGACCGCGTCGACCATGGACAGGCCGCGCTCCACCTCGCCGCCGAAGTCGGCGTGGCCCGGGGTGTCGATGATGTTGATCGTGATGACATCGCCACCGCCCTTGGGGTGGTACTTCACGGCGGTGTTCTTCGCGAGAATGGTGATGCCCTTCTCGCGCTCCAGGTCGTTGGAGTCCATCATCCGATCGTCGAGATGCTGGTGGGCGGCGAATGCGCCGGCCTGCTTGAGCATCGCGTCGACGAGGGTCGTCTTGCCGTGGTCGACGTGGGCGACGATGGCGACGTTACGAATATCGTGGCGCGTGGACATGCTGCGGCGCTTCTCCCGGAATCGTGGATGGACGTCGCGTTCCTCGTTGACGCGCTCGCCTGCCGGGCAAGGTCACGCCGCGGCCTTACCCCATGGTACGGGCCCCAACCCCCCTCGGCCGCCGATGGCTGGCTTCAGAGGGGATTTGGGGCCCGTAATCGCACGGTTTTCCGCGACCGCGCGCGCCTACTTGCGGAAGCCGAGGTTCTGGTAGTCCGGGGTCTGGAAGCCGAAGGCGCCCGCGTTGGCGACGGTGGTGCGCAGCGCGACCAGGCCGGGGCGCTGGTAGAGCGGGATGGAACCGGCCGCGGCCCAGATCCGGGCGTCGGCCTTGGAGGTCAGGTCGCGGGCCGCGGAGGTGTCCAGCTCGCCGCCCGCCCGGTCCAGGAGCTGGTCGATCTGGTCGGTGCCGACCCGCGTGTAGTTCTGCGCCACGGTCAGCGAGCCGTCGGGGGCGGGCACCGGCTTGGCGAAGATCGGGGTGTCGTCGGTGGCCGGGTAGGCCGTGCCGGGCCAGGAGTAGAGCGCCAGGTCGAAGTCGCCCGAGGCGATGTGGTCCTGGAAGTAGCTGTCGCCCGCGACCTTGGTGATCTCGGTGCGGATGCCGATGCCGGAGAGCATCGAGGCGATCCGGGTGCCGACGTCGTCCAGCGTCGGGGAGTCCGCCGGGAGCACGAAGCGCATGGTGAGCTGCTTGCCCGCCTTGCTGACGGCGGCTGCGGGCTCCACGACGGTGACGGCGCCGGAGGCCGCGGTACGGCCGGGGCCGCCGGCCGCCTGGTCGCCGGTCTTGGCGTTGCTGCGCGTCCAGCCCGCGTCGGCCAGCAGCGCCTGGGCCTGCTGCACGTCGTTGGTGCCGAGCGCCGAGCTGTTGTCGCGGTAGCCGTCCTGCGAGGGCAGCACCAGGTGGTTGCCGAGCGCCTCGTCGGGCAGCCCGAGCGGCTTGAGCACGGCGGTGGCGATGGCCTTGCGGTCGATGGCGCGGGCCACGGCGTGCCGGATGCGCTCGTCGGCCAGCGGTCCCGTACTGCCGTTGATGGCGAGCTGCGCGTACGCGGCGTCGGGCGCCTTCCGTACGGCCAGGCCCTTGGTCCCGGTCACGGCGGTGACCGCGCCGGGGTCGATCTCGGCCAGGTCGAGGGTGCCCGCGGCGAGCGCGGCGGGGCGCTTGTCCACCGGCACGGCGGTCAGCACGATCCGGTCGAGCTTGGCGGGCTCGCCCCACCACGCCTTGTTGCGGTCCAGCGTGACGGTGCCCTTCTTGGTGTCCACGGCCTCGACCGCGAAGGGGCCCGCGACGACCGGCAGCTTGGTGCGCACGCCGTCGTTGAAGGTGTCCGCGTCACTGGTCACCGACTTCGGGTACAGCGGGCTGAACAGCGACTTCCAGTCCGCGTACGGGCTGGCGAAGGTGACGTCGACCTGCTGGGCGTCCTTGCCCTGCCGGACGTCGGAGATCCGGTCGTAACCGGCGTTGCGGGCCGTCCAGAAGGCGCTGTTCTTGCCGTTCAGCGCCTTCCACTGGGCGACGAAGTCGGCCGCGCCGACCGCCTGGCCGTCGCTCCACTTCGCCTTGGGGTTCAGGTGGTACGTGACCACCTGGCGCGGTGACTGCGCGACGTCCGCGCTCGCCAGGAAGTCGCTGTCGGCCCGCGGGGAGCCGTGGCCGTCGAGCCGGTACATCGCCGGGAGGGTGGCTCCCGCGATCGTCAGCGTGTCGGCGTCCGCGTCCGCCTGGTACGCGTTCAGCGTGCGGGGCAGCTCATCGGTCGCCCAGCGCAGCGTGCCGCCGTCGCGGACGCCCGCGCGCGAGACGGTCGCGATGTCGGTGCCCGCCGTCCCGGCGGCGCCGCCGCCCGAGGAGCAGGCGGTCAGGGTCATGGCCGCCCCGGCGGTCAGCGCCACGGCGGCGCGCAATACGGGTGGGTTCGCGCTGCGGTTCATGGATCGGACACCTCCGGCGGCCCGGCATAGACCGGGGACATACTCATTTGGCCTGATTTCCGGGTAATCACTTCCCAGTGGAGGGGACGAGGAGCGGCTCTCCGCCCCGACACGACCGCAATGCCCCGCTCTTCCACCCGGACGGCCCCTTGGCGCGGGGGGCGGCCCATGAGGGGCGCGGGGGACTGCGCGGGGTGGCCGGGCGGGGTGGCCGGGCGGGCGGCGCGCCCGGAGACCGGCGAACCGCCCCGGAGGGGAATTGGTGCACGCGTCTTCCCAACCGAAGGTGTGACGCGCGACACTTCCAGGCGCGGCAGCGTCATCAACCGCATCACCCCCGCACGGCGGAGAAGGTGAGGCATCCGTATGTCCCTGCAAGACGATCTGACGTCGGTCACCCGGCGGCTCGACGATTTGATGCGCTGCGTCGGGCGGCTGGACGAGCACGTGGGCGACAGCCTGGACATGCGCAGGGTGCGGGCCGACGCGGCCCATCTGCGGGAGAGCCTGGCTCTGCTGCACGAGGCCGTCCCGACGACCGCGGGCATCCGCAAGGTCGAGATGGTGACGATCCCGGACGCGCCGTACGACCGCGGCCTGTGGGCCGACGCGGAGGACGAGGGGCTGGGCTCGCCGCACCGGCACGCGCCGTAGCGCGCGGCACCGGCCCGCGGCGGCCGTACCACCCCCGCACCCCTCGGCGCCCGCACCCGGCGGCGTCCCCTCCCCCGTTCCTTCGGAGTCCTCCTTGGCCACCGGAACCACCCCCTCCCCCACCGCGCGCCGCGGCGTCCTGACGCCGGGGCGCGCGGCCATTTCCGAACGGCATCTGCGGACCGACCGGTGGTGGGTGCCACCGCTGGTCACCGCGCTCGGCCTGGCGGCCTTCGTCGTCTACTCGACCTGGCGGGCCTTCGCCAACAGCCACTACTACGCGGCGCCCTACGTCTCGCCGTTCTACTCGCCGTGCCTGGCGTCGAACTGCGCGGACATGAAGGGCGGCGCCAACTGGCCACTGTTCGGCGACTGGTGGGGCCTGTCACCGGCCCTGCTGGTGCTGGTCTTCCCGCTCGGCTTCCGGCTGACCTGCTACTACTACCGCAAGGCGTACTACCGGGGCTTCTGGGCCTCGCCGCCCGCCTGCGCGGTCGCCGAGCCGCACGCGAAGTACACCGGCGAGACGCGGCTGCCGCTGATCCTGCAGAACGTGCACCGCTACTTCTTCTACTTCGCGCTGCCGGTGGCGGGCATCCTCACCTACGACACGGTGCTCGGCTTCCGCGACGAGCACGACCGCTGGGGCCACATGGGTCTGGGCACGGTCGTCCTGCTCGTGAACATCATCCTGATCTGGGCGTACACGCTGTCGTGCCACTCGTGTCGGCACATCATGGGCGGCAAGCTCAGGCACTTCTCCGCGCACCCGGTGCGCTACCGCCTCTGGGGCTGGGTCGGCGTCCTCAACGGCCGTCACATGCTGCTCGCCTGGTCGTCCCTGATCAGCGTCGGCCTCACCGACCTCTACATCTATCTGGTCTCCAGCGGCGTATTCGACGATCCGAGGTTCTTCTGAGATGACACAAGTCGAACGGCACGCGTACGACGTGGTCGTGGTCGGCGCGGGCGGCGCCGGGCTGCGGGCCGCGATCGAGGCCCGGGAGCGGGGCATGCGTACCGCCGTGATCTGCAAGTCGCTGTTCGGCAAGGCCCATACGGTGATGGCCGAGGGCGGCATCGCGGCCAGCATGGGCAACGTCAACTCCGGTGACAACTGGCAGGTGCACTTCCGCGACACCATGCGCGGCGGGAAGTTCCTCAACCACTGGCGGATGGCGGAGCTGCACGCCAAGGAGGCTCCCGACCGGGTCTGGGAGCTGGAGACCTGGGGCGCGCTGTTCGACCGCACCCCCGACGGCAAGATCTCGCAGCGCAACTTCGGCGGCCACGAGTACCCGCGGCTGGCGCACGTCGGCGACCGTACGGGCCTTGAGCTGATCCGCACCCTCCAGCAGAAGATCGTCTCGCTCCAGCAGGAGGACTTCGCGGAGACCGGCGACTACGAGTCGCGGCTGAAGGTCTTCCAGGAGTGCACGGTCACCCGCGTGCTCAAGCAGGACGACAAGGTCGCGGGCGTCTTCGGTTACGTGCGCGAGTCCGGGCGGCTGTTCGTGATCGACACGCCCGCGGTGGTGCTGGCGACCGGCGGCATCGGCAAGTCCTTCAAGGTGACGTCCAACTCCTGGGAGTACACCGGCGACGGGCACGCGCTGGCGCTGCTGGCCGGGGCGCCGCTGATCAACATGGAGTTCATCCAGTTCCACCCGACGGGCATGGTCTGGCCGCCGTCGGTGAAGGGCATCCTGGTCACCGAGTCGGTGCGCGGCGACGGCGGGGTGCTGCGCAACAGCGACGGCAAGCGGTTCATGTTCGACTACGTGCCGGACGTCTTCAAGGAGAAGTACGCGCAGTCCGAGGAGGAGGCCGACGGCTGGTACTCCGCCCCGGACACCCACCGCCGACCGCCGGAGCTGCTGCCCCGCGACGAGGTGGCGCGCGCGATCAACTCCGAGGTGAAGGCCGGGCGCGGCACCCCGCACGGCGGCGTCTTCCTCGATGTGTCGACGCGGCTGCCCGCCGAGGAGATCAAGCGGCGGCTGCCGTCGATGCACCACCAGTTCAAGGAGCTGGCGGACGTCGACATCACCGCGGAGCCGATGGAGGTCGGCCCGACCTGTCATTACATGATGGGCGGCGTCGACGTGGACCCGGACACCGCCGCGGCGCGCGGGGTGCCGGGGCTCTACGCGGCGGGCGAGGTCGCGGGCGGCATGCACGGCTCCAACCGGCTGGGCGGCAACTCGCTCTCCGACCTGCTGGTCTTCGGCCGCAGGGCCGGGCTGCACGCGGCGCGGTACGCGGCCTCGTTCGTCGAGGGCGCGCGTCCCGTCGTACCCGAGGAGCAGATCGACACCGCGGCGGCCGAGGCGCTGCGGCCGTTCAGCGCGGAGGACGCGGACGCGGCGGAGGCCGCCGGGGGCGCGCAGGCGGGCGGGGCGCGGCCCGCGGAGAACCCGTACACCCTGCACCAGGAGCTCCAGCAGGTGATGAACGACCTGGTGGGCATCATCCGGCGCGGTCCCGAGATGGAGGACGCGCTGAACCGGCTGACCGGGCTGCGGGCCAGGTCGCGGCGGGCGGGCGTCGAGGGGCACCGGCAGTTCAATCCCGGCTGGCACCTGGCGATCGACCTGCGGAACATGCTGCTGGTCAGCGAGTGCGTGGCGCGTGCCGCGCTGGAGCGGACCGAGAGCCGCGGCGGCCACACCCGCGACGACCATCCGAAGATGGACCGCGCCTGGCGCAAGGTCAATCTGGTCTGCGAGCTGGCCGACCCCACTGGGGGCCTGGCGGCCACCGACCCCGACCACGGCCAGATCGGTCTGCGCCGGCGCGCGACGGACCCGATCCGGGGCGACCTGCTCGACCTCTTCGACAGGGACGAGCTGCTCAAATACCTGACGGACGAGGAGCTCGACGGGTGAGTTACGAAGCGCACTTCAAGGTGTGGCGCGGTGACGCCGAGGGCGGCGAGCTGCGCGACTACCAGGTCGAGGTCAACGACGGCGAGGTCGTGCTCGACATCATCCACCGCCTCCAGGCCACCCAGGCGGGCGACCTGGCGGTCCGCTGGAACTGCAAGGCGGGCAAGTGCGGGTCGTGCAGCGCGGAGGTCAACGGACGGCCCCGGCTGATGTGCATGACCCGCATGTCGGTCTTCGCACCGGAGGAGACGATCACGGTCACGCCGATGCGGACCTTCCCCGTCGTGCGCGACCTGGTCACCGATGTCTCCTTCAATTACGACAAGGCCCGGCAGGTCCCGGCCTTCGTGCCGCCGAAGGGGGTCGCGGCCGGGGAGTACCGGATGCAACAGGTCGACGTGGAGCGCTCGCAGGAGTTCCGTAAGTGCATCGAGTGCTTCCTGTGCCAGGACACCTGTCACGTGGTGCGCGACCACGAGGAGAACAAGACGTCGTTCGCCGGGCCGCGCTTCCTGATGCGGATCGCGGAGCTGGACATGCATCCGCTGGACGCGGCCTCCGAGGCCGGTCTGACCCGCGCCTCGTCCGCGCAGGAGGACCACGGGCTCGGCTACTGCAACATCACCAAGTGCTGCACCGAGGTGTGCCCGGAGCACATCAAGATCACCGACAACGCGCTGATTCCGCTCAAGGAGCGGGCGGTGGACCGTAAGTACGATCCGCTGATCTGGCTGGGCAACAAGATCCGCCGCCGCGGCGAGTAGTTCCCCCTCTCCGCTGCCTGCCCGCCTGCCTGCCCGCCCCGCACGGGGCGGGCAGGCAGGGGGAGGAGGCGGGCTGGCGGGCTGGCGGGCTGGCGGGAACAGAAACGGAACTCCGAGTCGCGCTCCGGACACACCGGACATAGCCTCCGAAAAGGAGCACGCGGCAAGCGGCCGTGGCGCGGCGAAGGGCGCGGTACGCATGCGGCGACTCGCGGGAATCGTTGCGGCGCTCGGCGCCCTGATGCTGCTGTCCGGCGCGCCGTCGGCACGGGCGGACGACCCGATCACGCTGTCCAGGTCCGGCCAGATAACCGACAAGGTCGGCGCGCTGGGCGACCGGAAGCCGCAGGTCGTCACGGCGCTGGACGGCCTCTACCAGAAGCAGCGCGTCCAGCTCTTCGTGGCGTACGTCCGCACCTTCTCCGGCCGCGCTCCGCAGGACTGGGCGAACGCGACCGCGACCAAGAACGGCCTGGGCCAGCGGGACGTCCTGCTGGCGGTGGCCACCCACGACCGGCAGTACGCGGTCTCCGCCGACCAGGACTCCGGCCTGACCGCGGCCCAGCTCAACGAGGTCAGCAGCCAGGCCGTCGAGCCCGCGCTGCGGCAGAACGACTGGGCGGGCGCCGCGATCGGCGCGGCCACCGGCTACGACGCGGTCCTCAGCGGCCTTCCGGTGACCGTCCCCTCGATCACCCCCGGCACCGCGGACCCGGGCGGCAGCGGAGCGCCCCCGGGCGACTCCGCGGCCGACCTGTGGATTCCGGTGGTGGCCGTCGGCGCCGCGGGCGCGGTCGGGGTGTGGGCGTTCCGCAGGAAGCGCGGCCCGCGGCAGCCCGCCCGCCCGGCGCCCGGCGAGCGCGGCTGGGGCGCCCCGCAGCCGACCCCGCTGCCCGAGCTGGACTCGCAGGCCAAGCACCTGCTGGTGGAGACCGACGACGCGGTCCGCACCAGCCAGGAGGACGTGGGCTTCGCGGCGGCGCAGTTCGGCGAGGAGGCCGCGCGGCCGTTCGCCGAGGCCGTCGAGTACGCCAAGACCGAGCTGACCGCGGCCTTCCGGCTGCGCCAGCAGCTCGACGACGCGATACCCGAGGACGACGCGACCCGCCGGCAGATGCTGGACGAGATCCTGTCCCGCTGCACCCAGGCCAACCGGCGGCTGGACGCGGAGTCCGAGGCGTTCGACCGGCTGCGCGCCCTGGAGGCGAACGCGCCGGAGGTGCTGGAGCAGGCCGAGGCGAAGGCGGCGGCGCTGCCGAGCCGGATCGACACCGCCGAGGCGTCCCTGGCGCCGCTGGCCCAGAAGTACGCGGACGCCGCGCTCGACCCGGTCACCGGCCACCCGGCAGAGGCCAGGGACCGGCTGGAGTTCGCCCACGCCAGCCTCGTACAGGCCAGGGCCGCCGTCGGCACCGACCACGGCAAGGTCGCCGTGTACGTACGGGCCGCCGAGGGCGCGCTGGACCAGGCGGTCATGCTCACCGACTCCGTCACCCGAAGGGCCCAGGAGCTGGCGGAGGCCGACGGGAAGCTGCGGGACGCGCTGACCGAGGCCGACACCGACCTCGCCGAGGCCCGCGGCCTGCTCGGCGGCACCGCCGCCGGGGTCTCCACCGCCGACCTCCAGGGCAGGATCGCCCGCGCCGAGACGGTCGTGGCCGACGTACGGCAGGAGCTGGCGGCGGGGCGCTACGACCCGATCGCCGGGCTGCGCCGGGTCGAGGAGGCGGACGCGGCGCTGGACGAGGCGCTGGCCGGGGCCCGCGAACGGGAGGTCAGCGAGCAGCGGGCGCGCGGGCTGCTGGACCAGGCGCTGCTGGGGGCGCGCAGCGAGGTGGCCGCCGCCCGCGACATGGTCACCACCAACCGCGGCGCGGTCGGCAGCCAGGCCCGTACCCGGCTCACCGAGGCGGAACGGCGGCTCCAGCAGGCCGAGGCGCTGGCCGGTTCCGACGCGGCGGGCGCGCTGGCGCACGCGCAGGAGGCGGACCGGCTGGCCCGGCAGGCGCAGGACGCGGCCCGGCGGGACGTCGGCGGGTACGGCGGGGGCTTCGGCGGGCCCGGCGGCCGGCGCTCCGGCGGCGGCATGGGCGGCGCGGTGCTCGGCGGGATCATCCTCGGCGAGATCCTCGGCGGCGGGCGCGGCCGGGGCGGCGGCGGCTTCGGCGGGGGCTTCGGGGGCGGCGGCTCGGGACCCGGCAGCTTCGGCGGCGGCCAGACCCGCGGCCGGATGGGCGGCGGCGGCCGCTTCTGAACTCCCCTGACGCCCCTTCTATCCGGCCCCTTCCTTTCCGGCCCCCTACTTTCCGGCCCCTACTTTCCGGCCCCTCTTTCCGGCCCTTTCTGGCTCACGGATACGGACACGCAAGGAGTACGACCATGACGAAGCAGACCGTCCTCGGCCGGGTGACCCAGCTCGCCAAGGCCAACATCAACGCCCTCCTCGACCAGGCCGAGGACCCGCAGAAGATGATGGACCAGCTCATCAGGGACTACACCACCAACATCCGCGAGGCCGAGGAGGCGGTGGCCACCACCATCGGCAATCTGCGGCTGATGGAGCAGGACCACGCCGAGGACGTCGCGGCGGCCAAGGAGTGGGGCGACAAGGCGCTGGCGGCCAGCAAGAAGGCCGACGAGCAGCGCGCCTCGGGCAACGCCGCGGAGGCCGACCGCTTCGACAACCTCGCCAAGATCGCGCTGGGCCGTCAGCTCCAGTCCGAGAAGGAGGCGCGGACGGCCGAGCCGACGATCGCCTCGCAGAACGAGATCGTGAGCAAGCTCAAGTCCGGCCTGGACTCGATGAAGGCCAAGCTGGGCGAACTCCAGGGCAAGCGCGACTCGTTGGTGGCGCGCGCGAAGTCCGCGCAGGCGCAGAACCAGATGATGGACGCGGTCAAGAACATCGACGTGCTCGACCCGACCAGCGAGCTGGGCCGCTTCGAGGACAAGGTGCGGCGCGAGGAGGCCAGGGCCAAGGGCAAGGAGGAGCTGGCCGCGTCCTCGCTCGACGCGCAGTTCGAGTCGCTGGACGCGCTCGGCGACAGCGCGGAGATCGACGCGCGACTGGCCAAGCTCAAGGACCGCGCGGCCTGACCGCCGAGGGCCGTCCGCCTGCCGCGCGCGGCAGGCGCTAGAACATGCTCAGCAGTTCGTCCACCGAAGGACCGCTGGAGTGGGACTGCTCGCCGGGCAGGGCGAGTTCGAACCAGACGGTCTTGCCGCGGTGGGTACGGCGGCTGCCCCAGCTCTCGCTGAGCATGGTGACCAGTTGCAGGCCGCGCCCGCCCTCGTCGGTGTCACGGGCGCGGCGGCGGCGCGGCTGCACCAGGGCGCTGTCCCACACCTCGCACACCAGGGTGCGGTCCAGCAGCAGCCGCAGTCGTATGTCGCCGTAGCCGTGCCGCAGCGCGTTGGTGACTAGCTCGCTGACCAGCAGTTCCGTGGTGTCGACCAGGTCGCCGAGCCCCCAGCTCAGCAGTTGCTCGCGGGCCAGCTCGCGGGCCCTGGCCACCGACGTGGGGCGCGGTTCCAGCGTCCAGTCGCCGACCTGCTCCGCGGGCAGACCGCGGATTCTGGCCATCAGCAGGGCGATGTCGTCCTCGCCGTGCGCGGTGTCCAGGGTGGCCAGCACGTGGTCGCAGATGTCCTCAAGGGGTCTCGGCGGCCCGGCCAGCGAGTCCCGGAAGGCGTCGAGGCCCTCGTCCAGCGGGTGGTTGCGGGACTCCACGAGACCGTCGGTGTACAGGGCGAGCAGCGCGCCCTCGTTCAGCTCGACCTCGATCTCCTCGAACGGCTCGCCGCCGACGCCCAGCGGCACTCCCCTGGGCACTTCGAGCAGCAGCGGCGACTCGCCCGACTCCACGACGACCGGCGGCAGATGGCCCGCGTTGGCGATCGTGCAGCGCCGGGTGACCGCGTCGTAGACCACGTAGATACAGGTGGCCAGGTAGACCTCGGACAGGTCGGCGCCGCCGCGGTCCTTGGCCCGGCGGGTGCGGCCCTGGTTCGGGGAGCCGAGGCCGTTGGCCACTTCGTCCAACGCGCCCAGCACTTCGGCGGGTTCGAGGTCGAGCGCGGCCAGGGTCCGTACGGCGGTGCGCAGTTCGCCCATCGCGACGGCGGCGCGCAGGCCGCGGCCCATCACGTCGCCGACCACCAACGCGGTGCGGTGGCCAGGCAGTTCGATGACGTCGAACCAGTCGCCGCCGACCTCGGTCTCCATGCTGCCCGGCAGGTAGCGGCAGGCGATGTCGAGGCCCGCGGCCTCGGGGTCGTCGGGGGGCAGCAGGCTGCGCTGGAGGATCAGCGCGCGCTCGTGCTCGCGCCGGTAGAGCCGGGCGTTGTCGATGAACACCGCGGCGCGGGCGGCCAGTTCCTCGGCGAGCATCCGGTCGCGGTCCACGAACGGCTCGCTGCCCTTGGCGCGGGAGAACTGCACCAGCCCCAGTACGGTGTCGCGGGCGACCATCGGCACCACGAGCGTGGACTGCACGAGGGTGCCGCCGAGGTCGGGCCCCCCGTCGCCGTCGATCACCTGCGGCTGCGCGGTGCGCAGCGCCCGCGCGCTGGCGGAGCTGAAGCGGTAGCGGTGCACGGCGCCGACCGCGACCGGGCCGTCCGCCACATCGTCGTCGTCCCCGGCCATCGCTATCGGCGCGTCCGACACGGAACTGGCGAACGCCACCCGGCGCACGTCCCCGCTGCCGTCGGTGGTGCCGGTCAGATCCTCGGCGCCGGACAGCAGGGCCTGGTAGAGGTCGACGGAGGCGATGTCGCAGAAGTGCGGGACGGCGACGTCCAGCAGTTCGCGCGCGGTGGTCTCCAGGTCGAGCGAGGTGCCGATACGGGCGCCCGCCTCGTTGAGCAGCGCGAGATTGCGGCGGGCGTGCGCGGCCTCGCGCTCGGCTCGCTGACGTCCGGTGACGTCCATCGCGAGTCCCGCGACGCCGATCGGCCGCCCGGTGCCGCTGTGCAGCCGGTACAGCGACATCGACCAGCGCCGCCGCCCCGGATCGCCGGGCACGGTGCCGACCAGCGGCATGTCCAGGACGGGCTCGCCGGTCTCCAGCACCTGGCGCAGCGCGGCGCTGAGCCGGTCGGCCTCGACGCGGGAGAGGAAGTCGTGCGGGCCGCGGCCGTGGTTCTCCTCGGCCTCACGGCCGAAGACGGTCGCGAAGCGCTCGTTGACCCGGATCAGCCGCAGGCTGGTGTCGAAGAGCACGAAGCCCATCGGCGACTGCCCGAACACCGCCTGGGAGGCGGCCAGATCGGTCTCGATCTGGCGCAGCGTGGCGACGTCGACCGCGATGCACAGCGCGCCGTGGTCGGCGGGCATCACGTAGACCTCGGCCAGGCCCTGGCCGCCCGAGGCGTCCCGGTACGGCACGAGTCCGGTCCACTCGTGGCCGTCGAGGATCTCCGCGAGGCGCTCGTGCGCGCGCTCGCGTACGTGCTCGGGCGCGAAGGCGTTCACCGGGTCGCGGCCGAGCGCGCGTTCCGCCGGTACGCCGAAGAACTGCGCGGCCCGCGCGCTCCACTGGTCGATCCGGCCGTCACCGTCGAGCGAGAACGACGCCACGCGTATGTAGTCGTAGAGCGAACCGGGCGGACTCGACTGCCAGACCGCGTCGACCGCGTCCGTGTCGTCTCGGGGCGGTACCGCCCTCGCTGGCATGTCGCTCACTCGCCCGACCCCTCCAGCTCAGCACACATGGACCGGTTGGAGCCGAGTATTCAGCATGAGGACCGTCCAGCACACGGTCTTGTCGATCACAGCATCATCTCGGCTCCTGGGGTACGGGGACCGTCCCCGGGACAGCGCGGTCACACCCCTCGCTCCCGCGTCTTCGGCATACCCGGCACAGCTCCCGTGAATCATCGCGCGCGTCACGGCAGAGCCAGTTCGAACCAGACGGTCTTTCCGAACGGTCCGTGACGCGTTCCCCAGCGCCGTGAGGCCCGTGCGACCAGTTGCAGACCACGGCCGCCCTCGTCCTCCAGGGTGGCGATCCGCTCGCGCGGCGGGTCCGGCAGCGGGTCGGAGACCTCCACCAGCAGCGAGCCGCCGCGCACCATCCGTACACCGATCGGTCCGTGCGCGTACCGCAGCGAATTGGTGACCAGCTCGCTGACCAGCAGCATCGTGACGTCGGTGAGCTGCGCGAGACCCCATTCGACCAGGGTGTCACGGACCCGGCGGCGCGCCAGCCGGACGGCGCTGGGCTCGGCGGGGAACGTCCAGGAGGCGGTGGATCCGGCGGGCAGCCCGCCGAGCCTGGCCATCAGCAGCGCCACGTCGTCGGGCTCGCGGCCCGGCTGCATGATGGCCAGCACGTCGTCGCAGGAGTCCTCCAGTGAGGGCAGCGGGCGGCACAGCGTCTGGCGCAGCCGTTCCAGGCCCTCGCCGATGTCCTGGCCGCGGGTCTCCACCAGGCCGTCGGTGTAGAGCACGAGGACCGTGCCGTCGGCGACCGCAAGCTCCGTGGTCTCGAAGCGTACGCCGCCGACGCCCAGGGGGACGCCGGAGGGCAGCTCGACCAGCCGGGCATGGCACTCGTCCGGGTGGGCATCGGGTTCCTCGCCGCCCGGCGCCCGCGTGACGGGTTCGACCAGGACCGGCGGCAGGTGGCCCGCCTGCGCGATGGCGATCCGGCGCGTCGAGGGGTCGTAGACGGCGTAGACGGCGGTGGCCATCCAGCCCTCGGCCTGGCCCTGCGCGAGGTCGTCGCCCAGCTCGTTGACCCGGCGCAGCAGCTCGTCCGGCGGCATGTCGAGCCCGGCGAGCGTCCGTACGGCGGTACGGAGCCGGCCCATGGTGGCCGCCGCGCCCAGGCCGTGGCCCATCACGTCGCCGACGACGAAGGCGACCCGGCCCCCGGCCAGCGGGATCACGTCGAACCAGTCGCCGCCGACCTCCGCGCCGCTGCTGCCGGGCACGTACCGGAAGGCGACGCCGACGCCGGGCGGTTCCACGACGCTCTGCGGGAGCAGGCTGCGCTGGAGCATCAGGGCGCCCTCGCGCTCGCGGACGTAGAGCCGGGCGTTGTCCAGGGCGGCGCCCGCGCGGTTGGCCAGCTCCATCGCGAGGGCCAGGTCGTCGTGGTCGAACGGCTCGCGCTCGCGGGCCCTGCTGACCACCAGCAGGCCGAGGACGACGCCGCGGGCCCGCAGCGGCAGCACGAGCAGCGAGTGGACGTCGAGCGCGATGGCCGCGCGCACCTTCGGGTCGCCGGGGAAGGTGGTGGCCAGCAGCTCCTCCTCCGAACTCACCATCCGGGGCTGCCCGGTGGTCAGCACCGTGCCGAAGATCGACTTGCGGGTGAAGCGGATCGGCTGCCCGGTCAGGATCATCCGCTCGACCTCGGGCCCCCAGCGCACCGCGCCCGTGCCGAGCTGCCGCATCGGGGTGTTGTCGCCGTACGGCGCGGTCGGCAGCTCGCCGCCGTCGGCGACCTCGGCGTGCAGGATCACCCCGGAGTAGTCGCTGAAGGTCGGCACGACGGCGGCGGCCAGCGCCTCGGCGCACCGGCGGACGTCCAGCACGTTCGCGATCCGGGTGCCCACGTCGTTGAGCAGCGCCAGCCGCCGCCGGGCCCGCTCGACCTTCGCGGCGGCCTGCACGCGCTCGGTCACGTCGATGACGGTAGCGCTGATCCCCAGCACCCGCCCGGCCCGGTCGACCAGCCGGTGGTACGACAGCGAGCGGTGGCCGCGGCCGTGCGGCGCGTACGTGACCAGGTCGATCACCGGCCGCCCGGTGGCCAGGACGTCCCGCTGGAGCGCGGTGAGGTCGGCGGCCGACCGCTCGTCCAGCACCTCCCGCACGGTGTGGCCGATGTGGTCGGCGACGGGCCTGCCGTTCATCGCCGCCAGCGCCTCGTTGAGCCGTACGTAGCGCAGGTCGCGGTCGAAGATGGCGACGCCGAGGGGTGAGGAGTCGAAGAGCGAGTCGAGGGCGGCGAGGTCGTGCTCCAGCGTCCGCAGGCGGCTCGTCTCGACCATCGAGGCCAGGACGAAGGGGCGGCCGTCGCCGTCGACCAGCAGCGAGGCACGGGTCTCCACCTGGACGGTGTGGCCGTCGCGGTGCCGCAGCGAGAGGATGCCGTCCCAGCGGCCCCCTCGCAGCAGGTCGGCGAGGATCTGCTCGGCGGGGCTGGGGTCCGGCATCCGCGGGATCTCGTCCGGCCCGCGCCGCGGGGAGTGTCCCGGCGGGCTCTCGGGCGGCCCGAACAGTCCGCCCACCCGGCGGCCCACGATGTGCTCCCCCGCCCAGCCCAGCACTTCCTGTGCCAGGGGGCTCCACAGCAGCACCCGCCCCGACGTGTCCAGCATGACGACCGCCACCCGCAGTGTGTCGAGCAGCGTCCCCGTGCTCTTTCCCCGCCCCTCACCCCACGACTCCGGATCGGGATCCATATCCGGATGATGATGCCGATGCGGCCGCCCCACCCCCGGCTCCCCCTCCCCGGCCCGGTGGCTCTCCCCCGCCGGGTGGCTCTCCCCTGCGGGGACCTGGCCGCCTGCGGCGGGGGCTGGGCCGACCTCGGCGGGGGCCTGGCCACCTTCCGCAGGACCGCCATCGGCGGGGACCTGGCCGCCCTCGGCGGGGTCCGGGCTGACCTCAGCGGGACCGCCTGCGGCGGGGTCCGGGGCGCGGTTCGGGGACGCCTCAGGGCCATCGCCGCCGCTGGCGCTCATGCGTCACCCCCGACCGGGTCGGGCCGGTTCCGCCCCGGCCACTGTCAGTGGGAATTATCCCTCTTACCCGATATTCCCCCAAACACCCCGATACCGCGCGGGCCACGGGGAGACGGCGCAACGGCCGGGGTCGGCCGGGAGGCCGGGGCCAGCGGGAAGCGCGCGGCGCGGCGCGGGCGGCGGAGGCGGCCGGGGTCCGGGGTCGGCCGGAGCCGGGAGCGCCAGGCGCGGCGGGGGCGAAGCCAGCGGCGCGGGAAACGCCTGGAGCGGCGCTAGCGACGGGAGCCCGAGGTCGGGAGTCGGCCGGGGCCGGCTGGAGGCCGAGGGCGGCCGGGTTGGCCAGGCGCAGGCGCCAGATGCGACCAGGGGTCGGGGTCGGTGGCACGGAAAGCCCCGGGCGCGGCGGGGTCCGCGCCGGGGGCAGGTGCGGCGAGGGCGGACACGGGGTCAGGTGCGGCGGGGTCCCGCCGGGGGCAGGTGCGGCGAGGGCGGGCCGAGGGCGGGCGGGGCCGTCAGGCTAGGGCTAGGGCTTGGGTGAGGGCGGCGGCCAGGGCGGCCGGGCCCTGGACGTGGGCGAGGTGGCCCTGGCCCGGAATGACGTGGACGCGGGCGCGGGGCATGGCGCCCGCGATGCGGGCGAAGGGCTCCCAGTAGGGCCCGGCGCCGTCGTTGTCGCCGCCGATCAGCAGGGTGACGGGCATGTCGAGCTTCCCGTAGGCGGCCAGGTCGGCGTGGTGCTCGTTCAGGGCGGTCAGCTCGCGCCCGAGCGGCGCGGCGAGAGGCCGCAGCACCTGCCAGGCCGGGCTCCGGCGCAGCTCCGCGACGTACTCGGCGGAGAATCCGGACACGTCCCGGTTGACGATCTCCACGGCCCGGTCCAGGTCACCGGCCGCGTCGGCCGCGCGCAGCGAGTCCAGCACCTGCGCGCCGAAGGGCCGCACCACCGGCTCGTAGAGGGTCAGGGAACGCACGCCGGAGTGCCGCGTCGCGGCCTCCAGCGCGATCAGGCCGCCGTAGCTCCAGCCGAAGAGGTCCACCCCGCCGTCGCCGCCGTGCCGCCCGGCCACCTCGTCGAGCACCCGCCGCAGATCCGCGACCTCGGTGCCGACCCCGTATCCGTCACCCAGCTCACCGCTGGGCCGTCGGCCGCGCCGGTTCAGTACGTACACCGGCCGGCCGGCCGGAAGCGCGTCCACCACCGGCTGCCACGACACGGCGTCGGCCATGACCCCGGGAACGATCAGCAGCGGCCTGCCCTCGCCCACCCGGTGGCCGAGCACCAGCACCACACCGTCGCGTTCCACCTGCACCAGCATCGAATCCCCCGTCTCGGTCGCGGACACCGAAAAACCCTACCCTCAGGCCGTCAGCCGACCAGAAGGCGTGTCGCCCACTCGACCGCCGGGCGGTCCTGGTCGAGCCAGTCGACGTCGGAGGTCTGCGCGGGGAGCAGCCAGCGCAGCTCGTCGTGGTCCTGGAGGGGGCTGGGCGTGCCGCTCACCAGGCGGGCGGTCCAGACGTGCAGGGTGAGGCCGTTGGCCAACGGCCAGGCGCCGGGGACGCGTTGAAGGGGCTCCACCGTGACGCCCAGCTCCTCGCGCAGCTCGCGCACGAGCGCGTCCGGCGGGCTCTCCCCCGCCTCGACCTTGCCGCCCGGCAGTTCCCAGCGTCCCGCCAGCGCGGGCGGCGCGGTCCGCCGCGCGGCCAGCAGCCGTCCGGCGTCGAGCACGGCCCCGCCCACCACCACACGTTCGGTCATGCGACGCAGGATACGTAAGACGGAGACCCGCGACCCGCACAGCGCGCGGCGCGAACCCGTTACGAGGACTGCACGGCGCGCGGCGTCAACCGCTCGATCACGTAACGCCGTTGCTGCTGGTCCCGGTTGAGGCCGGGACCGTTCAGCGTGGCCGCGACGCGCTCGGCCTCGGCGCGGGTGGCGTAGCGCCCGACCCGGTACCGGTTGCCGCTCTCGTCCTGCCGTATGAGGAGCCATACGAGGTCGGTCGTCATCAGCTCAGGCCCCCTCAGGCGAGGTCGCGGCAGCGGAACCGGCTTCCAGGTCCGCCAGGTGCGCGACATTGTCCCGGTCGTCCGCCGCATCGCTCGCGGCGCTGTCGAACCAGGCGTCCAGGATCTCGCCGAGTACGGCGCCGGACACCGAACGCAGGCTCAGCGCCGGCGCGTTGGCGTCGTTCCACCGGCGGGCACCCCGCGCGGTGTACGCGTCGGCGCACAACGCGGCCCGGACGCCCGGGAGTTTGTTCGCGGCGATGGACGCGCCGGTGCCGGTCCAGCAGCAGACCACCGCCTGGTCGGCCGCGCCCTCGGCCACCGCGCGGGCCGCCGCCTCCGCGCTCCAGGCCCAGTCCTTGCGGTCTCCGGGGCGCAGCGCGCCGTAGGCGAGCACCGTGTGACCACGGTGACGAAGCTCGTCGACGACCTGCCTGGCCACCGGTTCATCCATGTCCGAGGAAACGGCGATGCGCATATGCCCGACCCTACGCCCGAGGTTCACGGCGCGGGCACGGAATGACACGAAGAGGTACCGTTCCGGCCAGGTGTTCGACCAGAAGTTGACTGTAGGTCACACGTGTCCGATGCCCCCGGCGGTCACGCCGGGCGCACGCCGGAGTGGGCACCAGCGCCCGTACCGCCCGGACCATCCGTACCGCCAGGCGCCGTAAGGGAGTTGACGGCGGGTCAGCGTACCGGCAGGTGGTAGACGGCCCGGTACCGCTCCGCCGGGATGATGACGTCCGCGGTCTCCACCGGCTGCCCCGAGCAGTAGTACGTGCGCTGGATCTCGATGACGATGTGCCCCGGCACTCCGCCGAGCGCCGCCGTCTCCTCCGCGAGCCCCGGCCGGGCGCCGACCTCCTCGGCCATGTGGTCGACCACCAGGTCGATCGCCGCCATCCGCTCCACGACGCCCTGGCCGCCGACCGGCCCCTCCTCCGGCAGCAGCACCGGTGTGCGGGCGGTCAGCGCCAGCGGCTCCCAGGAGGTGGAGAGCATCGAGGGCTCACCCTCGGTGCGGAAGAGGTAGTGGGTGCGCATCACCCGGTCGCCGGGCTCGATCCGCAGCCGCTCGGCGACGGCGGGCGAGGCGTGGTCCTGGACGCTGCGCGACTCCCAGGTGCCCTTGCACCCCTCGTCCCCCTGCTCCTGCCGGAACGGGCTGGCCGTCCCGGCGGGCCGGTAGCCGCTGCGGACGATGCGCCGCGGCCTCGGCCGCTCCCGTACGTACGTGCCGGAGCCGGACCTGCCCTCCACGAAGCCCTCGGCCATCAGCACCTTGCGCGCTTCGAGCGCGACGGTGTCCGAGACCCCGTACTCGGTACGGATCCGGGCCTGCGAGGGCAGCCGCGCGTGCGGCGGGAGCGTCCCGTCGAGGATCTTGCGCCGCAGATCCTCGGCGACGCGAAGGTAGGCGGGCTGCTCACCGAAAGGCACGTGCCCCTCCCAAGGGGTTGACTGTCTGCGACAGCTTGACAACCGTCGGTGCCCGTCCGCAAGCCCTCCCCCGAGCATCACACTCCGAATCCGGAGTTGGTGCCTCCGTCCTTCACCGAGCCGGTCATCGAGCCGTGCGTGGCGCCGAAGAAGCAGGTCACCTTGTGGTCGCCGCGGCGCCAGCCGTCCGCCGGCGGCATGTAGTAGTAGACGTCGGCGCTCTTCTCCCAGGGCGTGCCGTCCGCGTAGTCGTCCGCGTAAGAGGCGCACTTCGACTCCGCGACGGCCGAGATGCGATCCGTTCCGGGGTAGCCGCCGTCGTCCGCCGCGTCGACGGTGAAGATCGCGTACGCCTCCGCGTCGTGCTCCTCGGAGCAGTCGACGACGTCCACGGTGGTGGAGCGCGCGCCGTCGCCGCCGTAGTCGCCCAGCGAGCTGTCGACCGTGTTGAAGCACTGGCCGACCCTGATCCGGTCGACGCGGGTGTTGCCGTCGTCGAAGGCGCCCGCCACGCCGAGCGCGATGAAGACCGCGAGAAGCACCGTGGCGACGCCGTTGAGGATCAGGCCCGCGACGGCCAGGCCCTTGCCGCGCTCGCCGCGCTTCTTGATCTGGCTGAGCGCGACCAGGCCGAAGATCACCCCGAGGACGGGGATGCAGGTGAAGCCCACCACGAGCGAGGCGATGGCCATGCCGTTGGTGTTCGCCTGCGGGTTGTACCAGCCGGCGGTCTGCGGATAGCCGGGATACGGCTGGGGACCGTACGGATTCTGCCCGCCGTACGGATTCCCGCCGTAGGTTGCCTGACCGCCGTACGGAGCCTGAGCGCCGTGCGGACCCTGGCCGCCGTAGGGAGGCTGCCCGGAATACGGGGCCTGGCCGGGATACGGGGCCTGCCCGCCGTAGGGCGGCGCGGAGCCGGGGGGCTGCTGTCCGCTGTAGGGCGGGGGCACGGAGCCGTAGGGGCCGGGCCCGCCCGATGACGGGCCGCCGTACGTCGGCTGTCCCGGACCGCTGTACGGCGGTCCGCCCTGCTGGTCGTACGGCTTCTGCGGATACGAGGGCAGCCCGGCGTACGGCGAAGTGGGGGCGTCGTGCGGCGGCTGGGACGGGGGCGCGTCGTCGGAGGACGGCGGAGGCGGGGGCGGCGGCGGTATGTCCACTGGGGGATCCTACGGTTCGGCGCCGACGGGTTGTGAACGGGTTGTGCCGTCCCCCTTGACCCTTATTGGTCCAGACCAATACCTTCACGCGCATGCGTCGAAGAATTCTCGGCCGTATGGCCGCAACCGCAGCCACCCTCTCCCTGGTCGCCGTCCTGCCCGCCGTCACGGGCGGCTCCGCCGCCCAGGCGCACGGCCGCGACGACCACGGCTCCTCCGCCTCGTCGTACAAGAGCGTCGGCTACTTCACCCAGTGGGGCGTCTACGGACGCGACTACCAGGTGAAGAACGTCCAGACCTCGGGCACCGCGGCCAAACTCACCCACCTCAACTACGCGTTCGCCAACATCGGCGCCGACGGCAAGTGCTTCGAGGCCAACGTGGCCGGCGAGGGCGACGCCTGGGCCGACTACCAGCGCCCGCTCGACGCCGCCTCCTCGGTCGACGGCACCGCGGACACCGCCGAGCAGCCGCTGGCGGGCAACTTCAACCAGCTCCGCGAACTGAAGGCCGCCAACCCGAAGTTGAAGGTGATGATCTCGATCGGCGGCTGGGGCTGGTCGACGCACTTCTCCGACGCGGCCCGCACCGCCGCCTCGCGCAAGGCGCTCGTCGCGTCCTGCCTGGACATCTTCGTCAAGGGCAATCTGCCGCTGCTCGACGGCAAGGGCGGCCCCGGTTCGGCCGCCGGGCTCTTCGACGGCGTGGACATCGACTGGGAGTGGCCCGGCTCCTCCGGTGACGTCGACACCGTCTACCGGCCCGAGGACAAGCGGAACTTCACCGCGCTCGCGGCCGAATTCCGCGGCCAGCTCGACGCGTTGGGCCGCACGGCGCACAAGCACTACGACCTGAGCGCCTTCCTGCCCGCCGCACCGGCCAAGATCGACGCGGGCTTCGAGGTCCGGAAGATCTTCAAGTACCTCGACTTCGGCACCGTCCAGGGCTACGACTTCCACGGCCCCTACGAGGCCACCACCAACCAGCAGTCCGCGCTCAAGGCCCCGCGCAACTCGCCCGTCCCGCACGACTTCAGCGACACCCAGGCGGTCGGCGACTGGCTCAAGCGCGGCGCACCCGCCCGGCAGCTCGTCCTCGGCGTGCCCTTCTACGGCCAGGGCTGGACCGGCGTCCCCGACGGCGGCACCGCGGGCCTCTTCCAGCCGTCCACCGGCCCCGCCCCCGCCACCTGGCAGGCGGGCAACGAGGACTACCACGCCCTCAAGGCCCTTGCCTCCTCCGGCACTTACACCGTCCACCGGGACGTGCGGAACGGCTTCGCCTGGCTCTACGACGGCACCAACTTCTGGACCTACGACGACCCGCAGGTCATCGCCCAGAAGACCGCCTACATCAAGCGGGCCCACCTGGGCGGCGCGATGGTCTGGTCCCTGGACGGCGACACGGCGGACGGCGAGCTGATCAACGCCGTTCACCAGGGTCTCGCCGCGCACCACCGGTGACCCGGACCCCCAAGTGGCCCCGCTCCACAGGTGACCCGGCGCCTCGGGTGACCCGGCTCCTCGGGTAACCCCGCCCCTCACGCCCGGTGCTCCCCAGCCCTCCCTCTCCGCGGGGGAGCACCGGGCCTCCCCACGCGCGGCGGATACGTCAGCCGCGCGCGGCGGAGGAGGCGGCCCGTTTGGCGGCCAGCTTGGCCGCCTGCATGTCGCCGACGACCTGCGTCACCATCCGGACGGACGCGGCGTCCAGCACATTGCCGAACTCGACCACCTCGACCCGCTCCTCGAAGCGCGCCTTCAACTGCGGCATGTCGCTGGGGATCACGACGAGGTCGAGGTCCCCGACGTCCTCCCCCTCGTCCCCGTGCAGCACCCTGACGTTGCTGATCCCGGACTGCGTCAGGGAGTCCCGGATGCTGACGGCCTGGCCGTAGGTGGAGTAACAGATGCCCACCGTGCCGCTCCTGGCGGCGGAGGCGATCCGCACCAGCGTCTGCACATGCGGCGCGGCGACGATGGCGACCACCTCGGTCGGCTCCCCGCGCCACAGCCGCCGCACCTCGGCCAGATGGAAGAACGTGGTGAGGGCGAGGTCGTCGTGCTCCTCCTCGGGCGAGAAGTCCCCGAGCACCAGGGGCTTGACCTTGAGACCGAGGTGGAGGCCGAGTTCGCTCGCGAAGTAGCCGGCCCGGTCGGCGTTGCACTCCACGAACGCGACCTTGAGGACGTCGTCCTCGGCGCGCAGGGCGAGGCTCGTCACGAGTGACTGGATCTCGACGGCGGACAGGCCGAGCGCGACGCACTCCCTGGCCGCCGCGTCCAGTACCGCCCACGCCCGGTCCCTGGCGGGCGAACTCGTACGCGCCCGGCCCGTACCGACCACGGTCGTCCCGCTGCGGCCCCGGCTCTCGACCAGGCCCAGCTCGCTCAACTCCGCGTACGCGCGGGCCACCGTGTTGCGGTTGATCTGGAGGTTGTCCGCCAGCAGCCGGGCGCTGGGAAGGGTCTGGCCGACCGCGAGATCGCCAGTCTCGATCATGAACGACACCTGGGTCACGATCTGCCGGTAGATGGGTACGTCCGAGTGACGACTCACCTGCACGTCGCTGTCCACCAGGTGCCCGGCCTTCCCCGTTGCGCATCTCAGCCAAACCACCTTATCCACGCGGGAGGCAGTCAAGCATGCCTCGTGCGCCCTCTTGCCTTCGGCTTGAATTGGCCCAACCGGCTAGGCAGAAAGCACGTCAGGCCGTCCCGCCCCGGCGGAGATCGACAGCGCCCGCACCCCGCTTCGCCTGCGCAAATGCGCTGCAACAGCACAACGGGACATATATCTCTGGCCGTCGCCCGTCCGTGAATCGATGGGTCTAACATCGACCCACCAGGGTAGGCAGTACCCCGCCGCCGAGTGACGGCCCCGGTCGCGCCGGCCTGTGGCGCCCACCCCCATCCGCGACGGGAGCGATGAGTGACCCTTCTCGTTCGAGCCCACGGCACCGGCGACCGACGCGGGACCGGACGTCCCGGCGCCCGGGGGAACCGCACCCGCTCCCGAGGACTCATCAATAGATGATGCGCATATCCCCCACACCCCTGCCGGCCGACTCCCACGGGTACACACTGGCGGCCCGCAGGAGAGCGGTGTTCACCGGCAGGACCGCGGAACTGCGGCTGCTGCGGGACCTGATGCTCAGCGACCGGCGCTCCTGCTTCGTGGTGTGGCTGCACGGCATGGGCGGCTTCGGCAAGAGCAGCCTGCTGCACCGGTTCGCCGACGAGGCCGAGGCGCACGGCAGGACGGTCCGCACCGTCGACATGCGCGCCACGGCCGCGACACCGGAGGCGTTCCTGGCCGCCCTCGACGCGCAAGGCCCGTCGCAGGAAGCCCAGTTGCTGCTCATCGACTCCGGTGAGGCGCTCGGGCCGCTGGAGCAGTGGCTGCGGGACGAGTTCCTGCCGCGGATGCCCTCGCACCTGTTCCTGGTGGTCGGCAGCCGGCGGCCCCCGTCGGCCGAGTGGCGGGCCGACGTGCAGTGGTGGCAGGCGCTGCGGAGTGTCGAACTGCGCGGCATGGACACCGCGGAGGCCACGAAGCTGCTGCGCAACCGGGACGTGCCGGAGGCGGACATCCCCGACATCGTGCGGGCCGCGCACGGCGTGCCGCTCGCCCTGGCGCTCTTCGCCGACGCGCGCGAACGCGCCACGGACTCCGTGCAGCCGCGCACCGCCTGGGAGTTGGCCGACTCCCCCGACCTGGTGGGCGAACTGCTGCACCTGCTGCTGCGCGAGAGCCTGTCGCCCGGTCAGGCGGAAGCGCTGCACGTCCTGGCGCTGGCCCGGGTCACCACCGAGGACCTCCTGCGGCACACGCTCGACGTACCGTCAGCGGAGGCCGGAGAGCTCTGCGCCTGGCTGCGCGGACTCTCCTTCGTCCGCAGCACCGCCGAGGGCCTGGTCCCGCACGAGCTGGTCCGCGAGGCGCTCCTGGTCGAGCTGCGCTGGCGCGACCTGTCGGCGTACGAACGGCTCTTCACCCGGCTGCACGCGCATCTGGCCGAGCAACTGGCGTGCCGCACCGGCAGCCGCTGGGC
Source organism: Streptomyces sp. NPDC087422 (assembly GCF_044744145.1). NCBI lineage: Bacteria > Bacillati > Actinomycetota > Actinomycetes > Kitasatosporales > Streptomycetaceae > Streptomyces > Streptomyces sp. NPDC087422. The sequence continues at coordinate 134,063 of NZ_JBIUXT010000007.1, read as the reverse complement.
GTTCGGCGCGGGCCTGGCCTATCTGGGGCGCTCCGGCCGCTTCCCGCGGGAGACGGTCGACTGGCGCGGTACGGACCGGCTGCGGCTGCGCACCGCCCGCCCGGAGGATCTGGACGAGGTGCTGGCCGCGATCGGCAAGGAGCACGGCGACGAGGCCGCCGCTCTGGCCCGGCAGTGGTGGGACCGGCAGCCGGGCGCCTTCTGCGTCGCCGAGGACGGCCGCCGCGGCGTCACCGCCGCCCTCGTCGCGCCCTGCCTGGACCCGGGGGCCACCGGGCTGCCCGACGACCCGACGGCGCGTGCCGCGCTGGAGTACACCGCCGGCCGCCGGCCGCTGCGGCGCGCCGAGCGGCTGCTGCTGGCGCGCTGGAGCACCGGCGGCGCCGCCGCCGCGGCCTTCGCGCTGACCACGCTGTGGGCGACCACACCGAACCTCGCGGTGAGCTGGACCTGCGCGGCCCCTGACCGGCCGGGTCTCGCCTCGCTGCTCGACCTGTACGGGCAGCAGCGGGTGGCACCGGCCGAAGGACCGTACAGGGAAGGACCGTACGGCGAAGGGGCTTACGGCGAAGGGGTGTTGGCCTTCGTGCAGGACTGGCGCAGCGCGCCCTTCGACCGGTGGGCGGTGGATCTGCGGGTCCGGCTGCTGGCCGACGAGCCCGCGCCGGGCCCGGCGCCGGTGACCGTCACCGCGGAGGCCGCCATGCCGTGGCCGGAGTTCGCCGAAGCCGTCAAGCACGCCTACCGCAGCCTCCAGGACGCGCGGCAGCTCGCGGAGAGCTCGCTGCTCGGCACCCGGCTGGTGGCGCCGGACGGGGACGCGGCGGCGCTGCGCGAGGTGCTGACCGAGACGGTGGCGTACCTGCGCGCGCAGCCGGGACGGCGGCAGTTGGGCAACGTCCTGGAGATCACGTATCTGAGCGGGCCGCGCAGCCAGCAGGCCGCCGCGAGCCGGGCGGGACTGTCCTTCAGCACCTACCGGCGCCGCCTGTCCACCGCGCTGGCGACGGCGGCGGAAGTGCTGCGCGAGCGCGAGCTGTACGGATCGGCGCCGCGGTGAGCCGCGCCCGTCCCGGCCCGCGTGAGCGGGCGGCGCGAACGCATCTGCGTACCCTGCCAGTTGGACCTTCCGCGAGTGGGGAGCGGCGTTGAGCGAGAGTGACCACGACGAGGCGAAGCGGCGGCAACGGGCGCGGTTCGTCGAGGCGTTGACGACGCACACCCGTCAGCCCGGCGAGCACTCGCGTGTGGGCAGCAGGGTCGCGGGCGCCGTGGCCGTACTGGCCCTCGTCGCGGGCGCCACCCTGGGCATGGGCGCCTGGCGCAGCCACCAGGCGGACGAGCACGACAAGAAGCGGGACCTGGCGGCCCAACGGACCGCCGCGTACAAGAACATCGCGCACTCCGCGTCGCCGTCGCCCACCCCGAAGCCGACAAAGACCGTGCCGAAGCGGACCGGGAAGCCCGTCCCGCACACCGCCTCGCCCAAGCCGCACAGGACCCCTTCCACCACGCCGACGCCGAAGCGGACGGCCGGGTCGGGCGGCGAGGACCCGCGGGCGCTGACCGCGCACGACCGCAAGGTGCTGATCATGAACGCCTACAGCGGGATGTGCGTCGACATCCCCTACAACGGACCGGGCCAACTGGGCCTGGAGATCGACCAGTACCACTGCGACGGCACCGACCAGGACAACCAGTTCTGGAACATGACGGTCAAGCTTCCCGCGAGCGGCCCCGGCGGCACCGATCTCGTGCAGTTCTCCAACACGATGGACGGTCTGTGCATCGACCCGCCGGAGCGCGGGGCGCAGCCGTCGGGGACCGAGCTGTCCGAGGCGAACTGCACCGGGACGCTGGCGGACAACCAACTGTGGTGGCTCGCCCCGGCCGGGGGCGACACCGTGTGGATACGCAACTACGCGAGCAACCATCTGTGCCTGCGCGTCGAGGGCGCCGACAAGAAGGCGCCCTCCGCCCGGCTCGTGATCGGCTCGTGCGGCACCGACGACGACAGCCGCTGGCGGCTGCTCGGCTGACCCGGACCGTCGGCGGACGGCCGGCGTGCGGCCGTCCCCTGCCCGTCGGCGTCCGTCAGACGGTGAACCGCACCGCGTCCAGCCAGCGCGTCTCGTCCAGCGTGCCGCCGAAGATGTAGTTGTCGGCGGTCTGCGGGGTGTCGCAGGCCATGCTGCCCCACGGTCCGCCGCGGCTGTACGTGTTCTGGCAGACGGTGCCCGTGGCCCTGCCGACGCTGATGCCGAAGCCCGAGATGTTGGGCGCGTCCTGCCTGGCCGCGCCGAGGGTCAGATCGGCGCCGTCCTCCACGGTGACCCACGACTTGTTCACCCACCCCTTCGCCTGGAAGTAGGCGTTGGCGGAGGTGCCCTTGGTGCCGGACACGGCGATCTGGATGGCCTTGATGCTCCGCGCGTCCACCTCGGAGCCCGCCACGGACCCGTCGCAGACGGCGAGTTGCCAGCCGAAGGTCGCCACGTAGACCCGGTAGCAGATGTGGCGGCCGGGTTCGCGCGCCGCCAGCCGGAGGACCGTGGCCGAGGCGGTCCTGTCGTCGCCGGGCATCTGCGGGCCGGGGCCGAGGTACGGGGTCGTCGCCTTCCTCGTCGGTGTCGCGGTCGGCCGGGCCGTCGGGCTCGGCGGCGCGGGCGGGCGCGGCGCCACGGCCTTGGTCCTGGCCTTGGGCTTCGTCGTGGGCTTGGCGGCGGGCGACGCCGAGGACTTCTGGGGCAGGGGGATGTGCGGGACGGTCGCGGGCGGGTCGGTGATCCGCCCGGCGGTGCTGGCCGCCGTCGTCAGATGGTCGTTCTTGTGCCCGGAGCCGCTGGTCGCCCAGGCCACCAGGGGCACCGCGAGGATGACCACGCCGACCAGGCCGACGGCGGCGAGCAGCGGCTTGCGGGACGGGCCGGAGGGCGGTCGCTCGGCCGGGAGCGCGGCCCCGGGGCCGGTCTCGCGGGTGAGTTCGCGGGTGGCCTTCGCGTCGGGGGTCTCGGCGGGTGTTTCGCCCGCTTCGGTGGTGGGGGCCGAGGCGGAGGTCGGGGCGCTGGCCGATGCGGTGGTCAGGGCCGTGGTCGGGGCGGAGGCCGAGGCACGGGTTGGGGCAGGGGCCGGGGCCGGGGTCTGCTCGGCCGATCCCTTGCCGGGCAACGTCGGCTCCTCGGACGTACCGCCCGCCTCCGCCGTACCGCCCGCCGCGGGCTCAGGCCGCGCGGCGGCGGCCGTCACGGGGGCGGACGACGTACCCGGGCGCGAGGAGGTGTCGGGGGCCGAGGGCGCCGCCGCGCCGGTGGTCCGCGGCACCGCGGGCGTCAGCGCCTCGCCCGGATCGGCCGCCACGGGCCCCAGCGTGACCGCCCGGCGCACGGACGAACCGCCCCTGGAGGAAGCCGAGTTCGCGCCGCCTTCGGTGGCGCGGGGCGTTCCGTCGGGGTCGGGTCGGGTCTGACGGCTGCTCATGGTTCTCCTTCGGCCTGGTGGTCAGTCGGTCGTGCGGCGCGGTGTCCTGCCCTGCGTGCCGGCGGGCGTGCGGCCCGGATGTGCGGTGCGGGCGGCTACCCGCTGCCGCCCACGGGCCCGACACAGCGCTCGGGCCAGCTCCGGCCCTCCTCGGCGGGCGGACCACCGGCGAGCGCGTCCTTCAGTTCGGCGAGCGCGGTGAGGTCCCGTGGGCTCAACTCCCGTGCTCCGTCCATGTACGTGGTCGCGTGCGCGGGCAGTTCCCGCAGCAGTACGACCGGGGTCCCGGCGGGTGCGGTCCACGTCCCCAGCACGCGGAATCCGGTGCCCGGCGCGAAGACGATCTCACCGTCCGCCGCCGCCAGATCACCCACCTCGCGGCCGGTCGTCGACCAGATCGCGTAGCGCACGGCTGTCCCGCCCGCCGCCGGAATCCGGGCCAACGCCCCTATCGGCGCCGGGTCCTGGAGCAGCGCGCCCAACCTCGGCTCGGCACCGCCCGCCGCGCCGCCGCGCAGGGCCACGCCCCGGTACGACGGCAGCCGCCGCAGCCCGGACGCCACGCACCCGGCGTACGCCTGCGACCGCGCCTCGCCCGCCCGCAGGCCCCGCGCCAACTCCCGCTGGCTCAGCGGCCCTTCGTCAGCCGACAGATACGCGCGCACCGCGACCAGATCGAGCCGCGCCGCCTCCCGCTCGTCCCCGCGCAGCGCGAGCTTCCGCTTCAACAGCCCGTCCACGGCTGCCGCGTGCCCCTCCCAGCCGTCCCCCACCAGCTCGCGGAACGCCGCCCTTTGCGCGGCGGTGCTGACATGTCCGGGCAGCACGAGGCGGGGCTCCTCCCGCCTGACGGCCAACGGGGCCGTTGGCTCGGGCTGTTCGGGCCGTTCGGACTGTTCGGGCTGAGCGACGGGTGCGGGGTCGGGCTCGGGGGTGGGGTCAGGCTCGGGGCCGGGTGAGACGACGAGTGCGCGGACGAGTGCGGAGCCCCGCAGGGGCGCGGTGATCGCGGGTGCCGACCGCGTCGGACCGGGCCCCCGGCTGTTCGTGCGCGGGCCGGGGGCGACCGTACGGCCCGCCTCGGCCGTACCGTCGGGCCGTTCACCGCCCCGCTCCCCCGGAGCGCCCGGCGCGGAACGGTCGCGCGCGGCGACATCCGTCTCCGTCGTCGGCGTGCGGACGAGCGTTCCGTCGGCGCCGCTGTCCCCGGCCGGGGACGCGCTGTCGGTGGGCACGCTCGCGGCGGCCGGACGGCGTACGGGCTCCGCACCCGGCGCCGGAGCCGGTGCCGTACCGGTCAACTCCACGACAGCGGAAGGTCCTTCACGGGGAGCGTCGGGCGGTACGGCCACGGGCGCGGGAGGGCGCGGGGACGCTGCCGGTCCCGGGCGGTCCGGTCCCGGGCGGTCCGGTCCCGGGCGGTCCTGATTCGGGCGGTCAGGTCCCGGACGGTCCTGGTTCGGGCGGGGCGGGGTCTGCCAGGGGGGCGGGGCCTGGCGGGCGGCGGTGACGTAGCGGATGCCGCGTACGCCGTGTTCCGCCGCGAGGCGGCGCAGTTCGGCCTCGCCGCTGGTGAGCCGTCCTCGCACGAGGAGGGTGGTCCTGGCGCGGGCCGTGGCGCCGAGGCCGGTGAGCAGGCGGGCCAGCGCGGTGAGCAGGGAGGCGTCCAACCGCTGTCCGGGCGCGCCGAGTTCGATGGCGCAGGTCTCGGGGTCGACGGCGGTTCCCACGAGCGGGGGGCGGGGCGTGCCCTGGGCCCACAGGGCGAGGCCGGAGCGCGTCACCGTCGCCTGCCAGCCGTCCGTGAGCCGTACGGTGCCCGGTTCTGTGCCGCCGGGGAGCCAGTCGGGCGGGAGGCTGCCGAGCAGCCGGGGCAGGGGCGTTCTGCCCCGCGCGTCGGTCGGGAGGCACGCGACGGCGGTGACGTACGGCTGCCAACTCGGTTCGCCGTCACGGCCGATCAGGGTCGGGCGGGGTACGGCGCCGGGCGGCGCGTGGTCGGCGAGCAGCGGCAGGCCCGTCAGGACGTCGACCCGGCTGTCCAGCGTGTCGGCGACCGTGTGGGCCAGCCGCAGCAGGTCGGCCTGTCCGCCGGGTGCGAGGCACACGCGGGCGCGGTGTTCCGCCGGGAGCGCGGACAGGACGGCGGCGACCTCGTCGGCGGCGACGTCCTCCGCGTGCGGGGCGCCGACCAGCACGACGGCGTGCGCGGAGTCGAGCGGCACCGCGAAGCACAGGTCGTCGGGGCGCGGCCCGGGCGCGTCGGCGGGGCGGATCACCAGGCCCGCCGGAATCTGCTCGACCACGCAGCCGCCCGATGTCCGCGTGGGCACGCGGCCGACGGCCTCCTGCCAGGCCGGTGCGGGCGCGCGGGGGCCCAGCTTCCGGGGTGCCTCGCCGGGCGCGAAGCGCCACCAGCATCCCTCGGGACGGTCGTCGCCCCGGACGAAGAGGCTGCCGCCGGGCGTGATGAGGACGACGCCGTCCGGCGCGAACACCTCGAAGCCCCAACCGTCGGCGATCCTGCGGGCGGTGCCGGGGCGGCCCGGCCGGTCGTCGCCCGCGCCGGACAGGACGAGGCGGACGCGGCGGGTGCCCTGCGCGCGCAGCGAGTCCAGGAGGGTGACCAGGCGCGGCCAGTGGCCGCCGCCGTTGCCCTGCCCCGCGCCCTCCGAGCCGACCATGACGGTGACGATGTCCGCCTCGGCGCCGAAGGTGTGGGCCACTTCGGCCAGGACGGCCATCGGGAAGGAGTCGTCGTCCACCGAGCGGACCAGGAGGACGCCGTCGATGTCCTCGACGAGGGGGGCGGGGACGGACTCCGCCGCAGCGGCGCCGCGGCTCGTACCGGCCGTAGCGCTCGTACGGGTCGCGCCGCCCGTACCGCTCGCGCCGCCGCCCTTGCGGGACAGGCGGGAGGCCCAACGGCTCATGCCTGGCCCTCCCCGTGGTCCCCGTACCGTGCCGTCGTGCGCGACGGCGACCCCGGCCGTCCCGCGCCCTGCTGGCTCATCACTGTCCTCGTTCGGTGAGTCGTTCCCGGCCGGTCACGCGAGCCTGCGTGCGCCGGCGGGTCTCCGCGGACCGGGCGGATGCGTCCTCATCTCGCGCCACGAGAGACCGGCCCGCGCGGTGTCAGCGCGGGAGCGACGGGACAACGATGTCCGTCACCTCGCGCCGTACCGGACGCGTACCGCTCGCGGACGTGTGGGAGACACCCCACCACCTGCCCTCCCCTGCCCAATCCCGGCCGAACGGAACGACGTTGCTCGGCGGCCGGTGCACTGCCTATCCCTGTGGAGCGATAATCGGCCCTATTGGTTGGGTCATTCAGGCATCCAGATATATCAGACCCCAATGGCACCACGGTGTCGGACCGGCCAACGCCGCGTGGCCGCCCACCGTATGCCCCGGCCGGGAGCACGGCGGCCGACCGCGACCGACGGCCCTGCCGGCCTTCCGGCCCTTCTCCCGCCTGCCCCTCCGGACGCTCAGCACGGGGCCCGATCGTGCTCAGACGGTGACCAACCCGTGCTCAGCCACGGGGAATCGGGGATCGCCGTCAGTAACATCGCGTCCCGTCCCCCGCCTCCCGCACCCGAGTGCCGTCCCCGGCTCCCGTGACCGTCCACAGGAGAGGTCCGTGTCAGCGGCATTGCCATGCCTATTGACCTGTTTGGCGAGAAGTTAATTCGCTCCCTCCCGGCCGAGGAGCAGTTCACGTATCCCGTGAGCGTCGTTCTCTCGCTGCACCGCGAGCGGACCCCGGCCCTGCTGCGCGCCCTGCGCACCCACCACGTACTGCCCGCGCTGTGCCACCCCTGGGGCTCGGAATCCGCCTACCGCACGCTGCTGCGCAGGGCCGGGACCCCCCTCACCGTGCTGGACGTCCCGAGCCCGCGCGGGACCGGTGATCTGGGCCAGCGCGTCCACGCCCTCAGCCACCTGTCGTCCGTGGTGGTGCTGGTGCCCGACCGTACGGACTCCGCTGACCTGCTGCTGGCCGGCGCCGCCAACGTCATCCCGCGCGACACGGACCCCCGTGAACTGGCCGGCCGCATCCTCGCCGAACGGCGCTGGCTCGACACCAGGTCCTCGCCCCGCCGGCCGCCGGAAGCACCGCGCCACGGATCGCCGCGCCCTCAACGCGGCACTCAGCAGGTCCTGTTCGACATCCTCCGCACCACCGCGCGCCCCTGGTGCTGCCACGACCTGTGCCTCCTGCTCGGCGCGGCCGACGAGCCGATGACCCGCCGCGCCTTGCAGGCCCGGATCGTACGGCTCAACGAGCGCTTGGCGCCTGACGGCATATCAGTCGACTGCGCCTCCCAGTGGGGCCGCACCACCTTCAGGGGCCTCACCGCCGAACCGCCAAGAGCGGAAGCCCCATTGAGGCCCGCATGAGGCCCTGACGTCGTGGCCCAGGCGGGCAAGGACGATCCCTCCCTGCGTAATCTCGCGGGTTACGCCTTCCTCGGCGGGGTCTTCTTCCTCGTCTCCGCACTGCGCCTCAAGCGCGCGGGCTCTGCCGCCTGAACGCCCCTGGCCGGGCTGCGCGTTGGCGCTCCCGCCCGCTTTCCTGACGACGCGTCGTCGTGGCTACGCGTAGCCGTGCCGTGCGGCCAGGATTCCGATCAGGCGCGCCCGTTCGGCCTCGGTCGCCCCCGGCAGCGTGATGCGGTCCCCGCCGACCTCCCACACGACCGTCGTGTCCGGCCCTTGCCGCGCCAGCCGGCCGCTGACCGCCGTGATCAACGTCGTCAGCACTCCCCCCGACGCCGCCGGCGTGATCACCGGCGCCGCCCACGAATGCGCGTCCCCCTTCGCCCCCTCCGGCGCCGCCCCGCCCCGCGGGCGCACCGCCCGTACCCCGTCCTCGTCCCCCGCCAGGAGCTCCGCCCTCAACCCCCGCGCGGCCCACTCCACTTCCCCGCCACCCGCCCCGTCCCCCGGCCCACCGGCCGAGTCACCGCGAGTGCGAAGTGAGCGAAAGCAGCAGATGCGAGGACTCCGGATGCTGGAAGTCCGAGTGCGCCCCGGCGGGCGACAGCCGGGTCCCCCAACCACCCCGGTAGAGCCATCCCGCGTCCACGTTCACGATGCGGTGGTCGAGATCGTCCAGCCGGTACGCGGTGCGCGTCGTCCGCAGCCGGATCGAGGACTGCGGTACGGGCGTCCTGCCGACGCCCGAGTGGCCGATCCCCGACGCCCCTTCCGCCCGCAGATGCCAGAAGCCCGTCGCCCGGTCCCAGCGGGAGTGGGTGAGGACCAGCGGACCCCGCAAGGGCGCGCCCGCCCGGCCGGGGGCAGGGAACAGCGAGGTGAAGGAGTCGGTGAACGCGTCGCGCGGCGCGGCCATCTGGAAGATCAGCATGCTGTCGACGATGAGGGCCGGGCACCCCGTAGGACAGCCCGGTGACCGGCGCGAAGACGCCCCGGGCCGCCGTCTCGTACGGATCGATCTCCTCCCACCCCCGCCACGGCTGCCCGCTGGGCTCCGGGTCCACCGTGAACGTGCCCCGCGCCATGAGCACCGGGAGCTGCACCGCGTTCCCTTACCTCTGATACGCGTCGACCGGCAGCTCAACTTGCGACACCGAGGCGGTCAGCTCACCGCCACATCCCGCGCACGCAAAACGAACAACCACCCTGCAAAACAGCCGCATCGTCGCATTTCAGCGGCAACCGCCTCACCGGTTTTCCGCGCCGCGACGGCCGCCATGCGGTGATGCTCGCTTGCCGCTCGCAAGCGGACTACGGGAGGCGGGGGGATAGCCTTTTCGGCCTCAGCCGAGCCGTTCCAGGCGAAGAGTGCGTGGTGCGCGAGAACGTCCCGGATGCCGCGCTGCGACGCGCCGTCCTGGGTGGCGCCGCCGAGGCGTTGCCCAGGACGGTTTCGAGGCCGCAGCCATGGCGCGATGAAGGGCAGTGCGCCGCACAGCAGAACGGATAGCTCCCGGCGTCCGAGGAAGTGCCCGGCTTCTTCTGCGGAGGTACAGCGGGGCGGCGAAGGTGTGATGACGCTCACTTCGTCAAGTGTTTCAGGTGCGATACGCGGCTTTTAGTTGCTACGCAAGCGGTGATTCGTGACGGTCTGCAGTTATTTGGCGAGCCGACTGAGCCTTCGGCTCACTCAAGTCGTCTATGCCTGCCCTTTAGCTCCACATGGCAGTTCCTTTGAACTACTCCCCTCCGTGTGATGGATGTGTGAAGATCCGACCGTTTTCTAGTCGCGGGGGCAGCTCTGCGCCTTGGGGGTTCTGACGAGGAGGGGTCGTGGGGATGTTCTGGGGGGGTGCTCGGCGTTCCGCGCCGGGCGGTCTGAGACACGCACGTTCATCGTCTTGCTCGTCGTTGTGGTTGCGGCGGGTGTCGGTGCTTGTGGTGATGGCGCTGGCCGTTGAGGCGGCGACGGTCGCGGCGGATTCGGGGGTGGCGTTCGCTGCTCCTGGGTCCGAGGGGGAGGGGACGGTCGCGTCGGCGCCGTCGTACGGGGTGGCGGAGGCGCGGGATGTGCTGTCGGCGCGGCTGATGGCACGGTTGCAGGGCCGGCGGATCGAGGCGTTGAGCGAGCGTACGGATGCTTCGCAGACGTTCGTGAACGCCGACGGAACGGTGACGTACACCGCGTTCGCGGAGCCGAAGTGGACCCAGCGCGGCGGCTCGTGGGTGAATCTGGACCCCACGCTCCAGTTGCGGGCCGATGGCAGTGTCGTGCCGGTGGCGGCCGAGACGGATCTGGTGCTGTCCGGCGGTGGTTCGGGGCCGTTGGCTTCGTTGACGGTCGACGGCAAGAACCTGTCGCTGACGTGGCCGACGGCGTTGCCGATGCCGGTGCTGTCCGGTGCGAAGGCGACGTACGCGAACGTGCTGAAGGACGTGGACCTTGAGTTGACCGCTTCGCTGAAGGGCGGGGTGGAGGAGACGCTGGTGGTCAAGTCCGCCGAGGCGGCCTCCGGCCCGGGGCTGTCGGATCTGGTGCAGAGCGTGTCGACCAGCAACGGCGTCATCGCGGCGACGGACGCGGGCGGGAATCTGACGGTGACCGACGGCACCGGCCGTCTGCTGGTGAACTCTCCGGCGCCGGTGATGTGGGACTCCGCGACCAGTACCGAGCCCGCTGTGGCGGGCGGCGGGAACAGCATCGCCGGGCTCGCGCCCGCGGAGGCGGGCAAGGCGAAGCCCCGCGCGGGCACCCGTTCCACCGCGCAGGGGCCGGGTTCGCACGCCCACCATGCGGCGGTGAAGACCACGTTGAAGGACCGCAAGCTCCATCTGACGCCCGACCGTGGGCTGTTGACGGCGAAGAGCACCGTCTTCCCGGTCTACATCGACCCCGCCTATGTGCCGCATCCGGCCAGTGGCAGCCGCCTGCACTGGAACGAGGTGCAGCAGGCGTATCCGAACACGTCGAACTACGACTCCAGCCCATCGAACGGCAACGGTGTCGGGTACCAGGGGTTTTCCTCGCCGAAGGGAATCGAGCGGACCTACTACCGCGTCAGCATTCCCTCGGCGATCTGGGGTGGCACGGTGCTGAGCGCCGACATGAAGATGACGGAGAGCTATTCCGCGTCGTGCGGCACCACGTCCTACGGTGTCCAGGCGTGGTCCACGAATGTCTTCGACGCCTCCACCACGTGGGCCAACGCGCCGGGGAAGGTCGCCCAGCAGAGTTCGGTGAACTTCGGTCCGGCGTGTACGTCCAGCCCGTCGGGGACGTTCAGTTTCATGAACCAGGTCACCAACGCCGCCGCGAACCACTGGCAGACCATCTGCTTCGTGCTGGTCGCCAGCAGTGAGACCAACGAGGTCCAGTTCAAGCGGTTCTCCAGCGCCGCGTCACTGTCGATCACGTACAACACCCCGCCCACCACGCCGACTTCGCTGGCGGCCTCGCCGACGGCGACCGACGGTTACGCGGCCAGTGCGACTCCGACGCTGTCGGCGAAGGCCACCGACGCCAACAGTGACACCGTGCGTCTTGACTACCAGGTGCTGTCGGGTACCACCGTCAAGGCTTCGGGGAGTTCGGCGTTCGTCAACTCCGGCACTGCTGGTACGTGGAAGGTGTCCACGGCCCTGGCGGACGGCTCGTACACCTGGAAGGTCAGGGCGTACGACGGCCGCGACTATTCCGCGTGGACGGCGGCCAAGTCCCTGATCATCGACACCACGGCACCGGCCAACACTACGGTCTCGTCCAGCGACTTCCCTTCGAACGTGTGGTCGGGAACCCCGGACTCCAAGGGGAACTTCAGCGGTGCGTTCACTTTCGCACCGCCCACCAGTGACGTGGCGCAGGTGGCGTGGACGCTGGACAGCGGCACGTGGACGTACACCGCGACGAGCGGGGCGGCGTTCACCAAGACTCTGACCTTCGGGGCGGGTCGGCACGTGATCAGTGCCAAGACCCACGACAAGGCCGGGAATATCGCCACTGGGACCTCGTACGTCTTCTACGGCGGTGACGGCGCGGCGTTGACCGCCCCGGCGCCCGGTGACCGTCCCGCGCGCAGGGTTGCCCTGACCGCCCAGGGCAAGCCCAACTACACCGGTGTCACCTACCAGTACCGTGTCGGTGAGACCGATACCTGGCACGACGTTCCCGCCTCGCATGTCACCAAAGCGGACGGGACGACGCTGGCGGCCTGGCCGGTCGCGCTGACCGTTTCCAACGGGCTGGCCACCCCCGCCCCCTTGACGTGGAATATCACCGACACGCTCGGCGACGGGCCGGTGGACGTACGCGCGAACTTCACTGACGGCACCACCCCCGGAGCCTCCCCGGCCACCACGATCACCGTGGACCGCAACGCGGGCACCGCCCCCTTGCTGAGCGCGGGTCCGGCCTCGGTGAACGCCCTGACCGGTGACGCCTCGCTGTCGGCCACGGACGCCTCCGGGTTCGATCTCACCGTCACCCGTAGCGCCTCCTCCCGCCGTCCCACGAACGGGTCGGCGCAGGAGGGGCAGGCGGCGATCTTCGGTCCGCAGTGGACGGCGGGCACCACCGCCGAGATCACCGGCTCGGACTGGTCCTACCTCCGTAAGGCGTCGGACAGGTCGGTGGCGCTGGTCGATGGGGACGGTGATCCGACCGGGTTCACCGCGGCCTCCGGCGGCGGGTGGAAGCCCGAACCGGGCGCGGAGGACCTGACACTGACCGGCTCCCTGCTCACCGGCACCTTCACCCTGAAAGACAGCGAAGGCACGACCACCACGTTCGCGAAGGTCGACCCCTCGGCCACGACGTGGCAGGTGACCTCGACGTTCCTGCCGACCACCAACTCCACCACCCAGGTCGTCTCGGAGAAGATCCCGGTCGGCAACACGTTCCTGGCCCGCCCGAAGTACGTGATCGCGCCGACGTCCGCGGTGACGCAGTCCACCTGCGCCACGACTCCCGGAACCAAGGGCTGCCGCGTACTGGAATACGTGTACGCCACGGCCACGACCGCGACCGCCTCGGCGTTCGGTGACTTCACCGACCGGGTCTCCCAGATCAGACTGTGGGGAACCGACCCCGGCGCGTCCGCGGCGACCGCGGTCACGGTCGCGCAGTACGCCTACGACACCACCGGCCGCCTGCGCCAGCAGTGGGATCCGCGTATCAGCCCGTCGCTGAAGACGGCTTACGACTACGACAGCGCGGGCCGGATCACCACGCTGACCCCGCCCGGTGAACTGCAGTGGACGTTCGCCTACGGCAGCGCCGGGAACACCGCGACGGCGGGCGACGGGATGCTGCTGTCGGCCTCCCGGCCGACGCTCACCCCCGGAAGCGCCACCCAGACCAACGGCACCGCGAGCACGAACCTGGTCTACGACGTGCCGCTGAGCGGCGGTAAGGCGCCCTACCCGATGTCCGGCGGCGACGTCACCGCCTGGGGGCAGAGCGACGCGCCCTCGGACGCGACGGCGCTGTTCCCCTCGGACGCCGTACCCGCGTCGCACGACGGCGCCGCGCTGACCGCCAACGCCTACCAGCGCGCGATCATCGCCTACACCGACGCCTCGGGCCGTCAGGTCAACACCGCCAACCCCGGCGCACGCATCACCACCACCGAGTACGACCGGTACGGTCACACCGTCCGTGAGCTGACCGCAGCCAACCGCGAACTGGCCCTCGCCACCGACGGCGACAGCCTGGCCGAGCAGCAACAACTCGGCATTGACGCTCTGCCGTCCGCCGAGCGGGCCCAACTGCTGTCGACCGTATCGGTGTTCAACACCACAAGCGTGGCGGCCGACGCCGGTACGAACAAGGACACCGACCCGGCCAACGCCGGCCAGCGGGAGCTGGAGAAGTCCGGCCCCCTGCACATGGTCACCCTTGCCAAGGCCCTGCCCGCGACCGCGGGCGGCACCAGCCTGCCCGCAGGGTCCTTCGTCCCGGCACGTGCGCACACCGTCACCGCGTACGACCAGGGCCGCCCGACCAACGGCACCGCCACCGTGACCAACCAGCCGACCACCGTCACCATCGGCGCCGACGTCCACGCGGGCGACGCCTACACCAGTGACGGTGACACCCGGACCAGCACCACCGGATACGACTGGGCCAAGGGCCTGCCCACCACTACGGTCACCGACCCGGCCGGACTGAACCTGGTCAGGACCACCGCCTACGACGCTCAGGGCCGCGTCATCAAGACCACCCTGCCAAAGTCCACCGGCACCGACGCGGGGGCCACCGTCACGACCTACTGGTCCGCCACCGGCACCGGCGCCTGCAACGGACGACCTGAATGGGCCGACCTGCTCTGCTCGACCGGCCCGGCCAGTGCGATCACCGGCGGCGGCACCAACCCGTCGCAACTGCCCACCACAACCACGACCTACGACCGGTGGGGCAGCGCCGCCACCGTCACCGACACGGCGGGCAGCAGCACCCGCACCACCACCACGAGCTATGACGCGGCCGGACGTACCACCGGCACCTCGGTGACCGGAGGAATGGGCACCGCCGTGCCTGGTGCCACGACGTCCTACGACCAGGCGACCGGCAAGCAGGCCACCATCACTGCCGGCGGCCACACAGCCAGCCAGACCTACGATCTCCTTGGTCGGCAGACCTCCTACAGCGACGGTGCGGGTAACACGGCCACCACCTGGTACGACGCCCTCGACCGGCCCATCAGGGTGACCGACTCGGCCCCGTCGACCACCACCTACACCTACGACACCGCCAGTGATCCGCGGGGTCTCGAAACCGGCCGCGCCGACTCCGTCGCAGGCACCTTCAACGCCACCTACGACTCCGACGGCCGCCTGGCCACAGAGGCCCTGCCAGGCGGTTACACCGTGACGTTCACTCGGGACGAAACCGGCGCCGACACCTCACGCACCTACGCCAGTGACAACGACGGCCTGATCGTCACGGCTGACTCGGCCACCCTGACTGTCCATGGCCAGCAGGTCACCCACACCACCGACACCGGAAACCAGGCCTACACCTACGATGCCGCAGGCCGGCTGACTAACATCGAAGACGTCCAAGACGCCACCATCACCCACCGCGCCTACGCCTTCGACAAGAACACCAACCGCACCAGTCTCACGACAACAGTCGACAACCCCGACGGCACCGCCGAAACCCCGGCCACAGTCAACTACACCTACGACAGCGCCGACCGTCTCTCCACAGCGGGCACGGTCTACGACGCACTTGGCCGGACCACTGTCCAGGCCACCGGCGCTACCCTCGGCTACTACGCGAACGACGTCCTCCAGCAGGAGACGATCGGCGGGAAGCGCGAGCGCTGGAGTCTCGACGCTGAGAACAGGCTTTCTCTGTCCACCGTGGAAACCCAGCAAACAGATGGCAGTTGGACAGCAACGAGCAGCACGGTCAGTCACTTCGGCTGCGGTTGTGACAGCCCAACCTGGTCACAGAGCGGCGGCACTATCGCCCGTAACGTTCAGGACTTGGAAGGTCGGTTGAGTGCCATCACTACCGCGACCGGTGGTGTGAGCCTCCAGCTCACCGATTTGCACGGCGACGTCACTGTCCAGCTTCCCTTGGACGCAAGCCAATCGCTCTCGGTTTACCGTTACGATGAATTCGGCAACGCCATCGGAACATCCGCAACCCCAACCTACGGCTGGCTTGGCGCTTACGAGCGGGGCAGCGATCACATCGGGGGCGTGATGCTTATGGGCGTGAGGGCGTACGACCCCTCCACGGGTCGCTTCCTCCAGACGGACTCCGTGCCCGGCGGCAACGCGAACGCCTATACCTACCCTTCGGACCCAATCAGATCCTTTGACCTCACAGGCCAGTTCAAGGTCACCTGGGGGTGGGTCAGCGGGACGATCTACCTCAACAGAAGGGAAACCAAGAAGGCGGGCCGCGCCGCCACTGCGGCCACCATCGTCAATGCGGCGTCCACAGTTCTCGTTGGCTCGGGTGTCGGGGTCATCGCGAAGTGGGTCTTTATGAACGCCGGGACCATCGCGGTGAAGGCCCAGTGGGCATACGCGGACCACAAATGCCTCAAGCTGAAGTGGCCTTTTGGATATCCTGGGTTGATTCCAGGTAGCTACAAAAAGGGGTACTGCAAGTAACATGCGCAATCTGAGTGCATTCAGCATGCTATTGAGCGGCCTCGTCCTCGTAATCGCGACAATCGCCATGATCACGACGGACGACGTGTGGGTGCGTATCGGGTTCGGCGTGGCGGCGGTGTTCGTCGTGGTGGGCACCGTGCGAGAGATTCGGAACTCTCGACGAGACTGATAAGCCATCTCGGCCAGGTGCCGGGTCACGCCCACATGGCGTGACCCGGCATTCGGTAAGTTCGAAGACCCGCTATGCGCCGCCGCGATCGACCAACGCCTCGCCTACGACGAATTCGGCAACCCCGAAACCCTCACCGCCGCCACCCTCATGGGCGTCCGCCTCTACGACCCCACCACCGGCCGCTTCCTCCAAACCGACCCCATCCCCGGCGGCAACGCCAACGCCAACGAATACTGCAACGGCGACCCCGTCCACTGCTACGACCTCAACGGTAAATTCGGCAGTTGGCACTGGCGCAACCCGATCCACGTAAGCCGCTGGAGCCCTCTCCACCGCGACTGGGGAAGCGTTGCCAAGAATTCCTGGAAATGGACGAAGCGGCGCACTCGTCACTATTCCCCCGCACCCTTTAATAGTGCCCTGCGCTATACAAGCACAGTTTTTCGAAATCACTATTTCCGGGCCTGCCTCTGGGGCGGAGCCTCGGGAATAGGTATTTCCGCAGTGACCAAGGTGGCCAAAAGACTTTTGCCAGGCGCCCTGCTGGTTGGCTGTGCGGTCGGAGCAGGGCAATATCGATGGAACTAAAGAGGGCCAATCGTATGGAAAATAAGCAAAGCAGAAGTCAGGGGAGGTGGCGGGTGAACGAACCTCTGAATTTCATCGGGTTCACCTGCTGCATGGTGTCCATGGTGGTCATACGGGCGGTGTGGCCGCGTTCTCCCGAGTGGGTACCTCCGCTTGCCTCAGTGGCGATTGGCTACGCCTGCTGGTTGGCGTATCGCCTACTGAGAAGGAGAGGGGAATGAAAGAAGAGCGAGAATTCGGAACTCTCGACGAACGGACCCGCGCCGCCGTCGGCAAGGCGTACGCGGACAGCCCCGACGAGGGCGACGAGATGTCGGTACGCCTGCGGATTCGGTGCGGGCCCTGAGGCCGCGCACCTCCTCCGCCGCAGGTCAGACGGCCCTCAGCGCAAGCGGCTACACGTTAAAGCGGAATTCGACCACGTCGCCGTCCTGCATCACGTATTCCTTGCCCTCCATGCGGGCTTTGCCCTTGGCGCGGGCTTCGGCCACGGAGCCGGTGGAGACGAGGTCGGCGAAGGAGATGACCTCGGCTTTGATGAAGCCCTTTTGGAAGTCGGTGTGGATGACGCCGGCGGCCTCGGGGGCGGTGGCGCCGCGCTTGATGGTCCAGGCGCGGGATTCCTTGGGGCCGGCGGTGAGGTAGGTCTGGAGGCCGAGGGTCTCGAAGCCGACGCGGGCGAGGGTGGCGAGGCCGGGCTCCTCCTGGCCGACGGACTGGAGGAGTTCGAGGGCTTCGGCGTCGTCGAGCTCGACGAGGTCGGACTCGAGCTTGGCGTCGAGGAAGATCGCCTCGGCGGGGGCCACGAGGGCGCGCTGCTCGTTCTTGAAGTCCTCGTCGGCCAGCTCGTCCTCGTCGACGTTGAAGACGTAGAGGAACGGCTTGGTGGTGAGCAGGTGCAGCTCGTGGAGGAGGGTGCCCTGCTCGGTGCCCTTGGTGATGCCGCGCGAGAAGAGGGTGTCACCCGCGGCCAGGATCTCCTGGGCGGCCTCGGCGGCGGCGAGGACCGCGGCCTTCTCCTTCTGGAGGCGGGCCTCCTTGGTGAGGCGCGGGATCGCCTTCTCGACGGACTGGAGGTCGGCGAGGATCAGCTCGGTGTTGATCGTCTCGATGTCGTCCTTGGGCGAGACGCGGCCGTCGACGTGCACCACGTTGTCGTCCTTGAAGGCCCGGATGACCTGGCAGATCGCGTCGGACTCGCGGATGTTCGCGAGGAATTTGTTGCCCAGGCCCTCGCCCTCGGAGGCGCCGCGGACGATGCCCGCGATGTCCACGAAGTCGACGGTGGCGGGCAGCACCCGCGCCGACCCGAAGATCTCCGCGAGCGTGCCGAGGCGGGCGTCGGGGACGCCCACGACTCCGACGTTCGGCTCGATCGTGGCGAACGGGTAGTTGGCCGCCAGCACGTCGTTCTTGGTCAGGGCGTTGAAGAGCGTCGACTTGCCGACATTCGGCAGACCGACGATTCCGATGGAGAGCGACACGTGGAGACTTCCCGGAGCGGTGGGCTGGTGGGTGTTCGGACGGCCACCAGTCTACGGGCCGCCGCCGTACCGCCCGGCCGCCCGTCGAACACCGGCCCGAGGACGTCACCGCACCCGGTACGGGGACCGCTCCGAGGACGCGCGCGCCAAAAAGCCCCGCCCCGCCCCGGAGGGGCAAAGCGCGTGTCCCGCCGTGCGATCACCCGACTGCCGTGCCTACTGTAAGTAGGTGGACCAACACAGTGCGCGTTCAGGTGCCGCTCCGGGACCCGGCGGAGAGGCCACAGTCGGGGTGTACCGCGCCCCGCGCCCCCGGCAGGCCGTCATGGCCACCGCGGTACGGCAGACCGTCCACCGGCTGCGTACCGCCCAGCGGCCCAGGCCACGGCTGACCGGCCTCGGCACCGGGCTGCTGACCACCGCCGTGACGGTCGCGGGCGGCGGGATCGACGTCCTGCTCTTCGACGGCCCCGGCGTCTTCTTCGGCCTGGTCTTCGTCGCGGTGTGCGTGGCGGCGGCGGTGTACGTACGCCCGTACGACCTGGTGGCGGCCCCGGTGGCGGCGCCGATCGCCTTCGCCGTGGGCATCGCGCTGACCGCCGACAGCGGGGGCGGCGGCCTGGCCGGTCATCTGCTCGGCGTCTTCACCGGGCTGGCGCTGATGACCGGCTGGCTCTACGCCGGGACGGTGCTGGCCGCCGCGATCGTCGGGATCAGAGCTTTGCGGCTGCCATCGCGGCGCCGACGATCCCCGCGTTGTTCTGCAGTTCAGCGGGAACGATCTCGGCGCTGATCCCCTTCACCAGGGGCAGGAACTTCTCCGACTTGCGGCTGACGCCGCCGCCGATCACGAACAGGTCGGGCGAGAAGAGCATCTCCACGTGCGCCAGGTACTTCTGGAGCCGGTGCGCCCAGTGCTCCCAGCTCAGGTCCTCGTCCTCGCGGGCCTTGACCGACGCCTTCTTCTCCGCGTCGTGCCCGTGCAGCTCCAGGTGGCCCAGTTCCGTGTTGGGCACGAGATTGCCGTCCACGAACAGGGCGCTGCCGATGCCGGTGCCCAGCGTCAGCATGATGACCGTGCCGCCCCGGCCGCGGCCCGCGCCGAACGTCATCTCCGCGACACCCGCCGCGTCCGCGTCGTTGAGCACCACCACGGGCAGGCCGAGGCGGTCGCCGAGCATCCCGCGCGCGTCCAGGCCGACCCAGCCGCCGTCCACGTTGGCCGCCGTACGGGTGGTGCCGTCCACCACCACCCCGGGGAAGGTCACGCCGACCGGGCCCGACCAGCCGAAGTGCTCGATGACCTGGTGCACCCCGTCGATCACCGACTCCGGAGTCGCGGGCTGAGGGGTGTCGATCTTGTAGCGATCGTCCGACAGGGCGCCCTGGTCCAGATCGACCGGAGCGCCCTTGATTCCCGTACCACCGATGTCCACACCGAACATATTCATGGCCCCCAGGTTAGAGGTGACGGGAAAAAGTCACCTCTTGGCGGATTCCCCGGCGGCGGCCTCGGCACGCAGATCGCGGCGCAGTTCCTTGGGCAGCGAGAACTGGATGGACTCCTCGGCGGAGGTCACCACCTGCACATCGGCGTAGCCGCGCTCGGCCAGCCAGTCCAGGACGCCGTCGACCAGGATCTCCGGGACGGACGCGCCGGAGGTGACGCCGACGGTGGTGACGCCGTCCAGCCACGCCTCGTCGCACTCCTCGGCGAAGTCGACCAGGTACGAGGCGCCGGCGCCGGACTGGAGGGCGACCTCGACCAGCCGGATGGAGTTGGAGGAGTTGCGCGAGCCGACCACGATCAGCAGGTCGGCGTCGGCGGCGATCTGCTTGACCGCGACCTGGCGGTTCTGCGTGGCGTAGCAGATGTCGTCGCTGGGCGGCGAGAGCAGGTTGGGGAAGCGCTCCTTGAGCGCGTCCACGGTTTCCATCGTCTCGTCCACCGACAGGGTGGTCTGGGAGAGCCAGACGACCTTGGACTCGTCGCGGACCGTGACCTTGGCGGCGTCGGCGGGGCCGTCGACCAGGTGCATGTGGTCGGGCGCCTCGCCCATCGTGCCGACGACCTCTTCGTGGCCGTCGTGGCCGATCAGCAGGATGTCGTAGTCGTCCTTGGAGTAGCGGACGGCTTCCTTGTGGACCTTGGTCACCAGCGGGCAGGTCGCGTCGATCGAGGCGAGGCTGCGCTGGGCGGCCTCCTCGTGGACGACGGGGGCCACGCCGTGCGCGGAGAAGATCACGATGGCGTTCTCGGGCACCTCGTCCGTCTCGTCGACGAAGATCGCGCCCTTCTTCTCCAGCGTCTGGACCACGTATTTGTTGTGCACGATCTGCTTGCGCACGTAGACCGGGGCGCCGTACTGCTCCAGCGCCTTCTCGACGGTGATCACGGCCCGGTCCACGCCCGCGCAGTACCCGCGGGGGGCGGCGAGGAGGACGCGGCGGGGGCTCGTAGCGGCAGTCATGGGGTCCATCGTACGGGGGCGCTGATCGCACGCGCGGGGGCGTACGGGGGTGCGGCCGTTCGGCGGCGGTGTCGGTCGCGCCCACTACGCTGCGGGCATGGCTCTGAACACCTCGGCGCAGACGCCGATCCCCGTCGGTGAGGTGTCGCGGCTGATCGGCGGCTGGATCGACCGGCTGGGCGCGGTGTGGGTGGAGGGGCAGATCACCCAGTTGTCGCGGCGGCCGGGCGCGGGCGTGGTGTTCATGACGCTGCGCGATCCCTCGCACGACGTGTCGATCACGGTGACGTGCTTCCGCGGTGTCTTCGAGCAGGTCGCGGACGTGGTCGGCGAGGGCGCGCGGGTGGTGATGCACGCCAAGCCCGAGTGGTACGGGCCGCGCGGCCAGCTCTCGCTGCGCGCGGTGGAGATCCGCCCGGTCGGGGTGGGCGAACTGCTGGCGCGCCTGGAGCAGTTGAAGAAGACGCTGGCGGCCGAGGGGCTCTTCGCGCTGGACCGCAAGCGGCCCATACCGTTTCTGCCGCAGCTCATCGGCCTGGTGACCGGCCGCGCCTCGGCGGCCGAGCGGGACGTCCGGGAGAACGCGCGGCTGCGCTGGCCCGCCGTCCGCTTCGAGGTGCGCAATGTGCCGGTGCAGGGCGCGAGCGCGGTGCCGCGGGTGATCGAGGCGGTACGGGAGCTGGACGCGCGTCCGGATGTCGACGTGATCGTGGTGGCGCGCGGCGGCGGCAGCGTCGAGGACCTGCTGCCGTTCTCCGACGAGGAGCTGGTCCGCGCGGTCGCGGCCTGCCGGACGCCGGTGGTCTCGGCGATCGGCCACGAGCCGGACTCGCCGCTGCTCGACCTGGTCGCCGACCTGCGGGCGTCCACCCCGACCGACGCGGCCAAGCGGATCGTGCCGGATGTGCGCGAGGAGCTGGCGCGCGTCCAGTTGGTACGGGACCGGGCGCTGCGGGTGATGCGCGGGCTGCTGGACCGGGAGGAGCGCGGCCTGGAGGCGGCGCTGAGCCGTCCGTCGATGGCGGCGCCGTACGGGATGATCGACGGCCGCGCGGCGGAGGTGGCCGACCGGGTGGACCGGGCCCGCCGTACGCTGCGCCATCTGCTGGAGCGCGCCGACGCGGATCTCTCGCACACCCTGGCGCGGGTGGTCGCGCTGTCCCCGGCCGCGACGCTGCGCCGCGGGTACGCGGTGCTCCAGCGCGGGGACGGCTCGGTGGTACGGGACCCGGCGGAGGTGGCGCCGGACGACGCGCTGCGGGCGCGGGTGGCCGAGGGCGACTTCACGGTGCGCGTCACGGAGTGATGCCGGGGTGGGCGTGGGCGGCGCGCGGTGATGTCGGCGTCGCGCGGTTCGGTGTCGTCACGCGGTGATGTCGTCGTCACGCGGTTCGGTGTCGCGCGGTGATGTCGGTGTGCGCGTCGCCTGACCTGTCCCACCCCGCGCCTAGGCTTGCCCCCATGGCAGACACGGCAGGCACCACCGATACGGCGGACCGGGAGAGCGGTAGCGCGGCCCTCGGGTACGAGCAGGCGCGCGACGAGCTGGTGGACGTCGTACGGCGGCTGGAAGCGGGCGGCGCGACCTTGGAGGAATCCCTGGCCCTGTGGGAGCGGGGCGAGGAGCTGGCCAAGGTCTGCCGCCGCTGGCTGGAGGGCGCGCGGGCCCGGCTGGACGCGGCGCTGGCGGCGGAGGAGGACGACGAGGAGGCGGAAGGGGTCACGGGGGCCGCACAGGAGTGACAGGGGTCACACTTGCCCCAGGGAATGGTTGAACGTTCACCCAGGTTGGTCGGAGTGTCCGACGCGCCGCCCCCCGGCGCGCCCCCCTCGCACGACCGAAAGACCTGAGGATCCCGCATGACTCTCGTGCTCGACACCGCCGCCCAGGACCTGCTCTTCCGTGAGGCCCGCACCGCCAACACGTTCACCGACGAGCCGGTGACCGACGAGCAGGTCCAGGCCATCTACGACCTGGTGAAGTACGCGCCGACCGCGTTCAACCAGCAGCCGCTGCGCGTCGTCCTGGCCCGTACCGAAGAGGGGCGCGAGCGCCTGGTGCGGCACATGAGCGAGGGCAACAAGGCGAAGACGTCGACCGCGCCGCTGGTGGCGATCCTGGCCGCGGACAACGAGTTCCACGAGGAGCTGCCCACCCTGCTCCCGGTCTTCCCGCAGGCCAAGGACGTGATCTTCGCCGAGCGCCCGGTCCGCGAGCAGTCCGCCGCGCTGAACGCCGCGCTCCAGGTCGGCTACTTCATCATCGGCGTCCGCGCCGCCGGTCTGGCCGCCGGCCCGATGACCGGCTTCGACGCCGACGGCATCAACAAGGAGTTCTTCGCGGACGGCGAGCACTCGGTGCTGGCCGTGGTCAACATAGGCAAGCCGGGCGAGGCCGCCTGGTACGACCGCAACCCGCGCCTGTCGTACGAGCAGGTCGTGACGACCGTCTGATCCGTACGACGGACCGACGTATGTCCGTATGACCGGGCACCTGGTCACACGTACGTCCGTATGACCGGCTACCGGTGGGACGTATGTCCATACGACCGGCCGCCCCCGGTGGGACGTATGTCCGTATGACCGGCTACCGATTACTGGCCGCCGCGCTCCTTGAGCGCGGCGGCCATCGTCGTCAGCTCCGTGTCCTTGCCGGTGCCCAGTACCACCGTGGTGACGCCCTGCTCCTTGCGGACCAGCGCGTTGTACTTCGGCCCCGCGTAGCGCTCCCAGACCAGGCCGCCCGCGGTGACCGTACGGCCGCCGTCGCGGTGCGCGCCGAAGGTGACGTCCTTGATGTACGGCTCGGCCGCGGCGTTGCTCTGCTCGACGGCGACGTACTGGTCCTCGGGGTCGACGAAGCCGATGTGCCAGGTCACCGCCTGCGGGTCGGCCGCGCTGTAGGTGACCGAGGTGGCCCGCCAGGTCGCGGGCAGCCCCTCGGGCCCCGCCACCTTGTACGGCGCGTCGCGCCGCGCCTGGCCGAGCTCCACCGAGAAGGTGACCGGCTTGGTCGGGTCGGCCTTCGAGTCGTGCGGGATGAACACATAGATGAGGGCGGCGACGGCGCCGATCACCGCCATCGACAGCACCAGGTCCCGCACGGTCTTGTTGCCACGTTTGTCTGCTGCCACCCGACCATCGTCCCCCATGCCGGGAACGGCCCCGGACGCCGGGGTCCGCACCCTCCACGGGCCCCGGCCCGCACAGGGCACCAGGCGCTCATGTGACGTGCACCCTGCTCATATTCGCGCCGAACCGATAGGGTCGGAACACCCTCATATTCCGGCCGTCCTCGTACAGAAAGGTGCGCGTGATGACCGAACAGCATTTGCCGCCCCAGCTCGAAGTGAGCCCGGAGGCCCCCGACCGCAACCTGGCACTGGAACTCGTACGCGTCACCGAGGCCGCCGCGATGGCGGCCGGACGCTGGGTCGGCAGGGGCGACAAGAACGGGGCCGACGGCGCCGCGGTGAACGCGATGCGCACCCTCGTCCACACCGTCTCGATGAACGGCGTCGTCGTCATCGGCGAGGGCGAGAAGGACGAGGCGCCGATGCTCTACAACGGCGAGCGGATCGGTGACGGCACCGGGCCCGAGTGCGATGTCGCCGTCGACCCGGTGGACGGCACCACGCTGACCGCCAAGGGCATGCCGAACGCGGTGGCGGTGCTCGCCGTCGCCGACCGCGGCACCATGTTCGACCCCTCGGCCGTCTTCTACATGGACAAGCTGGTGGTCGGCCCCGAGGCCGCCGAGTACGTCGACATCACCGCGCCGCCCGCGGTCAATGTGCGCCGGGTCGCCAAGGCCAAGGGCAGCGCGCCCGAGGACGTCACCGTCGTGGTGCTCGACCGGCCGCGGCACGACGGCATCGTGAAGGAGATCCGCGAGACCGGCGCGCGGATCAAGTTCATCGCCGACGGCGACGTGGCGGGCGCGATCATGGCGGTGCGCGAGGGCACCGGCGTGGACATGCTGCTGGGCATCGGGGGCACGCCCGAGGGCATCATCGCGGCCTGCGCGATCACCTGCCTCGGCGGCACGATCCAGGGCAGGCTGTGGCCCAAGGACGACGCCGAGCGGCGCCGGGCGCTGGACGCCGGGCACGACCTGGACCGGATTCTGCACACCAAGGACCTGGTCAGCGGCGAGAACGTCTTCTTCGTCGCCACCGGGATCACGGACGGCGAACTGCTGCGCGGGGTGCGGTACCGCGCGGAGACCGCCACCACCTCGTCGCTGGTGATGCGCTCCAAGTCCGGCACGATCCGGCAGATCGACTCCACGCACCGGCTGTCCAAGCTGCGGGCGTACAGCGCGATCGACTTCGACCGGGCGCGCTGAGGCTCACTCCCCGCCTTCGGTACGTCCTTCGGTACGTCGGCTGCCGCCTGCCGCGGCGCACTCGGGCCCCGTATTCCCGGATGCGGCGCGGCGGGCGGCGCCCGGCCGACGAAACTCCTGAGCCGCTGAGCCGTACGGTCAGCCCGCGGCGGCGATCTGCGGGTCGGGGCGCTGGAGTTCGACCTCGCGACGGCGGCGGCGGGCCAGCACCACGCGGCGCTCGGCGGCGGTCATGCCGCCCCACACCCCGTACGGTTCCGGCTGGAGCAGGGCGTGTTCACGGCATTCGAGCATCACCGGGCAGCGCGCGCACACGCGTTTGGCCGCCTCCTCCCGGGACAGACGAGCGGCAGTGGGCTCCTTCGACGGGGCGAAGAACAGCCCCGCCTCGTCACTGCGGCAGGCGGCCTCCGAGTGCCAGGGCCCGCCCAGATCCCGCGGATGACCGGGCGGGTAGGCGGTGTCCGTGACGGGCTCGATCGGTTGAAGCACGGGATACTCCTGACGACGGCTCGGCGATTGCCACCCTGGCGCGTCACCGACCACTCCCCCGGCGGGCGCGGATCTCAACGGCGGCAGTGCGGCGGCGTGCTCGAACCCCTACCCGCTGTACGCGACTTCATGCGCACCGTGTTCGCCCGGCGCGAGAGCCCCGCAAGCCTGTGACCTGCGGATGGCGGAAACACGCACGATGCTTGGCGCACTTACGCACCATCAATCACAGCCGTTACCGAGTCGGGGGGCGTGAAACCGCCGCTGCCCGCTCACCCGTGCGCGAGGCCGCCTCACCCCGGCGCCGGAGGCTCCCCCGACCGGTCCCGCGCCTCAGCTCTCGAGGTTCTTCTTCGTCCAGTCCTTGACCTTCTTGCCGCGCTTGGCCTTCGCCTCGACGCCGCCCCAGAAGGCGAAGCCGTCGATGCGGACCACCGGCGCGTCGGCGTCCGGCGCCTCGAACGCCTTGACGTCGGAGCCGCCCATGATGCCGACGACCCCGCCGCCGCGCAGCGTCACGTTCTCCGGCAGCTTGACGCTGATGCCGCCCATGATCGCGGTGCAGTGGATGACCAGTTCGGGCGAGGTGAAGGTGGCCTCGGTGAGGTCGATCTCGACGCCGCCCATGATCGCGACCGCGGTGATCCGGTGGCCGACGCGCCAGCGGCCCTTGCGCTCGGCCCCGCCGAGGATGCCGACCAGGTTCGGGTTCTCGCCGCTGGGGTCGGGGGCGTAGTGGTAACCGCCGCGGGCCGCGGGGGCGGGCGCCGGGGCGCTGGTCCTGCCCACCGGCAGATCCCGTACCAGCGGCTCCAGTTCGCCCATCGTCTTGGCCGCGTAGACCTGGTCGAGCCGCTCGGAGTGCTCCGACGAGTCCAGACGGCCCTCGGCCAGGGCCTCGCGCAGGATGTCGGCGATCCGGTCCCGGTCCGCGTCCGACGCCCGCAGGTCCGCTTCCGCGGTGGGCTTGCCCGTACGCACCGGCTGGGGCTGCTCTTGCGCGCGTTTCTGGAGCTGCGATTCGTCCACGTCCCTACGGTACACAGACGCGATAGATCGCGACTACCCCGAAGTACCCCCTAGGGGTCCGGCCCGCCCGGCCGTTCGGGGGCGTTCTAGAATCGGGAGGCCGCAGCGCCGCCGCCGAGTGAGGAATGCCCCATGCCTGAGTTCGCCTACACGGATCTGCTTCCCCTCGGCGAGGACCCCACCACGTACCGCCTGCTCACCGCCGAGGGTGTCAGCACCTTCGAGGCGGACGGCCGTACGTTCCTCACGGTCGATCCGGAGGCGCTGCGGCTGCTCGCGGCCGAGGCGATGCACGACATCTCCCACTACCTGCGCCCGACCCACCTCGCGCAGCTCCGCCGCATCCTGGACGACCCGCAGGCGAGCCCCAACGACAAATTCGTCGCGCTCGACCTGCTGAAGAACGCGAACATCGCGGCGGCCGGCGTGCTCCCGATGTGCCAGGACACCGGTACGGCGATCGTCATGGGCAAGCGCGGCCAGCAGGTCCTCACCGCGGGCGGCGACGAGGAAGCGCTGTCGCGCGGGATCTACGACGCGTACACCAAGCTCAATCTGCGCTACTCGCAGATGGCCCCGCTGACGATGTGGGACGAGAAGAACACCGGCTCCAACCTGCCCGCGCAGATCGAGCTGTACGCGACGGACGGCGGCGCGTACAAGTTCCTCTTCATGGCCAAGGGCGGTGGCAGCGCCAACAAGTCCTTCCTCTACCAGGAGACGAAGGCGGTGCTGAACGAGGCGTCGATGATGAAGTTCCTTGAGGAGAAGATCCGTTCGCTGGGTACGGCGGCCTGTCCGCCGTACCACCTGGCGATCGTGGTGGGCGGGACCAGCGCCGAATTCGCCCTGAAGACGGCCAAGTACGCCTCCGCGCACTACCTGGACGAGCTGCCCGCCGAGGGCTCGGCGGCCGGACACGGCTTCCGGGACAAGGAGTTGGAGCAGAAGGTCTTCGAGCTGACGCAGAGGATCGGGATCGGGGCGCAGTTCGGCGGGAAGTACTTCTGCCACGACGTGCGGGTGGTGCGGCTGCCGCGGCACGGCGCGTCGTGCCCGGTCGCCATCGCGGTGTCCTGCTCGGCGGACCGGCAGGCGCTGGCGAAGATCACCGCAGAGGGTGTCTTCCTGGAGCAGTTGGAGACGGACCCGGCGCGTTTCCTGCCGGAGACCACCGACGAGCACCTGGACGACGACGTCGTACGCGTCGACCTCAACCGGCCGATGGACGAGATCCGCGCCGAGCTGACCAAGTACCCCGTGAAGACCCGGCTTTCGCTGTCCGGGCCGCTGGTCGTGGCCCGCGACATCGCGCACGCCAAGATCAAGGAGCGGCTGGACGCGGGCGAGGAGATGCCGCAGTACCTGCGCGACCACGCCGTCTACTACGCGGGCCCGGCCAAGACGCCCGAGGGGTACGCCTCGGGCTCCTTCGGGCCGACCACCGCGGGCCGGATGGACGCCTACGTCGAGCAGTTCCAGGCCGCGGGCGGCTCCTTCGTGATGCTCGCCAAGGGCAACCGCAGCAAGCAGGTCACCGACGCGTGCGCCGCCCACGGCGGCTTCTACCTCGGCTCCATCGGCGGCCCCGCCGCCCGCCTCGCCCAGGACTGCATCAAGCGGGTCGACGTCCTCGAATACGCCGAACTCGGCATGGAAGCCGTCTGGAAGATCGAGGTCGAGGACTTCCCCGCCTTCGTCGTCGTCGACGACAAGGGCAACGACTTCTTCCAAGACCCTTCCCCCTCCCCCACCTTCACCACCATCCCCCGCCGCCAAGGCGCCTGACCCCTGCGGGAAGCTCACCGCCTACGGCTCTGCCGCCCCGCCGGGGGGCCGCGCCGCGGGGGGGCGGTAGCCGCGGGCGCGTGCGGCACGGGAACGGGCGGGTACCGCCCTGCGGGGCGGTGGCGGCACGGGTGCGTGCTGTCGCCGCCGCGGGGGGGCGGGCGCGCGCCATTGGGTAGCCGCGGCGGCGGCAGGCGCGGACGCGCACGGCGCGGGCACGGGCGGGTACCGCCCTGCGGGGCGGTGGCTTGCACGGGTGCGCGCTGTCGCCGCCGCGGGGGGGGCGGGCGCGCGCCACTGGGTAACCGCAGCGGCGGCATGCTCGGACGCGCACGGCGCAGGCACGAGCGGGTACCGCCCTGCGGGGCGGTGGCGGCGAGCCACGGCGGTGCCAGCGCGGCACGGGTGCGTGCAGACCCGCGGGGCGGCAACGACCGCATGCTCGCGCACGGTAGTGGGCACGCGCTTGCCCTGCGGGGTGGGGCCGCAACTCCGCAGACTCGGGAGCGGCGACGGCGACATACGCGGGCGCGAGCGCGCACTGCACGCGGGCTGGGCGATGGTGCCCGCAGGAGCAGCGGCAGACGCGGACGCGGCAGCAGGTAGCGCGGGCAGCGCGCAAGGCGAGTCGAAGCAGGGCCCGGCGGCAACGGGCCATAAGCCGGTGCCCTGATGCGGCGGGGCGTGGCAGCGCCCGCGTTACGGGGCCGGCCCGGCGGCTGATCGCCGACGCCCGTCACCCGGCATGCGTCGCGACGCGGCGCTGAACCGGGCGAAGGCCCCGCCCGATGGGGCGCGGCACCGCGCCGGAGCCCTGCCGGTTACCCAACGGCCGGGGGTGACACCCCGGCGTCCACGCCGCAGGCCCGGCGGGGCGACCGCCGCGTATGCCAGCGCACGGCGCCGGGGCGGCGGGGCCGGCCGAAAACCGCGTGGGGTGGGGGCCGCTGATTACGCCAGCACGCAGCGCCCGGGCGGCGGGGCCAGCCGAGAGCCGTGTGGGGGGGACCGCTGATTACGACAGCGCGTGGCGCCGGGAGTCGGTGGTGAATGCCAGCGCGTGGCGCCGGGGGTTGGTATAGGCCAAGGGCAGGGGTGGACCTTCACGAAATCCGCAAGAAGTGGAGGGCTTGCAGGCCAGGGTGGTCGGGGGGTGGCGGAATGCCCGGCTCGCGCAGCGGGGCCGATTCATCAACCGTTGACATGTCCTTAGCGGGAGCGGAACATTCCGTACCTGGGAGAGCGCTCTCCCAACTGACGGCCCGTCATGACGCCTGCCGCCACGTCGTGCCGTCAGCCCCCCATGCGCACCATCAAGCAGGAGGTCTCCATGGCACGGAGGACCAGAAGGATCCCGGGGCTGCTCATAGCCCTGTCACTCGCCGCTACCGGCCTCGGTATCGGCGGGGTCGCGATGACGACCGGAAACGCTTCCGCCAGCACACCGGCCGCCGCGGACCACGCGGCCGACCACGCCGGGATGCCCGGCATGGCGATGCCGCTGACCGGCAACGGACTGGCGTCCGGCGACGACCCGGACGGCGACGGCTACATCATGGCGAACCCGCCGGTCACCGGCGTGACGCCGTCGACGTACGAGCCGCCGCACGCGTACTTCCACGAGTTCCAGGCCCAGTGTGCCCCCACGCACACGGCGCCGGACGACCCGATCGTCTTCCCCGGCCAGCCGGGGGCTTCGCACGACCACACCTTCATGGGCAACACCAGCACGAACGGCAACTCCACGACGGCCTCGCTGGAGACCGGTAACACGGTGTGTCTGGCGCCCGGCGACAAGTCGGCGTACTGGATGCCGAGTCTGTTCAAGGGCACGCAGAAGATCCTGCCGGTCGGCACGCAGACGATCTACTACAAGTCGTCCGTGAACGACTACACCAGCGTCCGCCCCTTCCCCAAGGGCCTGCGCTTCGTGGTCGGCAGCCCGAGCCAGACGCAGGACGAGTTCCAGCACCTCAAGGGCACCGTCGAGGGCTGGGAGTGCGGGACCAGTTACCACAACTGGAACATCCCGGTGAGCTGCCCCAACACGCCTGACACGCAGCTCAACATCCGTCTCCAAGCCCCGAGTTGCTGGGACGGCATCCACCTGGACGTGCCGGACCACAAGAGCCACATGGCCTACCCGGTCGCCGGCGGCGCCAACCAGAACGTCTGCCCGGCCGACCACCCGGTCGCCCTGCCGATGATCGAGTTCAAGATGGCCTGGCCGGTGAACGGCGACATGTCGCAGGTCCACCTCTCCAGTGGCCAGGGCTTCTCCTTCCACTACGACTTCTTCAACGACTGGGACGCCCCGACCCTCAACGCGCTGGTCACCCACTGCATCAACGGTGGACTCCAGTGCGACGCCCGCGGTTACGACCAGTCGCAGCCCCAGAAGGGCGCGGCTCTGAACCAGAACTACCAACTGCCGTAAGCCCGGACACCGCGCTCTCCCGCGCGGGCCGGGCTTTACCCGACCCCGTGGGAGAGCGCTCTCCGGAAACCTGTCCCCCCAACACACAGGTGATCTATGAACAGCCCCGCACTTCCCCCCTCTCAACCCCCCACAAGCAGCACAAGCAGCACACCCGGCTCACCGGTGACATCCGTCTTCTCCCGGCGCGCGGCCCTCGGCGCGCTGGCGGCCCTCGCGGCCACCCCGGTACTGGCGGGCCGCGCCTCGGCGGCCACCGCGGCCACCGCGTCCGGCGCGAACGGTACGAAGGCCGGTAGGACGGCCGGTACGACGGCCGGTCCGCGCGCCGCCGCCGCGGACCCCGACTTCGGCCCCAACGTCCTGGTCTTCGACCCCTCGATGCCGATCGCCGACATCCAGGCGAAGGTCTCGGACGTCTTCCGCCGCCAGGAGTCCAACCAGTTCGGCACCGACCGCTTCGCGCTGTTCTTCAAGCCGGGCACGTACGAAGGACTCGACGTCAACGTCGGCTTCTACACCCACGTCGCCGGTCTCGGCCTGTCCCCCGACGACGTCGACATCCACGGCCTGGTGCACGTCGAGGCCGACTGGATGCAGGGCAACGCCACCCAGAACTTCTGGCGCAGCGCCGAGAATCTGTCGGTCACCCCGACCGGCGGCTCCAACCGCTGGGCGGTGTCGCAGGCCGCCCCGCTGCGCCGCGTGCACATCCGCGGCGAGGTCCCGCTGTGGAACGGCTACGACGGCTGGTCCAGCGGCGGCTTCATGGCCGACTGCAAGGTGGACGGCCGGGTCGTGTCCGGCTCGCAGCAGCAGTGGCTGACCCGGAACAGCGCGCTCGGCGAATGGGCCGGTTCCGTATGGAACATGGTCTTCGTCGGCGTGGACGGCGCGCCGCCGCAGAACTTCCCCGACCCCTCCCACACGGTGGTCGACAGCGCCCCGGTGATCCGGGAGAAGCCCTTCTTGTACGTGGACGGGTCCGGCGCGTACCAGGTGTTCGTGCCCGCGCTGCACAGCAACGCCCGCGGGGTGACCTGGAACGGCGGCGCGCAGGGCGAGTCGATCCCGCTGACCGACTTCTACGTCACGAAGCCGGGCGACTCGGCGGCCACGATCAACTCCGCGCTGGCGCAGGGCAAGCACCTGCTGGTCACGCCGGGCGTGTACGCGCTCGACCAGACCGTGGAGGTGACGCGGGCGGGCACGGTCGTGCTGGGCCTGGGCATCGCCACGCTGCTGCCGGACAACGGCATCACCGCGCTGTCCGTCGCCGACGTCGACGGTGTGAAGATCTCCGGGCTGCTGATCGACGCGGGCGCCACGAATTCCGCGGTGCTGGTCCGCGTCGGACCGCGGGGCGCCGACGGCGGCCACGCGGGCGACCCGACGCTCCTCCAGGACGTGTTCGTGCGGATCGGCGGCGCGCAGGCCGGCAAGGCCACCGTCAGCGTCGAGATCAACAGCTCCGACGTGATCGGCGACAACCTGTGGCTGTGGCGGGCCGACCACGGCAGCGGTGTCGGCTGGGACGTCAACACCAGCGACACCGGCCTGGTCGTCAACGGCGCGCGCGTCACGATGTACGGCCTGTTCGTGGAGCACCACCAGAAGACCGAGGTGCTCTGGAACGGCGACGCCGGACGGACGTACTTCTTCCAGAACGAGATGCCGTACGACCCGCCCAACCAGGCGGCCTGGATGGACGGTTCGCGGCACGGCTACGCCGCCTACCAGGTGGCGGACTCGGTCTCCTCGCACGAGGCGTGGGGGCTGGGCAGCTACTGCCTGTTCCTCGCGGACCCGAGCGTCGTCGCCGACAGCGCCCTGCTGGTGCCGAACACGTCCGGGGTGCGGCTGCACGACATGGTCACCGTCTCGCTCGGCAACGACGGGACGATCAGCCATGTCGTCAACGAGACCGGAGACCCGGTGAACAACACCAACTCCGGTATCTCCTACCTGGTGAGCTACCCGTGACCCCCTCGGAGGACGAGATGCGCGCACATGTGATCAGGAGGACGGCCAGGCGCGGCCTGGCGCCCCTCGCGGTGGCGGCACTGGTCGCGGCGGGTCTCGCCGTCGTGCAGGCCCCGGCCGCGCAGGCGGCGGGCAGCGTGGTCAAGGTGACCGGCTCGCAGGGCAATTGGCAGCTCACCGTGGACGGCGCCCCGTACACCGTGAAGGGTCTGACGTGGGGTCCGCAGCCCTCGCAGGCGGCGGCGGACCTGCCGGACGTGGCGCGGATGGGCGTCAACACGATCCGTACGTGGGGTACGGACGCGAGCAGCGCGCCGCTGTTCGACGCGGCGGCGGCCAACGGCATCAAGGTGATCGCCGGTTTCTGGCTCCAGCCGGGCGGCGGTCCCGGCTCGGGCGGCTGTGTCGACTACCTGACGGACACCACGTACAAGAACAACATGCTCGCGGAGTTCCCGAAGTGGGTGAACACCTACAAGGACAACCCGGGCGTGCTGATGTGGGACGTCGGCAACGAGTCGGTGCTGGGGCTCCAGAACTGCTACAGCGGTGACCAGTTGGAGCAGGAGCGCAACGCGTACACCTCCTTCGTCAACGACCTGTCGAAGGCGGTGCACGCGGCGGACCCGAACCACCCGGTGACGTCGACCGACGCGTGGACCGGCGCGTGGCCGTACTACAAGCGCAACACCCCGGACCTGGACCTGCTGGCGGTCAACTCCTACAAGGACGTCTGCAACGTCAAGTCGGCGTGGGAGAGCGGCGGTTACGACAAGCCGTACATCATCACCGAGGGCGGCCCGGCCGGTTCGTGGGAGGTGCCGAACGACGCGAACGGTGTGGCGGACGAGCCCACCGACCAGCAGAAGGCGGACGGTTACACCAACGCGTGGAACTGCGTGGCCGGCCACCCCGGTGTGGCGCTGGGCGCCACGCTCTTCCACTACGGCAACGAGGACGACTTCGGCGGCATCTGGTTCAACCTGGTGCCCGACGGCCTGAAGCGGCCCTCGTACTACGCGGTCAAGCGCGCGTACGGCGGGAACACCTCGGGTGACAACCAGCCGCCGCTGGTGACCGACATGACGGTGGACAACGCCACTTCGGGTGTGCCCGCGGGCGGCACGGTGACGATCACCACCTCGACCTCCGACCCGGAGAACGATCCGATCACGTACCAGGTGCTGTTCAGCAGCATCTACATCGACAACAACGGCTCGCTCACTCCGGCCGCGACCACGCAGAACGGCGGCACGCTGACGGCGAAGGCGCCGGAGAAGGTCGGCGTGTACGAGGCGTACGTCCGCGCCACCGACAACCACGGCAACGTCAGCTACGGCTCCAAGTCGGTGCGGATCGTGCCGCCGAAGCCGAACGGTACGAATGTCGCGCTCAACAAGCCCGCGACGGCCTCCACGTACCAGACCGACCCGACCGGCGGCTGCCCGTGCACCCCGTCGAACGCGGTGGACGGCAACGCCGGGACCCGCTGGGCGAGCGACTGGAGCGACCCGCAGTGGATCCAGGTCGACCTGGGCGCCACCACCGCCTTCCACCACGTCCAGCTCTCCTGGGAGTCGGCGTACGCCAAGGCGTACGACATCCAGACCTCCGACGACGGGCAGAACTGGACGACGGTGAAGTCCGTGACCGACGGCAACGGTGACATCGACGACCTCGACGTCTCCGGTACCGGCCGCTATGTGCGCCTGACGGGCACGCAGCGCGGCACGGCCTACGGGTACTCGCTCTACGAATTCGGCGTCTACAACTAAGCGGAGAGGAGGTGCGCTCATGTCGGACACCGTTACCGGTACGGGTTCGGACTCCCGCATCGACCGGGCCCAGCCGTACGCGCTCAGCCTGTTCCGTATCGTCGTCGGGCTCCTGTTCACCTGCCACGGTGTGGCGTCGCTCTTCGGCGTGCTCGGCACGGCCGAGCTGTCGGCGGGCCGGTGGCCGGGGTGGTACGCGGCGCTGATCCAGCTCGTCGGCGGTGTGCTGGTGCTGTTCGGGCTGGCGACCCGGCCGGCCGCGCTGATCGGCTCGGGGTCGATGGCGTTCGCGTACTTCGACGTCCATCAGCACCGGGGGCTGCTGCCGATCGAGAACGGCGGTGAGGCGGCGGTCTTCTTCTGCTGGACGCTGCTGCTGATCGTCTTCTCGGGGCCGGGCGCCCTGGCGCTGGACCGGCTGCTCGCGGACCGCAGGTCGGCCGCGCGGGCGGCGCTCGACGCGCAGGAGGCGCAGGACGGGGGGAACGGCCGGCTGGCCATGCCCGCCTGAGGCTCCGCGCGGATCTCACGCGGCCTCGCCCGGCTTCACGCGGGCTCGCGCGGCTGCGCGCGGATTCGGCCGATCTCACCACGGGGAGACAGTGCCCGGGAACACCCAGGTGTTCCCGGGCACTGTTATAGGCATGAGCGAATACCGGATCGAGCACGACTCGATGGGCGAGGTACGGGTGCCCGCCGAGGCGAAGTGGCGGGCGCAGACGCAGCGCGCGGTGGAGAACTTCCCGATCTCGGGGCAGCGGATCGAGCGGGCGCACATCGCGGCGCTGGCCCGGATCAAGGCCGCCGCCGCGAAGGTCAACGCGGAGCTGGGCGTCCTGGACAAGGACACCGCCGAGGCGATCCAGGAGGCCGCGGCCGAGGTCGCCGAGGGCCGCTGGGACGAGCACTTCCCGGTGGACGTCTTCCAGACCGGTTCCGGCACCTCGTCCAACATGAACGCCAACGAGGTGATCGCCACCCTGGCCACCGAGCGCCTGGGCCGCGACGTCCACCCCAACGACCACGTCAACGCCTCGCAGTCGTCCAACGACGTCTTCCCGTCCTCCATCCACATCGCGGCGACGGCGGCGGTGACCGGCGACCTGATTCCGGCGCTCACCCGTCTGGCGGAGTCCCTGGAGGCGAAGGCGGCGGAGTTCGCGACCGTCGTGAAGGCGGGTCGCACGCACCTGATGGACGCCACGCCGGTCACGCTGGGCCAGGAGTTCGGCGGCTACGCGGCGCAGGTGCGGTACGGGATCGAGCGGCTGCGGTCCTCGCTGCCGAGGCTGGCGGAGCTGCCGCTGGGCGGCACGGCGGTGGGCACCGGCATCAACACCCCGGCGGGCTTCCCGGCCGCGGTGATCGCGGAGGTGGCGCGCGCGACCGGGCTGCCGCTGACCGAGGCCCGCGACCACTTCGAGGCGCAGGGCGCCAGGGACGGCATCGTGGAGACCTCGGGGCAGCTGCGGACGATCGCGGTCGGCCTCACCAAGATCGCCAACGACCTGCGGTGGATGTCCTCGGGGCCGCGTACCGGGCTGTCCGAGATCGCGCTGCCCGACCTTCAGCCCGGCTCGTCGATCATGCCGGGCAAGGTCAATCCGGTCGTCCCGGAGGCGGTGCTGATGGTGGCGGCGCAGGTGACGGGCAATGACACGGCCATCTCGGTGGCGGGCGCGGCGGGCAACTTCGAGCTGAACGTGATGCTGCCGGTGATCGCCCGCAACGTCCTGGAGTCGGTCCGGCTGCTCGCCAACGTCACGCGGCTGCTGGCGGACCGCACGGTGGACGGGATCACGGCGAATGTCGAGCGGGCCCGCGAGTACGCCGAGTCCTCGCCTTCGGTCGTCACTCCGCTGAACCGTTACATCGGGTACGAGGAGGCCGCGAAGGTCGCGAAGAAGGCGCTGGCGCAGCGGAAGACGATCCGCGAGGTGGTGATCGAGTCCGGTTACGTCGAACGCGGTCTGCTGTCCGAAACGCAGCTCGACGAGGCGCTGGACGTTCTGCGTATGACGCATCCGTAACAGTGCTTCCGTAAACTCTGTTCATGACAGCCGAAGCCGATCTCTCGACCCGCGCCGGGGAGCGCCACTTCTGGACGCCCGGCGCGCAGGTGCTGTGGCGTTACCGGGGGAACGGCACGGACGCGGTGCACATCTGCCGTCCGGTGACCGTGGTGCGCGACGACGCGGAGCTGCTCGCGGTGTGGATGGCGCCCGGTACGGCGTGCGTGAAGCCGGTGCTGGCGGACGGGACGCCGGTGCACCGGGAGCCGCTGGCGAGCCGGTACGTGAAGCCGCGGGTGGCGCGGGTCGAGCCGTGGTGGGGCGCCGGGGTGCTGAAGCTGGCGCGGCCGGGCGAGCCGTGGTCGGTGTGGCTGTTCTGGGAGCCCGGGTGGCGGTTCAAATGCTGGTATGTGAACCTTGAGGAACCTCGTCGGCGCTGGTCGGGAGGGGTGGACTCGGAGGATCACTTCCTCGACATCTCGGTCCACCCGGACCGCTCCTGGCGCTGGCTGGACGAGGACGAGTTCGCGCAGGCGCAGGCGGACGGGCTGATGCCGACCGAGCTGGCGGCGCGTGTGCGGCGGGCCGGTGAGCGCGCCGCGGGGGTGGTCAGGGCCTGGGGTCCGCCGTTCCGTGACGGCTGGGAGGACTGGCGGCCCGACCCGGCGTGGCCGGTGCCCGCGCTGCCGCCGGACTGGGACCGGCCGCCGTCGTAGAAGCGGCGGGCCGGGCCGGGGGTAGGGCCGCGGTGCGTACGGTAGGGGGCGTAAGCGGGCGTAAGCCGTGGGGGGCGGGAGTGAACCTCCGAGCCCCTTGTTGCGTCCCTGACCCCCAACCGTAGGATCGTGCTCCGGAACACTGCGCAATTGCCGATCGCGGCCTAGAGTTTGACGCTACGTCACAGCGACGCGAACACAGCCATTCGTACAGCCATTCAGCAGCAGCCATCCAGCAGCAGTCAGGGAGGCCCGGAACGGTGGGAACCGGCGGCTACGAGCACATGGGGATCCCCCCTGCCGACGATCACGAGGATCAGGGCAGGGACCGTACCGGCCAGGCCGAGGCGTTCGACGCGATCGGCGACCGGTACGACGAAGCGTTCCCGCACAAGGACGGGCAGGTCAGGGCCGGTGAATGGCTCGTCGAGACCCTGCCCGCCGGTGCCCGTGTGCTGGACCTCGGCTGCGGTACGGGACTGCCGACCGCGCGCCAGTTCACCGACGCGGGGCTGCGGGTGACGGGCGTGGACCTGTCCGCCGGAATGCTCGCGCAGGCACGGGTGAACGTGCCCGCGGCCGACTTCGTCCAGGCCGACTTCGCCGACCTCACCGAGGGCGGGCCGCTGGCGCCGGGAAGTTTCGCGGCGGTCGCCGCGTTCTTCTCGCTGCTCATGCTGCCCAAGGACGAGATCCCCGGCACCTTGCGGGCGCTCCACGGCCTGTTGGAGCCCGGCGGCCTGCTCGCCGTGTCGATGGTGGAAGCCGATCTGGACAATGTGCCGATTCCGTTCCTCGGTCACACCATCCGGGTATCCGGTTATCTAAGGGATGAACTGCGCCATGTCGTGGTGGACGCGGGCTTCGAGGTGATCAAGGAGGATTCGTACGCCTACGCACCGGCGAGCACCGACGTGCCGCCGGAGGAGCAGATCTTCCTCTCCTGCCGACGCGCCTGACCAGGCCCGACCCGCCGCGGCCAGCGCGTGGCGCACAGACGGATGGAACGACTCGCGTGACCACGGACCCGCCCCGTACGCCCAGGAACCACGCCGCGACCCCACCGGACCCGCGTGGCGGCTTCGCCGTACCCGAGACGCCTTCGGGGCCGAGTACCGCTGCGGGCCTCGGCTCGGCCACGGGCCACCACGAGCTGCCCCGCGCCGCCCGCGACTTCGAGTCGGCGCGCGGCCTGGCCTCGGCGGCCTCCGCCACACCCCCGCGCCCCGGTGGGGCCCGCCCGCACGACGAGAACGAGCCGGAAGGCAGGCCGGCCGAGCGCCCCGGCGCCGACCACCCGGCGGCCGAGCGCCCCGCCACCGACCGCCCCGGCGCGGACCGGCCCTCGGCCATACCCGGCGGATCCGCCCCCGAGACCCCGCGCGGACCCTCGCGCGCCGTGGAGCCGCACCTGCCGCCGCTGCCGCCCATCCCGACGCACGGCTCCGGCTGGACGGCGCCGCCGGAGGGCGAGTCGCTGGCGTCGTTCGTCAGCACTCCGCCGCGCGGCACACCGCTGGAAGCGGCGGGACACCCCGGCGACGAGGATTCTGTGGGGATGCGCATCCCGATGCCCGTGCAGACCGGTCCCGAGGCCGACCGGCTGCGATACGTGGGCGCCGCGACCCGGCGGATCGCCCGCGGGCTCGACCTCGACGAGATCCTGCTCGGCCTGTGCCGCTCGGCGGTGCCCGCCTTCGCCGACGCGATCCTGGTCTATCTGCGCGACCCGCTGCCGGTCGGCGACGAGCGGCCGTCCGGGCCGCTGCGGCTGCGGCTGCGGCGCGCAGACGGCGGCTTGGAGGAGCCCGCGGACCCGCTGGCGACCGCGACCGCCCCGGTCGGCGCGGCGCCGCTGCTGCCCGCCCTGGAGTCGTCGTACGGCGGCGCCGCCGAGTCCATCGCGGTGCTGCTCGACGGGCCGCTGGCGGAAGTGCTGCGCGGCGTACGGCCGGTCTTCGCCGACTCCCCGCGCGCCGCCGACGCGCTCGCCGAACTCCTCGGCCGCCCCGACCACAGCGATGCGCCGCTGCCGGGCATGCCGACCGGGCGCCGCGCCCTGCTGGCACCGCTGCGCGGCCGTCGCCGGGTGATCGGCGCCGCGGTGCTGCTGCGGCGCGCGGACCGTACGCCCTTCGAGGCGGACGACCTGCTGGTGGCCGCCCAGCTCGCCACGCACACCGCGCTCGGCGTCGACAAGGCCGTGCTCTACGGCCGCGAGGCGTACATCGCGGACGCCCTCCAGCGCGAGATGCTGCCGGACTCGCTGCCGCAGCCGACCGGCGTCCAGCTCGCCAGCAGATACCTTCCGGCGGCCGAGTCCGCGCGTGTCGGCGGCGACTGGTACGACGCGATCCCGCTGCCCGGCAGCCGGGTGGCGCTCGTCGTCGGTGACGTCATGGGCCACTCCATGACCTCCGCGGCGATCATGGGCCAGCTCCGTACCACCGTCCAGACCCTGGCCGGGCTCGACCTGGCGCCCCAGGAAGTCCTCTACCACCTGGACGAACAGGCCCAGCGGCTCGGCCAGGACCGCATGGCGACCTGCGTCTACGCCGTCTACGACCCGATCGCCCACCGGCTGGTGGTCGCCAACGCGGGCCACCCGCCGCCGGTGCTGCTGCACGCCGACGGTCTCGCCGAGGTGCTGCGCGTGCCGCCCGGCGCGCCGATCGGCGTCGGCGGGGTGCCCTTCGAGGCCGTGGAGCTGCCCGCCCCCGCCGGGGCGACCCTGCTGCTCTACACCGACGGCCTGGTCGAGTCCCGCAGCCGTGACGTGTGGGGCGGCATCGAGCTGCTGCGCGAACGGCTGCACGACGCCGCCAGCGTGGTCTCGCCGCCGCCGCTGGAGCCGCTGTGCGACGAGGTGCTGGAGATCCTCGGCCCCGGCGACCGCGACGACGACATCGCCCTGCTCGCCGCGCGCTTCGACGGCATCTCGCCCAGCGACGTCGCCTACTGGTTCCTGGAGCCGCACCCCCAGACGCCCGGCCGCGCCCGCCGCCTGATCCGCCAGGCCCTGCGCCGCTGGGACCTCGAGGACCAGTCCGACGCCGCCGAACTCCTGGTCAGCGAGATCGTCACCAACGCCGTGCGCTACGCCGAGCGCCCCATCACCCTGCGCCTCCTGCGCACCGACGTCCTGCGCTGCGAAGTCGGCGACGACGCGCCTCTTC
Organism: Streptomyces sp. NPDC087422; assembly: GCF_044744145.1. NCBI lineage: Bacteria > Bacillati > Actinomycetota > Actinomycetes > Kitasatosporales > Streptomycetaceae > Streptomyces > Streptomyces sp. NPDC087422. Next base: position 93,542 of record NZ_JBIUXT010000007.1, on the reverse strand, counting down.
TGCCGCGCATGCGCCACGCCGCCCCGGAGGAGGAAGGTGGCCGCGGCCTCTACCTCGTCAACCGCATGGCCCAACGCTGGGGCGCCACCCGCTTGGGCGCGGGCAAGGTGGTGTGGTTCGAGCTCCCGATCTAGGGCCGCGCCGCCAGTCACCGCTGCGCGGTGGGGTTCGCCGGTGGGGTGCGTTTGCGTGAGGTGGGTTCGCCGGTAGCCAGCGAGCCGAAGGCGGCGCCGGTGTTGAAAGGGAGAACGCGCACAGCGACCGAGGAACGAGGGAGCGAGCACGATCGACTGTCGACACCGGATTTAAGCCGCCGGAGGCGAGAGGGCGGCAAAAAAAGGGGATCGCGGTGAGCTGACGCATGAGGGCTCCCACCCACGTTCAGCCGCGCGGTGAGCTGACGCAAGAGGGCTCCCACCCACGTTCAGCCGCGCGGTGAGCTGACGCAAGAGGGCTCCCGCAGTGACCTCCCCCGGACAGGGGCGAGCCGACTCGGCCACCAGCGTGACCGAGGGTCACCGCAAGGTGGCTCAGCGTGCCGACAGGCATATTCGGTGGGAAGGTGGGGAGCAGCGAGGTCATACGACTCCCGAGCGTGAGGACACTCTCGATGAGCACCCCGTACACCACCAACAACGCCGGTATCCCGGTCGAGAGCGACGAGCACTCGCTGACCGTGGGGGCCGACGGGCCGATCCTGCTGCAGGATCACTACCTGATCGAGAAGATGGCCCAGTTCAACCGGGAGCGGGTCCCCGAGCGGGTGGTGCACGCCAAGGGCAGCGGGGCGTACGGCCGGTTCGAAGTGACCAACGACGTCAGCCAGTTCACCCGCGCGGACCTGTTCCAGCCGGGCAAGCGCACGCAGATGCTGGCGCGGTTCTCGACGGTCGCGGGTGAGCAGGGCAGCCCGGACACGTGGCGGGACCCGCGCGGCTTCGCGCTGAAGTTCTACACCGAGCACGGCAATTACGACCTGGTCGGCAACAACACGCCAGTGTTCTTCGTGCGCGACACGATCAAGTTCCAGGACTTCATCAGGTCGCAGAAGCGCCGCCCGGACAACGGGCTGCGCGACAACGACATGCAGTGGGACTTCTGGACGCTCTCGCCGGAGTCCGCGCACCAGGTGACGTGGCTGATGGGCGACCGCGGCATCCCCAAGTCGTACCGGCACATGAACGGCTACGGCTCGCACACGTACATGTGGGTCAACGGCGGCGGCACGAAGTTCTGGGTGAAGTACCACTTCAAGACCGACCAGGGCATCGACTTCCTCACCCAGGCGGACGCCGACACCCTCGCGGGCCAGAACGCCGACTACCACCGGCAGGACCTGTGGGAGTCCATCGACCGCGGCGACCACCCGTCGTGGACGCTGTATGTGCAGGTCATGCCGTTCGAGGACGCGGCGGACTACCGCTTCAACCCGTTCGACCTGACGAAGGTGTGGCCGCACGGCGACTACCCGCTGATCGAGGTCGGCCGGATGACGCTGGACCACAACCCCGAGGACTACTTCGTCCACATCGAGCAGGCGGCGTTCGAGCCCTCGAACATGGTGCCGGGCATCGGCCCGTCCCCGGACAAGATGCTGCTCGGCCGCCTGTTCTCGTACCCGGACACGCACCGGTACCGGATCGGCCCCAACTACGCCCAGCTCCCGCCGAACCGCCCGCACTCGCCGGTCAACTCCTATGCCAAGGACGGCCCGATGCGGTACGAGCCGTCGAACGCGGGGGCGCCGTACGCGCCCAACTCGTACGGCGGACCGGCCGCTTCGCCGCAGGCGTACGGGGAGGTCACCGGCTGGCGGGCGGCGGGCGAGATGGTGCGCGAGGCGTACGCGCTGCACGCGGAGGACGACGACTTCGGGCAGGCGGGCACGATGGTGCGCGAGGTGCTGGACGACGCGGCGCGCGCCCGGCTGGTGTCGAACGTGGCGGGCCACCTCAGCGATGGGGTGAGCGCGCCGGTGCTGGAGCGGGCGCTGACGTACTGGCGCAATGTCGACCAGTCGCTGGGCGACCGGATCGCCGGTGAGGTCAAGACCGGCTGACGCCACCGAAGCGCAGCCCCGAGGCACGTGATCATGTCCCGTGCCCCGGGGCTGCATCGTGTCCGGGGGCGGGTCAGGTGCGGGTCCGGTGCGGGTTCGAGGCTTTGCCAAGGTTTGGGTTTCCCGAAAATGTGATATCTCTTTGATAGACACTTTTTCGGAGGAACGGGGACCCGCCATGTCGGACCAGAAACCACAGCTCGCCGTCGACGCACCGGACATGCCCGCGCCGCGGGTGCAGGAGCGACGGGCGGTGGGCATGCCCGGTCTGCCCTTTCTGCTGCTCGCGCTGGTGGTGGTGGCCGGTGGTGTGGCGCTGATCGTCGCGGGCGCGGTGCACGCCAAGGACCACCCCGGCGCCCTCGCGACCACGCTGATCGTCGCGGGCGCGGTGGTCGTCCTCTGCGCGTTCATCACCCTGTTCGGCCTCACCCAGGTCGCGCCGGGCTCGGCGCGGGTGTGCCAGCTCTTCGGGCGCTACCAGGGCACCATCCGGCAGGACGGCCTGCGCTGGGTGAACCCCTTCACCAGCCGCCGCAAGATCTCCACCCGGCTGCGCAACCACGAGACCTCGACACTGAAGGTCAACGACGCGTACGGCAACCCGATCGAACTGGCCGCGGTCGTGGTCTGGCAGGTCAGGGACACCGCGCAGGCGACCTTCGAGGTCGACAACTACGTCCAGTTCGTGAGCATCCAGACCGACACCGCCGTCCGGCACATCGCGACCAACTACCCGTACGACGCCCACGACGGCCAGTCGATCTCGCTGCGCGGCAACTCCGAGGACATCACCGAGCGGCTGTCCGCCGAGATCGCCGCCCGCGTCGAGTCGGCCGGTGTGAAGATCATCGAATCCCGCTTCACACACCTCGCCTACGCGCCCGAGATCGCCTCCGCGATGCTTCAGCGGCAGCAGGCCGGGGCCATCGTGGCCGCCCGGCAGACGATCGTGGACGGCGCGGTCGGCATGGTCGAGTCGGCGCTGTCCCGGATCGCCGAGCAGGGGATCGTCGAACTGGACGAGGAGCGCAAGGCGTCCATGGTCAGCAATCTGCTGGTCGTGCTCTGCGGTGACCGCGCCGCGCAGCCGGTCCTGAACACGGGCACCCTCTACCAGTGACCTCCTCCGCGCCCGACGACGGGCCCGACGGGGCGGGCGGCGGGGAGACCGCCGCCCGCCCCGTACGCAAGCAGGTGCTGCTGCGGCTCGACCCCGCCGTTCACGACGCCCTCGCGTCCTGGGCGGCGGCGGAGCTGCGCAGCACCAACGCGCAGATCGAGTTCCTGCTGCGCCGCGCCCTCGCCGAGGCGGGCCGCCTGCCCAGCGCGACCCGCCCCCTCCCCCGCCGCGGCCGGCCCCCGAAGCCGTCGGCCGGTACGTAGGCCCCGCCCGCCACCGGCCCCCTCCCGACACCACCGCACGGCGGCGGAAGGCAGCGCTCCGGTGCGTATACATGGTGTGTATACCCGTGGTGTACAGTGCTCCGCATGTCAATTGGGCACACCCTGCTCGGACTCCTGGAGTCCGGCCCGCGCCACGGCTACGACCTCAAGCGCGCATTCGACGAACGGTTCGGACACGACCGCCCGCTGGCCTATGGGCAGGTCTACTCGACGATGGCCAGGCTGCTGAAGAACGGCCTGGTCGAGGTGGACGGCATAGAGCCGGGCGGCGGCCCCGAGCGCAAGCGGTACGCGATCACCGAAGCGGGGATCACGGACGTCGAGACGTGGCTGACGCAGCCGGAGAAGCCGGAGCCGTACCTCCAGACCACGCTGTACACGAAGGTCGTGCTGGCGCTGCTGACCGGCCGCCCGGCCGCCGACCTGCTCGACACCCAGCGCGCCGAGCACCTGCGGCTGATGCGCGACCTCACCCGGCGCAAGTCGGCGGGCGACCTGGCGGACCAGCTCATCTGCGACCACGCCCTGTTCCATCTGGAGGCGGATCTGCGGTGGCTGGAGCTGACCGCCGCCCGTCTCGACCAGCTCGCCGCGGAGGTGGCCAAATGAACGCGTCGACCGAGCCCCGACCCGAGCCGCTGCTGGTGGCCGCGGGACTGCGCAAGGCGTACGGCCCGACCCCGGCGCTGGACGGCGCCGACTTCAGCATCAGGCCCGGCGAGGTCGTCGCGGTCATGGGCCCCTCGGGGTCGGGCAAGTCGACCCTGCTGCACTGCCTGGCCGGCATCGTGAAGGCCGACTCCGGCCAGGTGCGCTACCGGGGACGCGACCTGTCGGCCATGTCGGACGGCGAGCGCAGCGCGCTGCGCCGCGCCGACTTCGGCTTCGTCTTCCAGTTCGGCCAGCTCGTACCCGAGCTGACCTGCCTGGAGAACGTGGCGATGCCGATGCGGCTCGGCGGCGCCAAGCGCAGGCCGGCCGAGCAGCAGGCGGCGCAGTGGCTGGAGCGCCTGGAGGTCGCCGACATCGCCGACAAGCGGCCCGGCGAGGTCTCCGGCGGCCAGGGCCAGCGCGTCGCGGTGGCGCGCGCGCTGGTCGGCGGCCCGCGGGTCGTCTTCGCCGACGAGCCGACCGGCGCGCTGGACTCGCTCAACGGCGAGCGGGTGATGCGGCTGCTGACCGACGCCGCGCACGACACCCGCGCCGCCGTCGTCCTGGTCACCCACGAAGCACGGGTGGCCGCCTACTCCGACCGGGAGATCGTCGTGCGGGACGGGAAGTCGCGCGACATGGAGCGGGTGTCATGAACAGCCGCGAACCTCACGGCACCGAGGCACCGGACCAGCCGGCCGGCGTGCGGACCTGGGCGCGCGACCTCGCGCTCGGCGCGCGTTTCGCGGCGGGCGGCGGACGCGAGGGCTGGACCCGTACGGTGCTGACCGCCGTCGGCGTCGGGCTCGGCGTGGCGCTGCTGCTGCTCGCCGCCGCCGTACCGGCCATGCTGGACACGCGGGAGCAGAAGCGGGTGGCCCGCGACACCTCCTCCGCCACGTTCATCGCCAAGCCGTCCGACCGCTCGCTCCTGGTGGCCGACGTCAGGACCGTCTACCGGGACTCGCAGATCGGCGGCTCGCTGCTCCAGGCCGAGGGGGCCAAGGCGCCCTCGCCGCCCGGCGTCGCCCATCTGCCGGGCGCCGGGGAGATGGTGGTCTCCCCCGCGCTGCGAAAGCTGCTGAACTCCACGCCGCTGCTGCGCGAGCGCATCCCGTACAAGATCACCGGCACCGTCGGGGAAGCCGGGCTGATGGGCCCGAGCGAGCTGCTGTACTACGCGGGCAGCGATCAGCTCACCGCCCGTGACGAGAACTACGGGCACGGCAACGCCACGCGGGTCACCTCGTACGGCTACCACGCCCCGTCCGAGGCGATGAGCCCGGTGCTGACGCTGCTGCTGGTCGTCATGCTGGTGGTGCTGCTGCTGCCGGTCGCGGTCTTCGTCGGCGCGGCGGTACGGCTGGGCGGCGAGCGGCGGGACCGGCGGCTGGCGGCGATGCGGCTGGTCGGCGCGGACATCCGGATGACCCGCAGAATCGCCGCGGGGGAAGCCCTGTTGGGGTCGCTGTTCGGGCTGGTGCTGGGCGCGGTGTTCTTCTTCACCGGTCGGCAGCTGGCCTCGCACTTCACGATCCACGACATCAGCGCCTTTCCCGCCGACATGACGCCGAACGCGGCGCTCACCACGCTGATCGTGCTGGCGGTCCCGGTGGCGGCCGTCGCCGTGACCCTGGTCAGCCTGCGCGGCACGGCGATCGAACCGCTCGGCGTGGTCCGCCAGGGGCTCGGCCGGCGCCGCACCCTGTGGTGGCGGCTGCTGGTGCCGCTGGTCGGCATCGGCCTGCTGGTCCCGCTGTTCGGTTCGGTCAACGGCAGCGACGCGCATGTCAACGAGTACCAGACCGCGGCGGGCGCGGTGCTGCTGCTGTTCGGTGTCACCACGGTGCTGCCCTGGGTCGTGGAGGCCGTCGTCGGACGGCTGCGCGGCGGGCCGGTCGCCTGGCAACTGGCCACCCGCAGGCTCCAGTTGAACAGCAACGGATCGGCGCGGATGGTCAGCGGCGTCACGGTCGCGGTCGCCGGGGCCATCGCGCTCCAGATGCTCTTCGCGGGCGTCAACGACACCTTCGTGCACTCCACGGGCGCCGACACGTCCCGTATCCAGGCCACCGTCAGCGCGCCGACCGCCGACGCGCGGCAGGCGGTCGACTACACCGCGAAGGTCCGGGCGACGCCCGGCGTGGCGCGGGCGTACGGCTTCATCGACACGCGGGCCACGCAGCCGGACGCCAGCAAGCTCGGCCCCGACGCCGAGACCGCCTACATCCCGCTGCTGGTCGCCGACTGCGACACGCTGCGGCAGATGGCCGACATCGGCTCCTGCGGGGCGGGCAGCGTCTACATCGTGCCCAACAACGAGCAGTGGGGCGCGTCGTCCAACGCGGACCTGGCCAAGTACGCCAAGCCCGGCAAGCGCCTCGACCTCAACACCGGCGCCCTGCCGTACACCGGCGCTCCGCGGCTGTGGACGGTCCCGTCCGACGCCCGTTCGGTCACGGCGCGGACCGACCCGCGCGGTCAGACCAACTGGGGCGTCCTGCTGACCCCCGAGGCCGTCGACCAGTCGAAGCTGGCCGATCCCACGGCCGTCGTCATGGTCAACCTCGACGCGGGCAAGCGGGACGCGGTGGAGTACCTGCGCAACACCGGGGCCGCGCTCGGCCCGACGGTCACCGTCTCGGCCGTGAGCGACAGCACCACGCAGACGCAGTACGGCCAGTTGCGGCGCGGCCTGTTCGTGGGCGCGGCCATCACCATGGCGCTGATCGGCGCCAGCCTGCTGGTCACGATGCTGGAGCAGCTCCGCGACCGCAAGAAGCTGCTCGCCGTCCTGGTCGCCTTCGGCACCCGGCGCACCGCTCTGGCCTGGTCGGTGCTGTGGCAGACGGCCATTCCGATGGCGCTCGGCCTGGTCCTCGCCTGTGTCGGCGGGCTCGGGCTCGGCGCCGCGCTCCTGGCGATGGTCGGCCGTACGTTCCACGTCGACTGGGCGATCGTCGCCCAGATGTCGGCGATCGGCGCGTCCGTCGTCCTGGCCGTCACCCTCCTCAGCCTGCCGCCGCTGTGGCGGCTGATGCGGCCGGACGGTCTGCGGACCGAATAGGGCGAAGGGCGAAGGGCGAACGACGCGACCGCCCCCGCGTCCGGAGGGGGGACGCGGGGGCGGTCGGAGGCGGGGGCGGTCGCGGGGGCGCTGTTAGGCGGACGCGCCCTCGTGAGTGTGGTCGTCCTCGTGGGAGGGGTCCCGGTCGTCCGGGCCGGGACCGTTCGGGCCGGGGCCCTCGGGACCGGAACCCTCAGGACCGGAACCCTCAGGACCGGAACCCTCAGGACCGGAACCCTCGGGACCGGAACCCTCGGGACCGGGGCCGTCCGGTGTCGGGCCGCCCGAGGCCGGGGCCTCCGGGTCCGCCGGGGGCTGACGGGTGGTGACCGGGGCGATCTCGTAGGCCGTCGCGCCGTGCGGACCGGCTGCGGCCGCCGCCCGCTCCTTGGTGTGGGCCCTGAGGTAGCCGACCACCGTGTTGCCGACCGCGACCAGCGGCACGGCGACGACGGCGCCGCCGATGCCCGCGATCATCGAACCGGCGGCGACGGACAGGACGACGGCCAGCGGGTGGACGCGGACGGCGCGGCCGAGGATGAAGGGCTGGAGGATGTGCCCCTCGATCTGCTGGACGGCGAGCACGACGACCAGCACCATCAGCGCGGTGAACGGCCCCTGGGTGACCAGGGCCACGACGACCGCGATGAAGCCGGAGGCGACGGCGCCGACCAGCGGCACGAAGGACGACAGGAAGATGACCACGGCCAGCGGCACGGCCATCGGCACGCCGAGGAAGAAGATGCCGACGCCGATGAAGATGGCGTCGATGAGGGCGACTATCACCGTGCCGCGCACGTACAGGGTGAGGGTGCGCCAGGCGCGCGGACCGGCGCCGGCCAGCCCGTCCCTGGCCGCGTCGGGGAACAGCTTGAGGAACCAGTTCCAGATGTTCGGCCCGTCGTAGAGCAGGAACAGCGTGCTGAACATCGCCAGCAGTATGCCGGTGAGCAGTTCGACGATGACGGTGACGCCCTGGAGCCCGGCGTCGGTCAGCGCCTTGGTGTTGGAGCCGATCGCTTCCTGGAGGTTCTTGGCGACCTGGTTGATCTGGTCGTCGGTGACGTGGAAGGGGCTGTTGAGCAGCCACTTCTTCACCTCGTTGACGCCGTCCTGGAGGCTGGTCGACAGATTGCTGATGTTGTCCATCACCTGCCAGACCACGAACCAGCCGACCAGGCCCATGATGACGAAGCCGCCGACGAAGACCATGGCCGTCGCCACCCCGCGCGGCACACCGCGCCGCTTGAGGCGGGCGACGAACGGCTGGAGCAGCGCGGTGATCAGCAGGCCGGCGGTGAAGGCCAGCACCACGAGCTGTACGGCGCCGATCACCCGCATCAGCACCCAGACGGTGCCCGCGAGCACCAGCAGCCGCCAGCCGACCTCGGCGCCGACGCGCATGCTCCACGGCACGGCCGACACCGGATCGGGCTGCGGCGCGCGCGGCGCGGGCACGACGACGACGGGCGGGGGCGCGACGGCCCCGCCTCCCGCACCGGCGGCCTTCGCCGTACGCTTCCCGCCGCCCGGTTCGGAGGCCGCGTCGGGCGTGTCGGCCCCCCGGTCCGCACCGGCGGAGGGGTCGGTGGCGGGAGCGGCGTCCGAGGAGTCGCGGCGCGGGTCCTCGATCGCGGCGCCGACGCCGCGGCTCGCGTTCACCGCCGCCTGGCGTTCGTCGATCCGTCCGGCGATATTGGCCAGCCCGGAGGCCAGTACGGCGCTCCAGTGGCGCTTGTCCGGCATTGCTCTCCCCTGACCCCGTCGACCATCTGTGGAACTGCTGAGAATGACGATGTTATTCGCGAGGAGGGTTGCCTCCCACATCCTCCCCGCGCCTACCCCGTTCCGGGACACGCACAAGCCCCCGGCCCTGAGGGCTCGGGGGCTTGCGGAGAGATACCGCGCACTGCCGCCTGACGGCTGGGCGCCGTCGGCTCAGTAGTAGTTGTGACTCTGCCAGAACGACCAGGCGCCGCAGGGGCTGCCGTACCGGCTGTTCATGTAGTTGAGGCCCCACTTTATCTGCGTGGCCGGATTGGTCCGCCAGTCCGAGGCGACCGAGGCCATCTTCGAACCGGGGTTGGACTGAACCAGGCCGTACGCCCCGGAGGAGGGGTTGGTCGCCGTGTAGTTCCAGCCGCTCTCGCGGGAGACGATGTTGGAGAAGCACGCGAACTGGTCGCCGCCGACGATGGTCTGCGCCATCGCCTTGACCTGCGCCACCGTGTACGAGGCCGTGACGGGGAACGTGGCACGTGAGTCGCCACCGCCCCGGCTGGCGGCCTCTTCGAGCTTGCGCTGCTTCTCCTTGGCAGCCGCCTCGTCCGCCGCCTTCTTCTTGGCGGCGGCGTCCTTGGCCGCCTGGACGCGGGCGGTCTGCTCAGCGGACTGCCGGGCCGTGGCATCGGCGGCGTCCGACTGCGCCTGCACCTGCTCGGTCAGCGAAGCCTGCTGAATCTGCTGCCCAGCGGGAATGTCCGCAAGGAGGGTCGTCGTGCCGGCTGCTTCGACAGGCTCGGAAGAGCCCTGGTCGGCGCCCGACGCGACGCCTACGACGGCGCCCACAGTGGTGACCGCAGTGGCCGAAGCCACCGCGAGTCCCCGGACCGAGATCCGGCTCACACGGTTTCCTTCCAGCATCGCCCGATGGGTGACCTCACGGACGAAATCGTGCCCCTGGCACGGTCCCCTTCCTGCCGGTCCGCCAATACGGGCCGGTCGGTCACGGGGGCACTGGCCCGGTGCGAACTCCCGGAGGAGTCCCGCGTGGTGCTCGGGCGGCTCATGGCGGTCGATGTGGATTTGTGTGGAGCTGCTCTTCCCACACCCCTGAGGGTGTAGGAGTGCCATAAGCGGGGCCTGACAGCCTCACACCCTGCCGTACGCGGACGCCGCGCGGCAATTTCCGGTTGAGTGGCAAAGCTCACACGCTGCGGAGGAGGGTAAATCCGAGCGGCGGACCCCGTAAAACGCTAGGCTGCTGCGCCCTTCACGCCGGGCGCAGCAGCCTCAACTCACGCTATCACTCAGTAAATCCGGACACTTCAGGCCCCCCGCCATTCGGGGGCCGTGCCCCGGTCAGGCCCCGCCGTCCTCCAGCATCTCGGTGACGAGAGCGGCGATCGGCGACCGCTCGGAGCGGTTGAGGGTGATGTGGGCGAACAGCGGATGGCCCTTCAGCTTCTCCACCACCGCCACGACACCGTCGTAACGGCCCACCCGGAGGTTGTCGCGCTGCGCCACGTCGTGGGTGAGGACCACCCGCGATCCGGCGCCGATCCGCGACAGGACGGTCAGCAGGACGTTCCGCTCCAGCGACTGGGCCTCGTCGACGATCACGAAGGCGTCGTGCAGCGAACGGCCCCTGATGTGGGTCAGCGGCAGCACTTCCAGCATGCCGCGCGCCACGACCTCCTCGATGACCTCCTTGGACGTCACGGCCGACAGCGTGTCGAAGACGGCCTGAGCCCAGGGGCTCATCTTCTCCGCCTCGCTGCCGGGCAGATAGCCCAGCTCCTGGCCGCCGACCGCGTACAGCGGCCGGAAGACCATCACCTTGCGGTGCTGACGGCGCTCCAGGACGGCTTCGAGGCCCGCGCACAGGGCCAGCGCGGACTTGCCGGTACCCGCGCGCCCGCCCATCGACACGATGCCGACGTCGGGGTCGAGCAGCAGATCGAGCGCGATCCGCTGTTCCGCGCTGCGGCCGTGGATGCCGAACGCCTCGCGGTCGCCGCGCACCAGCCGCACCCGGCCGTCCTCGGTGACCCGGCCCAGCGCCTTGCCGCGCTCGGACTGGAGCACCAGGCCGGTGTGCACCGGCAGCTCGGCCGCTTCGGGCAGCGCGATGGACTCCTCCGCGAAGAGGGTGTCCACCTCGTCCGCCCCGACCAGCAGTTCCTCCATTCCCGTCCAGCCCGAGGTGATCGCCAGCTCGGCCCGGTACTCCTCGGCCAGCAGGCCGACGGAGGACGCCTTCACCCGCAGCGGCAGATCCTTGGAGACGACGGTGACGTCGTACCCCTCGGCCTGCAGATTGCGGGCGACCGCCAGAATGCGCGAGTCGTTGTCACCGAGCCGGAATCCGGCGGGGAGCACCCCGGGATCCGAGTGGTTGAGCTCGACACGCAGCGTGCCACCGACGTCACCGATCGGAATCGGTGCGTCCAGACGGCCGTAGCGGATCCGGAACTCATCCAGCAGCCGCAACGCCTGGCGGGCGAAGTAGCCGAGTTCCGGGTGGTGGCGCTTGGCTTCCAACTCCGTCACCACGACGACCGGCAGCACAACCTCGTGCTCGTCGAAGCGGGCGATGGCATTGGGGTCTGCGAGCAGCACGCTGGTGTCGAGTACGTACGTGCGCCGGTCGTTGTCACGGCGATTCTTGCTGGTCACCACGTGTGGACGAACCCCCTCGGGAGAGGTCGAACTGCGGTACCGGCAACCATGGGCCGGATGCCGGTCTCCCAGTGATATGCCCTGGAAAACCGTCGCCCATGCGAATGCATATGACAGTCATCCGACGGTCATCGCCCGGTCACCGACCGCTCACCGGCCATTACGCGGGAGAAACCGGCCTCCGCACGCCGTCGTCCAGCCCTCGCGGCACCGGATTCAGGCCGCCCCCACACCCCCCGTACGGCCCACACCGCGCCCCGCGCGGCAGGGGCTACACGGGGTCTTCCGTACCGGCGCGCCGGTACGGAGTCGTCAGGTGCCGTAGCGCCGGTGCCTGGCCGCGTAGTCGCGCAGCGCCCGCAGGAAGTCCACCTTGCGGAAGGCGGGCCAGAAGACCTCGCAGAAGTAGTACTCCGAGTGGGCGCTCTGCCAGAGCATGAAGCCGGACAGCCGCTGCTCCCCCGAGGTGCGGATCACCAGATCCGGGTCGGGCTGGCCGCGCGTGTAGAGGTGCTCCGAGATGTGCTCGACGTCCAGGATCTCGGCCAGGTCCTCGATGGTGGTGCCGCGCCCCGCGTGCTCGTGCAGCAGCGACCGTACGGCGTCGGCGATCTCCTGCCGGCCGCCGTAGCCCACCGCCACGTTCACCAGCAGGCCGCCGAGCGCGTGCGTCTCCTGCTCGGCCTCCTTGAGCACCGACTGGGTGTGCGCGGGCAGCAGGTCCATGGTGCCCACGTGGTGCACGCGCCAGCGGCCGGTCGCGGCCAGTTCACGCACCGCGTCCTCGATGATGCCCAGCAGCGGCACCAACTGGTCGGCGGGGCGGTCCAGATTGTCGGTGGACAGCAGCCACAGCGTGACCACCTCGACACCGGTCTCCTCGCACCAGCCGAGCATTTCGGAGATCTTGTCGGCCCCGGCCCTGTGCCCCTGCTCGGGGCTGCCGCCGGACGCCTTGGCCCAGCGCCGGTTGCCGTCCAGGATCACGCCGATGTGCTTGGGGCCCTGCGCCACGTCCAGCCGGCGTTCCACCCTGCGGGAGTACAGCCCGTACACCAGGTCGCGCAGATTCATCGCACACCAGCCCCTCCTGGGCCTGTCGCCCGGCGGCCACACTACTGCGCACAAGGGCTCGCGGACGAACCGGGGAGGCGGGGCCGACACCCCCGCGTGATAAGCAGAGACCGTGAATATTCGTTCCCTTTACCGCGCCTCCGACGAGCGCTACGACTCGATGGAGTACCGCAGGACCGGCCGCAGCGGCCTCAAGCTCCCCGCCGTCTCCCTGGGTCTGTGGCACAACTTCGGCGACGACCGCACCCTGGACTCCCAGCGCGCCATCCTGCGCCGCGCGTTCGACCTCGGCGTCACGCACTTCGACCTCGCCAACAACTACGGCCCGCCGTACGGCGCCGCCGAGGCCAACTTCGGCACCCTCTTCGCCCAGGACTTCCGGCCCTACCGCGACGAACTGGTCATCTCCACCAAGGCGGGCTACGACATGTGGCCGGGACCGTACGGGGAATGGGGCTCGCGCAAGTACCTGCTGTCCTCCCTCGACCAGTCCCTGTCCCGCATGGGCCTCGACTACGTCGACATCTTCTACTCCCACCGCTTCGACCCCGACACGCCCCTCGAAGAGACGATGGGCGCGCTGGCGACCGCCGTCCAGCAGGGCAAGGCGCTCTACGTCGGCATCTCCTCGTACGGTCCCGACCGTACGCGGGAGGCCGCGCGCATCCTGCGCGAGCTGGGGGTGCCCGCGCTGATCCACCAGCCCTCGTACTCCATGATCAACCGGTGGATCGAGGACGAGGGCCTGCTGGACGTCCTGGAGGAGGAGGGCATGGGCTGCATCGGCTTCGTGCCGCTCGCCCAGGGGCTGCTGACCGACCGTTACCTCGGCGGCATCCCCGAGGGGTCGCGGGCCGCCCAGGGCAAGTCCCTCAACCCCGGCCTCGTCAACGACGAGACCATCGGCCGGCTGCGCGCCCTCAACGACATCGCCGCCGCGCGCGGCCAGTCGCTCGCCCAGCTCGCCCTGTCCTGGGTGCTGCGCGACCCCCGTGTCACCTCCGCCCTCATCGGCGCCTCATCCGTCGCCCAGCTCGAGGCCAACGTCGCCGCCGTCGGCGCCGCCCCCCTCACCGCCGAGGAGCTCTCCTCCATCGACGCGCACGCGGTGGAGCCGGAGGGGGTCAACCTCTGGTCGGTCAGCAGCGAGGCCTAGCCTGCGGCTCGCTTCCGTTTAAAGGGGGTGCCCCCTTTCGCCCCTCACCGGGCGGAGGGGGGCACCCCCCTTTCTTTCGGGGCTCGGGCCCCGGGCCTGCGGCTGCGCCGGGCGGTACGCCGCGTTTTTCAGGGGCGCGGGGAACTGCGCGGCCGGCCACGGCGATGGCTGCGCGTCACCACCGGGCCCGGAGGGGCAGTTCGGTGGTCTCCCGACCACCGGGCCGGTGGGGGCTGAGCGCGCAGTTCCCCGCGCCCCTGAAAAGCCTGGCCTTGCGCAGGGCGAGCGCGCAGTTCCCCGCGCCCCTGGGGGGGGGCATCGTCTTGCGGAGGGCGGGCGGACAGGGGGGCGGGGACTGAGGGGGGCTCAGGGGGTGAGCAGGAGGGCGGTGAGGGTGCCGAGGAGCATGAAGGGCCCGAACGGCAGTGGGGTCTTGCGGGTGGCGCGCCGAGTGGCGATGAGGGCGAGGCCGATGACGGCGCCGAGGGCGAAGCCGAGAAACGTGCCGGTGAAGACGGTGGGCCAGCCGTACCAGCCGAGGGCGAGGCCGAGAGTGGGGGCGAGTTTGACGTCGCCGAAGCCCATGCCGGCGGGGTTGACGAGGAAGAGGAGCAGGTAGACGAAGCCGACGGCGAGGGCGCCGAACAGGGCGCGCGGCCAGGAGCCCCGGTGATCGGGAAGCAGGGCGGCGAGACCGAGCAGCGCGGCGGTGCCGAAGAAGGCGGGGAAGGTGAGGACGTCCGGGAGCCGGAAGACCTTGAGGTCGACGCGGCCGAGGACGAGGCCGAGCGGCACCAGCAGGAGCCAGACGACGAGTTCGGGGTGGGCGCCCACCCTGGCGGCCAGTCCGGCGCAGGCGAGCGCGCACGCGAGGGCGAGGACGACGGCGGGCCCGTAGGAGCCGTAGGAGCCGCGCTCGGCGCAGCGCGGGCAGCGCGCCGGTCCGAGCCAGCCGCGTATGCCCTCGGGCAGCGGGTGACCCTCGGGGCAGTGCGCCGCCCACGGCTCACCTGAGGGGACGGCCAACCGGTAGGCGGCGCGCGGCAGCGGCAGGCCGCTGACGATTCCCCACACGGCGGCGGCCACGATCGGATAGACATGCACCGGGCCGACCGTACACGGCCGCCGCGGACCCGTAACGGGGCCCGTACCGCGTCACCTGCCGCCTGATCGAGCACCCCGGGGAGTGGCCATGCGCCGACGTTGGCGAGACGGTGACGGCACGCTGCGTACGCCCGACGCCGAGGTGCCGCTGCGGGTCGCCGCGTCGTACCGGGCGCGGACCCGCGGGCTGCTCGGCCTGGACGGGATCGAGGGCGCCCTGCTGCTGACCCCGGCCTCCAGCGTGCACACCGTACGGATGCGGTTTCCGATCGACGTCGCCTATCTGGACCGCCGGCTGCGCGTCCTGGCCGTCCGTACGATGCCGCCCGGCCGCGTCGGCCGCCCCCGACTGCTGGCCCGGCACGTCCTGGAGGCGGAGGCGGGCGCGCTGGCGCGGTGGGGGGTGCGCAAGGGGGTGCGGCTGGCGGCGGACGTGGGCGAGGGGCCGGACACGCCCTAGCGGTTCGGGTCGGTGGCGAATTCGATGCTGTCGATGATCCGGCGCAGCAGCATCGGGTCGGCCGCGCCGTCGGCCGTCCAGGCGCGGACGGTGACCGGGTGGCCCTCGTAGTCGTGCAGGCGGACCTCGACGCGGGCGGCGGGGCGGCCGTCGGGGGCGGCCTGGACGTAGCTGAGGACCTGGCCGGGCTGGCCGTCGAAGTCCAGCGACTCCTTGCGGGCGGTGGCGAGGGCGGTGGCCGTCGCCTTGTCGGGGGGACCGCCGGCGCCCGGATTGGCGCTGACGGCGACCTCGGCGTCCGTACGGCCGTCAGGGCCGCGCAGCACCGCCCCGCCGCGCACGTCCTGCCAGGTCTTGGGGACCGCGACCGCCAGCGGGTCGGCCCGCAGATAGCGCCAGCCGTCCGGGGCTCCGGCGCCGACCGAGCAGGCGGAGAGGGTGGCCAGGACCAGGCAGGTCAGGGCGGCGCCGGTGAGCGAATACCGGCGGCTTTTCGCCGTTTTGTTCCGCATGCGGGCAATCTACGATGCGGCGGCCCGCATCTCCTTGATAGGCATGCGGAATGCCCGCGACCTCTTCCGCCCGTTCCACCCACGAGATCGGCCGCCTCCGCGACCTGCCCACCGACGACTCGCTGTGCCGCTGGGCGGCGCAGGACCTGAGCGCGGGCCGGGCCTTCGTCCGCGGCGCGGCGGTCGCGGTGGCGGCGCCGAACCTGTCGCTGCTCGACCGGCTCGCGGTCACCGGCCCCGCGGACGACGCCGTCCCGCTCGTACGCGAGGTGCTGCGCGAGGTCGGCCCGAGCTATCGGCCGCTCGGCGACCGGGAGTTGATCGACACGGTCGTGCGCGCGGCGCCCTCGCTGCGGCCGGTGGCCGGTTTCGGCTGGATGGACCGTACGGGGCCGCCGGTCGGGCCCGTCCCCTCGGGAGACGATTCCGCCCGGTGGCTTCCGGACAGCGCCGCCCCGGAGGTGGGCGCCCTGCTGGACACCGCCTTCCCCGCCTCGTACGCCTACCCCGGCCGCCCCGGCGCGCGGGACCGGTGGGCCGGGGCCCGCGTGGACGGGCGCCTGGCCGCGGTCGCCGCGCTCACCTGGTGCGCGCCGACGGTCGGGTACGTGGCGGGGGTCGCGACCGCCGCGGCGGCGCGCGGCCGGGGGCTGGCCCGCGAGGTCTGCGCGCTCGTCGTCGCGGAGGCGCTGGCCGTTCACGGCACCGCCGCCCTGATCGTCGACGACTCCAACGCCCCGGCGCTGCGGCTCTACCGCAGCCTGGGGCTGGCCTACCGGCCGCTGCGGGCGGCGGGGGTGGAGGCGGGCTGAGGGGGGTGTTCGCGGGGGCCCTGCGGGGGCGGCCTATGGGGGCCGCGCGCGTGCGGTGCGGGTGCGGGTGCGGGAAAAGAAAAACGGGCCGGTTCGCAGGGGGGGAGAGCGAACCGGCCCGAGGGGGGGAGTTACACCGTACCGCGTCAGAGCGACCGCTCAGCACGTTACGCGGCAGGTGGCGTGAAAGTGATCTCGACGCGGCGATTCTGACTGCGTCCGGTTTCGGACGAATTGTCGGCAATCGGGTAGTCCTCGCCGTACCCACGGACCTGAAACGTGTGGGACGGGTCACCGGCGCTGCCCATTTCCGTTGCCAGGACTTGGTAAACGGCGTCGGCGCGTTGCTTCGAGAGCACCATGCCGTGCTCGGAGCTGCCGAGATTGTCCGTGAACCCGAACACCCGGATGGGTGACGTCACATGGCGTGCGGTGATGTCGTCCGCGATGGCCTGGATCCGCGAGGTCGCCGTGGGCGACAGCACGGCGCTGTCCTTCTTGAACAGCACCTCCGACTGGAGCGCGTAGGTGACCGTCGAGTTCGACGTCTCCTGCCGCTGCTCCGGCTGGCTCGCCTTCGTCGACGACTCGTCCGTCACGGACACGATGTCCAGGACCTTCGCCGGCGCCAGCGTCGAGCCCTCCGGCAGCCTGAGTCCTGGCGACGTCGGGTCGATCCGCACGGGGGCCGTCGGCGTGCTGTCACCGGCCGTGGGCGGCGGATTCGTGTCGGCCACGGCCGCGGTCCCCCCGGCCACCGTCCCGGCGGCCAGCACGAGCACGATCACCACGCCCGCGGACAGGGCGGCCCGCTGCCCTCCGGCGCGGGATGCCGCCCCGGGCGGCGACGCGTTGCGCTTCATCGTCCTCACCCCTCCGAGATCGTGATCTTCGCGGGCGGCATCGTCGGCAGCTCGAACGACACTTGGGTGGTGGCTTCCGGCGGGGCGGGGAACTGCGCGAAGAAGGGGCGGGATTCCTTGGGCTGGACACTCAGCAGCTTCATCGTGCACAGGCACTTGCCGTCCGTGTCGCGCAGTACGTAGTAGCGCTTCTTTCCGGCTTCGTCGACGAGGACCGCGCCCGCGACCGACGCGCCGGACGAGGACAGCGCGGTCTCGTTGCCGACCCAGTTGTCCGCGTTGAAGATGTTCGTGCCGTTGTTGGTGACAACCCCCTGGACCGTGACGAATCCGCCGGAGTCCCGCACAGCCGAGTTGATGGTGACCTCGATGTCCCTCTCACCCTTGATCTGGGCGAGGACCTGGGTCGCGGTGGCGCTCGGCGCGGCGGTGTCACCGCCACTCGATCCAGGGTTCTTCGACGCGCTCGCGGAGGTGGACGGCTTGTTGTCCGCCTTGTCACCGCCGCCGCCTCCGCCACCGCAACCCGCCAGCGTGATGGCGGCACCGGCGGCGAACGCCACCGCAATCGTCGCCCTGTGCCCGTATCGCATCGTTCCCCGTTCCCTCATCGCTCGGCCGCCGTCACTTGCTCAAGTGGACGGTGTAGAAGGTCGACAGGTCCAGCACGAAGCCGCCCGCCGTCGGATCGACCGTCACATGGTCGCCGTTGCAGATGAATCCGATCGCGTTGCCGTCCTTGTCGCCAAGTCCGCAGCGCGGTTCGACCACCGCGGTGGCGGTGGCCTTGGCGTGCTTGGTCTCGGTGCCGTCGACCACCGAGGTGCCGACCGTGCCCAGGGTCGTGACGGAGACGGTGTATCCGAGCGGTACGCCGGAGGCCCGGCCGCAGCCGTCCGGAGCGTCCACGGCGGCGTCGTTCTGCCCGGCGTACGAGGACGCGGCAGCGCACGCCTCCGCGTCGTGCGACCCCAAATTCGCCAGCAGTTTGCCCAGTTGGACGAGGTCGCCCGAGGTCAGTGCGGCGAGGAAGTCGGCGGACGCGGCATCACGGTCCGCGCGAGCGGCGGCCAGCGCCGCCGAATCCGCCGCGGTCTGGGCGGAGTTGCGGACGACCGCGGCCTGGCCGACCGCGAAGTACGCGAAGGCCAGGAAGAACAGCGCGGCCATGGACACGATGTAGATGCCGAGGGTCTGACCGCGGTCATCCCCGAACCGGCCTACTTGCCGTTTCCGGCGGTGATCTTGTCGATCATCGAGTTGATGCCGTCCTTGATCTTCGTGCCGATGTCCGTCGTCCCCGCCAGCACTCCGATGATCACCGCGATCACCACCGCGATCCCGAGATACTCGAACGACGTCTGACCCCTGTCGGCCGACCCGTCCGCCGACCGGTCGGCGATCCGGGCCGCGAGTCTGTCCGTGCGGTCGCGCAGCCAGATCTCGGTGTCCGTGTAGCGCCGGACTACCCACCTGTTCATCATCGTTCGCCCCATTCTTCGTCACCTGACGGATGCGTGCGACGGCCGCGTTCCACCTGTCGGGGTAGGTGTCCACGGCGCACCGCCTCTCGCTGGTCGTGTTGCCGTCCGCAGCGGATCGGTTCTGATTGCAGGTGCAAATATGGTTGCGAATGCAAAGGTACACCCGAACCTCGGACATCCGCAGCCCGTTCTGCGCCAATTGGCGCTTACAGCATGCCGGTTGATCACACTGTGTGGCCAGCGGATCACGGTAATCGCCAGGTCATCAACCGCTCATCTCCGGTCATCGGCCGCCATCTCCGCTCATCGTCACCGGTCACGCGCCCGCCGCGTCCGGCGGCCACGACCGTCATCCGCCCGGTCGTCCGCGCCGGCGCCCACTCCGACACCCGCGCCGGCACCCGACCCGGCGTACGAACCGTCACCCGCCCCGTCATCCGCCGCTGCCGAAGGTGTCGCCGAACTGGATGTGGGAGCCCATGATCGTGCCGGTGATCAGCAGGATCATGGTCGCCGGGACGAGGATGGTGGTGATGACGCCGGTGGCGCGCGGGACCATGCGGGCGGCGCGGCGGCGGGCGTTCTGGGCCTCGGTGCGGCGCATGTCGTTGGCGATCTGGAGGAGGGTGCGGGCGATCGGGGCGCCCAGTTCCTCGCCCTGCTGGAGGGCGGTGACGAACTGGCCGACCTGGTCGCTGCGGTTGCGCCTGCGGAGCTGGTCGAAGGCGTCGCGGCGGCTGACGCCGACGTCCATCTGACGCAGGGCGACCCGGATCTCGTCCGACCAGGGGCCCTGGTACACGGCGTTGACGCGCTCCAGGGCCTGGCGGAAGCCGAGGCCCGCGCTGACGACGACGGCGAGGACGTCGAGGAAGTCGGGGAGGGTGCGTTCGATGTCGTCGCGGCGGCGGCGGACGGCCAGCCAGATGCCGAGGTCGGCCCACCACCAGGCGTACGCGGCGAGCAACAGGGCCAGAATCCAGTGCCCTTGGACGAGCAGCAGCAGGGCCGCGAAGCCGCCGAGGCCGCCGTAGACGGCGCGGCGGGCGGCGTAGCGCTCGACGGTGAGGCCGTGCGGGTGGCCCGCGTGGTCGATCCGGGCGCGCATTTTGGCGATCCGGGCCGGGCCCATCATCCGCATCACCATCGGCGCCCAGCGGATGCCGATCCGGTCGATGGCGTTGCCGGTACGGGTCGTCCGGGTCCTGCCGACTTCCAGCGCGAGGGCCAGGTCGTCGGGGAGCTTCACGTCGGCGCGCAGGAGTGCGACGGCGTGGACGACGCCGACGACGCCCGCGGCGACGACCGCCGCCAGGACGAGGCCGATCAGGAGCATCGGGAATTCCCTCCGGTCACCGGCCGGTTGCCGCGTGAGGTGTGCACGGTCGCGGTCATACGTCGATCCTCGACATCCGGCGGATCAGCGCGAAGCCGACCACGTACAGGCCCAGGGCGACCAGGACGCAGATCCGGCCGACGGTGGAGCCGGTCATGGCGCTGAGCGAGCCCGGCATGATCTGGTTGAGGAGCAGCAGGGAGCCGATGCCGATGACCGGGACCGCGTAGGCGGTGACGGTGACCTGGGACATCTGGGTGCGGATCTCGCGCCGGGTCTCCTTGCGCTCCTCCAGGGTGACCGTGAGGTTGCGCAGCGACTCGACGACGGAGCCGCCCGCGCGGCTGGAGAGCACCAGCGTGGAGACCAGCACGACCAACTCGCGGCTGGGCAGCCGCTGTTGCAGCTCGGCCAGCGCGTCCTCGATGGAGTGGCCCACCGCCATCGCGTCCGCGACCTGCTTCAGCTCCTCGCCCGCGGGCGCGTCCAGCTCCTCCGCTGCCATGGAGACGGCGGTGCGCAGGGCGAGCCCGGCCTGGGTGGCGTTGGCCAGGACGCGTGCAAGTTCGGGGAGTTGGGCGATGAAGCGCTCGGTACGGACGCGGCGGCGCCACTCCAGGAAGCTGTACGCGGACCAGCCCGCGATGAGTGCGGCGATCGGCCCGAAGAAGGGGGCGAGGACCGCCGCGGCGAGCACCCACGCGACGAGGACGACGCCGACCGCGGCCGCGGTGAACTGACCTGGCGTCAAGTTCGTTCCGGTAGCGGCCAGTCGGCCCGCGAGGCGCTGGCCCCAGGCGTAGCGGCGTACGCGGCGGTCGAGTCCGGCGAAGGCCGATTCGCGGGGGCCGCCGCCGAAGTCGCCGGCGAGCCGGTCGACGAGCGCGGCGCGGTCGGCCCTGCCGCCGCGCCAGGCGTGGCCGCCCCACACGGCCAGTGCGAGGGCGAGCACGCTGACGCCGAGCACGAGCAGCGGGTACGGTCCCGAGGCGAATCCGGGGCTCGCTGCCAGGTGCGGGAGACCGCTGCCGGGCGGGGCCGCGACCGCCGTCATTTCTTGCGGAACGGCGGTCACTTCGCCTCCCTGCTGTCGAGTTCGAGTTCGCTCGCGCCGATGCCGAAGGCGGCGGGTACGTGTTCGCCGGACAGGTAGAGCCGCTCGGCGATCTCGCGCGGGACGGGCCGGTGTTCGTACCAGCCGCGGACGATGCGGTCGACGCCGAGCGGTTCCGCGCGGAAGCGGGTCGCGGAGGTGAGCCGGAAGACGTCACGGCCGCGGGAGGACAGGACGGCGATCTCGCCGATCCTGCGGGTGCCGTCGATGTGGCGGTTGAGCTGGACGAGGACGTCCACGGCGCTGTTGATCTGGTCGCGCAGCGCCTCGAAGGGGATCTTGACCTCGCTCATCGACGCGAGCGTCTGGAGCCTGAGCACCGCGTCCTCGGCGGAGTTGGCGTGCACGGTGGCCAGTGAGCCGTCGTGTCCTGTGGACATCGCCTGGAGCATGTCGAGGGTCTCGCCGCCGCGGACCTCACCGACGATGATCCGGTCGGGGCGCATCCGCAGCGAGTTGCGTACGAGGTCGCGAATCGTGATCCGGCCCTCGCCCTCGACGTTGGGCGGGCGCGACTCCAGCCGGATCACATGCTCCTGCTGGAGCTGGAGTTCGGCCGCGTCCTCGACCGTGATGATCCGCTCGCCGTCGGGGATCAGCCCGGACAGCGCGTTGAGCAGCGTGGTCTTGCCCGAGCCCGTACCGCCGCTGACGATGATGTTGCACTTCGCGCGCACGAACGACGAGAGCAGCAACAGCATGTGCTCGTCCAGCGTCCCGAGGGCGATCAGCTCCTGGAGCGTGTACGCGCGCGGGAAGCGGCGGATGGTGAGCGTGGGTCCGGTCAGAGACAGCGGCGGGATGATGACGTTGACGCGCTCGCCCGACGGCAGCCGGGCGTCGACCATCGGATTCGACTCGTCCACACGGCGGTTGACGGTGGAGACGATCCGCTCGATGGTCTGGAGGAGCTGTTCCGCCGACGAGAAGCGGGCGGCGACCGCCTCGACCCGGCCGCCGCGCTCGACGTAGATCTTGTCGGGGCCGTTGACCATGATCTCGGTGACGGTGGGGTCTTCGAGCAGCGGTTCCAGGATGCCGAGGCCGAGCGCCTCGTCCACCACGCGGCGGATCAGCGCGGCGCGTTCCGCCGTGGACAGCACCGGGCCCTCGCGGCTGATGATGTGGCCGAGCACCCGTTCCAGCCGGGCCCTGCGCTCGCCCGGCGCGAGCGCCGACATCTCCGCGAGGTCGATCTCCTGGAGCAGTTTCGCGCGGTAGACGGCCACCATGTGGCCTTCCTGCGTCTGCGGGGTCGCCTCTTCGACGGCGAGGCGGGCACGGAGGCTCATCGTGTCGTGTCCTCCTTCGGCATGGTGGCGGAGCGCTTCACGGGGTCGAAGAAGCTGACGCCAGGCAGGACGGACGGGACCTTCACCGTGGCCTGCGCGGTCACGGTCGTCGTGTCGGACGTCGTGAACCGGATCGTCGCGGTCAGCCAGTCGCTCACCGCCGCCTGGCCGGCCTGCTGGCCGGCCGCCTCTCCCCCGTTCGGGCCCGCCTGCGCGGCGGTCCTGGCCGCCGTACGGGCCGCTGTGCCGGCCTGTTCGCCGCAGTACGCGACGAGGCCGAGTTGGATGCCCGCGAGGGCGATCAGGAGCAGGAACGGGAGCATTCCGAGGTATTCGAGCGACGCCACTCCCCGGTCCCGGGCGGACCCGCGGTGCCTCTCGGGGGCGCCGCCCCCGAACCCGCGCCGGGAGGGCCCCGAAGGGGCGCGGGGAACCGCGCGCACGGCGGAGGTACGGGCTGCGGGAGCCCGGCGGCGGGAGCGCTTCATCGCTTGGCCGTTTCGTCCAGCGTCTTCGCGTGGCCCGAGATGGGGACGAAGTCGCCGATGCCGGGGATGAGGAGGGGCATTTTGAGGGTGACGGTCGCCGAGACAGTGCCGTCCGCGCGGCTGACCGAGGTGTCGCCTGGCCCCCACGCGCTGGGAAGGTCGCTGCTCGCGGCGGCGGAGGCGTCGGAACCCACCGCCGCGGCCCGGGCCGCCTGATCGGCGGCGTTGCCCGCGAGCGTGAAGGTGTAACCGGCCAGCACCGCCTGCCAGATGAGCAGCAGGGTGATGAGGATGATCGGCGTCATGCCGAGGGTTTCGAGGGTGACCTGGCCCCGGTCGCCGCGTTCGGACCGCTCGCGGCGCTGCTTCTTCCCGCGTGCGGCGGGCAGCGTCGCGCCGCTGACCAGGCCCAACTCCCCTGCCAGTGCCCAGATTCCGGCCTTGACGGTGGAGCGGGCGTCGAGGTCCTGGAGGCGGCCGGCGTCGATGACGGCCTGGAGTTCGCGGAATCCGGCGGGGATGACGGAGGTCGCCATGCGGGTGCCGGTGATGCGGCCGATCAGCGACGGCTGGATCTCGGTGCCGCGGGTGTGGCGGTTGACGACGGCGGTGGTGTCCTGGGGCTTGCGGATCTGGAGCCGGTCCCACATGCGGACCATGCGCTTGGCGGCGCGCACGGCGATGACGTCGGGCGTGAGCACGAGGACGGCGGCGTCGGCGACCTCGACGGCGACGGCGTTGGCGCTGGTCATCTGGGTGCCGCAGTCCACGACGACGACTTCGTAGCGCTGCCGGAGTGCGGCGAGGACGAGGCGGGCCGAGCGGTCGGTGACGTCCTCGCCGCGTTCGCCGTCGGCGGGGGCGAGCAGCAGGGCGGGGCCGGACTCGTGGACGTACATGGCGTCGTGCAGGACCCGGGAGGAGACGTCCGCGATGTCGGCGAGGTCGGCGATGGAGCGGCGGAACTGGACGTCGAGGTAGGAGGCGATGTCGCCGCCCTGGAGGTCGAGGTCGACCAGGGCGGTGGAGCGGCCCGACGCGTGGGCGGCGAGGGCGAGTTGGACGGCGGTGACGGTGGTGCCGACGCCGCCCTTGGCTCCGGCGACGGCGATGAGGGTGCCGCCCGCGACGGCGGGCAGGGCGCGCTGCGGGCCGAGGTGTCTGCGGACGCCGGCCGACCAGGTGGCGGCGGCTTCGACGCGGGCGCCCAACTCGTCGTAGGAGAGCGGGAATCCGACGACGCCTCGGGCGCCGGAGTCCATGGCGGCGGCGAGCACGGCGGGGCTGGGGTCGGCGGTGAGCAGGACGACGCCGATGGCGGGGAAGCGCAGGGCGACGTCGCGGATGAGGTCGAGGGCGGGCATCGGTCCGATGCCCTCCTGCACGATGACGACCTCGGGCAGTTCGTCGATCCCGGCCTCGGCGGCGCGCGTGAGGGTTTCGAGCAGCGCCGTGGAGTCGCCGAGCGCGGGTGCCGGTTCCGCGCCGGGCAGTTGGCCGAGCAGGCCGAGCAGGGCGCGCGCGGCGTCGGGGTCGGCGGTTCCGGCGAGGATGCGTACGGTCACGGCTTGCCTCCGGTGCCGCCGTCGCCGCTCAGGGTGTACGTGCGGTCGGTCTGCGAGGGTGCGGAGCTGTCACCTGGGGCGACCAGCGCGAGGCGTACGTGTTCCGCGAACGACTCGGCGTAGGCGACGCGTTGGGCATCCCCGGCGTTGAGAGCGAAGGTGATCGGCACGCCTTCGGTGGACAGCCGCTGGGCGTTCTCGCTCTTGTCGAAGGCCTTGATCTCGCCGACGTCGATGACCTGCGCGCCGGACACGATGATCTTCGAGACGTCGGGGTCGGTGTCCTTGCGGCCCTGGAAGGTGGCGAAGATGTTGACCCGGGCGCCGGGGGTGATCTTGCCCGCCACGCCGGTCTCGGCGTCGATCATGATGGCGATCTCCATCTGTCCGGCCTGGAGTTCGGGCCGGGCGGCGACCATGTCGGACTGGAGCAGCGAGCCTTTGCGCAGC
Source organism: Streptomyces sp. NPDC087422 (assembly GCF_044744145.1). Classification (NCBI taxonomy): domain Bacteria; kingdom Bacillati; phylum Actinomycetota; class Actinomycetes; order Kitasatosporales; family Streptomycetaceae; genus Streptomyces; species Streptomyces sp. NPDC087422. The sequence continues at coordinate 68,247 of NZ_JBIUXT010000007.1, read as the reverse complement.
GGCACGGCGGCGATCTTTCCCTGGAGCTGGCCGAGATCGCGTACGGCGGTGTCCGGCAGCCAGCGCTTCGGTATCCGGATCCGGTGCACCTGGGACGCGGTCAGCGCCTGGTACGCCGGTACGTCGGCGCTGAGTTCGTACGCGGTGACCTTCGGTCCGACCTGTGACCGCGCGTCGCTGACGACGGCGAGCACTCCCGCGAAGGCGGCCACCGCGCAGATCACGGAGATCACGAGGAGGACGACACCACGACGCTGACGTGAGTTCATGTGCGGGCGGACCTATCGCTTGTGGGGTTCGAGTTGGGGGCGGCGCGGTGTCTCGACCTCGCGCCCCGGCCGGGCGGCGGCGTGCTTCGCCGGAGCCGTACGATCCCCCAGCCGTGTGGCGCAGAACAAGCACTGGTCACCGATGACTTCGAGCCCGCACCAGGTGCAGGTGTCGCGCCGTACCGAGGTGACGAGTTGGTAGAGCATGCCCACATCGGCGATGTAGGCGGTGAATTCGACCAGCCGGGACGTGCCCCACCAGCGTGGGGAGTCGGTCGGCAGCGGCACTTCGCGCAGGTGCTGGGCGCGCCAGCCGCTGGCGAGCGGTCCGGTGACCCAGGCGGGGTCGACGCCCTTGCCCGCGACGGCGAGCTGTGTCTGGTAGCCGGGTCCCGGCGGTACGGTGCCCGGTTCGGCCTCGGCCAGGTACGGCTCGGGGTGCGCGACGACGGCGAAGTGCCGTCCCGGCACGAGGGACTTGACGTGGGCGCCGACGCCGACCGGGACGCGGTCGAGCTTGGCGACGGAGCCGAGCAGCGCGCCGGAGTGCAGGTAGTACGTGAGCAGCCGGGCGGCGCCCGCGAGGACGCCGGGGCCGAGGTCGGTGCCGGAGAGCTGGCGCAGTTGCTCGGCGAGCAGGGCGATGGCCAGCGGGGGCAGCGGGCTGGGGACGATCGCTATCCGGTCGGCTTCGAGGGCGGACCGCACGGTGTGCATCCGGCGCCTGGCGGGGTCGGCCGGTTCGGCCGGTGCCAGGGCGATGAGGTGCCCGTACGTGTCGAGCGCGGTCGTGGTGCGCGTCAACTGCTCTTCCAGCGAGAGCGAGAGATCGTCAGAGGTGACGGTGATGACGCTCGGCATGCGGAACCTCCCCTCCTGCGCCCGGTGGTGGCCGGTACCTGGCGATTCGCGGTCGTCAGCTTATCGATGTGTAGCGGCTTGGGTGCGGAAAGTTGCGGATCGGAAGTGGTGAACGACAGGTGTCCGGCGGAGGTCTTGACAACCGAATTGGTCTGGACCAACTTTCTCCCTGTCATCTGTTTTCTGCATGCGCTTCACATTGCTCCGCACGTCGGCACTTCAGGTCACCCGTTCACGTCCGTACGTCATGTCATGCGCCACCGCACTCCCACTACCCCCCAACTCCTTGCCCCCAGGAGGCAGTCGTGGAACGTGCATCGCACGCGAATCAAGCGAGCCATGCCCAGCACAGATCAAAGCTCGTCCGCTCGACGTTCTTCCGCCGAGGTATCGCGGGGCTGAGCGCCGCCGCGGTGATCGGCACCGGTGTCGCGCTCGTCGACATGGGCAGCGCCAGCGCCGCGACCACCAACCTCGCCGCCAACCCCGGCTTCGAGAGCGGCCTTTCCGGCTGGACCTGCACCGCGGGCAGCGGCAGCACCGTCTCCAGCCCGGTGCACTCCGGCTCCGCCGCCCTCAAGGCCACCCCGACCAGCAGCGACACCGGCCAGTGTTCCCAGGTCGTCAGCGTGCAGCCCAACTCCCAGTACACGCTCAGCGGTTGGGTGCAGGGCTCGTACGTCTACCTGGGCGCGACCGGCACCGGCGGCACCGACCCGTCCACCTGGACGCCGTCGGCCTCCTCGTACCAGCAGCTCAGCGTCAGCTTCACCACCGGCGCGAACACCAAGTCCGTGACGATCTACACCCACGGCTGGTACGCGCAGCCCGCGTACTTCGCGGACGACATCTCGCTGTCGGGCCCCGGCGGTACGGGCACGACCCCGCCGACCACCCCGCCGACGACGCCTCCCACGACGCCGCCGACCACTCCCCCCACGACACCTCCCACCACCCCGCCCACGACGCCTCCCACCACGCCGCCGACCAGCCCGCCCACCAGCAGCATCCCCAAGCACGCGGTCACCGGCTACTGGCAGAACTTCAACAACGGCGCCACCGTGCAGACCATCGCGCAGGTGCAGAGCCAGTACGACATCATCGCCGTCGCCTTCGCGGACGCGACGACCACGCCCGGCGCGGTCTCGTTCACCCTCGACCCGGCGCTGAACTACAGCACCGCGCAGTTCAAGGCGGACATCGCCGCCAAGCAGGCCGCGGGCAAGAAGGTGATCATCTCCGTCGGCGGTCAGAACGGCACCATCTCGGTCCGTGACTCCGCCTCGGCCACCAACTTCGCCAACAGCGTCTACACGCTGATGCAGACGTACGGCTTCAACGGCGTCGACATCGACCTCGAGAACGGCATCGACACCACCTACATGCCGCAGGCGCTGCGCGCGCTGAGCGCCAAGGCGGGCTCGTCGCTCATCATCACGATGGCGCCGCAGACCATCGACATGCTCTCGGCGGGCAGTGACTACCTGGCCACCGCGCTGAAGATCAAGGACATCCTGACCGTCGTCAACACCCAGTACTACAACAGCGGTTCGATGAACGGCTGCGACGGCGGCGTCTACAGCCAGGGCACGGTGGACTTCATCACGACCCTGGCCTGCACCGCCATCCAGGCCGGGCTCTCCCCGTCCCAGGTCGGCATCGGCACCCCGGCGTCCACCAGCGCCGCGGGCTCCGGTTACGTCAGCCCGACCGTCGTCAACAACGCGCTCGACTGCCTCGCCAAGGGCACCGGGTGCGGGACCTTCCACCCGTCCACCACCTGGCCCACCATCCGCGGGGCCATGACCTGGTCCACCAACTGGGACGCCTCGGCGGGCAACGCCTGGTCCAACAGCGTCGGAGCCCACGTGCACGGCATGCCGTAACACGGAGTCCGCTCCAAGGGGGCGCCCCCTGTCCCGCACCCGCGGGACAGGGGGCGCCCCCGACGCGTTCCCCGCGCCCCGAAAGCTCTCCTCCCGCGCGGGAGGAGTCGTCACCCCAGGACGGCCAGGGCGTCGATTTCGATCAGCAGGCCGGCGGGGAGGCCGACGTAGATGGTGGTGCGGGCGGCGGGGGGCTCGACGAGGGAGGCGAAGAACTCGTTGTAGATGGCGTTGAGTTCGGCGAAGTGGTCCGTGTCCGTGAGGTAGACGCGGATCATGATGACGTCTTCCCAGGTGGCACCGCCCGCTTCGAGGACGGCCTGGACGTTGGCGAGGGTCTGGAGGGTCTGCTCGCGCAGGCCGGGGCCCGCGGGCGTCGGGGGCTGGCCCTCGACGGCCGGGAGGAAGCCGACCTGACCGGCGACCTGGAGGAGATTCCCCTTGCGGACGCCGTGCGAGAACTTGGCGGGCGGCGCCGTGTGGGTGGCCGGGACGATCGCGGTCTTCTGGCCGTTGCTCATGCGGAGTTGTCCTTCACTGAATCTGGTGCGGGTACAGACGCGGATACGGGTACGGGTACGGATGCGGGTACCGGTACAGATGCGGATGCGGGCGCGGGCGCGCTTCCCGACAGGTCGCGGCTGACGGCCTCGGCCGTCCGCAGCAACAGCGGGCGCAGGCGTAGCAGTTCGTCGGCGGGGACGACGACGTTGGGGGCCGAGAGCGACATGGCGGCGCAGACGCGGCCGTCGGGACCGCGCAGGGGCGCGCCGACGCAGTTGATGGACTCCTCGTGGCCGCCGAGGTCGGTGGCCCAGCCCTGTTCGCGGACGCGGGCCAGTTCGGCCAGGAACGCGGCGGCGTCGGGCGTGGACTTCGCGGTGTAGCGGGGGTACTCCAACTGCTCGGCCACCGAGCGCCGTTCGGGCTCGGGCAGGTCGGCCAGGAGCAGTTTGGCGACGGCGGCGACCGTGATGGCGACCGGGCGGCCGATCCGGGAGTACATCCGTACCGGATAGCGGCTCTCGACCTTGTCGATGTAGACGACCTCGCCCTGCTCGTACACCGCGAGGTGCACGGTGTGGCCGGTGCGTTCGTTGAGCGCGGCGAGGTGGGGGTGGGCGATGCCGCGGATGTCGAGGGTCTCGATGGCCTGCTGGGCGAGGGCGAACAGGCGGGCGCCGAGCCGGTAGCGCTGGTCCTGCTGCCGGTAGACCAGGCCGTGTTCGTGCAGGGTCCGCAGCAGCCGCAGCGCGGTGGACTTGTGGACGTCGAGCCGGGTGGCGACCTGTTCGAGCCCCGCCGGGCCCTCGGCCAGCAGCGGCAGGATGCTCAGCGCGCGGTCGACCGTCTGGCTCACCGCGGTCCCTCCTCCGTCGTCGTGGGCGCACGATCTCCGGACGCCGTCCACCCGGCGCCCAGCCGCAGTCTCCCCCATGCCGCGTCGTCCAGGGCGACCAGCGCGTCGGCGCGGGCGCGGCCGGGCGGCGTGCCGAGGTCGCCCGGCTCGGTCAGCGCGGCGGCGGCCAGCACATGGCCGTGCCTGACGCGGTCGCGTACGGGCAGGCCGCGCAGGGCCGCCGACAGGTACCCGGCGGCGAAGGCGTCGCCCGCGCCGACGTGCGCGACGACGTCGACCGCGAGGGCGGGGACGTGACGGCGTTCGTCGCCGTCGAAGACGGTCGCGCCCGCCTCGCCCTGCTTGACCACCAGCGTCCGCGGCTCGGGCAGCGCGGCCCGTACCGCGGCCGCGTCCGGCAGCCCCCAGGCGGCCTGCGCCTCGTCCTCGCCGACGAAGACGAGGTCGCAGCCGCGGGCGAGGTCGAGCGTGCGCCGGGGGTCGGCGTCGCGCCACAGCGCCGGGCGGTGGTTGACGTCGAAGGAGACCAGCGGGCGTCCCGGCGCGCGGCGGGTGAGGCCGCGCATCAGCTCCGCGCAGGTCGCGGAGAGCGCGGCGGTGATGCCGGTGAGGTGCAGCACCCGGCCGCTCCACGCGTCGGCGCGGGCGACGAGGTCGGGGGCGAGCGCGGAGGCGGCGGAACCGGCCCGGTAGTAGACGACCTCGGCCCGGTCGGCGGGGGCGTCCGTACCGACGGCGCGCTCGCCCGCCGTACGGAAGTACACGCCGGTGGGGCGGTGCGGGTCGCGCTGTACGGCGCTGACGTCGACCCCTGCCGCGGCGATGGTCTCCACCAGGTGGTCGCCGAAGCCGTCGGCGCCGACGCGGCTGATCCAGCGGGCGCGGTGGCCGGTGCGGGCCAGGGTGCAGGCCACGTTGGACTCGGCGCCGCCGATCGCGCGGTGGAAGGCGGGCACGTCGGCGAGGCGGCCGGGGCGGGAGGGGACGAAGGTGACCATGGACTCGCCGAGGCAGACGACGTCGAAGTCGGCGGCGCCGGGGGCGGCGCTCGGGCTCGTCGGTACGGTCACGGCGGTCACTCACTTCTGCGGGCCGCGGCGGGAGCGGCGGTGGCCTGGTGGGCAGGAGCACCGTTGACCAGGCACTCGCGGGGATGTTAGACAGCTTGCATCACTGTATGCAACGGCCGTTGCATATGTTGCAACTCGGGAGGTTCGATGACGGCGGACGTGGGCGGACACGGGGGCGGGGCCGGGGCCGGGGTCGGCACGGGAGCCGGTGCCGGTGCCGGTGCCGAGCGGGTGGCGGCGCTGGCGGCCGGGCTGCGCGAGGAGCGGGTCGACCACCGTTTCAAGGGGCTGCCGCCGGACGCCGAGGGGCTGACCGTCGGCGAGCTGGCCGACCAGCGCCGCGGCCTCTTCGACGGCGGCTTCACCACGCCCGTCCTCGTCCTGTCCCAGGCCGCCCTCGCGCACAACCTCGACCTGCTGGAGCGGTACACCGCCCAACACGGCCTGTCCTTCGCCCCGCACGGCAAGACGTCCATGGCCCCGCAGCTCTTCGCCGACCAACTCGCGCGCGGTGCCTGGGGGATCACCGTCGCCGTACCCCACCAGGCGCGCGTGTGCCGGGCGTTCGGAGTGCCGCGGATCTTCATCGCCAACGAGGTCGTCGACCCGGTGGCGCTGCGCTGGATCGGCGGTCAGCTCGACGCCGACCCCGGCCTCACCGTCGTCACGTACGTCGACTCCGTGCGCGGTGTCGAGCTGATGGACGCGGCGCTGCGGGACGCCGGGACGCGGCGGCGGCTGGACGTCGTGGTCGAGCTCGCGGGCGGCGAGGGCGCAAGGACCGGTGTCAGGACCGAGGACGAGTGCGCGGCCGTCGCCGCGGCCGTCGCCGCGACCGGCACGCTGCGGCTGACCGGCGTCGCCGGGTACGAGGGCGAGGTGCCGGACGCCGACCCCGAGCGGGTACGTGCCTGGCTGCGGCGGCTGGTCGCGCTCGCCGGCGCCCTCGACGCCGACGGGCTCTTCGGGGACGCCGAGCAGATCGTGGTCAGCGCCGGGGGCTCCGCCTGGTTCGACCTCGTCGCGGAGGTCTTCGCGGACGTGCCCGCGATGTCCCGGCCGGTCCTGAAGCTGCTGCGCTCCGGGGCGTACGTCACGCACGACGACGACCACTACCGGCGGCGCACGCCGTTCAACCGGGTCCCGGACGAGGGCGCCCTCGAACCGGCCTTCCGGCTCTGGGCCCAGGTCGTCTCCCGGCCCTCGCCCACCCAGGCGTTCCTCAACGCCGGGAAGCGCGACGCGCCGTACGATCTCGGGCTGCCGTCCGTCCAGACGGTTCGCGGCGCCGACGCCGGTCCGCGTCCGGCGCCGGACGGGCTCACCGTCACCGCCCTGTCCGACCAGCACACCTGGCTGGCCGTGCCCGCCTCCGACCCCCTCGCCGTCGGCGACTGGGTCGCCCTCGGCCTCTCCCACCCCTGCACCACCTTCGACAAGTGGCCCCTCATCCCGGTCACCGCCCCCGACGCCACCGTCCCCGCCTACATCCGCACCTTCTTCTAACCCACCCGCCCCCCATGTCCTCAATCGCCGGACGGGCTGAAAGGGGTGTGTCGCGGCCCGCGCCGGAAGCTGGGCCCGGACGGCCCGGACCGTCTGGCGCGGGTGGCGCGGCGCGGGCGCAGGCTTCGCCCCCCACCGGACGGGCTCGGCGGAGGCCGCCGGGATGGGCGGGAAGGCGGCTCGGGTCCGGACGGGACGACAGCCGGGTCCGAACCCTGGGCACGGGCGGCCGGTTGGGCGGGCGCGCCAGAAGCGCCGGACCAGCCCGTCCGGCGACCGAGGACGAAGCCCGCCGTCGGCCGACCAGCGCGAAGCAACGCACAGCCCGACCCGCGACCGACGACGCAACCCCCGCCAGCCGACCAGCCCGTCCGGCGATTGAGGACTAGCCCGGCGGCGATGAGTGGCAACCGTGACGACATGAAAGGCCCCGCCATGGATCTCGTGTTCCGCGACGCTCGCGTCATCGACGGAACGGGGGCGGCGTCGTATGTGGCGGACGTGGGGCTGGCGGGGGGCCGGGTCGGGGAGATCCGGCGGAAGGACGGGGGGCGGCGGCTCACGGCGAGACGGGTGGTGGACGCGGAGGGTCTGGCGCTGGCGCCGGGGTTCATCGACATGCACGCGCACAGCGACCTGGCGCTGCTGCGGGACCCGTCGCACGAGGCGAAGGCGGCACAGGGCGTGACGCTGGAAGTCCTCGGCCAGGACGGCCTGTCGTACGCGCCGGTCGACGACCGGACGTTGGCGCAGGTGCGGGCCCAGATCGCGGGGTGGAACGGCGACGGCTCGGACGTGGAGTTCGACTGGCGGAGCGTCGGCGAGTACCTGGACCGGCTGGACCGGGGCATCGCGGTCAACGCCGCGTATCTGGTGCCGCAGGGCACGGTCCGGATGCTGGCGCTGGGCTGGGAGGACCGCCCGGCCACGGCGGCGGAGCTGGCACGGATGAAGGAGTTGGTCGCCGAGGGCCTGGCCCAGGGCGCGGTGGGCCTGTCGTCGGGGCTGACGTACACGCCGGGGATGTACGCGTCGGACGCGGAACTGACCGAGCTGTGCCGGGTGGTGGCGGCGTACGACGGCTACTACTGCCCGCACCACAGGTCGTACGGGGCGGGCGCGCTGCGGGCGTACGAGGAGATGGTGGCGCTCACCGAACAGGCTCGCTGCGCGCTGCACTTGGCGCACGCCACGATGAACTTCCCGGAGAACGAGGGCCGCGCCCCCGAACTGCTGGCGCTGCTGGACGCGGCCCTGGCCGCAGGCGCGGACATCTCGCTGGACAGCTACCCCTACCTCCCCGGCTCCACAACCCTCGTGGCGATGCTGCCCAGTTGGGCCACCGAGGGCGGCCCCGACGCGACGCTGGCCCGGCTGCGCGACGACGCGACGGCGGCGCGCATCCGCCAGGTGATGGAGGTGGACGGCGCCGACGGCAGCCACGGCGTCCCCGTCGACTGGTCGGTGATCGAGGTCGCCGGGGTGCGCGAGCGCTCGCTGGCCGCCCATGTCGGGCGCAGGATCGCGGACTTCGCGACCGCCCGGCGGCTCCTGCTGGAGGACCGGCTCGCCACCACGATCCTCCAGCACGTCGGCCACGAGGAGAACGTCCGGGCCATCATGCGGCACCGCGTGCACACCGGCGGCTCCGACGGCATCCTGCGCGGCGACAAGCCGCACCCGCGCGCGTACGGCACCTTCCCCGAGTATCTGGGGCGCTACGTCAGGGAGTTGGGGGTGCTGCCCCTTGAGGAGTGCGTGGCCCATCTGACCGGCAGGCCCGCCGCCCGGCTGCGGCTGCCCGATCGCGGCCTGGTCCGCGAGGGCTACCGCGCCGACCTGGTCCTGTTCGACCCGGCCACCGTCGCGGCCGGTTCCACGTACGACCGCCCCCGCACCCTGCCCACCGGTATCCCGTACGTCCTGATCGACGGCCGGTTCGTCATCGAGGACGCCCGTCGGACGGACGTGCTGGCGGGACGCTCGGTGCGGCGGACCGAGGTGCGGCGGTCCGAGGCGCGAGGAACGGCTGGTCGGCGAACGGCCCGGGGGTGAGGCCCCCTGGGGCGAGAGTCCCTGAGGTGAGGGTCTCGGCGATCGCCGGTACGGCGGTCAGGTCGTCGGTGATGACCGCCTCCAACGCCCCGGCGGCGGCCCGGTCGTTGGGCGTGATCCGCCCGGAGTAGAAGATCACCGGACCCGCGTAGCCGCGTGACCTCACACCGCGTACCAGCGCGAAGCCCTTGGCGGGCTCGTCCGCGAAGCCCGCGTGGCAGAGCAGCAGGGCGGGGCGGTGTTCGGCGAAGATCTGGACGAGTTCGGCTTCCGTGTCGGCGGGGAGCACGGCGGAGCTCACCGTCAGCAACTGGGCGATGGCACGGCCTCTGCCCCGCGCGAAGCCCGCCGCCACCGCGAGCGCGAACGTACGCTCCGGCGTCCCGGCCGGGTAGCCGGAACCCTGTTGCGGCGCGTGCCAGGCCGGTGCGTCGGCGCCGTATCCGGCCAGTTCCGGGTCGTCGAGCGCGGGGCTCACCGACTGCGGCCGCTCCAGCGGATCCGGCTCGTACGGCGACCCGTCACCGCGCGGGTAGCCGTAGCCGTACCCCTGCACGGGCCCCTGCCCGTACCCCGGCACGGGCCCCGGGTACGGCGGCGTGCCGACCCCCGTATCGCCGTAGTCGACCGACGATCCGCTCGGCCCCGGTGACGCCACCGGGTCCCCCGGTTCCGGCCCGGCCGCGGGCTGCGGCGCGCTCTCCCACGGACCGGCCAGCGGCGGATACGGCGCCGTCTCGCCGTCCTCGGTGCCCTGCCGCAGCCGTCGCAGCACCAGTTCGGACTCGGGCAGCGCCACCAAGTCCTCGACCAGGGAGACGAAGGCGGGGTCGCCCGCCAGGTCGGGGAAGCCGACCGGGAGCTGGGCTTCGAGGTCGGCGAGGACCGTGCCGTGGTCCTCGTGCCCGTGCAGCGGCGGCAGGGAGTGGGCGCGCAGGAAGTCGGCGACCATCGGCCGGTCGGGGTCGGCGAGCGGCGCCGGGGACCACAGGCGGGTGCGGACCCGGCGGTAGGTGCGGAATTCGCGCACCACGTCGGCGTCGTCCCCGGGCCCGGCGGGCGCCGTCATCATGCGGTGGAAGTCGGGATAGAGGTACTGGAGCAGCAGGGTGCGGATGACGGCCTCGGGGCGGATGCCCGCCCAGACCGGGTTGAGGCTCGCCTCCAACAGCAGGCCGTTGAGCAGGCGTTTGACCCGGCGCGGGTTGCGGGCAGCGCGGTAGGCGAGGAGTTCGACCAGGTGCGGGTCCAACAGGTGGTCGATACCTGCCAGTTCGGCGCAGGAGCGGACGTACGCCTGGATCTCCCGGCCGCTGGGCGCGGGGATGCGGTAGCTGGTCTGGAAGATCTTCTCCACGAAGGCGGCCCCGGCGGGCGAGAGGTCCGGCAGCAGTCCGCCGGGGCCGATCGCGGCGCGGTCGCAGCCGATGACGAAGGCGAGGCCCGGCACGTCGAGGTAGACCTTCACGGCCTCGCAGACGGCGAGGAAGGTCTGCTCCGAGCAGCGGTCGAGGTCGTCGATGAAGATGACGAGGAGTTTGCCGCCGGGCGCGGAGCCGCGCGTCGCGGTCCACTCGCCGACCATGTCGCGCAGCGCGTCCCGCATGCCGTTGCGGGCGCCCGCGTCGACCGACAGGCGCTTCCACAGCTCGTCGACCATGCCCGCCACGCCGAGCGGCCCGGCGGCGACGACGGTCAGCGCCCGTAACAGGCCCATCAGGGCGCCGCCCGCCCTGATCCGGCGCAGGGCGCGCCGCAGGATGCTGGGGTCGACCTGGTTGAGCACCGATTTGATGAGCCCTTCGAGGGCGTCGCCGCCGGTCGAGGTCCAGGCGTTGTACCAGACGGTGTGCACGTCGGGGAACCGCTGGAGCCGTACGTCGACCAGCCGCATCAGGCTGCTCTTGCCCATCCCCCATCCGGCGTCCACCGCGAGGGTGAAGGGCGTCGCGTCGCGCGAGGCCACCAGCAGTCCGGTGAGCTGCGCCGCGGCCCGGTTCGCGCCGAGCAGGTCGCGCGTCTCGTCGGCCACGGGTTCGTCGTTGAGCAGAGCGAACGCGGGCGGGGTCACCGGCGGGTACGAGGACCCGTTCGGGAATGCGTACGGCGTCGCGTAAGGCGTCGCGTACGGCGACATGGGCGGCGGTCCGGCCGCTGGGGAGGACACCGTCCAAGTCTGGCAGCCGCGCCCCCGGGTCCGCCGGTACGTGGCGGAAAACACCGAGCGGTCCGCGTGACGTGGCCGTAAGGTGACCGGCATGCAGGTGATCCAGTCCACGAAGCTCGCCAACGTCTGCTACGACATCCGGGGCCCGGTCCTCGAAGAGGCCATGCGGCTTCAGGCGGCGGGTCACCGCATCCTGGAGCTGAACACCGGGAATCCGGCGCCGTTCGGGTTCGAGTGCCCGCCGGAGATCCTGGAGGACATGCTCAGGTCGCTGGGGACGGCGCACGGGTATGTGAACTCCAAGGGCATCCTCCCGGCGCGCCGCGCGGTGATGCAGCACTACCAGACCAAGGGCATCGATCTGGACGTCGAGGACGTCTACCTCGGCAACGGGGTGTCGGAGCTGATCCAGATGTCGATGCAGGCGCTGCTCGACGACGGTGACGAGGTGCTGGTGCCCGCGCCGGACTACCCGCTGTGGACGGCGTCGGTCTCGCTGTCCGGCGGCACGGCCGTGCACTACCGCTGCGACGAGCAGGCGGACTGGCAGCCTGACCTCGCCGACATCGAGCGGAAGATCACCGACCGCACCAAGGCGATCGTGATCATCAACCCGAACAACCCGACCGGCGCCGTGTACGACGACGAGATGCTGCGCGGCATCGCCGAGATCGCCCGCAGGCACCGGCTGATCGTCTGCGCCGACGAGATCTACGACAAGATCCTGTACGACGACGCGACGCACACCCCCTTCGCCGCCATCGCCCCCGACCTGATGACCCTGACCTTCAACGGTCTGTCGAAGGCGTACCGGGTGGCGGGCTTCCGCAGCGGCTGGCTCGCGGTCTGCGGCCCCAAGGACCACGCGACCAGCTACATCGAGGGTCTGACGATCCTGGCGAACATGCGGCTGTGCGCGAATGTGCCCGCGCAGCACGCCATCGCCACCGCCCTCGGCGGGCGCCAGTCCATCAAGGACCTCGTCCTGCCCGGCGGCCGGCTGACCGAGCAGCGCGACGCGGCGTACGCGGCCCTGACCGCCATCCCCGGCGTCACCTGCGTGAAGCCCAAGGGCGCCCTCTACGCCTTCCCGCGCCTCGACCCCAAGGTGCACAAGATCAAGGACGACCAGCAGATGGTCCTCGACCTCCTGCGGGCCGAGCGCATCCTCGTCGTCCAGGGCACCGGCTTCAACTGGCCCGACCCCGACCACTTCCGCCTCGTCACCCTCCCCGCCAAGGAGGACCTGACGGACGCGGTCACCCGCATCGGCGACTTCCTGGGCGGCTACAGCCAGGTGCCGTAAGAGGTACGGCGTCCGGGAGGGGTACGGCGAAGGAGCGCGGGAGGTCACCGCGAAGGGGCGCGGGCGATCCGCGCCCCCCACGTCAGCCCAGGCGCGCTACCAGGGACTCGTACTCGTCCCACAGCTCGCGCGGGGTGTGGGTGCCGAAGGTTTCGAGGTGGGCGGGGATGAGGGCGGCTTCCTCTTTCCAGACCTCGCGGTCGACGGACAGCAGCAGGTCGAGGTCGTCCTGGGAGATGTCGAGCCCCTCGGTGTCGAGGTCGCCGGGGGCCGGCAGGATGCCGATGGGGGTCTCGACGCCCTTGGCCTCGCCGTTGAGGCGTTCGACGATCCACTTCAGGACCCGGCTGTTCTCGCCGAAGCCCGGCCAGACGAAGCGCCCGGCGGCGTCCTTGCGGAACCAGTTGACGTAGTAGATCTTCGGCAGCTTGGCGGCGTCGTGCGTCTTGCCGAGCGAGACCCAGTGGCCGAAGTAGTCGCCCATGTTGTAGCCGCAGAACGGCAGCATCGCGAAGGGGTCGCGGCGCAGTTCGCCGACCTTGCCCTCGGCGGCGGCGGTCTTCTCGCTGGCGACGTTGGCGCCGAGGAAGACGCCGTGCTGCCAGTCGAAGGACTCGGTGACCAGCGGTACGGCCGAGGCGCGGCGTCCGCCGAAGAGGATCGCGGAGATCGGGACGCCGCGCGGGTCCTCCCACTCGGGCGCGATGATCGGGCACTGCGCGGCGGGGACGGTGAAGCGGGCGTTGGGGTGGGCGGCGGGCGTGCCGGACTGCGGCGTCCAGTCCTGGCCCTTCCAGTCCGTGAGGTGCGCGGGCGGCTCCTCGGTCATGCCCTCCCACCACACGTCGCCGTCGTCGGTGAGGGCGACATTGGTGAAGACGGAGTTGCCGTACATCGTCTTCATCGCGTTGGAGTTGGTGTGCTCTCCGGTGCCGGGCGCCACGCCGAAGAAACCGGCCTCGGGGTTGATGGCGTACAGGCGGCCGTCCTCGCCGAAGCGCATCCAGGCGATGTCGTCGCCGATGGTCTCGACGGTCCAGCCGGGGACGGTGGGCTCCAGCATCGCGAGGTTGGTCTTGCCGCAGGCCGAGGGGAACGCGGCGGCGACGTACTTGACGGCCTCGGGTCCCCCCTTGGGCGGGGTGAGCTTGAGGATCAGCATGTGCTCGGCGAGCCAGCCCTCGTCGCGGGCCATGACGGAGGCGATGCGCAGCGCGTAGCACTTCTTGCCGAGCAGGGCGTTGCCGCCGTAGCCGGAGCCGTAGGACCAGATCTCGCGGCTCTCGGGGAAGTGCGAGATGTACTTGGTGGCGTTGCACGGCCACGGCACGTCGGCCTGGCCCTCTTCGAGCGGGGCGCCCAGGGTGTGCACGGCCTTGACGAAGAAGCCGTCGGTGCCCAGTTCGTCCAGCACGGCCTGACCCATCCGGGTCATGGTGCGCATGGAGACGGCGACGTACGCGGAGTCGGTGATCTCCACGCCGATGGCGGACAGCGGTGAGCCGACCGGGCCCATGCAGAAGGGCACGACGTACATCGTGCGGCCCTTCATCGAGCCGCGGAAGACGCCCTTGTCGCCGGTGAAGATCTCCCGCATCTCGGCGGGGGCCTTCCAGTGGTTGGTCGGGCCCGCGTCCGCCTCGTTCTCCGAGCAGATGAAGGTCCGGTCCTCGACCCGCGCCACGTCCGAGGGGTCGGAGGCCGCGTAGTACGAGTTGGGGCGCAGGGTCGGGTCGAGCTTGGTGAAGGTGCCCTTGGCGACGAGTTCTCCGGCCAGGCGGTGGTACTCCGCCTCCGAGCCGTCGCACCACACGATCTCGTCGGGCTGGGTGAGTTCGGCGATCTCGCCGACCCAGCGGGTCAGTTCCTGATGGTTGGTGGGAGCCGCAATACCGCGCGCCACGATCGCTCCGTCCCGCCGGGTCCGCACAGAACCGGCGTCACAAATTGAGGGTTTGGTTCTCGGCCCCTTGGGGGCTGCGGCCCGGACGCGTTCGTGGAGTGCTCATCCGGTACCGACCGCACTCATATGAGTGTGGGCCCCGTCAAATGATTCTGTCCAGGGCGCCGCGAGTGAGCATCACCACTCCGGGAGTGTCCCGCGCCACCTTTGAATCTACTAACAGGTAACTTACGCGACCGTAGGTAGGATTGACGGCATGGCCCTTGACAACGACACTTCAGAGGTGCTCCCCACCGTCGACGGCGTCGACTTGCCGATCCCCGTGAAACCCAAGCTCAGAGGGTGGTTGCACGCGGGGATGTTCCCCGCCGTGCTCGTCTCGGGAGTCGTGCTCACCGCCTTCGCCCAGAGCACCAGGGGACGGATCGCCTGCGGCGTCTTCACCGTGACCGCGTGCGCGCTGTTCGGCGTGAGCGCGCTCTACCACCGGGGCAACTGGGGCCCTCGGGGCGAAGCGATTTTGCGACGACTTGACCATGCGAACATCTTCCTGATCATCGCGGGCACGTACACGCCGCTGGCGATCCTGCTGCTGCCGGGCGACACCTCGAAGGCGCTGCTGTGGGTCGTCTGGGCGGGCGCGCTCGCCGGAATCGCCTTCCGCGTCTTCTGGGTCGGCGCCCCGCGCTGGCTCTACACCCCGTGCTACATCGCGCTCGGCTGGGTCGCGGTCTTCTTCCTGCCGGACTTCCTGCGCACCGGCGGCGTGGCCGTCATGGTCTGCGTCATCGTCGGCGGCCTGCTCTACAGCGGCGGCGCCGTCGTCTACGGCTTCAAGCGGCCGAATCCGTCACCGCGTTGGTTCGGCTTCCACGAGGTCTTCCACTCCTTCACGCTGGTCGCCTTCATCGTCCACTACGTCGGCATCTCGCTGGTCGCCTACCAGCACGCGTAATCCGCCGGGCCGCAGCCGGCCGCCCCTTCACCCACCCGCGCCCGTCCCCACGGGGGCGGGTTTTTTCGTACGCCCGCACGTCGGCGCGCGTCCGCGGGTGAGTGAGGGCGCGTACGCCGGTGCGTACGCGTACGCCGACACCCATCCGCGGACGCGCCCACCCGCACGGGTTCCCATGCGGCGATCTGACAGCTACTCTTTTTTAGGAGTCACTCTCATTTGACACAGACCTTCAGGAGCCGTCATGGCAACCTCTTCCTCCCCGGCCCCGCCCCCGGCGGACGCGCAAGCCCCGCCGCAGGCGGACCCGCGGCGCTGGCTGGCGCTGCTCGCGATCATCGCCAGCGTCCTCGTCCTCAGCTTCGACACGACGATCCTCAACGTGGCGCTGCCGACGATGTCCGCCCAGATCGGCGCCGACACCGGCGACATGCAGTGGATCGTGGACTCGTACACCGTCGTCTTCGCCGCCGCGATGCTCCCGGCGGGCCTGCTGGGCGACCGGTTCGGACGGCGCCGGATGCTGGTCACGGGCCTCGTCGTGTTCCTGGCCGGATCGATGCTCGGCGTGCTGGCGCACAGCCCGGGACCGGTGATCGCCGCCCGTACGGTGATGGGCGTCGGCGGGGCCTTCATCATGCCGCTGGCGCTGTCGGTGCTGCCGTCGATGTTCAGCGGGCAGGAGCGCTCGCGGGCGGTCGCGATCGTGTCCACCGCGATGGCGCTCGGCATGCCGCTCGGCCCGATCATCGGCGGCACGCTGCTCGAACACTTCTGGTGGGGCTCGGTCTTCCTGATCAACATCCCGCTGGTCGGCCTGAGCGTCGTCGCCTGCATGACGCTGCTGCCCGAGACCCGCGACCCCGCCGCGCCCCGGGTGGACGTCCCCAGCACGGTGTTCGCCGCCGGGGGCCTCGGCGCCCTGGTCTTCGGCATCATCGAGGCGCCCGACCGGGGCTGGGGCGACCCGCTGGTGCTGCTGATGCTGTTCGGCGGGGTCGCGCTGATCGCCGGGCTGGTGCTGCGCGAGCGCGGGGTGAGCAGGCCGATGCTCGACCTGACCCTGCTGCGGCAGCGCGGTTTCGTGTGGAACGCGGTCGCCGCCACCCTGGTCACCTTCATCCTCACCGGGCTGCTCTTCGTCCTGCCGTCCTACCTCCAGACCTCCCTGGGCTACGACGCGTTCGGCACCGGTCTGCGGCTGCTGCCGATGATGGGCGGGCTGATGTTCTCCGCCCGCGCGGGCTCCCCGCTGGTCAAGCGGTTCGGCCCGCGGCCGGTGATCGTCGGCGGACTCGCCGTCCTGGCGGGCGCGGCCTTCCTCGGCAGCACCACGCGCGTCGGTGACGGTTACGGCGTCACCGCCCTGTGGCTGTCGATCGCCGGGCTCGGCTTCGGCCTCGCCATCGTGCCCGCCATGGACAGCGCGCTCGGCGCGCTCCCCCGCGAGCGCGCGGGCAGCGGCTCGGGACTGCTCCAGACGCTGCGGCAGACCGGCGGCGCGATCGGCGTCGCCATCCTCGGCAGCGTCCTCGCCGCCGGGTACACCGGACGGCTGGACACCAGCGGCCTGTCCTCGGCCGCCGCGCACACCGCCAAGGACTCCGTCGTCGGCGCCCACGCCGTCGCCGCCTCCCTGGGCGACCGCGCGCTGGCCACCGCGGCCGACGCCGCGTACCTGCACGGCATGAGCGTCGTCCTCACCGTCTGCGGTGTCGCGTCCCTGGTGGCCGCCGCGCTGGTGTCGGCCTTCCTGCCGAATCCGCGCACCGGGAAAGCGACGGACGGGGGCGCGGCCGACGGGGGCGCGAAGGGGTCTGGAGACGGGTCCGGACACGGGTCCGGGTCCGGGAGCGACACCGCGCCCGGCATCGTGACCGGCGCCGTGACCGGCTCCGTGACCGCCTCCGACACCCGCGCCGGGGCATCGCTGCCCGTGGCAGAACGCACCACGGATGCCGGACAATGAGGCCATGTCCCCTCGCTCCAGCGGCATCATCCCGGCGAAGACCGGTCTGCGCGAACGCAAGAAGGCCCAGACCCGCCAGGCCATCCGCGCCGCCGCCTACCGGCTCTTCGCCGAGCAGGGGTACGACGCCACCCCCGTCGACCAGATCGCGGCCGAGGCGGACGTCTCGCCGAGCACCGTCTTCCGGTACTTCCCCACCAAGGAGGACATCGTCCTCACGGACGAGTACGACGCGGGCATGGCCGAGATGCTGCGGTCCCGGCCCGCCGAGGAGTCACCGCTGACGGCGCTGGAAATGGTCATGCACGAATCGCTCAGCCTGCTGCTCCAGGACCCCGAGGGCCAGGCCGAGATGGTTCAGCGCGAGGAACTGGTCCGCGACGTCCCCGCCATCCGCTCCCGCTCGCACGAAACCATGTCGGAGACCGGTCGGCTGCTCGGCGGCATCATCGCCGAGCGGTCCGGCCGCTCGGCCGACGACCTCGAGGTACGCGTCTTCACCGCCGCCGTCTTCAGCGTCATCCACGAGACGACGATGTACTGGGTCGAACAGGGCCGCACCGAAGAACTCCTGCCCCTCCTCGACCGAGCCCTCGGCCTGCTGCGCGGTGGCCTGGAGTTCTGACCCCGCGCGCCTCCCCCGGCACCAAGCCCCCAGCCCCCACCCCCCGGTGACCCGGCCACCACCGAACCGCCGGGACGGGCGGTGACCTGCGGGAGCGTCGTGGCTGAGCGCGCAGTTCCCCGCGCCCCTAAAAAGATCGGCTCGCCGCCCGGACGAAAGACAGTGCGCCCCGTCAGGGGCGCGAGGAACTGCGCGAGCAACCCACCACCGGCCGGTGGTCCGGGAACAACCGAAACGACCCGCCGGGACGGCCGGTGACCCGCGGGAGCGTCGTGGCTGAGCGCGCACCCCCGCAGGGGGGCCGGCTAGCTCGGGCGGGGTCCGGTCCACACGTCGGAGCGGAGCTGCGAGCGCAGGGTGCGGGCGTCGGACGTCGGCGCGTCGCAGACGAAGTTGCGGCAGACGTACGCGGCGGCCTGCCCGGCGCGCGTCGGCCGGGCGTGCAGCAGCGGGAATTCCGTACTGCCCTCCTCGCCGACCGCGACCACGGCGCCGGGCGCGGCGCCGAGCAGCGCGGTGAGGTGGAGTTCGTCGGTCAGGGGATCGCCGACCGCGCCGACGACGGCGACCTCGCGCGGCCCGTCGAGCGCGGCCTCGGCGACGGCCAGACCCCAGCCGACGAACCGCGGCGCGCGGGAGGCGAGCGCGCCGACGACACCCAACGCCCTTTCCGCGGCGGTGCGGTGGGCGTCGGAGCCGGTGTGGGCGGCGTAGGTGAGCAGCGCACCGGCGGCGGCCGTCCAGCCGGACGGCGTCGCGTTGTCGGTGGGGTCCTGCGGGCGGCGGATCAGGGTCTCGGCGTCGTCGGCGGTGTCGTACAGCCCGCCGTCGTCCGCGGTGAAGTGGACGATGACGGAGTCGAGCAGCAGCCCGGCGAAGTCCAGCCAGACGCCCTCGCCGGTCACCGACGCGAGCGCCAGGAAGCCCTCGGCGACGTCGCCGTAGTCCTCCAGCACACCGTCGTTGGCCCCGGCGACGCCGTCGCGCGAGGTGCGCGAGAGCCGTCCGCGCTCGTCCATGTGGACGCGTACGAGCAGGTCGGCGGCGTCGACCGCGGCCTGTACGAGGTCGGGCCTGTCGAAGTAGGCGCCGGTCTCGGCGAGCGCGGCGATGGCCAGGCCGTTCCAGGCGGCGACCACCTTGTCGTCGCGCCCCGGACGGGGGCGCGACGCGCGGGCGGTGAGCAGCCGTTCGCGTACGGAGGCGACCCGGTCGGCGTCCACCACGCCGTTGCCCTGCGGGAGTTGGAGTACGGAGGCGCCCTCCTCGAAGGTGCCCTCCTCGGTGACGCCGAAGTAGCCCGCCGCGAACTCCCCGTCGGCCGCGCCCAGTACCTCGGTGAGCTGCGCGGGCGTCCACGCGTAGTAGGCGCCCTCGGCGTGCTTGCCGGTGCCGTCGTCGCTGTCGGCGTCCAGCGCGGACGCGAACCCGCCCTCGTCCGTGGCCAGTTCGGCGATCATGAAGTCCGCGGTCTCCAGCGCGACGCGGCGCGCGAAGTCGGAGCCGGTGGCCCGCCACAGGTGCGCGTACACGCGGGTGAGCAGCGCGTTGTCGTAAAGCATTTTCTCGAAGTGCGGGACGGTCCAGGTGCGGTCGACCGCGTACCGGGCGAAGCCGCCGCCGAGTTGGTCGTAGATCCCGCCGCGCGCCATCGCCTCGCAGGTGTCGCGGGCCATCTGCAACGCGCCCTCGGCGCCGGTCCGCGCGTGGTGCCGCAGCAGGAACTCCAGCGCCATGGACGGCGGGAACTTCGGCGCCCCGCCGAACCCGCCGCGCCGCGCGTCGTATTCACGGGTCAGCCCGAGCAGCGCCGCCGACAGTTCGCCTTCACCCGGATGGACGGCCGCGCCGTACGCGTCGGCCCGCTCGGCCAGGTCCCGGACGATCCGCGTCGCGACATCCGCGACCTCCTCGCGCCGGTCCCGCCACGCCGCGACGACGCCCTCCAGCACGTCCCGGAAGCCGGGCATCCCCTGCCGCGCGGCCGGCGGGAAGTACGTACCGAAGTAGAACGGCTCGCCCTCCGGCGTCAGAAACACCGTCATCGGCCAGCCGCCCTGACCGGTGGCCGCCTGCACGGCCTCCATGTACACGGCGTCGACGTCCGGCCGCTCCTCGCGGTCCACCTTCACCGACACGAAGTGCTCATTGAGGTACGCGGCCGTCACCTCGTCCTCGAAGGACTCGTGCGCCATCACATGGCACCAGTGGCACGCGCTGTACCCCACGCTCAGCAGCACCGGCACACCGCGCTTGCGCGCCTCCGCGAACGCCTCCGCCCCCCACGGCCACCAGTCCACGGGATTCGCGGCGTGCTGGAGAAGATAGGGCGAGGTCGCGTCGGCCAACCGGTTCACGCGGCCTAGCCTCTCACAAAGCAAGGCCCGCGAGACGATCGCGCGCGGCGGCGGGAGGCTGTCGTTCGGGCATCTCGACGCACCGGGCGGGAGCGGGAGCGGGACCGGTGGGGACGGGGTCCGGCGGGGGGCGGGGCGATCAAGGGGCCGGGGCGGGGCGATCTCGTGGAGGAGGGTCTCGACCAGGGACTTGATCTCGTCGCGGATCGGTCGCACGGCTTCGACGCCCTGGCCGGCCGGGTCGTCGAGCTTCCAGTCGAGGTAGCGCTTGCCGGGGAAGACCGGGCAGGTGTCGCCGCAGCCCATCGTGACGCACACGTCGGACTCGCGTACCGCGTCCACGGTGAGGATCTTCGGGGCCTCGGCGGAGATGTCGATGCCGACCTCGGCCATGGCCCGGACGGCGGCCGGGTTGACGGCGGCGCCCGGGTCGGACCCGGCGGAGCGGACCTCGACGCGGCCTCCGGCCAGGTGGGTGAGCCACGCGGCGGCCATCTGCGAGCGGCCGGCGTTGTGGACGCAGACGAACAGGACGGAAGGCTTGTCGGACATGGGACTTCCCTGTTCCTTCCTCGGTTGAACGGCGTGGTGGGACGGGCGTGATGGGACCGGCGTGATGAGGCGGGCTTGATGCGACGGCTTGGCGGGACGGGTTCGCTGCGGCGACGTGGCGAGGCGAACGAACGATTCAGCCCGCGCTGGTATCAGCGGCGACTGATGTGTGACAGTATCAGTCCATGCTGACATCAGTCGACACTGATCTGATGCGGGTGCTGGCCGATCCGCTCAGGCTCCGGATCGTGACCCTGCTCGCCCGCGAGACCCTGTGCACCACGCACCTGGTCGAGGAGACCGGAGCCAGGCAGACCAATCTCTCCAACCACATGAAGGTCCTGCGCGAGGCGGGCGTGGTGGACACCGAGCCCTGCGGCCGGTTCGTCTACTACAAGCTGCGCCCCGAGGTGCTGGCCGGACTGTCCGAGCGGTTCGCCGCGCTCGCGGAGTCCGCGCGTACCGCCGCCGAGAACAAGCGGGCGTGCCCGTGACCTCGGCGGAACCCCGGCCCGCGCCCTCCGCGCAGCCCCGACCCGTGACCTCGGCGGAACCCCGACCCGCGCCCTCCGCGGAACCCCGGCCCGCGCCCTCCGCGCAGCCCGCCGCCGCCCGCCCACCGGACGGCGGTCCGGCCGCGCGCGACTCGGTCGTCGCGAAGCTCTCCGCCCTGGACCGCTACCTCGCGGTCTGGATTCTGGCCGCGATGGGGGCCGGTCTGGGGCTGGGCCGCGCCGTCCCGGGGCTGAACGACGCGCTCGCGAAGACCGCGATCGGCGGGATCTCGCTGCCGATCGCGCTCGGTCTGCTCGTGATGATGTACCCGGTGCTGGCCAAGGTCCGCTACGACCGGCTCGACCGCGTCACCGGCGACCGGAAGCTGATGGCGTCCTCCCTGCTCCTCAACTGGGTCGTCGGCCCCGCCATCATGTTCGCGCTGGCCTGGCTCTTCCTGCCGGACCTGCCCGAGTACCGCACCGGTCTGATCATCGTGGGACTCGCCCGCTGCATCGCCATGGTCATCATCTGGAACGACCTCGCGTGCGGCGACCGCGAGGCCGCCGCCGTCCTGGTCGCGCTCAACTCGGTGTTCCAGGTGCTCGCGTTCGCGCTGCTGGGCTGGTTCTACCTCGACCTGCTGCCGCGTCTGCTCGACCTCGGCGACGGCCAGGGCCTGGACGTCTCCGCCTGGCACATCGCGCTGAACGTCGTCGTCTTCCTCGGCGTGCCCCTGCTCGCGGGGTTCCTCACGCGCCGCGTCGGCGAGCGGCGCGTGAGGCGCGAGCGGTACGAGAGCGCGTTCCTGCCGAGGATCGGCCCGTGGGCGCTGTACGGGCTGCTGTTCACGATCGTCGTCCTCTTCGCCCTCCAGGGCGGGACGATCACCTCGCGCCCGCTGGACGTCGTACGGATCGCGGCTCCGCTGCTGGTCTACTTCGCGGTCATGTTCTTCGGCGCCTTCCTCCTCGGCAAGGGTGTCGGTCTGGCCTACGACCGCACCGCGACCCTCGCGTTCACCGCGGCGGGCAACAACTTCGAGCTGGCCATCGCGGTCGCCGTCGCCACCTTCGGGGTCACCTCCGGCCAGGCGCTGGCCGGGGTCGTCGGCCCGCTGATCGAGGTCCCCGTCCTGATCGGCCTCGTCCACGTCGCGCTCGCCTGGCGCCGGAGGTTCACCGCCGACGCGCTGACGACGGCTGATTGACGCTGATTGACCTACGCCTTACGCGTCCTGGCCGCGGGGCCAGGTCCTGACGGGGGCGCTGCTGCGGCCGGCCCGGCCGCTCAGCTCGGCGTCGAGGGTCTCCTGGGCCACGCGCATGGCCTCGGCGTACACGGGGTCCTCCAGCCGCTTCCACATGTCGTCCGCGGAGACGTCCTCCACGCGGCTGACCACCCACCAGATGTTGCCGAAGGGGTCCTTGATCCGGCCGCCGCGCTGTCCGAAGGCGTCGTCGGCCAGCTCCGTGACGATACGGCCGCCGGCCGCGACGGCCCGCGCGAACGCCTCGTCGGCGTCGGCGACGAACACCCGCAGCAGGCTCGGCACGACGGGCCAGTCCGCGTGCCGGTCGAAGGCCAGCACCACGGTGTCGCCGATACGGATCTCGCCGTGTCCGATCAGGCCGTCCTCCGTCGCCACCCGCCCGAGTTCCTCACCCCCGAACGCCGCGGCCACGAAGTCGAGGAACGCCCCCGTGTCGTCGGTGACCACCCAGGGCGCCACCGTGGTGTAGCCCTCGGGCGCGGCATTGGTCTTCTCGGGCATCGCGGTCCTTTCGCTGACATCGGTTGTCGACAGCGACGCTAGGCGCGATTGCGGTCAGTTCCGGTCCGCAACGGCGCAGCGGCGGTGCCGCGATCCGCCGATACCCCCGCCCGGGCCCGGTCGGTCACGGCCGGCCGGGGGCCACGGCCGGCTCGGGGCTCGGGGTGAGGTCGCGGCGGGGCAGCAGGAGCGGGGTGGTCAGGATGAGCAGGCCCACGACCGTGAGGGCGGTGCGCGGGCCGGTGACGTCGGCGAGCAGCCCGGCGAGCGCGGTGAGGACGGCGATGGCCGTCTGCTGGCCGATCGACCAGGCCGACAGGGTCCGGGCGACGAGGTGCCGGGGGGTGTGTTCGAGCCGGTAGGTGGCGAGCACCGGTGTGTACAGGCTCATGTTGACGATGATCGCCAGCTCGACGGCGATCACGGTGAGCAGGCCGACGACGCCGGGCCGGACGAAGGCCAGCCCGATCAGCCAGACGGCGCGCAGGGTGCCGACGGTCCGGAAGACCCACTGCTGCCCGTGGCGGGCCACCACCCGGCGGGCCAGCCGCGAGCCGATGAGCCCGCCGACGCAGGGCGCGGCGAAGGCGAGGCCGTACTGCCAGGGCGGGAAGCCGAGTTGGCGCAGCAGGAGCACGGCGAGCAGCGGTTCTGTGGCCATGATCAGACCGCCGACGAGCAGCTGGTTGAGGTAGAGCGCCCGCAGGCCGGGGTGGCCCAGGAGGTGCCGCCAGCCGTCGAGCAGCGTGCCCGCCCGGGTCGTCGGTGTGCCGGTGGGCCGCGGCGCGTCCTCCCGGCCGCGGATCGCGGTGACGCACAGCGCGGAGCACAAGTAGCTGAGCGCGTCGGCCACGACGGTGACGACCGGCCCGAACAGGCCGATGGCCGCTCCGCCGAGCGGCGGCCCGACCGCGATGGAGCTCCAGTTCGTGGACTCGAAGCGGGCGTTGGCCACGAGCAGGTCGTCCGGCCGGACGAGCGCCTTGAGGTAGGCGCCGCTGGAGGCGTTGAAGGCGATCTTGGCCGCGGCGGACACGGCGGAGACCACGAGCAGGTGGACGAAGCTGAGCCAGCCGAGGGCGTACGCGGCCGGGACCGTCGCCATGACCGCGAACCGGGTCAGGTCCATCGCGACCATGACCGGGCGCTTGCGCCGGAACTCCACCCACGGCGCGAGCGGCAGCGCGATCAGCGCTCCCACCGCGGGCCCCACGGCGGACAGCGCGGACACCTCGGCGGGGCCCGCGTGCAGGGCCAGCACCGCGATCAGCGGCAGCGCGCCGAAGCCCAGCCCCGACCCGTATGCGCTCACCGCGTACGCCGCCCACAGCCAGCCGAACGGCCGGCCCAGCGCTCTCCTGCCCCTCATGCGCGGCGCTCCCCCTTCGACGGGCCGACGTGGACCGGTGAGAGCTAAGCGAGCGGCACAACCGCAGGTCAAACAACCGCACCGCCCGCGATCCACAACCATTCGTTGTTCACTAAGGTGAATCGACGTGGACCTCGAAGCCGTACGCACCTTCGTCGCCGTCGCGGACGCGGGCCAGTTCCAGAAGGCCGCCGCCGACCTGTCGATCACCCAGCAGGCGGTCTCCAAGCGGGTCGCCGCGCTGGAACGCGCCCTGGGCATGCGGCTGTTCGCCCGCGCCCCGCGCGGCGCCGAACTCACCATCGACGGCCAGGCGTTCCTGCCCCACGCGCGCGAACTGCTGCGCGTCGCCGAACGCGCGGTCGCGTCCGTACGCCCCGGCCGCCGTCCGCTGCGCGTCGACGTGATGGCCTCGCGCGGCGCGCAGGCGGGCCTGATGCGCGGCTTCCACCGCGCGCACCCCGAGATCGACCTCGACGTGGTGATGCTGCTGGAATTCGGCACGGCCGTCGGCGCCGTCAGGTCCGGTGCGATCGACGCGACCTTCCGCGCCGTCGCCGCGCCCGGCCTGCCGCTTCCCGAGGACGTGGCGTCCGTACGGGTGCTCGACGAGCCGCTCCAGCTCCTCACCGGCCCGGCCCACGCGCTGGCGGGCGCCCGGTCGGTGACCGTCGAGCGGCTCGTGGGGCACCGGATCTGGATGCCCGGCATCGTCCCCGGCTCCGAGTGGGGCGCCTACTACGACGACCTCGTCGACGAGTTCGGCCTCACCATCGAGGCGACCGGCCCCAACTTCGGTTCCGACGCGCTCCTCGACACCCTCGCCGAGACCCCGGCGCTGGCCACCTTCATGGGCGAGCCCACCCGTCTCATCTGGCCCGCGGGCCACGGCCTGCGCCGTATCCCGGTGACCGACCCCACCCCCGTCTACCCGCACGCCCTCCTGTGGCACCGCGACAACCCCCACCCGGCGCTGGCCGTTCTGCGCGCCCACCTCGCCGCCGCGGCGACCGCCCACGACGCCGCCGGGACCTGGCGCCCCGACTGGGTGATCCCCCCGTCTCCGGTGTCACCGCCGACGAACTCCGGGCCGGATGCGCCGGGTGGCGGCTGACGGACGTGACGCCCGGTGCGCGTCCGGTCCGGAAAGCCGGGGGTCGGCGCGTACGCTTATGGGCGGATGTTCCGGAAGTGGCGGAAGTGGTGCCAATGGCACCAGGAGCGCCGACGGGAGCCGACGGGAGCGGTGCCGGGTGAGCGTGAGGGGTGGTCGCGGATGGCGGGGCGGATTCGGGTGCTGCTGACGGCCGTACTGGCGGCCGTGACGGGGATCGTGACGGCGTCGGCACCGGCCTCCGCGGTGATCGGCGGGTCGAAGAGCACGTACGGGCCGTGGGCGGTGCGGATGTTCGTCGACGGGAAGCCGGTGTGCACCGGGGCGGCCGTGACGCGCCGGTGGATTCTGACCGCGTCGCACTGCTTCTTCGAGCAGGCGCGGCCGGTCGCGGACAAGCGGATCACGTTCCGGGTGGGCAGCCTCGACGTCCGCAAGGGCACGACGGTCCGGCCGGTGCCCGGCGGGCGCGTGGGAAGCGCCGTCGCCGACATGATGCTGGTCGAGGTGCCGGCCATGAACGTCCGCACGGCGCGCCTGTCCACCGCGCCCGTCCGCCCCGGCCGGACCGTGCGGGTGTACGGGTGGGGCGCGACGTGCGCCGGGGACGAGAACTCCTGCCAGTCGCCGGTGCTCAAGCAGTCGCGGCTGCGGGTCGTCCGGCCGGACGACCCGCGGTGCGACGGCGCCACCGCGCCGGGCGGCTCGGACTTCTGCATGGTGAAGGTGTCCGGGATTCCCGCGGGCGGGGACTCCGGCGGACCGGTGATGAGCGTCGCCCCGCACGGCGCGGAAACCCTCCTCGGCGTCTTCGACGGCTCCGACCGGGAGAAGGTCGCCGAGGCCGGGGACGTCGGTCAGCAGCTCGCCTGGATCCGCTCGGTCACCCGCCGGTAGCCCCCATCGCACGCCTCGGTCCGCACCGATCCGCACCCGGCGGTGGCCGCCACCGCACGCCCAGGTCCGCCCCGTCACCCGGCGGTACCCGCCACCGCCACCGGGCCTGCTGGGTACGGAACAAGCGGCGACATGGCCTGGAAGTCGGCGGGGCGCGTGGCGGGGGCTTCGGCGAGGGGTCGGACAGCTGACGGACAGGTGCGGGACAACCGCCGTACACCGACCGGATAGACTGCCGCAATTCTGCACCTCACCCGTATGCACCGTTTTTCACGCCAAAGAGGGAGCGTCGTGGCGCTGCTCGACCACACCCGGCCGGCGCCCGCGGCGGAGCCCACCGGCCGGGGAGACGCGCTGCGGCGCGCGACCCGCGCGGCGGCGCCCGCGGTCCTCGGCTATCTGCTGGTGCGGCTCGCGGCGACCGCGATGCTCTGGATGTGGGCGCGGTCGGAACACAAGAGCCTGCTGGGGCTGCTGGGCCGCAAATGGGACTCGCTGTGGTTCCTGGGCATCATCGAGCACGGCTACGACCACGGCACCCCGGCGCAGAGCAACCTCGCGTTCTTCCCGCTCTACCCCCAACTGGTGCGCGGCACCGCCGCGCTGTCCCCCACCGGGCCCGCGACCACCGGCGTCGTCCTCGGCTGGCTCTTCGCGCTGGCCGCCGCCTGGGGCATCTACGCGGTCGGCGCGAAGCTGTACGGCCAGCGCGCCGGGGTGGTGCTCGCCGTGCTGTGGGGCGTCATCCCGCACGCCGTCGTCGAGTCGATGGCGTACACCGAGAGCCTGTTCACGGCGCTGGCCGCCTGGACGCTGTACGCGCTGCTCTGCGAACACTGGCTGACCAGTGCCTTCCTGTGCCTGCTCGCCGGGCTGACCCGGCCGACCGCCTCCGCGCTGGTGCCGGTGGTCTGCCTGGCCGCGCTGTTCGCGATCGTCCGCGCGCCGCGCGCTTGGCGCGCGTGGGCGGCGCTGCTGATCGCGCCCGCCGGCTGGATCGGCTATCTGGTGTGGGTGGGCCTGCGGGTGCACCGGCTGGACGGCTGGTTCCACATCCAGAAGGACGGCTGGGGATCGTCGTGGGACGGCGGCCGGTTCACCGTCGACAGCGCCCGGCACATCCTCAGCACGCCGTCGGCGCTCGACCTGTACGCGGTGACCGTCGTCCTGCTGCTGGCCGTGGCGCTCTTCGTCCTCGGCGTGCTCGACCGGCAGCCCTGGCCGCTGCTGCTCTTCAGCTTCCTGCTGCTGGCCACCTCGATCGGCGGCTCCGGCTACTACCACTCCAAGGCGCGCTTCCTCGTCGCGGCCTTCCCGCTGCTCATCCCGCCCGCCATCGCGCTGGCCAAGGCCAGGACCGGTACGGCCGTCACGGTCGTGACGACGCTGACGCTGGTGTCCGGGTACTTCGGCGGCTATCTCCTGCTGGTCTGGAACCACTCCCCGTGAGCCGGGCGGTTCACAAGCCGTAGCGCCGACGCCGTCGAAGACGCGCGGCATCGCGGACTGCCACGGCGCGCGGGAGAGCTGGGCGCCGACGCCGAGGCGCACGAGATGCTCGACCTCTGCCTCGGCGACAAGGCGCCCTACGGCCTGATCGGCCTGTTCACCGGCGCCGCACCACCGGAACCCGCCTCCCCGCGCGGGCCTGAACCGCGCGCGTGCGCGCGGCGGCGACGGCGGCTCCGCGCCCAGGAGGGGCGCGCGGGGACGGCGCTGTGGGATCCACAGGGCCGCGGGGGCTTGACGCGGGCGCTGGGTGGGCACCAAACCCACTCATGGGTTGTCCGCACGTCGAAGTTGTCGAAGCCGTACGCGGGAGGACATGTGCCGGAGTCACGGGCCGCGCTGCGCGCACCGCACCGGGCCGAGGTGGTGCGCCTGCTGGAGCGGGCGGTGGCCCAGCAGGGGCAGGGCGTGGACGGGAAGGCGCTGCTGGCGCGGGGGTTGGAGCGGCTGGAGGAGATCGCGGCCGCGGCGGACGAGGAGTACGGGGCGTACGTCAGGGCGCTGGAGGCCGGTCAGGCGGCCGGACCGCAGGAGCGCTCGGGGCGCGCCACCGCCGCGGTGCAGGGCCTGGTCGCGGGCGTAACGGCCGCGGTGGCCTTCGGAGTCGACCTCGGCTACGGCCTCGCGGCGGGACCCGCGCTGGTGACCGGCCTCGCGGTCGGCGCGGCGGGAGCGGTGACGCTGACCGGAGCGGGCAAGCAGGGAAAGGCGCGGCGCGCGGGCGCCGGCCAGGGCTTACCGGGCGGTCCGGAACAACTGCGGCTGCTGTGGCTGGCCGCGCTCGACCGCCGCGGCGTACGGCCGTTCATCGAGGCGCAGCGCGCGGTCGTCCCCGCGCCGCCCCGCAAGCAGTCCGCCAAGGTGCCCAACCAGCCCTCCCCGCCGCGCCGTTCGGGCAACGACCGCAGCGCGGCGGCCCGCACACGCGCCGTGCTGGAGCAGTCGTTCGGCCATCTCCCGGACGCGGAAGGCCCGTTCGCCGGGCGCCGCGCCCATGTCGCGCGGATCGCCCAGTGGGTGCACCAGGCCCGGGTGTCCACGGCGGTACGGCCCACCGTGGTCGTCCTGCACGGCCCGGCGGGCAGCGGCCGTACGACGCTGGCGGTGCGTACCGCACGGCAGTTGAAGGACCAGTTCCGCGGCGCGTGCGTGGTGGACCTGCGCGGCGCGAGCGACGGCAGGACGCCGCTGCCCACCAGGGAGGCGCTGCTGCACCTGCTCAACCGGCTCGGCGCGCCCCGCGACCAGCTCCTCTTCCGCGAGCGGCAGAATCAGGAACAGCACCTGCGACGGCTCAGCGAGCAGTACCAGCAGCACCTCAGGGACGTGCCCGTGGTGATCGTGCTGGACGACGCCACCGACGCGGCGCAGATCAGGACGCTGGTCCCCGAGCGGTCCGAGAGCCTGGTGCTGGTCACCAGCCGCGCGCCGTTCGACCCGGAGGAACTGGCGCTGCCCGGCGCCTTCGTGCACAGCCTGGACGTCGGCGCGCTCGACGCGGACGACACCTTGGAGCTGCTGGGCGAACTGGCCGCGGCGGGCGGCGGCGCCGCCCCGCTGCGGGCGGAGGCCGAGCGGCTGCGCGACCTGTGCGCGGGTCTGCCGATAGCCCTGCGGATCGCCGGAGCCGCGCTCCCCGACCACCACGGCGCGACCGAACTCGCCGCAGACCTGGAGGTGTTCGGCCCGCGCGACCCGGTCGACCGCGTCCTCGCACTGCGCTACCACGACCAGCCGGAGCCCAACCGCCGCCTGCTGCGCCGCCTCGCGCTGGCCGGGCGCGCCAGCTTCGGCGCCGCCGCCGCGGCGGCCCTGATGGCCACCGACGAACGCGAGGCCGCCCGCAGGCTCGACGAACTCGCCGCCGCGGGGCTGATCGAGAACGTCCGCGGCAGCCGCTACCGCCCACACGACCTCGTCCGCGCCTTCGCGGGCGAACGGCTGCTGGACGAGGAGGACCCGGTGGAGCGCGGCGCCGCCCACGAGCGGCTGATCCGCTCGTACGCGGACCTCGCGAACACCGTCATCCGGCTGGTCGAGGGCAAGACCTCCACCCGCGCCGGGCGCTTCGGCCAGCACGGCTTCGCCTCACTGGAGCTGGCGCTGCGCTGGCTGGACGAGGAGTCCAGCTTCATCACCGCCGCGCTGCGCGACACCGAGGGCGTCGACCGGGCCGCCGTACAGGCGCTGCTCGGCGCGCTGTGCGACTACTGCCTGCTGCGCGGCGACCTCTACCGGCTCGGCGAGATCAGCGAGATGGCGCAGGCCCAACAGGCCGCCGGGCAGCAGAAGTCGGGCCCCGACGAGGACCGCTCGGTGCTGGTGCGGTCGGTGCAGTGGCGTACGGGCATCGCGGCCCGGCAGCTCGGCGAGCTGGACAAGGCGCGGTCGACGCTGACGTCGGTGGTCGACCTGTACTTCGAGGCGCGGCACCCGTCGGGCGCGGCCCGCGCGCTGGACAGCCTCGGCATCACCCTGCACCACCAGGGCAACCTCAAGGAGGCCGAGCGCAGGCTGCGCGAGGCGCTGGAGATCCAGTCCGCCCCCGAGCTGGACGAGGACCGGGCCTGGACGCTGCACGCGCTGGCCGCCGTGCTGCGCGACATGGGCCAGGTCGGCACGGCGCTGGAGCTGCTGCGCGAGTCGCTGGCGCTGCACCGCGAGAACGAGAGCGTGCAGGGCGAGGCGTGGGCGCACCTCCAGCTCGGCCAGGTGTACCTGCGGCTCGGGCGGCTCGACCTCGGCGAGGCCGAACTGCGCGCCGCCGGGCAGTCGTACGCGCTGGCCCGCGACCCGCGCGGCGGCGCGTGGACCGCGACGCAGCTCGCCCGGGCCCTGCTGCTGCGCGGCGAGGCCCAGCAGGCCGCCCAGGACCTGGACGAGGCGGTGCAGCGGCACCGCGCCTGCGAGGACGCGCGCGGCGAGGCGTGGACGCTGTACTACCTCGGGCACGCGCTGGAGGAGTCCGGCGACACCGACTCGGCGCTGCGCACCCTGGAACGCGCCCGCACGATGTTCTCCCGCATGCGGGACGTCTACGGGCTGGCCTGCGCCCGGCACCACTCCGCGCGGGTCACCCGCGACCAGCGGGCGGCCCGTACCGGCAATCTGCGCAACAGCGGCTTCGCCCGGCAGCTCCTCCAGGACGCCCGCCAGGACTTCCGCCGGATCGGCGTCGAGCACGGCGAGGCGTGGTCGTGCGTCGAGCTGTCCGTCATCGACGCCGGGAACGGGCGGCTGCCCGAGGCCCTCGCCCTCCTCGACGAGGCCGTCGAGCTCTTCCGTGGGCTCGGCGACCGGCGCGGCCACGACTGGGCCGTCTTCCTGCGCGCCACCGTCCAGCCGCTGCTCTCCGAGGACGGCCTGCCCCTGGCCCGCTCAGCCCTCGCCGGGCTCCTCGCCGACGCCTATCCGGGGCGGGACCCGGACCTCGAGGAGTACGTCGAGGCGTACGCCCTCCTCCTGGAGCGCGGCACCGTCGCCCCCGGCGGACCCTGGGACACCTGGCGCCTCGGCATGACCCCCGGCCGCTCCGCCCGCATGGTCATGGCCGTCCCCGTCTGACCGTGCCCTTGCACACGACGTGCCCCGTCGGGGGCGCGGGGAACCGCGCGGCCGGCCACGACGCTCCCGCAGGTCACCACCCGCCCCGGCGGGGCAGATCGGTTGTCTCCGGACCACCGGCCGGTGGCGGGTTGCTCGCGCGGTTCCCCGCGCCCCTGAAAAGCACGCCCTGCGCAAGGGCCGCCCCCCGTCAGGGGCGTGGCGGCTCCGGGGCGGAGGAGGCGGAGGCGGAGGCAGCGGGAGAGGCGGAGGGAGAGGCCGCGGGGGCCTCATGCGGCGGGCGAGCCGCGGGCTCCTCGGTGAAATCGATCTTCTTCATCTGCTTGCCCATGTTCTTCATCAGCAGCCACAGCCCGATGGCGATGGCGGCGAAGATCACGAAACCGAGGAGCCCCGGCGTCACCTTGTCCTGGTTCAGCTCACCGGCGGCGTTCGAGGCGAGCGGGACCAGCGTATTGAATCCGTGGGAGGCGTTCACCCGCCCATTGTCGCCTAGGCCCTCTCGATCCCCGCAAAGAGGTCGTCCTCAGGGATCGAGGTGTCCACGCGGGACTGCGCCAGCTCGTAGTCCTCGGTCGGCCAGACCTCCCGCTGGAGGTCCATCGGGATACGGAACCAGCCGCCGTCCGGGTCGATCTGCGTGGCGTGCGCGAGCAGCGCCTTGTCACGGATCTCGAAGAAGTCCGAGCAGGGCACGTGGGTGGTGAGCTGCCGCTCCGGGCGGTCGAACTCCTCCCAGCGCTTGAGCCACTCGCCGTACGGGGACTCCATGCCGCGCGCGAGCAGCGCCTCGTGCAGCGCGAGGGTGCGCTCCTTGTTGAAGCCCTGGTTGTAGTAGAGCTTCAACGGCGTCCACGGCTCCCCGGCCTCGGGGTAGCGCTCGGGGTCGCCCGCGGCGTCGAAGGCCACCGCCGAGATCTTGTGGGTCATGATGTGGTCCGGGTGCGGATAGCCGCCGTTCTCGTCGTACGTGGTGATGACGTGCGGCCGGAACTCGCGGATCAGCTTCACCAGGGTGCCCGCGGCCACGTCCACGTCCTGGAGGGCGAAGCAGCCCTCGGGCAGCGGCGGCAGCGGGTCGCCCTCGGGCAGTCCCGAGTCGACGTAGCCGAGCCAGGACTGGCGGACGCCCAGGATCTGGCGCGCCTCGTCCATCTCCTTGGCACGTACCTCGTGGATGTTCTCCTCGATGTAGGGGTCGCCCTGGAGTTTGGGGTTGAGCACCGAGCCACGCTCGCCTCCGGTGCAGGTCGCCACCAGTACGTCCACCCCCTCGGACACGTACTTGGCCATGGTGGCCGCGCCCTTGCTCGACTCGTCGTCGGGGTGGGCGTGAACGGCCATCAGTCGAAGCTGCTCAGTCAAGGCTGGGTCCTCAGGTCTTCGGGGTCCGAGCGGCGCCGAGCCCCCGTCTTCTAAGCCCCCTCCGTCGGCCGAGAGGGCGCCTCCTATAGTGACCGAGTGAGGGGACGATTAATTCCGCCGTTCCCGCGCTCGGGAGGAAAAGCCTATGACCGCCGTGCGGCCCGGTGAGCCGGGCGCCCGCCCCGCCCTGCCCGACGGCAGGTACGGTCCGGGCGCCGACGCGCGGGCGGACCGCAAGCTGCGGATCGCCGCCGTCGTGCTGGGCGCGCTGATGGTCGTCGGCGTCGGCTGGTACGGCTGGCACGCCCTCACCGGCACCAAGGTCAGCGGTCAGGTCATCGCCTTCAAGGCCGTGTCGGACCAGGCCGTGGAGATCCACCTGGAGGTCCACAAGGACCCGGGGACCGTCGCCGTCTGCACCCTGCGCTCGGTGGACGTCGACCACAACGAGGTGGGCCGCAAGGACGTCCGCCTCGCGCAGCACGCCCGGCAGGTCGACACCGTCGTCACGGTGCGGACGACCTCGCGCGGTGAGACCGGTGAGCTGGTCAGCTGCCAGACCGCCCCGCGCGGCTGACCCCGGACCCCGGCACCCGCGTTCGTTTCTCGTCCCCTTGACCGACGAGTAATTGTTAGGCTCGTGGTTTCGTCCCGGCGACCGGTGGCAATGGACTTGTTCATCGGGGCGCACCCCGGCACCGGCCGTGGGGACGAGCCGTCGGCCCCACGGGTGCGACGGCACACACCGCCCCGCGGGGAGTCCGCGGGACAGGCACACGGCATGACCAGTACCGACGAGGAGCACCTGTGACCCAGACCAGCGAGAACGTCACCTGGCTGACCCAGGCGGCGTATGACCAGCTCAAGGCCGAGCTGGAGCATCTGTCTGGTCCGGCGCGCGCCGAGATCGTCGCCAAGATCGAGGAAGCCCGCCAGGAAGGCGATCTCAAGGAGAACGCCGGCTATCACGCGGCGCGTGAGGACCAGGGCAAGCTGGAGCTGCGCATCCGCCAGCTCAACCAGATCCTGGAGTCCGCGAAGGTCGGCGAGGCCCCGGCGGACGACGGTGTGGTGGCGCCCGGCATGGTGGTGACCATCGCCTTCGACGGCGACCCCGACGACACCATGACCTTCCTGCTCGGCTCCCGCGAGGGCGTCTCCAGCGACCTGGACACGTACTCGCCGCAGTCGCCGCTCGGCCGCGGTGTGGCGGGCAAGAAGCCGGGCGAGGACGCCACGTACGAACTGCCCAACGGCAAGAGCGCGTCGGTGAAGGTCCTCGACGTGAAGCCGTACCAGGGCTGAGCGGACAGCGGTGTGCCGCCCGTCCCCGTGGCACGGGCGGCACATGTGTGACGCGGCTCTCCGCGAAGGCGTCGGGCGTGACGCGATCGTCGAGCGTGAGGCGGTCGTCCGGCTCTCCGCGGTGACCGGCTGTTAAGCGGTCGCCGAGCGGTACTTGCGGACCGCGAGCGTACGGAAGACCACGATGATGAGCACGGACCAGATCAGCGACGCCCACACCGGGTGCTGCATCGGCCAGGCGCCGGACTGCGAGACGCCCGGGTTGCCGAAGAGCACGCGGCACGCCTGCACGGTGGCGCTGAACGGGTTCCAGTCGGCGACCGCCTGGAGCCAGCCCGGCATGTTGGACGAGTCCACGAAGGCGTTCGACACGAACGTCACCGGGAAGAGCCAGATCAGGCCGCCCGAGGTGGCCGCCTCCGGGGTGCGGACCGACAGGCCGATCAGCGCGCCGATCCAGGAGAAGGCGTAGCCCAGCAGGAGCAGCAGCAGGAACGCGCCGATCATCTTCGGCACGCCGTTGTGGATGCGCCAGCCGACGAGCACGCCGACCACCGCGAGGACGACGACGGTGAGCGTCGTCTGGACGAGGTCGGCGAGGGTGCGGCCGGTGAGCACCGCGCCGCGCGCCATGGGCAGCGACCGGAAGCGGTCGATGAGGCCCTTGTTCATGTCGTCGGCGATGCCCGCGCCCGCGCCGGCGGTGGCGAAGGTGACCGTCTGGGCGAAGATGCCCGCCATCAGGAAGTTGCGGTAGTCCGAGGCGCTGAGGGAGCCGCCGACGGCGACCGAGCCGCCGAAGACGTAGCTGAACAGCACCACGAACATGATCGGCTGGATCAGCCCGAAGATGATCATCTCGGGGATGCGCAGCATCCGGATCAGATTGCGCTTGGCGACGACCAGCGAGTCCCTGACGGACTGGACGACGCCGCCCGCGCCCTTGGGCGCGGCGGTGGTCACGATGTCGGTCGTGGCGCTCACTTGACTGCCTCCTTGCGGGACGCGTCGGCCTTGCGGGCGCCCGGGTCCTCGGTCTCCTCGTCGGCGGCGTTGTCCTGCTCGGCCGCGTGGCCGGTCAGGGAGATGAACACGTCGTCCAGGGTGGGTCGGCGCAGGCCGATGTCGTCGATCTCGATGCCCTGCGCGTCCAGGTCGCGGATCACCTCGGCGAGCAGCTTGGCGCCGCCGGTCACCGGGACGGTGATCTTCCGCTGGTGTTCCTCGATCTTCGCGTCGCCCTTGCCGAATCCGGCGAGCGCGCGGGCGGCGTCGGAGATGCGGTCCCGCTCGTGCACGACGACCTCGACGCGTTCGCCGCCGGTCTGCGCCTTGAGCTGGTCGGAGGTGCCGCGCGCGATGACCTTGCCGTGGTCGATCACGCAGATGTCGTGCGCGAGGTGGTCGGCCTCTTCCAGATACTGGGTGGTGAGCAGCAAGGTGGTGCCGCCCGCGACCAGTTCCTGGATGACCTCCCAGAGCTGCTGGCGGTTGCGCGGGTCGAGTCCGGTGGTCGGCTCGTCCATGAACATCACCGGCGGGCTCACCACGAGCGCGGCGGCGAGGTCCAGGCGGCGGCGCATACCGCCGGAGTAGGTCTTGGAGGGCCGGTTCGCGGCGTCCGCCAGATTGAAGCGCTCCAGCAGTTCGTCAGCCCGCGCGCGGGCCGCCTTGGCGCTCATCTGGTAGAGCTGGCCGACCATTTGGATGTTCTCCCGGCCGGTCAGATACTCGTCGACCGCGGCGAACTGACCCGACAGGCCGATGTGCCTGCGGACCTCGTTGGGGTGCTTCAGTACGTCGATGCCCGCGACGACGGCTCTGCCGCTGTCGGGTTGCAGGAGTGTGGTCAGGACCCGGACGGCGGTGGTCTTTCCCGCGCCGTTCGGCCCGAGCAGCCCGAGGACCGTGCCCTCCGGCACGTCGAGGTCCACTCCCCCCAGTGCCTTGACATCGCCGAAGGTCTTCACAAGACCCTCTGCATAGATGGCGCCCGGCATTTTGTCACTCCGTCCGTTGGTGCGGTGTGCAGCTCTCACGACTGGTGCGGTGTGCGGCTTCATGACTTCGACCGCCCGAACGGCCGAAACTCATCGCTCAGCGCGCGGCGGACCGCGCGGCGAACCGCGATGGAACGCGAGAATGACAGACGCGATATATCGCGTCAAGCCAATTTCGCGTCCGCCACGGAACCTGGTACACGGCGCGCCGCCGCGGGGCTCGGCGGGCGGTTCCCCCGCGGCGGCGGGTCGTACGACGGCGAGCTCCGCCCGCCGGGGCGGTCACCGGATGACGGTGTAACCCGCGTTCTCCAGTGCCTCGCCCACGGCGACACAGTGCTCAGGTCCCTTGGTTTCCAGGTGCACCTCGACCTCGGCCTCGGTGAGGCCGAGCCGCGGGTCGGTGCGCACATGGCTGACATCGAGGACGTTAGCGTCGACCACTGACAACACCCCCAGGAGCGTGGCGAGCGCGCCGGGCCGGTCGGTGAGACGCAGCCGCAGGGACAGGTAACGGCCGGCGGCCGACATGCCGTGCCGCAGGATGCGCTGCATCAGCAGCGGGTCGACATTGCCGCCGGAGAGCACCGCGACGACGGGCCCCCGCAGCGCCTCGGGCGCGGCCAGCAGCGCCGCGACCGGACTGGCCCCGGCCGGTTCCACGACCAGCTTCGCGCGTTCCAGGCAGAGCAGCAGCGCGGAGGAGAGCTGGTCCTCCGTCACCGTCACGACCTCGTCCACCAGGTCCCTGACCAGGGCGAACGGTATGTCGCCCGGACGGCCGACCATGATTCCGTCGGCCATCGTGGCGACCGTGCCGAGCGCCACCGGGCGGCCGACGGCGAGCGAGGGCGGATACGCGGCGGCGCCCGCGGCCTGCACGCCGACGATCTTCACATCGGGCCGCAGCGCCTTGACGGCGACCGCGAGACCGGCGGCGAGACCGCCGCCGCCGATGCCGACCACGATGGTGCCGACCTCGGGGCACTGCTCAAGGATCTCCAGGCCCACCGTGCCCTGCCCGGCGACGATGTCCGGGTGGTCGAAGGGGTGGATGAAGACCGCCCCGGTCTGCTCGGCGTACGCGATGGCCGCCCGCAGCGTCTCGTCGACGACCGCGCCGTGCAGCCGTACCTCGGCGCCGTAGTCACGGGTCGCGGCCACCTTGGGCAGCGGGGCGCCGACGGGCATGAAGACGGTCGAGCGGACACCGAGCAGGGAGGCCGCGAGGGCCACGCCCTGGGCGTGGTTCCCGGCGCTGGCCGCCACCACCCCGGCCGCGCGCTCCTCCGGGCCGAGGCCCGCGATGCGGACGTACGCGCCGCGAATTTTGAACGAACCTGTGCGTTGAAGATTCTCGCATTTGAGGTGCACAGGTGCTCCGACCAGCGACGACAGATGGCGGCTGCCTTCCATCGCGGTGATACGGGCCACCCCGGAGAGCATTTTGTGCGCTCCTCGCACGTCATCGAGGGTGATCGAAGGGGACGCTGCGGGCACCGAACTGTCCATGGGCCCAGTCTCCCAGCTCCGGCGGACCGCCACCGCCGGGGGCCAAGGGTGTCACCGGCGGCCGGAATACGTGTCAGGGCCGGGGCCGCGGCGGGCGGCGTATTGCCGGTGAAGGGTCACGGGGCCTTCCGCGCCGCGTACTCTTCTCCACAACTTCCGCCTTCCCGTTCCCCTTCACAGGACCGACAGAACGCGAGCTTCAAGGTCATGTCCAACCCCACGGAGACCTCGACCGAACTCCTTGAGCGCCTCCAGCACCAGGTCGCACTTTTCGCCCGTCGCGCGGAACAGACGCGGCTCGGCGGAGTCGGCAAGGCCCGCAACTCCATGGACCGCGCCGCCTACCTGCTGCTCAACCGGCTCGACCGCGAAGGCCCGATGGGCGTCAAGGCGCTCGCCGAGGCCATGGGCATCGACTCCTCCACGGTCACCCGTCAGGTCGCCCCGCTCGTCGACACCGGCCTGGTCAAGCGCACCTCGCACCCGGAGGACGGCCGCGCGGTCGTCCTCGCCCTGTCGCCGCGCGGCCGGTCCCGGCTCGACGCGGTACGCGACTCCCGCCGCCGGCTGATGGCCGAGGTCACCGACGAGTGGACCCCGCGGGAGCGGGAGATCTTCACCGAGCTGCTGGCCCGCTTCAACACCTCGCTCGCCGACTGGCACACCGGGGCGGGACAGCGCGAGGAGCCGGAGTCCGACGAGGCCGGTGGGACCGAGGGGACCGGCGGCGCGACGGGGTCGCGGGGAGACACGCAAGGGGCTTGACCCGGAACACCCGGTTGCCGTCCCATGGCCGCGTGGGGAAGCGCCGGGCGGCAGCGGAAAACCGACGGGACGCCGAATTCGCGGCGTTCACCGCGGGCGCGGCGGGCCGTCTGCTGCACGCCGCCACACTGCTGGCGGGCGACCCTGAGGCCGCCGACCGCCTCCTGACCGCGACGCTCGCGCACGTCTACGCCAACTGGCTCACGATGCGCGCGGAGGACCCGTACGAACGGGCCAGGAGCGAGCTGGTACGGCGGTTCGCCTACCGCCCGTGGTGGCGGCGGCCCCGCGGCGGCACCCTGGACCGGCTCAGCGGCCAGGAGCGGCTGATCGTCGTGATGCGGCACTTCGAGGGCGTCGCGGAGGAGCAGACCGCGGCCCAACTCGGCCTGCCCGTCGAGCGGGTGCGCGCCATCTGCGCCCGCGGGACGGCCACGCTGCGCAGCAGGCCCGAAGAGGACGATCCGGCGGCCGCGGCGGCGGCCAGGGCCGTGGCCGCCGCCGCGGCGCGGGCCCGCAGAGCCCCCGGGGAGACCGAACCGGCTTCCGAGGCAGCGGAGTTGGCCGAGTCCAGCGCGGTGGCGCCGTGAGCCGCCTGCCCAACCGCCGCGACGACGAGGTGCGCCGCCTGCTGGACACCCCGCACCCGGTGGTCCCGCTCGATCTCACCGCCCGCGCCGCCGCCCGCGGACGCCGGATCGTACGCCGCCGCCGGGTCGTCCGACTCGCCCTGTGGCTGGTGCTGTTCGCGGCCGTCGTGGCCGGTCTGGTCCTGGCCGCGGTGGCGTGGCCCGACCACTCGGCCCCTACGACGCCGACGGACGGCAGTTGGTGGTCGGCGACGGGCTGACGCCTTCCGTGGGAAAGGCGCCGGGCCCGTACGGTACGCGGCGCGCGCGACCGTACGGGCCCGGGAGTTCACGCTCTCACGACCGTGTCACGACCTCAGCCGAGGGCCTGCGCCAGGTCGGCCAGCAGGTCGTCCGCGGCCTCGATGCCGACCGACAGGCGTACCAGATCGGCGGGCACCTCCAGCGCGGAACCGGCCACCGAGGCGTGCGTCATACGGCCCGGGTGCTCGATCAACGACTCGACGCCGCCGAGGGATTCGCCGAGCGTGAAGAGCTCCGCGCGGTCGCAGACGGCGACCGCCGCGTCCTCGCCGCCCACGACGCGGAAGGACACCATGCCGCCGAACGCCTTCATCTGCTTGGCGGCCACCTCGTGCCCCGCGTGCTCCGGCAGACCGGGGTAGTACACCTGCGCCACCTTCGGGTGCGCGGCCAGCATGCCGGCCACCCGCGTCGCGTTGGCGCTGTGCCGGTCCATCCGTACCGCGAGCGTCTTGACGCCGCGCATCACCAGCCACGCGTCGAACGGCCCGGCGACCGCGCCCATCGCGTTCTGGTGGTACGCCAACTCCTCGCCCAGGCCCGCGTCCGAGGTGACCAGCGCGCCGCCGACCACGTCGGAGTGGCCGCCCATGTACTTGGTCGTGGAGTGCACGACGACGTCCGCGCCGAGCGCCAACGGCTGCTGGAGGTAAGGGCTCGCGAAGGTGTTGTCGACCACCAGCCGCACCCCGGCCTGGCGGGCGACCCCGGCGACCGCCGCGATGTCGGTGATGCCGAGCAGCGGGTTCGAGGGCGTCTCGACCCAGATCAGCTTGGTCTCCGGCCGGAGCGCGTCCCGTACCGCCTGGACGTCGGAGGTGTCGGCCACCGACCAGCGCACGCCCCAGCGCTCCACGACCTTCGCGAAGAGCCGGAAGGTGCCGCCGTACGCGTCGTTCGGGATCACCACGTGGTCGCCCGGCGCGAGCATCGTACGCAGCAGGCAGTCCTCGGCCGCGAGCCCCGAGGCGAAGGCGAGGCCGCGGCTGCCGCCCTCCAGCGCCGCCAGGTTCTCTTCGAGGGCGGTCCTGGTCGGGTTGGCCGACCGGCTGTACTCGTAGCCGCCGCGCAGGCCGCCGACACCGTCCTGCTTGTACGTCGACACCTGGTAAATCGGCGTCACCACGGCCCCGGTCTGCGCGTCCGCGGCCTGGCCGGCGTGGATCGCGAGGGTCTCGAAGTGCTGGTGGCCGATGTCCTGGTGCCCGATGTGCTTGTCGCTCATGGCCCCGAGCGTAGTGCCGCCGTCAGGCCCGCGCCGACAGCCTCGCGCGCAGCACGGCCGCGCTGCGCTCGCACCACTCGGCGTTTCCCCGCTCGAAGGCGAGGCCGCGCAGGCACGTCAGATACGGGCCGATGCGGGTGCCGTGGCGCAGGAAGTCCTCCTCGTCCCGGTCGCCGCGGAGCTTGCCGAGCAGGGTCGTGAACAGCTCGGCCTTCGCCGCCGCGAAGGCGGCGCGCTCCATGAGCTGGGCGATGACGGCCTCGGTGCCGAGGCGGTCGGCGGTCTGAACCTTCACAAGGAGTTCATCACGGATGAAGGACGGTTTCGCGGGCGCCGCCGCGAAGCGTTCCAGTTCGGCGAGGCCGGCGTCGGTCACCTGGAAGAGGCGCTTGTTCGGCCGCGTGTCCTGGACGACCTCCCGGCCGGTGACCAGGCCGTCGCTCTCCAGCCTGGTCAGTTCCGCGTAGAGCTGCTGGGGCAGCGCGTGCCAGAAGTTGGCCACGCCGACGTTGAACGCCTTGGCCAGCTGGTAGCCGCTCAGCTCCTCGTCCAGCAGCGCCGCGAGGACCGCGTGGCGCAAAGCCATCGCCCGGCCTCCTCCCGTCCGCCCGGTCCGTTGTACGCTCGACATGATACTCAAGAAAGTGACTAATCAGATGCACGACTAGGGGGTCCGCCCAGGGCAGCCCTCCAGAACCGAAGGAGCAGCCGCCGTGACCGCGACGGACGCCGTGACCGCAGACCCCTCCGCCTTCCGCGCCGCCGTCGAGTCGGGCGACGTCGAGGCCCTCAGCCGCCTGTTCACCGACGACATCCGGCTCTACAGCCCGGTGAAGTTCACCCCGTTCGAGGGCAAGCCGCTCGTCGTCGGCCTCTTCCACGTCCTGGTGCGCACCTTCGAGGACTTCCGCTACATCGGCCGGTTCGACGGCTCCGCCCGGACCACCGGTGACGGCACCGACGCCCCGTCCGCGATCCTGCTCTTCCGCGCCACCGTCAACGGCAAGGAGATCCACGGCATCGACATGCTCCAGTTCGACCCGGCCGGGCTGATCAAGGAGATCACCGTCATGGTCCGCCCTCAGTCCGCCGTCCAGACCCTCGGCGAAGCCGTCCTCGCCGGCCTCGTCGCCGACGGCCTGGCCCCGGCCCCGGCCCCGCGCTGACGGCCGACGGCTCGGCCCGCACAGGAGGCAGGGGGCAAGGGGTGGATGACGTGACCGGGGAAACGCCGCTCGCGGCGGATGAGGCGTTGCGCCACGTGACCGGGCTGGCGCGGGCCGGGACGCCGGTTGCCGCCGGGGTGCGGGTGAGTGTGAATTTCCATCCGGACCGCGGGGGGATGCTGGAGGCGCTGGGACGGGAGGGCGTGTACCGGTCGCAGTTCGTGACCGGTACGAGCAACGGGGGCCTGACCGCGTATCCGGGCGGAGACCGGTGGCGGTGGGAGAGCCGGATCTTCGGGGGCGCGTACGACCGGGCGGACGGGCGGGCACGGCCGGTGTACGGGGCGTTGAACTTCCGGCGCGAGCGGGTCGGCGCGGCCCCGCGCTTCGGGTCCGCGCACTTCCGGCTGCGCGCCGGGACGCTGGCACGGGCGACCTTCTGCTATCCGGACAGCGCCCGGGAACCGTCCGACTTCGGGGTCGAAGGGACGGTGTCGGCCCTGGTGGAGCTGGCCCGCGCGGACACCGCGGCCGGGCGGGGGGACGCGCTCGACGGCTATGTGGAGGCGCAGGTGCACGGTCCCGTGGTGCTCGCCGAGGACGTGGAGGCGCTGGTGCTCGACCCGAGCCACCGCGGCACCGCCGTGGAGGACGCCGCGCGCCTGCTGCCGTGCCCGCTGGAGTGGCACGCCGGTTTCCGCCTCGCCGTCACGGAGTTGCGCCGCCACCCGGACTACCGGGGGCCGGAATTCGTCGCGCTGGGCGCCGAGATCGCGGAGGGCGGATTCCTCGACCCGCGCGTCATCGGCGACGCCGCCCGCACCGGCCGCCACGACCCG
Organism: Streptomyces sp. NPDC087422; assembly: GCF_044744145.1. Classification (NCBI taxonomy): domain Bacteria; kingdom Bacillati; phylum Actinomycetota; class Actinomycetes; order Kitasatosporales; family Streptomycetaceae; genus Streptomyces; species Streptomyces sp. NPDC087422. Next base: position 25,614 of record NZ_JBIUXT010000007.1, on the reverse strand, counting down.
CAGTCGCTCAAGCGCGTCTGGCACTGCGTGGCCCGCTTCGGGGCGCCGTCGGAGGGTCAGGCGGTTGTGGTGGGGGAGGTCGGGGAGGTGGGGAGGCGGTAGTCGGACAGGGAGAGCATGCGGCGGTGCTGGGGGCGCAGACCCGTGATGTGGAGCGGGAGCGCGAAGGCGGTGCAGCGGGCGTGCAGGCTGCTCAGGAAGCGCAGCGCCGTCGTGTCCATGAAGGGGACGGCGTCGAAGTCGAGGTGGACCCCCCGCAGGCCGGGGCGCAGCGCCAGTTGGGCCTGGGTCAGAGCCGGGCGCGCTTCGAGGTCGATGTCCCCGCACGGCCGGAGGGTGAGTATCCCGTCGTCGTCCAGCGCGGTCGGACAGGTGAAGGGAGCCGTGGCGTCCATGGCGGTCTGTGTCCTCTCTCGAATCTCGAAGGGTCTGCACCCTTGGACACCGTGGGCGGACGGACATCACGCGCGGGGACGTACCCGGTGAAAACGGGCGGTCTCAGACGATCGCGGTGACCGTCACCGACACCGTGACCGGCGTGGTCAGCGTCTGCGGATACGTCGCGTAGACCGCCTCGACGACCGCCTCCCGCACGTGCTGGGCGACCCGGGCCGCCTGGTAGCCGGTGCGTACGGCCAGCGAGACCGTGACCGCGCACTGCGCGGGGTCGGTCCGCCACCGCACGGTGACACCGGGGGCGGTACGGGAGCGCAGGCGGTCGGTCAGGCGCGGGCTGAGGTAGGCGACGCCGGGGACGTCGGCCGCGGCGGCGCCCGCCGCGGTCGCGGTCTCGCGCTCTTCCGGTGTGCGGGTCAGCGGGTTCATCGGGTCAGCCCTCCCCGGAGGTCGCGTCGTTGAGCGGGCGGTCGGCCGCCGCCCCGTCGTCCAGGACGTCCACCACCGACACGTCCACCGCGGCGACATCCAGGCCGATCACCGCGTGCGCCGCGTTCATGACGCGTTCGCGGACCGCCGCGGCGGCCTCGGGGACGGTACGGCTGAGGACGACGGCCACTTCCAGGCGGACCCGCAGCGGCACGCGCGGCAGCGGCAGCCCGGGCAGTACGTAGCGCGCGGGCTCGCGGGCCGCGGTGATCCGGCAGCTCCCGGCCACGACACCGGGAACCGCGTCCGCGGCCTGCCGGAAGAGCCGGGCGGCGGCGGTCTCGGTGATCCAGTCGTCGGCCGCGGGGTCGCCGAGCGGTACGAGGCGGCCGGGCCGCAGTTCGGTCCGCACCAGGTCCATCACGCGGGCGGCCAGATCGGGCGCGGGCAGGTCGCGTACCGCCAGCGCCTGGTGCACGGCCTGGTCGAGCTGGGCCAGTTCGGCGAGCGAGTCCCGGCAGTGCGGGCAGTCCTCGTGGCCGGGGGCGGGCTCGCCGCCCTCCCACAGATCGGCCAACGAGGCGTCGCAGGGCAGGAGTTCGTCGTCTAGCGCCATGTGTCCATCGCCTCCGTCAGATAGCGGCGGGCGCGGAAGATCCGTCCCCGGACGGCCGGTTCGCCGATCCCCACGGCGGCGGCAATCTCGTCGTACGACAGGCCGTGGAATTCGCGCAGCACCCAGCACGCGCGCTGCTCGGGGGTGAGCCCGGCCAGCGCGCGGTGCAGCGCCTCGGCCGACGCGGCGGACTCCGCGGCGCGGACGGGCGAGGACTGGTACTCGGGCGCGGCGGGTTCGACGATCGAGTCCAGCGGCTGGGTGGGGCGGCGGCCCCTGAGGACGTTGAGGCAGCGGTTGGTCACGATGCGGTACATCCACGTGCCGAAGGCCGCGTTCCTGCGGAACTCCGGCAGCCGCCGCCACGCGCTGACATACGCGTCCTGCACCGCGTCCTCCGCCTCGGCGTCGTTGCCGAGCAACCGGCGTGCCAGGCGCAGCAGTTCGCCGCTGTGCCGCCGTACCAGGATCTCGAACGCCTCGTCGTCGCCCTCGCTCGCGCGGGCGACCAGCAGGTCTTCCTCCCGCCCGGACGCCGGCGGCTCCGGCTCGGGCGGGGGCACATGCGACGGCGCCCCGTCGGACGCCTCACCGGACACGGCACCGCGCCGGGTCCTCGGCGGCGAGCAGAGGCACGTACAAGCAGGTCAACGTCGTCCGTCCAACAGGTGATCGCGGTCCACGGGGGTGTGCCGTACGGCACCGGGTTCGTGCGAGCGGCAGCGGCGTGCGGGGGCGCCGGGGTGGGACAGCCCCGGCGCCCCCGGAGAACGGCTACTGCACTCGTCCCTCGGCGGGGGTGTCGTCGTCCTCGTCGGGCAGGTGCACGTCGACGATCGAGACGTTGACTTCGACGACCTCGAGGCCGGTCATGCGCTCGACGGCGGAGATCACGTTCTCCCGTACGTCGGCGGACACATCGGTGATGGCGACGCCGTACTCGACCACCAGCTCCAGGTCCACGGCCGTCTGCCGCTCGCCGACCTCGACCTTGACGCCGCGGGTCACGTTGGGGCGGCCACCGGGGACGCGGTCGCGGATGGCGCCCATGCTGCGGGCGAGGCTGCCGCCGAAGTCGTGGACGCCGAGCACCTCGCGTGCCGCCATGCCCGCGATCTTCTCCACGACGGAATTGGCGATGGACGTACGGCCGCGCTCGGCGGGCACGCGGAAGGCGCCGTCGGCCCGCTTCTCCAGGCCCTGCCCCTTGCTGCCGTCGTCGTCGCGGTCCGTGCTGGTGCGCTGGGGCGAAACCGGCGCTTCGGCCTTCGTCGTGGTCATACCGGGTCTCCTGGTGTTCGCAAGTGCACCGGCCGGGTCGCGCGGATCCACTGACGCGGATCGCACGACGGTGGATCGTACGAATACGCCGACCCTACGGTGCATGTGGCGGCCTCATGGGCCCTGACATTCTTAAGACACCCCTGATCCGGAGACCTCACGCGCGAATCCGGGATCTTCTCGAAGAGATTCCCGCGCGGGTCGGCGGGAGCGGGCCCGGCCCGGGTCCTGAGGCTCCGCGGCCCCGGTCCCGGCGGGGCTCAGACGTCGGTGCGCACCCAGAGGCAGAAGGGGTGACCGGCCGGGTCGAGGAAGATCCGCGTGTCGTCCTCCGGCTGGTGCGCGGCGAGGGTGGCGCCGCAGGCCAGGGCGGTGGCGGTGCCCGCCGGGAGGTCGGTGACCTCGAAGTCGAGATGCAGCATCATCTGCTGCGCGGCGGGGGCGGAGGGCCAGGTCGGCGGGGTGTAGAGGGGCTCGGTCTGGAAGGACAGGCCCGTGCCGCCGCCGGGCGGGTTGAGCTTCACCCAGTCGGGCTCCCGCGCGGTGACCTCCCAGCCGAGCAGCCGCCGGTAGAAGTCGGCGAGCGCCGTCGCGTCGGGCGCGTCGAGGACGACGGCGGTGAAGGTCGTACGCAGTGGTGCGGTCGGCTCTGACATCGGTCTCCCCTGGTCGCGGCGGGCCGGGCACGGCGGCCCGGCTCTCGGGCGTGCGGCCCGTCCGCGGTCCAGCGTGGCACCGGGCACCGACAACGCGGCGCCGCCTCTCCGCCGCCGGACGGATCGACCGGCGGAGGGGAGGCGGGGGCCCGCCGCGCTCCCGACTCAGGCGGCTGTGCGCTCGCGCAGCGTCAGCGTCCCCTTCCTGATCGTCGCCAGCCGCGGCGCCCGCTTGGCGATGCCCGAGTCGTGGGTGACGAGGATGAAGGTGAGGCCGCGGTCGCGCCAGAGCCCTTCGAGCAGGCCCATGATGTCGTCGCGGGTGCCCTCGTCGAGGTTGCCGGTGGGCTCGTCGGCGAGCAGCACCTTGGGCTCCTTGACCAGGGCGCGGGCGATGGCGACGCGCTGTTGCTGGCCGCCGGAGAGCTCGGACGGCAGGTGGGTCAGCCGTTCGCCGAGGCCCACCGACTCCAGTGCCCGCGCGGCGCGTTCGCGGCGGGTCGCGCCCTTGACCCCCATGGGTACGAGGGCGGTCTCGACGTTCTCCTGCGCGGTGAGGGTCGGGATGAGGTTGAAGCTCTGGAAGATGAAGCCGATGTTCTCCGACCGCACCTTGGTGAGCTTGGCCTCGCCGAGCTTGGCGAGGTCGACGCCGTCCAGTTCCACGGCGCCCGATGTCGGGCGGTCGAGGCCGCCGAGCATCTGGAGGAGCGTGGACTTGCCGCCGCCGGTGGGGCCCTGGATGACGAGCTGGTCGCCGTCGGCGATGGCCAGGTCGATGCCCTTGAGTGCGTCCACGGTGGCCTTGCCGCGCCGGTAGCGCTTGGTCACGCCGGTCAACTGATACATGGTCAATTCCTTCTGGACGAGGGGCTATTCGACGCGGCGCAGGGCGTCGGCGGGGCGCAGCCGGGAGGCGCGCCAGCCGCCGAAGGCGCCCGCGATCAGGCCGCCCGCGACGGCCAGGCCGACGGCGAGGGCGATGGTGTGGACGCTGACCGGGGCGCTCAGCGCGATGTCGACGGTCTTGGCGGCGGAACGGGCCGGGCCGCCGAAGCCGCCGCCCCCGCCGCCGCCCGCACCGCCACCGCCTCCGTTGGAGCCGAGTTGAGCGCTGAGCGTCGGGCTGATCGCGGTGACCGCGTACGCCCCCGCCAGGCCGAGCGCGATGCCGAGGACACCGCCGAGCAGCCCGTTGACCAGCGCTTCGCCCATCACCTGCCGGGTGACCCGGCCGCTCTTCCAGCCGAGCGCCTTGAGCGTGCCGAATTCCCGTACCCGCCTGCTGACGGCGGAGGAGGTGAGCAGCCCCGCGACCAGGAAGGCCGCGACGAGGACGGCGATCGACAGCCACTTGCCGACGTTGGTGGCGAGCGAGGACGCCGTCGACAGCGAGCCGGAGACGGTGGAGGCCAGGTCGGCCGAGGTGGTGACCGTGGTCCCCGAAATGTTCTTCTGGATGGCCGACTTGACGCTGTCGATCTGCTGCGAGCCGGACGCCTTGACGTACACCGTGGTGATCTTGTCCGCGGAGTCCGAGAGCGTCTGCGCCTGTTTCAGCGGCAGGTAGAGGTTGGCCGCCGCCTGGCCGCTGTCGGCGGTCGCGATGCCGATGACCTTGTACTTCGTGTCCTTGACGGTGACCGTCGAGCCGACCGAGAGCTTGTTCTCCTTGGCGTACGCGGAGTCGGCCACGGCGACCTCGGCGTCCGCCTGGGCGGCGGTGAAGGTGGCGCCCGAGGTGATCTTCGACGAAGTCAGCGGTCCGAGCGCGAGGTTGGAGACATCGACGCCGTACAGCGTGTAGCTGTTGGCGTCGAACTGCGCGCCGCCGCCCCGGACTTCGCCCTGCGGCGGGGTGTTGCCGCCGCCGCGCCCGCCGCCGCTGCCGCCGGAGGTGCCCTGCTTCTGCTGGAACTGGCCTTGCGTGAACGAGCCGTCGATCTTGAGCACTTGGAGGCTGAGGCCGCCGACCGCGCCCGCGACGTGCTGCTGGCCGCTCACCTTGCCGACGACCGAGGACGCCAGCGTCTGGAAGCCCTGGACCATGACGCGGTCGCTGCTCTGCGTCTTTCCGTCGCTGTTCGCGTCGAAGTCGAACTTGGGGCGGGTCGTACCGCCGCTCGCGGTGGCGGCGGGCGCGGCCTTGGTGACGGTCATGTCCGTACCGAGGCCGTACAGCGACTGGAGGACCTTGTCCTGCGCCTGGCCCATGCCGGACGAGACGGAGTTGACGGTGATGACCAGCCCGATGCCGAGCGCGAGGCCCAGGGCGACGACGAGTGCCGCCTTGCGTCGGCGGCGCAGCTCGCGCCGGAGATACGTGAAGAACATCCGATTCCTCGTGGGTGGCAGTGGGTGGAGCCGGGAGTGGAGTGGACGCGAGGAGGGGGTGCGTCCACTCCGCTCCCGCTGCCGCGAACGCTAGGAATCAGCGGTGACGTTCCGGTGAGGCGGGTGTGAGGGAGTGCTGAGAAACAGGGTGCCGCGATGAGCCGGGGATAAAGCCCGGGTGAGGAGTTCCTTGAACAGCTCTCCCACGGGCCCTGCACAGGCCCGTGACAGTTCGCTCGGGAAGTCTGACGCGGGGTGCGACCCGCACCCCGCGGGAGTCACCGCGGGCCGGGCCGCCTGTCCCCGGTCAGCGGACACCCAGCAGGTGGTCCATGGCGAGCTGGTCGAGCGCTTCGAAGGCCATGCCCCGCTCGGCCGCCGCCGTGACGTCGAAGTCCTCGTACGCGCCGCGGTCGGCGAGCAGTCCGGCCAGCCGTCCGCCCAGCGTGTCCTCCGCGCCGAGCGTCGGCAGGGCCAGCTCGTCCAGGCGCGAGGCCCGCAGCGCGGCCTGCACCTCGGGGTCGGCGCGGAAGGCGGCGGCGCGCTCCTTGAGGATCAGGTAGTTGCGCATGCAGCCCGCGGCCGACGCCCACACCCCGTCGTAGTCCTCGGTACGCGGCGGCTTGAAGTCGAAGTGCCGCGGCCCCCGGTATCCGGCGGTCTCCAGCAGGTCGACCAGCCAGAAGGCGGAGCGCAGGTCGCCCGCGCCGAAGCGGAGGTCCTGGTCGTACTTGATGCCGGTCTGGCCGTTGAGGTCGATGTGGAAGAGCTTGCCGTGCCACAGCGCCTGGGCGATGCCGTGCGGGAAGTTGAGCCCGGCCATCTGCTCGTGGCCGACCTCGGGGTTGACGCCGACGATGTCGGGGCGCTCCAGCGAGTTGATGAAGGCCAGCGCGTGGCCGACGGTCGGCAGCAGGATGTCGCCGCGCGGCTCGTTCGGCTTCGGCTCGACCGCGAACCGCAGGTTGTAGCCCTGCTCGGTGACGTACTCGCCGAGCAGGTCGAACGCCTCCTTCATCCGGTCGAGCGCCAGCCGTACGTCCTTGGCGCCGCCGGACTCCGCGCCCTCCCGGCCGCCCCACGCCACATACGTCTCCGCGCCCAGCTCGGCGGCGAGGTCGATGTTGCGGAGGGTCTTGCGGAGGGCGAAGCGGCGGACGTCGCGGTCGTTGGCGGTGAAGGCGCCGTCCTTGAAGACGGGGTGCGTGAAGAGGTTCGTGGTCAGCATCGGGGTGGTCATCCCGGTGGTGTCCAGCGCCTGCCGGAACCGCTTGACCAGCGCGTCGCGCTCCGCGTCCGTCGAGCCGAACGGGATCAGGTCGTCGTCGTGGAAGGTGACGCCGTACGCGCCCAGCTCGGAGAGCCGGTTGACGGACTCGACCGGGTCCAGCGGGGCGCGGGTGGCGTCGCCGAACGGGTCGCGGCCCTGCCAGCCGACGGTCCACAGGCCGAAGGTGAACTTGTGCTCGGGGGCCGGGGTAAGACTCTCGGAAGTCATTGCGACTGGCTCCTATTCGTCAGACTGTTAAACAAATTAGTATGCGAGACCAGCGATGGGAAGTGGCGCTCGCGAAGGGATCGGGAATCGCATGGGGTCGAAAGCAGGGACGGGACGGGTCGTGCTCGGGGTGGACAGCTCCACGCAGTCCACGAAAGTGCTGGCCGTCGACGTGGACAGCGGCGCCGTCCTGGCCGCCGGGCAGGCGCCGCACACGGTCAGCTCGGGGGCCGGACGCGAGACCGACCCCGAGGTGTGGTGGACGGCGCTGCGCGACGCGATCGGGCAGACCGGGGAGTACGCGGCGCGCGCCGAGGCGATATCGGTCGGCGGGCAGCAGCACGGGCTGGTCGTCCTCGACGCCGCCGGCCGCCCGCTGCGGCCCGCGCTGCTCTGGAACGACGTACGGTCCGCGCCGCAGGCCGCCGCGCTCGTCGAACGGCACGGCGCGCAGTGGTGGGCCGAGCGCTTCGGCTCCGTGCCCGCGGCCAGCTTCACCGCCGCCAAGTGGGCATGGCTCACCGAGCACGAGCCCGAGGTCGCGGCGGCCGCCGCGGCCGTACGCCTCCCCCACGACTTCCTCACCGAGCGGCTCGGCGGTGCCGCCGTCACCGACCGCGGCGACGTCTCCGGCACCGGCTGGTGGGCCTCGGGCACCGAGACCTACGACGACGGGCTGCTCGCCGAGATCGGGCTCGACCCCGCGCTGCTCCCGACCGTCCTCGGGCCCGGCGAGGAGGCGGGCACCGTCTCCGCCGGTCTGCCCCTGCGGCCCGGCACCCTTGTCGCCTCCGGCACCGGCGACAACGCCGCCGCCGCGCTGGGCCTCGGCCTCGAACCCGGACGCGCCGTCCTCAGCCTCGGTACCTCCGGTACGGTCTACGCCGTTTCGCGGCGGCGGCCGACCGACGCGTCCGGGACCGTCGCGGGGTTCGCCGCCGCCGACGGGGGCTGGCTGCCGCTGGCCTGCACCCTCAACTGCACGCTGGCCGTCGACAAGGTGGCCGCGCTCCTGCGGCTCGACCGGGAGGAGGTGGAGCCCGGCGGCTCCGTCGCCTTCCTCCCCTTCCTCGACGGTGAGCGCACTCCCAACCTGCCGTACGCCTCGGGGCTGCTGACCGGCCTGCGCCACGACACGTCCGCCGGACAGGTGCTCCAGGCCGCCTACGACGGGGCCGTCTACGCGCTACTCTCCGCCCTCGACCAGGTGCTCGCCGTGGACTCCGCCCCCTCCGACCAGCCCCTTCTCCTCATCGGCGGCGGCGCCCGGGGCGCGGCCTGGCTCGACACCGTCCGCCGCCTTTCGGGGCGGGCCGTTCAGGTGCCGCGTGCCGCGGAGCTGGTCGCGCTGGGCGCCGCCGCCCAGGCCGCGGCTCTCCTCACCAAGGAGTCTCCCTCCGCCGTCGCGCTCCGCTGGGGTACCGCGGCAGGGGCTCTCCACCCGCCCCTTCCCCGCGATGACGCTGCGCTCGCCCGCCTCTCCTCCGCGCTCCCGCTGGCGGCCGGCCGCTGACCCCGCCGCCTTTCTGGGGGCGGCGCCCGTTTCTTTCCCACCCGCCCACCCGTGCGAGTGCTTTCTTCGTCTGCGGGTGCCGCTTGTGCCCGGTCGGTCCCGGCCCGGGGCACCTCCTCGGGCGACGAACCTGCGGCCACTTCCACTCGCTTCTGCCCTTGCCCGTTCGTCCCCCTGCGGGGGCACCCCGCACCGTCCCCTCCGGTACGTCGGCGCCCGCCTGTCCGCTGTGGCTGGGGAGGGGGTGGGTGGTAGGGGGGCCGGGCCCTGCGCCACCCGACGTCCAGTCGGGTGGGCGGGGGGTGCGGGTGCTGGGGGGGTTGGCAGGGGCTTCGTTGGGCTGTTGGAGGAAGGGCCCGAGCATTCCGACTCACCGGGAGGGGGCACCGGCGCAGGGCGGCACGCCGAAAAGAACCCCCTCCCCCGGCCACCCCCACCGGACCGTCGGACGCCGACGGACCGGGAGGGGACGGGCCGGGGTGCCCCCGCAGAAATGCGGTGACAGGGAGGGTGCCGGATACAGGAGACCAGGTAGCCGCATTTCGAGGAGGTGCCCCGGACCGGCACCGACCCAGGCACAGGCGGCACCCGCAGACGAAAAAGCACCCGCACGGGTGGGCGGGCGGGCAGAGAACACCGCCGCGGCGCAGCCGCACATACTTGGGGGGATGGGATGGAGGACGGCGTGGGTAAGGGAATGGGCGCGCAAGCGGGCCTGAGGCGCCGCAACATGGCACTGGTCATGCGTGCCCTCGCCGCAGGCGAGAACGTCACGCGCGCCGCCGTCGCGGCAGAGGTCGGCCTGACGAGGGCGACCGTCTCGACGCTGGTGGACGAACTGCTGGCGGCCGGCCTGGTGGAAGAGCGCGGCGCGCAGCGCCCCGGCACCGTCGGCCGCCCCGGCACCGCTCTGGCCCTGAGCGAGCGCGGCCCCGCCGGCCTCGGCGCCGAGGTCGGCGTCGACCACCTGGCCGCCTGCGTGGTGGACCTGCGCGGCACCGTCCGCTGCCACGCCGAGGCGAAGGCGGCGAACCGCGGCCGCCCGGCCGCCGAAGTGCTGGCGGAACTGGCCGAGTTGACGGCGAAGGTGACCAGGGAGGCGGCCGGGAGCGGCCTGCGCCCGGTCGCCACGACAGTGGCGGTCCCCGGCCTGGTCGGAAAGGACCGCGGCACGGTCCTGCGCGCCCCGAACCTGGGCTGGGAGGACGTGGCCGTCGCGGCCCCCCTCGGCGAGGGCACGGTCGTGGAGAACGAGGCGAATCTCGGCGCACTCGCCGAATTGTGGCTCGGCGGCCACGAGAGGCTCGCGGACTTCGTGCACGTCTCCGCGGAGATCGGCATCGGCGCCGCCCTCGTCGTGGAGGGCCGCCTGTTCCGCGGCGCCCGCGGCTTCGCGGGCGAGCTGGGCCACGTACCGGTGCACCCGGACGGCCCCTTGTGCTCGTGCGGCGCGCACGGCTGCCTGGAGACGTACGCGGGCGAGGAGGCGCTGCTGCGGGCGGCGGGGGTGGGCGCGGGCGGCGGCCCGGCACTGCGGGCGGCGGCGGCCGACGGCGACCCGGCGGCGCTGAAGGCGCTGGAGGAGGCGGGCGCGGCGCTCGGCATCGCGCTGAGCGGCGCGGTGAACCTGCTGGACCCGCAGGCGGTGGTGGTCGGCGGCCCGCTGGCCGAACTGGCGCCGTGGCTGCTGCCGGGCGTCCGGCGGGAGCTGGCGGCCCGCGTCACCGACCGGCAGTGGCGCCCTGAGGACGTGGTGACGTCCAGGCTGGGCCGCGACGGGGTGCTGCGGGGCGCGGCGTACAGCTCCGTCCGCACGGTGCTGGAGGACCCGGCGAGCTGGGCCCTCCAGCAGGAGGCGTGAAAGCCTTACGCCTGCGGAGCCGTCCACGCCGCCCAGGACAGGTTCCAGCCGTTGAGCCCGTTGTCCGGCTGGATCGTCTTGTCGGCGGAGTCCTTGACGATGACGACGTCACCGACCATGGAGTTGTTGTAGAACCAGGCGGCCGGGGTGTTGGGGTCCTTGCCGCCCTTGGTGTCGCTCAGGCCCACGCAGCCGTGGCTGGTGTTGGTGGCGCCGAAGATCGACTTGCTGCCCCAGTAGTTGCCGTGGATGAAGGTCCCGGAGTTGCTGAGCCGCATGGCGTGCGGGACGTCGGGGATGTCGTACTCGCCCTTCCCGTCGTCCTCGGTGAAGCCGACCGTCGCGCCGTTCATCCGCGTGGTCTGGTACTTCTCGGAGATGACCATCTGGCCGTTGTACGTGCTGTGGTCCGGGGCGCCCGCCGAGATCGGGATGGTCTTGAGGACCTTGCCGTCGCGGACGACGGTCATCTGGTGGGTCGCGGCGTCGACGGTGGAGACCTGGGAGCGGCCGACGGTGAAGTTCACCGTCTTGTCCTGGACGCCGTAGATGCCCGCGCCGCCCTTGACGCCGTCGAGTTTGAGCTTGAGGGAGACGTGCGAGCCCGCCTGCCAGTACTGCTGGGGGCGGAAGTCGAGCCGGGTGGAGCTGAACCAGTGGCCCTCGACCCGCTGGCCGCTGCTGGAGGTCACCGAGACCGCGGCCTCGACGGCGGCGCGGTTGGTGATCGCCTTGTCGAAGTTGATCGAGACCGGCATGCCGACGCCGACGGTGGAGCCGTCCTCCGGCGTGAAGTAGCCGATGAAGCTGCTGGCGGCGGAGACGGTCGAGAAGGTGCCGTTCGCCGCGGCCGTACGGCCCTGGGAGTCGGTGGCGGCGGCCGATATCGCGTACTGCGTGCCGCGGGCCAGCGCGACGTCCGGGGTCCAGCTCGTGCGGTCGGCGGATATGGTGCCCGCGATCTTGTTGCCGGTGGCCTTGGACGTCATGGTGACCGAGGTCAGGGTGCCGCCCGCCACCGTGACCTTGGCGTCGTTGTGGATGCTCGCGCCGGTGCTGCCGTCCTTGGGCGTGATGGTGATCTTCGCGTCGGACGCCTGCTTCGCCGCCGCGGCGTCCTCCTTGGACTGGGCGGCGGCCGACGGGGACTGGCCGCCCGACGGGGACGAGCTGGCGGAGCTGGTCGGTTTGTCGCCGCCCGCGGCCTTGTCGCCGCCGCCTCCGCCGCCGCACGCCGTCAGCGTGACGGCACCGCCGATCAGCACCGCGGCGGCCGCGAGTGCGCGGCGGCGGGTGAAGGGCGAGCGCTTGGCGGGGGCATGTGCGTTGTCGGGCGGCGTCACGCGTGTCTCCAATGGGCTGGGGTCGCTCGCGGGTGAATGACGAGCTTCGTCCACATGCCATGAAAACAGGCCGACACCGGTAACCGTGCCCCGAGTGCCGGAATTGTGGGGTAACGCACGCGGGCCGGTTCCGGCCGCACGCGACGGGAGGCGGCGCGTTCGCGCAGGTGGGAGGGGTTGTCCCGGCGCCGCCTCCGGGCCGGTCGGCGCGGAGCGTCCGGCTCCGCTTCCGGCGCCGCCGGACCCCCGGACACGCCCTAGTCCTCGGCGTCCGCGTCCTCCTCGTCGAGGTCCCACTCGTCGGAGTCCGGGTCGTACTCGGTGTGCGCGCACGACCACGACGCCTGGACGAGGTCGACGCCCGGCACGGCCGAGAGCAGGTCGGCCGGGTCGACGAGGTACGCCAGCGCCTCCGACTCGTCCTTGCCGACGGCGTCGCGGGCGTGCAGGCGTTCCTGCGGCGGCATGAACTCGTCGGCGCCGATGTGGTCCAGGGCCGCGCCGCGCAGCTCGTCGGGCCCGGAGACCTCCAGGACGAGTTCCACCTGGAGCCGTACGTACCGCGGACCGCTCTCGCCGCGGGGAATCTCAGTAGCGCTCATGCCACGGAGCGTAAGCGCCTTCGCCGCGGCTTCCCACGAGCCACACCAAGTCACTACCATCTGCCCCTACGGTCAATTCGCCGCACCAGCTGGGGGATCCGTTGACCTCGCCCCGTCCCTATGTCGCCGCAGCAGCGGCCGCCGCTCTCGCGGCGCTGTTCTTCGTCCCGTCCGCGAGCGCGAGTCCCGACGACGCCGCGACCTCCGCGCACACGAAGACCGCGGCCCACACCCGTACGACCAGCACGGCCAGTACGGCCAGTACGGCCACCACGCGCTCCGCCGCGGAGCAGATCGGCCTCGCCGACACCGGCAGCATCGACACCAAGCCGTATCTCATCGGCGGTGCCGCGTTCCTGGTGGCGGGCGCGGGGCTGATCGTCAACGCCGGCCGCCGCACCCGCCAGAGCTTCTGACGGCGTCGCTCACACGGTCGCCGTTCCGCTCACGGATTCACGCGAGCGGGCCGGTGACCGACTCCGCCGCGCGCGCCAGCTCTCCGGCCCGTACGAAGCGGTAGGCCGCCTCCAGGTCCGGCGACAGGAAGCGGTCGGGGCCCGCGCCCAGCACGCCCGCCGCGCGTACCGCCGCCAGGACCGCGGCCGAAGCGGGCGCCGGGCGCTGCTCGCCCGTCGTGGTCCTGATCTCCAGCGCGCGGGTGGCCGCGTACATCTCGACGGCGATGATCCGGGTGAGGTTGTCGACGGCCGTACGGAGCTTGCGCGCCGCCGACCAGCCCATGGAGACGTGGTCCTCCTGCATCGCGGAGGACGGGATCGAGTCCACCGACGCGGGCACCGCGAGCCGCTTCATGTCGCTGACCAGCGCGGCCTGCGTGTACTGGGCGATCATCAGACCGGAGTCGAGGCCGGGGTCGTCGGCCAGGAACGGCGGCAGGCCGTGCGAGCGGTTCTTGTCCAGCAGCCGGTCGGTGCGGCGCTCCGCGATGGAGCCGAGGTCGGCCGCGGCGATGGCGAGGAAGTCCAGGACGTACGCGACCGGCGCGCCGTGGAAGTTGCCGTTGGACTCGACCCGGCCGTCCTCAAGGACCACCGGATTGTCGACGGCGGCGGCCAGTTCGCGCTCGGCGACCAGGCGGGCGTGCGCGAGGGTGTCGCGGCCCGCGCCCGCGACCTGCGGGGCGCAGCGGATGGAGTACGCGTCCTGCACGCGCGGCGCGTCGTCCTGGTGGTGGCCGGTGAGCCCGGAACCCTCCAGCACCCGGCGCATGTTCTCGGCGCTGGCCGCCTGGCCGGGGTGCGGGCGGATCGCGTGCAGCTCGGGGGCGAGGACCTTCTCGGTGCCGAGCAGGGCCTCCAGGGTCAGCGCGGCGGTGATGTCGGCCGCGGTGAAGAGCCGGGCCAGGTCGGCGCAGGCCATCACCAGCATGCCGAGCATGCCGTCGGTGCCGTTGATGAGGGCCAGGCCCTCCTTCTCCCGCAGGACGACCGGCTCGATGCCGTGCTCCGCGAGGAGTTCCGCGGCGGGGCGCACCGTGCCGTCCGGGCCCTCCGCCTCGCCCTCGCCCATCAGCACCTGCGCGCAGTGCGCCAGCGGGGCGAGGTCGCCCGAGCAGCCGAGCGAGCCGTATTCGTGGACGACGGGCGTGATCCCGGCGTTCAGCAGCGCCGCCATCGTCTCCGCGACCACCGGGCGCACCCCGGTACGGCCGGACGCCAGCGTCTTCAGCCGCAGGAACATCAGCCCGCGGACCACCTCGCGCTCCACCGCCGGGCCCATCCCCGCCGCGTGCGACCGTACGAGGCTGCGCTGCAACTGGGCCCGCAGCTCCGGGCTGATGTGCCGTACCGCCAGGGCCCCGAAGCCCGTCGACACCCCGTAGACCGGCTCGGGCTTCGCCGCCAGCGCCTCGATCACCTCACGCGCCCTGGCGATCCCCGCCAGCGCTTCCGGCGCCAGCTCCACCCGCGCGCCGTCGCGCGCCACGGCGAGTACGTCGTCGGCGGGGGCGCCGTGCGCACCGATGACCACGTTATGCATATTCATATTCACGCACCCTAAGCACTGAAAGCCGCCCTGTCACTCCCCTCTGCGACCAGCACTCTCCGGCCCCGCCCCCGCGGGTCCCGGCCGGACGGGACGTCGCGGACACGCCCTAAGGACGGTTGCCGCGGATGCGGCGGCGCTCGCCCTCGCGGGCCGGCGGCGAGTCGGCGAGCCGCACGACGGGGTCCTCGGGCCCGGCGCGCCCCGCGACGACGGGGTGCGCCGCGCGCAGCGCCTTGGCCTGGTACTGCGCCGCGTCGGCCAGCCGGAACAGCCGCCGCGCCGAGCGCACGGGCCCGATCGGATCGCCGGTGGACGCCACACCGCAGGCCACGCCCTCGCCGACTTCGAGCTGCGCGGCCCGCCCGCACAGCTCGTCGGCCGCCGCGACCACCTCGTCCGGCTCCTGCCCGACGGCCACGACGCAGAATTCGTCACCGCCGAGGCGGGCGGCCAGGCTGCCGGGGAGCATGGCGCCGCACAGCGAGAGCAGCGAGCCGAATCGTTCCAGCAGCCGGTCGCCGACGGCGTGCCCGAGCCGGTCGTTGACCTTCTTCAGACCGTTGAGGTCGCACACCACGAGGCTGACCACGGCCCCGTCCGCCCGGTGCCGTTCCAGCGCCTCGTCGAGGCGTACGTCCACGGCCCGGCGGTTGCCGAGCCCGGTCAGCGGGTCGGTGAAGGCCAGCCGCTGCACCTCGGCGAGCCGTTCGGTCTGGGCGATCCCGGAGGCGATGACGGCGGCCAGCACCGTCGCGAAGTCGGCGTCCCCGCGGTCGAAGCCGGACACCCCGGCGCGTCTGGCCACGTACAGCTCGCCCCACGCCCTGCCGTGCAGCACGATCGGCGCGACCACGCAGGAGCCGCGTCCGCGCCGCCGCAGTGCCGCGGCCCGGCCCCAACTGCTGCCGCCGGGCGACGCGCCGGTTCCTTCGGCGGTCTCGACCCAGGCGTGCGGCTCGCCGCCGCGCGCCCACTCACCGTGCAGGAACTCCACGATCTCCGGGAAGTCGTGCACCGAGTACGACTCGTCGTCCGGCTCCGGCTCCTCGCCGGGCGCCAGCTCCCCGTCGTTGACCAGGACCCGCAGCCGCCCGGTCTCCCGCTCCCACGTCGAGATCGCCGCGAAGGACGCGTCCATCGCGAGCCGCGCCCGCCGCGCCCCGGCCCGTACCGCGGCCAGCGGCGTCTGTTCGGTCGCCAGTGCCTGTGCCAGCTCGACGACCGCTCGAAGCCGGAGATCGGCCGTCCCGTCCACCATCTGTCCAGGCTAGGGAGGTTTGTCCGGTTTGGAGCGCTGGCTGCGCCGAACGGAGCCCGTTCGGCGCTGCGCCCGCCCGTCGGCGACTACGCACAGTGGCCGCGCGCGGCGATCACGCGCCGGGCCACCGCGGGGGCCGCTTGTCGTTGAAGGCGGCCACGCCTTCCGCGCGGTCGGCGGAGAAGGCGGTGGCGCGCCAGGCGGCGTCCTCGATCTCCAGCCCGGCGCGCAGGTCGAGGCCCTGGCCCAGGCGCAGCGCGCGCTTGGCCGAGCGCAGGCCGACCGGCGAATTCGCGGCGATCCGGTCGGCCAGCGCCAGCGCCTCGGCGCGGGCGCCGTTCCCGGCCGCGAGCTGGTCCACCAGGCCGAGAGCGAGCGCCTCGGCGGCCGGTACGCGGCGGGCGGTGAAGACCAGTTCCGCCGCGCGGGCGGCGCCGACCCTGCGGGGCAGCAGTTGGGTACCGCCACCGCCGGGGATGACGCCGACCGAGACCTCGGGCAGGCCGACGACGGCCGTCTCGTCGGCCACGATCACGTCACAGGCGAGCGCCAGCTCGAAGCCGCCGCCGAGCGCGTAGCCGTGCACCGCCGCGACGGCGGGCATCGGCAGTTCCAGGACGCCGGTGTACGCGGCCCTGGTGTGCGGGCGCTGGCGTACGAGGTCGGCGTCGGTGAACGCGTTGCGCTCCTTGAGGTCGGCGCCGACGCAGAACGCCTTGTCGTGGGTGGACGTCAGGACCGTGACGCTGACGCCGGGGTCGGCCGCCAGCGCCGCGCAGGCGTCGCCGATCGCGACGGCCATCCGCGTGGAGACGGCGTTCATCGCCTTCGGCCGGTCGAGCACCAGTTCCGCGACGCGCTCGCCGTGCCGGCGGACCGCCACCCACTCCCCGAACCGCCGTTCCGCCGTCCCCTGCGCTTCCATTCGCCCGCCCTCCGGTTAACGACCGTGAACCCCCATCCTGCCATCCCCCTCCCCGCGGGGGACGGCACGGTCGCACCGGTCCGGACGGCGCTCGCACCGCACCGGGCCGGACGGCGCTCGCCTCACGCCGGATTCATACGGTCATACGGTGGACGGTCGCGAATCCCCCGGCCAGCAGCACGGCGACGACGGCCGCGAGGACCCCGGTGACCCCGAGGGCGGTGAGCCCGGCGAAGAAGTGGCCTATGCCCTTCCAGCCGTGCGCCCATGTGGCGATCAGCGCGACCAGGGCCAGCACCCCGAGCTGCGCCCCGCCGAAGGCCGTGGCGCCGGGCAACCCGGCGCGGCGGAAGACCAGGCCGTACCACATCCCGTAGACGAACAGCAGGAAGAAGGCGACGGCGGCGGTGAGCCAC
This sequence comes from Streptomyces sp. NPDC087422, assembly GCF_044744145.1. Classification (NCBI taxonomy): domain Bacteria; kingdom Bacillati; phylum Actinomycetota; class Actinomycetes; order Kitasatosporales; family Streptomycetaceae; genus Streptomyces; species Streptomyces sp. NPDC087422. Next base: position 8,476 of record NZ_JBIUXT010000007.1, on the reverse strand, counting down.
GAGACGTACCAGGCGCCGTCCAGCAGGAACGGGACGCGGAAGTAGGCCATGCGCATGCCCCAGCCGCCGGTCGCGCGTTCGAGGACCTGGCCGACCGCGACGACCAGCCCGAAGGCCACGGCGAGGGCCCCGGCCAGGGCGGTGACACCGCGCAGGTAGGTGCGTCTGCTGACACCGAGGGTGAGGGCGAACGGCAGCGCGCGGGCGACGGTCTGGAGGCCCACGGCGAACATCACGAGGAAGGCCGCGGCCAGGCCGCCGACCCAGCGGTGGTCGGCGTGGGCCGCCGGGGTGAGCCGCAGGATCACCACGTCCAGGACGAAGCCGAAGGCGGCCCACTCCCAGGGCAGGACGAGGTAGGTGAAGCGGTCCAGCAGCAGATACCGGACGACGGAGAGCACCGGGGTGGGACGCATCAGGATGCCCTCGCAGTCGTGAGGCCGGACGGGTCGTGGGGTCCGGCGTCGGCCGCGCCGTGGCGCTCGGCCGCGTGGACCGCGAGCTGCTGGAGGGTGCACTCCTCCAGGCGCAGGCGCAGGTGTGCGGCCAGTTCGCGGTCGCGGTCGTCCAGGCGGCCTACCATCACCGCCCTGGTCTGCGCGCCCATCGTGCGGCGGCTCAGCGTCGCACGGGCGGCGATGAAGCGGTCCACGGCGGTGGCCGGGCCGGTGACGGTCGTGGCGGTGCCGCGCAGTTCCTCGGTCGGCGCGTCGAGGACCAGCCGGCCGCGGTCCAGGACCAGGACGCGGTCGAGGAGTTCGGCGGCCTCGTCGATGAGGTGGGTCGAGAGCACGACGCACCGGGGGTGGGCGGCGTAGTCGGCGAGGAGCTGGTCGTAGAAGAGCGAGCGGGCGACCGCGTCGAGGCCCGCGTACGGCTCGTCGAACAGCGTGAGTTCGGCGCGGGCGGCCAGCCCGATGATGATGCCGAGGGCGGTCCGCATGCCGCGCGAGAGCTTCTTGATCGGCCGGGTCGGCGGCAGCTCGTACGCGTCCAGCAGCGTGCCCGCCAGCTCCTTGTCCCAGTTCGGGTAGAGCAGCGAGGCCGCCGCGACGGCGTGCCGCACCTTCAGGTCGGGGTACGTCTGGTCCTCGCGGACGAGGATCATCCGGCGCAGCACCGCGTCGTTCTCCAACGGCCGGGCGCCGAAGGCGTGCACGGTCCCGGAGGTGGCGATCTCCTGGCCCGCCAGGATGCGCAGCAGCGTCGTCTTCCCCGCGCCGTTGCGGCCCACCAGTCCGGCGATGCACGGCGTGTCCAGCTCGAAGCTGACGTCGGTGAGCGCCTGGTGGTCGCGGAAGGCGCGTCCGACGCCGGTCAGCGAGACGACCGGGCTCATACGTCGCCCCCGACCGTCGCCGCCGTGGTCGTGGTGGCGGCCGTGGTACCAGGCGGGGCGGTCGCGCCGGCGGTCGTGGCGGACGGCGCGGAGTGCGGCGCGGAGTGCGGCGCGGTGGCGCCCGCCGCCTGCGACGTCACCGCGACCGAGGCCAGCTCGTCGCGCAGCAGGCCGAGCAGTTCGTCCTGCCCGATCCCGAGGCGCGCCGCCTCGACCGCCAGCGGCCGTACGTACCGGTCCGCGAAGCGCCGCCGCCTGCCCCGCACCAGCCGGTCCCGCGCGCCCTGGGCGACGAACATGCCGACGCCGCGCCGCTTCTCCACCAGATCCTCGTCCGACAGGACGGTGAGCGCGCGCGCCGCGGTGGCCGGGTTGACCCGGTAGAAGACCGCGAGCTCGTTGCTCGACGCGACGCGCTCGCCCTCGCCCACCGTCCCGTCGGCGATCTGATTCGCCAGCTCGGCCGCGATCTGGGCGAAGATCGGCCCGCCCTCTTCCAGGAGTGACATCCTGCCTCCGTTGCTGTAGTGGTTCCCTACCGTACTAAGGAACCAACGGGGCGGACAAGAGGGCACGCCAAATGGGGCGGGGAAAGTCGGGTGACCCGGCGGAAGCGGGGCACGGCGTCAGGGACGCGGCGCGCGGGCAGGCCGGAGCGCGCGCCTGTGGCGCGGTCGGGGCGGAGCGGACCTCAGTCCCGGCGGGAGAGCAGCCAGGGCTCGACGACGCCGAGGCCGCGCACGGGGCGGCGCCACATCGGCTGGAGGGCGAAGCGGTACTTCTCCGCCTCGGTGGCGTCCACGTCCGCCTCGGACAGCGGCGCGTCACCGGCCTCGCCCAGCGCCTCGGCGAAGTCGCCGTCGACGAGGACGGCGTCGCGCGGCGCTATCGAGGTGAGCCGGGAGGCGAGGTTCACGGTGGTGCCGAAGACGTCGCCCATGCGGGTGGTGACGGTGCCGAAGGCCATGCCGACGCGCAGGGCGGGCATGCTGTCGTCGCCGGTCATGGTCTCGATGAGGCGTATGCCGATCTCGGCGGCGGTGCCGGGGTCGTCGGCGACGAAGAGGACTTCGTCGCCCAAGGTCTTGATCAGCCGTCCGCCGTACGCGGCGACCTGGTCGGCGGCCGTGGTCTCGAACGCCTCGACCAGCTCGCCCAGTTCCTCCTCCTCCAGGCGCCGGGTGAGCCGGGTGAAGCCGACGAGGTCGGCGAAGCCGACGGCCAGCCGCCGGTCGACGGCCTCCTCGTCGTCGGACTGGACGACCCGGCTGGTGGCGGCGGCGACCTGGCGGCGCCAGACGTAGATGAGGAACTCCTCCAGTTCCGGCAGGAGGAGTTCGACCAGCGGATACGCGACTTCCGCGCGGGTCATCCCCGGCTCGGGGGGCTCGGTGAGACCTTCGAGGAAGGAGTCGGTCTGCCAGTCGGCGAGCCGGGCCGTGGTCTGGCCGGTGGAGCGGGCGACCTGGATCGCCATCGACTCGCTGAGCAGCCCCGCCTCGACCAGGCCGGCCAGCCGCCGCAGGGCGAGGACGTCCGCCTCGGTGAGCGCGCGCGCCTGGCCGATGTCGGCGAAGCCCATGGCCCGCCAGAAGCGGGAGGCCAGGTCCATGGAGACGCCCGCGGTGCGGGCGGCCTGGAAGGGGGTGTAGCGGCGGGGCGCGCCGAGGATGAGCTGTTCCAGGCGCAGCGCCAGCGGGTGCTCCCCCGACTCGCCCGGCTCTCCCTGCTCCTCAAGATCGACCGGATCCACTGGATCCACTGGATCGGCCGGGTCGGCCGGGTCGGCCGGGTCTGACGCGTCCGTGCCATCGACGGAATCGGCCGGATCCGGCGCGTCCACGGGGTCGGGTACGTCCGCGGCGTCCGGTGCGATCGGAGGGTCGGCGGGATCGACGCCGTCCGGCTCCGGGGCGGCACCCGGATCCGAGTCGTGCGGCTCGTCTGGCGGGGTGCCCGCGTTCTCCACGCTCACCGCCCAGCCCTTGAGGAATCCCTGCGCACAGCCCTTCCGATCATCGAGACGACGCAGCCCCTCAACGATACGGCAGGTGTGCCGTGGCTCACTCTCACCAGGGCGCCGGTGAGACACCCGTGACGCGCGACGGAACGGCGCGCGAGCCGGTCTCCGCGGCGGTGTCCCGCCGCGTCAGCGCGCGGGCCTGAGGTGGACGACGTCGCCCGCGGCGACCGGCTGCTCGGCGCCGTCCGGGGTGGCGATCACCAGGCGGCCGTCGCCGTCGATCCCGACCGCGGTACCGGCCAGTTCCTTGTCGCCCGGCAGCTCCGCGCGGACCTCCCGGCCCAGGGTGGCGCAGCCCGCCGCGTAGGTCTGCTGGAGCCGGGACGCGGCGGGGTCGCCGTCCTCCGCGCGCCAGGCGCCGTACCAGTCGGCCAGCGAGCGCAGGACCGCCCGCAGCAGCGGGTCGCGGTCGGTGCCCTTGGCCCCGGCCAGGGCGAGGGACGCGGCGGTGGGGACGGGCAGCTCGGCGGCGCGCAGCGACACATTGAGGCCGATGCCGATGACGACGCCGTCGTCGCCCGCGCGCTCGGCGAGGATGCCGCCCGCCTTGCGTTCCTCGCCGTCCACGGTGACCAGCAGGTCGTTGGGCCACTTGAGTGCCGTGTCGACGCCCGCGGCCCGCGACAGGGCGGTGGCGGTGGCGACCCCGGCGAGCAGCGGCAGCCAGCCCCAGCGGTGCACCGGCACCGGGGCGTGCGCCGGGAGCGGCGTGCCGTCGGGCGCGGTACGGGCGGCCATGGCGCCACCCGGTCGGAGCAGTACCGAGAAGAAGAGCCCGGAGCGCGGCGGCGCCGACCAGCGGCGGTCCAGCCGTCCGCGGCCCGCGGTCTGCTCCTCGGCCACGAGGACCGCCCCCTCGGGGGCGCCCCGCGCGGCGCGGGCGGCCAGGTCGCTGTTGGTGGAGCCGGTGGCGTCCACCACGTCCAGCGCGGTCCACAGCGCGTCGGGGGTGACCACGGCGCGCCGCAGCGCGGCGGCGTTGAGCGGCGGTCGTTCCAGGTCGGACCAGCGGCTGGGCGTCATGTCCTCACCCTATGAGGCGGGTACCGGAGTGTGTCCAACGCCGCACTGCTCGTACCCCAGAGTCGCCACTACGCTACGGAACAGCGTTACCGGCCAGTCAGCAAGTCCCGCCGAGAGCAGGAGAGCCGCCTCCATGTCCGAGCAGGAACACGACATCCACACCACCGCGGGCAAGCTCGCGGACCTGCGCCGCCGTATCGAGGAGGCGACGCACGCGGGCTCCGGGCGCGCGGTGGACAAGCAGCACGCCAAGGGGAAGGGCACGGCCCGCGAGCGGATCGAACTGCTCCTGGACGAGGGGTCGTTCACCGAGCTGGACGAGCTGGCGCGGCACCGCTCGACCAACTTCGGCCTGGAGAGCAACCGGCCGTACGGCGACGGTGTCGTCACCGGCTACGGCACGGTCGAGGGCCGCCCGGTCGCGGTGTTCTCGCAGGACTTCACGGTCTTCGGCGGCGCGCTCGGCGAGGTCTACGGCGAGAAGATCGTCAAGGTGATGGACTTCGCGCTGAAGACCGGCTGCCCGGTGATCGGCATCAACGACTCCGGCGGCGCCCGCATCCAGGAGGGCGTCACCTCGCTCGGCATGTACGGCGAGATCTTCCGCCGCAACACCCACGCCTCCGGGGTGATCCCGCAGATCAGCCTGATCATGGGCCCGTGCGCGGGCGGCGCGGTGTACTCCCCCGCGATCACCGACTTCGTGGTGATGGTCGACCAGACCTCGCACATGTTCATCACGGGTCCCGATGTGATCAAGACGGTGACCGGCGAGGACGTCGGCATGGAGGAGCTGGGCGGCGCCCGTACCCACAACTCGACGTCGGGGAACGCGCATCACCTGGCCGGTGACGAGAAGGACGCCTTCGAGTACGTCAAGGCGCTGCTGTCGTACCTGCCGAGCAACAACCTCCAGGAGGCGCCGTCCTTCGCCGCCGAGGCGGATCTGGCGGTCACGGACGAGGACCTCGAACTGGACACGCTGATCCCGGACTCGGCGAATCAGCCGTACGACATGCACAAGGTGATCGAGCATGTCCTGGACGACGGCGAATTCCTGGAGACCCAGGCGCTGTTCGCGCCGAACATCCTCACCGGTCTCGGCCGTGTCGAAGGCCGTCCCGTGGGTGTGGTCGCCAACCAGCCGCTCCAATTCGCGGGCTGTCTCGACATCAACGCCTCCGAGAAGGCGGCGCGTTTCGTGCGGACCTGCGACAGCTTCAACATCCCCGTGGTCACTTTCGTCGACGTTCCCGGTTTTCTCCCCGGCGCCAGTCAGGAGTGGGACGGCATCATCCGCCGCGGTGCCAAATTGATCTACGCGTACGCCGAGGCCACGGTTCCGCTGATCACGATCATCACTCGAAAGGCGTACGGCGGCGCGTACGACGTGATGGGCTCCAAGCACCTGGGCGCGGACCTGAACCTGGCCTGGCCCACGGCCCAGATCGCGGTGATGGGCGCGCAGGGCGCCGTCAACATCCTGCACCGCCGCACGCTGGCGGAGGCGGCCACCCCGCAGGAGGCGGAGGAGCTGCGGGCGCGGCTCATCGCGGACTACGAGGACACGCTGCTGAATCCGTACATCGCCGCGGAGCGCGGCTACGTGGACGCGGTCATCGCGCCCTCCCAGACCCGCGCGCAGCTCGTGAAGGCGCTGCGGACGCTGCGCAACAAGCGGGAGAGCCTGCCGCCGAAGAAGCACGGCAACATCCCGCTGTAGACGGACCGCGCGGGGCCCGGGGCGAGGACCCGCGGGACCCGCCGGACACAGACCCGCGAGCCGAGGAGGAGAGCGCTCATGGTGATCAAGGTGGAGCGGGGCAGCCCGACCCCCGAGGAACTGGCGGCCGTCGTCGCCCTCGTCCAGGCGCGGGCCGCGGCGGCCGGGAAGAGCGCAGACGGCCCGGCCCCGCTGGACGGCTGGGCCGACCCGGCGCGCAATGTGCCGCGCGGCGTACCGGCGCCGGGGCCCGGCGCGTGGCGGGCGTCGGCCTGGCCCGCGTGAGCGGAATGTCGGGTCGGCGGCGGATGTCACACCAGTAACAGGGTGATCCTGAGTATCCGTACTCAGGCGCTCCGGTTCGCCGGGGCGCAACCCTGGAGACATGTTGTGGTCGGACCCGCGGGACGAACCGCCGGAGGAGATGCGCAAGGCGCAGGCGATGCTGCGCCGCGCGATGCTGGTGATCGCGCTGGCAGCCGCCGTGGTCATGCTGGTGGCGACCTGGAGGTCGTGAACCCGCGCGTCCCGGCCAGGACCGGCCCGGAGAACGGCCCGCACCGGCCAGGACCAGCCCGGAGAGCGGCACCGGCGCCGCCAGCCGCCCCGGACGCGGCCGTGAACCCGCGTCCCCCGTACGGGTGTCGGTGCCTACGATGGGCCGATGAGCAGCTCCAGAACCCTTGTCCTCGCGTCCGCCTCGCCCGCCCGGCTCGGGCTGCTGAAACAGGCGGGCCTCGACCCGCGCGTGATCGTCAGCGGTGTCGACGAGGACGCGATCACGGCCGCCACGCCCGCCGAACTGGCCCGCGTACTGGCCGAGGCGAAGGCCAACGCGGTGGCCGGGAGCGGCGCGCTCGACGGCGGCGAGCTGGTGATCGGCTGCGACTCCGTACTCGAACTCGACGGCCAGGCGCTGGGCAAGCCCGCGGACGCGGCCGAGGCGGTGGCGCGCTGGCAGGCGATGCGCGGGCGCAGCGGGGTGCTGCGGACCGGGCACTGCGTGATCGACACCGCGAGCGGCAAGCAGGTCGCCGAGACCGCGTCCACGACCGTACGGTTCGGGACGCCGGACGACGACGAGGTCGCCGCGTATGTGGCGAGCGGTGAACCCCTGTACGTGGCGGGCGCGTTCACCCTCGACGGCCGCTCCGCGCCCTTCGTGGAGGGCATCGAAGGCGACGCGGGCAACGTGATCGGCCTGTCCCTGCCGCTGCTGCGGCGGCTGCTGGCCGAGCTGGGGGTACGGATCACCGATCTGTGGGTCTGAGCCGCCGTCAGCGGGCGCGGGAGGCGGGGTCCGGGGTCGGTCCTGGGCCGGTTCCGGGGTCGGTTCCGGGTCTGGGGCCGGTTCCGGGGGCGCTCAGGCCGTGGCGGGCGGCGGGAGTTCGCCGCCGTTGCCGTTCGCGGTCCCGCTCTCGGCGGCCTCCCGCGACTGGTCCTCGGGCGCGTACATCAGCAGCGTGGCGACGAGGCCGCCCAGTATCACCATCATCAGCACGAACGCGTACCAGCCGATCAGGCCGACGACCAGCGCGCCGACCACGCCGTGCACCACCGCGCAGACGATGAGCACGATCCTGGCGACCCGGCCGGTCATCTCGTCGCGGCGCACTATCCGCACGACGAGCACCGCGCACAGGATGAGGAAGAGGCCGAACAGCGCGCCGCCCACCCACGATCCGATGGCCATGGCGTCGGAGTCGAGACCGGCGAGCGACATGGACTGATGGCGTACGGCGAGGCCGAGTATCCAGTTCACGAAGGCGATGGTGAGGGCTTCGAGAACAAGGACCACGGCGGTGCCGACGGCTATACCTCTGCGCACACTGTCCCCTTCGGCCGTCGTCCGGGGCCCGGTTACCGCTGGTACCCCCGCCTGTCGCAGGCTACTCACCGGTACAACCGGCGGCAAGGGGTCTGGCCACGCCGGTCGTTCCACCCGTACGGGGAGTCCGGCGCGCGCGATCCGGAACGTCACCCCACTCGTTCGGGGACACCGGCGGCCGGTCGGGAAACACCGACGGCAAAGATTCCGCTCGCTATTCGTAGGGTTTCCACAAAAGAACGTCAGGTCTCTTCGCAGACTTACAGGGAGATCTCCCCCACACCGATGAGTGCGGGACATCGGCCCGAGCGGGGCCGTACCGTGGACTGAGCAGGCGTTCACGGGTTCTTCAGGCCCATGGATCACCCTCCGTGTGGGGAAGCTCACGTGCAGGGGTGCCTCGGCACCAAGTGTGGCCAGTACCTAAACTCGGCTTGTTTCAAGGAGGGAGCCATCGTGCGCAAGGTGCTCATCGCGAACCGCGGTGAAATTGCTGTCCGCGTTGCCCGTGCCTGCCGGGATGCGGGGATCGCGAGTGTG
>NZ_JBIUXT010000006.1:546788-586406 GCF_044744145.1 Streptomyces sp. NPDC087422 | reverse complement strand
TAGCCGCATTTCGAGGAGGTGCCCCGGACCGGCACCGACCAGGCACAAGCGGCACCCGCAGACGACAAAGCACCCGCACGGGTGGGCGGGCGGGCGGGAAAAGAAGCAAGACACGACTGGAGTGACAGGTGAGTACGGCGACGGACGCGGATGAGTACGATCACGCTCCCACGGGGCCGCAAGCGGCCCTACGCTGCTGCCCATGGAGAGCTTGGACGCCACGGATCCGCGCACAGTCGGCGGATACCCGCTGTTCGCGCGGCTCGGCGCGGGCGGCATGGGACAGGTCTATCTGGCGCGCACCCCCGCCGGGAGGGCACTGGCGCTGAAGACCGTACGGTCCGAGTTCGGGCTCGACCCCGGCTTCGGGGAACGGTTCGCGCGGGAGATCCGCCACGCGGACCGGGTGCGTTCGCCGTGGACGGTGGCGGTGGTGGACTACAGCCCGCCCGGCACCCGCCCCCCGTGGCTGGCGACGGAGTACGTGGCGGCGCCCTCACTGGCCGAGTGGGTCTCGGCGCACGGCCCGCTGCCGGAACCGGCCCTGGCGTCGCTGGCCGCCGAACTCTGCGAGGCGCTGCGGTCGGTGCACGCGGTGGGTCTCGCGCACCGCGACGTGAAGCCGTCGAACGTACTGCTCGGCCCTGACCGGCCGCTGCTGATCGACTTCGGCATCGCGCGGGCCGCGGAGGACTCCCGGCACACCAGGACCGGCGGGGTGATCGGCTCCCCCGGCTACATGGCGCCCGAGCAGGCGACCGCGGGCGCGTCCGCCGAGCCCGGCGACCTGTTCGCGCTGGCGGCCGTACTGGTCTACGCGGGGACCGGGCACGGCCCGTTCAACCGGCCGGGCGAGGAGCCGTCGACGCCCGCGCTGATGTACCGGATCGTGCACGAGGACGGCGACCTCACCGGGCTGCCCGACGCGGTGGCGCCGCTGGTCCACGCGTGCCTCGCCAAGGAACCGGCCGACCGGCCGACCGCCGAGGAGGCGCTGGGGCTGCTGCGGGAGGCGGGGCACCGTACGGGCGTGTGGCACGAGGTCCCGCCGCCCGGCCTCACCGACGAGCTGCGCGGCCGAGAAGCGCGGGTCCGCACGCTGCTGGCGGACCCGACGGCCGCCGTGGGGCCGTCGCCGTACTCCCCCACGGCGCCGCTGACCGCGCCCGGCCGCGGCCCCGGCTCCGGAGGCCAGACACCCGCTCCCCCGCACGCCGCGTACGCGCCGCCGCGTACACCGTCGCCCGTGTCGGGCCCCGTCCGGCCCACCGGGCCGTACTCCGGGCCGCAGCCCGCGCCGTGGGGTGCCGCGCGCCGCGCGCCGGGGATGGGCCGCGGTGCCCGCGTCGGACTGGTCGTCGCGGGCGTGCTGGCCCTGTGCGTGGTGGTCGGCGTGATCCTCGACCAGCAGCGCGGCTCCGGCGACGACAACAACGGGAATCCCGGCCCGAGCACGAGCACCCACACCTCCGCGCCCGCCGACGCGCTGCCCGCCTCGTGGGTCGGCACCTGGGTCGGTACGGGGCCCGGCAATCCGAGCGGCAGCGGCGGCCAGCCGCGCAGCGACCGGTTCACCGTCACGCTCACCCTGCACGCGGGGGCGCGCGGCGAGGCCGTCGGCCAGGACGTCAGCAACATCCCCGAGGCGGGCACGGGGGCGGAGCGGGGCTGTACGGAGGCGCTGTCGCTGGCGCAGGTCCGGGGGAACACCATGACCTTGCGGGTCACCGCCGCCGAGCCCACGGACCCCGACTCGTCGCTGACCTGTCTGACAGGGCATGAGTACTCCGTCTCCATGACGGACGCGCGCACCCTGCGGATCGAGGCGGGGCCGCAGGCCGAGGGCGCCCCGAGCACGCTCACCAAGCGGAGCTGACGGGGAAGGCGCCGGTCAGGTTCCGGTGAGCCGCAGGCCCGCCCAGAGCGCGACCGTGGAGGCGATGAGCGTCGGCGGCACCGTGAGCAGCCCGAGCCGGGTGAAGGTGCCCAGGTCGGAGTCGGTGCCGTGGTCGCGCAGCACGCGCCGCCACAGCAGGGTGGCGAGCGAGCCCGCGTAGGTGAGGTTGGGGCCGAGGTTGACGCCGATGAGCACGGCGAGCACGGGGCCGGGGCCGCCCGCGGCGGCCAGCGGGAGCAGTGCGAGCACGGCGGGCAGGTTGTTGATCAGATTGGCCAGGACGGCGGCGAACGCGGCGGTCCCGAGCAGCGCGAGCAGGCCGCTGCCGTGCGGCAGCACCCGGTCGGCGGCGTCGGACAGGCCGTTGTCGACCACGGCCTTCACCACGACGCCGAGGGCGAGCACGAACAGGCAGAACAGCGGCCCGGCCGCCGCGACCAGGCCGCGGACCGTCGCCCGGCGGCGGCGCAGCGCCCGTACGCCCAGGACCAGCGCGCCCGCGAGCGCCGCCCAGGCGGGGTTGAGGCCGCCGAGCGAGGTGACCGCGAAGCCGGCCAGGGTCAGGCCGAGGACGACCAGCGTGAACACCGGTACGGCCGGCGGCTCGCCCTGCTCCGGCGGGTGCTCGCGGACGGCGAGGTCGGCGGCGAAGTAGCGGCGGAAGACGGCGTATTCGATGCCGACGGACAGCAGCCACGGCAGGGTCATCAGGAGCGCGAAGCGGGTGAAGGACACGCCGGCGGCCGTGAAGGCCAGCAGATTGGTGAGGTTGGAGACCGGCAGGAGCAGGGAGGCGGAGTTGGCCAGGTGCGCGGTCGCGTACAGGTGCGGGCGCGCCTTGGCGCCCGCCCGCGCGGCCGTCGCGATGATCACCGGGGTGAGCAGGACGACGGTCGCGTCCAGGCTGAGCACCGCCGTGACCAGCGCGGCCACGACGAACACCCCGGCCAGCAGCCGCTTGGGCTCGCCCCGGCAGGCCCGCGCGACCGCGTCGCCCGCCGCTGTGAACAGACCGTCGTCGGCGCACAGTTCCGCCAGGACGAGCACGGCCGCCAGGAAGCCGACGACCGGCAGCAGTTCCCTGGTCTCGTGCCAGGCGGCGGACGGCGTCACCGCCCCGATGCCGATGAGCAGTCCCGCGGCGGGCACCGCGGCCACCGCCTCGGGCCAGCCGCGCGGGCGCAGGACGGCGAAGCCGAGGACCAGCAGGAGAGCGAGGGCGGAGATCGTCTCCGCGACGGCGGTGTTCAGGGGGCTCTCCTCGGACGGACCACGGGCTCGCGTACCGCCTGATTCCACCACGTGGGCCGCGCGGCTCCGCCCCGACGCCCGCCCGACGCACTCAAGTGCGTCGTTTCTCACGGCCCCGCGCGCTGGCGGAGCCGTGACGGCGGACCGGGCGGCTAGCTGGCGTCGGCCAGCGACAGGGTGTGGAGCCGTTCCGGCGGGCCGGGGCGGGCGTAGTACCAGCCCTGGCCGGTGTCGCAGCCGAGGGCGCGCAGATGGTCGGCCTGGGTGCGGGTCTCGACGCCCTCGACGGTGACGGTCAGGTTGAGGGCGTGGGCGAGGGAGACGATGCCGCCGACGATCTTGAGGTCGACGGGGTCGGCGGCGTGGCCGCGCATGCCGCGGGTGAAGGAGCGGTCGAGCTTGAGGACGCTGACGGGGAGCCAGCGCAGGGAGGACAGGTTGGAGTAGCCGGTGCCGAAGTCGTCGAGGGCGATGGAGACGCCGAGGTCGACTATCTGCCGCAGGGGCTTGAGGGTGTCCTCGTCGGCGCCGATCAGAGCGCTCTCTGTGACCTCGAGGCAGAGCGAGGCGGGGTCGAGGCCGGTGTCCTCCAGGACGCGGGAGACCTCCTGGACCAGCTCGGGGTGGTGCAGCTGGATCGGTGAGAGGTTGACGTTGACCCGTGGCGGCGGACCGCCGCCGATGTGCTCGCTCTGCCAGGCGTACGCCTGGCGGGCGGCCCGCTCCAGGACCCAGCGGCCGAGGCCGACGATGTGTCCCGTGCTCTCGGCGAGCGGGATGAACTGGTCGGGCCCGAGTATGCCGTGGGTGGGGTGGCACCAGCGCACCAGCGCTTCGGCGCCGTGCACGGCGCCGTCGTCGAGGCCGACGAGGGGCTGGTACTCGATGAAGAACTCGTCGTGTTCCAGGGCGCTCGGGAGCTGGTTGGTCAGGCCGTGCCGGGTGATGGCGCGGGCGTCGGCGACCGGGTCGGCGACCTCGTACCGGTTGCCGCCCTGTTCCTTGGCGCGGTACATCGTGATGTCGGCGCTGCGCAGGACGTCGGCGGCGATCCGGGACTCGACGGGGCCGTGGACGATGCCGATGCTGCCGTGGACGGGCAGTTCGCGGCCGTCGAGCAGGACGGGGGCGGACAGCGCGTCCAGGATGCGTTCGGCGAGCGCGGTGACGGCGGCGAGGCTCGGCGGGTCGGTGTAGAGGGCGACGAATTCGTCGCCGCCGATCCTGGCGACGAGCTGGTCGGGCGAGGTGACGCAGGACTGGAGGCGTTCGGCGACGGCGACGAGGAGCTGGTCGCCCACCGCGTGGCCGAGGCTGTCGTTGACGGCCTTGAACCCGTCGAGGTCGAGGTAGCAGACGCCGATGCGGCTGGTGCCGTTGGCGGGGTCGGCGTCGAGCGCGGCGTCGAGGCGTTCGAAGAACAGGGCGCGGTTGGGCAGTCCGGTGAGCGCGTCGTGGGTCGCCTGGTGGCGCAGTCGGCGCAGCAGTCCGCGCCGTTCCGTGACGTCCTCGACGAGCGCGAGCTGGTACTGCGGGCGGCCGGTGGCGTCGCGCAGCAGGGACGCCCGGACGTTGGCCCACAAGATGGTGCCGTCGACCCGCTGGTAGGCGCGCTCGACGTCGTACGTGTCGCGTTCGCCGCGTACCAGCTCGCCGTTGAGCCGGCGGGTGCCGGTGCCGGTGCCGTCGTCCGTGTGGACCCACTCGGTGACATTGCGGCGCATGGTCAGGGATTCGCTGCCGAACATCCGGGTCATCGCGTCGTTGACCTCGAGGACTTCCCCGTCGAGGTCGGCGATGCCGATGCCGAGGGCGGCGCCCTCGAAGACGGCGCGGAAGCGGGCCTCGCTGGCGGCCAGGGCGCCTTCGGCGTCGCGCTGGGCGTCCAGGGCGGCGCGGATGATGGACTCCTGCTCGCGCAGAGTGCGTTCGCGCAGGGCCCGCGAGAAGCCGACGGCGACCGCGTGCTGGAGGCGTGAGCAGCGGGCCCGGCAGTCGTCGGTGTCGAGGCCGGGGCCCGGCGGGCAGTACAGGACGAGGTAGGCGTCGATGACCCCGAGGATGCTGGGCAGCGCCTCGGGGTCGGTGCAGTGCGCGGCGACCAGGGCGGTGCCGACCTCGGCGGCCGGGCGGGGGTCGAACGGGCGGCCCCTGAGGGTGTCGCTCAGCACACGGGTGAGCGGCACCAGGTGGTCCTCGAACTCGGCGCGGGTCATCGAGGTGACCGTCACCGGGTAGATGGCGCGTGCCCAAATGGCGGCGAATCTGCGCAGATTGTCGCCGGGGCGTGCGTCGGGCGCGTGCGCGCCCTCGTTTCCGGCCGCGGCCGGGAGCGCGGTCACGCTTTCAGCCCCACACCGGCGAGACCGTGGAGTACGGCGGGGTCGTCGTCGTCGCTGAGCGGGGCCTCGGGGCGCCAGTGCGGCAGCGGGACGACGCCGGGCTCGACGAGTTCGAAGCCGTCGAAGAAGCGTTCCACCTCTTCTTTGGTGCGCATGATCAGCGGGGTGGCGGTGCGCTGGTAGACGGCCTGGACGCCGCGCTGTCCGGAGGGGACGGGGCCGAACTGGAGGGTGGCGTGGGTGACGACCAGGACGCTGCCGGGGGCCAGCGCGTCGCGCAGCGCGGCGACGACCTCGTTGGGATGGTCGGCGTCGGACAGGAAGTGCAGGACGGCGACGAGCAGCAGGCCCATGGGGCGGTCGAAGTCCAGCAGCCGCTTGGTCTCGGGGTTGTCCAGCACCGAGCCGGGGTCGCGGAGGTCGGCGGCGGCGATGGTCGCCTTGTCGTTGCCCTCCAGGACGGCGCGGCTGTGGGCGACGGCGACCGGGTCGTTGTCGACGTACACCACGTGGGCGTCGGGGTTGGCCCGCTGCACCACCTCGTGCACATTGCCGAAGGTGGGGATGCCGGAGCCGATGTCGAGGAACTGGTCGATGCCGCGGTCCATCGCGAAGCGCACGGCGCGGTGCATGACCGCCCGGTTGGCCTGGCCGATCTTGGGCGCCCCCGGCATGGCCCGCATGGCCAGCCGCGCCGCCTCCCGGTCCACCTCGAAGTTGTGCGAGCCACCGAGGAAGTAGTCGTAGATCCGGGACACGCTGGGCACCGTCAGGTCGATGCCCTGCGGGGCCCAGGAAGGACGGTCGGTCACGGTTGCTGTCTCCAGGTCATCGGGCTCAACGGGCGCGTCGCACACGGTGTTTCGGCCGACGGGCGCGCACCTGTCTACCCTGTGAGGCTACTGATCACGTGTTCGGAGTGAAACACGCGACCGGAGATCCAGGGTCCGTTTTCGGTCAACAACCACCAGCATGTGCATATGCGAAAACGCGCAGATGCGGACTCGCGCACACACCAGCGCGGGTCCGCTGCCGGTGACGGCCGCGGACCCGCGATAGATTTTCGGACAGCCTCAGACCAGTTCAGACCAGTTCGACCGACAGCGGTTCGGCGGCCTGTGCGGTCGCCGCCCCGGAACGTCGGACGGTCGCGGTCGGCGGCCGGTCAGCAGGTGCCCTCGTCCTGCCACACGCCCCACTCACCGGTGGTGCCGGGCTCCTCGTTGGTGGTCCACCACTTGGCCTTCCACTTGTGCCCGTTGTGCGCCACCTCGTTGCCGCCGACGTAGACGGCGGAGGCGGCCCACTGGGCGACCGTGCAGGTGCCGCCGCCGGGCGGGGTGGTCGGCGGTGTGGTCGGCGGCGTCGTGGGCGGGTTGGTGGGAGGCGTGGCGCCCGCGAATTTCACCGAGTACTTGGCGAAGTCCCAGGAGTTCTGCGCCACGCTGCTGCACGTGCCCGAGGTGCTGCCGTTGTTGTCCGGCGGGCTGCACTGGCGGTCGCGGTTGAGCGACCAGAAGGTGAAGCGGCCCATGCCGTGGCTGGTCGCGTAGTCCAGCACGGTCTGGAAGTCGGCCTGGTAGAAGAACTCGCCGGTGTCGCTGCGGCCGTTCATGCCGGAGAAGCCCTCGTGGGCGTACGCGGTGGCGGTGTCCCAGCCGAAGGTGGTCTTCAGCAGGCCGTTGAAGGCGGTGAGCGCGCTGGTCTGCGACGCCGCCCCGTTGAAGCCGCCATCGAAGGGCATGATCGAGAAGTTGTTGGGGGTGAAGCCCTGCGACTTGGCCTCGTTGAGCATCTGCTGGCCGAACCAGCCGGTGCCCGCCGCGGTGCCCGCCGTGGTCACCGAGATGAACAGGCCGGGGTTGTTCTGCTGGAGGATCTTGGCCGCGCCGATCTCGCGCGCCACGGCCGCGGTGTTCTCGTACTCCGGCTCCTCCAGGTCGAAGTCCATCGCCTTGAGCTGGTACTTGGTGATGACCTGCTGGTACGCGGCGGCCGTGGACGCGGCGTCGGAACACGCCTGGCCGAGCTTGGTGCCGCCGTAGCCGCCGATGGAGACGGACACGTCTCCGCCCTTGGCCCGGATCGCGGAGATCACGTTCGCCACCGCGGTGTCGGAGGACACCGCACTGGTCCCGTCCCATGTGGGGCTGCACCCACCGCCGTTGGGGGCGAGGATGAAGGCGAGCTGGAACGCCTTCAGGCCGGTCGCGTCCATGATGGCGGTCGCGCTCGGCGGGTTGTTGTCGTTGGGCATCAGATACGGGGCGGCGGCGTACCAGTTGTTGGTCAGGGCGTTCGTCGAGACCGTGGCTCCGCTGGCCTGACTTGGGCCGAGAGCGGCAACGGTACCGAGCCCGGCCACGGCCAGGGCGACGGCGGCCACGCCCGAGCCGATTGCTTTGAGACGGTTCACGTCTAGCCTCCTGTGGGGGAACGTGGCAGACAGAATCCTGCGGTGACGCGAACCCGTCAATAGTTGGTCCAGACCTTTGGACTAAACCACGAATTGGTCTCTACCACTTCGAGTCCAATTCCCCACGTGCGACGGCCTGTCCACCCCCGCACGCACCCCGCACGCACCCGGCCCCGCCCCTCGCGTACGAGGAGCGGGGCCGGGCCGGAAACGGCCGCTCGGCCGGTCGGACAGACGACCGGAGACGACCGGACGGACGGACGGACGTCAGACGATGCCGACCGCCGCCAGCGCGCGGCGCTGGCCGGGGCTCGGCTGCGCCGGGAAGTAGACGTAGGCGACACCGCCGGTGCCGCCGCTGACGCCGCCGGTGGCGTTGATCCGCTTGGTCCTGAGCCAGATGGTTTCGAACTGGGCGCGCTTGTAGATGTTGCGCACCGCGTCGTCACTGGAACTGGCCGGGTCGTTGGCGACGACGTCGCCGTCCGCGGTGAAGCCCGCGATGCACATCAGGTGGCCCGAGGTGCCGTATCCCGCGCCGTCCAGTTCGGTGGCGAGGAAGGACTGCGAGGTGATGACGGGGATACCGGCCTTGATCAGCCGCTCGATGTCGTCGAGCGAGCGCAGCCGGGTGATGACCCCCTGGAGGTCCTTGTACGTGGCCGCGTAGGCCGCGTTGAAGGGCCAGTTGCCGCAGCCCTCGTACTGGTAGTCGTACGTGTAGCGGGCGCCCTGGTCGACCTGGGGGTCGGCGTAGGCCGGGTTCACCCAGGCCAGGTCGGCGGCCGTGGGGCCGCGGCCCCAGTACTCGATGACCATCGTCGAGGAGGTCGGGCTGCACCAGGCCTCGCCGCCGTTGTCGTACTCCGGGTACTCGCCCTTGTGGATGTTCTGCGAGTAGCGCGGCACCGGGAGTTCGACGCCCTTGGCCACGCCCGGCACCGACGCCGGGACGGTGAAGCGGTCCGGGATGTTGGACGCCATCGCGCCGAGCCGCCACACGGTGGGCGTGGCGCGGCTGCCGGGCTTGCGGAAGAGCGTCAGCCGCAGCCGGTACGAGGCCAGCAGCGGCCCGGCGGTGGTGTCGTCGATGGAGAAGGTGTCGGTCCAGATGCTGCTCTTGCCGTCGGTCTGGTCGTCCACCGAGGTGCGGCGGATGTCCTCGGGGCCGTCGCCCGCGGTCCACCGGCCCATGACGTACGCCGGGGTCGCGGTGCCGTCGGTGTAGGTGCCGAGCAGTTCGATCTGGATCCAGGTGCCCGCGGGGGTGTGCGCGTTCCAGGACGCGATCAGCTCGCTCGCGGGGTGCGGCACCCGGCGGACCGGCGAGGTCCAGGTGGCCGACTCCCATGTCGCGGTGGTGCCGGTGTGCGGGTCGGTGTAGTCGAGCGTGCCGGTGGCGCGGCCGATGACCACGCCGGGCCGGCGGCCCGGCAGCGGCAGCGTGCCGCGGTGGGTGCCGAACAGCCAGTCGGGCAGCGAGGTCCAGCCGTGGTAGTCGACGGGGGCGGCGTCGGGCGTGCCGCCGCCTGCCTGGTGTCGCGCGGCGTCGGGAACGGCCGCGCCGGAGGCGGTGGCCGGGGCGGCGGAGGCGGACTGCGCGGACGCGGTCGCGGTGGCCGCGGCCGCCGCGAGCGCGGCGGTCAGTACGGCACGCCGGGGCGCGGGTCTGGTCATGGCGGTGTTCCCCTCGATGTGATCGGGAATTCCTGCCCGCTCCTACGAGTGCATGACAGGTGGCCCCAACTATCGTCGTTCACCGGCGGTTTCCACCAGGGTTTCCGGCCGCGCGCCGGGAACAATATTGGACTGGACCACTGGCGCTCAACAGGGAAGAACCACCAGGTCACGCCCTGTCAGATTGAGCCGCTCGCCACCGCTTTCCGTACAGACGGCAATATCCTCGATGCGGGCGCCGAAGGTGTCGGGCAGATAGATGCCCGGTTCCACGGAGAACGCCATTCCCGGCTCGAGGGGGCGTTTGCTGCCCGCCACGATGTACGGCTCCTCGTGGGTGTCCAGGCCGATGCCGTGTCCGGTGCGGTGGATGAAGTGCTCGCCGTAGCCCGCGTCGGTGATGATGTCCCGGCCGACGGCGTCCAGTTCCTCCGCGGTGACACCGGGCCGGACCGCCGCGGTCTGCGCGGTCTGGGCGCGCAGCAGCACGTCGTACAGCTCACGGAAGGCGGCGGGCGGCTCTCCCACGGCGTAGGTGCGGGTGGAGTCCGAGCAGTAGCCCTCCGCGGTCGTGCCGCCGATGTCGATCACCACCGGGTCGCCCGCCCTGATCACGCGGTCGGACACCTCGTGGTGCGGGCTCGCGCCGTTCGGCCCCGAGCCGACGATCACGAAGTCGACCCGCTCGTGGCCCGCCTCGATGATGGCGTCCGCGATGTCCTTGGCGACCTCGCGCTCGGTGCGGCCGGGCACCAGCCACTCGCCGATCCTGCGGTGCACCCGGTCGATCGCCGCGCCCGCGCGGCGCAGCGCCGCGATCTCCGCCGGGGTCTTGCGCATCCGCAGCTCCGCCAGCACGTCACCGGCGAGGACGGCCTCGGCGTCCGGGAGCGCGGCCCGGAAGGCGAGCAGCTTCTCCGCCCACATGTGGTTGTCGACGGCGAAGCGGGCCACCGCGGCGGGCAGCCGCCGGGCGATCAGCGCGTACGCGTCGTCGGTCTCGTCGAAGCCGACGATCTCGATGCCGAGCCCGCCGGCGGGCGACGCCTGCGCGGCGGGCTTCTCCAGTCGCGGCACCACCAGGAAGGGCTCGCCCTCCACCGGCACCACCAGGCATGTCAGCCGCTCCAGCGGCAGCGCCTGATACCCGGTGAGGTAGCGCAGGTCCGCGCCGGGCGCCACCAGCAGGGCCTGGACGCCCGCCGTTTCGGCCTCGGCACGCGCCCTCGCCAGGCGCTCGGAGGTGTACAGCACGGATGCGGCTGCGCCGCCGCTCTCGGAGTGGGTCACCTTCGCACCGTACCGGGGCGCCCCCGGCGGCGCGTGCAGCGGTGGCGGGTCAGCGGCCCCGAGCCCCCGGCCACGCGACGGCGCGCCGGCCGCCGGGCGGGGCCCGCCGTAAGGTCGGGGGGTGAACGGACTGACGGTACGGGAGCTGGGGCGGCTGCTCGACGGGGCGGAGCCGTCCTGCGGGCGGACGCGGCTGATCGCCGTGGACGGGCACGCGGGCTCGGGCAAGAGCACGCTGGCCGGGCGGCTGGCGGCGGAGCTGGGCGGCGCGCCCGTCGTCCATCTGGACGACCTGGCCACGCACGAGGAGCCGTTCGAGTGGACCGGCCGCCTGGTCGAACAGGTGCTGACGCCACTGAGCGAGGGAAGGGCCGCCCGGCACCAGGTGTACGACTGGACGGCGCGCCGTTTCGCGGGCGAGCGGGAGATCCCGGCCGCGCCGGTCGTGCTGCTGGACGGCGTCGGCAGCGGGCGGCAAGCGCTGCGCCCGTATCTGGCGTTGCTGCTGTGGCTGGAGGTGCCCCCGGCGACCGCGCGGCAGCGCGGACTGCTGCGCGACGGACCGGAACTGGCGCATTTTTGGACCGGCTGGACTCGCGCGGAGGACGCGCATTTCGCCGCCGATCCGTCCCGCCCCTTCGCCGACCTTCTGGTGCGCCAGACCGACGACGCCGGCGGCTGCCGGGCCGTCCCGAACCCCGCCCGCGATCACCGGGAGTGACGGCTCGGCGGCAGCCCGCCGCCACTCCCCCGCCGCCGGGCACACGTCCGTCAACACCGCTTGACCGGCCGGGTATCCAGCACTTACGTTTTCAACAAGCGGCCGGAGACGGCCGTTGACAAGACGCGGAGCCCCCGGTTGTTCCCCCGTGACCGGGGGCTCTGCCCTGTCTCCGGGCCGGAATCGGCCCGTCGAGAGCCGGTTTTTCTCACTCACGGTCACCGCCCGACGGCCGTACGTCGGGGCCGAGTTCCCCGCGCTCGCGCGGATTCCCGCTGTCCCGCAGGTCACGGCACCCTACGGCCCGCGGGACATCGCGGGTACGATGCGAAAAGGGCGGACCGGCAGCCGGGGGTGGACTGTCGCCTGTCCCAACTCCCGCCCGGTGCGCACGGGTTGGGACAGCGGGCGACAGTGCGGCGCGGGGGAACGATTGGTGGGGACTTGATGGACTTCGGCACCGAGCGTCCGGGCGCCCCGGCCGATCTCGCCTGGCTGCGCGGCGTCGACGCGTACACGATGGGCGCCTACGTCCAGGCCGAGGAGGAGTTCAGGACCGCGGTCCGGATCGACCCCGGCATGGCGGACGCCTGGCTCGGGCTGCACGCGCTGCGCGCCGACACCGCCACCGCGCTGCTCCAGATGTACCGGCACCGCGACCGCTTCGGCGAGCAGCGGGCCGCCCACCGCAGGACGCTCAACTCCTGGTACTGGCTGGGCTGGTGGGTGCAGCCGGTGCTGGAGACCAGCCGTGACCTGCTGCTGGCGCACGCCTCGCACTGGCTGGACGGCCGCCATGTCGCCGAGCTGGACCGGGCCCTGGCGGACTGCCCGCCGGTCGACACCGATCCGCAGGTCCGCTTCCTGCACGCCTGCCGCGCCTATCTCGTCAAGGACTGGGAGCGGCTGGTCCGGCACACCGAGCCGCTGCTGGGCGATCCCGTACTCGGCATCGAGGCCGGGCTGTTCGGCGGCATGGCCAGGGTCAGGCTGGAGATGTGCGGCCAGGCCGAGCCGCTGCTGGCCGCCGCCTTGATGCGCTGTCGCAGCGAGCAGCCGCAGCGCAAAGAGTTGCGCTACTGGCTGGCCCGCGCGTACGAGGGCACCGGGCGTACGGCGGCGGCCGTGCCGCTCTACCGGGCGGTGCACCGCGTCGATCCCGCCTTCATGGACACCTCCGCCCGGCTGGCCGCGATCCACGAGACCGACGACGGCCTCGACGAGGGCGTGGGGCTGGCGGCCGTATCGCTGGCCGGGACCGGGCAGGCGATGCCGGAGGGCGGCGCCGACATGGAATCCGCGCTGCTGGCCGACCCCGGCGAGGGCCGCGGTCCGGGGCCGGAGCCCGACGAGTCGCTGCTGGCCGCGGGCCCGCTGGACGACGACGTACGCGACCGGTCCGCCGCCCCGCTCGGCGGGTCGCTGCCGGTGCAGGTCCCGATGGGCGGCTCCGACCCGGTGCTGCTCACCCAGGCGCTGGCGGAGCTGGACAGGATGGTCGGTCTGGAGCCGGTCAAGCGCCAGGTCAAGGCGCTGTCCGCGCAGTTGCGGATGGCCCGGCTGCGGGCCGGGCAGGGCCTGCCGGTGCAGCCGCCGAAACGGCACTTCGTCTTCTCCGGGCCCTCCGGCACCGGCAAGACCACCGTCGCCCGCATCCTCGGCCGGGTCTTCTACGCGCTCGGACTGCTCGGCGGCGACCACCTGGTGGAGGCCCAACGCTCCGATCTGGTCGGCGAGTTCCTCGGCCAGACCGCGGTGAAGGCCAATGAGCTGATCGACTCCGCGCTCGGCGGCGTGCTCTTCGTGGACGAGGCGTACGCGCTGTCCAACTCCGGCTACAGCAAGGGCGACGCGTACGGCGACGAGGCGCTTCAGGTGCTGCTCAAGCGCGCCGAGGACAACCGCGACCGGCTCGTGGTCATCCTCGCGGGTTACCCCGAGGGGATGGACCGGCTGCTGGCCGCCAACCCCGGACTCAGCTCCCGCTTCACCACCCGCGTCGACTTCCCCAGCTACCGGCCGCTGGAACTCACCCGGATCGGTGAAGTCCTCGCCGCGGAGAACGGCGACCGCTGGGACGAGGAGGCGCTGGAGGAGCTGAAGGCCATCGCGGGCCACGTGGTGGACCAGGGCTGGATCGACGAGTTGGGCAACGGACGGCTGCTGCGCACCCTGTACGAGAAGAGCTGCGCCTACCGGGACCTGCGGCTGTCCGAGTACCCGGCCTCACCGAGCCGCGACGAATTGTCCACCCTGCGCCTGCCCGATCTCATGCAGGCGTACGGCGAAGTCCTCTCCGGGCGCGGGCCCGGAGCGACCCCGACCGACCCGGTCGAGTAGTACCGGGCCGCGGGGACGAGATCCGGAAGGGGCGTGCGGACCGCGTGTTCAGCGGCTTCGCACGCCCCTTCCGGGCACCGCCTACCGGACCAGTTCGCCGGAATCCTCCGCGGCGTGCGGGACGGGCACCTCCCGGGCGGGGGAAGGCGCGCGGTGGGCGGGGTCCTTCACCTCGCCGACGAGCATTTCGAGGACGTCCTCCAGCGCGACCAGGCCGAGGACCCGCCCCGAGGCGTCGGCGACGGCGGCCAGGTGCGAGGCGGCGCGCCGCATCGCGGTGAGCGCGTCGTCCAGCGGCAGGTCGGCCCGCAGGGTGGTGATCGGCCGCCAGAGCCGCTGCGGCACGGGCCGGTCGAGGTCGTCCACGTCGAGGACGTCCTTGACGTGGAGGTAGCCGAGGAAGTCCGCGCCCGCGCCCGCGATCGGGAACCGCGAGTACCCGGTGCGCACCGTCAGCTCCTCGACCTGCCGCGGGGTGGCGGCCGGGTCGAGGGTGATCAACTCCGCCGGGGTGAGCAGCACTTCGGTGACCGGGCGGGTGCCCAGCTCCAGCGCGTCCTCCAGGCGTTCCTGCTCGTCGATGTCGAGCAGCCCGGCCTGCCGGGCGTCCTCGACCAGCACGGTCAGCTGCGCGCTGGTGAACACGGAGTCGACCTCGTCCTTGGGCTCCACGCCGAAGGCCCGCAGGATCAGCCGGGAGCAGGTGCCGAGCACCGAGATCACCGGGCGGAACACCCTGGCGAAGCCGACCAGACCCGGGCTCAGCCACAGCGCGGTCTTCTCCGGCGCGGCCATCGCCAGGTTCTTCGGCACCATCTCGCCGATCACCAGGTGCAGGAAGACCACGACGGCCAGAGCCAGGACGTATCCGATCGGGTGCACGAAGTCCTCGGGGACGCGCACCGCCTCGAAGATCGGTTCCAGCAGGTGCGCGACGGTCGGTTCCGCGACCGCGCCGAGGGTCAACGAGCAGACGGTGATGCCGAACTGGGCGGCGGCCATCATCTGCGGGAGGTGTTCGAGGCCGTACAGCACGGTACGGGCCCTGCGCTGTTCGGCGGCGAGCGGTTCGATCTGGCTGCGGCGGACCGAGACCAGGGCGAATTCCGCGCCGACGAAGAAGCCGTTGCCGAGCACCAGCAGGACGGCGAACAGGAGTTGGAGAGCGCTCATCACGAGGTCGCCTCCCCCGCCACGCGATCCGTACGCACGATCCGTACGCGTTCGGCCCGGTGGTGGGTGACCTCGCGGACCAGCAGCCGCCAGCCGGGCAGTTCGGCCTCGTCGCCCGGTTCGGGGATCCGGGTGAGCAGGTCGGCGACGAGGCCGGCCACCGTCTCGTAGGGTCCCTCGGGGGCGAGCAGGCCGATTCTGGCCAGGGTGTCGATCCGGCAGCTTCCGTCGGCGTCCCAGGCGGGACCGTCGGCCTCGGCGGCCGGGACCTGCGCCAGTTCGGGCAGGTCGGCGGCGTCGTGCTCGTCGCGCACCTCGCCGACCAGTTCCTCGACGATGTCCTCCAGCGTGACGACCCCGGCGGTGCCGCCGTACTCGTCGACGACCACGGCGATCGGCTGCTGGCTGCGCAGCAGCTCCAGGAGCTGCTGGCCCGGCAGGGTCTCCGGGACGAGCAGCGGGGCGACCGCGATGGTCCCCGCGGGGACGCGGTCGCGCCGCTCGGCGGGGACGGCGAGGGCGTCCTTGAGGTGGACCATGCCGATGATGTCGTCCAGCCGCTCCCGGTAGACCGGGAAGCGGGACAGGCCGGTGGCCCTGGTCAGATTGAGCACGTCGGCGGCGGTGGCGGTGTCCTCCAGCGCGCTGACCCGGACGCGGGGCGTCATCACGTTCTCCGCGATGAGGTCGCCGAGCGACAGGGTGCGCACGAAGAGGTCGGCGGTGTCCTGCTCCAGCGTCCCGGCGAGCGCCGAGTGCCGGGCCAGGGAGACCAGTTCCGTGGGGGTGCGGGCGGACGCCAGCTCGTCGGCGGGCTCGACGCCGACCAGCCGCACCAGCCGGTTGGCGGCGGTGTTCAGCACCTCGATGACGGGCCGGAAGACCCGCGAGAAGGCGCGCTGCGGTCCGGCCACCACACGGGCGACGGCCAGCGGGCGGGAGACCGCCCAGTTCTTGGGGACGAGTTCGCCGATCACCATCTGGACGGCGGAGGCGACCATCATGCCGACGACGACGGCGACGCCGGGGGCGGCGCCGTCCGGGACGCCGGCCGAGGTCAGCGGGCCGGTCAGCAGGTCGGCGAGTGCGGGTTCCGCCAGCATGCCGACGACCAGCGAGGTGATGGTGATGCCGAGCTGGGTGCCGGAGAGCTGGAAGGAGAGTTTGCGCAGGGCGGCCACGACACTGCGGGCCCGGCGGTCACCGGCCGCGGCGGCGCGTTCGGCCGCGGGGCGCTCCACGGTCACCAGGCCGAATTCGGCGGCGACGAAGAAGCCGTTGGCAAGGATCAGGACGAGGGCTGCCGCGAGCAGCAGCAGTGAGGTGCTCATGAGGCCGCCGCTCCGGATTCCCGGGAGGGAGGGGCGGCGCAGGTACTACCGGACGGTTCGTCCATCGGGGTGTGAGTGTCACTCCTTGGTTGGTCGGGGCCCCGCGGGCGGTGCTCCAGGGGTGCGGGGCAAGCGCGGTGGGCGCCGTTCGTCCCCCAGAGTAGCCATTGGTGCCGCGCCCGCGAAGGACGGCGGGGGCCGGGTTCACGGACGGGTTCGCGGACGGGTTCGCGGAAAGGTCACGGACGGATCGCGGCCCGGTCCGTGGACGGAGCGCCCGCGGACGCGTGGGGCGGCGCGCACCGCCGCGCGCTCAGTGGCCGGCGGACGTCGTGCCCTGCGCCTCACCCAGCGTCTCCACCAGCGAGCGCAGCAGCCTGGCGTCGTGCAGCGCCTGCTCCTTGGCGATACCGGGCTGGATGCCCATCACGGGCAGCGTCGTGCCGTCGGCGAGGTCGAGATGGACCCAGGCGTCGCCCGGCCGCAGATTGACCCGCACCACCTCGGCCCACGCCAGCCGCCGCTTCACCGTGAGATTCACCACGGTCACGCCGTCGGCCGTCACGGTCACCTTGGGGCGGCTGAGCAGCGCGAGCACCGCGGCGATCAGCACGCCCATCATGATCACGGTGATCCGGTCGCCGGTGCTCCAGGGCCCGGCGCCGTCGTGCGGCATCATCAGCGCGACGACGGTGAGCGCCACCACCAGCGCGGCGCCCAGGGACAGCAGCACCACGCGGGTGACGACGGGGCGGAAGGTACGCGGCAGCCCGTCGAGCGCCGCCCGCGTACGGTCCTCGGCGCCGGTCACAGCCGCGCGGCGTGGATGCCGGTGGTCAGGATCGCGCGGGCGCCCAGGTCATACAGCTCGTCCATGATCCGCTGGGCGTCGCTGGTCGGGACCATGGCGCGGACCGCGACCCAGCCCTCGTGGTGCAGCGGGGAGACGGTCGGCGACTCCAGGCCCGGGGTGAGGGCGACGGCCTTCTCGACCTGCTCGACGCGGATGTCGTAGTCCATCATCACGTAGCGCCTGGCGACCAGGACGCCCTGGAGGCGGCGCAGGAACTGCCGGACCTTGGGCTCGTCCGGGTCGGCCCCGGTGCGCCGGATCACCACGGCCTCGGACTCCATGATGGGTTCGCCGAAGGCTTCGAGCCCGGCGTTCCGCAGCGAGGTGCCGGTCTCCACCACGTCGGCGATGGCGTGCGCGACACCGAGCTGGATGGCGGTCTCGACGGCGCCGTCGAGGTGGACGACGGACGCCTCGATGCCGTTGTCCGCGAGGTGCTTCTCGACGACGACCTCGTACGAGGTCGCCACCGTCTTGCCGTTGAGGTCCTGGACGGTGTCGGCGGTGCCGGGCTCGGCGGCGTAGCGGAAGGTGGATCGGGCGAAGCCGAGCTGGAGGATCTCCTCGGCGACCGCGCCGGAGTCCAGCAGCAGGTCCCGGCCGGTGATGCCGATGTCGAGGCGGCCGGTGCTGACGTAGATCGCGATGTCGCGCGGGCGCAGGTAGAAGAACTCCACCTCGTTGTCCCGGTCGACCAGCACGAGCTCCTTGGACTCCTTGCGCTGCCGGTAACCGGCCTCATGGAGCATGGCCGCCGCGGGTCCGGACAATGAGCCCTTGTTGGGGACGGCGATGCGCAGCATGAGGACGGTTTCCTTCTCTGAAGAGAGTCTCGGCTCGTGGGCAGGGCTGTGGAGCGGTACGGGTGACAGCGGTACGGGTGGCAGGGGTGGTGGCCGGCTGTCTCTGAGCGCGTACGGGTCGCGTACGCGCTCAGAGATGGGCGTAGACGTCGTCGAGGGAGATACCCCGGGCGACCATCATCACCTGAACGTGGTACAGCAGTTGGGAGATTTCCTCGGCGGTGGCGTCGGCGCCCTCGTACTCGGCGGCCATCCACACCTCGGCGGCCTCTTCGACCACCTTCTTGCCGATCGCGTGCACGCCCTTGCCCACCAGCTCGGCGGTGCGGGACGTGCTGGGGTCGCCGGTGGCGGCCTTGTGCCGCAACTCGGTGAAGAGCTGCTCGAATGTCTTGTTGGCCATGGTGGGCCCTAGCCTACGGGGAACCGCCGCCTGCTCAGCGCCAGGGTTCGGAGACCGAGCGCAGGATGGTGGCCGTGGCGACGGCCGCGGTGACCGCTTCGTGCCCCTTGTCCTCATTCGAGCCCGGCAGTCCGGCGCGGTCGAGCGCCTGCTCCTCGGTGTCGCAGGTGAGGACGCCGAAGCCGACGGGCACGCCGCTGTCCACGGCGACCTGGGTCAGCCCGGCGGTGACGCCGTGGGAGACGTACTCGAAGTGCGGGGTGCCGCCGCGGATGATGACGCCGAGCGCCACGATCGCGTCGTAGCCGCGGCCGGCCAGCACCTTGGCGACCACGGGCAGTTCGAAGCTGCCGGGCACGCGCAGCAGCGTCGGCTCGTCGATGCCGAGGTCGTGCAGGGCGCGCATCGCCCCGTCGACCAGGCCGTCCATCACCTGGGTGTGCCACTGCGCCGCGATCACGGCCACACGCAGGTCGCCGCAGTTCTTCACGGTCAGCTCGGGGGCGCCCTTACCGCTCACTTCTCTCCTCGGTGCTCGATGTGCTGTCGTGCCGGTTGTATCAAGCTGATCGCCCGTATCAAGGCCATCAGGTGTCTCATGGCAATCGTCCGTATCAGGACGTGGTCAGGACGTGGTCAGGACATGCTCAGGACGTGCTCGGAACATAGTCGGGAGGCGTTCGGGACGCGCTTCGGGCGCGCGGTCCCGCCGGCCCGGCCGGGCTACTGGTTGGCGCAGGTGGTGCTCTGGCCCGCGTCGAGCCACGGCAGGTCGTGACCCATCCGGTCCCGCTTGGTCCGCAGATAGCGCAGATTGTGCTCCCCGGCGGCGACCGGCATGGGTTCCCTGCCGAGGACGTCGAGGCCGTGCCGGACCAACGCGCCGGTCTTGGCGGGGTTGTTGGTCATCAGCCGCAGCGAGCCGACCCCGAGGTCGGTGAGGATCTGCGCGGCGGCGCCGTAGTCGCGTGCGTCGGCGGGCAGGCCGAGTTCGAGGTTGGCGTCCAGGGTGTCCCGGCCGCGCTCCTGGAGTTCGTACGCGCGCAGCTTGGACATCAGGCCGATGCCCCGGCCCTCGTGGCCGCGCAGGTACAGCACCACGCCCCGGCCCTCCTCGGCGACCTTGCGCAGCGCGGTCTGGAGCTGCGGGCCGCAGTCGCAGCGCTGCGAGCCGAAGACGTCACCGGTCAGGCACTCGGAGTGCACCCGGACCAGGACGTCGGTGCCGTCGCCGATGTCGCCCGCGACCAGCGCGATGTGCTCGACGCCGTCAGTGGTGGAGCGGTACCCGAAGGCGCGGAAGTCGCCGAAGGCGGTGGGCAGCGTGGTCTCGGCCTCGCGGCGGACGGTGGGCTCCGACGAGCGGCGGTACGCGATCAGGTCCTCGATGGAGATGATCGACAGGCCGTGCTTGCGGGCGAAGGGCACCAGTTCGGGCAGCCGGGCCATCGTGCCGTCCTCGCGGGCGATCTCCACGATGGCGGCGGCCGGGTGCAGCCCCGCGAGCCGGGCCAGGTCCACGCCCGCCTCGGTGTGGCCGTTGCGGACCAGGACGCCGCCGGGCCTGGCGCGCAGCGGGAAGACGTGTCCCGGCCGGACGAAGTCGGTGGCCCGCGAGGCGGGGTCGGCCAGCAGCCGTATCGTGGCGGCCCGGTCGGCGGCCGAGATGCCGGTGGTGACGCCGTGCTCGGCGCTCGCGTCGACCGTGACGGTGAAGGCGGTGCGCATCGACTCGGTGTTGGCGTCGACCATCTGCGGCAGGTCGAGCCGGTCGAGGTCGGGGGCCTCCAGCGGTACGCAGATCAGCCCGCGGCACTCGGTCATCATGAAGGCGACGATCTCGGGCGTGACCTTCTGCGCGGCCACGATGAGGTCGCCCTCGTTCTCCCGGTCCTCGTCGTCCACCACCACGACCGGGCGGCCCGCGGCGATGTCGGCGATGGCCTGTTCGACCGGGTCGAGCACCAGGTCACCGTCCTCGTACCAGTCGTTGTGCAGTGCGGTCACGGCGTTCATGCCGTCACTCCCTCCGGAACGGTGTTCTGCGAGGTGGAGTCGGAAGCGGCTGCGTCGGAAGCGGTGGTGGCCGCGGCGGCCCTGGTCTGCTGCCACCAGGCGTACATCCCGACGATCACCAGGAAGAAGTAGATGATGTAGACCAGGCCCGAGAACGGCAGCCCGCTGTGGAAGTTGAGCGGTACGCCGACGGCGTCGACCGCGAGCCAGGCGAACCAGAACTCGACCCAGCCGCGGGCCTGGGCGACCATCGCCGCCAGCGTCCCGACGAAGATGTACGCGTCGGGCCACGGGTTCCAGGACAGCGACGGGTAGGCGAGGAAGAGCGAGGCGACGGCCACGGTGCCGAGCCCGGTGGCGACGACGAGCACCGCGCGCTCGCGCCAGGTGGCGAAGCGGACCGCGAGCCGTCCGCTGCCGTCCCGGCCGCGCCGCCACTGGTACCAGCCCCACACGGCGACGGTGATCACCACGAACTGCTTGCCGACGCCGCCGCCGAGGTGCGCGGCCCAGAAGGCGGCCACCAGCACGGCACCGGAGAGCAGTTGGACCGGCCAGGTGAGCATCGCGCGCCGCCAGCCCAGCGCCAGCGCGCCGAGACCGAGCAGATTGCCGATCATGTCCGACCACATCACGTGCTGGTCGAAGGCGGTGAACGCCTCGCTGTTCAGCCAGTGCAGGGCGCTCACTTCACGGCCTCCGGTTCCGGATCCTGCCCGGTGACGGCCGCGCGCTCGCCCAGCATCCGCTCGACGTACTTGGCGATGACGTCCACTTCGAGGTTGACCGGGTCGCCGGGCTGCTTGAGGCCGAGCGTGGTCAGCGCGAGGGTGGTCGGGATGAGGCTGACGGTGAAGAAGTCGGCGCCCGCCTCCACCACGGTCAGGCTGATGCCGTCGACGGTGATGGAACCCTTCTCGACCACATAGCGGGACAGGTCGTCGGGGAGCGAGATCTTGACGATCTCCCAGTGCTCGGCGGGCTTGCGCTCGACGACCTCGCCGGTGCCGTCCACATGGCCCTGGACGAGGTGGCCGCCGAGCCGCCCGCCCAGTGCCATCGGGCGCTCCAGGTTGACCCGCGAGCCGGGGCCGAGCGCGCCGAGGCTGGAGCGGTTCAGCGTCTCGGCCATCACGTCGGCGGTGAAGTCGTCCTCGCCGAAGTCGACCACGGTCAGGCAGACGCCGTTGACGGCGATGGAGTCGCCGTGTTTGGCGCCTTCGGTCACGACGGGTCCGCGGACCCGGAAGCGGCTGGCGTCGCCCAGGTCCTCGACGCCGGTGATCTCACCCAGTTCTTCGACGATTCCGGTGAACACTTCAGCGCTCCTGAGGAGAGTGGGAGGAGTGGGACACGGCCGGTACGGCCGTGACGCGCACGTCGGGCCCGAGGCGGGCGACATCGGTCACGTCGAGCCGCAACGTCTGCGCGATGGTGGTGATTCCTGCGTCGCCGAGCGCGTTGGGCCCGGCGCCGAGCAGCGCGGGCGCCAGGTACGCGGTGACCGCGTCGACGGCTCCGGCGGCGACGAACGCCCCGGCCAGCGTCGGCCCGCCCTCCAGCAGTACCGAGCGCACCCCGCGCGTGTGCAGTGCGGCCAGGAGCGCGGCCACGTCGACGCCGCCGCCCTCCGTACCGTCCTCGGTCCTGGCATACGGCAGGCGTACGGTGTCGACGCCCGGCAGGTGGGAGGTGTCGGCGTCCTCGCCGACGGCGATGAGGGTCGGCGCCGCGTCGTCCAGCACGCGGGCGTCGGCGGTGGTACGGGCCCGGGTGTCGAGCACGACGCGCAGCGGCTGGGTCACCCCGTCGATACCGCGTACGGCCAGATGGGGGTCGTCGGCCCGCAGGGTGCCGGAGCCGACCACGACGGCGTCGGACTCCGCGCGCAGCCGGTGCACGTCGGCGCGGGACTCGGCGGAGCTGATCCAGCGGCTCGAACCGTCGGCCGCGGCGATCCGGCCGTCGAGGGTGGCGGCGTACTTCCAGCGCACGTACGGGCGGCCGAGGCGGACCGAGGTGAGCCAGGCGACGTTGACCGCCTCCGCCTCGTCCCGCAGGAGTCCGCCCTCGACCTCGACGCCCGCCGCGCGCAGGGTGGCGGCGCCGCCGGAGGCCGACGGGTTGGGGTCGGCGACCGCGTAGACCACGCGGACGATCCCGGCCTCGATGAGCGCCTGGGCGCAGGGGCCGGTACGGCCGGTGTGGTTACAGGGTTCGAGCGTCACCAGGGCGGTGCCGCCCCTGGCCCGCTCACCGGCCGCGAACAGCGCGTGCACTTCCGCGTGCGGGCCGCCGGCCCGCTGGTGCCAGCCCTCGCCGACCCGGGCGCCCTCGGCGTCGAGGATCACGCAGCCGACGACCGGGTTGGGGGCGGTGTCTCCGAGCGCGCGGGCCGACAGCGCGACAGCGCGTCGCATCGCGTCGGTTTCCGTGGCGGTGGCCACCGGGTCCTCCTGCCTCTTCGGGCACGGACTCCGGGGCGTTGGGATGCTGAGCGGGGAAACCGAACCATCGCGTACGCCGGTGACGGCCGCGGACCGCTCGCGCTGTGCGCGCGGGGCCGCTGACGGCGGCGTACCCGAGTGAACGCCCGCCGCGCACTGCCTCCCATCCGGACTTTCACCGTCGGTCCAGGAATTTCACCTGGTCAACCGGCCGCTGGCTGCGGACGGGTCGCGGACTGTAACCGCCGGTTCGGAATTACACCGACCCCGGAGTGCGCAAACGTCACTGGTACGGCACCAGTGTGCCACGCACACCCCCGCGGCCTCCAGGGCGTCCGTGTGCCCTGCCTCACACCGCGGGGGCGAACAGCTCCTCCTGGGCCGCGTCGGTGGCGGTGACCACGGCCCCGCGCAGGACGGCGCCGCCGTGCACGGCGCTGGCCCGTACGACGGTCGGCAGCGGCGAGATGCGTCCGAGGCACTCGGCGACGCGTTCGGCCAGGGCGGCCCCTCCGGCCTGGGCGACCTCACCGGCGAGGACGACCCGTCCGGGGTCGAGCACGGCGCAGATGGCGGCGGCCCCGACGGCGATCCGCGTGGACAGCTCGGCGAGGAAGCCTTCGGTGGCGGCGCCTCCGGCGAGCGCGGCGGTGACGGCCGCCGCGGCCCCCTCGGCCTCGTCGGCGCCCCCGACGGGGATTCCGTGCTCGCGGGCGAGCGCGCAGACGGCGCGGCTGCCGACCAGCCCGTGGTAGCCGTTGTCGCAGTCGGTGGCGGTCGGCAGTTCGGGGGTGCCGAGCAGCGGGAGGAAGCCGACCTCGCCGGCTCCGCCCGACGCGCCGCGGCGCAGTTTGCCGTCGAGGACGACGGCGGCGCCGACTCCCCCGCCGATCCAGAGCAGGACGAAGGTGTCGTCGTTCCGCGCGGCGCCGACGCGCTGTTCCGCGACGGCGGCGAGGTTGACCTCGTTCTCCAGCAGCACGGGCACGCCGAGCCGGGAGCGGATCTCGTCGACCAGGTCCGCGTGCCAGGAGCGCAGCGCGTTGGCGGCGCGCAGCCGTCCGGTCTCCGGGTCGACGAGGCCGGGCGCGCCGCAGGCGACGGTGTGGAGTTCGGTGGCGCCCGCGGTGCGGATGGCGCGGCGCAGCAGGGCCACGCCCTCGGCCACGGTCCCGGCCGGGTCGGCCCCGTCCGGGACGTGCAGGTCGGCGCGGGCGACGGTGCGGCCGAGGAGGTCGGCGATCTCCACGCGGATGCTCTCGACGCGGATGTCGAGTCCGGCGACGTACGCCCGGTCGGCGACGATGCCGTACACCCGCGCGTTGGGCCCGCGTCTGTCCTCGCCCGCCTCGCCGACCACCTCGATCAGTCCGGAGTCCTGGAGCCGCTCGACGAGGTCGGCGACGCTCGGCCGGGACATTCCGGTGAGTTCCTTCAACTGCCCCGCGGTGAGCGGGCCTTCCTGCTGGAGGAGGCGCAGGGCGAGGCGGTCGTTGATGGCGCGGGCGGTGCGCGGTGACGCGTTGCGGCCCGGAAGCGCGCGGGTGACGGTCATGCGGGGATCCTTCCAGACCGGGCCGGTGGGCCCGTACGCCGTACGGCTTCCCGGAGCGGGTGCCCGACGGGAGCCCGGACTGATCGAGCCCGTGAACCCGTTGAGCCGTCGGCCCGGCAACCCGGTCTCCTGGCAGCCGATGACCCCTTAACTTTCAGGGAGCCTTCCTGATAGTTTACGCCGCATGAAAACCGCCGCCGACGACAAGACGGCTCCGTCCCGAATCCGCCGGGCCCATATGGCCATCGCCATCGCGTTCGCCGTCCACGGCGCGGCGAGCGGCACCTTCGCCACCCGTATCCCGTGGATCAAGGACCATCTGTCCCTGAGCCCCGGCGCTCTCGGTCTGGCGCTGGCCTGTCCCGCGATCGGCTCGTCGCTGATGATGCCGCTGGCGGGGCGGCTGATGCACCGCCTCGGCTCCCGTACCGCGCTGCGCGTCCTGCTCGGGATGTGGACGGCCGTACTGGCGCTGCCCGCGGTCATGCCGGGCCTGCCGTGGCTGTGCCTGGCACTGCTCGCCTTCGGGGCCAGCGCGGGCATGGCGGATGTCGTCATGAACGCGATCGGCATCGAGGTGGAGCACCGCAAGGGCAAGTCGATCATGTCGGGGCTGCACGGCATGTGGAGCGTCGGCACGCTGGTGGGCGCGGCGATCGGCGTGCCCGCGGCGCACGCGGGGCTCGACGGCAGGATCCATCTGGGCGCGATGGCCGCGGCGCTGCTGGTGGCGAGTTATCTGATCTGCGCCGGGGTGCCCGACATCCGGCCGGACGCGGACCAGGCCGCGCCGCCGCGCTTCGCCCTGCCGCCGCGCACGGCGCTCGTGATCGGCGCGATCGGCTTCTGCGGGGTGTTCGCGGAGGGCGGCAGCTCCGACTGGTGCGCGGTCTACCTGCGCGATGTCGCCGGGGCCTCACCCGGCATCGCGGCGGTCGCGTACACCGCGTTCTCCTGCACGATGGCGGTCACCCGGCTCTTCGGCGACTTCGCGGTACGGCGGCTGGGTGCGGTACGGACGCTGCGGTCGGGCGGGGTGCTCGCCACCCTCGGCGGTCTGCTGGTGGTGCTCTCGCACTCGCCGCTGCCCGCCATCGCGGGCTTCGCGCTGCTCGGCATCGGGATATCCGTGGTCGTGCCGCTGTGCTTCGCCGCCGCCGGGCGCAGCGGCCCCAATCCGAGCCAGGCCATCGCGGGCGTCGCCACCGTCACCTACACCTCGGGCCTGGTCGCCCCGGCCGCGATCGGCGGTATCGCCGGGGCCACCTCGCTGACGGTCTCCTTCACGCTGGTCACCGTCCTCACCCTCGGCCTGGTGGTGGGCGCGGGCGTCGTCCGCCCGGCCGCGGGCAAAACGGTCACCGGCTCCTCCCCCGCGCCCGCGCCGGGGGTCGCCGCCGCGGCCGACTGATCCGGTAAGGGGACGGCCGGCCGAGGCCGTACGGTCCCACTCGGCCGTCCCCTTACGGCGAACACGTCGGCGGGGCACTCGGCACGCGGGGCGGCGGCACGGTCCGGAAGATCCGGGAAACTCCTGGGAATCCCGGGGAATCGAAGGTCCGGCGGGCACGCACGGGGGATTCGTGCCCGCCGGACCGTGTCTTCACGTTAGCGGCCCTTCACTCACTGTTGGGCATACCCGGGGGCAAATCATGCCGCGGGAATACGCCATGGCACAGGCGCGCCTCCATACCCCTTACGTAGGCGCCATCGCCCGTACGTACGAAGGGAGTTGGGCCGTGACAGTCACATTCCGCGGCGCGCCGGGGACGACGGTCCGGGGACCGTTTCAGCCGACGGCCAGGTCCTGGAGGCCGACCACCTTGAGCAGCCGCAGCCGCTCGTACGCGGCGGTGCCGGGGCGCGCCGTGTAGACGATCAGCCGCTGGTCGTGCTCGGGGCTGAGCAGCACCTCGCAGTCCAACTCCAGCTCCCCGACGACCGGATGGCGGAAGCGCTTGGTGTCCGAGCGGCGCACAGCGACCTCGTGGTCGTCCCACATCCGGGCGAACTGCGGGCTCTGCGCCCGCAGTTCGGCGACGAGCGCGGCCGGGCGCGGGTCGTCGGGGCGGGCCGCGAGCACGGCGCGCAGATTCGCCACATGGTGACGGGCCAGCGTCTCGTGGTCCTCCTCGGGGAACAGCGCGCGGGCGGAGGGGTCGGTGAACATCCGCCGTACGACATTGCGCAGCGCGGGCGGCCGCGCCGACACGTCGCCGAGCAGGGCCGCGGCCATCGCGTTCTGCGCGAGGACGTCGCCGAAGTCGCTCACCACCTGCGCGGGCGTGTCGTGCAGCCGGTCGAGGACCAGCAGCAGCCCCGGCCTGACGTGCCCGCTGCCGCCCGCCTCGCGCGGCGGCTCCTCCCCCGACAGGTGGAACAGGTGGTCCCGCTCGTCCGCGGTCAGCCGCAGCGCGCGGGCCAGTGCGGTGAGCATCTGGCGCGAGGGGCGCGGTCCGCGGGACTGTTCGAGCCGCGTGTAGTAGTCCGCCGACATCCCGGCGAGCTGGGCGACCTCCTCGCGGCGCAGCCCCGGCGTACGGCGCCTGACCCCCTCGGCCAGGCCCACGTCGGCGGGGGCGAGGCGGGTGCGGCAGCGGCGCAGGAAGTCGGCGAGCTCGGGTCGGTTCACCCTTCCAGCATGCGTCCGCGCGGCGCGGCTATCCAGGGAGTGCCACTCCCCGGATAGAGAGGTCTCTGCCGCCCGCGCTCCGGGCCGCGCAGGGTGGGAGACAGCGGCGGAACACCGGGTCCCGCCGCAGGTCCGCACCACGAGGAGCACCCCATGAAGATCCTGGTCACCGGCGCGACGGGACAGGTCGGACGCCGGTTCGTACCCCGCCTGCTGCAACGGGCGGGGACCGCCGACACCGTACGCGTCCTGGTACGCGACGAGGCGCGCGCCGAGCCCTTCACCCGGCTCGGCGCGGAGGCGGTGGTCGGCGAGCTGCGTGACGCCGACGACGTCCGCGAGGCCGTGTCGGGCGCCGACGCCGTGCTCAACATCGCCGCCGCCTTCCGCGGTGTCCCCGACGAGGAGGCGTGGGCCGTCAACCGCGACGCCGCGCTCGACCTCGGCCGCGCCGCCGCCGACGCGGGCGTGGGCCGTTTCGTGCAGGTCAGCACCACCTTGGTGTACGGCGCGGGCCGTGGCCGACCGGCCGTCGAGGACGACGAGACGCTGCCCGGCGCCTCCCTGTGGGGCGCCTATCCCGCCGCCAAGCGCGAGGCCGAGGTCGGGCTGCTCGCCCTCGGCCGCGACAGCGGGGTCGACGTGCGCGTCGGGCGGCTCTCCTTCGTCTACGGCGAGGGCGATCCGCACCTGCCGCAGGCGCTGCGGTGGGCCCGGGACTGGCCCGCCCACCGCCGGATGTCCATGGTCCACCACGCCGATGTCGCCCAGGGCCTCCTGCGCGTCCTGTACGCCCCCGGTGCGGCCGGGCGGATCTACAACATCACCGACGACGCGCCGGTCACCGCCCTCGACATCCACTGGATCAACGGGGCCGAGGTGCCTGCCGGTATGGCCGACCGCCCCCTCGCCGACCCCTGGGAGGGCATCTCCTCCCCCCTCCGCATCCACCACGAGCTGGGCTTCCGCCCCCTCCACCCCACCGTCTGGTCCGCCGCCGCGGCGGGCGCCCTCTAAACGGCGCGTCCGGCGCCGCACCCGCACAGGCGCGCCCGCCGGCGAACTCTGATCCGCACGGGTGGTGCGGGCGGTGAAACCGGTCGCGCCGCGGGCGCGGGGGTGGAGCGGGCCGGGAGGGTGGGGGGATGCGGACGACGGACGAGGATGTCGCCTCGGTGGTGGGGCGGATGCGGCGGGTGGGGGGCCGCCGCGACGGACTGGGCGTGTTCAACGCCGTGTACATGGAGGTGACACGCGCGGTGGGGCGGCAGTTGGCCGCGAACGGTTTCGAGGACGCCGAGACGGCGGCCCGGTTGGCGGTGCGGTTCGCGAACCGCTACCTCAAGGCCGTCGAGGACGACGCCGGGGGAAGGCAAGCGCCGGCGTCCTGGCGGCCCCTGCTCCGTATGCGCGCCCACCGCGACATCCACCCGCTCCAGTTCGCGCTGGCGGGCGTCAACGCCCATGTCGGCCACGACCTTCCCCTGGCGGTGGTCGACACCTGCCGCGCCACCGGCTGTGAACCCCCCGCCCTGGCTGCCGACTTCGACCGCGTCGGCGAGATCCTGACCGCCGTCGAGGAGCGCGTGCGCGAAGAGCTGATGCCCGGCCCCGACCTGCTCGAACTCGCCGATCCGCTGACCCACGTCGTGGGTTCGTGGAGCCTGGACCGGGCGCGGGACGCGGCCTGGGCGGCGGCCCGGCTGCTGTGGGCGCTGCGCGACAGGCCGGACGCGTACGAGGAGTGCGTGCGCCGCCTGGACGCGGGCGTCGGCCTGATCGGCCGCTACCTGCTCACGCCGGTGGGCCGTCGCAGCTGACGTACGGGCCCCGTGCTCAGTCCTCCGGCAGCAGCACCGGCGCGATCTCGTCGTAGCGGTCGCCGGGACCGGGATTCAGCGGGTCGGTCGCGCCGCCGAGGTGCCGCATGACACCCCACACCGCGTTGAGCGCGGTCTGCACGGCGCCCTCGGCCCAGCCCGCGGTCCAGGAGATGTCGTCGCCCGCGAGGAAGATGCCGCGCTTGTCGGCGGGCAGCCGGTCCTGCATGAAGTGGGTGAACAGCCGCCGCTGGTACCGGTAGTGGCCGGGCAGGTTGGCCTTGAACGCGCCCATGAAGTACGGCTCGTTCTCCCAGGAGACCGTCACCGGATTGCCGATGATGTGCCTCCTGATGTCGACGCCCGGGTAGATCTCGCCGAGCGACTTCAGCATGACCTCCATGCGCTCGTGGGCGCTGAGCGGCAGCCACTTGAGGCTGTCGTCGCACCAGGTGTACGACAGGCAGATCGCGGCGGGCCGGTCAGGTCCGTCGTCCAGCAGGTACGTGCCGCGGGTCATCCGGTCGGTGAGCGTCATCGACATCAGGTCGCGGCCGGTCCGCGGGTCCTTGTCCAGCCAGAACGGCCGGTCCACCGGCACGAAGAGCTTGCTGGACTCCATGTAGTGGGTGCGCTCCATCGCCGTCCAGTGGTCGATCGGGAAGAGCGAGTCGTCGCAGGCGATCTTGGACAGCAGCAGCCAGCTCTGCGCGGTGAAGACGGCGGCGCGGTACGTACGGATGTCCCCCGACGCGTCGGTGACGGTGATCCGGTTGCCCGCGGTGCGGTGCAGCCCGGTCACGGCCGGGCGCGGCCGACCGTCGCGGGCGGCGTGCAGGGAGCGCAGCGAGGTGCCCTTCGGCCAGTGCACGGTCTTGTCGGGCTCGCGTTCCCACAGCCGCAGCGGGAGCTGCTGCGAGCCGCCGACGATCCCGTGGTGGTCGTCGTCCGCGCCGGTGTAGACGACCCGCAGGATCTCCAGGATCGAGTTGGGGAAGTCGGTGTCCCAGCCGCCGGTGCCGAAGCCGACCTGCCCGAAGATCTCCCGGTGCCGGAAGGACGCGAAGGCCGGGGAGTCGCACAGGAAGCCGTAGAAGGTCTGGTTGTCCAGCTTCTCGACCAGCGCCGACCAGATCTCCCGGATCACGGGGATGTCCCGCTCGCGCAGGGCCCGTTGCATCGCGGAGAAGTCGGCGCCGTCCTCCAGGCACGCGTTCCAGGCGTGCATCACCTGGTGGTAGACCTCGGGAAGGTCGTCCACCGAGGTGGCGTAGTGCGACTCGCCCTTGAGGTCCACGACGGTCGAAGGCGTGCCGGGCGCGAGCGGGTTGGGGAACGGCTTGGTCTCCAGGCCCACCAGGTCCACGTAGTGCTGGAAGGCGGTGGACGAGGGCGGGAAGCGCATGGCGCCCAACTCCGCGGTGAGGCCGGGGTCGCAGCCGTCGAAGCCGACCGTGCGCAGCCGCCCGCCGATCTGGTCCGCCTCGTAGACGACGGGCTTGAGGCCCATCTTCATCAGTTCGTACGCGGTGACGATGCCGGACAGGCCGCCGCCGATCACCGCGACCTCCGTGCCGTGCTCGGTGGGCGGCACCGCGCCGAGGCCCGCCGGGTGCGCCAGGAAGTCGTCGTAGGCGTAGGGGAAGTCAGGCCCGAACATGGTGACGGGCGGCTGCTCCTGGGCTTCGGCGTGCTGCTCGTCGTGGACCGCGGTGGGCACGGACGTCATGGGCGGCTCTCCTGGCTGAACTGGCGTGCGGGAAAAGGGGGGTTACGGGCGCTCGCGGGGCACTCCGGCGCGCGGGCTCAGCCGAGCGCGCGGTACAACTCCGGGCGGCGGTCGGCCAGATACGGCGTCTCCGCGCGGGCGGCGTCGATCAGCGCCGGGTCCACATCGGCGAAGACCAGTTCCTCGCCGGTCCCGGCCCGCGCGCGCACCGCGCCGTCCGGTCCGACGAGGCAGCTCAGCCCCGCGAAGTGGTAATCGCCCTCGGCCCCGCAGCGGTTGGCGTACGCCAGGTGCAGCTGGCTCTCGTACGCGCGGGCCGGGACGAGGGTGTGCGGCACGAATTCGTACGGCCGCATCAACGCGGTCGGCACGACGAGGAGTTGGGTGCCGCCGAGCGCGTGCGCCCGTACCGCCTCGGGGAATTCCACGTCGTAGCAGATCAGCAGCCCGATCCGTACGCCGTCGACGTCGGCCTGTACGACGGGTGTGTCACCGGCGGTGAAGGCGGACCGCTCGAAGTCCCCGAACAGGTGCGTCTTGCGGTAGTTGGCGAGCGGGGCGCCGTCCGGGCCGATCAGCCGCGCCGCGTTGTGCACGGCCGTACCGTCCCGCTCGGGGTAGCCGTAGACGATGGCGATCCCGTACCGGGCGGCGATCTCCGCCACCCGCCGCGCCGACGGTCCGTCGGCCTCCTCGGCCAGCGCCGCGAGGCGGTCGCCGACCGCGTAGCCGGTCAGCGACAGCTCGGCCGTCACCAGCAGCCGCGCTCCCCCCTCGGCGGCCCGTCGAGCCGCCTCCTCGAACCCGGCGAGCGCCGCGTCCACCGACTCGGGTACGCCGCCCGGCCCCTGATACAGCGCAGCGCGCAACGGTGCCATGAGTCTCTTTCGCCTGTTCAGAGGGGGTGTACGGGACTCCTTCGACAGTACGGTTCCGTGCGCGGCGGCGGCAAGACGCGATCATTGCGGCTGCTGCCGCTGTTCGTTGCGTCTTGTCCGGCACTACCGGCGATTCGTTGCGCCGGGTCGCCGCTGAGGGGCTCGCGGGGCGCGTCCTGGGGGCACGGAAGCGGGCCCCCACCCCGGGATTCAGGGGTGGGGGCCCGCTCGCGTGGTGCGGTGAGGCCGTTCGACCGGCCGTCAGGTCGGTTCAGCTACCGAAGCGGCGGTCCTTGCGGCCCTGCTCACCCTCGTAACCGCTGGTCTCCTCGGTGGTCGCGGGGCTCGTGTCGGTCTCGATCCGCTCCTTGCGGACCCGGCCGTGCA
The DNA here is from genome assembly GCF_044744145.1 of Streptomyces sp. NPDC087422. Classification (NCBI taxonomy): domain Bacteria; kingdom Bacillati; phylum Actinomycetota; class Actinomycetes; order Kitasatosporales; family Streptomycetaceae; genus Streptomyces; species Streptomyces sp. NPDC087422. The sequence goes on along the minus strand of NZ_JBIUXT010000006.1, from coordinate 554,445 downwards.
CGGTCTTCTGCTCGACGTGCTCGTCGACGCGCATGCGGACGCGCTCCTTCGGCACGACCTCGGTCTCGATGATCGCCTTGTCCTCGTGGAGGGTGACGACCTGTTCGGCCTCGCTGATGTCGCCCGTACGGCCCGCGGCGGTCTTCGGGTCGATGGGCTCACGGACGAGGTGGACCTCTTCGTGCCGGATCGGCACCGTCTGCTCGACTTCCTCGACGTCCACGACCTTGTGGAGCCGCGCCTGGCCGATGGTCTCCCGCTCGACCCGGACGTGCATCTCCTCCTCGGAGCGGATCATGGTCTCGCTCTCGGGGTCGAGACCGTCCGCGGCGAGGCGCTGCGGTGCGCCCGAGGCCATGGCGGGCGTGTCCTTGCCGGTGGAGGCGACCGGTGCGCCCGCGCGGGCCGCGGCGGTCTTGTCGGTGCTCGGCGCTCCGGTGTCCGCGGTCCGCGCGTGACGGCCCGCGGCGGTGCCCGCGGCCACTCCGGCGGCACCGGCAGTACCGGCGGCGGCTCCGGCCTTCGCGTCACCGGTCCCGGCGCCCTGCCCGTTCGCGGCGCGGCCCACGGACCCGCCGGACCTGGCTTCCATGCCGTAGTAGCGGTAGAGGTTCTGCTCCTCCGACGCCGAGAGGTGTCCGCCCGAGTCCACGTCCACATTGGGCGCGCCCTTGACCTGGTCCTTCTCGTACGGAACCTCAAGATGGTCCTCGACCAGGCGGGCGGCACGCGTCGGCACGAATGTCTCGTTGTTGCCGAAGAAACCGGTCTTCACCGCGACCCACTCGACTTCGCCCGTGGCGTCGTCCAGGTACAGGTGGGCGGCTTCGCCGATCTTCTTCCCCTGAGCGTCATGCACCGCATGGCCCATGACCTTGGGAATCTGCTCACGCGTGATCATGTCGCCTCCTTCGTGCTGCCGGGGCCGATCTGGCCTCAGTACCCGTTGTACCCCGATCGGGTGACTTCAGCCACAATTCGCATGATTTGCGACATTACCCAACTTATGCCTCGGCAGGCGCACTCCGTGCTCTCACTCCGGGGCGCCTGCGCCGTAGCGGCGCAGCAGCGGGGAGAGGATCAGCACGGATTTGGTGCGGGTCACGAACGGCTCCCCCGCGATCTTCTCCAGCACCTGCTCGAAGTGCCGTACGTCGGAGGCGAAGACCTGGACCACGGCGTCCGCCTCGCCGGTGACGGTGGAGGCGGACGCGACTTCCGGGTAGCGGGCCAGGCCGCGCCTGATGTCGCCCGGCGAGGTGTTGTGGCGGCAGTACAGCTCCACCAGCGCCTCGGTCTGCCAGCCGAGCGCGGCGGGGTCGACCCGTACGGTGAAACCGGTGATCGCGCCCGCCGCCAGCAGCCGGTCCACCCGGCGTTTGACGGCGGGCGCCGACAGGCCCACTTGGGCGCCGATGTCCGCGTAGGACCGCCGGGCGTCCTCGGCCAGGGCGTGCACGATGCGTTCGTCGAGATCGTTGAGCGGCTTCACAGCTCGCAGGATAGAGACATCTCCGACGACTCGGGACCAAGGCCCCCTGGCGACACCGGGACGGGCACCGGCGAGGGCACCGGCGCGGGCACGGGCACGGGCACCGGCGAAGGCACCGGTACCGGCGCGGCCACGGGCACCGGCGAAGGCACCGGCGCCCGACCCCGCGTCAGTTCCAGCTCGCGTGCAGCGGCTTGCCCTCCGCGTAGCCCGCCGCGCTCTGGATGCCGACGATCGCCTTCTCCGCGAACTCGTCGAGCGAGGAGGCCCCGGCGTACGTGCAGGAGCTGCGCACCCCGGCGATGACCGAGTCGATCAGGTCCTCGACGCCCGGCCGGGCCGGGTCGAGGAACATCCGCGAGGTGGAGATGCCCTCCTCGAACAGCGCCTTGCGCGCCCGGTCGTACGCCGACTCCTCGCTCGTACGGTTGCGGACCGCGCGCGCCGAGGCCATGCCGAAGGACTCCTTGTACAGCCGCCCGTCGGCGGCCTGCTGGAGGTCGCCCGGCGACTCGTACGTACCGGCGAACCAGGAGCCGATCATCACGTTGGACGCGCCCGCCGCCAGCGCCATGGCGACATCGCGCGGGTGCCGGACGCCTCCGTCGGCCCAGACGTGCTTGCCGTGCTTGCGCGCCTCCGCGGCGCACTCCATGACGGCGGAGAACTGCGGGCGGCCGACGCCGGTCATCATGCGGGTGGTGCACATGGCGCCGGGTCCGACGCCGACCTTGATGATGTCGGCGCCCGCCTCGATCAGGTCGCGGACGCCCTCGGCGGCCACGATGTTGCCCGCCACGATCGGCACCCGCGGGTCGAGCGCGCGCACGGCGCGTACCGCCGCGAGCATCGACTCCTGGTGGCCGTGCGCGGTGTCGACGACCAGGGTGTCCACCCCGGCGTCCAGGAGCTGCTTGGCCTTGCCCGCCACGTCGCCGTTGATGCCCACGGCCGCGGCGATCCGCAGCCGCCCGTTCGCGTCGACGGCGGGCTCGTACAGCGTGGCGCGCAGCGCGGCCTTGCGGGTCAGGATGCCGACGAGCAGGCCCTCGGCGTCCACGGCGGGCGCCAGCTTGCGGTGCGCGTCCTCCAGCCGGTTGAACGCCTCGCGCGGGTCGATGTCCGCGTCGAGCAGCAGCAGGTCCCTGGACATGACCTCGGAGAGCTGCGTGAAGCGGTCCACGCCGCTGAGGTCGGACTCGGTGACGACGCCGACCGGCCGCCCGTCCTCGACCACCACGCCCGCGCCGTGCGCCCGCTTGGGCAGCAGGGACAGCGCGTCGGCGACGGTCTGGGAGGGGGCGAGCGTGATCGGGGTGTCCAGCACCAGATGGCGCTGCTTGACGTAGGCCACGACATCGGCGACCACGTCGTGGGGGATGTCCTGCGGGATGACGACGAGGCCGCCGCGCCTGGCCACGGTCTCGGCCATCCGGCGGCCCGCGATGGCCGTCATATTGGCCACGACCAGGGGGATGGTGGTGCCCGTCCCGTCAGGGGACCTGAGGTCCACACCCTGGCGGGAACCGACCGCGCTGCGGCTCGGCACCATGAAGACGTCGTCGTACGTCAGGTCGTACGGCGGCCGAATATCGTTGAGGAATTTCACGCTGTTGCTCCCACCTGCGGCTTTGCCTTGCAGGCGAGCCGAAGTCAGCACGGAACCAGCACGGTGGCGCTGGTCAGTACCTCGTCCATCACACGCTTCAGCTTGTCGTCCGAGCCCGGGGTCAGGTGACCATAGATGTCCGCGGTTATCTGAATTGTAGAGCGCCCCGACCAGCGGGAGACCTCCAGGAGGGACACCCCGTCGAGGCCGCCGCGCAGGGGCCTGCCGGAGGAGGTCCGCGGCGTACCGGAGCGAGCAGGCTGAATATGTCAGTCTGCGTGGTTGATACACGGTGAATGACATAATCGCATGGCATCATGGCCTTTCGGACGGCCGGCAGGTGTGAGCGATCGGGGACCCGTATGGAGGCCAAGGGCTACGGCCACGCGGGAGCGCGCATCGATGTCACAGCGCTGATCCGAGCCGAGCTGCCGCACCTGACGGGCTCACTGCGGAAAGTGGCCGAGCTGGTGCTCGCCGACCCCAACTCCGTGATCGGCTGCTCGGCCGCCGAGCTGGGGCGGCGCACCGGCACGTCCCAGCCGACGGTGACGCGGTTCTGCCGTGCGGTGGGCCTGGAGTCGTACCAGCATCTGCTGATCGAACTGGTCCGTGAGAGCGCGCGCGGCGACGAGCCCGCCTGGGGCACCTCGGAGATCGGGCCGGACATCTCCCCCGACGACGACTTGCGGCGGGTGGTCACCGTCGTCGGCCAGGCAGATCTCGGCGCGGTGCAGCGGACGTTGGACACCATCGACCTGGCGTCGCTTGAGCGCGCGGCCCAGGCGGTCGCCCGAGCGCGGCGGATCGACGTGTACGGCGTCGGCGGCAGCGGCGCGGTGGCGGTGGAGACCGAGCTGCGGCTCTTCGGGATCGGATGCGCGGTGCGCGGGTGGAACGAAGTGCACGCCGCCACGACGTCGGCGGCCCTGCTCACCCCGGCCGATGTCGCCATCGGCATCTCTCACTCCGGATCGACCCGGGAGACGATCGAGCCGTTCGAACTCGCCCGCGCGCGGGGCGCCACCACAGTGGCGATCACCGCCGACCACAGGTCACCGTTGGCGCGGGCCGCTGAGGTCCGGCTGATCTCCGCAACCGCCGAGACCTCCTTCCGCGCCGGCAGCATCGGAGCGCGGCACTCGGTGCTGGTGCTGATCGACTGCTTGTACGTGCGCGTGGCGCAGCTGTCGTACGGCCGGGCCAGCGCGTCCATGGCGCTCACCGGGCACATCCCGGGCGACCACATGGTGAAGGGGCGCCGCGGGCGCTGAGTTCAGCCCGCCGAGTTCAGCGCGCCGAGTTTCAGTGCGCCGAGTTCAGTGCGCCGAGTCCGGCCGCCGATACCGGGGCGCGGGCGCGGCGGTGCACGCCGCGTCCTGCATGATTCATTCATCATTTCTGCGCATCGTGGTTGATTGAACCACCACCGTCTGCCAGCATGTGTGCGTCCGCCACGGTCGCCGGTGCACCGATGGGACCTTCAGCCCCCTCCCCGCTCCCGCGTTCCAACGATCGGAGTAGGCCATGCCAGAACAGAACTCCTCCCTCTCCAGCGCTTCACAGCCGATGCACCGCCGGACGCTGCTACAGGCCGCGGGCCTGGGCGCCGGCGTCCTGGCCGCGGGCGGGCTGGCCGCCAACCGGGCGGCGGCCGCACCGGGGCCCGGCGACCCGACCGCCGGGGCGCTGAGTTCGGTGGGGTCCGGAGACGGCACGCACGCCGCCGACGCGGCGGACTCTTCCGCCGCGAGCGTGGACCTTCCGCTCACCGGAGGGCCGGACTTCCCGATCGGGCTGTTCTGGCCGCCGCACCCGTACGAGACCACGCTCGACCGCTACCAGGAGATCAAGGACGCCGGGTTCACCTTCTTGATCACGGGCAACTACCAATTCGATCCGCAAAGCGGCGGCTACGCCTTGCAGATGGCCGACCAGGTGGGCCTGAAGGTGCTGATCTCGGGCGACCCCCGGATCCAGGCGATCGCGCAGTACCTGTCGGTCACCGATGACCGGAGCGTGCCGTCCTCGCTCACCACCGCTGACGCGACGTCATGGGTGCGTGCGGCACTGGCCAGTTATGCGAACCACCCCTCGCTCGCCGGGTTCAACGTCTTCGACGAACCGGCCCAGTCCAGATTCCCCACGGTCGGGGCGCTCACCGGCATCGTGCGTGACGTCGCACCGGGGCTGCTGCCGTACTCCAACCTCGTGCCGGGTAACGGCCCGGGCTACGCGGCCTTCGTGCAGGCGTACATCGACACCGTCAAGCCGCCGCTGATCTCGTTCGACCGGTACCCGATCCTCACCGACGGCATAGACCTCAACTACTTCGACAACTGGGCGATCTACCGCGAGGCGTCGCTGAAGTCCGGGCTGCCGGCGTGGACGTTCATCCAGTCGGTCGGCTACAACAACCACCGGGTGCCCACCGCCTCGCAGTTGGCCTGGCAGACCAACATCAGCCTGGCGTACGGCTGCAAGGGCATCCAGTACTTCACCTACTGGACGCCGGACCCCGCCCGTGGCGAGGGTTTCACCAAGGCGCTGATCACCGCCGACGGCAAGCAGACCCCGCTGTACGGCGCGGCCCGCAGGCTGAACCGCACCTGGCTCCAGCCGGTCGGCCGCCAACTCAAGCCGCTCCGCTCGGAGTCGGTCCAACACGCCAACGACAACCCGCTGCCGCCGAGCGCGGTGGCCTTCACCCCAGGCGACCACCTGACCTCGGCCACCGGGGACGCCGCCGTCATCGGTCTCTTCAGGAACACGCAGGACGACGGCACTCGCTACCTGCTCGTGGCCAACCGCAACCCCGACGCCCCCGCCTCGGTGCGGCTCGGCGTCAACCAGGCGCACGTCGGAAGCGTGGCGACCTTCGAGCCGGCCACCGGCCGCTACCGCGGAGCGGCCCAGCACGGCACGCTGAAGGTCCACCTCAAAGCGGGCGCGGCGGCGCTCTACCGCCTGTCGCCGCGCTGAGTCCGGAGGCTGAGCGACACTGGGCGGCCCCGGCCCGCCCGGTCGACTCTCCTGGGTCGGTGATCCAGGTGGCTGTCCGCCGGGAGGGCTTCCTGCGGACGGCGACCCCTCGGAACACGGTCCGGGCATATCCAGATGAGGTCTGTTCGGCTGGGTAGACGCCCCCGGTGAGACACGGCGTACCGGCGTGTTGTGAGGGAGAGTCAGCTGATGCAGTTCGACGACGATGCTGCCCTGGACACCTCCGAGGTGCAGGACAACCGAGGCGGCACACGGGGCGGGATTCCCGGTGGCGGAAAGACCGTGGGCGGTGGGGTGGTAGGGCTGCTGGTCGTGATCGCCTCTGTGGTGTTCGGAGTGGACCCGGGTCTGCTCAGCTCGGGCGGCACCTCTGACAGCGCCGCGCGATCCGGCGGCTCCCAGGGCGTCGCGCCCGGCGATCTCGCGGCGAACTGCCGGACCGGGGCGGACGCCAACAAGAAGGACGACTGCCGGATCGTGGCCGTGGTCGACAGCGTCCAGGCATTCTGGAAGCAGACGGAGACAGCCGCAGGAAAGTCCTACACCCAGGCGCCGACCCTGCTTTTCACCGACAGGGTCAACACCGGCTGCGGGGAGGCGACGTCGGAGGTCGGCCCCTTCTACTGCTCCGCCGACGACAAGGTCTACCTCGACCTCGGGTTCTTCGACGAGCTCACAGGCAAGTTCGGCGCCAAGGGAGGCCCGTTCGCCGAGGCATACGTCATCGCGCACGAATACGGACACCACATTCAGGATCTCAGCGGCACCATCTCGCGCGGCAGCGGCCAGGGCGAGAACAGCGGCTCGGTGAAACTCGAACTCCAAGCCGACTGCTACGCCGGAGTGTGGGCCCACCACGCCACGACCACCCCGGACCCAGCGAGCGGAAAGCCGCTGATCACCGACCTGACGCGGTCCGACATCACTGTGGGCCTGGACGCGGCGGCCGCTGTCGGCGACGACCGTATCCAGCAGAAGTACCAGGGCAAGGTCACGCCGGACACCTGGACCCACGGCTCGTCGGCGCAGCGCCAGCAGTGGTTCACCAAGGGCTACACCTCCGGAGCCGTCTCGGCCTGCGACACCTTCGCCTGAGAGGTCAGCTTGTCCGGCCCCGTCCGCGGTGAGCGCGGACGGGACATGCCGAACACCTGATACCACGCGCGGACAAGACCGTGCGCGGCGCGGAATGAGCGCCGCGTTCCTGAACGCTGAATGTCAATGATGTCAATGCCGCTGAATGCCACTGCCCCTGAATGCCAGTGCCGGGGTCGCCCCGGCCCGGTCGCGGGCACTGGAGCGCTGCCCGCTGGAGGTGGAACCGCTGGTGATGCGGGCGGCGCCCCAGCATTGTCATCCTGTCCCGGAATATCCGGTGTACCCGTCATCGGAGAACGTTGTCGCAATACGACTGAGCGGTGGGGGGCCCCCCCGGGGGGGGCCCCCCCCGGGGGGGGGGGGGGGGGTGGGGGGGGGCCGGGCGGCGCGCCCCCCCCCGCCCCCCCCGACACGCGGCCGGGGGCACCCACCCAGCACCCCCCGCCCCCCCCCCC
>NZ_JBIUXT010000006.1:0-546778 GCF_044744145.1 Streptomyces sp. NPDC087422 | reverse complement strand
TGGGGGGCGCACCCACTTTTTTTTATTCTTCACTTTATTTTTGGTTTTACCTCTTATTTTTTTTTTTTTTTAAATATCCTTGTCTGGGGGGGGGGGGGCCCCCCCCGGGGGGGGCCCCCCACCGCTCAGTGGCAGGTCGAAGTGCGTCGCTACCAGCGGTACCAGCGGCCACGGCTGCCACCGGAATTCGTCGAGCGGACAACGAATCCCAGCAGCCAGACCACCAGGACGACGATCGCCACCCACCACAGAATCTTGAGGGCGAACCCGGCGCCGAAGAGAATCAACGCGAGCAGAAGAACGAGCAGAAGCGGTCCCATAGTTTGTACCTCCCACTCGCGCGCTTGCCCCACGCCTACACTGACATGCGCGGATAATGTCACGGAACGGTATCCATCAGCTGGTGACAGGTGTCCTGGCGATGAGCGGGACAGGCGGTCGGGCGCCATAGTCACCGTGCCTCGACGACAGGCGCACTCGATTCCGAGTGCGCGCCAGACCCGTATCACCCCCTACCGCTCCGCAATTGCTTGTCCTCACCATGACCACCGGACGCTGCGGACTGTGTCGCGGACACCGCCGCGGGGATCCGGGCAGTTTCCGGCTTCTGGTGGGACCGGCGGTGTTTCGCGCTGCGTCAGCGCGGTGACGGGACGGGGCGCGGCCGTCGAGGTGCGTCGACCGGAGTGACACACCGCCGACCGGCGTGTGCGGCCCGTGCGGCCCGTGCGGCGTATTGACGCATACACGACCAATGGCTAGCTTCAGGGAGCGCTCTCACGCCTCGTCGCGCCGGTCAACTCAACTCCGCTTCCCGCACGGCGAATTGGACCACGGACAACGATGTCAGGCCCTGTCGACTACGGAAGGCATGCCCATGCGCCCACGCCGCGTCGGATCACCTCTCTCGCCCCGCAGGAGCCGGGCGCTCGTGCTGGGTTCATGCCTGGCGCTGCTGTCGGTCACCGCCGTCGACAGCGCGGTGGCGCGGCAGGCCGCCCCGCCGGCGCGGGCCGCGGCGTCGAGTTCCGTCGTCACCGACGGGAACGCCCGCTTCGAGGTGCTCAGTCCGACCCTGGTGCGGCTGGAATACGCGGGCGACGCCGCCTTCCAGGACGGGACGACGTTCAACGCCGTCAACCGGTCCTTCCCCGTATCCGACGTCACCACGGACGTCACCGCGGACGGGTACCGCGAGATCACGACGTCCGGGCTGACGTTGCGCTACAAGCGGGGCAGCGGCCCTTTCACGGCGGCCAACCTCACGGTGACGATGGCGGGCACGGGAGTGACCGCCACACCGGCGTTTCCTTCCTACTGCCCGGTCAACTCCGCCTGCGAGGCTGAGAATTCGCTGCTCAGCGGCTACGGCGTCGCCGCCTACGACCACACCGGGCACACCGGCTCCGGCTTCGTCGCCGGATACGAGCACACGGGCAGCGGCCTCACCCAGGACGTCTCCGCGGTGCCGTCGACCGGCGACTACCGGCTGTGGGTGCGCTACTCCAACGCGGCGGGCGGTACGGGCACCCTGTCCACCCGGGTCGGCTCGACCGCGGGCCCGGCGCTCAGCCTGCCCGCCACCTCGTCGTGGAACGCCTGGTCGACCGCGTCCGCCACGGTGCACCTGACCGCCGGCGCCAACACCCTGAGCATCGTGCAGAACGCGGGTGACACCGGCCGGGTCAACATCGACAGCCTGGCGGTCACCCCGGTCGGCACCACGGCGTACCCGGCCGCGTCGACGGCGCTCACCACGACCGGCTACGGCGCGGGGCCGACGAACACCCTCGGCGGCTGGTCCCGGACACTGGACAATCCGGCGGCCGTGCCGGTGCCCGAGCACCCGGGGATCCTGGATCGCGACGGCTGGTACCTGCTGGACGACACCCGGACGGCTCTGCTGTCGGGCGCGCACGCGGTGACCGACCGGCCCTCGCACGGCGCCCAGCCGTACCAGGACGGCTACTTCTTCGGTTACGGCCAGAACTACAAGCAGGGCCTCGCCGACCTCAACTCCCTGACCGGCGGCGCCAATCTGCTACCGGAGTCGGCCTACGGCGTGTGGTACTCGCGGTACTACGGCTACTCGACGGCCGACTACGAGAATTCGCTGCTGCCCACCTTCCGCAGCACGAACACGCCGATCGACTGGCTGGTGGTGGACACCGACTGGAAGTCGCCGACGCAGTGGAACGGCTGGAACTGGAACAGTTCGCTCTTCCCCGATCCGCGGGCATTCCTCGACTGGACCAAGCAGCAGGGTCTCGCGGTGTCGATGAACATCCACCCGACCATCGACAGCGCCGACCCCAAATTCGCCGCGGCCAACTCCCGCGCGGGCGGCCTCCTGCCCGACGGCGGCAGCACGTACGCCTTCGACTGGTCCAACCCGGCCCATCTGGCCGCCTATCTCGACCTGCACCAGCCCTTCGAGCAACAGGGCGTGCGGGAGTGGTGGCTGGACTACTGCACCAACTGCGGTGCCTCGACCGCGTCAGATCCGCATGTGGGGCCGGACAATCTGATCAACCAGGCCTATGCGGACGACGCGGCGGCCAAGGGGCTGCGCGGCTTCTCCTTCGCACGGATCGGCGGCTCGGAGGAGGGCGGCGACAACAGCAACTACCCGGTCGGGCCCTGGTCCGAGCGGCGCAACTCGATGCAGTTCACCGGCGACACGCCCGCGACGTGGGACATGCTCGCCTTCGAGGCGAAGTTCACCGCCGCCGAGGCCGCCGCGGGAATCTCCAATGTCAGCCATGACATCGGCAGCTTCCACGGCGGTCATCTCGCCGACGATCTGTACGCCCGCTGGGTGCAATTCGGCACCTTCCAGCCGGTGGACCGGCTGCACTCCGACCACGGCGACCGGCTGCCGTGGAACTACAGCGGCGCTGCCGCGGCGAGCGCCGAGTCCTTCCTGCGGCTACGGGAGGCGCTCGTCCCGTACACGTACACGCTCGCACAGCAGGCGAACGCGACCGGTGTGCCCATCGTCCGGCCGCTGTATCTCGACTACCCGTCCCAGGACGCCGCCTACAGCGCCACCGGCGAGTACCTGTACGGCGACGACGTCCTGGTCGCGCCGATCACCTCGCCCAACGACTCCAGCGGCAACGGCTCCGCGTCGGTGTGGGTGCCGCCGGGGAGCTGGACGGACTACTTCACCGGCCGTACCTACACCGGGCCCGCCACCGTCACCATCACCGGTCCGCTGTCCCGGATGCCGGTGCTGATCAAGGCCGGCGGCATCCTCCCCACCCGCACCGACTACGTCGACAACCAGGGGCAGCGGCCGTTGACGCAGGTGACGGTGAATGTCGCCGCGGGTGCCGACGGGGCCTTCTCGGTCTACTCCGACGCCGGCGAGGGCACGGGCTATCGCAGCGGCCAGGCGACCGAGGCGCCCCTGTCGTGGAGTGAGACGGCTCGGACACTGACGATCGGCGCGCAGACCGGTTCCTTCAGCGGCGCGCCGACCTCCCGGGCCTACACCCTGCGGCTGTCCAACTCGCAGGCGCCGACCGCCGTTTCGGTCGACGGGGTGCAGGTCCCGGAGACCGCGTGGTCGTGGAACGTCAACCGCAGGACGGTGACGGTGACGACGGGCGCGCTCCCGCTCGGTTCCTCGCACACCGTGACGCTGTCCGGCAGCGCGTCCGCGAACCCGGCGTCCGGCGAGGTGATCGGCGCGGGCGGCCTGTGCCTCGACGTGCGCGGCGGGGTGGCCGACGACGGGACGGCCGTGCAGCTGTGGGGCTGCAACCACAGCGCGGCCCAGCAGGTCGCGTACCAGGCCGACAGTACCGTCCGGGTCCTCGGCAAGTGCCTGACGGCCACGGGCGGCGGGACGGCGAACCGTACGCCGGTGAGCGTCGCGGGCTGCTCGGGTGCCGCCTCGCAGACCTGGACGCACCGCTCCGACGGCAGCCTGCTCAACCCGGCCTCGGGACGCTGCCTCGACGTGCCGGACGGCAACACCACACCCGGCGCCGTACAGCTCCAGCTCTACGACTGCGCCGGTGTGACCGCGCAGTCGTGGAAGCTGCCGCCCGGTGCGGTCTCCGGCCTCGCTGCCCTGTGCGTGGACGTGACCAACGCCGATCCGGCCTCCGCCACGCCCGTGCAGTTGTCCGGCTGCAACGGCTCCGACGCGCAGCGCTGGTCCGCGCCCGGCGACCGCACGCTGCGGACCTTCGGCAAGTGCCTCGACGCGGTGGGCGGCAACACCGGCAACGGCACACGGACCCAACTGTGGGACTGCAACGGCACGGGCGCCCAGGTGTGGGAGAGCCGGGCCGACGGCACCTTGTTCAATCCGCAGTCGGGCCGCTGCCTCGACGACAAGGACAACGGCCAGCAGGCCGGGGATCCCGTGCAGTTGTGGGACTGCAACGGGACGGCGGCACAGCGCTTCCGCCTCGGCTGACCGGCACGTCCCGTCCGCTGTGACCCACCCCGTCGCGGACACGGTCAGACCGGCTGCCCGACCGTGTCCGCGACGGACCTCCGCGACGCTCTCGTCAGCAGCCGAGCGGCGCGGAACCGACGGCCACGTCGTCGAACCACAAGGTGTCGTCACCCGTGGCGTAGCTCTCCCAGCCGAGTCGCAGGGCGGTCGGCCTGGGCGGCGTGGTGCGCGAGAGCCACTGCTGGTCGATGTCCTGGGTCGGCACGCCGTCGGCGTGCAATCCGGGTATCTGCGTGTCATTGAGCCAGGTGTCGAGCTTCGGCGCCGTGGTGTCGACCGCGAAGCGCAGACACTGCCAGGTGAGGGTCGGCAGCGGACTGCTCAGCGAGACCCCGGCCGGACTCTGCGCCGGGAGGGTGGCGTCGTCACTCTCCCGGTTCCACTGCAGGGCGCCGTTCTGGCCGCCGATCCGCAGCGCCCGGCCGCCCTGGGAGGAGTCCGGCATGGAGACGAAGGCGACGTGCGAGGTCGGGAGCGCCGTGGTGTGCCGCACCCACATACGGATGTAGACCACCGGGCCGACCGACGACAGATCAGCGGTGGAGGCGACGAGGGCGTGGTTGCAGTAGCCCGCCTTTCCGTCCACCCGCAGGGACTTCGAGCCGCTGTGCGCGACTGTCGTGTCGATGGCGGCCGTCCCCGTGCCCTGGCAGTCGGGCGCGGTGAAACGCCAGTCCCCGGCGGGACCGGCACCGCTCTGGTCCTCAAAGCCCGTGCATATCGTCGCGGAGTCGCATCCCGCGGGGGGCGAAGTGGGCGGCGGCGTGGTCGGGGGCGTCGTAGGCGGGGTGGTCGGGGGCGTGGTCGGGGGCGTCGTAGGCGGAGTAGTCGGGGGCGTGGTCGGCGGGGTGGTGCTGACGGCTCCACAGGGCAGGTCGTTGAGGGCGAAGTCAGCGGGTTGCGAGCCCGCGGACCCAGCAGTTCCCTGCACGCCGAAGTCGACCGTGCCTCCTGCTGCCACGACGCCGTTGTAGGACGCGTTGACGGCGGTGACGGAGTGTCCGTTCTGGGTGACGGTCGCGTTCCAGGCCGAAGTGATCCTCCGATCACCGGCATACGTCCACGTCAGCCGCCAACCGCTCAGCGCCGCGCCGAGGTTGGTGACGTGCACCTGCGCGGTGTAGCCACCGGGCCATTCGTTGAGCGTGTACTCGGCCCGGCATCCGGACGCCGACGCGCCGAATCCGCTGGTGGGCACCGAGATCAGGAGCGAGACGGCCAGCGCTATGGCGGCGGCGACCGCCGTCCACAACCTGGGTGGTAACCGGAGAGTGCGAGCGGGCATAGGTGCCTCTTTCGGGGTGCTTGCGTGGGGGGAGCACAACATATGGGAGCGCTCCCATCCATCACAGCGCCCTGGCTGCACACTGTCAACGGATGCGGCCCGACCCAAGCGCGGCGCGACTCGGGCCGGTCTCGTCCGCAGGTGTTTACGAATTCTTGATCCACTGTTAGCTTCACAAATGGGAGCGCTCCCACTCGCAGACCCGTTCCCTCCCCCCACGCTGTCCCGGTGGCCCGGCCGCGGTGCGCCGCGGCCCCGGGAAAGCTCCCGGAAAGGTCATGATCTTGAAGCGAAAAAGAAGCTGGCAACTGTCGTTATTCGGTGTCTTCGCTCTTCTGCTCTCGGCGTTCGGCGCGGTCCTGCTCAGCCAGGGCTCCGCGCAGGCGCACGGCGTGGCGATGATGCCGGGCTCGCGCACCTACCTGTGCTACGAGGACGCCCTGACCCCCACCGGCGCCCTCACCCCGACCAACCCGGCCTGCGCCGCGGCGGTCGCCCAGAGCGGAACGACGTCGCTGTACAACTGGTTCGCGGTGCTCGACTCCAACGCGGGCGGTCGCGGCGAGGGTTACGTCCCGGACGGAACGCTGTGCAGCGCCGGCAACAAGTCACCGTACGACTTCTCGGCCTACAACGCGGCCCGCGCCGACTGGCCGAGGACGCACCTCACGTCGGGCTCCACGATCCAGTTGCAGTACAGCAACTGGGCCGCGCACCCGGGCACCTTCCGTGTCTATGTGACCAAGCAGGGCTGGTCCCCGACCACTCCGCTGGCCTGGGCCGACCTGGAGTCGATCGGAAGCACCACCAACCCGCCCGCGGTGGGGTCGCCGGGAACCGACGGCGGCCACTACTACTGGGACCTGACGCTGCCCTCGAACCGTACGGGTGACGCGATGGTCTTCATCCAGTGGGTCCGCTCGGACAGCAATGAGAACTTCTTCTCCTGCTCCGACATCGCGTTCGACGGCGGTCACGGCGAGGTCAGTGGCATCCACAACGGCGGTTCGACCACGAGCGGCACGACCACTGGCACGACGACCGGCACCACAAGCGGCACGACTACTGGCACCACGAGCGGCACGACGACCGGCACGACCACTGGCACTACGACCGGCACGACCACCGGCACCACAAGCGGCACCACGACCACCGGCACCACAAGCGGCACCACGACCGGCGGCAGCACAGGCGGGACCGACCCTGGCTCCTGCATGGCGATGTACGCGGTCTCCAACTCCTGGAGCGGTGGGTTCCAGGGGCAGGTCACCGTGATGAACCACGGCGCCTCGCCGTCGAGTCACTGGAAGGTGAACTGGACGCTCGGCACCGGAACGCAGATCACCAGTCTGTGGAACGGAGTCCAGTCAGTCAGCGGAGGCAGCATCAGCGTCACCAACGCCGCCTACAACGGCACGATCCCACCGGACGGCGCTTCCACGACGTTCGGATTCACGGCCAACTCGACCGGCAACAACACGCCCATCGGCTCGATCACTTGCACGTTCTCCTAGCGCGCTGACGCGGCCGACGCGCCCCGTACGGCCTCCTGCCGTGCGGGGCGACGGGCGCGGGGCGGCCGTCCCGGGACGCCGACCGGTTCACATATTTCGTATTCGCGTGCGAACGCATCGTGCGCCTACGGACGAGCGTCCCTCTCTTCGGCGTCCCCGTTCGTGTCTTCTTCCAAGGCCACGGTCAGCTCGGTGTCGGTGTCGCGCCAGAAGGTCTCCGCGTCGCGCAGGATGTCCTTCACGATCCGCCACTCGCGCGGCTTGGCCGCCGCGTACTCCTGCCAGCCCTCGATCCGCAGCCGCCGCCCGTCGGAGCCGACCGGCCACCACGACAGGTCGGTGAGGCAGTCCGCGAGCGCGTCCCAGTTGCGGCCGAACCAGTCCGGCAGGTGCAGCCGCTCGGTGCAGCGGTCCATGAACGACTGGCGGTCGACGACCCCGGTCAGATCCAGTACGAGGGTGTCGCCCGGCGGTGTGGTGGCCGTCATCGCAGCACCGCCTCGAAGCTCTGGTAGTGGTCGGAGGTGTAGAAGATCTCGCCGTTGCGGCCGGTCACGATCCGCCGCGCGCCGCGGTCCGGGGCGTCCGGGGTCGGCACCGTGTACTCGTGGTAGTAGCCGCGCGTCCGGGCGGGCAGTTCCTTCTCGTAGTTGCCGAAGACGATGCCGTCCCTGCTGTAGGGGTACGGTCCGCCGCGGTCGATCAGCGCCAGCGTGGTGCGGGCCTCGGGGGGCAGGTCGGCGGGGTGCACGACGTGGTGGCCGTCGGCCCAGGCGGGGGTGGACGAGGCGTGGGCGGCCCGCCCGGAGCTGTGGGCGGCCGGGACGACGGTGGGGGTCGCGCAGCCGCCGAGGAGGACCCCGAACAGAGCGAGCAGGCAGGTGGCGAGCACGGGGGCGACCGCGCGTGGAACGGACCGCAGCAGCATGCCGCCGATGCTGCCACACTTGATCACTTCCAGCGCGGAACGGCACTCCGCACGGGTCAAGCCGGGGGCCTCGCGGCTGACCGTGGGTCGGTGCCGGTTGGCCGTGCCGGTTGCCGTCGGGTCGGGGTCGGTTGCCCGCGCCGGCTGACCGTGGGTCGGGGTCGGTTACCCGCGCCGGCTGACCGTGGGTCGGTGCCGGGCCGGGGCACCTCCTCGGAATGCGTCACACCTGGTCACACGGAATTCGGCACCCGGCTGTCAACGCATTCCTGCGGGGGCACCCCGGCCCGTCCCCTCCGGTCGTTCGGCGGGCTGGTGACCGTCCTCGTACCGCGGCGAAGCCTGAGGGGTCAGGGGCCGTCGGGGTCGGCGCGGTCGAGGGCGGGGCGGGGGGCGGGGGCGGTGGAGTGCAGGAGGTGGTCGGCGGCGGCGGTGTCGGTGACCAGGCTGGTGACGAGGCCGGAGCGGAGCACCGCGTCGATGGCGGCGGCTTTGCGGCGACCGCCCGCGATGGCGAGCACTTCGGGGATCCGGCGGAGCCGGTCGGCGTCGATGGTGATGCAGCGCTCGCCGAGGTCGCGGCCGACCCTGCGGCCCTGGGCGTCGAAGAGGTGGGAGGACATCTCGGCGGCGACGCCGAGGCCCGCGTAGTGCTCGCGCTCCTCGTCGGTGAGGGCGTCGTGGACGGTGGAGACGCCCGCTTCCCAGGAACCGACGGAGACCACGGCGACGGTGACCTTGTCGAAGTAGCCCATGGCGGCGGCGATGCCGCTCTGGGCGCGCAGGGCGCTGGCGGTGGCGGGGTCGGCGAGCACCATCGGCGCGTACAGCGGATGCGCCTCGCCGCCGGAGACGGCGGCGGCGGTGCGTACCGCCTCGACGGAGCCGCGCTCGGTGGTGCCGACGTCGTAGACGCCGGTGAGCTGGACGACGGTGCAGGGCGCGAGCCGGTCCAGCGCGTTGGCCATGGTGATGATGGAGCGGCCCCAGGCCAGGCCCAGTACGTCGCCGTCGTCCACCAGCTCGCCGAGCAGGTCGGCGGCGACGGCGCCCAGATTCTCCGGGTCGGGCGCGTCCGCCTGGTCGGGCGGGGTCTCGACCACGACGGCGTGCCGCAGGCCGTAGTGGGCGCGCAGGGCGTCGGAGCGCTCGGCGTCCAGCTCGGCGGGGACGCGGATCTCGATTCTCACCAGGTCGCGTTCGAGGGCGGTCTCCAGGACCCTGGCCACCTTGAAGCGGCTGACCCCGAACTCCTCGGCGATCTGGATTTTGGACTTGCCCTCCAGGTAGAAGCGACGTGCCATCGCCGCCGCCTGGACCATCTCGCCGGGGCCCATGCGCACCTGTGTGCGGCCTGTGCTCACGTCGGTTCTCCCCAGTCGCCTATCTGATCCGCGTTGCCCCATGTGATCCGCTCCGCGCTCATCCTCGCAGATCGTGCCGTGTTACGGGCGCGTAGCGAAGACGCTTCCGCCCGTGGTAACCCCCGGTAGGCGCCCCCGTCACCGGGGCACTTCCGCGGCCTTCGCGGCGGCCTGCTCGCGCAGCGCGCGGACCGCGGCGGCGGGGTCGTCCGTGCCGTACACCGCGGAGCCCGCGACGAAGACGTCGGCGCCCGCCTCGGCGCACCGCTCGATGGTCTCGGCCGAGACGCCGCCGTCGACCTGGAGCCACATGTCGAGGCCGTAGCGGTCGATCAGCGCCCTGGTGCGGCGGATCTTCGGCAGCATGATGTCGAGGAACGCCTGGCCGCCGAAGCCCGGCTCGACCGTCATGATCAGCAGCATGTCGAGTTCCGGCAGCAGGTCCTCGTAGGGCTCGACCGGGGTGGCGGGCTTGAGCGCCATCGACGCCCGCGCGCCCTTCGCCCGGATCTCCCTGGCGAGCCGGACCGGCGCCGCCGCCGCCTCCACGTGGAAGGTCACCGAGCCCGCGCCGGCCTCCACGTACGCGGGCGCCCAGCGGTCCGGGTCCTCGATCATCAGGTGGCAGTCGAGCGGCGTCTCCGTCGCCCTGCTCAGGGACTCCACGACCGGCACCCCCAGCGTGAGGTTCGGCACGAAGTGGCTGTCCATCACGTCGACATGGAGCCAGTCGGCGCCCTCGACCGCCTTCGCCTCCTCGGCGAGCCGCGCGAAGTCGGCGGAAAGAATGCTGGGGTTGATCTGCACGCTCATGGGTCCAGCAAACCAGATCCGGAGGACGTGTGTTCCCACCCACCGGTCCCGCCAACCCTCGGACACGGCACGAACGCCAGTGCCATGCTGGTGCCGATCACTCTCCGGCACGGTCCGGCGCTCCCAGGGCGTCGCGTCGGACGGCGGGGGGGACGACACCACGAGCGGGCCCGGGGGGCACTCATGGCGGGCGGAGCGGGACGGATAGCGCACGTCGTCTGCGGGCGGCGGAGCAAGTGGGTCGTGCTCGGCCTGTGGATCGTCGTGCTGGTGGTGGTCTCGCCGCTGGCCCAGAAACTCACCGACGCGCAGAAGAACGACTCGGCGAGCTGGCTGCCGAGCAAGGCGGAGTCCACCCGAGTGCTGGAGCTCCAGAAGCAGTTCGTGCCGGAGAGCGCGCCCGCGGTCGTCGTGTACTCCCGGCCCGGCGGCCTGACCGACGCGGATGTGGCGAAGGTCGGCGCGGACGCCGCCTCGGTCAAGTCGCTGACCGCGCACGGCATCGTCGGCAGCCGTACGGTCGGACCGCAGCTCGACCGGCGGACCGCGCCGCGCGCCGCGCTGCTCATCGTGCCGATCACCATCGACCCGAGCGGCTGGAGCACCATCGCGGACGCGGTCAAGCAGCTCAGGTCCACCGTCGGGCAGGGCGACGACGGGCTCAGGACGCACATCACGGGCCCCGGCGGCTTCTCCGCGGACTCCGCCGACGCCTTCGCCGGGATCGAGGGCACCCTGCTGTACGCGGCCCTCGCCGTCGTCGTCGTGATCCTGCTGATCACCTACCGCAGCCTGAGCCTGCTCTTCGTGCCGGTGCTGTCCGTGATCGGCGCGCTGTTCACGTCGGAGGCGGTGATCTACCTCCTCGCCGAGCATGCCGGTCTGGTGGTCAACGCCCAGAGCGCGGGCATCCTCACCGTCCTGGTGTTCGGCGCGGGTACGGACTACGCGCTGCTGCTCGTCGCCCGCTACCGCGAAGAGCTGCGCGATCACGAGGACCGGCACGAGGCGATGGCGCTCGCCCTGCACCGGGCGGGCCCCGCGATCATCGCGAGCGCGGCCACGGTGGCGCTGAGCATGCTGTGCCTGCTGGCCGCCGACATGAACTCGACCTCCGGGCTCGGCCCCGTCGCCGCGATCGGTGTCGCGGTGGCCCTGCTGGCGATGCTCACGCTCTTCCCCGCCCTGCTGGTGATCTTCGGCCGCTGGGTGTTCTGGCCCGCGATCCCGCACGTGGGCAGCGCGGAGCCGACCGAGGCCGGTGTGTGGTCGCGGATCGGCACGGCGGTCGGCCACCGGCCGCGGTCGGTGTGGATCACGACGGTGGTCGTGCTCGGCGCGCTCGGCCTGGGACTCTTCTCGCTGAAGGCGACCGGCCTGTCCAGCGCGGACAGCTTCACCGACACCCCGGACTCCGTGGTCGGCCAGAAGGTGCAGTCCCGCTACTTCCCGGCCGGTGGCGGCCAGCCGCTGGTGGTCATCGCGCGGGCGGGCGCCGCCGACGAGGTGCGTACGGCGCTGGCCTCGGTGCAGGGCGTCGTGCCCGGCTCGGTCGGCACCCCGCCGGGCGTGGCCGCGCGGAGGGACGGCCGGGTCTACCTGGAGGCCACTCTTGCCGACCGCGCGGACAGCGGGGCCGCCCAGCGGACCGTACGGCTGGCCCGCGACACCCTGCACCGCGTCCCCGGCGCGGACGCCCTGGTCGGCGGCGGGACGGCGGTGCAGAAGGACACGAATCAGGCGGCGAGCCGCGACAACAACCTGCTGATCCCGCTGATCCTGCTGGTCGTCCTGCTGATCCTGGCGCTGCTGCTGCGTGCCCTGGTGGCGCCCCTGGTGCTGATGGCCACGGTGGTGCTGTCCTTCGGCGCCGCCCTCGGCGTCAGCTCGCTGGTCTTCCGGCACGTGTTCGGATACGCGGGCGAGGACACGGCGTTCCCGCTGTTCGTCTTCGTGTTCCTGGTGGCGCTGGGCATCGACTACAACATCTTCCTCATGACCCGCATCCGGGAGGAGACCGTCCGGCGCGGCACCCGCGACGGCGTCCGTACCGGTCTCGCCGCCACCGGCGGAGTGATCACCTCGGCCGGGCTCGTCCTCGCGGGCACCTTCGCGGTGCTCGGCACGCTCCCGGTGGTCGGCTTCGCCGAGATCGGCTTCGCGGTCGCCTTCGGCGTCCTGCTCGACACCTTCGTCGTCCGCTCGGTGCTGGTCTCCGCGATCACCCTCGACCTGGGCCACCGGGTGTGGTGGCCGAGCAGGCTCGACGCGCCCCGAGCCGCCCCGGCGCAGGCGCGCGAGGAGGACCGGGAGCAGCCAGCGGACAGCCGTTAGGGCCTGTCCGGCGGATCATGGGCGCGTCAGCGCTCGCGGCGGGTGTTGAGCCGGGCCGCCTGCCGGGTCAGGTGGTCGCGCTCGGCGAGGTTCGGCGCCTTCGGGGCCGCCTGCGCGTAGAGCCGGGCCGCCGTCGCGAGGTCGCCGTCGCGCTCGTGGAGATACGCGGCCACCGCCGTGTAGCGGGGCAGCGTGTCGTCGAGGGCGGCGAGCGCCGCGAGACCGGCGCGGGGGCCGTCCGCCTCGCCGACCGCCACCGCCCGGTTGAGGCGGACGACCGGGCTGTCGGTCAGGGCCGCCAGTTCGTCGTACCACTCGACGATCTGCGCCCAGTCGGTCTCCTCGGCCGTCGGCGCGTCCGCGTGGAGCGCCGCGATGGCGGCCTGGGCCTGGAACTCGCCCAGCCGGTCGCGGGCCAGCGCCGCCTGAAGGATCTCGACGCCCTCGGCGATCGCCCCGGTGTCCCACCGGCCGCGGTCCTGCTCGGCGAGCGGTACGAGGCTGCCGTCGGGCGCGGTCCTGGCGGCCCGGCGGGCGTGGTGCAGCAGCATGAGGGCGAGCAGCCCCGCCACCTCGGGGTGGTCGATCACGGACGCGAGCTGCCGGGTGAGCCGGACGGCCTCGGCGGACAGGTCGACATCGCCGGAGTAGCCCTCGTTGAAGACCAGGTACAGCACCCGCAGCACCGTGGCGACGTCGCCCGGCCGGTCGAACCGCACGCCGGAGACGGTGCGTTTGGCCCGGCTGACGCGCTGCGCCATCGTCGCCTCGGGCACCAGATACGCCTGGGCGATCTGCCGGGTGGTCAGGCCGCCGACGGCCCGCAGGGTGAGCGCGACCGCCGACGACGCGGTCAGCGACGGGTGCGCGCACAGGAAGTAGAGCTGGAGGGTGTCGTCCGCGCCGGAGGCGGGCCCGCTCGCCGGTTCCTCGTCCACCCGGTCCTCACGCCTGCGCCGGGCCGTGTCCGCCCGCGTCGCGTCGAGGAACCGCCGCCAGGCCACCGTCACCAGCCAGCCCTTCGGGTCACGCGGCGGATCGTCGGGCCAGACGCGTACCGCTTCGACCAGTGCGTCCTGCACCGCGTCCTCGGCCGCCGCGAAGTCGGCTCCGCGCCGGACGAGGATCGCGAGCACTGCCGGGGTGAGGCTCCTGATCAGAGCCTCGTCCATCAGTGGGGGCACCCCGTGACGGTGGGGTGGGCGCCGAGGAACGGACGCAGCTCCAGCCACTCGTGGATCGGCTTCCCCCCGGCGCCGGGCGCGGCCGACAGCTCCCCTGCCAGTTCGAGGGCCCGCTCGTAGCTGTCGACGTCGATCACCATCCACCCGGCGATGACGTCCTTGGTCTCGGCGAACGGCCCGTCGGTGACCGGCGGACGGCCCTCCCCGTCGTACCGCACGAAGGTCCCCTCGGGGGCGAGCGCCTGGCTGTCGACGTACTCGCCGGTCTCCTCGAGGCGGGTCGCGAAGTCGTTCATGTACGTCACGTGCGCCGAGATCTCCTCGGGCGTCCACTGCGCCATGGGTACGTCGTTCACCGGCGCCGGGGCGCCCCGGTAGTGCTTGAGCAGCAGATACTTCGCCATGGTGCTTCTCCTCGGTGCGGATGCGGCCCATTGTGGTCGCGCTTCACCTCGGGGACGGAGCCGTGCGCGGGTTCTCGACATCGCCGCCGGATGTTTTTCGCCCGCGCGGCTGAACGCGGGCGACCGGCTCCCGGCGGGCGGTCAGGCCGTACGGCGCAGGAGGGCGAGGTACATCGCGTCCGTGCCGTGCAGGTGCGGCCAGAGCTGGATGTCGGGGCCGTCGCCGAGGGCGGGGACACCGGGCAGCAGCGGGCGTACGTCGATGCGCTCGGCGGCCGGGGCGCGGTCGTCGCGGAGGATGTCGTCCACGACGGCGCGGGTCTCCGCCAGGTGCGGGGAGCAGGTCGCGTAGCCGACGACGCCGCCGACGCGTACGGCGTGCAGGGCCTCGGTGAGCAGGCCGCGTTGGAGGGGGCCGAAGGTGGGTACGTCCTCGGCGCGCCGTCGCCAGCGGGCCTCGGGCCGGCGGCGGAGCGCGCCGAGGCCGGTGCAGGGCACGTCGACCAGGACGCGGTCGAAGGAGCCCTCGGCCCAGGCGGGGCGGGTGCCGTCGGCGACCACGACCTGGTACGGGCCGGGGTTGCCCGCCAGGGAGCGGGCCACGAGGCGGGCGCGGTGGGGCTGCTTCTCGGCGGCGACGAGTTCCGCGCCGCGCTGGGCCGCGAGGGCCGCGAGGAGCGCGGCCTTGCCGCCGGGGCCCGCGCAGGCGTCGAGCCAGCGGGCGTCCCGGCCGTCGAGCGGGACGGCGGCCAGCGCGGCGGCGACGAGTTGGCTGCCCTCGTCCTGCACGCCGGCCCGGCCCTCGCGGACCGCGTCCACGGCCGCCGGGTCACCGCCCTCGGCCAGCCGTACCGCGTACGGCGACCAGCGGCCGGGCTCCGTCGTGTCCGGCGGCAGCGACTCCATCAGCTCGCGCGCGGTCGACCGGCCGGGGCGCGCGACCAGCGTCACCTCGGGCCGCTCGTTGTCCGCCGCCAGCAGGTCCTCGATCCCGGCCCGGCCGCCGCCGAGCGCGTCCCACAGCGCCGAGACGACCCAGCGCGGATGCGAGTGCACGACGGCCAGGTGGTCCTCGGGGTCCTCGTCGTACGGCGGCGCGACCAGTTCGAGCCACTCGTCCAGGTCGTGCGCGGAGACCTTCCGCAGCACCGCGTTCACGAACTTCGCCCGGCCGTCGCCGAGCACCACCCGGGCCAGCTCCACGCTCGCCGAGACCGCCGCGTGCGTCGGGATACGCGTCCCGAGCAGCTGGTGGGTGCCCAGCGCCAGCACGTCGAGCACCGGCGGGTCCACCTCGCGCAAGGGCCGGTCCACGCAAGCCGCGATCACCGCGTCGTACGTTCCCTGCCGCCGCAGCGTCCCGTACACCAGCTCCGTCGCCAGCGCCGCGTCCCGCCGGTCGAACTCCCGGCCCTTCTTCACCGCCTCCGCTTCCGCCGCCTTGAGCAGGCCCGGCAGCACCAGATTCGCGTACGCGTCCCGCTCCCCCACCGCCCGCAGCGCCTCGAACGCCAGGATTCTGACGGGGTCACGCTGGGGTCGGCGGTACGGCTTGCCCTGCGGGCGGCGGCGCGGCTGCTCGTTCACGTGTGAAGGTGCTCCGATTTTTACGAAGGTCGGTCGCCGTCCACCCTAAGCGCCTGCGGCGCGGGGCGTACTTCTGCCCTGCGGACAGGCCCTAGTGCGCGTCCGCCCTAGGCCCCGAGGCGGGAGCCGGACGGGATGCGGGCGCCCCGGGCCCAGTCGGCGGCGGCCATCCGCTTCTTGCCCTGCGGCTGCACCTCCCCGAGGAGAACGGCGTGGCTCCCCGTCCCGACGTACACGGCGTTCTTGGCGACGCCCAGCTCGCCGGGGGCGAGGTCGACGCGGTCGGGCTGGGGCCGGACGGGCCCGAGCTTGAGGCGTTCGCCGGAGGTCAGGGTCCAGGCGCCGGGCGCGGGGGTGCACCCCCGGATGAGGCGGTCGACGCGGAGCGCGGGCGCCGTCCAGTCGACGGCCGCGTCCTCGACCGTGATCTTGGGCGCGAGGGTGACCCCGTCGGCGGGCTGGGGCCGGGCGACGAGGCGGCCGTCCTCGATGCCGTCCATGGTGGCGACGAGCAGCCCGGCGCCGCTGCGGCCGAGCCGGGTGAGCAGGTCGCCGCTGGTGTCGGTCGGGCCGATCTCCTCGGTGAGGACGCCGTAGACGGGCCCGGAGTCGAGCCCCTGCTCGATGAGGAAGGTGGACGCGCCGGTGACCTCGTCACCTGCCATGACCGCGTGCTGCACGGGCGCGGCGCCGCGCCAGGCGGGCAGCAGCGAGAAGTGCAGATTGATCCAGCCGTGCGCGGGGATGTCGAGCGCGGCCTTGGGCAGCAGCGCGCCGTAGGCGACGACCGGGCAGGCGTCGGGGGCGATCTCCCGCAGCCGGGCGAGGAAGTCCTCGTCGCGGGGGCGCGCGGGCTTGAGGATTTCGATGCCGGCCTCGGCGGCCCGCTCGGCGACGGGGCTGGCCAGCAGCTTGCGGCCGCGCCCGGCCGTCGCGTCGGGCCGAGTCACGACGGCGACGACCTCGTGCCGGTCGGAGGCCAGCAGTGCGTCCAGTGCGGGTACGGCGACCTCGGGGGTGCCGGCGAAGACGAGCCTCATCGTGCGGGGTGTGCCTCTCGATGGTGGTTCACGGGCGGGCTTTTCGGCCTGACGGCGCGACGGCGCGACGGTTCGCCGCGGTCAGGGGGGCGTCACTGCCCGCGCCCGAAGGTGTCGTGCGGCGAGATCTTCACCTGCGGCACGCCGTTCTCGCCCGGCACCCGCCAGATGCCGTCCGGGCCCTCGGTCGCCTCGCGGATCGCCTTGAGCGCGGCCTTGCGCTGCTCGGTGTCGAGCCGGTCGATGAAGATGACCCCGTCCAGGTGGTCCGTCTCGTGCTGGATGCAGCGGGCGAGCCGCTGCGTGCCCTCGATCGTGACCGGGTCGCCGTACATGTTGCGGCCCTTGGCGACGACGCCGTACGCGCGCTTGCAGTCGTACGTCAGGCCAGGCAGCGACAGGCAGCCCTCGGGACCGTCCTGCTCGTCCTCGCTGAGCGTCAGCTCCGGGTTGATCAGGTGGCCCAGCTCGCCCTCGACGAAGTAGGTGAACACCCGCAGGGAGACGCCCAGTTGCGGCGCGGCCAGGCCCGCGCCCGGCGCGTCCCGCATGGTGTCGGTCAAGTCCTGTACGAGCGTGCGCAGTTCCTTGTCGAAGGTCGTGACCGGCTGCGCCGTCATGCGCAGCACCGGGTCACCGAAGAGGCGGATGGGCTTGACGGACACGGCGGCGGTCTCCTGGAACGGGCGTACGGCGGCGGCTCCGGACGCCGGGTGCCGGCCGTCCTGACCGCCCCGGGGACGGGGCAGGGGTCAATTCTAGAGGCGCGTTCGGCCCGCCGTGGCGGGGGTGCGCGCCCGGCCGCGCGCCCCCCGAGGGGTGGGCTGCGCCCCTTGCTGCGTGACTCCATGGGCGGCTGGCGCGTTGGTCAAGAGAGTTTGCCCGAATTCGGGTCAATGCACACGGCCCATTCCTTAAGTAACCGCCGGTTGGAGAGGCTTGTTGATGCCCGACCACGCAACCCCTGACGCCCAGGCACGGGCCAGCCTGCACCTGCTGGTGCGGGACATCGAAAGGGTCCGCCGCCAAGTGGACGCGCTGCGGACCCTGACCGCCCAGTTGGGCAACGTCTACCGGCCGCGCCGCAGCGGCCCCACCGCCGGATTCGTCGTGTACGGCCGCGCGCCCGCCCCGACCGTCCGGCTCGCTCAGGAGCTGCGCGACAGCGTGGAGACCCTGGTCACCGCGGCCGTGGAGTTCGACCGCTCCCTGGGGTTCTCCTGGGACGCCGTCGGCTCCGCGCTCGGCGTGACCAAACAGGCGGTGCACCGCCGGTACGGCGGGCGCCGCAGCGCGCCTCCCGGACCCGACGAGCAGGCCGCCTCCGGGCACGGGGTGGTGACCGGCAGCCCCGCGCCCCTCGCGTCCGTCCCCGCCGCCCGTTCCATGCCGGGGGCGCTTCCGCCGGGCCCGCTTCCGCTGGGGGCGCTGGAAGCGCGTGAGCCACGCGACGACCGTGAGGACGCCGTCACGTCCTTCCCCGGGCCGCGCAACGGCTGACGCCGTCCCCTCCCCCCTCCCTCCTCCGCGCCGTAGTCCCGCCGCCGCCCGCCACGCCGACAGGTCGGGCACCGCGCGCCTGCGGCGCGCTTCCGGGAGGGGGTTGCCCCCTTTTCCCCCACGACGGCCCGTCGTGGCTCGCCGTGCCTTCCCCCCACCCCCTCCAGGGTCCTGGGACACGCGGTCCGCTTCCCACGACGGTCCGTCGTGGCTCGTCGCGCAGTTCCCCGCGCCCCTCAAAAGACCGGCGCCACCGCCACGTGCACGACCACGTGCGCTCACCCCACGCGGCCGAGGGCCCCGTCAGGGGCGCGGGGAACTGCGCGACGAGGTACGACGAGCCCGTCGCGGGACAAGGGCCGTTCGGGGCGGTCAACCGGGTCACCGGGAAAGTGGGAACCCCCGGCGGAGCCGGTCAGCCGATGTTGGGGGGGTCCATGCGGACGTGGACCGGGTCGGAAGCGCCACGGGTGGCGCGAGCGATCTGGGCCTCTTTGAGGGCGGCGGCGAGGGCGGAGCCGGTGCCGGGGGGCACGCGGAGCAGAAGCCGTTCCCACTGCTCGCCGGGCGGCGGCTCCCCGTGGCGGCGGGTGCGGCCGGGGCCGGACGTGGGGACGGGCAGGGGCACGGGCCCGAGCTGGTCGGTACCCGGCGGGAGCCGCAAGGTGTCGAGGAGGTCGACCACGGCGGCCGGGGGCCCGACGACCGAGGCCATCCGGGAGACCGGCGGAAAGCGCAGCTCGGCGCGTTCGGCCAGCTCGCGCAGGGCGTGCCCGGCGGGGTCCCAGCGGACGAGGGCCTGGACGGGCCGCAGGGTCGGCTCCCCGAGGATGACGACGGTGCCGCCCTCGCCCGCGGGCCGTACGAGGGCGGCGGCGTGCGCCCAGCGCCGGAGCGCCTCCTCCCCGGCGCGCAGGTCGGGCCGGTTCAGCAGCGCCCAGCCGTCGAGCAGCAGGGCCGCCGCGTAGCCGGTGTCGGCGACGGGTTCGGCGCCGGGGGTGGCGATGACCAGCGCGGGGGCCGCGCCGACCGAGGCGAGGACGGTGTCGCGCCCCGAGGTGCGTACCGGCACTTTGGGGAAGGCGCGCCCCAGTTCCTCGGCCGTGCGCCGCGCGCCCACGATCTGGGCGCGCAGCCGGAAGCCGCCGCACTCGGGGCAGTGCCAGTCGGCGGCGGGCCGCCCGCACCAGCCGCAGTGCGGGGTGCCGCCCTGCTCGCGGACTTCGAGCGGCCCGGCGCAGGCGGTGCACCGGGCGGGTTCGCGGCAGTTGTCGCAGGCGAGCCGGGGTACGTAGCCGCGGCGCGGCACCTGGACGAGGACCGGGCCGCGCGCCAGCGCCTCCCGCGTGACCTGCCAGGCGATCGACGGCAGCCGGGCGGCGCGCGCGGCCTCGTCCCTGGCCTGGTCGCCGTCGCCGACCGTGCGGATCAGCGGCGCCGCCGCCCGTACCTCGTCCCGGCCGGCCGCCAGCGGCAGCGCCCAGCCGCTGTCCACGAGCTGGGCCGCCTCGACGGTGCTGGTGAGGCCGCCGAGCAGGAACGCGGTCCGTTCCTCGGCGGCGCGCAGCAGCAGGACGTCACGGGCGTGCGGCTGCGGGGCGTGCGGCTCGGCGTGGCTGGAGTCGCCGTCGTCCCAGAGCGCGACGAGGCCGAGGTCGGTGACGGGCGCGAACATCGCGGCGCGGGTGCCGACGACGGCCCGTACCGCGCCGCGGCTGACGGCCAGCCACCGCCGGTACCGCTCCTCGGGGCCCGCGTCGGCGGTGAGCAGGACGTGGCGGCCCTCGCCGAGCAGTTCGGTCAGCGCCGCGTCGACCCGGGCGGCGGACCGGCCGTCGGGCAGTACGGCCAGGGCGCCGCGGCCAGAGGCGAGGGTGGTGGCGACGGCCACCGCCAGTTCGCGCGGCCAGTGCGGTCCGGGCAGCGCGAGCCAGACCGCGCGGGGCGTGTCGCCGCGGGCCAGCGCCTGGAGGTACGCGGGGCCCGTCGCGTACCGCTGCCAGCTCCCCGGCTCCGGCGCCGCCGGGTCCGGCAGCGGTCCCGGTGACGGGTCGCGCTCGGCGCGGGCCATCCTGGGCGGTACGGCGAGCTGGACGACGTCGGCGAGCGCTCCGGCGTACCGGTCAGCGACCTGGCGGCACAGCTTCAGCAGCGGCGGGGTCAGCACCTGCTCGGTCGACAGCACTTGCGCGAGCGGGGCGAGGGGGCCGCGGAAGTCGCTCTCGGCCCGCCGTTCGACGATGAAGCCGTCGTGCAGCGAGCCGCCTTCTCTCCTGCCCTTCACCACGCGCGCCCCGAAGCGGACCCTGACCCGTACGCCGGGTCTGGCCTCCTCGTCCATGGCCGCCGGCACCGCGTAGTCGAAGAACTGGTCCAGGTGGAGCAGCCCCTTGTCGACCAGCACCCGTGCCACCGGCAGCCCTTCGGCGAGGGCCGCCCCGCGCCATGTCCGCGGCTTGGCCTTGGGCTCCTTCGCCTTCTTGACGGTCTCCCGAATGAGCGCGAGCTGCTCCCCTGCGGGGGGCTCGGCGTCCTGACCGTTCTCGCTGCTCACCTTGCGATTCTTACAGACCCCTCGGACACACTCGCGCCGCCGCGAGACGGCGCCCCCATACCGGGGCGGGGGCGCCGTACGGACTTAGAGCCCGGCGGCCGAGCGCAGGGCGTCGACGCGGTCCGTCCGCTCCCAGGTGAAGTCCTCCAGCTCGCGGCCGAAGTGGCCGTAGGCGGCGGTCTGGGCGTAGATCGGGCGGAGCAGGTCGAGGTCGCGGATGATCGCGGCGGGCCGCAGGTCGAAGACCTGGCTGATGGCCTGCTCGATCTTCTCGACGTCGACGCTCGCGGTGCCGAAGGTCTCGACGAAGAGACCGACGGGCTCGGCCTTGCCGATGGCGTAGGCGACCTGGACCTCGCAGCGCGCGGCGAGCCCGGCGGCGACGACGTTCTTGGCGACCCAGCGCATGGCGTAAGCGGCGGAGCGGTCGACCTTGGACGGGTCCTTGCCCGAGAAGGCGCCGCCGCCGTGGCGGGCCATGCCGCCGTAGGTGTCGATGATGATCTTGCGGCCGGTGAGCCCGGCGTCACCCATGGGGCCGCCGATCTCGAAGCGGCCGGTGGGGTTGACCAGCAGCTTGTAGCCGTCGGTGTCGAGCTTGATGCCGTCGTCGAGCAGGGCCTTCAGCTCGACCTCGACGACGAATTCCCGGATGTCGGGCGCGAGCAGCGACTCCAGGTCGATGTCGGAGGCGTGCTGCGAGGAGACCACGACGGTGTCGAGGCGGACGGCCTTGTCGCCGTCGTACTCGATGGTGACCTGGGTCTTGCCGTCCGGGCGCAGGTACGGGATCTGGCCGTTCTTGCGGACCTCGGTCAGCCGCCTGGACAGGCGGTGGGCGAGCGTGATCGGCAGCGGCATCAGCTCGGGCGTCTCGTCGGACGCGTAGCCGAACATCAGGCCCTGGTCGCCCGCACCCTGCTTGTTCAGGTCGTCGTCGGTCGCGGCGGAACCCGCGACGCGCTTCTCGTACGCGGTGTCGACACCCTGTGCGATGTCAGGGGACTGCGCGCCGATGGACACCGAGACGCCGCAGGAGGCGCCGTCGAAGCCCTTCTTGGAGGAGTCGTAGCCGATCTCCAGGATCTTGTTGCGCACCAGGGTGGCGATATCGGCGTAGGCGGTGGTCGTGACCTCGCCCGCGATATGCACCTGACCGGTGGTGATCAGCGTCTCGACGGCGACCCGGGAGTGCGGGTCGGCCTTGAGGAGGGCGTCGAGGATGGTGTCGCTGATCTGGTCAGCGATCTTGTCTGGGTGTCCCTCGGTGACGGACTCCGAGGTGAACAGGCGGCGGGACACATCGCTCCCTGGGGTTGCAGCGGCTGCTGGCTGAATCTGGGCGGAGTGCGCAGGGCTGCGCCCGGCACTCCACTGCAAGCTTATAGTCCGCCGCCGCGGACGTGACACGGCATCTCGACCTTTGGATTCGTGGCGGAACGCGTCATCACGCGTCCACCCGAGTGTCACTTTCCGGCAATCTCGCGCCGACAAGATCCCACACCCGGTCCGCGAGATCCTCCTTGGGCCCGTACGGTACGGGGGTCTCGCTGCCGTCGGCGCCCAGTACCACAGCCTCGTTCTCCTCGGTGCCGAACGCCTTGCCGTCACCCACTTCGTTGACGACGAGCAGATCACAACCCTTTCGGGTGAGCTTGGCGCGTCCGTTGACGAGGACGTCGTCGGTCTCGGCGGCGAAGCCGACGACGAGCTGTCCCGGCCGGGCGCGGTGCGCGGAGATCTCGGCGAGGATGTCGGCGTTGCGGACCAGGGTGATCGGCGCGGGCTCCTGGTCGTCCTTCTTCTTGATCTTGCCCGCCGCGTACCGCGCGGGGCGGAAGTCCGCGACGGCGGCGGCCATCACCACCACGTCGGCGTCGGCGGCGGCCTTGAGCACCGCTTCCCTGAGCTGTTCCGCGGTGCCGACGGTGACGACGTCGGCGCCGGCCGGGTCGGGGAGCCCGGTGTTGGCCGCGAGGAGGGTGACCCGGGCGCCGCGCGCCACGGCGGTACGGGCCAGCGCGTAGCCCTGCTTGCCGGAGGAGCGGTTGCCGAGGTAGCGGACCGGGTCGAGGGGTTCGCGGGTACCGCCCGCGCTGATCACCACATGGCGTCCGGCCAGGTCCCGCTCGGCGGGTCCCCGGCGCAGCACGCGGCGGCAGACCTCGTAGATCTCGGCGGGGTCGGGCAGCCGTCCCTTGCCGGTGTCGACGCCGGTCAGCCTGCCGACGGCGGGTTCGATGACGACGCAGCCCCGGCGCCGCAGGGTGGCGACGTTCTCCCGGGTGGCCGGGTGCTCCCACATCTCGGTGTGCATCGCGGGGGCGAAGACCACCGGGCAGCGGGCGGTCAGCAGGGTGTTGGCGAGCAGGTCGTCGGCGAGGCCGTGGGCGGCCTTGGCGAGCAGGTCGGCGGTGGCGGGGGCGACCACGACGAGGTCGGCGTGCTGGCCGATCCGTACGTGCGGGACCTCGTGGACGTCGTCCCAGACGCGGGTGGAGACCGGGTTGCCGGACAGCGCCGACCAGGTGGCCTCGCCGACGAAGTGCAGCGCGGACTCGGTGGGCACCACCCGCACGCCGTGCCCCGACTCGGTGAGCCGCCGCAGCAGCTCGCACGCCTTGTAGGCGGCGATGCCACCGCTCACACCCAGCACGACCTGTGGTTTCGCCATCGTGTCTCCCGACCCGAGATCCGTCGTCCGAACCGTCCTGCGACCTGTCCCGCGACCCGTTCCGCGCGGGTCACCTGACACGTCCCATGACACACCACGGGCCCGGCGGTCGCTCCGCCGGGCCCGTGCTGAAACGCGTGTGGATGTGTGCTGGCGTCAGTGCGCGGGTGCCTCGACCGCTTCGGAGGTCAGCAGACCCGCGTTGATCTCGCGCAGCGCGATGGAGAGCGGCTTCTCGTGCACGTGGGTGTCCACGAGCGGGCCGACGTACTCCAGCAGGCCCTCACCGAGCTGGGAGTAGTACGCGTTGATCTGGCGCGCGCGCTTGGCGGCGTAGATCACCAGGCTGTACTTCGAATCGGTGGCTTCGAGCAGCTCGTCAATCGGAGGATTGATGATGCCCTCGGGCGTGGTGATGGAAGAGGACACGCTCTACCTACCCCTACTACTGATGGAAAACGGAAAAGACTGAGTCAGCTCAGTCAATCTGCATCAAGGCTAGCAGCTCACGCGCTACAGCCTCGACCGAGGTGTTGACAAGGGTCACGTCGAACTCGGCCTCGGCGGCCAGTTCGACCTTGGCCGCGCTCAGCCGTTCCTCGATCACCTCGGGCGATTCGGTGCCGCGCCCGGTGAGGCGGCGGACCAGTTCCTCCCAGCTCGGCGGCGCGAGGAAGACCAGGCGCGCCTCGGGCATCGACTCGCGGACCAGCCGGGCGCCCTGGAGGTCGATCTCCAGCAGCACGGGCTCGCCCGCGCCGAGCTTGTCGAGCACGGCCGCACGGGGCGTGCCGTAGCGGTTCCCGGCGAATTCGGCCCACTCCAGCAGTTCGCCGTTGGCGACGAGCTTGTCGAACTCGTCGTCGTCCACGAAGTAGTACTGGACACCGTGCTGCTCGCCGGGGCGCGGCTTGCGCGTGGTGGCGGAGACCGACAGCCAGACGTCGGGGTGCACCGTGCGCAGGTGGGCGACGACCGTGCTCTTGCCGACCCCTGAGGGGCCGGAGAGCACGGTCAGTCGCGGGTGTCTGTCCGGGGGGGCCGGAGTGGCCCCCTGCGAAGCGAGGGGGCGGGCCGCCCCCCGGGAGACTGTAGAACTCATGGAGCGATTATCCCTGGTTCCCGGAGGTGCTGGTGCCGCGGCGGGGCAAAGCTTGCCGGGGGCACGAGGACCGTCAGGCGGAGGCGCCGCCGAACTCGCGCTCCAGGGACGCGATCTGGTTCGAGCCCAGACCACGGACGCGACGGCTCTCGGAGATCCCGAGCCGCTCCATGATCTGCTTGGCGCGCACCTTGCCGACGCCGGGCAGGGACTCCAGGAGAGCGGAGACCTTCATCTTGCCGATGACGTCGTTCTCCTGGCCCTGCTTGATGACCTCGTGCAGAGAGGCGCCGGAGTGCTTGAGCCGGTTCTTGACCTCGGCGCGCTCCCGGCGAGCCGCGGCGGCCTTTTCGAGCGCGGCAGCGCGCTGTTCAGGGGTAAGGGGCGGAAGAGCCACGCCTACGTCACCTCGGATGTAGAGCAATCGGATATGGACCGTGTGGTGGAGCACACTCCCCCCGCGTTTACGGGGCGAGAAGCGACGCGAGTGAACGTCGCCGCTCCTGTCGGAGACTAGCGGTCCGAACGGCTCAAGTCAGCGAGAACAGACGAAAAGTCCTGGTCAGACTCGATCCAGCGGGATATTTGGGGCAAAGCGGAACAGGTTTCTGCGTCAATTCGTTCGGTGGTTGAATCTGAACCTTCTTTTTGACGTTTAAACAGCGCGCGACCGGCCCCATCAGGGGCGCGACCGGGGCAACGTTTTGGGGTCCGTCCGGGCCCCGAAGGACCCGGACTCCCCTGCCGCGCACCGTCGTTGGGCCGCCTACCCCCGACCGGTACGGCTACCCGCCCGAGACCGCCGCGCGCACCTCGTCGGTGAAGCGCGCCGCCGCCTCGCGCAGTCCCGCCGCGTCGGGTCCGTGCCGCAGCACGTCCCGGCTGACGCTGGGCACCACATTGGCCACCGCGGAGCCGAACAGCGCCGGCAGTCCCGCGGGCGTGGCGCCCTGCGCCCCGATGCCGGGCGCCAGCAGCGGCCCGTTGATGTCGAGATCCGCGCCCGCCTCCGACAGCGTCGCGCCGACCACCGCGCCGACCGAACCCAGCGGCGTCACACCCGCGTTCTCGGCCGCCATGTGGTCGAGCATCACCTGCGCGACGGACGCGCCGCCCGCCGCCGTCGCCCGCTGCACCTCCGCGCCCTCCGGGTTGGAGGTCAGGGCGAGGACGAAGACCCCGGACCCCGAGATCCGCGCCGCGTCCAGCGCGGGCCGCAGCGACTCGAAGCCGAGATAGGGGCTGACCGTGACCGCGTCGGAGAACAGCGGCGAGTCCTTGTCCAGATACGTGGCGGCGTACGCGGCCATCGTCGAGCCGATGTCGCCGCGCTTGGCGTCCATCAGCACCAGGACGCCCGCGGCCCGCGCCTCGGCGACCGCCCGCTCCAGTACGGCGATACCGCGCGAGCCGAAGCGCTCGAAGAACGCCGACTGCGGTTTGAGGACCGCCGTACGGTCGGCCAGCGCCTCGACCACGGTCATCGTGAAGCGTTCGAGACCGGCCACGTCGTCGTTGAGACCCCACGCGGTGAGCAGCGCGGCGTGCGGGTCGATGCCGACGCAGAGCTGTCCGCGGGTGTCCATGGCCCGGCGCAGCCGCGCGCCGAAGGGTTCGAGTTCCACCTGCGGCGGGGTCGGGGTCATACCGGCACCTTCCGTGTGTCGGCGCCGACGGCGTCGGCGAGCGTGGCGTACGGGCTGGTGGCCAGGCGGGCGGCCAGGCCCTTGTGGACCGCGCGCATCCAGAAGGGGCCCTGGTAGATGAAGGCGCTGTAGCCCTGCACCAGGGTGGCGCCCGCGAGAATCCGCTGCCAGGCGTCCTCCGCGTCGCGGATGCCGCCGACGCCGACCAGCGTGATCCGGTCGCCGACCCGCGCGTACAGCCTGCGCAGCACCTCCAGGGAGCGGTCGCCCAGCGGCGCGCCGGACAGCCCGCCGGTCTCCGCGGTCAGCCGGGGGTCGGACGCCAGGCCGAGGCCGTCCCTGGCGATGGTGGTGTTGGTGGCGATGATGCCGTCGAGGCCCAGTTCCACGGCGAGGTCGGCGACGGCGTCCACGTCCTCGTCCGCCAGGTCGGGCGCGATCTTGACCAGCAGCGGCACGCGGCGGTCGGTCACCGTACGGTCGGCGGCCTCGCGTACCGCCGTCAGCAGCGGGCGCAGGGCGGCGGTCGCCTGGAGATTGCGCAGTCCCGGCGTGTTCGGCGAGGACACGTTGACCACCAGGTAGTCGGCGTGCGCGGCCAGCCGCTCGGTGGACGTCACGTAGTCGCCCGCCGCCGCCTCCTCCGGGACCGTCTTGGTCTTGCCGATGTTGACGCCGACGGTGGTACGGAAGACCGGTCGCCGGGCGGCGAGCCGGTCCGCGACGGCGGCGGACCCGTCGTTGTTGAAGCCCATCCGGTTGATCAGCGCGCTGTCGGCGACCAGCCGGAACAGCCGGGGCCGCGGATTGCCGGACTGGCCCTGCGCGGTGACCGTGCCGATCTCGACGTGGTCGAAGCCGAGCATGGCCATCGCGTCGATGGCGACCGCGTTCTTGTCGAACCCGGCCGCCAGCCCGAACGGGCCGTGCATCCGCAGGCCCAGGGCCTCGGTACGCAGCGACGCGTAGCGCGGCGCGAGCGCCGCCGCGACGAAGGTGCGCAGGACGGGGATCCGCGCCACCAGCCGGATCCACCGGAAGGCCAGGTGATGGGCGCTCTCGGCGTCCATGCGCCGGAAGAAGAGCCGGAAGAAGAGGTGGTACATCGTGTAGCGGTCATCTCCTCGGAGGGGGATGCGCCCCGGAAGGGGCGCGGGGAACTGCGCGCACAGCGGGCGCCGGGCCGCAGCTCACCCCTCGCGCGCCGCGATCAGATGCCGCGCGTGCTCCTGCAAGGAGCGCACCCCGATGTCGCCGCGCGTCAAGGCGTCGATGCCCTGGACGGCCGCGGCGAGCGCCTGGACCGTGGTCAGGCAGGGGATGCCGCGGGCGACGGCGGCGGTGCGGATGTCGTAGCCGTCGAGGCGTCCGCCGGTGCCGAAGGGGGTGTTGACGATGAGGTCGACCTCGCCCTCGTGGATGAGGGTGACCACGGTCGGCTCGCCCTCGGGTCCCACGCCCTCGCTCTGCTTGCGCACGACCCGCGCCTCGATGCCGTTGCGCCGCAGGACTTCCGCGGTGCCCGAGGTGGCCAGCAGTTCGAAGCCGTGCTCGATCAGCGCGCGGGCCGGGAAGATCAGCGCGCGCTTGTCGCGGTTGGCGACCGAGATGAAGGCGCGGCCCTTGGTGGGCAGCGCGCCGTACGCCCCGGCCTGCGACTTGGCGTACGCGGTGCCGAAGACCGCGTCGATGCCCATGACCTCGCCGGTGGAGCGCATCTCCGGGCCGAGGATGGTGTCGACGCCCCGGCCCTGCATGTCGCGGAACCGCGACCAGGGCAGCACCGCCTCCTTGACGGAGATCGGCGCGTCCAGCGGCAGGGTGCCGCCGTCGCCCGTCGTCGGCAGCAGGCCCTCGGCGCGCAGTTCCGCGACGGTGGCGCCGAGCGAGATCCGCGCGGCGGCCTTGGCCAGCGGCACCGCGGTCGCCTTGGAGGTGAAGGGGACGGTACGGGAGGCGCGCGGGTTGGCCTCCAGTACGTAGAGGATGTCCCCGGCGAGCGCGAACTGGATGTTGATCAGGCCGCGTACGCCGACTCCGGCGGCGATGGCCTCGGTGGAGGCGCGCAGCCGCTTGATGTCGTGGCCGCCGAGCGTGATCGGCGGCAGGGCGCACGCGGAGTCGCCGGAGTGGATGCCGGCTTCCTCGATGTGCTCCATGACGCCGCCGAGGTACAGCTCGTGGCCGTCGTAGAGCGCGTCCACGTCGATCTCGATGGCGTCGTCGAGGAAGCGGTCGACGAGCACGGGGCGGTCGGGGCTGATCTCGGTGGACTCGGCGATGTAGGAGGCGAGCCGGGTCTCGTCGTAGACGATCTCCATGCCGCGCCCGCCGAGCACGTACGAGGGGCGGACGAGCACCGGGTAGCCGATCTCGTCGGCGATGGCCTTGGCGCCGTCGAAGGTGACGGCGGTGCCGTGCTTGGGCGCGGGCAGTCCGGCGGCGGCCAGCACGCGGCCGAAGGCGCCGCGGTCCTCGGCGAGGTGGATCGCCTCGGGCGAGGTGCCGACGACCGGCACCCCGTTGTCCTTGAGGGCCTGCGCCAGGCCGAGCGGGGTCTGGCCGCCGAGCTGCACGATGACACCGGCGACCGGGCCCGCGAGCGTCTCGGCGTGCACGATCTCCAGGACGTCCTCCAGGGTGAGCGGCTCGAAGTAGAGCCGGTCGGAGGTGTCGTAGTCGGTGGAGACGGTCTCCGGGTTGCAGTTGACCATCACGGTCTCGTACCCGGCGTCGTGCAGCGCGAAGGAGGCGTGCACGCAGGAGTAGTCGAACTCGATGCCCTGGCCGATCCGGTTGGGCCCGGAGCCGAGGATGATCACGGC
The DNA here is from genome assembly GCF_044744145.1 of Streptomyces sp. NPDC087422. Taxonomy (NCBI): domain Bacteria; kingdom Bacillati; phylum Actinomycetota; class Actinomycetes; order Kitasatosporales; family Streptomycetaceae; genus Streptomyces; species Streptomyces sp. NPDC087422. The sequence continues at coordinate 517,550 of NZ_JBIUXT010000006.1, read as the reverse complement.
GGCCTTCTCGCGCGGCGCGACCTCGCTCTCCTCGTCGTAGGACGAGTAGAAGTACGGGGTGTCGGCGGCGAATTCGGCGGCGCAGGTGTCGACGGTCTTGTAGACCGGGCGGATGCCGAGCGCGTGCCTGACCTCGCGGACGACGTCCTCGCGCAGCGAGCGGATGCCGGCGATCTGGGCGTCGGAGAAGCCGTGCCGCTTGGCGTCGGCGAGCAGTTCGGGGTCGAGGCGGTCGGCCGCGGCCAGTTCGACGGCGTACTCGTGGATCAGGAAGAGCTGGTCCACGAACCAGGGGTCGATCTTCGTGGCGTCGAAGACCTCTTCCGGGGTGGCCCCGGCGCGGATCGCGGTCATGACGGTGTTGATCCGGCCGTCGGTGGGGACGGCGGCGGTGGCCAGCAGCGCTTCCTTGTCCGCGGCGGAGACCGGGGTCACGAAGTCGAACTGCGAGCCCTTCTTCTCCAGCGAGCGCAGCGCCTTGTTGAGCGCCTCGGTGAAGTTGCGGCCGATGGCCATGGCCTCGCCGACCGACTTCATGGTGGTGGTGAGGGTGGCGTCGGCGGCCGGGAACTTCTCGAAGGCGAAGCGCGGCACCTTGACGACGACGTAGTCCAGCGTCGGTTCGAAGGACGCGGGGGTCTTCTCGGTGATGTCGTTGGGGATCTCGTCGAGCGTGTAGCCGACGGCCAGGCGGGCGGCGATCTTCGCGATCGGGAAGCCGGTGGCCTTGGAGGCGAGCGCGGAGGAGCGGGAGACGCGCGGGTTCATCTCGATGACGATGACCCGGCCGTCCTCGGGGTTGACCGCGAACTGGATGTTGCAGCCGCCGGTGTCGACGCCGACCTCGCGGATGACGGCGATGCCGATGTCCCGCAGGATCTGGTACTCGCGGTCGGTGAGGGTCATCGCGGGCGCGACGGTGATGGAGTCGCCGGTGTGCACGCCCATCGGGTCGAAGTTCTCGATGGAGCAGACGACCACGACGTTGTCGTGCTTGTCGCGCATCAGCTCCAGCTCGTACTCCTTCCAGCCGAGGATGGACTCCTCCAGGAGCACCTCGGTGGTCGGCGAGAGGGTCAGGCCCTGCCCGGCGATGCGGCGCAGTTCGTCCTCGTCGTGCGCGAAGCCGGAGCCCGCGCCGCCCATGGTGAAGGAGGGGCGGACGACGACGGGGTAGCCGCCGAGGGTGTCGACGCCCGCGAGCACGTCGTCCATGGTGTGGCAGATCACCGAGCGGGCGGAGTCGCCGTAGCCGATCTTCGCCTTGACGGCCTCGACGACGCCCTTGAACAGGTCGCGGTCCTCGCCCTTGTTGATCGCCTCGACGTTGGCGCCGATCAGCTCGACGCCGTACTTGGTGAGGACGCCGTTGTCGTGCAGCGAGATCGCGGTGTTGAGCGCCGTCTGGCCGCCGAGGGTGGGCAGCAGCGCGTCGGGGCGCTCCTTGGCGATGATCTTCTCGACGAATTCCGGGGTGATCGGCTCGACGTACGTGGCGTCGGCGATCTCCGGGTCGGTCATGATCGTGGCGGGGTTGGAGTTGACGAGGATGACCCGCAGGCCCTCGGACTTGAGGACCCGGCACGCCTGGGTGCCTGAGTAGTCGAACTCGGCGGCCTGGCCGATGACGATCGGGCCGGAGCCGATGACCAGGACGGACTGGATATCGGTGCGCTTAGGCACGCTGGCCCTCCATCAGGGAAACGAAGCGGTCGAACAGGTAGGCGGCGTCGTGCGGTCCCGCCGCCGCCTCCGGGTGGTACTGGACGCTGAAGGCGGGCCGGTCGAGCAGCCGCAGACCCTCCACCACGTCGTCGTTGAGGCAGACATGGCTGACCTCGGCGCGGCCGTACGGGGTGTCGCTGACCCGGTCGCGCGGCGCGTCCACGGCGAAGCCGTGGTTGTGCGCGGTGACCTCGACCTTGCCGGTGCCGCGGTCCTGCACCGGCTGGTTGATGCCGCGGTGGCCGTACTTGAGCTTGTACGTGCCGAAGCCGAGCGCCCGGCCGAGGAGCTGGTTGCCGAAGCAGATGCCGAACAGCGGGGTCCCGCGCTCCAGGACGGCCTGGATGACGGTGAGGTCGGCGGTGGCCGGGTCGCCGGGGCCGTTGGACAGGAAGACGCCGTCGGGCGCGACCGCGTAGACGTCCTCGACGCTCGCGTTCGCGGGCAGGACGTGCACCTCGATGCCGCGCTCGGCCATCCGGTGCGGGGTCATGCCCTTGATGCCGAGGTCGAGGGCGGCGACGGTGAAGCGCTTCTCCCCGATCGCCGGGACGACGTAGGTCTGCCGGGTGGCGACCTCGGCGGACAGGTCGGCGCCGGTCATCTCGGGGGCCTGCCGGACCCTGGCGAGCAGCGTGCCGTCGTCGGCCAGTGCCTCGCCGGAGAAGATGCCGACCCGCATGGCGCCGCGTTCGCGCAGGTGGCGGGTGAGGGCGCGGGTGTCGATGCCGCTGATGCCGACGACGCCCTGGGTGGTCAGCTCCTCGTCGAGCGAGCGCCGCGAGCGCCAGTTGGACGGGGTGCGGGCGGGGTCGCGTACGACGTAGCCGGACACCCAGATGCGGGACGACTCGGCGTCCTCGTCGTTGACGCCGGTGTTGCCGACGTGCGGGGCGGTCATGACGACGACCTGGCGGTGGTACGAGGGGTCGGTGAGCGTTTCCTGGTAGCCGGTCATACCGGTGGAGAAGACGGCCTCGCCGAAGGTCTCCCCCACCGCCCCGTAGGCACGGCCGCGGAAGGTGCGGCCGTCCTCCAGGACGAGTACGGCGGGTGCGGTGGCCGCCCGGACGGAGGTCGTCATTGTGCGCCTTCCTTCTTTGCCTGTTGTTCGGCCGGGCCGACGCCCGGTGTGTGGTCCGCGAAGGCGACTTCCGCCGCCCGTCGGCCGGGGGCGTCCTCGCCGCCGCTGACGCGGTTGATCTCCGCGACCCAGGCCGGGTGCTGCGCGGCCTGGTCGGCGCGGAAGCCGGAGTCGATGAGGGTGCCGCCGTGCTCCCAGGTGACGACCAGCAGGCCGCCTTCGGTGAGGACCTTGCCCGCGATGCCCTTGTCGAGGCGGGCACCGCGCAGGGCGGCGGCGGGGACGAAGAAGCCGGGGGCGCCGACGCGGTCGGCGTCCAGGCCCTCCTCGGTGAGGGTGAGCGTCACCTTGCTGCGTACGCCGAGGCCGTGGGCGACGATCCGGTCCAGCCACTGCCCCGCGGTGGTGCTGCCGTGGTAGCGGCCGTCGAATTCCAGGAGCGGTTCGCCGGTCTCCTCGGGGGTCTGCGGGAGTGCGGGCAGGCCGCCCTGGAGGGTGCGGCGCCACTGCCAGCCCTGGCGCATCAGCCAGTACAGCAGGCCGACGAACAGGGCGAGGCCGACGATCCAGCCGATCCGGTCGGTCCAGTCGGTGACCTTCGCCGAGTGCTTGTCCGCGGCCCGCGCCGTACCGGCCGCCAGCAGTGTCAGAGGTGTCACGTGAGCTTCCCGTCCATGACCGTCGCCTGGCCCCGCAGGAAGGTGGCGTGCACCCGGCCCGGCAGTTCGCGTCCCTCGTAGGGGGTGTTGCGGCTGCGGGAGGCGAAGCCCGCGGGATTGACCACCCCACGGTATGCGGGATCGACCAGGACGAGGTTGGCGGGCTCGCCCTCGGCGAGCGGCCGTCCGTGGCCCGCGAGCCGTCCGATGACGGCGGGCCTGGCCGACATGCGGTCGGCGACGCCCGCCCAGTCCAGCAGTCCGGTGTCGACCATGGTGTGCTGCACGACGGACAGCGCGGTCTCCAGGCCCACCATGCCCATGGCGGCGGCGGCCCACTCGCAGTCCTTGTCCTCGTGCGGGTGCGGTGCGTGGTCGGTGGCCACACAGTCGATGGTGCCGTCGGCCAGGGCCTCGCGCAGCGCGAGCACGTCCGCCTCGGTGCGCAGCGGCGGGTTGACCTTGTAGACCGGGTTGTACGTACGCACCAGCTCGTCGGTGAGCAGCAGGTGGTGGGGGGTGACCTCGGCGGTGACGTCCCAGCCCTTGGACTTGGCCCAGCGGACGAGTTCGACGGAGCCCGCGGTGGACAGGTGGCAGATGTGCACGCGGGAGCCGACGTGCGCGGCGAGCAGGATGTCGCGGGCGATGATCGACTCCTCGGCGACGGCGGGCCAGCCGGTCAGGCCCAGTTCGCCGGAGACGGTGCCCTCGTTCATCTGGGCGCCCTCGGTGAGCCGGGGCTCCTGCGCGTGCTGGGCGACGACGCCGTCGAACGCCTTCACGTACTCCAGCGCGCGGCGCATGATCACCGCGTCGTCCACGCACTTGCCGTCGTCGGAGAAGACCCGTACCCGGGCGGCCGAGTCGGCCATGGCGCCCAGTTCGGCGAGCTGCTTGCCCTCCAGGCCGACGGTGACGGCGCCGACCGGCTGCACGTCGCAGTAGCCGGACTCCTTGCCGAGCCGCCAGACCTGCTCGACGACGCCCGCGGTGTCGGCGACGGGGAAGGTGTTGGCCATGGCGTGCACGGCGGTGTAGCCGCCGATCGCGGCGGCCCTGGTGCCGGTCAGCACGGTCTCGGAGTCCTCGCGGCCCGGCTCGCGCAGGTGGGTGTGGAGGTCGACCAGGCCGGGCAGCAGGACCATCCGGCCCTCGCCGTCGACCACGGTGGCGCCCTCGGTCCCGTCGCCGGACAGGCCCGCGCCGATCCCGGCGATGGTCTCGCCGTCGATCAGGACGTCCTGCGGCTCGCCGCCCAGTACCTTCGCGCCACGGATCAGGATCTTGCTCATGGTTACTTGCTCTCCTCGGTACGGGCGGGGCCGGTCGTCGCGGGTGCGGTCTCGGGGACGGGCGCGGTGGTGGCGATGGCCGGTTCCGAGCCGCCGAGCAGCAGGTACAGCACGGCCATCCGGGTGCTGACGCCGTTGGCGACCTGCTCCACGACGGTGCAGCGCGGCGAGTCGGCGACCTCGGCGGTGATCTCCATGCCGCGGTTCATCGGTCCCGGGTGCATGACGATGGCGTGCTCGGGCAGCACCGCCATCCGCAGCCCGTCCACGCCGTAACGCCGGGTGTACTCGCGCTCGGTGGGGAAGAAGGCGGCGTTCATCCGCTCGCTCTGCACGCGCAGCATCATCAGCGCGTCGGTCTTGGCGAGCACCGCGTCGAGGTCGTAGCTGACCTCGCACGGCCACTGCTCGACGCCGATCGGCAGCAGGGTCGGCGGGGCGACCAAGGTGACGCGCGCGCCGAGGGTGTTGAGCAGCAGCACGTTGGAGCGGGCGACCCGGCTGTGCAGGATGTCGCCGACGATGGTGACGCGGCGGCCCTCCAGGTCGCGGCCGACGCCGGACAGGTGGCGGCGCATGGTGAAGGCGTCCAGCAGTGCCTGCGTGGGGTGTTCGTGGGTGCCGTCGCCCGCGTTGACCACCGAGCCGTTGATCCAGCCGGAGGTGGCCAGGCGGTGCGGCGCGCCGGACGAGCCGTGCCGGATGACGACGGCGTCGGCGCCCATCGCCTCCAGGGTCAGCGCGGTGTCCTTGAGGGATTCGCCCTTGGAGACCGAGGAGCCCTTGGCGGAGAAGTTGATGACGTCGGCGGAGAGCCGCTTGGCGGCGGCCTCGAAGGAGATGCGGGTCCGCGTCGAGTCCTCGAAGAAGAGGTTGACGACGGTACGGCCGCGCAGGGTGGGCAGTTTCTTGATGGGCCGGTCGGCGACGCGGGCCATTTCCTCGGCGGTGTCGAGTACGAGGAGGGCGTCGTCGCGGCTGAGGTCGGCGGCCGAGATCAGGTGGCGCTTCATGCGGGTCACTCCGGGGGTGCTGGGGCGGGTCAGGGCGCGCGGAAGCACAGGACCCCGGCGGGGGTCCTGTCCTGGGTGCGCTAGTCGTCCGCCGGGAGGCCCTCGCGCGGCGCCGCGTCGTCCCGGTCACGGCGGTCGCGCCGGTCGCGGTCCTTGTCGTCCTTCTGGCCGAGCAGGACGGTGTCGCGGCCGTCCTCCTCGGTGAGCTGGACCTTGACGGTCTCGCGCAGCGAGGTGGGCAGGTTCTTGCCGACGTAGTCGGCCCTGATCGGCAGTTCGCGGTGGCCGCGGTCGACCAGCACGGCGAGCTGTACGGCGCGGGGGCGGCCGATGTCGTTGAGCGCGTCGAGGGCGGCGCGGATGGTGCGGCCGGAGAAGAGCACGTCGTCGACGAGGACGACGAGCCTGCCGTCGATCCCGGTGGCCGGGATCTCGGTGCGGGCCAGCGCGCGCGCCGGGTGCAGCCGCAGGTCGTCGCGGTACATGGTGATGTCGAGGGAGCCGACGGCCGTCGTGCGGCCGGTGATCTCGGCGAGTTTGGCCGCCAGGCGCTGGGCCAGGTGGACGCCGCGGGTCGGGATGCCGAGGAGCACCACGTCGTCCGCGCCCTTGGCGCGTTCCACGATCTCGTGGGCGATACGGGTGAGGACGCGCGCGATGTCGGGTGCTTCGAGCACCGGACGGGCGGGCGCGGGGTTCCACTCGGCGGTATCGCGGTCTTCCGGGGTACTGCGGTCTTCGACCATGGGTCGGGGACCTCCTTCCCCGCCTCACGGGACGGGCATTAAAGGACGTCAGGGGTACGCGGCAACGGTATCAGGTGGCGCAGAGCGCCCAGGTCAGCGACCGATCGGCCCTTTCCGGCTTGACGAGCACGGATTACGCTGCGTAACCTCACAGTGAGTCACCGAGTTTCCGTCCGGGGAGCCATATGTCCAGCGATTACGCCAAGCAGCTCGGAGCAAAGCTCCGGGCCATCCGCACGCAGCAGGGCCTGTCCCTGCACGGCGTCGAGGAGAAGTCCCAGGGCCGCTGGAAGGCAGTGGTCGTGGGCTCGTACGAGCGCGGCGACCGTGCCGTGACCGTGCAGCGACTCGCCGAGCTTGCGGACTTCTACGGAGTTCCGGTCCAGGAGTTGCTGCCGGGTACGACCCCCGGCGGGGCGGCCGAGCCGCCCCCGAAGCTCGTCCTCGACCTGGAGCGCCTGTCCCAGGTCCCGCCGGAGAAGGCCGGGCCTCTCCAGCGGTACGCCGCCACGATCCAGAGCCAGCGCGGCGACTACAACGGCAAGGTGCTGTCGATCCGCCAGGACGACCTCCGTACCCTGGCCGTGATCTACGACCAGTCGCCGTCCGTACTCACCGAGCAGCTCATCGGCTGGGGCGTCCTCGACGCCGACGCGCGGCGCGCGGTCCAGCACGAAGAGGGCTAGGCGCCCGGCTCGCCCGAATAGTGCAGAAACGTCCCGCCGCCCGGTGCGGACCCCTTCCCGGGGCCCGCACCGGGCGGCTCCGCGTTCCGGGCCACCCGCCCCGAGAGGCGCGGTCCGCCGCGGCTTGTCGCGCTGTTCCCCGCACCCCTGACGGGTCCGCCCTCCGGTCTTCCGGACAGCGGACGACTCCCCGGGGGCGCGGGGAACAGCGTCCCCGGGGGGCGCGGGGAACCGCGCACTCAGCCGACGCGGCGCGGCACTCGGGACGACACCGCAAGCGGCACCCCCGGGGTCCTGGTCACCGCGACGGGGCCGGGAGGTAGCCCGCGGGGCAGGTGCTGAAGGTGCCACGGCCATGCGTGCGGCTCCGCAGCCCGGTGGCGTAACCGAACAGCTCGGCCAGGGGGACGGTCGCCGTGAGGACCGTGGAGCCCATGGCCACCACGCCGGAGGCGGTCACCCGGCCGCGACGCGCGGCCAGGTCGCCGAGGACGGCGCCCACGGCGCTCTCGGGCACGGTGACCGTCACCTCGGTCACCGGTTCCAGCAGCACCATCGCGGAGGCCCGCAGCGCCTCGCGGAGCGCGAAACGGCCCGCCGTGCGGAAAGCCAGCTCCGAGGAGTCCTTCGCATGGGTCGCCCCGTCCGTCAGCGTGACGCGCACCCCCGTCACGGGGTGACCGCCCAGCGGCCCCTGCGCGAGAGCGTCACGGCAGCCGTCCTCGACCGCGCGAACGTACTCACGCGGCACCCGGCCACCGGTCACCGTCGAGGTGAACACGAACTCCTCCTCCCCCTCCTCGGCGCCGAGCGGCGCCACATCGATGACGACATGGGCGAACTGCCCCGCCCCGCCGTCCTGTTTGACATGCCGGTGGACATGGCCCGTCACCCCGCGGACGACCGTCTCCCGGTAGGCGACCTGCGGGCGGCCGACGCCGACCTCCAGGCCGTGGGCGCGGCGGATCTTCTCCACCGCGACCTCCAGGTGCAGTTCGCCCATGCCCGCGAGCACCATCTGGCCGGTCTCGGGATCGGTCCTGACAGCGAGCGACGGGTCCTCCTCGACCAGCCGTGCGAGCGCCGACACCAGCCGTTCGGTGTCGGTGTTGCGGGCGGCCTCGACCGCGACGGAGACGACCGGGTCGGCCGCCACCGGGGGTTCGAGCACCAGCGGGGCGCCCGGCGCGCACAGCGTGGTGCCCGCGCGGGCGGCCTTCGGCCCGACCACCGCGACGATGTCCCCGGCGACCGCCTGTTCCAGCTCGGTCTGCCGGTCGGCGTGCAGCCGCAGGATGCGGCCGATCCGCTCGCCGCGCCCGGTGCCCGCGTCCAGCACCGTGTCTCCCTTCCTGATCGTTCCCGCGTAGATCCGCAGGCAGGTCAGCCGCCCGGTGGCGGTCGAGTTGACCTTGAACACCAGCCCGGCGAAGGGTTCCGCCGGGTCGGCCGCGCGTTCGCGCGTTTCGCCGTCGAGCGTGCCCCGGACCGGGGGCACGTCCAGCGGCGACGGCAGATAGGCCGCCACCGCGTCCAGCAGCGGTTCGATGCCGCGGTCGCGGTAAGCCGAGCCGCAGAGGACCACGACGCCCTCTCCGCCGCGGGTGAGGTCGCGCAGGGCCGCCGTCAGGGTCGGCTCCGACAGCGCCGAGCGCGCGCAGAATTCCTCCAGCGCGGCCGGGTGCAGCTCCGCCACCGTCTCCTCCAGCAGCCGTCGCCGCCGGTCCGCCTCCTGCTTCAGCTCGTCGGGCACCGCGCCTTCGCGCGGGCCGCCGCCGTCCGTCCAGATCAGGGCGCGCATCCGCAGCAGGTCGACGACGCCCGTGAAGCCGTCCTCCCGGCCGATCGGGAGCTGGACGACCAGCGGGACGGTGTGCAGCCGCCGTCGGATGGAGTCGACCGCCCGGTCCAGATCGGCGCCCGCGCGGTCCAGCTTGTTGACGAAGACGATCCGCGGCACGCCGTGCCGGTCCGCCTGCCGCCACACCGACTCGCTCTGCGGCTCGACGCCCGCGACGGCGTCGAACACGGCGATGGCGCCGTCGAGCACCCGCAGCGAGCGCTCCACCTCGTCGGCGAAGTCGACGTGCCCCGGGGTGTCGATCAGGTTGAACCAGTGCCCGTCCCACTCGCAGCTCACCGCGGCGGCGAAGATGGTGATGCCGCGGTCGCGCTCCTGGGAGTCGAAGTCGGTGACGGTCGTCCCGTCGTGGACCTCGCCGCGTTTGTGGGTGGCGCCGGTGAGGTAGAGGAACCGTTCGGTGACGGTGGTCTTGCCCGCGTCCACGTGGGCGAGGATGCCCAGGTTCCTGACGTCGGCGAGCGCCGGTACGGACGGACGGTTCGGGTTGCTGCGCACGGCCTGTGACCTTTCGGATGATCCGGTGAGGTGGCGGCGCGATTGTCGTGACGTACGACCGATGTGGCCCCGTCCGGAGAGCCGTGAAGCCGCGCGGCCGTAGCGCCGAGCCGCGCCCGGGTGTCCGGGCGTACGGGTACGGCGGCGGGCCTGGCAGGCAGGGCGGCGGGGAGGCGGGGTCGAGCGGATCGGTCGGGGGACCGACGGGGTCAGGCGGGCGTCACGGGGCCACGGTGCCGGCCGCGCAGCGGGCACCGGGCGGACCGAGACACCAGAATCACCCGGTGCCGGGTCGGGGGAACGACGACTGCGCTGCGGTGACGCACGGCCGGGCTCCCCTCATTGGTCCGTTCACTCGTCATGGCACGCGCCGTCCGATGGTGGCGGCGCGTGGACGCGTGCCGAGTGTAGGGAGGCGGCTCCGGTCGCCGCACCGGGTTTTTCCGGTGCGGCGGGGCGGGCTCGTGGCGGGCGGCGTCAGGCTGGGGCGCTCGCGTACATCCGGGAGATGACCTCGGGCAGCAGGCGTTCGGTGAGGCGCGGGGGCAGGGCCTGGAGGACGGCGAGGACGGGGGCCATGCGGTCGGGCAGCGCGCCGCCGGGGCCGACGCCCGCGAGCTGGAGGGCGAGCGCCACCTCGTCGGGGCCGAGGGTGTCCGGGTCGAGCGCGGCGGCCAACTCCACGAGTCCAGGGTCGACGGCGGTCGGGCCGTACGCGCGGGCCCTGGTCACGGCGTCGGCCAGGTGGGCGAGGAGTTCGTCGATCCGGTCCGGGTCGGCGACGGCGGCGGTGACCGTGAGGTGCACATTGGACGGTGAGCCGCCGAAGGCGGGCTGCGGCTGGAGGTACCAGCCGAGCAGCCGCATCTCGTCCGCGACCACGAACGGGTCGAGCGCCGGGTCGGCGGAGGCGACGGCCACCAGCGACGCCTCGGGGGCGCCGAGCACCCGCAGCCCCTCGATCCGGCCGATCCCCTCGACCAGCCGTACGGTCGCCGCGTGCACGCGGCGGGACAGGTCGGTGTACCCGTCGGTGCCGACCCTGCGCAGCACCGCCCAGGCGGCGGCGAGCGGCCCGGCGGACTTGGTGCCCTGCAAGGTCGCGTTGACGACCGGGTAGCCCGGCCAGGAGGCGTGCGCGAACCAGCCGTGCCTGCGCAGTTCCGCGTCCCGGAAGAGCAGCACGGAGGCGCCCTTGGGCGTGTAGCCGTACTTGTGCAGGTCGACCGAGAGCGAGGTGACGCCGGGCACCGCGAGGTCGAAGGCGGGCGGCGGCGCGATGCCGTCGGCCAGCCGCCGGTGCGCCAGGTACCAGCCGCCGATGCAGGCGTCCACGTGGCACAGCGTGCCGCGTTCGGCCGCCGCCCGCGCCACCTCGGCGACCGGGTCGAGCACGCCGTGCGCGTAGGAGGGCGCGGAGACGACGACGAGGGCGGTACGGGGGCCGATGGCGGCTGTCATGTCCTCGGCCCGCACCCGGAAGGTCTCCGGGTCCACCGGGACGCTCACGACGGTGAGTCCGAAGAGCGCCGCGGCCTTGTGGAAGGCGGCGTGCGCGGTGACGGGGAGCACGATCTCGGGGGCGGTGACGCCGCGCGTCCTGCGGGCGTGCTCGCGGGCGGTGAGAACGGCCAGCAGGCAGCTCTCGGTGCCGCCGCTGGTGAAGGTGCCCGCCGTCCGCGGGCCGCCGCCGAGCACGGCCGCCGCCCGCCCCACGACGTCGTTCTCCAGCGCGACCACGCTGGGGAAGGCGGTCATGTCGAGGCCGTTGACGCCCGCGAAGGCGGCCTGGGCGCTCGCCGCCAGATCGTCGAGCCCGTCGAGTCCCGCGTCGTAGACGTACGCCATCGTCCGTCCGCCGTGCACGGGCAGGTCGGCGGCGCGCAGTCCGGCGAGGTGCTTCAGGATCGCGTCGTCGGTCCGGTCGTCCGTTTCGTCCATGCGCGGGAATCTAGGCCAGGGCCAGGACACACACCAGGCCCGAAGCAGAATATTGTTCAACTTCTGCTTCGGGCCCGGAAGGACGGGCCGGGCGCTCGGGCGCGGTTCCTACCGCTTGAGCGTCGGCTTCAGTTCCATCAGCCGGGCCAGCAGCCCGTTGACGAAGGCCGGTGACTCGTCGGTGGAGAACTCCTTGGCGAGCTGCACCGCCTCGTCCAGCACGACCGCGTCCGGGACGTCGTCCTCCCAGAGCAGCTCGTACGTGCCGAGCCTCAGCACATTGCGGTCCACGACCGGCATCCGGTCGAGCGACCAGCCGACGGAGTAGCTGGACAGCAGTTCGTCGATCCGCTCGGCGTGCGCCTCACAGCCCTCGACGAGCTGCATCGTGTACTCGGTGACCGGCGGCTGCCGGTCGTCGGTCCTGGCGAGCCGGATCCAGTCCGCCATGGCGGTCTTGGGGTCGACGCCCCGCTGTTCCGCCTCGAAGAGGATCTGGAAGGCCCGCTTGCGGGCCTTGTTCCGGGCAGCCACGGTTAGCTGTTCACCCGGCCGAGGTAGTCGCCCGTACGGGTGTCGACCTTGACCTTCTCACCCGTGGTGATGAAGAGCGGGACGCCGATCTCGTAACCGGTCTCCAGGCGGGCGGGCTTGGAGCCGCCGGTGGAGCGGTCGCCCTGGACGCCGGGCTCGGTGTACTCGATGACCAGCTCGACGGAGGCGGGCAGCTCGACGTAGAGCGCGGAGCCCTCGTACATCGCCACGACCGCCTCGAAGCCCTCGAGAAGGTAGTTGGCGGCGTCGCCGACCGTCTCGGGCGCGATGATGATCTGGTCGTAGGTCTCGGTGTCCATGAAGACGAAGTCGGTGCCGTCCTTGTAGGAGAACTGCATGCCGCGCTTGTCGACGTTGGCGGTCTCGACCTTCACGCCCGCGTTGAAGGTCTTGTCGACGACCTTCCCGGAGAGCACGTGCTTCAGCTTGGTGCGCACGAAGGCGGGGCCCTTGCCGGGCTTGACGTGCTGGAACTCGACTACGGTCCAGAGCTGGCCGCTGTCGAGCTTGAGCACGAGGCCGTTCTTGAGGTCGTTCGTGGTGGCCACGGTTGCGGAATCTCCTGAAAGTGCTGCTTCGGGGACCGAGGAGGGCACGCGCCCGTCACAGGGCGAGCAGTTCCTTGGTCGTGATGGTGAGTAGCTCGGGCCCGCCGTCCGCCAGTGGACGTACGACGAGTGTGTCGTCGATGCGGACACCGCCGCGGCCCGGAAGGTGGACCCCCGGTTCGACGGTGACCGGCACGCAAGCGTCCAGTTTACCCATGGCCGCAGGTGACAGCCGAGGGTCCTCGTCGATTTCCAGACCCACGCCGTGTCCCGACCACTGTGCCAGACCCTCCGCGTGGCCGGCGGCGGTGAGCGGGCTCCGGGTCGCGTGGTCGACGTCTCGGCAGGCCACACCGGGTGCGAGCGCCTCGCGGCCGGCCCGCTGGGCGGCGAACACCAGCTCGTAGAGGTCGATCTGCCAGGCTGCGGGAGCGGTGCCGATGACGAACGTACGGCCGACTTCGCAGCGGTAGCCGCGGTAGCGGGCGCCGAGCCGGACGGTCAGGAAGTCGCCCTCCTCGACGCGGCGGTCGGTCGGCACGTGCCGGGGCGCGCCGGAGTTCGGGCCGGTGCCGACGGAGGTGCGGAAGGCGGGGCCCTCGGCGCCGTGGTCGACCAGGCGGCGCTCCAGCTCCAGGGCGAGGTGCCGTTCGGTGCGGCCGACCAGGATCGACTCCAGCAGCTCGCCGAGGGCTTGGTCGGCGATCTCCGCGGCGATCCTGAGGTTGGCGATCTCGTGCTCGTCCTTGACCAGCCGGAGCTGTTCGACGGCGCCGCCGAGGTCGGACAGCGGGAGCGCGCCGACGACCGAGCTGATCGCCCGGTGCCGGGTCACCGTCAGGTGGTGCTCCTCGACGGCGAGGGAGTCGGCGCGGTGCTCGCGGGCCAGGTCGGCGGCGGCCACCGCCGCGTCGCCGTCCGGCGTCGCCAGCACCACCGCGCGCAGGTCGCCGGGCAGCGGTTCGTCGCGGTCGTCCTGCGGCGGTGTGAGGTGCACCAGCGCGTCGTCGTCCGGGCCGATCAGCAGCGCCGCGCCTTGCGGCGCGCAGCCGGTCAGGTAGCGGATGTTCGCGGGACGGGTCACCAGCGCGGCGGACGCGCCGTTCGCCGCGCACCGGTCGCGCAGCCGTGCTCTGCGTGCTGCGTGCACCTCGGACATGTGGCGAGCGTATGGGCGCGTCGGCGGCCCGGCTTCCTGAGCGCGTCCACCCGTGGCGCCGGGCCGCCGGCCGCGCCCGTACCGCCGAAGGCTCGCCTGCCGCGTGAGCCCGTACGCGGGCCGCTCGCCCGCCGCCGCCGGATCGTGCGGACGGGCTACCAGATGGGCGGGCCCTGGGCGCTGCGGGCCACGACGCGGTCGAGGGCGGCGGCGGCGGAGACCACGTCGAGCTGGGAGTTGTCGATGATGGGCAGGCCCGAGCCGTACCAGCCCGCCATACGGCCGTGGATCCGGGCGACTTCCTCGTCCGACAGGCGGCGGTTGCCGGTGCGCTCCGCGTTGCGGGTCAGGACGACGTCCAGTCCCGGGAGCAGGACGACGGGGAGCAGGCCGGGCCCGACGTGCCGCTTCCAGCCGCCGAGGCCGACGGCGGGGCGGTCGGGGAAGACGGCGTCGTCGATGATGCAGGAGACGCCGTTGGCCAGGAAATTACGGGCGGCGAAGCCGCAGGTGCGGCGGGCCAGCCGGTACTGCGCCTCGGAGTGCTCGTTCCACCCCGCCTGCGGGTCGGCGAAACCGGCCCGCACCCATTCGCGTACGTCGTCCAGGCTGATGTGCGCGGTCGGCGCGCCGCGGTGATCGGCCCAGTGCCGCGCGATCGTCGTCTTGCCCGCCCCCGCCGCGCCGATCAGCAGCACGGCTATCGGGCCGTGCGAGGCGCCGGACAGCGAGCCGTTGCCGTGCGGCGCCGGGACCTGCACGGGCGCGGGCGACGACAACGGGAAGTGCCCCGTACTGACGCCCGTCCCCTGGGGCGGGGTGGGGCCACCGGGCTGCGGCGCCCCCACAGCGTGCTGCATCTCGCCCCACTCCATCCCGTACGGAGGACCAGCTTCTTGAACCGGCCGGTAACGAACCCGTTCGACACGGAACGGTACAGCCCCTGACGGCCGTTGTGTGAACGAGCCGCGCTCCTCCAGGGTGCCCCGCTAGGAGCCGCCGTCCTCCGCGAGGGCGCGCAGCGCCAGCCGGTACGACCCGATGCCGAATCCGGCGACCGTACCGGAGGCGACGGCGGCCACGACGGAGTTGTGCCGGAACGCCTCGCGCGCGTACGGGTTGGAGATGTGCACCTCGATCAGCGGCGCGGTCCGCTGCGCGGCGGCGTCGCGCATCGCGTAGGAGTAGTGCGTGAAGGCGCCGGGGTTGAGGACGACGGGAATCCGGCCGTCGGCCGCCTCGTGCAGCCAGCCGATCAGCTCCGCCTCGTCGTTGGTCTCGCGGACCTCGACGTCGAAGCCCAGCTCGGCGCCGAGCTTGGTGCACTCCTCGACCAGACCGGCGTACGAGGTCGCGCCGTAGACGTCGGGCTCGCGGGAGCCGAGGCGCCCGAGGTTGGGGCCGTTGAGCACCAGGACGCGGGTGGTCACGCGGAGACCTCCCCGTAGGCGGCGAGCAGGACGGCCGGGTCGGGGCCCTCCAGAACGGTCGGCTTGGCGAGTCCGTCGAGGACGATGAAGCGCAGCATGTCGCCGCGGGACTTCTTGTCGACCTTCATGGTCTCCACCAGCTTCGGCCACTGGTCGCCGCGGTAGGTCAGCGGCAGTCCGACGGACTCCAGGACGGCGCGGTGCCGGTCGGCGGTCGCGTCGTCCAACCGCCCGGCCAGGCGGCCGAGTTCGGCGGCGAAGACCATGCCGACGGAGACGGCGGCGCCGTGCCGCCAGTTGTAGCGCTCGTTCTTCTCGATCGCGTGCGCCAGCGTGTGGCCGTAGTTGAGGATCTCGCGGAGGCCGGACTCCTTGAGGTCGGCGGAGACGACCTCGGCCTTGACCCGGATGGCGCGTTCGATCAGCTCGCCGGTGTGCGGGCCCTCCGGGCTGCGGGCGGCGGCCGGGTCGGACTCGATCAGGTCGAGGATGCCGGGGTCGGCGATGAACCCGGCCTTGATGATCTCGGCGAGGCCGCTGACGTAGTCGTTGACCGGCAGCGAGGCGAGCGCGGCGAGGTCGCAGAGGACTCCGGCGGGCGGGTGGAAGGCACCGACAAGATTCTTGCCCTCCGCGGTGTTGATGCCGGTCTTGCCGCCGACGGCCGCGTCGACCATGCCGAGCACGGTGGTGGGCACGGCGATCCAGCGCACTCCGCGCAGCCAGGTCGCGGCCACGAAACCGGCCAGGTCGGTGGTGGCGCCGCCGCCGACGCCGACGATCACGTCGGTGCGGGTGAAGCCGGTCTGGCCGAGCGCCTTCCAGCAGTAGGCGGCGACCTCGGCGGTCTTGGCCTCCTCGGCGTTCGGGAGCTGGATGGCGATGGCCTCGAAGCCCTGCTCCGCGAGGTCCTCGCGGATCGCCTCGCCGGTCCCGGCCAGCGCCTCGGGGTGTAGGACGGCCACCCGGCGCGCCTTGGGCCCGATCAGTCCCGGCAGCTCGCCGAGGAGCTGGTGACCGACCAGCACCTCGTACGCCTCGGTGCCCGCCGTGGCACCGACCTGGATACGGGTGGGGGGCGCCACCGCGTCGTTCTCGCTCATGCGTCCTTCAGTTGGAGTGCGTCGAGGACGGCCTCGGCCACGTCCTCGGGGGTGCGGTCGTCGGTGCTGACCACGGCGCGGGCGATCTCCGTGTACAGCGGGCGGCGTACGTCCATCAGCTCGCGCCACTGCTGGCGCGGGTTGACCGCGAGCAGCGGGCGCGGCGCGTCCAGGCCGACGCGGCGGACGGCCTGGTGCAGGCCGACGTCGAGGAAGACCACCGGCAGACCGGCCAGCAGGTCGCGGGTGGGGCCGTCCATGACGGCGCCGCCGCCCAGCGACAGCACTCCCTCGTGCTCGGCGACGGCGGTGCGGACCGCGGCGCGCTCCAGCTCGCGGAAGCGCGGCTCGCCGTCGTCGATGAAGATCTCGGGGATCGGCTTGCCCGCGACGGCCTCCACATCGGCGTCGGTGTCGCGGTACGTGGTGCCCAGCCGGTCGGCGAGCGCGCGGCCGACGGTGGTCTTGCCCGCTCCGGGCGGGCCGACGAGGACGATCGCCGGGCCGGTCACTTGATCGCCAGGTTGTCGAGGAAGCCGCGGACGCTGCGCCGGGTCTGTACGACCGAGTCGCCGCCGAACTTCTCCGCGACCGCGTCGGCCAGCACCAGAGCGACCATCGCCTCGGCGACGATGCCCGCCGCGGGCACCGCGCACACGTCGGAGCGCTGGTGGTGGGCCTGGGCGACCTCGCCGGTGGTGACGTCGATGGTGGCGAGCGCGCGGGGCACAGTGGCGATCGGCTTCATCGCGGCGCGGACCCGCAGCACCTCTCCGGTGCTCATGCCGCCCTCGGTGCCGCCGGACCTGCCGGAGGCGCGCCGGACGCCGTCGGGGCCCGGCACGATCTCGTCGTGCGCCTTGGAGCCGGGCACCCGGGCCAGGTCGAAGCCGTCGCCGACCTCGACGCCCTTGATCGCCTGGATGCCCATCAGCGCGGCGGCCAGCCGTGCGTCGAGCCTGCGGTCCCAGTGCACGTGCGAACCGAGGCCGACCGGCACTCCGTACGCCAGCACTTCCACGACGCCGCCGAGCGTGTCGCCGTCCTTGTGGGCCTGGTCGATCTCCGCGACCATCGCCTTGCTCGCGTCCGCGTCCAGGCAGCGCACCGGGTCCGCGTCCAGCCGCTCCTCGTCGCCGGGCACCGGCACCACGCCGTAGGGCGCCTTCGCCCCGGCCAGTTCCACCACGTGCGAGACGATCTCGATGCCCGCGGTCTCCTTCAGGTACGACCGCGCGACCGCGCCCAGCGCCACCCGCGCCGCGGTCTCCCGCGCGCTGGCCCGCTCCAGCACCGGCCGTGCCTCGTCCAGGTCGTACTTCTGCATCCCCGCCAGGTCCGCGTGGCCGGGTCGCGGCCGGGTCAGCGGCGCGTTGCGCGCCAGGCCCGCCAGGATCTCCGGGTCCACCGGGTCGGCCGACATGACCTGTTCCCACTTGGGCCACTCGGTGTTGCCCACCATCACGGCCACCGGGCTGCCCATGGTGAGGCCGTGCCGTACGCCGCCCAGGAAGGTCACCTCGTCGCGCTCGAACTTCATCCGCGCCCCGCGCCCGTATCCCAGCCGCCGCCGCGCCAGCGCGTCCGCCACCAACTCCGTGGTGACCGGCACCCCGGACGGCAGCCCCTCCAACGTCGCGACGAGTGCGGGTCCGTGCGACTCCCCCGCGGTCAGCCAGCGCAACCTGCTCAACGGTGCTCCCTCGATGTGCGCGTCCCGGTCCGGCCGCCCCCGAGCAACGGCGTGCCGTCCTGTCCCCCGATCCTCCCACGCCGACGTGCCGTGCCCCGACACGGTCCACCGTGCGGACAGCGACCGGCCGGAACCGTCACCCCCGCGGCAGCGCGGCCTCGCCCGCCGCGCGCATGGCCGCGAGGGGGGCGGGGGCGTGGCCGGTGTACTGCTCGATCTGGAGGACGGCCTGGTGGACCAGGAGGTCGAGGCCGCCGACGACCGGGGCGTCGCGGCGGGACCAGGCGGCGGCCAGCGGGGTGGGCCAGGGGTCGTAGAGGACGTCGAAGAGGGCGCCGGGGGCGGGCGGGACGGCGGCGGCGAGGTGGTCGGCGGCGCCGGCCGGGGTGGTGGCGATGACCAGCGGCTCGTCGAGGGCCTTGGCGGCGTCGGCCCAGTCGGCGACGCGCACGGCGACACCGAGGCGGTCGCCCCACTGCCGCATCTCGGCGGCGCGCGCCGGGCCGCGTACGTACGCGGTGACCTCGGCCGTGCCGAGCCGCGCGAGCGCGGCCAGCGCGGAGGAGGCGGTGGCCCCGGCGCCGAGGACCGCCGCGGAGGGCACGGAGGTGATGCCGCGCTCCCGCAGGGCGGCGAGCATGCCGGGGATATCGGTGTTGTCGCCCCTGCGGCGGCCGTCGGGGCCGAGCACGACCGTGTTGACGGCCTCCACGGACGCGGCCGTCTCGGTGATCTCGTCCAGCAGCGGGATCACGGCCCGCTTGAGCGGCATCGTCAGCGACAGACCGCGCCAGACGGCGGGGTCGAGGCCGCCGATGAAGCCGGGCAGCGCGGCCTCGTCGACCTCGAAGCGGTCGTAGCGCCACTCGACGGCGAGGCCCATCGCCTCGAACGCGGCCCGGTGCAGCACCGGGGAGAGCGAGTGCGCGATGGGTGACCCGAGCACCGCCGCACGGCGGGTGCCCGGGTGTCCGGTCGTGTCCACGGAAGAAGTGCCCCGGTCCTACTGGCTGTTGTACTGGTCGTAGAGCTTCTGGAACTCGGCGTGCGTCGAGGTGAACTTGGTCGTCTTGCCGTCCAGCGAGATGAAGTAGTACCAGTTCCCGCTGTCGGGGTTCATCGCCGCCTTCAGCGCGTCGACGCCCGGGTTGCCGATCGGCCCCGGCGGCAGGCCCTTGTACTTGTACGTGTTGTACGGGTCGTCCAGGGACTTGATCTTGGCGAGGCTGATGTTCGTGGCGCTGGTGTTCTTGATGTAGTTGTACGTCGAGTCGAACTGGAGCAGTCCGAAGGTCTCCTTGTTGGTGGGGACCATCCGGTTGTAGACGACCTTGGCCATCTTGCGGAAGTCGTCGTCGGTCTTGCCCTCGGCCTGCACCAGGCTGGCGACGGTGAGCAGTTGCAGCGGCGAGCTGAGATTCTGCTTCTTCGCCTCGGCGACCATGTCGAACTGGGCGTACTGCTTCTTCGCCTCGCCGACCATCTCGCGCAGCAGCGCTTCGGGCTTCATGCCCTTGGCGACGCCGTAGCGGGACGGGAAGAGGAAACCTTCCAGCGGGTCCTTCACCTTGGAGCTGGTGTCCGCCCAGTCCGGCAGTCCGAGGTTCTTGGCCTGGTCGTGCGCGACCTTCTTCGTGCTGCCCGCGGAGAGGCCGAGACGCTTGTCGATGGCGTCGTAGATCTGCGCGTCGCGCATGCCCTCGGCGATGATCATCGCGTTCTGGGACTTGGGGTCGAGCATCATCGTGACGGCCGAGGCCGCCGACATCTGCTTGTTGAGGACGTAGACGCCCGCCTGGATGAACTGGCCCTTGGGGTTCTTGCGGGCCGCGGCGGTGAAGGCGTCGACGCTCTTGACCACACCGTCGGACTTGAGGATGTTGCCCATGGTGGTGATCGTCGAGCCCTTGGGGATCTCGACCTGGACCTCGCCCGCGCCGTTGCCCGAGTAGTCGGGGGCCGGGCCGAAGCGGTCCTGGTAGAAGTTGTAGCCGAAGTAGCCGACGCCGCCGAGGCCGCCGCCCAGGACGACCAGGACGACCAGGCACGCGCAGCCGCTGCGGCGCTTCTTGCCGCCCTTGGCGGGGGCCGACTTGCCCGCGCGCCTGCCGCCGCCGCTCGTGGTGGTGGTCGCGGGGGCGTCGTCATCGTCGTCGTCGCGGCCGGAGAAGAAGGCGTGCTCGCGCGGGTCGTCGTCCTCCCCCGCGTCCCAGTCGCCGGTGTTGCCCGGAGCCGTCCGCAGCGGGCGCGCGCCCGGCTCCTGCGGGTGACCGTCCTGCGCCCCCTGGACGCCTTGCGTGCCCTGCGCCGGGCCCTGGCCCTGTGGCTGGCCCTGGCCGTGCAGCGGCGCCTGCGGCTGACCCTGCCCCGGAGCGCCCTGACTCAGACCGCCCTGTCCCGGACCGCCCGGCCCCTGCCCGGGCCCCTGGCCCTGGAACGGCGCCTGCGGCTGCTGCCGGTACTGGGGCTGCTGGGGCGGCGGGTAGCCGTTCTGCCCGTAGAAGTCGGGCTGCGGGCCGCCCGCGTACGGATCCTGCGGCTGGTGCCCGCCATACGGGTCCTGGTGGCCGTATCCGCCGACCGAGTGGGAGCCGGTGTCGTAGCCGTCGTACTGCGCCTGCGGGTACTGCTGCTGTTGAGGGTGCTGCTGGGGGTGCTGTTGAGGGTGCTGCTGAGGCTGGTACTGCCCCTGCGGGTGCTGCGGCTGCTGCTGCGGGTACCCCTGCTGCTCGTACTGCTGCGGGGTCTGGGGGTACTGCTGGCCGCCCTGCTGCTGCGGGTACTGCTGCTGGTGCTGACCGGTGGCGTAGGGGTCGTACTCCGCCTGCGGGTACTGCACCTGCTGCTGCGGCGGGTAGGGCTGCTGCGCCTGGTCGTAGCCGTCACCGAAGAGCGGGTCCTCGGGATGCCACGGTTCGGAGCCGGCGCCCCGGCCATAGTCAGTCATCGGTCCCCTTGGTACGCGGTCTGCAACCGGCTTGCCGACCCTGTGAAACGGGCGGCGCCCGAGGGGCGCCGCCGTGTCGCGCGAGACGTTACCGTATCGCGATCAGATGACCACTTCGACGCTCTCGCCCGGAGCTTTACCCGACACCCGTTCGGTCTCCAGCGCACTTTGCAAAATAATGACCGCGGCAGCCTGATCCACTACGGAGCGTCCCTTTTTCGCCTTCACTCCGGAGGCGCGGAGCCCTTGCGTGGCCGTGACCGTACTCATGCGTTCGTCCACCAGGCGCACCGGAACCGGCGAGATGACTTTCGCCACATGCTGGGCGAAGCCGCGGACCTTGGCCGCCGCCGGGCCCTCGCCCCCGTTGAGGGAGCGCGGCAGCCCGACGACGACCTCGATCGGCTCGTACTCCGCCACGATCGCGGCGAGCCGCCGCAGCGCCGCGGGCACGTCGCGGCCGGGCACCGTCTCGACCGGCGTGGCGAGGATCCCGTCGGGGTCGCACGAGGCGACCCCGATGCGGGCGTCCCCGACGTCCACCGCGATCCTCCGGCCCCTCCTCATGCCGCCTTCCCGCCCCGGGCGGCTCGGATCCGGCGAACCGTCCGTCACGCCTTCTCGCCCACCAGGCGCTGGACGGCCTCGACGGCGTCCTGGACCGCGGCCGGGTTCTGGCCGCCGCCCTGGGCCACGTCGTCCTTGCCGCCGCCTCCGCCGCCGAGGGTCTTGGCGGCGGTGCGGACCAGCTCGCCGGCCTTGATGCCGCGCTCGCGGGCGGCCTCGTTGGTGGCGATGACGGTCAGCGGGCGGCCGTTGGCGACGGTGAAGAGGGCGACGACGCCGGGGCGTCCGCCGCCGATCCGCTGGCGGACGTCGAGGACGAGCTTGCGCAGGTCGTCGGCGCCGGTGCCCTCGGGGACCGTACCGGCGACCAGGGCGACGCCCTTGATGTCGGCGGCGCTCTCGGCGAGCCCTGCGGCGGCCTGGAGGACCTTCTCCGCGCGGAAGCGCTCGATCTCCTTCTCGGCGTCCTTGAGCTTGGCGAGCATCCCGGAGATCTTGTCGGGCAGCTCCTCGGGGCGGCCCTTGACCAGCTCGGTGAGCTGGGCGACGACCGTGTGCTCGCGGGCGAGGAAGTGGTAGGCGTCCACGCCGACCAGGGCTTCGACGCGGCGCACGCCGGAGCCGATCGAGGACTCGCCGAGCAGCTTCACCAGGCCGAGCTGCGCGGTGTTGTGCACATGGGTGCCGCCGCACAGCTCCTTGGAGAAGTCGCCGATGGTGACGACCCGGACCCGCTCGCCGTACTTCTCGCCGAATTCGGCGATGGCGCCCTGCCTCTTGGCCTCGGCGATCGGCAGGACCTCGGCGGTGACGTCCAGTTCGCGGGCGAGCACCTCGTTGATCTTCTGCTCGACGTCGGTGAGGACGGTGCCGGGGACGGCGGCCGGGGAGCCGAAGTCGAAGCGGAAGCGGCCGGGGGCGTTCTCGGAACCGGCCTGGGCGGCCGTCGGGCCGAGGGCGTCGCGCAGCGCCTGGTGGGTCAGGTGGGTGGCGCTGTGGGCGCGGGCGATGGCGCGGCGGCGTACGAGGTCGATCTGGGCCAGCACCCCGGCCCCGACGGTGACCTCGCCGACCTGGACGACGCCCTTGTGCACGCTGACGCCGGGCACCGGCTGCTGGACGTCGCGGATCTCGATCACCGCGCCGTTGTCGGCGCGGATGCGGCCGGTGTCGGCGAGCTGGCCGCCGCCCTCGGCGTAGAACGGGGTGCGGTCGAGCACCACTTCGATCTCATCGCCCTCGGTGGCGGCGGGCGACGGGACGCCGTCGACCAGCAGGCCGACGACGGTGGCCTCGTTGTGGTTCTGGGTGTAGCCGGTGAACTCGGTGCTGCCGGAGCGGTCGGCGACCTCGCGGTAGGCGGACAGGTCGGCGTGGCCGGTCTTCTTGGCGCGGGCGTCGGCCTTGGCGCGGTCCCGCTGCTCCTTCATCAGGCGGCGGAAGCCCTCCTCGTCCACCGACAGGCCCTGTTCCGAGGCCATTTCGAGGGTGAGGTCGATCGGGAAGCCCCAGGTGTCGTGGAGCAGGAACGCCTTGTCGCCGGGGAGCACGCTGCCGCCGGCCGACTTGGTCTCGGTGATGGCGGTGTCGAGGATGTTGGTGCCGCCGCTGAGGGCCTTGAGGAAGGCGGTCTCCTCGGCGATGGCGACCGTCTCGATCCGCTTGCGGTCCGAGATCAGCTCCGGGTACTGCTCGCCCATGGTCTTGATGACGACGTCGGCCAGTTCGGCGACGACCGGTCCGGTGGCGCCCATCAGCCGCATATTGCGGATGGCGCGGCGCATGATGCGGCGCAGGACGTAGCCGCGGCCCTCGTTGCCCGGGGTGACGCCGTCGCCGATCAGCATCACGGAGGTGCGGATGTGGTCGGCGACCACGCGCAGCGACACGTCGGTGTCGTGGGCCTGGCCGTAGCGCACGCCGGTCAGTTCGGTGGCGCGGTCCATGACGACGCGCAGGGTGTCGGTCTCGTACATGTTCTGCACGCCCTGCAGGATCATCGCGAGGCGTTCGAGGCCGAGGCCGGTGTCGATGTTCTTGCTGGGCAGGTCGCCGAGGATCGGGAAGCTCTCCTTGCCCTCACCGGCGCCGCGCACGTACTGCATGAAGACCAGGTTCCAGATCTCCACGTACCGCTCGTCGTTGACGGCGGGACCGCCCTCGACGCCGAACTCGGGGCCGCGGTCGTAGTTGATCTCGGAGCAGGGGCCGCAGGGTCCGGGGACGCCCATGGACCAGAAGTTGGGGCCCATGCCGAGGCGCTGGATGCGCTCGGCGGGGACGCCGATGACGTCGCGCCAGATCTGCTCGGCCTCGTCGTCCTCCTGGTAGACGGTGATCCAGAGCCGGTCGGCCTCCAGGCCGTAGCCACCGTCCTCCAGGGAGCCGGTGAGCAGCTCCCAGGCGTACTTGATGGCGCCTTCCTTGAAGTAGTCGCCGAAGGAGAAGTTGCCGCACATCTGGAAGAACGTGCCGTGCCTGGTGGTCTTGCCGACCTCTTCGATGTCCGGGGTGCGGACGCACTTCTGCACGCTGGTGGCGCGGTCGAAGGGCGGCTTGACCTCACCGAGGAAGTACGGCTTGAACGGGACCATGCCCGCCGGGACCAGCAGCAGAGTCGGGTCGTCCGCGATGAGCGACGCCGAAGGGACAACGGTGTGCCCGCGCTCCTCGAAGAAGCGCAGCCAGCGGCGGCGGATTTCTGCCGACTCCATCAGTGTTCGTCCTTCCGGTTGTACGCAATGCTCCGGCGCGGTGCCGGGAGTTCGGACGGGATTTCGGATTGCGGGGCGCTGCCGGTGAGGCCGAGCGCGTCCTGGAGCTCGCTCTCGCGCTGCGTCATGCCCGCCCGTACGTCCTGGGCGAACACCCGCAGCCGCGCGCCGGTCTCCAGCGCGCGGTCGGCCGCGGTCGCCGCGAGGCTCTCGGGCGTGAGGCGGCGCAGCGCCCGGTTGACCTTGGTGGTGGCCCAGACGCCGGTGGCGGCGCCGGTGACGAACCAGAACATACGGCGGAACATGTGGCCTCAGTCCTTCGAGCGGTTGCGACGGCCGCCGCGCCGGGCGGCGGGGAGCACCTTGCCTGCCTTGACGGTCCTGGCACGGGAGCGGTCGGTGCCCGCCGCGCCGTTGGCCGCCGCGCCCGCGCCCGCTCCGCCGGAGGTCCGCAGGCCGACCGCGCGCCGTACGCCGTAGCTGAAGGCGGCGACCTTCACCAGGGGTCCGCCGAAGGCCGACGCGACGGTGGAGGAGAGCGCGGAGGCGTTGGCCGTCACCTCGGCGACCTCCGCGGTGATGGTGTCGACCCGGTCGAGCTGGCTGTGGGCGGTGCGCAGCGCGTCGG
Source organism: Streptomyces sp. NPDC087422 (assembly GCF_044744145.1). Lineage (NCBI taxonomy): Bacteria > Bacillati > Actinomycetota > Actinomycetes > Kitasatosporales > Streptomycetaceae > Streptomyces > Streptomyces sp. NPDC087422. Next base: position 492,698 of record NZ_JBIUXT010000006.1, on the reverse strand, counting down.
AGGCGTCGCCGAGCAGCGGTACGGCCTGCTCGGTGATGCCTGCCACGAGTTCACTGGTCCGCTTGAGCGTCTGGGCGAGCCTGACCAGCGCGACGGCCAGGAACGACACCAGGATCGCCCAGAAGACCGCCACGATGAGGCCAGCCACCTCTGCACCGGACACGTTGCTCCGCTCCCTCACCGTCGGCATCTCACGGACACTTCGCCGCGCAGTTTCGGCCGCTTCTCACGGCTGCTTCCCGCGACCGCTTCCACGGCCGCTTCTCACGACCGCGGTCCGCGGCTGGTTTTCACCACGACATCGGCCTCCGACCCTATCGCGCCGGGCCTGCGCGTCCGTACCGCATTACGCGCGCGCCGGGGCTGTCCCACAACCGGGCAAGCGCGGGCGTTATACCACTACTCGGCGACGGGATTGTACGGTCCGCGCACAGTCAAGTACGCTCCGTACACCATGGAGACTGTGGGTAACCTCCCCGCCGAGCTGACCGGCTTCGTCGGCAGGACGTCCGAACTCGCGGCGCTCGACGCGCTGTTGTCGCCGGCGGCGGAGTCCCGGCTGAGCACCGTGACCGGGGTCGGCGGGGTGGGCAAGACGCGACTGGCGCTGCGGGCCGCCAGGCACGCGCAGGACCGTTTCCTCGGCGGCGTCTGGCTGGTCGACCTGTCCGGGCTCGGCGACGCGTCGCTGCTGGACCACGCGGTCGCGGAGGCGCTGCGGCTGGCGGACCACACCACCCGCTCGACGCGTTCGGTGCTGACCGAGGGGCTGGCCGGCCGCGAGCTGCTGCTGGTCTTCGACGGCTACGACCGGGTGCACGCCGAAGTGGCCTCCCTCGCCGCGGAGTTGCTGCGCCGCGCGCCGGGGCTGCGGGTGCTGGCGGCCGGCCGCAGGCCGCTGGGCATCACCGGGGAGCGGCTGCTGCCGCTGGCGCCGCTGCCCGCGCCGGACGCCCGCAGCGACGCCGTGCGGCTGTTCGCCGAGCGCGCCGCGGCCGTGCTGCCGGGCTTCACCGTGACGGCGGCCAACAGCGGTCCCGTCCTGGAGCTGTGCGCCCGGCTCGACGGCCTTCCGCTCGCCCTCGAACTGGCGGCGGTCCGGCTGCGGGCGCTGTCGGTGGAGCAGGTGCTCGAACGGCTCGACGACCGCTTCCGGCTGCTGACCGGCGGCGACCCCACCGCGCCCGCCCGGCACCGCGCGCTGCGTACGGCGATCGGCTGGAGCCACGAATTGTGCACGCCGGGCCAGCGGCTGCTGTGGGCGCGGCTGTCGGTCTTCGCCGGACGGTTCGACCTGGACGCGGTGGAGTACGTGTGCGCGGGTCCCGACCTGGCCGAGGAGGACATCGTGGAGACGGTGTCCGCGCTGGTCGACCAGTCGGTGCTCAGCCGCGAGGAGGGCGCCGACGGTCTGGTGCGCTACCGGATGCTGGACACGGTCCGCGAGTACGGCGCGGGCTGGCTGGCCGCGCTCGGCGACGACGTACGGATGCGGCGGCGGCACCGCGACTGGTACCTGGGTCTGGCCACCTGGTGCGAGCTGGACTGGTTCAGCCCCCGGCAGTCGGAGGTGGCCGCGCGGGTCGAGGCCGAACTGCCCAATCTCCGGCTGGCGTTGGAGTTCAGTCTGGACGGCGCCGCGGACCGGCCGCCGGAGGACCCGGCCGTCGGCCAGTACCTGGCGGGCACCTTGTGGTTCTGCTGGGTCGGCTGCGGGCGGCTCGCGGAGGGCAGGCACTGGCTGGAGCGGGCCCTCGACCTCGCCGCGGGGCGCTCGGAGGCGCGCGCCAAGGCGATGTGGGTGTACGGCTATGTGACGCTGCTCCAGGGCGACTCGGTCACCGCGCTCGACGTGCTCCAGCAGTGCCGCAGCGAGGCCGAGGCGGCCGACAACGGCACGGCGATGGCGTACGCGGTCCACCGGCTGGGCTGCCTCGCGCTGGTCTCCGACGACATGCCGCGGGCCGAGCGGTTCATCGGGGACGCGCTGCTGCGCTACCGCCGGATCGGCGAACTCAACAGCAACGTCCTCATGGCGCAGGTCGAGTTGGCGATGGCGGTGGCCTTCCAGGGCGACCTGGACCAGGCGGTGACCCTCGCCGCGGAGGCCCGCGACATCTGCCACGACCACGGGGAGCGCTGGACGCTGGCCTACGCGCTCTACGTCCTCGGTTACGCCGCCTGGCTCGGCGGCGACCGCGCGGAGGCGCGGCGGCTGGCCGAGGAGGCGCTGACCATCGACCACGCCTTCCGCGACCTGGTCGGCGCGGTGCTCGCCCTGGAGCTGCTGGCCCTCATCACCGAGGACGAGGGCGCCCCGCACGAGGCCGCGGTCCTCCAGGGCGCCGCGGGGCGCCTGTGGGCCTCGGTCGGCCTGCGCCTGTTCGGCTCCCGTTTCTTCAACGCCCCGCACGTGCTGTGCGAGGCGCGGGTGCGGGCGGCGCTGGGTGACGACGCCTACGCCGCCGCCCTGAGCGAAGGCGAGCGGTTCGGGCTGGACGCGGCGGTCCACCGCGCCCTCCACCGCCCGTCGCCCGCCGCCGCCACCCGCGAGCGTCCCGCCCGGAAGGCCCCCGCCAGGAGCGCGGCCCCCGCGGAGGTGGTCGCCCCCGAGTGAGGGGGACGCGGGTACTTCCCAGCGGCGGCTGAGGGACGCGCTACACGACCGACCACGACGGCGGCGACGTCACCACCGGTCCCGGGGGCCGCTTGCCACCGGCCGGTTGACCGGGCCCCCGGGGGGCGACCGCCTCCCGTACGGAGCGCGGCGCCCCACCTCGGCGACCTCCCAGGAGGGGGTCAGCGGGCGTAGTACTCGACGACGAGCTGCTCGTCGCAGATGACGGGGATCTCGTTGCGGTTGGGGTCCCGGTCCAGGCGGAAGGCGAGGGCCTGGAGGTTGGTCTGGAGGTAGCGAGGGGCCTCGCCCTCACCGGCCCAGCCGCCTTCGCGGGCGACGATGAACGGCGTCTTCTCGCGGGAGCGCTCGCGGACGGTCACGACGTCGTCCGGGCTGACCCGGAAGGACGGCTTGTCGACCTTGCGGCCGTTGACCTCGATGTGGCCGTGCACGACCATCTGGCGGGACTGGTAGATCGTCCGGGCCAGACCGGCACGGAGCACGAGGGCGTCCAGGCGCCGCTCCAGCTCGATGATCAGGGCCTCGCCGGTCCGCTTGCCGGAGACCTTCTTGGCGCGGTCGTACGCGCGCTGCATCTGCCGCTCGCTGATGTCGTACTGCGCGCGCAGCCGCTGCTTCTCCAGCAGCCGGGTCTTGTAGTCGCTGTTCTGCTTGCGACCGCGACCGTGCTCACCGGGCGGGTAGGGGCGGGCCTCGAAGTACTTGACCGCCTTGGGGGTGAGCGCGATGCCCAGCGCCCGGGACTTCTTGACCTTGGGACGCGACTGATTCACGTGCGTGGAACCTCCGTGTAAATTAGGTAAGGCTTACCTTAGCTGAGGAGAACGCATGTTTCGACCCGGGAACCCCATGCCTGGCGTACCAGCACATGGTCAGCCGCGTCCCGAAGTGGAAGAAGCGCCCCGGCTGCCCTCGGCAGCCGAACGCGCGCGAACTCTCGTCGAGAATAACTCGTCCGCCGTCGTGACGATTCCCGGCCTGGCCACGGCCGGATCCGACGTCATGACCCCGGTGCGCCGCTCCGTGGGGCCCACCGGCGACGTGTTCCTGCTGTTCCCCGACGAATCCCCCGCCGTGCGCGTGGTGCGGGCCGCGGGCGGCGAGGAGATCGAGGCTGTGCTGGAGATCACGGATGTGGCGCCGGTCGCGGTGCCGCACCGGATCCGCGGCAGGGCCTGGGTCGCCGGCTGGCTGACACCCGTCCCGGGCGGCGCGATGGAGTCCGGTACGACGCTGCTCCGCCTGGAGACCGGCGAGATCTCACTGGACGACCTGTGGGGCGCCGCCCTGGTCGAGCCCGACGAGTTCGCCGACGCCGCCGCCGACCCGCTCGCGGAGTACGAGAGCGAACTGCTCCAGCACCTCGCCGCCGCCCACAGCGCCCAGGTGGGTCTGCTGTGCGCCCTCGTCGGCCGCCGCGAGGCGTCCTGCGACGGCGCCTTCGCGGGCTCGCGCCCGACGCTGAGCGCCGTGCCGCTGGCGCTCGACCGCTTCGGGCTGCGCGTGCGCTTCACCGGCGGCAACAGCGTCTTCGACGCCCGCTTCGACTTCCCCGAGCCCGTCCGCGACCGCGACGGGCTGCGCCGCTCGATGCACGCCCTCTTCGACGCGGCCCGCGACTGCTGATCCGGGGGTGGGTCAGTCCGAGGCCGGGGCCTCGCCCGCGAGCCGGGCGCGGACCCGGTCCAGGACGTCCGCGTAACGGGCCTCCGTGCCGTGCCGGGTCGGCTCGTAGTAGCGGCGGTCGCGCAGTTCGTCCGGCGCGTACTGCTGCGCGGCGATGCCGCCGGGCACGTCGTGCGGGTAGACGTACCCCTGGGCGTGGCCGAGCTTGGCGGCGCCCTTGTAGTGGCCGTCGCGCAGGTGCGCGGGCACGGGTCCCGCCTTGCCCGCCCGTACGTCCGCCAGCGCCGCGCCGATCGCGGTGGTGGCCGCGTTGGACTTCGGCGCGAGCGCCAGCGCGATGGTGGCGTGGCTGAGGGTCAGCGCGGCCTCGGGGAAGCCGATCATGGCGACGGCCTGGGCGGCGGCGACGGCGGTGGGCAGGGCGGTGGGGTCGGCGAGGCCGATGTCCTCGCTGGCGGAGATCATCAGGCGCCGCGCGATGAAACGCGGGTCCTCGCCCGCGTCGATCATGCGGGCGAGGTAGTGCAGGGCGGCGTCCACGTCGGAGCCGCGGATGGACTTGATGAGGGCGCTGGCCACGTCGTAGTGCTGGTCGCCGTCGCGGTCGTAGCGCACGGCGGCCCGGTCGACGGACTCTTCGAGGGTGGCCAGGGTGAGCGTGTCCTCGCCCTTGTCCAGGGCGGAGCCCGCGCCCGCCTCCAGGGCGGTCAGGGCGCGCCGCGCGTCGCCGCCGGCGATCCGCAGCAGGTGCTCCTCCGCGTCGTCCGGCAGCGTCACCGCGCCGCCCAGACCGCGCTCGTCGGTCACCGCGCGGCGCAGCACACCGCGCAGGTCGTCGTCGGTGAGCGGTTCGAGGGTGAGCAGCAGGGAGCGGGACAGCAGCGGCGAGATGATCGAGAAGTACGGGTTCTCCGTGGTGGCCGCGATCAGGGTGACCCAGCGGTTCTCGACGGCGGGCAGCAGGGAGTCCTGCTGGGCCTTGCTGAAGCGGTGGATCTCGTCCAGGAACAGCACGGTCTCGCGCTGGTACCCGCCCGCCTGGCGCTTGGCGCTCTCGATGACCGCGCGGACCTCCTTGACGCCCGCGGTGATCGCCGAGAGTTCGACGAAGCGCTTGTCGGTGGCCTTGCTGACCACGTACGCCAGCGTGGTCTTCCCGGTGCCCGGCGGCCCCCACAGGATCACCGAGGACGCGCCCGCCGGTCCCCCGCCGTCGGCCACCAGGCGGCGCAGCGGGGAGCCGGGGCGCAGCAGGTGCTGCTGGCCGACGACCTCGTCGAGGGTACGGGGCCGCATCCGTACGGCGAGCGGGCTGCTGCCCGGATCCCGCTCGTGACGGTCCTCTGCGGCTGCGGTGAACAGATCTGGCTCCACTCCGGCAGCCTATGCGCTGGGTGTGACAGCCCGGTCGGCGGCGGCGGCGAGCAGGGCGTGGACCAGGCGCGGGTCGGTGCCGTTCTCGGGGTGCCACTGCACGCCGAGGGCGAAGCGTTCGCCGGGCGCCTCGACGGCCTCGACGGTGCCGTCGTCGGCGTGCGCGGCGGCGGTGAGACCGTCGCCGAGGCGGTCGACGGCCTGGTGGTGGTAGGTGGGCACGTCCTGGGGGCCCGGCAGCACGCGGGCCAGCAGGGTGCCGGGCACGGGCGTGACGCGGTGCTCGCCGAAGACGCCGGGCCCGGGGGCGTGGGCGTCGTGGCCGACGCGGTCCGGCAGGTGCTGGACGAGCGTGCCGCCGTACAGCACGTTCATGAGCTGCATGCCGCGGCAGATCCCGAGGACGGGGACGGCCGCGTCCAGCGCGGCGCGCAGGACGGCCGACTCCCAGCCGTCGCGCTCCGGTGCGGGCGGCCCGGTGCGCGGGTGCCGTGGTGCGCCGTAGTGCTCGGGCGCGATGTCGGGGCCGCCCGCCACGATCACCGCGTCCATCCGCGCGACGGCCGCCGGTGCGCGCTCGGCCGCGTCGGGCGGCAGCAGGACGGCGACGGCGCCCGCGGCCTGCACCAGGCGCGGGTAGACGGCGGGCAGCAGGACGGCCGAGGTGTCCCACAGCCCCCAGCGCGCCCGCTCCAGATAGGTGGTGACCCCCACCAGCAGCGTCCTCGGCACCGTCCCCGTCCTCCCGCGTCGGCCAATGGTCCGGACTCGTACCTTAACCGGCGCGATCTTCCGCCCCGGCGCTAGGACAGAAAGCCCCGCAGCAGTGACGCCGTGCCCGCGAGGTGCTGCCGCATCGTCTGCCGCGCCCGCGTTTCGTCGGCGGCCAGGACGGCGGCGACCAGGGCGGCGTGCTGGCCCTGGGAGTGCTCGATGTTGCGGACCAGCATGGGGATGCCGTCCAGGAGTTGGTTGACCCGGGCGCGGACGGCGGCGTACTGGCGGGCCAGCGAGGGGGAGCCGGACAGCTCGGCTATCGCGAGGTGCAGGAGCGTGTCGGCGCGCCGGTAGTCCTCGATGGAGGCGTCCCCGGTGGCGCGCAGCCGGGCCCGCAGCAGGTCGGCGTCCGCTCCGGTGAGGCGGGCGCGGGCGCAGAGCCCGGCGGCGCCCACCTCCAGCACCTCGCGGAAGCGGAGCACGTCGTCCAGGGCCGCCGCGTCCAGACCTGCCGCGCCCAGGCCCGCCGCGTCCACGGGCGGGCCGTCCGCGCCGGGCGGCCTCGGCCGGACGAAGGTGCCGCCCTGGCGACCGCGGCGGCTCTCGACCAGGCCCTGCTCGTGCAGCACGCGCAGCGCCTCGCGCAGGGTGACCCGGCTGATCGCCAGCCGCCCGGCGAGTTCCCGTTCCGGTGGCAGCCGTCCGCCGGCGGGGACCAGGCCGAGCCGGACCACTTGGAGCAGCCGTTCCACGGCCTCCTCGAAGCCATTGCCGCCGCGCACCGGGCGCAGCACCGTGTCGAGCGGATCGGCGGCCAGCGCCGGGGGCTCCGCCGGCCGCCCGGCCGCTGACCCGGCCGCCGGCTCGGCCGTCGAATCGGCCATCGGTTCCGTCATCCGCTCCGTCATGGCGAGGCCCCCTTCCCTTCAATGGTTCACAGCCATACCTTAAGTCTTCCGACCGATCCGAGAGGTTCCGCTGTGGCAGAACACACTCCAGCCCTGTCCGTCGGCGCGCTCCGCTCGCTGGTGGCGGCGGGCGAGATCCACACCGTCGTCCTGGCCTTCACCGATATGCAGGGGCGGCTCCAGGGCAAGCGGTTCGCGGCTCCGTTCTTCCTGGAGGAGGTGCTGCCGCACGGCTCGGAGGGGTGCAATTACCTGCTCGCCGTCGACATCGACCTCAATACGGTGGACGGCTACGCGATGTCGTCCTGGGAGCGGGGCTACGGCGACTTCGCGATGCGCCCCGATCCCTCGACGCTGCGCCGCGTCCCCTGGCAGGACGGCACCGCGCTGCTGCTGGCCGATCTGACGTGGGAGGACGGCAGCCCGGTCAGTGCCTCGCCGCGGCAGATCCTGCGGCAGCAGCTCGACCGGCTCGCCGGGCACGGCCTGACCGCGCACGCGGGCACCGAGCTGGAGTTCCTGGTCTTCCGCGACACCTACGAGCGGGCGTGGGACAGCGGCTACCGCGGGCTGACCCCGGCCAACCAGTACAACGCCGACTACTCGGTGCTGGCCACCGCCCGGGTCGAGCCGCTGCTGCGCCGCATCCGCAACGAGATGGCGGGCGCCGGGCTGGTCCCGGAGTCCGCGAAGGGCGAGTGCAACCTCGGCCAGCACGAGGTGGTGTTCCGTTACGACGAGGCGCTGACCACCTGCGACCAGCACAGCGTCTACAAGACCGGCGCCAAGGAGATCGCCTCGCAGGAGGGCATGGCGGTCACCTTCATGGCGAAGTTCAACGAGCGCGAGGGCAACTCCTGCCATATCCACCTGTCGCTGCGGGACGCGGACGGCGCCCCGGCGATGGCCGACCCCGAGGACCACTCCCCCACCGCGATGTCCCCGCTGATGCGGCACTTCCTGGCCGGACAGCTCGCCGCCCTGCGGGAGTTCTCGCTGTTCTTCGCGCCGAACATCAACTCCTACAAGCGGTTCCGCCCCGGCTCCTTCGCGCCCACCGCGGTCGCCTGGGGCCGGGACAACCGCACCTGCGCGCTGCGCGTGGTCGGCCACGGCCCGTCGCTGCGGCTGGAGAACCGGGTGCCGGGCGGCGACGTGAACCCGTATCTGGCGGTCGCCGCGATGGTCGCGGCCGGACTGCACGGCGTCGAGCGGGAGTTGGAGCTGCCGGAGCCGTGTACGGGCAACGCGTACACGGAGTCGTACGAGCGGGTGCCCGGATCGCTGCGGGAGGCCGCCGAGCTGTGGTCGGGCAGCGACCTGGCCCGTGAGGTGTTCGGCCCCGAGGTCGTCGCGCACTACGCGAACATGGCGCGGATCGAGCAGCGGCAGTTCGACACCGCGGTCACGGACTGGGAGCGGTTCCGCTCCTTCGAGCGGATGTAAGGGCGGACGGGATGCAGGAGAGCCACGACGTACTCAACCCCGCCACCGAGGAGGTCGTCGCGACGGTCGCGGCGACCTCCCCGGAGGGCGTGGACGCGGCGGTCGCCGCCGCGGTGCGGGCCCAGCGGGGCTGGGCGGCGCTCGCGCCGGGTGAACGCGCCCGGCTGCTGCGGCGGTTCGCCGCCGAGGTCGACGCGCACCTGGAGGAACTGGCCGCGCTGGAGGTGCGGGAGGCGGGCCACACCGTGGGCAACGCCCGCTGGGAGGCGGGCAACGTCCGGGACCTGCTGGAGTACGCGGCGGGCGGCGTCGAGCGCCTGAGCGGCCGTCAGATCCCGGTGGCGGGCGGCCTCGACCTGACCTTCCACGAACCACTCGGCGTGGTCGGCGTCATCGTGCCGTGGAACTTCCCGATGCCGATCGCCGCCTGGGGCTTCGCCCCCGCGCTGGCCGCGGGCAACGCCGTCGTGCTCAAGCCCGCGGAGACCACCCCGCTGACCGCCCTGCGGCTGGCCGAACTCGCCCTGGCCGCCGGGCTGCCCGAGGGCCTGTTCCAGGTGGTGCCCGGCGCGGGTCCCGTCGCCGGGGCGCGGCTGGTCGACCACCCCGACGTACGGAAGATCGTCTTCACCGGCTCCACGGCGGTCGGCAAGCGGATCATGGAGCGGTGTGCGGCCCAAGTGAAGCGGCTCACGCTGGAGTTGGGCGGCAAGAGCCCCAACGTCGTCTTCGCGGACGCCGATCTGGAGCGCGCCGCGGACCCGATGGCGTTCCTGGACAACGCGGGCCAGGACTGCTGCGCCCGCACCCGGCTGCTGGTGCAGCGCGAGGTCTACGACCGCTTCCTCGACCTGCTGGCCTCCGGCGTGCGGGCGGTGCGGGTCGGCGACCCGGCGGACCCGGCGACCGCGATGGGCCCGCTGATCTCGGCGGCCCAGCGCGAGCGGGTCCGCGGCTACGTCACGCCCGAACTGCCAGTCGTGGCACGGGGTTCCGCGCCCGAGGGCCCCGGTTTCTGGTACCCGCCGACGGTGCTCGCCCCGGCCGACCCCGGCGCGCCAGCGGCCACCGAGGAGATCTTCGGCCCGGTGGCGGTCGTGCTGCCCTTCGACGACGAGGCGGACGCGCTGCGGCTGGCGAACGCGACACCGTACGGCCTGTCCGGCTCGCTGTGGACCCGCGACCTGGGCCGCGCGCTGCGGCTCGCGCGCGGTGTCGCGGCGGGGAATCTGTCCGTCAACTCGCACAGCAGTGTGCGCTATTGGACGCCCTTCGGCGGCTTCAAGCAGTCGGGGCTCGGCCGCGAGCTGGGACCCGACGCGCTCACCGCGTTCACCGAGACCAAGAACGTCTTCATCGGCACCGAGGAGTAGCAGGGTATGCCCGAGACCACAGACAGCACAGACGTGACCGGCACGGCTGCCGCCGCCGGGACGGAGCAGCCGGTCTGCCGCCGCCTCGTCGGCCGTACCGCCGTCATCACCGGCGGCGGCAGCGGCATCGGCCTGGCCACGGCGCGGCGGTTCGCCGCGGAAGGGGCCAGGGTCGTGGTCGCCGACATCGACCAGGACAGCGGGCGGGCGGCGGCCGAGGAGACCGGCGGGCTCTTCGTCGCCACCGACGTGACCGACCCGGAGCAGGTCGAGGCGCTGTTCAAGGCCGCCCACGACACCTACGGCTCGGTCGACATCGCCTTCAACAACGCGGGGATCTCACCGCCCGACGACGACTCGATCCTCACCACCGGGCTGGACGCATGGCGCCGGGTGCAGGAGGTCAATCTGACGTCGGTCTACCTGTGCTGCAAGGCCGCGCTGCCGTACATGCGGCGGCAGGGCAAGGGGGTGATCATCAACACCGCGTCGTTCGTGGCGGTGATGGGCGCGGCGACCTCGCAGATCTCGTACACCGCGTCCAAGGGCGGGGTGCTGGCGATGACGCGGGAGCTGGGCGTGCAGTTCGCCCGCGAGGGGATCCGGGTGAACGCGCTGTGCCCCGGGCCCGTGGACACCCCGCTGCTGCGCGAGCTGTTCGCGAAGGACCCGGAGCGGGCGGCGCGGCGGCTGGTGCACATTCCGCTGGGGCGGTTCGCGGCGGCCGAGGAGATCGCCGCCGCCGTGGCGTTCCTGGCCAGCGACGACGCCGGATTCATCACCGCCGCCGAGTTCCTGGTGGACGGCGGCATCTCCGGCGCCTACGTCACGCCGCTGTAGCGGGCGGGCCGCTCGGCGGACCCGCTCAGACCAGCGTCTTCCAGTACGACCACCAGCGGGTCAGGATCAGCAGGATGAGCACCCCGTACCAGAGCACCGGCACGACCCAGTGGAACTCCAGCACGGCGGTGCGCGCGCCCTCGGGCACCTTGATGATCCGGTGCTTGACGTTGTGCACCGCCGTGTACCAGAACGCGGCGATGGTCACGACCCAGGCGAGGCTGCACCACAGGCAGAGCGAGCCGATGCTGTAGAGCGACTGGTACTGGAGCCAGGTGCAGAATCCGACACCGAACAGGGTGCCCGCCTGGAGGCCGAGCCAGAACCAGGGACGGTAGCGGGCGCCGGCCAGGATGCCCATCGCGACGCAGATCATGACCGGATAGGCGATCATGCCGATCATCGGGTTCGGGAAGCCGAACGCGTGGGCCTGCTCGCTCTTCATGATGTTGCCGCAGGAGATGATCGGGTTCAGGCTGCACGCGGGGGTGTAATTCGGGTCTTCCAGCAGCTTGAACTTGTCATCGGTGATCACGAACGCGGCGACCGTGCCGAGCAGGCCGCAGATCAGCAGCAGCCAGGTGTACGCGCGCCCTGCTCCGATGCCGTCGGCCGGCCGCCGCTCGTCCTCGGCGCCGCCGTCCGTACGCGTCTCGTCCAACGCGGAAGTCGTCATGATCGCCGATCTCTTAGGTCGTGGGGAGCGGGCACCCAACATTGTGCACCAGGGCGGTCAGGACTGGATAAGTCCTGCACGCCCTGGTACACGGAAGAGGGTCAAACGAGCCGCGCCTTGACGCTCGCGACCACCTCGGCGAGCGGGACCGCCGTCTGCTCGCCGCTGCCCAGGTCCTTGAGCTGGACGACGCCCTCGGCGAGGTCCCGCTCCCCCGCGACGAGCGCGAATCGGGCGCCGGAGCGGTTCGCGGACTTCATCGCGTTCTTCATGCCCTTGCCGCCGAAGGCGAAGTCCGCGGCGATCCCGGCCCTGCGCAGCGCGGTGACCGTGCCGAACAGCGCCCGCCGCGCCTCGTCGCCGAGCGGTACGGCGTAGACGTCGGTGACCGCGGGAAGGGCCAGTTCCACGCCCTCCGAGCGCAGCGCGAGCACCGTACGGTCCACGCCCAGCGCCCAGCCGACCGACGGCAGCGCCGGGCCGCCGATCATCTCGGAGAGCCCGTCGTAGCGCCCGCCGCCGCCGACCGCGGACTGCGAGCCGAGCCCGTCGTGGACGAATTCGAAGGTGGTGCGGGTGTAGTAGTCCAGGCCGCGCACCAGCCGGGGGTCGTCCTCGAAGGCCACGCCCGCCTCGGTCAGCAGCGCGCGCACCTCCTCGTGGTACGCCTTGCACGCCTCGCACAGGTGGTCGCGGATCAGCGGCGCGTCGGCGAGCTGCTTCTGTACGGAGTCGCGCTTGTCGTCGAGCACCCGCAGCGGATTGATCTCGATCCGGGCGCGGGTCTCCTCGTCCAGGTCCAGGCCGCGCAGGTAGTCCTGGAGGGCGGCCCGGTAGACCGGACGGCACTCGCGGTCGCCGAGCGAGTTGAGCAGCAGCCGGAAGTCGCGCAGCCCGAGGTCGGTGTACGCGTCCACCGCCAGGATGATCAGCTCCGCGTCGAGCAGCGGGTCCTCGGCGCCGATCGCCTCCGCGCCGACCTGCGAGAAGTGCCGGTAGCGGCCCGCCTGCGGGCGCTCGTAGCGGTAGTAGGAGCCGGAGTACCAGAGCTTGACCGGCAGATTCCCCGTCTTGTGCAGGTTGGCCTGGAGGGCCGCGCGCAGGACGGAGGCGGTGCCCTCGGGGCGCAGCGCGAGTTCGCTGCCGCCCTTGGTGGTGAGGGTGTACATCTCCTTGGTCACGATGTCGGTGGACTCCCCGACACCGCGGGAGAACAGTTCGACGTTCTCGAAACCGGGGGTCTCGACATAGCCGTAACCGGCCCGGCGGGCGGGCGCGGCGATGGCCTCGCGCACCGCGAGGAACACCGCGGAGTCGGGCGGCAGCAGGTCGTAGGTGCCCTTGGGGGCCTGGAAGGCGCGTACGGCGGAACTCACTGAATCCGTCACAATCCTCGTCGCGGAGCCGGGTCTCCGGCTCCTGGGCCGCGGGCCACCTCACCCAGGTAGGGGTTGGCGGCGCGCTCGCGGCCGATGGTCGTCTGGGGGCCGTGGCCGGAGAGCACCACGGTCGAGTCGTCGAGCGGCAGGCACACACGCGCCAGCGACTCGTACAGCTCGGCCATGGAGCCGCCGGGCAGGTCGGTGCGTCCGACGGAGCCGGCGAAGAGCAGGTCGCCGGAGAACAGCACCGACGGGATGTCGGCGGTCTCTGGCAGCCTGAACGTCACCGACCCCCTGGTATGGCCGGGCGCGTGCGCGACGGAGAACTCCAGACCCGCAACCGTCAGCGCGGCGCCGTCGGCCAGTTCCTTGACGTCGTCGGGCTCGCCGATGGTCAGCTCCCCCATCAGCGGCTGCCCGATGGCGCGGCCGAGCGCCTTCTCGGGGTCGCTGAGCATGTACCGGTCCTCGGGGTGGATCCAGGCGGGCACGTCGTGCGCGCCGCAGACCGGTACGACCGAGGCGACATGGTCGATGTGGCCGTGGCTGAGGATGACGGCGACGGGCTTCAGTCGGTGCTTGGCGAGGGTGTCCTCGACGCCCTGGACCGCGAGGTGGCCCGGGTCGACGATCACGCACTCCTCACCCGCGGCGGGGGCGACCACATAACAATTGGTGCCCCAGGCCCCGGCGGGGAACCCGGCAATGAGCACGTTCGTCCTTCTGTCGTCCGCGGTGTCGGCCGCGGGAGATATCGGCCGTTCACGAGCCTACCGGCCGCCGTACCGCCGCAGCGAACTCGTATTGTGCCCTCATCGGACCGCGTGCGGACTGGACGGGGGACGCGCATGCCGCGAAGATCTGCGGCACGCGTATTCGCGTTCGAGCGCACCGCGGCACACGGCCTGCCGACAGGTCGTGGACAGCGGAAACACAGTCATCGCACAGCACTCACGAGACACGACCGGGAGACGGCGAAGTGGTCACCAAGGATCAGCGGCGGCGGCAGCTCGCCCGGGAGAAGTTCGAGCGGCAGCAGCAGCGGCGGGTGCAGATGCGCCGCAAGTCGCGGACGCGCAATTCGGTGATCGCCGCCGTGCTCGCCGTGGTCGTCATCGGCGGCGGTTCCGCCTGGGGCCTGGGCGCCTTCGACAGCAACAGCAAGAAGAAGTCCACGGACGACGCGGCGGCCAACGCCAGCGCGTCGCCGTCGGCGACCCCCTCGAAGGCGCCGGACCCGTGCGGCAAGGCGGACGCGGGCGCGCCGGGCACGGAGCAGTGGAAGACCGAGCCGAAGATGGCGATCGACAAGAGCGCGAAGTACACCTTCACGCTCCAGACGACCTGCGGCTCGATCCCGATCGCGCTGGACGCGGCGAAGGCCCCCGACACCACGAACTCCTTCAAGTTCCTCGCGGACAAGGGCTTCTTCGACCACACCAAGTGCCACCGGCTGACCACCGAGGGCATCTTCGTCCTCCAGTGCGGCGACCCGACCGCGCAGGGCAACGGCGGCCCCGGCTACACGATCCCGGACGAGAATCTGACGGCGTTCGGCAAGGCCGACGCGCAGAAGACCGTGACGTACCCGGCGGGCACCGTGGCCATGGCCAACACCGGCCAGGCGCACACCGGCGGCAGCCAGTTCTTCCTGGTCTACAAGGACAGCCCGCTGGCTCCGAGCTACACGCCGTTCGGCACGATCGACGCCGCCGGTATGAAGGTGCTCGACAAAATCGCCGCCGCGGGCGCCCAGCCCGCCGACCAGACGACGGGCAACACCGCGCCGAACGCGACCGTGGTGATCAACAAGGCGACCGTCAGCAAATCCTGATTGGGCCCGCATCGGATGCGGACAGCCGGGGTGCTGGTCGCCTATGTTGGCGTTGGACCGGTCAGGGCGTGCGGCCCAACCGGTGAAATTCTGTGGAAGATGTCCGGCCGTGAGCCGGCCGGGCATCACGTGGAGGAGGCGCTGTGAGCAGCGACCCGTGGGGCCGCGTCGATGAGACGGGGACCGTGTACGTGCGTACGGCCGACGGGGAGAAGGAGGTCGGTTCGTGGCAGGCGGGTTCTCCTGAGGAGGCGCTCGCCTACTTCGAGCGCAAGTACGAAGGACTCGTCGTGGAGATCGGCCTCCTCGAACGACGGGTGCGGACCACCGATCTCGCGCCCAAGGACGCGCTGGCCGCGATCGAGCACCTGCGCGTCTCGGTGACCGAGGCGCACGCGGTGGGCGATCTGGCGGCGCTGGGCGAACGGCTCGACGCGCTGGTCGCGCTGGTGGACTCCCGGCGCGAGGAGCGCAAGGCGGCCAGGGCGAAGCAGAGCGAAGAGGCGAAGGTCGCCAAGGAGCAGCTTGTCGCGGAGGCCGAGCAGCTCGCCGAGAGCGAGCAGTGGCGGACCGCGGGCGAGCGGCTGCGCGCCCTGGTCGACACATGGAAGGGCCTGCCGCGACTCGACCGCAAGGCGGACGACGAGCTGTGGCACCGCTTCAGCCACGCCCGTTCGGTGTTCTCCAAGCGCCGCAAGGCGCACTTCGCGTCGCTCGACGCGCAGCGCGAGGAGGCCAGGCGGACGAAGGAGAAGCTGGTCACCGAGGCGCAGTCGCTGTCGAACTCGACGGACTGGGGGCCCACCGCGGCCCGCTACCGCGAGCTGATGACGGAGTGGAAGGCGGCCGGGCGTGCGCAGCGCGAGGCCGAGGACGATCTGTGGAACCGCTTCCGCGGCGCCCAGGACGTCTTCTTCGCCGCCCGCTCCGAGGTGTTCGCCGAGCGGGACACCGAGCAGCGCGACAACCTCGCGCTCAAGGAGGAGCTGGTCGTCGAGGCCGAGAAGCTGCTCCCGGTGACCGAGCTGAAGTCGGCGCGTGCCGCCTTCCGCTCGCTCAACGAGCGCTGGGAGGCCATCGGGCACGTGCCGCGGGACGCGCGGCCGCGGATCGAGGCCCGCATGCACGCGGTGGAGCGTGCGCTGGCCGAGTCCGAGGAAGCCGAGTGGCGGCGCACCAACCCCGAGGTCCGGGCGCGAGCGGCCGGTCTGACCGGCCAGCTCCAGGCGGCGGTCGAGAAGCTCCAGAAGCAGATCGACGCGGCGCGCTCCGCGGGGAACACCGCGAAGGCGGACAAGCTCCAGTCGGAGCTTGACGGGCGTCAGGCGCTGCTGGACGCGGCCCTGAAGGGCATGGGCGAGTTCGGCGGCTGACCGGCCGCTCGCACGCCCGACGGCCCCGGCACTCATGGTGAGTGCCGGGGCCGTCGGGCGTCCGCGGGCCGGTGGTGGGTCGTGCCCGCCCGCCCGCGGCCTCGCTTACCTCTGGCGGCCCGAGGTCACCCGGTAGACGTCGTAGACGCCCTCCACGCCGCGTACCGCCTTCAGGACGTGGCCCAGGTGCTTCGGGTCGCCCATCTCGAAGGTGAAGCGGGAGGTGGCGACGCGGTCGCGGGAGGTCTGGACGGCCGCGGACAGGATGTTGACGTGCTGGTCGGACAGCACGCGGGTGACGTCCGAGAGCAGCCGGGACCGGTCGAGGGCCTCGACCTGGATGGCGACCAGGAAGACCGACGACTGGGTGGGCGCCCACTCGACCTCGATCATCCGCTCGGGCTGCTGCGAGAGCGAGTCCACGTTGACGCAGTCGGCGCGGTGCACCGAGACGCCGTTGCCGCGGGTGACGAAGCCGATGATCGGGTCGCCCGGCACCGGGGTGCAGCAGCGGGAGAGCTTGACCCAGACGTCGCTGGCGCCCTTGACGATGACACCGGGGTCGGCGTTGGCCCGCCGCTTGGTGCGCCCCTGTGTGGGGGTGGTGATCTCCGCGATGTCCTCGGTGGCGCCCTCTTCGCCGCCGAGCGCGTCGACCAGCTTCTGCACGACGGACTGCGCGGTGATGTGCCCCTCGCCGATCGCCGCGTAGAGCGCGGAGATGTCGGGGTAGCGCATCTCGTGCGCGAGGGTGACCAGCGAGTCGCCGGTGAGCACCCGCTGGATCGGCAGATTCTGCTTGCGCATCGCGCGGGCGATGGCTTCCTTGCCCTGCTCGACCGCTTCCTCGCGGCGCTCCTTGGAGAACCAGGCGCGGATCTTGTTGCGCGCCCGCGGCGACTTGACGAAGCCCAGCCAGTCGCGGGACGGCCCCGCCCCGGCGGCCTTGGAGGTGAAGACCTCGACGGTGTCGCCGTTGTCGAGCGTCGACTCCAGCGGTACGAGGCGGCCGTTGACACGGGCGCCTATGGTCCGGTGGCCGACCTCGGTGTGCACGGCGTACGCGAAGTCCACCGGGGTGGCGCCCGCGGGCAGCGCTATCACGTCGCCCTTGGGCGTGAAGACGAAGACCTCGCTCTGCGAGAGGTCGAAGCGCAGCGACTCCAGGAACTCGCCGGGGTCCTCGGTCTCCTTCTGCCAGTCCAGGAGCTGGCGCAGCCACGCCATGTCGTTGACCGCGTCGTCCTTCTTGTCGGACCGCGGGCTGTCGGTGCGCACCTTGGAGGCGCCCGCCACCGCCTCCTGCTTGTACTTCCAGTGCGCGGCGATGCCGTACTCGGCGCGGCGGTGCATGTCGAAGGTACGGATCTGCAGTTCGACGGGCTTGCCGCTGGGCCCGATGACCGTCGTGTGCAGCGACTGGTACATGTTGAACTTGGGCATCGCGATGTAGTCCTTGAACCGGCCGGGGACCGGATTCCATCGCGCGTGGATGGTGCCGAGCGCCGCGTAACAGTCGCGGACGGTGTCGACCAGGACGCGGATGCCCACCAGGTCGTAGATCTCCGCGAAGTCCCGGCCGCGGACGATCATCTTCTGGTAGACGCTGTAGTAGTGCTTCGGGCGGCCGGTGACGGTGGCCTTGATCCGGGCGGCGCGCAGGTCCTGCTGGACCTGGTCGGTGACCACGGCGAGGTATTCGTCGCGCTTGGGGGCGCGCTCGGCGACCAGCCGGACGATCTCGTCGTACATCTTGGGGTAGAGGATCGCGAAGGCGAGGTCCTCCAGCTCCCACTTGATGGTGTTCATGCCCAGCCGGTGCGCCAGCGGGGCGTAGATCTCCAGGGTCTCGCGGGCCTTCTTCTCCTGCTTCTCGCGCTTGAGATAGCGCATCGTGCGCATATTGTGCAGCCGGTCGGCGAGCTTGATCACCAGGACGCGGGGGTCCTTGGCCATCGCGACGACCATCTTGCGCACGGTCTCGGCCTGCGCGGCCTCACCGAATTTGACCTTGTCGAGCTTGGTGACGCCGTCGACCAGCAGCGCCACCTGGTCGCCGAAGTCGCGGCGCAGCGCGTCCAGGCCGTACTCGGTGTCCTCGACGGTGTCGTGCAGCAGCCCGGCCATCAAGGTGGCGGGGTCCATGCCCAGTTCGGCGAGGATCGTGGTGACGGCCAGCGGGTGCGTGATGTACGGGTCGCCGCTCTTGCGCTTCTGGCCGCGGTGCCAGCGCTCGGCGACCTGGTAGGCCCGCTCGATCTGCCGGAGCTGGGCGCTGTCGCCCTTCGGGTCGTTGCCCCGCACCACGCGCAGCAGCGGTTCGAGCACCGGGTTGTACGGGCTGGAGCGCTGCACGCCGAGCCGGGCGAGGCGGGCACGGACGCGGCTGGAGGAGGCCCCGGGACGCGTCGGCGCGACGCTGCCGGGCGTACGCACCGGGCGTACGGCGGGCGCGGCCGGTTCGGGCGCGGCGGGCTTGGCGGGCGCGGGAGCGGGGGTGGGTGCGGCGGTCCGGCTGTCGGCGGACGTCCCCGTGCCACCCGCGGCCGGTTCCTTCCCGCCCGCGGCGTCGAGTGGCTGGGCCTGGTCTGGCAAGAGCACTCCTCACGCGGGGTAGAAGTTCCATGGTATCGACCTGCGGCGAGAGGCGGGCGCCCGAGCCCGCCGGGCGCCCGCCTCAGGGCCCCGTACGGGCCCCGCGTACGCCGTGCGGGGCCGCAGGACGCTCGTAGGAGGCCGTAACCGGGCCCCGCGGACCCGAATGGCGTACGAGAGCCCGTACGCGGCCCGAGAGCCCGTACGCGGCCCGGAGCGCGTCAGATCGCGACGAGGGTGTCCAGGGGGGCGTCCCCCAGGACCCGGGCCAGCCGCGCCCGGCCGCCGAGGAAGCCCAGCTCCAGCAGGACGGCCACGCCCGCGACGGTCGCGCCGGTCCGCCGGATCAGCTCCAGCGAGGCTTCCGCGGTGCCGCCGGTGGCCAGGACGTCGTCGATCACCAGGACGCGGTCGCCCTCGGCGAAGGCGTCGACCTGCACCTCGATCTCGGCGGTGCCGTACTCCAGGTCGTACGACTGCGCCAGGGTCTTTCCGGGCAGTTTGCCCGCCTTGCGGACCGGGACGAAGCCGAGGCCCGCGCGGGCGGCGGCCGGGGCGGCCAGGATGAAGCCGCGGGCTTCGAGGCCGACGACCTTGGTGGCGCCGTGCCGCGCGCACAGGGCGGCGAGCGCGTCCACCAGGGCGCTGAAGGCGGCGGGGTCGGCCAGCAGCGGGGTGATGTCCTTGAAGATCACGCCGGGCTGGGGGTAGTCCGGAACGTCGCGGATGCGGCCGAGCAGCAGTTCCCTGAGCTCGGCGGAGGCTGCGTCCGTGGTGGTCATCGCGCTACTTTCGTCGGTTCATGTCGCGTCGGTCCATGACGTGCTTGTCGTTCCACGGCGCTTCGGGCCATGGAGCGCTCATCGGTCGACGAGGGTCGGTCGATGAGGGTCGGAAAACGGAAAATCGCCGCCGCCCGGTCGGTGTCGACCGGGCGGCGGCGATTCACGGTCAGCGCCGCTTGCCCGAGGGGCGGTTGCGGCCACCACGGGTACCGCGGTTGGCGGACGCGCCGCGGGTGCCGCCGGAACGGCTGCCCGGGGCGGTGCCCTGGGCCCGCGGGCCCACCACACCGGCGCCGGCCGCTGCGGCTTCCGCCTGGTCGTCGTCGTCCCCGTCCCCGTCCTCGGGGTCGGCGGGCTCCTCGCCGCGGGCGGCCGCCTCGGCGGCCTTCGTGGCGTCGGAGGCCCGGCGGGCGAGCACCCGCTTGCGGACCTGCTTCATCGCCGGGTCGCGCTCCTTGAGGTCCGCGACGATCGGGGTCGCGATGAAGATCGAGGAGTACGCACCGGCGGTGAGGCCGACGAACAGCGCGAGCGCGATGTCGTTGAGCATGCCCGCGCCGAGGATGCCGCCACCGATGAAGAGCAGCGCGCCGACCGGCAGCAGGGCGACGACCGTGGTGTTGATCGACCGCACCAGGGTGCCGTTGAGGCTGCGGTTGGCGATCTCGCTGTAGGTGTACCTGTTCTGCTTGGTGATGTCCTTGGTGGACTCCTTCAGACCGTCGAAGACGACGACGGTGTCGTAGAGGGAGTAACCGAGGATGGTGAGCAGACCGATCACCGTGCCCGGTGTGACCTCGAAGCCCACGATGGCGTAGACACCGACCGTGATCGTGAGGTCGTGGAGCAGGGCGATCAGTGCCGCGACGGCCTTGCGCCACTCGAAGGCGATGGCCAGATAGGCGACCACCAGCACCAGGAAGATGATCAGACCCTGAAGGGCCTTGTGGGAGATCTCCTTGCCCCAGCTCGGACCGACGATCTGCGCGTCGATGTCCTTGAGCGGGATGCCCAGTTCCTTGGAGATGTTCTGCTGGACGGACTTGGACGCCTCGGTGGAGATGTCGCTGACCTGGATGCGGAGCTTTCCGCTGCCCAGCTTCTGGATCGTCGCGTCGTGGCCGGCGGTGTGGCCCTCGATCTTGCTCTGCGCGTCCGCGACCGAGATGGAGGTCTTGGCAGTGGTGAAGTCCGCGCCGCCGGAGAACTCGATGCCGAGCTTGAGGCCGTTGACCACCAGGCCGACCGCGGCGACGACCGTGATCAGGATCGATACGCCGTACCAGATCTTGCGGTGGCCGACGAAGTCGTACGCGATCTCGCCGCGGTGCAGCCGGTGACCGAGATTGCTGAGCTTGGACATCAGGCTTCCTTCGTCTCGGTGGGCCGGTTGTGGCGGACGCTCCGACGCAGCGGCGCCTTCACGCCGAGCGCCTTGGGATCGAGACCGGACCACCTGTGGCCCTGAGCGAAGAACGGGCGACGGGCGAGGATCGTCATCAGCGGCTTGGTGAACAGGAACACCACGACGACGTCGAGCACGGTGGTGAGACCGAGCGTGAACGCGAAGCCCTGGACCTTGCCGACCGTCACGGTGAACAGCACGGCGGCGGCGAGGAAGGACACGAAGTCCGACACCAGGATGGTGCGCCGGGCGCGCGGCCAGCCGCGGGCGACCGCGGGTTGCAGCGAGCGGCCCTCACGGAGCTCGTCCCTGATCCGTTCGAAGAAGACGATGAACGAGTCGGCGGTGATACCGATGGCGACGATGGCACCACAGACCGCGGGCAGGTTCAGTGCGAAGCCGATCGCCTCACCGAGCAGACACATGATCGTGTAGGTGAGCGCGCCCGAGACCACGAGGCTCGCGAGCGCCACCAGGCTCAGTCCGCGGTAGTAGGCGAACATGTAGAGCACGACCAGGACGAGGCCGACGGCGCCGGCGATCAGACCGCCGCGGAGCTGCTCGCCGCCGAGGGCGGGAGAGACCGTGGTCGTGTCCTGGATGGAGAACGCCAGGGGCAGCGAGCCGTACTTCAGCACGTTCGCCAGGTCCTCGGCGGACTTCTGGGTGAAGCTGCCGGAGATCTGGGCGCTGCCGCCGGGCAGGGCCTGGGAGACCGACGGGGCCGAGACGACGTTGCCGTCCAGGTCGATCGCGAACTGGTTGTTCGGCTGGGCCTGGGAGGCGAGGTCGCCGGTGACCTTGGTGAACTGGCTGGCGCCCTTGGAGTCGAACGTCAGGTTGACGACCCAGCCGTTGCCCTGCTGCGAGTCGAAGTTCGCGCTGGCGCCGGAGACGCGCTTGCCGTCGATCAGCGTCGGGCCGAGCGCGTACTTGATCCACTGGTTGCCCTGCTGACCGCAGGCGACGACCTTGTCACCGGGCTTGGTGCCCTTGCTGGCCGCGGTGCGCTGCGTGGGGTCGGTGCAGTCGAGCTTGTCGAGCTTCGCCTGGAGGTCGGCGGGGATCGACAGGTCGGCGGCGCCCGTGCCGGGCGTGGTCGCCGGGTTGCTGGGCGTCGCGGTGGGCGTCGGTGTCGGCGCCTTGTTCACACTCGACTTCAGCGCGTCGGTGACGGCGCGGCCCTGCGGACTGGACGTGGTGCTCCCGGTGGCCTTCGGGGTGCCCGTCGCGCTGGGCGTGCCGCTCGGCTTCGGCGTCGTACCGCCGGAGGCAGAGGGGCTGGCCGAGGGCTTGGGCGCGGCCGTGGCCGGGTTGCCGTCCGCGGCGGTCAGCACCTGGCGGAAGGCGAGCTGCGCGGTGGTGCCCACCTGCTGCTCGGCCTGGGCGGCGTTGGTGCCCTTGGGGATGTTGACGATGATGTTGTTCGATCCCTGGGTCTGCACCTCCGCCTCGGAGACACCGAGTCCGTTGACACGGCGGTTGATGATGCTGACCGCCGTGTTCATATTGGACTTGGTGACCGCGTTCCCCTGGTCCGCCTTGGCGGTCAGCGTGATGCTGACACCGCCGGCCAGGTCGATGCCCAGTCGGGGAGTGGTGTTGCCGGAGAGGAACATTCCTCCGGTCAGCGCCACCAGGGCGATCACGATCACGGCCAGAGCGCGCCCGGGGTATCCCTGACTCCCCGGGGACGGCCTGCGGCCCTTGTTGGCTGCTGCCACCTTCTTGATTCTCCCTGTCCTACCGCCCCTGAGCCTGCACGCTCATGGGGTGGCCACGAAGTTGTGAGAGCCGGACCCTTACTTGGACGTGGAGTCGGGGCCGTCCTGCCCCGGCGCGTCCTCGGTCTTGCTCAGATCGATGCGGTGCTCGCCCGAGTCCTTGGCGTCCTTCTTGACGTCGTCCGTCGCAGCGGCATCCCCGGAAGCCGCGTCGGCGGTGACGTCGCCTTCGGTGTCCTCGGTGTCGTCGTGCTCGATCTCCTCCGGCTCGATGCCGTGCACGATCCGGTTGAACTCCTCTTCGGCCAGCACGGCGCCGATGGCGTTCTTCGCGAAGTGTGCGTGCACCCCGTCCGTCAGCTCAAGGAGGACCGTCTCCTCGTTCACTTCCTTGACCACGGCGTACATGCCACCGATCGTGCGGACGCCCGATCCGGGCTCCATCTGGTTCCGCATGGTCAGTGCCTGGCGCTGCTTGTTCTTGGCCGAGCGCGTCATCATGAACATGACGCCAACAATCAGGACCAAGGGGAGGAGAGTGACGATACTCACGGTCTGGACGTTCCTTCGCACGGCCAACGTGGGGCTGGCCTGGGTTTCGGGATGTGGGTGCCGATCCGGAGGAAGGGCGTCGGCGGAGTCTAAGCGCTGGCTCGCCGCCTGAACAACGCCAAGCATGGCACTGGGGTTCCTGAAGGGGCGAGTCTATCGGCGGTCACGGTCCGAACAACCCGCTCTGTCCGGGTCCGGCGGGATTGTGCGGCGGTACCAGACCGAGGTGCGTCCAGGCCGCGGGCGTGGCCACCCGGCCGCGCGGTGTCCGGGCCAGCAGGCCCTCCCTGACGAGGAACGGCTCGGCGACCTCCTCGACGGTCTCGCGCTCCTCGCCGACCGCGACGGCGAGCGTGGACAGACCGACGGGCCCGCCGCCGAAGAGCTTCAGCAGCGCCTGGAGCACGGCCCGGTCCAGCCGGTCGAGACCGCGCTCGTCCACCTCGTAGACCTCCAGCGCCTTGGCGGCGATCTCCCGGCTGATCACACCGTCCGCCCTGACCTGGGCGTAGTCGCGGACCCGGCGCAGCAGCCGGTTGGCGATCCGGGGGGTGCCGCGGGAGCGTCCGGCGATCTCGGCGGCGCCGTCGTCGGCGACCTCGACGTCCAGCAGCCCGGAGGAGCGGCGGATGACCTTCTCCAGTTCGGCGGGGGCGTAGAACTCCATGTGGCCGGTGAAGCCGAAGCGGTCGCGCAGCGGCGGCGGCAGCAGTCCGGCCCTGGTGGTGGCGCCGACCAGGGTGAAGGGCGGCAGTTCCAGCGGGATCGCGGTCGCGCCGGGGCCCTTGCCGACGATCACGTCGACCCGGTAGTCCTCCATCGCCATGTAGAGCATTTCCTCGGCGGGCCGTGACATCCGGTGGATCTCGTCGAGGAAGAGCACCTCGCCCTCCTGGAGCGAGGACAGGATCGCGGCGAGGTCGCCCGCGTGCTGGATGGCGGGTCCCGAGGTGATCCGGATGGGCACGCCCATCTCGGCCGCGATGATCATCGACAGCGTCGTCTTGCCGAGGCCGGGGGCGCCGGAGAGCAGGACGTGGTCCGCGGTGCCCTGGCGCTGGCGGGCGGCCCTGAGCACCAGGTCGAGCTGCTGCCGTACGCGCTCCTGCCCGATGAACTCCCCCAGGTCCTTGGGGCGCAGCGCCGCCTCGACCGCCTGGTCCTCATGGTCGGCGGTGGCGCCGACCAGTCGCTCCGGCCGCTCGTCGGTGGCGTCGTCCCAGTTCATGGTTGGTCTCTCGGGTCGGTGTGGGGTCGGCGGTACGGACCGGCGTCACCGGTACGGGTGCGGCCGGCGGCGTCAACAGGGCGGTCAGCGGGTGCGGTTGAGGGTCTGGAGGGCCGCGCGCAGCAGCGCGCCGACGTTCGGCTCCCGCTCGGCCTCGGCCTGCGGGGTGACGGCGGCGACCGCCTCGTCGGCCTCGCGGGTGGCGTAGCCGAGGCTGAGCAGCGCGGCGTGCAGCTGCTCGCGCCAGGAGTCGCCGACCGGGCTGCCGATTCCCCGGTCCGCGCCGGAGCCGACCGGTTCGCCCAGCCGGTCCTTCAGCTCCAGGAGCAGCCGCTGCGCTCCCTTCTTGCCGATGCCGGGCACCGCGGTCAGCGCCTTCTCGTCGCCGACCGCGACCGCGGAGCGCAACGCGTCCGGGGTGTGCACGGCGAGCATCGTCTGGGCGAGCCTTGGGCCGACTCCGCTGACGGTCTGGAGCAGTTCGAAGACCTGCCGCTCGTCCTCGTCCGCGAAGCCGTAGAGGGTGAGCGAGTCCTCGCGGACCACCAGGGAGGTGGCGAGCTTGGCGGGCTGGCCGATCCGCAGCGCGGCCAGGGTGTTCGGGGCGCACTGGACGGCCATGCCCACGCCGCCGACCTCGATGACCGCGGTGTCGGGGGCGAGCGCGGCGACCTGGCCGCTGACGAAGGCGATCACTTGGCGGACTCCTGGGGTCGTACGGGGCGGTGGGCGGCGATGGCCTGCTGGAGGCGGTTGGTGGCGGCGCCGCGCCAGATGTGACAGATGGCCAGTGCCAGCGCGTCGGCGGCGTCGGCCGGTTTCGGCGGGGCGTCGAGCCGCAGCAGCCGGGTCACCATCGCGCCGACCTGCGCCTTGTCGGCCCGGCCGCTGCCGGTGACGGCCGCCTTGACCTCGCTGGGGGTGTGCAGGTGGACGGGCAGGCCGCGGCGGGCGGCGCACAGCATGGCGACCGCGCTCGCCTGGGCGGTGCCCATCACGGTGCGCACATTGTGCTGGCTGAAGACCCGCTCCACGGCGACCGCCTCCGGGCGGTGTTCGTCGAGCCACTCCTCGATGCCGCGTTCGATCAGGACGAGCCGGTCGCCGATCTCCGCGTCGGCCGGGGTGCGTACGACGCCGACGCCGACCATCGTCAGCGGGCGTCCGGGAACGCCGTCCACCACTCCGATGCCGCACCGGGTCAGACCCGGGTCCACGCCGAGCACTCGCATGCCGCCCCCTTCCGCGCCCGTCAGCCGCCGTCTTCGCCAACCTGTTCGTGCAGGTTATCGGTTGGGGCCGACAAACAGCGGAGGGGCCGACGGGGTGTGTCCCGTCGGCCCCTCCGGCTGACCGTCCGTCAGGGTCCGCTCGCGCGCGGCCCCGGCGTCACCGCCTGAGCGCGGCTCAGGCGTCGACCTTCTCCATGACCTCGTCGGAGACGTCGAAGTTGGCGAAGACGTTCTGCACGTCGTCGCTGTCCTCCAGCGCGTCGATGAGCTTGAAGATCTTGCGCGCGCCGTCCTCGTCCAGCTCCACCTGCATGGTGGGCAGGAAGTTGGCGTCGGCCGAGTCGTAGTCGATCCCGGCCTCCTGGAGCGCCTTGCGGACCGGCACCAGGTCGGTGGCCTCGCTGATCACCTCGAAGGACTCACCGAGGTCGTTGACCTCCTCGGCGCCCGCGTCGAGCACCGCGTCCAGCACGTCGTCCTCGCCCAGCTCAGCCTTGGGGACGATCACCACGCCCTTGCGGTTGAACAGGTACGACACCGAGCCCGGATCGGCCATCGAGCCGCCGTTGCGGGTCATGGCCACCCGCACGTCGGACGCGGCGCGGTTGCGGTTGTCGGTCAGGCACTCGATGAGCACCGCGACACCGTTGGGACCGTAGCCCTCGTACATGATCGTCTGGTAGTCGGCGCCACCGGCTTCGAGACCGGCGCCGCGCTTGACCGCGCTGTCGATGTTCTTGTTCGGTACCGAGCTCTTCTTCGCCTTCTGGATGGCGTCGAACAGCGTCGGGTTGCCGTCCGGGTCGGCGCCACCGGTCCGCGCCGCGACCTCGATGTTCTTGATCAGCTTCGCGAAGAGCTTGCCGCGCTTGGCATCGATCACGGCCTTCTTGTGCTTGGTCGTAGCCCATTTAGAGTGGCCGGACATCCGACTGTCTCCTTCGCGTCACCAAATGCTGTCTTTCGTCGCGCCGTCGATCCTACCGGGATCCGGTCAGCCCGCCGCGCGCACAGTGTCCACGAAGAATTCATGGACCCGGTGGTCGCCGGTCAGTTCGGGGTGGAACGACGTGGCGAGCACATTGCGCTGACGGACGGCGACGATGTGGCCACCGTACTCGGCGAGCACCTCCACGTCCGCACCCACCGACTCGACCCACGGCGCGCGGATGAAGACGCCCTCGACCGGGCCGCCCTCGACGCCCGTGACGTCGACGACCGCTTCGAAGGACTCGTTCTGCCTGCCGAAGGCGTTGCGGCGGACGATCATGTCGATGCCGCCGAAGGTCTCCTGGCCGGACCTGGGATCGAGGATCTTGTCGGCGAGCATGATCAGTCCCGCGCAGGTGCCGTAGACCGGCAGGCCGCCGCGGATCGCCTCGCGCAGCGGTTCCATCAGGCCGAAGAGCACGGCGAGCTTGGAGATGGTGGTGGACTCGCCGCCGGGTATCACCAGGCCGTCGATTCCGGCCAGTTCCTCCGGGCGCCGGACGGGACCGGCCGCGGCGTCCGCCGCGGCCAGTGCCGTCAGATGCTCCCGGACGTCGCCCTGGAGTGCCAGGACGCCGATGGTGGGAGAGCTGGTCATCGTCGCCTTACCAGCCGCGGTTGGCGTAGTGCTCGGACTCCGGGAGGGTGTCGATGTTGATGCCGACCATGGCCTCGCCGAGGTTGCGGGAGGCGTCCGCGATGACCTTCGGGTCGTCGAAGAAGGTGGTGGCGCGGACGATCGCGGCGGCGCGCTTGGCCGGGTCGCCGGACTTGAAGATGCCGGAGCCGACGAAGACGCCCTCGGCGCCGAGCTGGCGCATCAGCGCGGCGTCGGCCGGGGTGGCCACACCGCCCGCGGAGAACAGCACGACGGGCAGCTTGCCCAGCACCGACACCTCCTTGACCAGCTCGTACGGGGCGCGCAGGTCCTTGGCGGCGGCGTACAGCTCGTTGTTGTCCAGGCCCTTGAGGCGGGAGATCTCGCCCTTGATCTGGCGCAGGTGGCGGACGGCCTCGACCACGTTGCCGGTGCCGGCCTCGCCCTTGGAGCGGATCATGGCCGCGCCCTCGGCGATCCGGCGCAGGGCCTCGCCGAGGTTGGTGGCGCCGCAGACGAAGGGGGTGGTGTAGGCCCACTTGTCGGAGTGGTTGACCTCGTCGGCGGGGGTCAGCACCTCGGACTCGTCGATGTAGTCGACGCCGAGCGCCTGGAGGACCTGGGCCTCGACGAAGTGGCCGATCCGGGACTTGGCCATCACGGGGATGGACACCGCGTTGATGATGCCCTCGATCATGTCCGGGTCGGACATCCGGGCCACACCGCCCTGCGCGCGGATGTCGGCCGGAACCCGCTCCAGTGCCATGACGGCGACGGCGCCCGCGTCCTCGGCGATCTTCGCCTGCTCCGGGGTGACGACATCCATGATCACGCCGCCCTTGAGCTGCTCGGCCATACCGCGCTTGACGCGTGCGGTGCCGGTCTCGGGGGTGGTGGCGGAGGGGCTGGTGGACACGGTGACCTCACTCGCTGACGAAATCGGTGGCTTTTCTCCATGGTCCGGCCGGTCGCCGGGGGCGGGAAAGGGCCAATTCCGCCGCGGTGGCTCCCCGCGGGCCGGCGGGTGGCCGTGTGGCCCGCGCGGATCGGTGTGTCCGGCGGGTGCCGGTGCGCTCCGTGGTGCCGGGGCGTTCAGTGCGACCCGGCGCCGTCCGCCGTGAGCGGCACCGGCGGCTCGTCGTCCATCTCGAAGGCCAGCGGGAAGGGGGCGTGGCCCGCGAGCCGGAACCAGCGCACCACGCGGTGTCTGCGGACCGCCCGCGCGGCGCGTACCGCGTCGTTGTGGAAGCGCCGGGCCATCGGCACCCGCCGTACCGACTGGGTCAGCTCCTTGATCGCCTCGGTGCCGCCCGGCGCCTCCCCGATCTCGGCGACCGCGCCCGGCTCGGAGAAGACCGCGCGCAGCGCCTGGCTCAGCTCGCTCTCGGCGACCTCCCGCTGCTCCGGCTCGGCCTGCCGGGCGGCGTGCGCGGACTCGTACAGCACGATCGACGCGGCCGGGTCCAGCACACCGGCCGTGGCCAGTTCCTGGGCCACCGAGGCGCGGCGCAGCAGTTGCGCGTCCAGGGCGGCGCGCGCCGCGTCGATCCGGGCGTGCAGGCGGTCGAGGCGCCCGGCCGTCCAGCTCAGGTAGAGGCCGATCGCGACGATCGCGACCGCGACCCAGATGATGGTGGTCACTGTCAGTCCCTTGCCAGGCCGAATCTCGCCCGAAGGCTGGTGCGTTCGTCCGCGGCGACATGCGCGGCGCCGTCGGTGACGGTCTCGTAGACGGACAGGATGTCACCGCCGACCACCGACCAGTCGAAACGCCGCACATGGGCGCTGCCGCGGGTGCGCAGTTCGGTACGGCGGGCGGGGTCGCCGAGCAGCCGCAGGGCGGCGGCGGCGAGCGCGTCGGCGTCCTCGTTGGCGAAGAGTTCGCCCGCCGCGCCCTGGTCGAGGACCTGCGCGAAGGCGTCGAGGTCGCTGGCGAGCACGGCGGCGCCCGCCGACATCGCCTCGACCAGGATGATCCCGAACGACTCGCCGCCGGTGTTGGGCGCCACGTAGACGTCGACGCTGCGCAGCAGCCGCGCCTTGTCCTCGTCGCTGACCATGCCGAGGAATTCGACCCGGTCGCGCATCGCCTCGGGCAGCGACTCGACGGCCTCCTCCTCGTCGCCGCGGCCCGCGACCAGCAGCCGGGTGCCGGGCCGCTCGGCGAGGATCTTCGGCAGTGCCCGGATCAGCACGGGCAGGCCCTTGCGCGGCTCGTCGATCCGCCCGATGAAGCCGATCGTGCCGCCCTGCCACTCCTTCTTGGGCTCGGCCCGCGCGAAGAAGTCCACGTCGACGCCGTTGGGGATGACGACCGCGTCGCCGCCCAGGTGCTCGACCAGGGTGCGGCGGGCGTACTCGCTGACCGCGATCCTGGCCCTGATCTTCTCCAGCGCGGGTTGCAGGATCGGGTACGCGGCGATCATCGCGCGCGACCGCGGGTTGGAGGTGTGGAAGGTGGCCACGATCGGGCCCTGCGCCGCCCAGCAGGCCAGCAGGCCGAGCGAGGGCGAGGCGGGTTCGTGGATGTGGATGACGTCGAAGTTGCCGTCGTGCAGCCAGCGGCGGACCCGGGCGGCGGACAGGAAGCCGAAGTTGAGCCGGGCGACCGAGCCGTTGTACGGGACCGGCACGGCGCGGCCCGCCGACACCACGTACGGCGGCAGCGGTGTCTCGTCGTCGGCGGGGGCGAGCACGGAGACCTCGTGGCCGAGACCGATCAGGTGCTCGGCGAGGTCGCGGATGTGGAACTGGACGCCGCCGGGGACGTCCCAGGAGTACGGGCAGACGATCCCGATCCTCACGTTTTCTCCGTTCCGGAGTGGTCAGGTGGGCCGCCGGCCGTACCGCCCCGCGGGGAGACGCCGGACGTGCCCTCCGCCGTTGCTCCCGCGCTCTCCCCCGCCGTGTCGGCGCCGCCCGCCGGGGGTTCGGGGCGGGGTTCGAGGTCGGACAGCCACAGGCGTTGCAGCATGTGCCAGTCCTCGGGGTGCTCGGCGATGCCGGAGGCGTACGCGTCGGCCAGTCGCTGCGTCATCGCGGCCGTCTTGGACGTACGGTCGCCGGTCGCGGGGACCTCGACCGGCGGGTGGACGCGGCCGCGCATGACGGGCGACTCGTCGTACCAGAGGGTGACGGGGAGCAGCAGCGCTCCGGTCTGCTGGGCGAGCATGGCCGGGCCCGCGGGCAGCCGGGTGCGCTCGCCGAAGAAGTCGACCTCGACGCCGCTGGCCGACAGGTCGCGGTCGGCGACCAGGCAGACCAGGCCGCCGGACCGCAGCCGCCGGGCCAGGGTGCCGAAGGCGGCGCCGCCGGTGTGCGGCAGCACCTCCATGCCCAGGCTCTCGCGGTAGGCGACGAAGCGGTCGTACAGCGTCTCGGGCTTCAGGCGCTCGGCGACGGTGGTGAAGGGGGTGTCGAGCGCGGTGGTCACCCAGGCGCCGGCCAGGTCGTAGTTGGCCATGTGCGGCAGCGCCAGGATGACGCCGCGCCCGGCGGCGAGGCCGTCGGTCAGGTAGTGGACGTCGGCGGGGTCGAAGCCGCCGCGGATGCGGTCCTTGCTCCAGGCCGGGAGCCGGAAGGACTCCATCCAGTAGCGCAGGTAGGACCGCATGACCGAGCGCGACAGCGCGCGCAGCCGTGCCTCGTCGGCGTCCGGCACGACCCGGACCAGGTTGGCCTCGAGGCGTCGGACGCCCTTGCCGCGCTGCCGCCACGTGACGTCCGCGATGGCGCGGCCGAGCGCTCGGGCGGCCGGTTCCGGCAGCGTCTTGACCGCGCTCCAGCCGAGCCCGTAGAGCCCGTCGGCGAGGCTCCCCCTGAGCCGCGCGGCCCGGGAGGCGTCCTCGCTCACGCGCTGCTCCCCTGCCCCGCGGCGGCGGCTGCGGCTGCGGCGTCGGCCTCCGCGGACTCGCGGCGTACGGTGACGACCCGCTGGACGAGGGTGACCAGGCTGCCCGCGGCGACCGCCCACAGGGCGATCGGCAGCAGGTACTGGATGCCGGGGACGCCGAATTTGTGCAGGCCGGCGAAGCCGCACAGGGTCAGCGTGATCACCAGGCGCTCGGCGCGCTCGACCAGGCCGTTGACGTTCACCGGCAGGCCGATCGCCTCGCCGCGCGCCTTGGTGTAGGACACCACCTGGCCGCTGGCCAGGCAGAAGATCGTCACCGCGCACAGCACGAGGTCGTCGCCGCGGCCCGCGTACCACATGGCGAGTCCGCCGAAGATGCCCGCGTCGGCGACCCGGTCGAGGGTCGAGTCGAGGAAGGCGCCCCAGCGGCTGGAGACCCCGGCCTGGCGGGCCATGTTGCCGTCCACCAGGTCGGAGAAGACGAAGAGCGTGATCACCACGGTGCCCCAGAAGAACTCGCCCCTGGGATAGAAGGCCAGTGCGCCCGCCATGACACCCGCGGTGCCGAGCAGGGTCACCGCGTCGGGGCTGACCCCCTTGCGGAGCAGAAATGCGGCGAACGGCGTGAGAACACGCGTGAAGAACGCACGCGCGTACTTGTTCAGCATGGCCTTCCCGACAGGTCGGAGGATGGTGTCACGGCGGCCGGAGCGGCAGCCGGATGGCCCATCGTAGCCAGCCCGCGCGCACCGGATGTCCCAGGCCGTGCCGGAGCGGCGGGGGCGGCGGCCCGGCGTACGACGTATGGACGCACCCGGACGGCCGTGGGAAGGTCGAAAGACCGCGGGCGTCGTCGAGGCCGCCTGTGCGTGGAGCGGTCTCCCGTGGCGCCCCTGTGACGCGCCCCCCACCGAGGGCGCGGTCCGTGCAGTGAGGACCGGGAGGCGAGAACGCGTGGGTGGTGCAGCGGACAGGAGAGACGCACAGCCAGGAGCCGCCGGAAGGGCACCGGCGGCCGACCGCCCCGAGAACGTGCGCAATGTGGTGCTGGTCGGCCATTGCGGATCAGGCAAGACGACATTGGTGGAGGCGCTGGCGCTGACCACCGGCGCGGTGAACCGGGCGGGCCGGGTCGAGGACGGCGGCTCGGTGTCCGACCACGACGAGATCGAGCAGCGGCAGCAGCGCTCCGTACAGCTCTCGCTCGTCCCCGTGGAGTGGGGCGGGATCAAGGTCAATTTGCTGGACACCCCCGGCTACGCCGATTTCGTCGGGGAGTTGAGGGCCGGTCTGCGCGCCGCGGACGCGGCCCTGTTCGTCGTGTCGGCCGCGCAGGACGGCGAGGGCATCGGCGGCGCGACCCGGATGGTGTGGGAGGAGTGCGCGGCCGTCGGGATGCCGCGGGCGGTCGTGGTGACGCACCTGGAGTCGGTGCGGGCCGGTTTCGAGGAGATGGCGGCGCAGTGCGCGGCGGAGTTGGGCGGCGACTCCCCCGATTCGGTGCTGCCGCTGTATCTGCCGGTGCACGGGCCCGCGGGCCCCGACGGCCACGCCCCGGTGACGGGCCTGGCGGGGCTGCTCTCGCAGCGGGTGTACGACTACGCGTCCGGCGAGCGGGCCGAGGCCGAGCCGGACGCGGCGCTGGCGCCGCTGGTGGAGCAGGCGCGCAACCGGCTCATCGAGGGGATCATCGCCGAGAGCGAGGACGAGACCTTGATGGACCGCTACCTCGGCGGCGAGGAACTGGACGTCAAGACGCTCGTCGACGACCTGGAGCGGGCGGTGGCGCGCGGCTCCTTCCACCCGGTGCTGGCCGCCGCGCCCGCCGCGGACGGCGCCCGGCAGGGCCTGGGCACCGTGGAGCTGCTGGAGCTGATCACCGGCGGTTTCCCGACCCCGCTGGAGCGGGAGGCGCCGCCGGTCACGACGCCGGACGGCGGCGGGCGCCCCGCGCTGGTCTGCGACCCGGAGGGGCCGCTGGCCGCCGAGGTGGTCAAGACGTCCTCGGACCCGTACGTGGGCCGGATCAGTCTGGTGCGGGTCTTCTCCGGCACCCTGCGGCCGGACGAGACGGTGCACGTGTCGGGCCACGGCATGGAGGACCGCGGGCACGAGGACCACGACGTGGACGAGCGGGTCGGGGCGCTGTCGTCGCCCTTCGGCAAGCACCAGCGGCCGGTGCCCTCGGCGGGTGCGGGCGATCTGGTGTGCGTGGCCAAGCTGACCCGCGCCGAGACCGGCGACACGCTCTCGGCCAAGGACGGGCCGCTGCTGATGGAGCCGTGGGTGATGCCGGACCCGCTGCTGCCGATCGCCATCGAGGCGCACAGCAAGGCCGACGAGGACAAGCTCTCCCAGGGCCTGGCGCGGCTGGTCGCCGAGGACCCGACGATGCGTCTCGAACAGAATCCGGACACCCGGCAGGTCGTCCTGTGGTGCCTGGGCGAGGCGCACGCCGACGTCGCCCTGGAGCGGCTGCGCAACCGGTACGGGGTGCAGGTCGACGCGGTGCCGCACAAGGTGTCGCTGCGGGAGACCTTCGGCGAGCCGGTGACGGCCCGCGGGCGGCACGTCAAACAGTCCGGCGGGCACGGGCAGTTCGCGATCTGCGACATCCAGGTGGAGCCGCTGCCGGTCGGCTCCGGCATCGAGTTCGTGGACAAGGTGATCGGCGGGGCGGTGCCGCGGCAGTTCATCCCGTCGGTGGAGAAGGGCGTCCGCACCCAGGCCGCCCGCGGGGTCGCGCTCGGCTTCTCGGTGGTCGACATCCGGGTCACCCTCACCGACGGCAAGGCGCACTCGGTGGACTCCTCCGACGCCGCCTTCCAGACCGCGGGCGCGCTCGCCCTGCGCGAGGCCGCCGCGGGCGCGCCCATCCATCTGCTGGAACCGATCTGCGAGGTCGGCGTGCTGGTGCCGGACGCGTACGTCGGTTCGGTGATGAGCGATCTGTCGGGGCGGCGCGGCCGGGTGCTGGGCACCGAACCGGCCGCAGACGGGCGGTCGGTGGTGCGCGCCGAGGTCCCGGAGATCGAGATCGGCCGCTACGCCGTCGATCTGCGGTCGCTGTCGCACGGCACCGGCCGGTTCAGCCGGCACTACGCGCGGCACGAGCCGATGCCCGCCCAACTGGCCACGAGACTGCGCCGGCAGGAGGAGAAGGACGAGGCGACCGCGCACGGCAGATGACGGGCGCGCGACGGAGAATCAGCGCCGGCGGACGCCGGAACAGCGCCGGTAAGTCGCCAAGTGGACATGTCCGCTGGCCAATCGGCGGCTCGCGGCCACGCCGCGGGCCGTCGCGCCGCTAATCTGGAGACTGCTCCGAACGTGTGACGTTCACCCGTGCGGGGAATGGGCCGGTCGGAGCCGTATGGACCGGTGAACCGGTGGATGTACGGGACTGGCGACTGGGGGCCTGTGGTGACGGACGGTATCGGGTTCGATTTCAGCCCAGGTGCGCAGATTCCGCTG
This sequence comes from Streptomyces sp. NPDC087422, assembly GCF_044744145.1. Taxonomy (NCBI): domain Bacteria; kingdom Bacillati; phylum Actinomycetota; class Actinomycetes; order Kitasatosporales; family Streptomycetaceae; genus Streptomyces; species Streptomyces sp. NPDC087422. Next base: position 458,072 of record NZ_JBIUXT010000006.1, on the reverse strand, counting down.
ACCGGCAGCGACGGTGAGACCGGTGCGACCCAGGCGCTGGCGTCCGCCGCGTACCGCGACACTCCGGTGACGACGCTGGTCGACGCCAACAGCGAGGCGAGCGTCAAGGCGCCGCGGCTGTCGCTGTTCGCGCCGAATCTGGGCGAGGCGTTCTCCCGCGCCATCCAGGTCAGGATGCTGGGCGCGGCGCGCAGTGAACTGGTGCAGTCCTTCGGTGTGGTGCCGCAGACCGTGGTGGAGCACGCGCTGGCCGCCAACCGGATCCGGCAGGAGCGCGACAACCGGCTGACCGTGGTGATGGGCGTGTGCGGGGTGCTGTTCCTGCCCGGCGTGCTGCTCTGGCTCGGCGCCTTCCAGTTGCGCAAGTCGCTCGGGTCGCTGAAGGCGCGGGGCAACAAGTCGGGGGCCTTCGGGGCCGTCGTGCTGGCCGTGGCCGCCGCCTTCACCGTGCTGCTCGCGGTACGGCCGCCGTTCAGCGGTTTCTGGCAGCAGTATTTCCGCGTCCTGATGATCGCGCCGATCATCGGCTGGTTCTGGGCGAAGCGGATCTGCGAGGCCACCGCGAAGGATCTGCGCAGCCGCTGGGCGGGCCTGGTCGCGGGCACCGCGGTCGGCGCGAAGATCCCCGAGGCGGTGCCGCGCAACCCCAACCAGACCCGCGCGGAGCTGCTGCGGCAGAGCCTGGCCAAGCTGTCCGCGGAGCAGAACAGCAATGTCGTCTTCTACGCGGGGCCCAAGGGCATACTCGGCATGGGCAGCCGGTGGGCGAACTGGCAGATGGCCGAGGAGCTGATCCCGCGCGAGGGACTGGCCGAGATCCACCCGTTCCGGAGCTGGGACGTCATCCGCGCCATCCACGACCAGCTACGGATGATCGAGCGCGGCCCGCTGCACACCGGCGGCTTCCCCAAGCCGTCGATAAAGCACTGGGTCGTGGTGCCGGTCGGCGAGGGCGCGGGCAAGATCTCCCGGCCCACCGGGCCTGAGGTCGACTCGTTCTCGGTCAAGGACTTCGAGATCCAGCGGATCTGCAACACGCAGCAGTTCGGCAAGGGCAACCGGCACTATCTGGGCATCCAGTTCACCCTCTGGGACGGCAATCTCGTCATCACGCTGATGACGACGGTGACGGTGCTGGCGCACACCCTGCGGATCGAGGTCACCGGGCACGCGCTCGGCCCGATCCACGGGATCTTCACCTCCGGGCCGCCCGCGAAGGAGAAGACGATCACCAAGCCGGTGAAGTTCTGGGAGACCAGGACCGTACAGCTCCCGCTGATCGAGTCGGACGAGGTGGTACGGCTGGCCGCCCGCGCGCCGCTGACCCGCTTCCCCGCCGTGCTGGACTACCTCGGCGGCACGCTGAAGCTGCCCGAGCCGTTCGGGCTGCGGCACACGTGGGCCGACAAGCCGTGGAAGCACCGGTTCATGGCCGACGACGCGCTGCGCGCGGCCACTCCGGTGCTGCGGGCGGTGCACGCCGCCGCGATCCAGGTGATGAGCGAGAACGGCGTGGACACCTCGCACTTCACCAGCCGCTCGATGATGCTGAGCGGTCTGTCGCAGAGCGTGGAGCCCAGGAAGGCCGACGCGTACGACGCCTAGGACCTGTCCGGGCTCCGGCTCCGGCTCCCGCTCATGCGGGGTTCAGGGGGACGGGACGTTTCAGGGCGACGGGACGTCCGTCAGGAGGGCCAGACGTCCGCGAGCATCTTGCGGGTGTCGGCGAGGAGCTGCGGCAGCACCTTCGTGTGTCCGACGACCGGCATGAAATTGACGTCGCCGCCCCAGCGCGGCACCACGTGCTGGTGCAGGTGCGCGGCGATCCCGGCGCCCGCCACATCGCCCTGGTTCATCCCGATGTTGAAGCCCTGCGCGCCGGAGGCGGACCGCAGGGCGGTCATCGCCTGCTTGGTCAGCACGGCCAGTTCCGCCGTCTCGGCGCCGTCCAGCTCGGTGTAGTCCGCGACGTGCCGGTAGGGCACCACCATGAGGTGCCCGCTGTTGTACGGGTACAGGTTGAGCACCGCGTACACGTGCTCGCCGCGCGCGATGACGAGGCCGTCCTCGTCGGACTCGGCCGGGACCGCGCAGAACGGACATCCATCACCGGCACCGGGGCCGGTGGGCTTGTTCTCGCCCTGGATGTACGCCATCCGGTGCGGGGTCCACAGGCGCTGGAACGCGTCCGGCACCCCCGCTCCGATCTGCTGTTCCGGCTCACTCGTCATGCCGTTCAGCATAGGACTTCCCCCGGAGCACGCGTGCTGCGGGGGAAGTCCCGGATCTCACGGGCGGCGGACGTCGGCGCCGTCAGACCTGGATGCGGCGCTCCACGGCGTCCACCATCTCGGCGATGGCCTCGTCGCGCGGAATGCCGTTCTTCTGCGAGCCGTCGCGGTAGCGGAAGGAGACCGTGCCGCCGGACATGTCCTCGTCGCCGACGATGACCATGTAGGGCACCTTCAGCTTCTGCTGGTTGCGGATCTTCTTCTGCATGCGGTCGGAGGACGCGTCCACGTCGACCCGCAGGCCCTTGCGCCTGGCCTCCGCCGCGAACTCCTGGAGGTACGGCACGTGCGCGTCGCCGATCGGGATGCCGACCGCCTGCACCGGGGCGAGCCAGGCCGGGAAGGCGCCCGCGTAGTGCTCGAGCAGCACGGCGAAGAACCGCTCGATCGAGCCGAACAGCGCGCGGTGGATCATCACCGGGCGGTGCTTGGTCCCGTCGGGGCCGGTGTACTCCAGGTTGAACCGCTCGGGCAGGTTGAAATCGAGCTGCACGGTCGACATCTGCCAGGTGCGGCCGATGGCGTCCTTGCACTGCACGGAGATCTTCGGGCCGTAGAAGGCGGCGCCGCCCGGGTCGGGGACCAGCGGCAGCCCCTGCTTCTCGGCCACCTTGCGCAGCGTCTCGGTGGCCTCCTCCCAGACCTCGTCGGAGCCGACGAACTTCTCCGGGTCCTTGGTGGACAGCTCCAGGTAGAAGTCGGTCAGTCCGTAGTCGCGCAGCAGATTCAGCACGAAGGTGAGCGTGGTGTCCAGCTCGTCGGCCATCTGCTCCTTGGTGCAGTAGATGTGCGCGTCGTCCTGGGTGAAGCCGCGGGCCCGGGTCAGACCGTGCACGACGCCGGACTTCTCGTACCGGTACACGGTGCCGAACTCGAAGAGCCGCAGCGGCAGTTCGCGGTAGGACCGGCCGCGGGCGTCGAAGATCAGATTGTGCATCGGGCAGTTCATGGGCTTGAGGTAGTAGTCCGTGCCCTCGTCGAGCTGCATGGGCGGGTACATGCCGTCGGCGTACCAGTCCAGGTGGCCCGAGGTCTCGAACAGGGTGCCCTTGGTGGCGTGCGGGGTGTAGACGAACTCGTACCCCTCCTCCTCGTGCCGCCTGCGCGAGTAGTCCTCCATGGTGCGGCGGATGATGCCGCCCTTGGGGTGGAAGACCGCGAGGCCCGAGCCGATCTGCTCGGGGATGGAGAAGAGGTCCAGCTCATTGCCCAGCTTGCGGTGGTCGCGCTTGGCGGCCTCCTCCAGGAAGTCCAGATGCGCCTTCAGCTCTTCCTTGGTGGGCCAGGCGGTGCCGTAGATCCGCTGGAGCATCGGGTTCTTCTCGCTGCCGCGCCAGTACGCCGCCGCGTTGCGCATCAGCTTGAAGGCCGGGATGTTGCGGGTGCTGGGCAGGTGCGGGCCCCGGCAGAGGTCCTTCCAGCACAGCTCGCCGGTCTTCGCGTCCAGGTTGTCGTAGATGGTCAGCTCGCCGGCGCCGACCTCGACGTCCGCGCCGTCGTCCGAGGACGCGGCGCCGCCCTTGAGGCCGATCAGCTCCAGCTTGTACGGCTCGTCGGCCAGCTCCTCGCGGGCGGCCTCGTCGGTCACGACCCGGCGCGAGAAGCGCTGGCCGCGCTTCTGGATCTCCTGCATCTTCTTCTCGACGGCCTTGAGGTCGTCGGGGGTGAACGGCTTCTCGACGTCGAAGTCGTAGTAGAAGCCGTCCTTGACCGGCGGCCCGATGCCGAGCTTGGCCTCGGGGTGCAGCTCCTGTACGGCCTGCGCCATCACGTGCGCGGTGGAGTGCCGCAGGATGTTGAGGCCGTCCTGGCTGGTGATGTCCACCGGCTCGACCTCGTCGCCGTCGGCGAGGGCGTACGCGAGGTCCTTCAGCTCGCCGCCGACGCGGGCGGCGATCACGGACCGCTCGCCGGGGAACAGTTCGGCCGCGGTCGTGCCCGTCGTGACCGTCCGCTCTTCCAGCTCAACGGAATCGCGTTTGATGATCACACGGACATCTGACACCGGTCTGCTCCTGACTCAGGTCCTGCTGGCTGTGGTGACTCGGCGGCGGCGGGCGCCGCACCGCTGAATCGTACCGAGCCGCGAGGGCTGCCCGCGAAGCGATAACCCGCGGGGGTGGCGGCGCGAGGTGCCGTGAGCCCCGACGACCGGCCGCATCGCGGTCCTCATCCCTGGGGCCGGTCCTGAGGACGACCCTGGGGACGGCCGCCGAGCGGCGGTGCCGGGGCGTCGTCGCCGAGCGGTGTCCGGCTGAAGTCCAGCGGCAGCCGCACGTTCCGGTAGCGGCCGACCGCCGGATGCTCCAGGGTCTCCACGGTGCGCCGCTCGCGCAGATAGTCGTCGTCGGCCAGGGACTCCAGGGTGCGTACGGGCGCGCAGGCGATCCTCGCGGTCCGGCACGCCGACACAATCCGCGCGACGGTCCGGCCGGACACGTAGTCCGCGATGACCGCCTGGACCTCGTCCGACCGGCCGCCGCGCTGTCCCGCGGTGGCGAACCGGGGGTCGTCCAGCAGGTCGTCGCGCCCGGCGAGCACGAGGAAGCGCCGCCAGTCGGCGTCGGTGTACGGCATGACGCAGACCCAGCCGTCGCGGGCCGGATGCGGGCGCCGGGCGGGTGCCAGCGACCGCGCCCACCCGATGTCGCCGCGCGGCGGGTCGAAGGTGTGGCCCGCGAGGTGCTCGACGAGGTTGAACGCGGCCATGTTGTCGACCATCGGCACGTCCACCCACTGGCCGTGGCCGTCGCGCAGGCGGCTGTACAGGGCCGAGACCGTCGCGAGCGCCATCAGGAGGCCGCAGGTCTTGTCGGCCGTGACCGACGGCGAGTACGCCGGTTCGCCGCCGCGCAGGCGGTAGCTGTCGGCCATGCCGGACAGCGCCTGGACCGTGTCGTCGTAGCCGGAGACGTCGCGCAGGCCGGAGCGGGAGCTGTACGCCTGTCCGGTGCAGAGCACGATGTCGGGACGGACCCGCGCGAGCGCGTCGTAGTCGAGGCCGAGCCGTTCGCGTGCGCTCGGCAGGATGTTGGTCACCACCGCGTCGGCCCCGGTCACCAGGTCGGTGAAGCGGCGTCGGTCCTCCCCCGTGGCCAGGTCGAGCACCACGGAGGTCTTGTTGCGCAGCAGCCGGAGCGACAGGGCCGAGAGACCGTCGGCCGCCGTCGGCCCGATCCGGCGCCCGATGTCGCCGCCCGGCGGCTCGACCTTGACGACCTCGGCGCCGAGGTCGGCCAGCAGCGAGGTCGCGTACGGCCCCATCACCACCGACGTGCAGTCGATCACGACGGTGCCCGCCAGCGGACCGCCGCGCGGGGCCGCGTATCGCGTCGGCACGGAATCTCCTGTCGGCACGCGGTCTCCTCGAAGACGTCGGTCTCGGCCCCGGAACCGGGCCACTTGTGCGCCGGGGGCGCGGTGGCATCGTCTCCAGGACAGCCCCGGCGCCGCCCTGGAGTTGCCCACGCACTCGGCGGCGCCGACTTGTGCTCAGCCACAAAGGGCGCCGATAGCCTGGGGTGATGGACACTGGCGAGGGCGTCGCGCGGTCGGTGACCCCCGCCGCCGCGTCCTCGGCGGCCGTGGGCACGCTGCGCGACCTGCTGGAGAGCCTGGGACCGCACACGCTGCGGCTCGTCGGCGGTGACCGGGCGCGGTTGGCCCGGCCCGCGGGCGAGCCCGTGGTCCACGGTCCCGACGAGCCGATCCACGACGTGGCGGGGGCTGTCGTACTGCTCACCGGGGGCAGCTCCGATCCCGCCGAGGTGACCGATCGGATACGGCAGGCCGCCGCCGCGGGCGCGAGCGCGGTCGTGGTGAAGGCGTGGGGCCGGGATCTGGGCCGGGCCGTCGAGGCCGCCCGCGAGGCGGACATCGCCCTGCTGTGCACGCCCGACGAGATGGCCTGGCGGCGCCTGGACGCGTTCGTCACCGCGGCCGGTGCCGCTCGGGCCGCCGTCCCCGGGGAGGCGGGCGGCATCGGCGACCTGTTCGGCCTGGCCAACGCGATCGCGGCGTCGCTGGGCGGGCCGGTCACGATCGAGGAGGTCGACGGCCGGATCCTGGCGTACTCCAACCTGCCGGACCAGGAGATCGACGAGATCCGGCGGTTGGCGATCCTCGGCCGCCGGACACCGGAACGGCCTGGCGACGCGGCGAAGTACCAGGCCGTGATCGCCGCGCAGGGCCCGGTGCGGTTCGCCAGTTCGGGTCCGGAGTACGCCGACCGGATGTCCGTCGCCGTACGGGCGGGGCACCAGGTGCTCGGCGTGATCTTCGTCCTGGCGGACCGGCCGAAGCTGGTGGACGACGCGGAACGCGCGCTGCTGGACGCCGCCCGCAGCGTCGCCTTGCACCTGCTGCGGTCGCGGGAGGCGGTCAGCCCCGAGCGGGAGCGGCGCGGCGACGCGCTCCGCGGTCTGCTGGCCTCCTCGCTGGACGCGGCGAGCGCCGCCGCGGCGCTGGCGCTGCCCGCGCGTGCCTCGTTCGTCCTCGCGACGGTACGACCGGTCGCCAGTGAGCTGCGGGCCGCCGACGCCGCCCGCGTCCGCGACCTGATCACGCTGCACGGTGAGCACTGGCACCCGGAGTCGGCGGCCGTGCTGGAGGCGGGCGACGTCGTCCTGCTGCTGCCCGTGCTCGACCCGCCCCAGGACGACCGGGGCCAGGCGCGGCTGGCCGCGCGGCTGCGCAGGCTGGGCACGGACCTGGTGACGGCGGCCCGCAGGTCCGCCGGGGTGGAACTGGTCGTCGGCTTCGGCGCCGTCGTCGACGGCCTCGCTGCCGTCGCCGGGTCCCGGCCGCTCGCCCGGCGGGTCGTGGACACGCTGCTCGACCCGCGCGCCGACCCGCCCCACGGCGGTGTCGCCACCCTCCACGACGTGCGCCCTCAGGTCGTCCTCGCCTGTCTGCGGTCCGGGGCGCCGATCGACGAGGACGTGCTGCGGCTGCCCGCCGTGCGCGCCGTCCTGCGCCACGACGCGGACCAGGGCACCGACTACGCCGGGACGCTGCTGGCGTATCTGGGGTCCGCCGGGAGCGTCGCCGCGACCGCCCGTGCCCTCGGCGTCCACGAGAACACCGCCCGCTACCGGGTCCGCAGGCTGACCGAGATGTTCGGGGTCGCCCTGGACGCGGGCGACGACACGCTCGTGACGTGGCTCCAACTGCGCAACGCCGTGCGCGGCCCCCGGGGCGCACGCGGCTGAGGCCCTTGTCGGGACCGACAAGTCGCGGGGTCGGGCCCGTGGCCTGACGACAACGGCGGGGGCGCCCGCGCCTTCTACCGTTCGGGGCGGAACGGAGGAATCAGATGACATCAACCCTGCTCGCCCACGTCCGCGTCGGCCTCGGCGGCCCACCTCGCGACGTCCTGGTCCGCGACGGGCGCGTCACGGCGATCGGCGCCGTCGGCGGCGTCCCGCCCGAGCCGGACACCGAGGTGATCGCGTTCGCCGACGCCACCCTCGTCCCCGGTTTCGTCGACGGCCATGTGCACATCGAGCAGTGGGTACGGAATCTGCGCGCCGTCGATCTCGGCGCCGCGCGGAGCCCGCGCGAGGCCGCGGTCATGATGCGGGACGGCATACGCGCGGCGCACCGTACCGGGATCGTCTGGGGTCAGGGCATTGTGCCCGCGCTGTGGGAGGAGGCTCCGCACAAGCGTGTCCTGGACGAGCTGGTGGGCGACGCGGCGGTGGCCGTCAGCACCATCGACCTGCACACCACGTGGCTGAGCAGCGCCGCGCTCGACCTGGTCGGCCTGCGCGGGCACCCCACGGGGGTGCTGCGGGAGACGGCGTCGATCGAGACCAAGGCGCGGCTGGCGGCGATGGTGCCGCCCGAGGAACTCGACGCCTGGGTAGGGGAGTCCGTCGCCGCGCTGCCCGCGCTGGGCGTCACCGGCCTGACCGACCTCGCCTACGCGGACAACGTCGAGGCGTGGCGCCGCCGGTCCCGGCCCGGCGCGGTGCCGGTCAGGGTGCTGGCCGGCATCTGGACGCCGTGGCTGGACGGCGCCATCGCCGCGGGGTTCCGTACGGGGCAGGTCGTCGCGGGAACCCACGGGCGGGTGCGGGTCGGGCCGTACAAGATCGTCAGCGACGGGTCGCTCAACACGAGGACGGCGTGGTGCGTCGATCCGTATCCGCACCCGGCCGGGGCCGGTGACGCGTGCGGGCTGTCGCTGGTGCCGCTCGACGAGCTGGTCGAGCTGATGGGCAGGGCGTGGGCGGCCGGTCTCGAACCCGCGGTGCACGCGATCGGCGACCGGGCGAACTCCGCGGTACTCGACGTGTTCGAGCGGGTCGGGTGCCCCGGCAGGATCGAGCACGCCCAACTGGTGAGCGAGCGGGACATGCCGCGCTTCGCCCGGCTCGGCGTGGTCGCGTCGGTCCAGCCGCAGCACGCCGTGACCGACCGGGACGTGGCCGACCTGCACTGGCCGGGCCGCACTGACCGGGCCTACGCCTTCCGCTCCCTGCACGCCGCCGGCGCCCGGCTTGAGCTGGGCTCCGACGCGCCGGTCAGCCCGCTGGACCCGAGGCTGGCCATCGCCGACGCGGTCTTCCGCACCGACGACGACCGGCCCGCGTGGCACCCCGAGCAGAGCGTCCCGCTGGAGGTGGCGTTCGCGGCGGCCGCCGCGGGCCGGGGTCCGGTGTCCGTCGGCGACGTCGCCGACCTCGTGGTCATCGGCGGGGACCCGCGCGCGTTCGACCGCGCCGCGCTGCGGACCATGCCGGTGCTGACCACGATGGTCGGCGGCACGCTCACGCACCGGTCGGTCTGAGGGGCCGCCCCCGCGTCGGGCCCGCCCGGCCGCGGTCGGGTGCCGTCCCCGGCGACGGCTTGCCTACGGGCCGGGCGCGTCCTCGGGGGCGCCGATCAGCCGCGACACGCGGGCGCCCAACCGCCGTGCGACGCCCTCCAGTTCCCGTGTCCGCGGCCTGATGCTGTCGGTCGAGCCGACCAGGCAGGCCGCGGCGGCGACCGAGTTGCTGGAGTCGCGTACCGGCGCGGAGATGGAGATGATCCCCAGTTCGTCGATGGACTTCATCGACAGCACGCCGTCGCGCCCGGCGCGGGCGAAGCGCCGCAGGAACTTCTCGACCTGCTCCGGCGGGTGCCTGTTCGGCAGGACCCGGCGCAGTTCGTCGGCCTCGAAGTCCGAGGCCAGGGTCGGTCCGCCGTCGGAGCCGATGATGGGGGCGAGGCGTCCGAGCCACGGCGTCATGCTCAACCCCTCGCCGACGCTCTGGAGTTCTTCGACGAGCGTGAGGCTGTGCATCCCGTTCAGCACGGTGATGAACGCGCACACCCCGGTCGTCGCCGCCGCTTCGGCCACGAGCGGCCGGCCCTTTTCGAGGATCATCGGCAGGGTCGCGGCGCGATGCCAGCCGTGCACCGCCCAGCTCGCCTCGAACCGCGCGCCGTCCTTGCTCCTGCGGACGACTCCCGCCCGGCCGCACGACTCCAGCAGGCGGCGGACCCGGTCGGGCCGCAGCCCCGTCCCGGTCGCGATACCGGCCAACGAGTCGCGCCCCGCGGACAGATGCCACACGATCCGCAGTGCCGCCTCAAGGCCCAGCGGGCTGCCGTCGCGGCCGAGCGGACCTCCGGCCGCGATGTTCGGCTGGTCCAGTTCGTCGTCCACCGTGCGTTCGAGCAGCCGCCGCGCCTCGTCGAGCACGCGGCGCGCCCGTGGTACGACCTTGGCGGCGCGGCTGACCGGCAGCCGGGCCGCCAGTACGGCGACACATTCGCCGACGGGGCTCATGACCGGCACGGCGATCTCCACGCCCATGCCGATGGTCGACTCGGCGCGGAGCGCCCGCGACGGGCCGTCGGTGGCTTCCAGGCGCGCCGCGCGCACGATCGCGCGCCGGGCGTCGTCGACCGACTCGCCCACCTTGGCGTGCGCGCGCAGGGGCCACACCGACTCGACCGAGGCGACCACCCGCATGCCCTGCGCCGTCGGTGCGGCCAGGCACGCGGTCTCGCCGGTGAGCGTCGCGACGAGCGTCAGCGCGGACCGGACGGACCTGGCGAACGGGGCCGCCGCGCGGCCGGAGAGCTCGATGGCCCGCCGTCCGATGCGGTAGGTCCCGTACGCGCTCCCGCGCTCCAGCAGTTCGAGTTCCGCCAGTTCACCACAGAGCCGGGAAGCGCTGCTCAGCACCGTGCCCAACCGTCCGGCGATCTCCCCGACCGGCATCGGCAGGGTGGGGTCGGGACGATTGCCGACCTGCTGCACCGCGTTCAGTCCCGACAACACATGTGTCGTCATCACCGGGTCCTCGACGATCCGTGTCGCGTGGGCCTTCCGTCGTGGCCGGGGCGACGTGCGTTCCCCGCACCGTAGCAGTGGCCCGCCCGCGCGCCCGGTGGTGCGCCGCCGCGGCGACCGCCCGGCCCGGGCGTTCGCGCAGAACCGTCAATTCGCCGTGCCGCGGTTTGCCGGAAACGCATCGCGCGGCGTGACAGCACTTCCGCGGTGCTTATAGTGAGCCAACTCGTTTTGAGCACCGCCGGATTTCCCTTTTCCACAGAACGGAAAACGGCGTATCGGTCCTCGCATGTTGTTCCCGACTGCCGCAAGGAGCCCGACTCACGTGTTCAGCAAACACCTTACTGGTAGACCGGCGACAGCCGTGACAGTAGTGGCCGGATTCGCCATGACCGTCGGCGTCCTCACCGGTTGCACCTCGCATGCCACCGCGACCGCCGATTCCGTGGGCGAGGATTTCATCCGGGGGACGTACGACAAGAGCGTCGCACGACTGGTTCCTTCGGACATCGCGGGAAAGGGCGGGATCGACGTGGCGAGCGGGCCCGGCTATCCGCCGTTCTTGCTGCTCGCCGAGGACGGCAAGACCCTGGCAGGCGCGGAACCCGAGCTTCTGCGGGCCGTCGCCGACGTGCTGGGGCTGAAGGTGAGGTTCGCCGACGTCAAGTTCGACGCGATGATCCCCGGCCTCCAGACCAACCGCTACGACATGGTCGCCGCGGCGCTCAGCATCACGCCCGCCCGGCTGAAGCAGGTCGACTTCGTCAGCGAGTACTCCGGCGGCACCTCGCTGATCGTGGACGCGGGCAACCCCGAGAAGCTGACCCTCGACACGATGTGCGGACACACCATCGCCGTCATGAAGGGCAGCATCTACGCCGAGAACTACATGCCGACGTTCGACCGGGACTGCGTGCGTGCGGGCAAGCCCGCCATCACCGTCTCGGTGTTCCCCGCCCAGGCCGACGCCACGCTCGCGGTCAGCAGCCGCCGCGCGGACGCCAGCATGTCCGACTACGGCCCGCTGTCCTACATCGCCGGGCAGTCCAACGGCCGGCTCGACGTGCTGAACGCGAACTACCTGCCGACCACATGGGGCTACGCGCTCCCGAAGGGCTCCGCCCTGGCGCCCGCGGTCGCCGCCGCGATGAACAATCTGATATCCGACGGCACGTACGGCAAGATCCTGGCCAAGTGGAAAGTGAACCAGGGCGAGATCGCGAAGTCAGAGGTGCACACCGATGGCCAACGCTGAAATGCCCTCGCTCGCGCAAAGAACCGGCGGCCCGGACGGCGGCGTGCTCAAGGTCGCGCGCACCCGGCATTACGGTCAGTGGATCGCGACCTTCGTCATCATTTCCCTGGCGGCCCTCGTCGTCAATTCGCTGATCACGAATCCCCGCTATCAGTGGGACGTCGTATTCAGCTATTTCCGCGATGTGCAGGTGGTGCACGGACTTGTCACGACGATCGTCCTGACCGTCGTCGCCATGGTCGTCGGAATCGTCATCGGCGTCCTGGTCGCGGTCTGCCGTGATTCCAGGAACCGGTCCGTCGCCGCCGCGGCGCTGGCCTACGCCGGATTCTTCCGCGGCACGCCGCTGCTGGTGCAGTTGATCTTCTGGTTCAACCTGGCCGCCCTGTACCCGGTGCTGTCGATCGGCGTCCCGTTCGGCCCGACGCTGGTGTCGGGTGAGGCGAACACGCTGATCACGCCGTATGTCGCGGCGATCCTCGGCCTCGGGCTGAACGAGGGCGCCTACATGTCCGAGATCGTCAGGGCCGGGCTCCAGTCGGTCGACCCCGGCCAGACGCAGGCCGCGCAGGCGCTGGGCATGCGCAGGGGCCAGATCTTCCGGCGCGTCGTGCTCCCCCAGGCCATGCGGGTCATCATCCCGCCGACGGGGAACCAGACGATCTCGATGCTCAAGACGACGTCGCTGGTCAGCGTCATCGCGATCCCGGAGATCCTCTTCCGGGTGCAGGAGATCTACTCGCGGACGTACGAGGTGATCCCGCTGCTGATCACCGTCAGCCTCTGGTACCTCGTGGTGACCACCGTGCTGAGCACCGGCCAGTTCTACCTCGAACGGCATTTCAAGCGCGGTGACACCCAATCCCCCGAGCCGTCGCTGCTGGCGGCGCTGCGGGCCGGGATCGTCCCGCGCAGGGCGAAGGCCGCCGCGCCGACGGGCCCGGCCGGCACCGAGGGAGGCCGCGCATGACCGCCGTCTCCACCCGGCCGATGGTCGAGGCCGTGGGCGTGCACAAGTCCTACGGCGGCAATCGCGTCGTCCAGGGGATCGACCTGACGGTCGCGGAGGGCGAGGTGCTGTGTCTCATCGGCCCGTCGGGGTCGGGCAAGAGCACGTTCCTGCGCTGCGTCAACCATCTGGAGAAGATCGACGCGGGCAGCATCAGCGTCGCCGGCGACCTGGTCGGCTACCGCGAGCACAACGGGTGGCTGCACGAACTGCGCGACGCGGAGACCGCCAAGCGCCGCAGCGAGATCGGCATGGTCTTCCAGCACTTCAACCTCTTCCCGCACATGACGGTGCTGGAGAACCTGATCGAGGCCCCGCTCCGGGTCCGCCGGGAGAAGCGCGGGGCGGCCGTCGAACACGCGCGGGCGCTGCTCACCCGCGTCGGGCTCGCCGACAAGGCGGACGCGTACCCGCGGGCGCTGTCCGGCGGCCAGCAGCAGCGGGTCGCGATCGCACGGGCGCTCGCCATGCGCCCCAAGCTGATGCTGTTCGACGAGCCCACCTCCGCGCTCGACCCGGAGCTGGTCGGCGAGGTGCTCGACGTGATGCGGGGTCTCGCCGCGGACGGCATGAGCATGATCGTGGTCACCCACGAGATCGGCTTCGCCCGCGAGGTCGCCCACACCGTGGCCTTCCTCGACGACGGCGTGGTCGTCGAGAGCGGCCCTCCCGAGCGGGTGCTGGGCAGTCCGCGGCACGAGCGCACCCGTTCCTTCCTGGCGAAGGTCCTGTCATGACAACTCATCGAATCCGGAAGGAAGCACCGTGAGCAACCCGCTGGAGACCTTCGACGTGGCCGTCGTCGGCCTGGGCGCCCTCGGCAGCGCCGCCGCGTACCACCTGGCCAAGCGCGGAGTCCGCACCGTCGCGTTCGAGCAGTTCGACCTCGGACACGTACGGGGCGCGTCGCACGACACCTCACGCATCATCAGGACGTCCTACGGCGCGACCAGATACGTCCGGCTCGCCACGTCCGCGTACCAGGACTGGGCGGACTTCGAGAAGGTCGCGGGCGAGCGGCTGGTCACGGTGACCGGCGGGGTGATCTTCCTGCCCGCCGACGGCCCCTACAGCTCCGGTGACTTCACCGGCAGCCTGAACGAGGTCGGCGTCCCGTACGAGCTGCTGGACCCGGACCAGGTCCGGGCGCGGTGGCCGCAGTTCGACATCCCCGAGAACGTCGAGACCGTCTACACGCCCGACACCGGGATCGTGAACGCCTCCCGTACGGTGGCCGCGCTCCAGATGCAGGCGCGGGCCCACGGCGCCGAGTTGCGGGCGCGCACGCCCGTGACGGCGCTGAGGCCGGACGGCGCGGGCACCGTACTGGAGACGGCGGCCGGTCCCGTGCGGGCGAGGAAGGTGGTCCTGGCGGCCGACGCGTGGACGAACCGGCTGCTCGCCCCGCTGGACGCCGCGATACCGCTGGAGACGATGCAGGAGCAGGTCACGTACTTCAAGCCCGCCGACGCCGAGGCGTTCGACCCCGACCGCTTCCCGGTGTGGATCTGGGAGGACACCGACTGCTTCTACGGATTCCCCGCCTACGGCGAACCCACCGTCAAAGCCGCCCGCGACGTGTCGAACAACCTGATGACGCCCGAGGACCGGACCTTCGAGCCGTCCGCCGAACTGCTCGACCAGCTCTCGGCGTTCATGGGCGCCACGATCCCCGCCAGCGGCCATGTGCTGCGCACCGTCACCTGCCAGTACGCGATCACGCCCGACCGGGAATTCGTGCTGAGCCCGCTCGCGCGGTACCCCGACATCATCGTCGCCCTCGGCGCGGGCCACGCCTTCAAGTTCACCCCGGCCATCGGCCGCATCCTCGCCGAATTGGCGCTGGACGGTGAATCCACCGACGACATCTCGGCGTTCGCCGCGCCCGGCGCTGCCGCCTGACGGTCTCACAGGCCGGCGTTCCGCGACGGCCGCCGCGGAACGCACAACGGCCCGCCGACTGATGTCGGCGGGCCGTCACGGTACTTCGAGGCCGGTGGGCCTCGGTGGGCGATACTGGGATCGAACCAGTGACCCCTTCGGTGTGAACGAAGTGCTCTCCCGCTGAGCTAATCGCCCGGGACGCCTCGAACCATACAGCGCGACGGGCCCGCCGTTCAAACCACATGCGCGGCGTCGGCGGCGAGCCGCGCGAGCAGCCCGTGGCGTCCGCCGCGCATCATCAGCGCGTGGTTGGCGAGGAAGAGCGGGCGGCAGGGGACGGCGAGCAGCCGCATCAACGGCTTGCGGACGACGACTTCCTGTTCGTAGAGCAGCCGGGTGCGGGTCCCCGGGAGGCCGCCCGGCGTGATCGTCCAGCGGAACCAGCCCTCCAGGTCGCCGGTCATCGCGGCTTCCAGGACCCGCGTACTCGGGTCGTGCCGGACGGATCTGGCGCTGACGACGAGGTCGTACGGGAGGAGGGAGCGGAAGCGCAGCATGCCGGTGGTGTCGCCGGTCTGCCGCACCTCGCGGATCTGGGGCCACCAGACGGGGTAGTCGTCGGGCCGTTCCAGCACCCGGTAGACGGCGTCGGGGTCCGCGTCGAGCTGCCACGTCCTGCGGAATCGGTAGTGACTCCAGTCCATACCGCAAGTGTGCGCGATCGAATCCGCGTACGGCGCGGGAACGCAAAGGATCCCGGGGAGCGGTGTGGAAACCGGTCCCCGGGATCCTCGAATCCGGTGGGCGATACTGGGATCGAACCAGTGACCCCTTCGGTGTGAACGAAGTGCTCTCCCGCTGAGCTAATCGCCCGGACGCGTGGACAACTTTACCGCACGTGGGAGGGGCCTCGGACCAGGCTCCCGAGGGCCCGCGACGGGCGCGCGGGGCCTAGCTGTCGGCCCAGGGCGTGTCGAGGCCGAACTGCCACAGGTAGCACCCGGCGAGTCCGGCCAGGGCGAGCACGGCGGCGGTGGTGAGCAGCAGATTGCGCCGCCGTACGCGGGGGTCCAGGGCGGCCCTGGCGGCGTCGGCGACCTTGCGGCGGGTCCAGCGCAGGACGCGCTGGGCCCAGGCGAACTCGGTGGCCCAGATCGCCATGCCGCCGAAGATCACCACCCAGCCGGGGCCGGGCAGCGGGAGCAGGACGACTCCGCCCGCGACGACGGCGAGGCCGACGAGGAAGACGCCGACCCGCCAGGACTGGTGCAGCAGCCGTGACTTCCTGATGAAGCCGGGGGCCCGTGACCCCAGCCGCGAATCCTTGGCCACGGCTCCATCGAACTCGTCACTCTCCGCAGTCATACCGACAATTTACCCGACCGGCGTTCGTCACCGAAATGGCTGATCGGCCCGTCTCGGGACTAGGCCGGACGAGGTACCAGAAGCCTCACAAACCCCTCAGAGGGGTTTACAACGTCCTCGCAGGTGGCATGTCGATTTCGCCGACGTGCGAATCCCCGAGCGCACACTGAGCGAAAGGCCCTGGCGCTTATGAACACCACGGTCAGCTGCGAGCTGCACCTGCGCCTCGTTGTGTCGAGCGAATCCTCACTGCCTGTACCCGCGGGCTTGCGGTACGACACGGCCGATCCGTATGCCGTGCACGCCACCTTCCACACCGGAGCCGAAGAGACGGTCGAATGGGTGTTCGCCCGCGACCTGCTCGCCGAGGGGCTGCACCGCCCCACCGGCACCGGAGACGTCAGAGTCTGGCCGTCCCGCAGCCACGGTCAGGGCGTCGTCTGCATCGCCCTCAGCTCCCCCGAGGGCGAAGCGCTGCTGGAAGCACCGGCGCGGGCCCTGGAGTCCTTCCTGAAGCGGACGGACGCCGCGGTTCCGCCGGGCACCGAGCATCGTCACTTCGACCTCGACACCGAGCTCTCCCACATCCTCGCGGAGAGCTGAGACCCAGCCCGTCACCGCAGTCCGCGGCCGTCCTACTCGGGGGGACGCCCGGACCCGACCAGCGGAGCCGGACGCTCGCGCCCGGCCCGGCCGCCTGTCATCTCGACACGACTTCGCACGCGATTTCGCTCATGACATCGCTCGTGACGTCGCTCGCCGCGACACGCACGACACCGTCACCCGTCGCGTACGAGACACGCACGACAGCCGTCTCCGTGGGGCCTGCACCCCCACGGCGGCGGCTTTCGCGCGCTAGAGTCACCGGAACGCAGCCGACCGATCACGCCGGCAGGGAGCAGTTCCGTGCTGATCAACCATGACACCAGGTGCGCGCTCGACAGCGTCGTCGACCTCGTCAACACCGCGCCGCAGATCGAGGGCCGGGAATCGCTCGCGGACGTCGCGGACCTCCGCGGCTTCGTGGAGCGCAACCAGGTCAGCGAGGTCGGACGGCTCGACGAGCGCGACCTCACCGCCGTCCACGCCGTACGCGCCCGCTTCACCGCCGTCTTCGGCGCCGCCGACAACGCGACGGCCGCCACCATGCTCAACGCGATGGTCGCCGAGGCGGGCACCACGCCGCGGCTGACCGACCACGACGGCTACGACTGGCACGTGCACTACTTCGCGCCGGGCGCCTCGCTGGCCGACCACCTCGCCGCGGACTGCGGCATGGCCCTGGCCTTCCTCATCGTCGCCGGGGAACGCGACCGGCTGCGGCGGTGCGACGCGCCCGACTGCCGCCGGGCCTTCGTCGACCTGTCCCGCAACCGCTCACGCCGCTACTGCGACAGCCGCACCTGCGGCAACCGGCTCCATGTGGCGGCCTACCGGGCCCGCCAGCGCGAGGCGAGCGCCTGAGCGCGGGCGGCGCGAACAGCCGACCGCGGACGCCGCCGCGGGCGTCCGCCCCCGTCCCGCGGCGTCAGAGCAGCAGCAGGTCGTAGATCGCGCCTGCCCCGAGCAGCCCTCCGATCACGCACAGGAACAGCATCAGCGGGGGCTGCGAGAGGGCGTACAGGCACCCCTGCGGCTCTCCCTCCCCCGCCCTCGCGGCGGGTTCACGACCCTCGGCGCGCGGGCCTGGAACGACGTTCTCGACAGTGGATTCGGCACGGTCCGGCCGCGGAGGGGAGAGACGATCCCCGGAGGTGGGCAGCACAGGCCGATGATCGCGCAGAGAACGATCACTCGTCTCCCAACACGCCAACTCCCAGGGGTGTTTCGGACCCCCACACCCGTTCGAAGAGGGCCGTGCGGCCCACGCCTTCCGGTCAGATACCGCGCCGCTTGAGGATCTCCTCGACGTCGGCGAAGTCGGACAGACCGCTGTCCGCCGAGGCGCGCCGTTTCGTGCTCGGGCGGGAGGAGGCGGGCAGCGCGGGGCTGGAGGCGCCGGGCACGGCCGCCGGGGGCTGCTGCCCCTCCTCGGGTCCGACGCGCGCGGCGATCAGCCGGGTGACGCCGTACAGCAGCACGGAGACGCCGATGACGCCGAAGCCGAGCCAGACGGTGGGCTTGAAGATCAGGTCGGCCGCCCAGTCGCCGGTGGCGGTGCCGATCTTGCGGCCGAGGGTCACGAGCCCCGCCATGGCCAGGCCGACCGGCAGCAGGGACACGGCGGCGATGCGGGTGGCCCGCAGATAGCGTCGGCGGTAGGCGGTCTGCACGGCGATGGCCAGGCCCGCGGCGGACAGGACGGCGCATAGGGCGGTGGTCAGCATCCCGAGGCTCCTGCGGCAGTTGCGGATGGCCCCGTGAGGTCCGGCCAAGGGCCCGCACGAGGTCGCGTCCTCCCATCCTGCCTCGACACGGGCGTGCGAGGCCACGGCGGGGGGCCGGGTTCAGGGGGATCTCGGGGGTGCCTCCTCCCCGAGTGGGAGACTTGGACCATGGATCAACCCTCCCCCGCCGTGTCGCGTCCCCCCGTACTCGAGGTCTGGTGCGAACTCCAGTGCCCGGACTGCCGCACCGCCCTGGACGACGTCCGCGCGCTGCGCGAGCGGTACGGCGACACGCTCGACATCCAGCTCAGGCACTTCCCGCTGCCCAAGCACACGCACGCCCTGGCCGCCGCGCAGGCGTACGAGGAGGCGTACGAGCAGGGCAGCGGCTGGCCGTACGCGGAGGCCGTGCTGGCCAGGGTCGAGGAACTGGACAGCCGCGGTGAGGCGGTGCTGGTCGAGGTGGCGCGCGATCTCGGCCTGGACGCCGACGAGGTGGACACCGCGCTGATCGACGGCCGCCACCTGCTGGTCGTCGACTCCGACGAGGCGGAGGGCAAGGCCATCGGCGTCACCGGCACGCCCACGTATGTGATCGGCGGCGAGCGTCTGGACGGCGGCAAGAGCCAGGACGGGCTGCGCGAGCGGATCACCGCCATCGCCGACCGCCTGCTGGCCGAGGCGGGCTCGGCCGTCCCCGGCCCCGGCCCGGCCACCGGCGACGACGCGCAGGTCTGCCGGATCCCCGGCCGCGACTAGACCGGCGCCGGGCCCATCGGGGTCGGGATCAGACGCGGGCAGCGGGCACGGGTCCGGGCTCAGACGCGGGCACCGTCCGGGCTCGGGTCCGGGCTACAGCAGCGGCTTCGACAGGTGCCGCACCGTCGTGCCGTAGCCCAGCGACTCGTACAGCCGCAGCGCCGGTGCGTTGCCCGCGAAGACGTCGAGGGCGACGGCGGGGGCCCCGGCCTCGCGGCAGGCGTTCTCGGCGGCGAGCATGAGCGTACGGCCGTGTCCGCGGCCCCGGTGCGCGGTGTCGACCTCGACGGCCAGCACCCACGCGGGCGCGGCGCGGTCGGCCTCGTCGTACAGCCGCAGCGCCACGCGGCCGACGGTCACACCGTCGTGCGCGAGGGCGTACAGCGCGGCGCCCGGAGTCTCCCGGCCGCGCGGCAGCACGTGGTCGAAGGCGGCGGCCTCGCGGGCCGCCGCCTGCTCGCGCGGCATGCCGCGGTCGACCAGCGAGGCGATGAACTCCTCCGCGCTGTGCGCCCGCCACGGCCCGTACTCGGCGGCGGTCAGCGGGCGGGTGCGGCTGCCGGGCGGCAGCGGGTGCGGCGGGGCGGGCTCGCGCAGTGACTTGAGCATGCCGCGGGCGCGTTCGACGTAGCCGAGCGCGGTGGCCAGCCGCAGCCCGTACTCGGCGGCGGCAGGGACCGAGACCTCCGCCCGCGCGCAGCCCCACAGCCGCAGCACCTCCTCGGCGGCCAGCGCGGCCACGGTGCCGCGCCCGCGCCGCCGGTCCGGCTCGTCGACGGCCAGCGCCGCGATCCGCCCGGTGCCGGGGCCGAGCCCCGGTTCCGCGCTCAGCTCGACACCGCCGACCGGGCGGCCGTTGACGCAGACGGTGAAGGCGCGGGCGCGACCGCCGTCGGGCGCGCGCCGCTCCGGGCCCGCGGGTCTGAGGGTCGTCGTCATGGTCGCGCTCCCGGGATGTCGCCGTACCGATCGCATGGGGTGCCGGGTGACGTTCTACCGCGCCCGGCGGCCGCCGTGCCGGGACTTGGGGGACCTACGGGTTCGGATCGGCCGCCGCGCGCTCGGCGAAGATCCGCATGGCCTTGGCCGTGACGGGCCCCGGAGCGGCGGACAGCCGACGGTCGTCCGTCCGGTGCACGCCCTGCACATCGCGCAGCGACGAGGTCAGGAAGATCTCCTCCGCCCGGTCGAGGACGTCGAGCGGCAGGTCGGTCTCCTGCGCGCCGGTCCAGTCGATCACCAGCTCGCGGGTGATCCCGGCCAGGCAGCCGGACGCCAGCGGCGGGGTCAGCAGCCGGCCGTCGAGGACGACGAAGACATTGGACCCGGTGCCCTCGCAGAGCCTGCCCCGGGTGTTGGCGAACAGCGCCTCGCTGGCGCCGTGTTCGTGCGCCCGCGCGAGAGCGACGACGTTCTCCCCGTAGGAGGTGGTCTTGAGCCCGGACAGCGCGCCCTTCTCGTTGCGCGCCCACGGGACGGTGACGACGGCGGTGGTGTCGGGGCGTACGGACGCCTCGCCGAGCGCCACGACCAGGGTGGTGCCCGCGTCGCCGCGGTCGGAGCCGAGCGGCGACGGGCCGCCGGTGTACGTGATCCGCAGCCGTCCGAGCGGCATCGGGTTCGCGGCGAGCACGGCGTCGCAGGCGCGGCGCACCTCGTCCTGGTCGGGCTCCGGCAGGCCGAGGCCGCGGGCGGACCTGGCGAGCCGCTCCAGGTGGCGGGTGACCGCGAAGGGCCGGCCCTCGACGGCCTTGAGCGTCTCGAACACGCCGTCGCCGACCGTCAGTCCGTGGTCGAACACCGACACGGTGGCGTCCGCGGTGTCCCGCAGTCCGCCGTCCACCCAGATCTTCACCGAAGCATCCCTCCGCTTGTCTCCTGGACTCCCGACGCTACCGCCAGCAGCCTGGCCGCCTTCAATTCGGTCTCGGCCCACTCGCCTTCCGGATCCGAACCCCAGGTGATCCCGGCACCGGTGCCGAAGCGCAGCAGGGGGGCGCCGGGGCCCGTCCTGTCGATCCAGAACGTCCGGATGCCGACGGCCAGTTCACCGGTCCGCCGGTCGGCGTCGACCCAGCCGATCCCGCCGCAGTACGGGCCGCGCGGGGCGGTCTCCAGCTCGCCGAGCACCCGCAGCGCGCTCGACTTGGGCGCGCCGGTGACCGAGCCGGGCGGGAAGGCGGCGGCGAACAGCTCCGGCCATCCGGCGTCGGGGCGCAGCTCGCCGCGGACGGTGGAGACCAGGTGCACCAGGCCGGGGTGCGGCTCGATCGCGCACAGCGCGGGCACGGTCACCGAGCCGGTGGCGCAGACCTGGCCGAGGTCGTTGCGCACCAGGTCGACGATCATGACGTTCTCCGCGTGGTCCTTGGGCAGCAGCTCGTCCGCGGTCCGCGCGGTGCCCTTGATCGGCCCCGACTCGACCGTCGCGCCGTCGCGCCGCAGGAACAACTCGGGCGAGGCGGTGGCGATCTCGACGCCGTGCGCGGGCAGCCGAATCGTTCCGGCATACGGGGCCGGGTTGCCGCGGGCCAGGACCGCGGACAGCGCGTCGATGTCCGGGCCGCCGTACCCGCCCCGGCTCTCCGCCTCGGGCAGCGGCGCGGTCAGGACCCGGCAGAGGTTGACCTGGTAGACCTCTCCGGCCGCGATGCGCTCGCGGATCGCGCGCACCCCGGCCACATAGGCCGCGCGGTCCAGCGAGGAGGTCCACGCGGCGGGGTCGGGGCCGCGCCAGGGGCGGGTCCGGGGTGTGGAGGGGGCGGGGTCGCGGCGTACGTCGCCGAAGCGGGCGCAGACCGTACGGCCCTCGAAGTCGGCGGCGACCGCCCAGAAGCCCGTGGAGTCGAGCGCGCTCAGGTCCGCGGTGACATCCCGCAGGTCGGAGGCGACGAGGCCGCCGAAGCGGGCCATGGGGGCGAGGTCACGCACGGGGCTTCCCTGGTGGACGGCGAGTGGACGACGAGAGGGCCGAACCGGTGCTCGGCGGCAGGTGGAGCCGAGTCTAGGCGGGGCGCCGTCGCGGTGCTCCGCCGGTCATGCGCCCGTCATTGGCCCGGCACGCTGCGGAAACCAGTTTTTGAGCTTGACCGGGAATCCGCTAGAGTTCACCACGTCGCCGGGACACGAGAGTGCCCCGGAGCTACGGCGCCTGCGGACGTGGCTCAGTTGGTAGAGCATCACCTTGCCAAGGTGAGGGTCGCGAGTTCGAATCTCGTCGTCCGCTCGACGTGGGGGATCTTCCCGAACCCCCGCTGTGTTGGTGGAGTGGCCGAGAGGCGAGGCAACGGCCTGCAAAGCCGTCTACACGGGTTCAAATCCCGTCTCCACCTCCAAGGACGATTAGCTCAGCGGGAGAGCGCTTCCCTGACACGGAAGAGGTCACTGGTTCAATCCCAGTATCGTCCACTGGACCCCACAGGGTCCTGGAGAAAGATCCCGCGCGATTAGCTCAGCGGGAGAGCGCTTCCCTGACACGGAAGAGGTCACTGGTTCAATCCCAGTATCGCGCACGCGTCATCAGCACCATCCGCGTCACCCGCACGACCGAGGACGATTAGCTCAGCGGGAGAGCACTTCCCTGACACGGAAGGGGTCACTGGTTCAATCCCAGTATCGTCCACGCGCAGGACACCGAGGGCCGGAAGCGATCGAGCTTCCGGCCCTCGGTCGTGCGGGTCCACTCGGTCGTGCGGGTCCCTCGGCGGTGCGGGTCCCCTCGGTCGCGGGAGGACCGCCTCCGTCGTCGGGATCGGGGTCAACTGACCCCGGAAAAGCGCAATGCCCGGGTATCTCGCGATACCCGGGCAAACGCAGTCGTCCGCCGTACCCCCGTCCCCACGGGGTTCACCGGTATGTCCCCGGCCCGGACCGCTCTTCCGGGCCTGGGGCGTTGTGTCAGCGCCCCATCAGGCCGGCTACGGACGACGCTTGTGTGACCACCGCGTCCACTCCACCGAAGAAGTAGGCGAGCAGCGCTGCCAGCGGCAGCACCATGGCCGCCGCCACCAGCGGATGCCGGGTGCCGGTCGGACGGGCGCCGACGATCAGCGCCCTGCCGCCGCGCACGGCACGCGCGGTGCGTTCCACCGTGTTCGCCATGGCCCTCTCCAGAGGTGTGGTGTGGTCAGATCTTCTGTTGTCAGATTTGGGGCGGCGGACGTTTGACCTCGGGGGACGAGTGCTTCGCCCGCCGCTTGACCTCAACATTAGGGGCGCGACGGCGGCCGGTCGTCATGCCCTCGTACCCCTTTACCGGCCTCCCGGAGGATGACGGCGAGCGGCCCGGATACTCCCCTGGGTGGAGGAGGCGACCTAGGTCACCAGGGGTATCCCGGAGGGGACACCCGGCCGGAGGGGCGGCTTTCCTGAGAAGGGGTCCGGGACGGCGTCGGTAGCGGGGCGGGTGACAGGGCGGTGACGGGGTCGGGCGACGGTGCGGTGGCGGGGCGGCGCTCAGCCCGCCTGCTCGACCTCGCGCGGTACCGGCTGCTCCACCAGGGCGAGCACCCTGGTGGACATGAAGCGGGCGGTGCGGACCACCGTCCCATTGCGGGTGACTTCACTCACTTCCACGACACCTCGGCGCACCGCCGTCTCCACTCTGCGGCCCGCCCGGGTGGCGATGACCTCATAGGTGCGGGTGGTGTCCCCCGCGTCGACGACTATCTCCACACGATCACCTTTCACGGCGTCATTCCCCCTTGGCAGACGGTCCGTTGGCGAAGCGGGCGCGGTGCTGACCACCCGTCGGACGGGCGCGCTCCCACCTCTCAAGGATCCCACCGGGCACTGACAATTAGCGCCCGCGCGCCTGCGGGGCATCAGCGCGCGGGGGGACTTGAGTCCGTAAGCTGTGGGCGGCCGGCCCAGCGGCGGGTCAGTTCAGTGGAGTGGGGCCTCCCCCACCGGAGGCAGGGGACGGACGGACATGGCGATGATGCGGCTCCGGCGCGAGGATCCGCGGGTCGTCGGCGCGTTCCGGTTGCACCGGCGGCTCGGGGCGGGCGGCATGGGCGTGGTCTACCTCGGCGCGGACAAGCGCGGGCAGCGCGTCGCGCTGAAGGTCATCAGGCCCGAGCTGGCGGAGGATCAGGAGTTCCGCTCGCGGTTCGCCCGTGAGGTGTCCGCCGCCCGGCGGATCCGCGGCGGCTGCACGGCCCGGCTGGTGGCGGCCGACCTCGAGGCCGAACGCCCGTGGTTCGCCACCCAGTACGTGCCGGGGCCCTCCCTGCACGACAAGGTCGCCGAGGGCGGCACGCTGCCCGCCGCCGAGGTCGCCACGATCGGCGCGGCCCTCGCCGAGGGGCTGGTCGCCGTGCACGAGGCCGGGGTCGTGCACCGCGACCTCAAGCCGTCAAACATCCTGCTGTCCCCCAAGGGCCCGCGGATCATTGACTTCGGCATCGCCTGGGCGACCGGGGCCAGCACGTTGACGCACGTCGGTACGGCGGTCGGCTCGCCCGGCTTCCTCGCGCCCGAGCAGGTGCGCGGCGCCGCGGTCACCCCGGCCACCGACGTCTTCGCCTTCGGCGCCACCCTGGCGTACGCGGCGACCGCCGACTCGCCCTTCGGGCAGGGCAGTTCCGAGGTCATGCTGTACCGCGTGGTGCACGAGGAGCCGGATCTGACCGGCGTGCCCGACGCGCTCGCGCCGCTGGTCTACGCGTGCCTGGCCAAGGACCCCGAGGAGCGGCCGAGCACCGTGCAGCTCTCGGAACGGCTCGCCGAGATCGCCGCCCGCGAGGCCCGCGGGATCGGCGCGCCGCGCCGTGAGGGGCTGCCGAAGGCGGCCGGGCCGCGCCCGGAGCGGCCGACCGGCCGCAGGGCCGAGGAGTACGCGCAGCAGCACACCGAACGGCGGCCGGCCGGCGGGCCGACCAACGGGCGTACGGGTCCCGGTACCGCGCCCGGCCGCGGCAGCCGTACGGGCGGTGGCCAGGGGCCGCACGGCACCGGGGCCGGTGCCGGGGGGCAGGGCGGCGCCGGCACGTCAGGGGGGCGCTCCGGGTCGCGTACGCCGCCGCCTCGGCCGCCCGGCCCCCGGTCCTCCGGGACCCGCACCCCCGCCGCCCGGACGCCGACCGGGCGGCGTCCCGGTGCCAGCCCGAAGCGGCGCCTGTTGCGCCAGCGCGTCTTCGTCTTCGTCATCGTCACCCTTCTCGCGGCCGTCATCATCGCCGCCGCCCAGGGGTGCCACCGGCTCTCCCGTGGACTCGGCGTCCCGCCCACGGTCACCGTCTCGGCTTCCGCCGGGGATTCAGGCCCCTAGGGCTGCCGCCCGGGCGGCCCGATGTCGGCTTCCGTCACGGCCGATCGCGCCGTTCCCCCGGGTGGGGTGCCACTTTCGACCGTGCGGACAGTCCCGGCCGGCCGTGGCTCGTCGCGCAGTTCCCCGCGCCCCTACGGGGCCCCACCCGGCGTCGCGTAGACAGTCCCGCCATGACGTGGCTCGTCGCGCAGTTCCCCGCGCCCCCAGGTGGGTGCGACATTCCGCCGCGCGAGCAACACCGGTCCGCTGTGGTTGCCCGCGCAGTTCCCCGCGCCCCTACGGGGCCCCAGTGCGGACGCCGGGTGGGGCGGGCTTTTGAGGGGCGCGGGGAACTGCGCGACCAGGCCACGCCGGGGCGCGGGTGAAGGACGGCAGGTACGAGGCCCGAAGGGGCGCGGGGAACTGCGCGGGTGGCCAGGGCGGGGCGGGGCTGTCTCCGCGACGGGATGTGGCACTCGCGCGGGCGTCCGTACTCGTGAAGCCTCCCCCGCAGGGGGGCTGGCGTGGGTGGGCGGACTTCGGCTAGGTTTCCAAGCGCTTGCTTAGTAGGCTCGGGCGATCGGAAGGACGCGGCGCATGACGACCACCACCGCGAAGGACGGCCTCGGCGAGGAGGAGCTGCGCCGGCGGGCCAGGGCGCTGCTGGCGGCGTGGGAGCCGGGGCGGACGGAGCCGCTGGAGTTCCTGCGGGCGCGGTTCGACGCGGGGCTGGCGTGGGTGCACTTCCCCGAGGGCCTCGGGGGCCTGGGAGCGCCGAGGGCGGCGCAGGCGGCGGTGGACGCGGAGCTGACGGCGGCCGGGGCACCGGACAACGATCCCCGGCGAATCGGCATCGGGCTCGGCATGGCGGCGCCGACCATCCTGCGGTACGGCACCGAGGAGCAGAAGTCCCGCTTTCTGCGACCGCTGTGGACCGGCGAGGAGGTGTGGTGCCAGCTCTTCAGCGAACCGGGCGCGGGCTCGGACCTGGCCGGACTGCGCACGAGGGCGGTCCGCGACGGCGACGAGTGGGTCGTGGACGGCCAGAAGGTCTGGACGTCGAGCGCCCACACCGCGCGCTGGGCGATCCTCATCGCCCGTACCGACCCGGATGTGCCCAAGCACCGAGGGATCACGTACTTCGTGTGCGACATGACCGACCCCGGCGTCGAGGTGCGTCCGCTGCGGCAGATCACCGGTGAGGCCGAGTTCAACGAGGTGTTCCTCAGCGGGGTGCGGATTCCCGACGCGCACCGGCTCGGCGAGGTCGGCGACGGCTGGCGGGTCGCGCAGACCACGCTCATGAACGAGCGGGTGGCGATCGGCGGACAGAGCCTGCCGCGTGAGGGCGGCATGATGGGCCCCGTCGCCGCGACCTGGCGCGAGCGGCCCGAGCTGCGGACGCCGGAGCTGCACGACCGGCTGATGCGGCTGTGGGTGGACGCGGAGGTCGCGCGGCTCACCGCCGAGCGGGTCCGCCAGCAGCTCGTGTCCGGCGCGCCGGGCCCCGAGGGCTCCGGGCTCAAGCTGGCCTTCGCCCGGCTCAACCAGCAGATCAGCGGCCTTGAGGTGGAACTCCTCGGCGAGGACGGTCTGCGCTACGGCGACTGGACGATGGTCAGGCCGCGCAGTGTCGACTTCTACGGCCGCGACGCGGGCTACCGCTATCTGCGGGCCAAGGGGAACTCGATCGAGGGCGGCACCTCCGAGATCCTGCGCAACATCGTCGCCGAGCGGGTCCTCGGCCTGCCCTCCGAGCCCCGCACCGACAAGGACGCCGCCTGGAAGGACCTCCCCCGATGACCGCCGCCTCCGTCCCCTCCCCCGGCCCCGCCGACCTCCTCTACTCCGAGGTCGAGGACGACCTGCGGGCCGCCGTGCGCGACGTCCTCGCCGACCGCTGCCCGCCGACGGCCGTGCTGGCCGCGATCGAGACCGACACACCGTACGACCCGGCGCTGTGGCGGGTGCTCGCCGCCGAACTCGGCCTCGCCGGGCTGCTGGTGCCGGAGAAGCTCGGCGGCCAGGGCGCCTCCGCGCGGGAGGCCGCCGTCGTCCTCGAAGTCCTGGGCGGCGGCGCCGCGCCCACGCCCTTCCTCGGCAGCGCCGTCCTCGCCACCACCGCGCTGCTCGGCTGCGACACCGAGGACGCGGGGACGGCGGCGCTGCTCGGCCGCCTCGCCGCAGGCACGGCCACGGCGGCGCTGGCCGTCCCGCTGTCCGCCGCTCCCGGCGGCGCCTTCCCCACAGCGGTACGCGCCGACGCGGGCGGTCCGCTGACCGGCCGGGTCACCAGCGTCGTGGAAGCCCTCGTCGCGGACGTGCTCGTCGTCCCCGCTGTCGGCCCGGAAGGCCCGGGGCTCTACGAGGTCGCGGCGGCCGACGTCCGTACCGTACGGCCGGTCTCCCTCGACCTCACCCGGCCGCTCGCCGATCTGGAGCTCTCCGGCGCCGCCGGGCGTCTCCTGCCCGCCGCAGACCCGGCCGCCGCGCTGGACCGCGCCCTGCTCACCGGCGCCGGGCTGCTCGCCTCGGAACAGCTCGGCATCGCCCAGTGGTGCCTGGACGAGACCGTCCGCTACCTCGGTGAGCGCCACCAGTTCGGGCGCGTGGTGGGGTCCTTCCAGTCGCTCAAGCACCGGCTCGCCGACCTCTGGCTCGAGGTCGTCTCGGCCCGCGCCGCCGCCCGCTCCGCCGCCGACGCCCTGGCCACCGGCGCGCCCGACACCGCCGTCGCCGTGGCCGTCGCGCAGTCGTACGTCGCCGCCACGGCCGTCCACGCCGCGGAAGAGGCCCTTCAACTGCACGGCGGCATCGGCATGACGTGGGAGCATCCGCTCCACCTCTACCTCAAGCGCGCCAAGGCGGACGAGATCGCCCTCGGCACACCGGGGTACCACCGCGCGGCGCTGGCCTCTTTGGTGGGGCTCCCGCCCCGCCCGTGAGGACGCGGGCCCGTGGGCGCGCTGGAGGTGCCCCCAGCGCGCCTGAAGACCTGGCCCCGGCCGCCGCCCCGCGCGGCTACAGCCTCGTGGCGTAGAAGGCGACGGCCGACGCGGCGGCGACGTTGAGGGAGTCGACGCCGGGGGCCATCGGGATGCTGACCCACTCGTCGGCGGCGCGCAGGGCGTCCACGGAGAGGCCGTCGCCCTCGGTGCCGAGCATGAGGGCGAGTTTGGGGTAGCGGCGGGCGGCCAGTTCGTTGATGGTGATCGACTTGTCGGCGAGGCAGAGCGCCGCGGTGACGAAGCCCTGCTGGCGGAAGCGTTCGATGTCCTTGGGCCAGGAACTCAGGCGGGTCCAGGGGACTTGGAGGACGGCGCCCATGGAGACCTTGACGGCGCGCCGGTAGAGGGGGTCGGCGCAGCGCGGGGAGAGGAAGACGGCGTCCACGCCGAGGGCGGCGGCGCTGCGGAAGGCGGCGCCGAGGTTGGCGTGGTCGACGATGTCCTCGAAGATCGCGACGCGGCGTCCGGCGCCCTGGGCGGGGGCGGCGGCGAGCAGGTCCTCGGCCGTCGGCAGCGGCTTGCGCTGCATGGAGGCGAGGGCGCCCCGGTGCACGTGGTAGCCGGTGACCTGCTCCGCGAGGTCGGGGCTGACGGCGTAGACGGGAGCGGGCACCTCGTCGATGACATCGCGCATGACGTCCACCCACTTGGCGGACAGCAGCATCGAGCGCATGCGGTAACCGGCGTGCCGGGCCCGCCTGATGACCTTCTCGCCCTCGGCGATGAAGAGACCTTCGGCGGGTTCGCGACGACGCCGCAGGTCCACGTCGGTCAGCGACGTGTAGTCGTGCAGGCGCGGGTCGTCGGGGTCGTCGATCGTGATGAGCTCAGCCACAGCCTGATACTGCCCTGTCCTCCGGCACCTGCCAACGGCGCATCCACAAGCCGTTCACCGGCCGGTACGGCCCTGTGCGACGCCGCCGCCCACGGTGACCACGTCGCCGATCACGATCACGGCGGGGGGACGTACGCCTTCCGCTTCCACGACGTCCGCGACGGTCGCCAGCGTGGCGTCCACCCGGCGCTGCGCGGCCGTCGTGCCCTCCTGCACCACGGCCACGGGTGTGTCGGCGGACCGGCCGCCCGCCACCAGCGTCGCCGCGATCGGGCCGATCCGCTCGACCGCCATCAGCAGCACGAGGGTGCCGCGCAGCCGGGCCAGCGCCGTCCAGTCGACCAGCGAGCGCGCGTCGTCGGGCGCGACATGGCCGCTGACCACCGTGAACTCGTGGGCCACACCCCGGTGCGTGACCGGGATACCGGCCGCGCCCGGCACGCTGATGGAGCTGGAGATGCCGGGTACGACGGTGACCGGGACACCGGCGGCGGCCAGCGCCTCGGCCTCCTCCATACCGCGCCCGAAGACGTACGGGTCGCCGCCCTTGAGCCGGACCACGGCCTTGCCCGCCCTGGCGTGCTCGATCAGCGCGCTGTTGATGGCCTCCTGGGCCATCGCCCGGCCGTACGGGATCTTCGCCGCGTCGATCACCTCGACGTGCGGCGGCAGTTCGTCCAGCAGGTCGCGCGGGCCGAGCCGGTCGGCGATCACCACGTCCGCCTCCGCCAGGAGGCGGCGTCCGCGCACCGTGATCAGGTCCGGGTCGCCGGGGCCGCCGCCGACCAGCGCCACGCCCGCCGTCCGCGTCCGGTGGTGCGGCGCCACCAGCGTGCCGTCCCGCAGCCCCTCGACGACCGCGTCCCGTACCGCCGCCGACCGCCGGGGGTCCCTGCCGGTCAGCACTGCCACCGTCACGCCCTCCGAACGGCCCGTCGCGGGCGTCCACGCCGTGGCCGCCTCCGCGTCGTCGCTGCGCACGCACCACACCCGGCGGGCCTCCGCCTCCGCGGACGCCGCCGCGTTCGCCGCCGCGTCGGTGCTCGCCACCAGGGCGTACCAGGCGCCCTCCAGGTCCCCGTCCTCGTACGGCCGCCGCTCCCAGCGCAGCTCGCCCGCGTCGGCCATCGCCTCCACCGACGGCGTCGCCGTCGGCGACACCACCACGATGTCCGCCCCCGCCGACACCAGCGCCGGAAGCCGCCGCTGCGCCACCTGGCCACCGCCGACCACCACGACGCGCCGTCCGGCGAGGCGCAGCCCTACGGGGTACGCCGGGGCGTCCTTGCGATCCATGCGGTCCGGCTCCTTCTCAACGGTTTCCACTGCGTGCGGCGATCCTACGTTCGGCCCCGGACCCGGTCGGCCCCACCGTGCCCGGCCGCGCGGTTCCCCGCGCCCTCCGGGACGCGTCCTCTTCCGCAGAAGGGTGAGCGGTCCTTCTTGGGGGCGCGGGGAACCGCGCGGCCGACCACGACACACCGCGACTGTGCACACCACAGCAGGCGGCACCTCCTGGGGGCGCGGGGAATTGCGCACTCGGCCAGGACGCACCGCGACTGTGCACGCCACAGCAGGCGGCACCCCCTGGGGCCACGACCGCGCCGCCGGGGTGCATGCCGCCGTCAGCGGCGCCCCCTGCGGGGAGGAGGAGCAGGGCCCGGTGAGGGCCTGAGCTTCAGGCGGCGGCACCCCGTGCGGGGGCTACCCCTTCTCGGTGACGCCCGCCGCGTCGAAGGTGGCGACTTCGTGCATGACGCGCGCCGCGCTCTGGACGAGGGGCAGCGCGAGCAAGGCCCCGGTGCCTTCGCCGAGGCGGAGGTCGAGGTCGACGAGAGGCCGCAGCCCCAGCGTGGTGAGCGCGGCGACATGACCGGGCTCGGCGCTGCGGTGCCCGGCGATGCAGGCGGCGAGCACCTCGGGAGCGATGGCGCGAGCGACCAGGGCGGCGGCACCGGCGCTGACGCCGTCGAGGATGACGGGGGTACGGAGGGCCGCGGCGCCGAGCAGGAGCCCGACCATGGCGGCGTGTTCGAGACCGCCGATGGCGGTGAGGACGCCGATGGGGTCGCCGGGGTCGGGCCGGTGCAGGTCGAGGGCGCGCCGGACGACCTCGACCTTGCGGGCGTGCATCTCGTCGTTGATGCCGGTGCCGCGCCCGGTGACCTCGGCGGGGTCGACGCCGGTGTAGACGGCGATGAGGGCGGCGGACGTCGTGGTGTTCGCGATGCCCATCTCACCGGTGAGCAGCGCCTTGTTGCCCGCGGCGACGAGGTCGCGGGCGGTCTCGATGCCGACCTCGATGGCGCGCAGCGCCTCTTCGCGGGTCATCGCGGGCCCCGCGGTGAAGTCGGCGGTGCCCGCGCGGACCTTGCGCGGCAACAGCCCCGGGGTGCTGGGCAGTTCGGAGGCGACGCCGACGTCCACGACGCAGACCTCGGCGCCGACCTGGTTGGCGAAGGCGTTGCAGACGGCGCCGCCGCCGAGGAAGTTGGCCACCATCTGCGCGGTGACCTCCTGCGGCCACGCGGTGACGCCCTGGGCGTGCACCCCGTGGTCGCCGGCGAAGATCGCCACGGCCGCGGGCTCGGGGATCGGCGGCGGGCACTGCCGCGAAAGCCCGCTGAGCTGCGCGGAGATGATCTCCAGCATGCCCAGCGCGCCCGCCGGTTTCGTCATCCGCTTCTGCCGCTCCCACGCCTCGCCGAGCGCCTTGGCGTCCAGCGGGCGGATGCCGCGCAGCGTCTCTTCCAGCAGGTCGTGCGGCTCCTCGCCGGGCAGCGCGCGGTTGCCGTACTCCTCGTCGTGCACGACCCACGACAGCGGGCGGCGCTGCGACCACCCGGCCTGCATCAGCTCGGGCTCGTCGGGGAATTCGTCGACGTACCCGACGCACAGGTAGGCGACGACCTCCAGGTGCTCGGGCAGGCCGAGCTCGGTGACCATCTGGCGCTCGTCGAAGAAGGAGACCCAGCCGACGCCGAGTCCTTCCGCGCGGGCGGCGAGCCACAGGTTCTCCACGGCGAGCGCGGAGGAGTACGGCGCCATCTGCGGCTGCGTGTGGCGGCCGAGGGTGTGCCGACCGCCACGGGTGGGGTCGGCGGTCACCACGATGTTGACCGGGGTGTCGAGGATCGCCTCGATCTTCAGCTCGCGGAACTGCCGCGCCCGGCCCTTGGGGAGCGACTTGGCGTACGCCTCCCGCTGCTGCATGGCCAGTTCGTGCATCTTCTCGCGGGTCTTCGCCGACCTGATGACGACGAAGTCCCACGGCTGCGAGTGCCCGACGCTGGGCGCGGTGTGCGCCGCCTCCAGGACGCGCAGCAGCACGTCGTGCGGGATCGGGTCGGAGCGGAAGCCGTTGCGGATGTCTCGCCGTTCGCGGATCACCCGGTGCACGGCGTCCCGGACGGCGGGCTCGTACGCCTCCGCCGCGGGCCCCTGCTGCGGGGCGACCGCGACCGGCAGCGGCTGGGCCTCTTCGGCCTCGGCGACAGCGGCGGCGACCGGCTCGGGGGCGACGGGCTCCGCGACGACGGCCTCGGGTACGGCCTCCACGGGCGCGGCCTCGGCTTCGGGAGTCGCCTCGGCTTCGGGAGTCGCCTCGGGCGCGGTCTCGGCCGACTGCGCCGGAGCAGCGGCCTGTTCCGGTACGTCCGCCGGTTCCGGCACGGCGACCGGCTCGGCCGCGGCGGGCGCGGGCGTCCCCTCGGCGGGCGTCTGCCGGACGGCCTCCACGGGTACGGCTTCCACGGGCGCGGCCTCGGCCGGCGCCGCTTCCACCGGTACGGCCTCGGGCAACGGCGCCGGAGCCTGTACGGCCGCCGACGGCTGCTGCTCGGGCGCGACGTGCGGCGCCTCCTGCTCGACCGGGGCCGCGGGCGCGGCCTGCTCGGGAGCGGGCGCGTACTCGGCTGCGACGGGCTGAGCGGGCGGCACGGGCCGGACCGGCTCGACGGCCACGGGCTGCGCCACGGCCTCGGGCTGCGCCACGGCCTCAGGCTGCGCGGCGGGTTCGGGCTGCGCGGCGGGTTCGGGGACGGCCACCGGCGCCGGGGCCTGGGCCGGGACGGCGGCGACCGGGGCGGCGGCGACCGGAGCCGCGGTCTCCTCCGGCGCGTCGTCGGGCGCGAGGAACGCGCGCAACGGGTCAGCGGGCCGCGGCGGTACGACGCTGTCGGCGTGCGGGATCAGCGACGGCTGGGAGGCGGCGGGGGCGGCGGGCCAGCCGCCGACCTGCTCGGCGCCCGCCGTACCGGAGGCGGGAGTCCGGTCCGCGGCCTCGCCGGTCTGCTGGGCCGGGATGCCGGAGGTGTCGTCCTGAGGCACGTCGAGGTATTCGGGGCCGGAGGTCGGCGGGCCCGAGGCCCGTACCGGGGTCTGCGCCGGTGCCTGGGCGTGCGCGGGACCGCGGTCGGCCAGGGAGCGTACCGAGACGCCCCCGCCGATGCTGTCGGGCATCGGCGGGCCCATGTGCAGCGGGCGGCGCGGCGCGGCGGTCTGGGCGGCCTGGGCGCCGGCCGGCTGCGGCACACCGGCAGACGGCATCGGGACCGCGCCCGTGTCGCCGGGGCCGGCGAACTCGGCGGCCGGGGCCGCGTGCTCGGTACCGGTGTCGAAGCCGTAGCCGGGCGCCGGATTCCCCGCGGCGGGCGTCGCGGCCTCGGCCACGGGCGGCACGGCCGGGGGCAGCGCCTCGCCGCCCTGCTGGGCGGCCTGCTGGACGTCCTGGGGCACGCCCTGCGGGAACGGCTGCGGCGCGAGCACCGCCGCGTAGTCGATGGAGCCGGAGTCCCGGCCGCCCGCCTCGTGCGCGTCGGCGTGGGCCGGTACGGGCTGCGGCGGCACCGGCTGCGGGTCGCTCCAGGACCCCTGCGGGCCAGGCATGAGCAGCACGTCGTCCTCGTCGTCGATGCCCGCGCCGGGAGCGGCGGGCTGGTCGAGGTAGGTGTACGCGGGTGCGCCCTGTTCGTCGGGAAGCGGTTCCGCGCCCCAGCCGGGGACGGACGGCTGCGGTACGGCAGTGCCGGGAAGCTCGGAGTGCGGCTGGCGAACCGCTTCCCCGACTGCGTTCTCCGGCAGCCCCTCGCCGGGGATCCGACCGGTGTCCGTCATGCGTGCCCCTCGCCCATCGGTTTCGCTCCTTCCAGCGCTGCACCGCGCGCGGCCCGACCCCCTCACGCAAGAGAACGAGCGTGCGGAGCAGCGGGCACGTGAGCGCCGGACGCCGCGGTTCTCGACGACCCGTCAACGCACGACGACGGCACAACGATCCGCCAGCCTACCCCGCTCGGCGCGGCGGCCCGTCCGGTGGTCCGCACCTCGGGACGCCCCGCGTACGATGCCCCGACACACGTCCGCGACCGGCGCAAACGCCTTCTGCGCAGGCGTTTTTGATCATGCACAGATCAGCGGCGCGTGCCGCAGAGGGCAAAGGTCACCGAGCGTTCCCGCTCGGCCCACTCGGAATCCAGTTCGACGGATTGCAGGAGAGCGCGTTCCACCTCGTAACCGCCTTCCTCCAGTGCCCTGCTGACCGCTTCGGCCTCGTCGCGGGTGGTCGCGCCGGTCACGATCCGCTCCGGGCGGCGGGCCGCGCAGGCGGCCGTCACCTCGGCGTCGACGCACCCGATCCGTACCGCGTCGGGCTCCGGAAGGTCGTCCAGCACTTGGGGCGCCGGGCCGTGTACGACCTGGAGTTGGACCCCGGCCCTGCGGCCGGTGGCGGTGATCCAGTCGCACGCGTCGGCGTCCCGGTCGACGGCGATGACGGCGGCGCCGAAGCGCGCGGCCTCGACGGCGACGGCGCCGTCCGCGGAGCCGATGTCCCACACGAGGTCGCCGGTGCGCGGGCCGAGCCGGGCGAGTTGGAAGGCGCGCAGATGCGCCGAGGTGTCGCCGCCGTATTCGGACGAGGGCAGCGCCCAGCCGCGGACCGGGCCGGGAAATCCGGGGTCGCGCCCGGCGATCCAGCCGCCGCGCTCCGCCGACGGTACGCCGAGACCGGCCGCTCCCGAACCGGCGGAGGTGGTGCCGCCGACGACCAGGACGACGTTCGGATCGCGCCAGATGTGGTCGGCGACGTTGTCGGAGGTGAGAACTGTCACCTGCTCCTGCTCGGTGCCGAGCGCTTCGCAGATGACGAAGGTGCGGTGGACTCCGGTGAGCAGCAGGGAGAGTTCGACCGGGCCCGCGCCGGGCGCGGTGAGCACGGCGACCTTCGGGTAGGCGCGGCAGACGTTGACCGCGCGGCGCAGGGAGCGGCCGTGCGCGACCACCACGCGGGCGTCGTCCCAGGGCATTCCGGCGCGGGCGAAGGCGGTGGCGACGGCGGAGACGCCGGGGATGACCTCGATCTCCAGGCCGTGTTCCGGCGCCCGCAGCGCGCGGACGACGCCGAAGAAGCCGGGGTCGCCGTCGGCGAGTACGACGGCGCTGCCGCGGTGCTTGGCGATCCTGCGGGCGGCGATCTCGATGCTGCCCAGCACGATCCGCTCGGCGTGCTCGGGGACGTGCGACAGCGCGAGATGGTGTTTGGTGCCCGCGACCAGGGTGGCGGCGTTCAGTGCGGCGCGGGCCGCGTCGGACGGAGGTGAGCCGTCCCATCCGATCACGGTGACCCGGTCGGCCATCGTCGTCTGCCTCCATGGCTGTGCGGATCGCTGCGGACCAGGTCACGGCACGGCGGCGTGGCGCGCCCCGGTCCCGGGGGGAGAACACTATCCGGGCCCGGGTGCCCGGGGACGAGGCGAGGGGGCAGGTATCCGCCACGGCGTCCTCGGAGCCGGTGGGCGGGAGGGCTCAGCGCCAGTCGGCGTACGCGCTGAAGTCGGCGTGGGCGTCGTATCCGCCGTCGCCGGAAGCCTGGCCCGGACCCTCGTCCAGGTCCTCGGGCAGCACGCTCCACACCAGCAGGTCGGTGCGGATCTCGGCCCAGCGGCCGTCCTCGGTCTGGCTGCGGACGATGCCCGCGTTGCGCAGTACGCCCTCGCTGACGCAGCCGATCTTCTGCGCGACCTGTTGGGAGGCGGTGTTGTCGGCCGCGGTGCGCAGCTCCAGCCGTTCGAAGCGCTGGTCGGTGAAGAGCCAGTGGCAGACGGCCTGCACCGATTCGCTGGCGTATCCCTCGCCGCGCGCCCAGGCGGCGGTGAGGTAGCCCACCTCGCTGCCGCGGATCCGCCAGTCGGTGTTGTGCAGGTGGACGGTGCCGACCAGCCGCTGGGTGAGGAATTCGGTGACGGCCAGGACGATGCCGCGGCCGGACTCGCGCTCGGCCGGCGCGGTCCTGGTGACGAACGCGCGGGCGTCGTCCTGCGAATACGGCTGCGGTACGCCGGTCCACGCGATGATCAGCTCGTCGTTCATCATCTCCGCCAGGGCGGGGATGTCGGCCTCCTCGTACGCGCGCAGCACCAGCCGCTCCGTACTGATGGAGATGTCCGGAAAGGTGGGCGTCATTCGCTGCTCCGTAACCAGGGCATGTGTGGATTGCACAGCATGCAGCATCCCGCACGGCATGGGCCGGGCAGGGTCGCCGGGGCGGGAGTGGGGTGCGCGGCGGCGAACGCCCTTCCAGAGTAGGGCGAATGCCGGTCAGGGCGGGTATCCGTGAACGTCATCCGATCCTGCTACCGTCAGCCCGCGTGACAGTGCACCACGCAGCAGGAGTCGGCTACCAACGGGCAGCGGAGGTCTACGAGAGCTCCCGGCCCTCCTATCCGCTCGCCGCGCTCGCCGCGCTGGCGGACGCGTTGCCCCTGGAAGCGGGCCGTACCGTGGTCGATCTCGGCGCGGGCACCGGGAAGTTCACCCGTCTGCTGGCACTGACCGGGGCCGAGGTGCTCGCGGTGGAGCCGGTGAAGGAGATGCGGGAGCGGCTCGCCGAGCTGCTGCCCGCGGTCGCGGTGAACGCGGGGACGGCGGAGACGACGGGGCTGCCCGACGGCTGCGCGGACGCCGTGGTGGCGGCGCAGTCCTGGCACTGGTTCGAGGAGCCGGCCGCGCTGACCGAGGTGGAGCGGCTGCTGCGGCCGGGCGGCGCGCTGGCGCTGGTGTGGAACACCTTCGACACCTCGGAGCCGTGGATGCGCGACTTCCAGGACATCTACTTCCGGCTGGCGCCGCGCGATCTGCCCCGCCCGCCGCTGTCCTCCGGCCTCGGCGACGCGGGCTGGCGCAAGCCGTTCGAGTCGCGGCCCGGCTGGGGGGCGATCGAGGAGCGGCACTGGCCCAATCCGCACTCCACGACGGTCGCGGACATCGTCGACCGGATGATGTCGTCCAGCCATATCGCCGTCCTCGACGCGACCGCCCAGGGGCGGGTGCGCGCGGAGTTGGAGGCGGTGCTGGGGGCGCACCACGCGACGCGCAGCAGCGGCGCGATCGAGATGCCGTACGTGACGGACGTGTACTGGGTGCGGCACGGCTGAGGCCCCGCGCCCTCGGGGGGAGCGGGGCCCGTGCGCGGCGGTCAGGCCGCCGGGGCGCCGAAGGCCGGTATCACCGAGCCCTTGAAGGTCGTCTCGATGTACTGCTTCACCTCGGGCGAGTTGAGCAGTTCCGCGAGCTTCTTCACGCGCGGGTCGTTCTCGTTGCCCTTCTTGACGGCCAGGAAGTTGGCGTACGGGTTCCCGTCCGCCTTCTCCAGCGCCAGCGCGTCCTTGGCCGGGCTGAGGTCGGCCTGGATCGCGTAGTTGCCGTTGATCACGCCCGCGTCCACGTCGTCCAGGGAGCGCGGGAGCTGGGCGGCCTCCAGCTCCTTGAACTTCAGGTGCTTCGGGTTGGCCGTGACGTCGGCGGGGGTCGCGGTCTGGTCGGTGCCCGCCTTGAGGGTGATCAGGCCGTTGTCGGCGAGCAGCTTGAGCGCGCGTGCCTCGTTGGTCGTGTCGTTCGGTACGGCGACGCTCGCGCCGTCCTTGAGCGCGCCGATCGACGTGATCTTGTGGGAGTACAGGCCCAGCGGCTCCAGCTCGACGTTGACGACGGGCACGATGTGGGTGCCGTTCTTCTTGTTGAAGTCGTCCAGGTAGGGCTTGTGCTGGAAGAAGTTCGCGCCGACCTCGCCCTGCTCGGTGGCGGTGTTGGGCAGCACGTAGTCGGAGAACTCCTTGACCTGGAGGTCGAGTCCGGCCTTCTTCGCCAGGTGGTCCTTGACGTAGTCGAGGATCTGCGCGTGCGGGGTGGGGCTGGCCGCGACCACGAGCGGGCCGCTGGTGTCCTTGGCGCTCGCCTTGGAGTCGGAGTCGGAGCCGCAGGCGGTGAGGCCGAGCGAGAGCGCGGCGGCGGCGAGGACGGCGGCGGTGATGGTGGTGTTCTTTCGCACGAAAAGTGCCTCTTTCTGGTTTATCCGGGTCGTGCTGGGTGGTGCGGCGCCGCGACGCTGCGGTGCCAGGGGGACAGAAGCGGGTCGGGACGGGAGAGTCGGGCGGTCAGGAGGCTGTCGCCGGGCGCAGCAGGCGCAGCCGGGGGGCGGCGCCGGACCGGCCGCGGCGGGCGACGGTGCGGGCGGCGAAGTCCCCGACGAGCTGGACGAGGGTGACCACGACGACGAGCACGGCGACGATCACCCACATGAAGCCGGTCTCGAAGCGCTGGTAGCCGTAGCGCAGCGCGAGGTCGCCGAGGCCGCCGCCGCCGACCACCCCGGCCATCGCGGAGTAGCCGATCAGCGCGATGACGGTGGTGGTGGCGCTGGCGATCAGTGAGGCGAGCGACTCCGGCAGCAGCACCTTGCGGACCACCGTCCACGTACTGCCGCCCATCGCCTGGACGGCCTCCACCAGGCCGTGGTCCACCTCGCGGACCGCCGTCTCGACCAGCCGGGCGAAGAACGGGATCGCGCCGACGGCCAGCGGGACGACGGCCGCCTCCCAGCCGATGGTGGTGCCGACGATCGCCCGGGTGAAGGACATCAGGGCGATCATCAGGATCACGAACGGCAGCGACCTGCCGATGTTCACGACGACGCCGAGGACGCGGTTCACGGGCAGACAGCGCAGCAGGCCGCCCCGGTCGGTGAGGACCAGCAGGACACCGATCGGCAGCCCCGCGGCCACCGATATGACCGTGGCCCAGGCGACCATGCGCAGCGTCTCGCCACCCGCCTGCGTGAGCAGCGGGTGCATCTCGGACCAGGTCACTTCGCCGTCTCCCCGACCGTGTTCCCGGCCTTCTCCCCCGCCGTGTTCCCCACCGTGTTCCCCGCCGTGTTCCCCGCCGTGTCTCCTGCCGCGACCGGCTCGGCCTTGGCGGCGACGACGGCAACGTCCAGGCCCTGCTCGCGCAGGTAGCCGATCGGCACCACGTTGTCCTCGAAGCGGCCCGGCAGCTCGATCCGCATCCGGCCGATCTGCCGTCCGTCGTAGGTCTCCATGGCCGCGCCGAGGATGGAGATGTCCACGTTGTACGTGCGCGCCAGCCGGGAGATCACCGGCCGGGTCGCGCTGTCGCCGTGGAAGGTGAGGTCGACCACCGTACGGTCGGGGCCCGACGCGTCGCCGTCCACGGGGAACAGCTCGTCGGCCAGTTCGGAACCGGGGGTGGCCAGCAGTTCGGCCACGGTGCCTGACTCCACTACGCGTCCGCCTTTCATGAGTGCCGCCGAGTCGCAGACCTGCTTGACGACGTCCATCTCGTGGGTGATCAGCAGGACGGTCAGGCCGAGCTGCCGGTTGAGGTCGCGCAGCAGCCGCAGCACGGACCGGGTGGTCTCCGGGTCGAGTGCCGAGGTGGCCTCGTCGGAGAGCAGCACCTTGGGGTCGCCCGCCAGGGCGCGGGCGATGCCGACGCGCTGCTTCTGGCCGCCGGACAATTGCGCGGGGTAGGCGCGGGCCTTGTCGGACAGGCCGACCAGGTCGAGGAGTTCACCGGCCTTGCGGGCCCGCTGGCGGCCGGAGATCCCCAGGATCTCCAGCGGGAGTTCGACGTTGTCCTGCACGGTGCGCGAGGAGAGCAGATTGAAGTGCTGGAAGACCATGCCGATCCCGGCGCGGGCGGCGCGCAGGGCGGCGGGGGCGCGGTCGGAGCGTCCGGCCAGCGCGGTCAGGTCGCGGCCCGCCACCTCGACGGTGCCGGAGGTGGGGCGCTCCAGCAGGTTCACGCAGCGGATCAGGGTGCTCTTGCCCGCGCCGCTGCGGCCGACGACGCCGTAGACCTCGCCTTCGCGTACCCGCAGGTCCACCCCGTCCAGGGCGGTGACCTCACGGTCGCGCGAGCGGTAGACCTTTCTCAGGTCGGTGGTGGTGATCACAGGAGCGTCCATCGGGGTCGAGCGCGCGGCGGACGTACCACCGCGCACGGGGGCGTTCTTCTCGGGACGCGGCACGCGGCGGCACACCGGAAAGGGCGGCGGGCCTCAAAGGATTTCGGCGGCGCTCTGGGCGCTGCGCCGGTGCGTGACGCGGGGCACTCGCTTCGGGGCGCGAGGCGTGGAGGTGGGCCCTCGGTCAGTCACACATTCGACACGCACAACGAACACCGGGCGTGATCGCCTCGGTCGCGCGGCTGCGGCTGTTCGTCGTGGTCATGCGTTCCAGTAAACCAGACGGGTGGCCGCGTTCCGAAATCCGGTCCGATTGTTCATTATGCGGACACACTCACGGGGCCGCCCCGGCGGGCGGCCGGGCGGGCGGGGACGGGAGATCCGGGCGGGCAGGGGTGGGAGATCCGGGCGTCACGCCCCGTAATAGAGTCGCCGCATGCTCGACGCGGTCCTCATCACGGTCTCGGTCACGGCGCTGCTGCTCGCGGCGTGGTGCGGTTTCGCCGCGTACCGTGACCAGCCGACCAACGACTGGCACTTCATCGCGATGGCCGTGGTCACCGCGGCCGCGCTGGTGCAGCTCGTGATCGCGATCGTGCAGCTCGCCCGCGGCGACCGGCCGCAGCACGGGATGGCGGTCTTCCTCCCGTATCTGCTGGGCGCGGCCGTGACGATCCCGGCGGCGGCCTTCATGTCCCTTGCCGAGCGGACGCGTTGGGGCTCGGCGATCGTGGCGGCCGGCGGTGTGGTGCTGGCCGTGCTCGAACTGCGGCTCAACGAGATCTGGGGAGCCGGCCATGGCTGACGGCACACGCGCGACACGGGCACGGGCACGGACGAAGACGCTGACGAAGGGCACGGACGGCATGAAGGACACGGGGGACGGCACCGCGGCCGAGGCGGCCCAGGACGCGCCGGGGACGCGGATCGGCCAGGGCCCCGGCCGGCTGCTGCTCTCGCTCTACGCGGTCTTCACCGTCGCGGCGCTGTCCCGGTCGATCGTGCAGATCGCGACCAAGTACCACGAGGCACCGCTGGCGTACGTCCTGTCGGGCGTCGCGGGCGTGGTCTACGCGGTGATCACCGTCGCGCTGTGGAAGGGCGGCGAGGCGGCCCGCAAGGTGGCGCTGGTGTGCTGCTCGGCCGAGCTGGCCGGTGTGATCGCGGTGGGCACCCTGACGGTCGTGGACTCCTCGGCCTTCCCCGACGCGACCGTCTGGTCGGACTTCGGGATCGGCTACCTCTTCCTGCCGCTGGCCCTCCCCGTGGCCGGTCTGCTGTGGCTGCGCCGTGCCGCCCGCGAGGCGGGGCGGCCACAGGAACAGCAGACCGGGTCCGGGGCCTGATCCGTACGCGAGGCGCCGTGGAACGCGGCTCAGGCCGTGGCCGCGTAGCCCGCCGTGGCGGCGGCCTTCTCCATGGTCACCAGGCTCAGCCGACGGCTGACCGGCTCCGCGGCGCCCACCTGCTCGTAACCGAGCTTGCGGTACATCCGCAGATTGACCTGGCTGCGGTGGCCGGTGAAGAGCCGGTAGCGCTTGGCCTCCTCCTCGGCCGCCAGTCGCTCCTCGACGGCGTTGAGCAGCCGCCCGCCGAGGCCGTGTCGTTGAAGTCGCGGGTGGACGATCAGTTTCCCGATCCGCGCGGTGCCGTCGTCGTCGACGACTCCGCGTACCGAGCCGACGACCTCGTCGCCCAGGCGCGCCACCAGGACGCACCCCCCGGCGAGTTCGGCACGCAGCTCGTCCAGGGTCTGGGTGAGAGGTTCGATGCTGTAGTCGCCGTACAGCTCCGCCTCGCTCTGGTAGCAGAGGTACTGGAGTTTGAGGATCTTCTCGGCGTCCGAGTGCTCCGCCGTAGAGATGGTCACGCTCATGCCCATGCGCGCAGGCCTCCCCTTCGAATCCGTCCGGGCAGTTTGAGGGTGAGGTATGCGCCCGGAACGAGTGCCTGAACGGAGTT
Source organism: Streptomyces sp. NPDC087422 (assembly GCF_044744145.1). Lineage (NCBI taxonomy): Bacteria > Bacillati > Actinomycetota > Actinomycetes > Kitasatosporales > Streptomycetaceae > Streptomyces > Streptomyces sp. NPDC087422. The sequence goes on along the minus strand of NZ_JBIUXT010000006.1, from coordinate 415,577 downwards.
GGTGCGGATATGCGCCGCCTCCGTGGCGCCGATGATCGCACAAACCCTTCGGTGGGGTACCGCCTGCGCCCCACCCAGTTCAGTCTCGTACGGGCGCGCCAAGGGTGCCCACTGCCGCCGACTGTTTACCGTGCATTACCCCGTCTCACCGGGGATCCAACCCTCGAATTCAGGATCGTCCGAAGACAGCCGAGGCAGCGCGACCTCAGCGGTCCGATGCTGCCCTGTGAGATTCCCAACTCGCGGGAGATTTCCCGGTAAGTGGGGTCGGAACGGGACATCAGGGCCGTGACGACCTGCGGGCAGCGGCCGGGCAGCCGCCGTACCGCCGCCTGGACCGTACGGTGTTGCTCCGCCGCCAGCACCAACTCCTCGACCCCGCGCAGCTGCGCGGGCTGGCCCGCGGCGTCCGGGTCCCCGTACGGGCGTTCGCTGCGGATGCGGCGGGCGTGGGCGCGGGCCTCGGCGCGGACCGCGCGGCGCACCCAGCGGTCCGGCTCGGGCGGTGGGCCGCCCAGTTCCAGCAGCCGCAGCCAGACGGCCTGTTCGAGGTCGGCGGCCTCGACACCGCCGCCGGGCAGCGCCTCGGCCGCGGCCTCGGCGGCCAGCAGCGGCCCGAGCGGCGCGTAGGGGTCCGCGGGGGCGTCCGCGGGACGGCGGGCGCGGTCGTCGGCGTGCGGGGCCGCGGGCAGGTCGGGGTGGTCCATGGGGATCTGCATATCCGCTGGCACGAGACGGCCGCGCCGGGCGGTTGCCCGGCGCGGCCGTTTTCACCACATGGAGTGGCGGTGGCGGTTCAGGACGTCCGGGTTCAGGACGTCCAGAAGTCCTCGCGGGCCAGTACGGCGGTGTCGGCGTTGTCGGTGAACAGGCCGTCGATGCCGGTCGCGAACCACGTCTTGAAGGCGGCCAGCGGGTCGCCGTACGCGTTGGGGTCCGTGCCGACCTGGAAGTCGGCGGGCAGGAACTGGTTCTCGTTGCGCGCGGTGAAGGGGTGCAGCACCAGACCGGCCTTGTGCGCGTCCTTGACGACGGCGGTGGGCCGGAGCAGCCTGCCCGAGGCGTCGCGCGGGATGATCACGTCGGTGGTCGGGCCGATGCCCTGGGCGAATCCGGCGATCCAGCGCAGCCCGGCCGGGGTGACGAGGTCGGCCACGGTCCGCTTGTCGCCGGAGACGACGAAGTCCCAGGGCCGCGAGGTGAGGCCGTTGAGCAGGAAGATCTTGGGCGCGGCGCCGCCGAGCGCGCCGAGCCGCTGGAGGCTCTGCGCCTCGAAGGACTGGAGGAACTGCGGGGCGTCGGCGCGGTGCCTGCCGTACTGCTTGAGCAGCTTGATCAGCCGCTCCTCCAGCGGCAGGCCGATGCCGCGGAAGTACGTGGGGTGCTTGGTCTCGGTGTGCAGCCAGACCGGCTTGCCGCGCTTGCGGCCCTCGCGGTCGGCCCAGGCCAGCACCTCCTCGAAGGTGGGGATCGCCCAGCGGCCGTTGTAGACGGTGTTGCGCTGGCGGACGGCGGGCAGCCGTTCGACGGCGCGCAGCCGCTTGAGTTCGGCGAGGGTGAAGTCCTCGGTGAACCAGCCGGTGGTGGGGGTGCCGTCGATGGTCTTGGTGGTTTTGCGGCCGGCGAACTCCGGGTGGTCGGCGACGTCGGTGGTGCCGCCGATCTCCGGCTCGTGGCGGCAGACGAGGTGGCCGTCCCTGGTGGGTACGACGTCCTGCTCGACGACGTCCGCGCCGATCTCCAGCGCGTACTCGTAGGAGCCGAAGGTGTGCTCGGGCCGGTATCCGGCGCTGCCGCGGTGCCCGACGATGGTAGGGACCGGCAGCTTGGGCGCGCCGCCGTGGCCGGGGGCGCCGTGCCGGGGCCGGGCGGTGGACTGTTCCCGGGCCTGCGCCGTACCGGCCGTGCCGAGTACCGCGCCGCCCGCGCCGAGTGCCGCCGCGGACAGGACAGTGCGCCTGCCGAGGCCGGTCTTGTGCTGGTCATCCGTCATGCGCGCATCGTGCCGTGAAAGTCTGTCGCCCCGTCGACATCAGCCGTAACACACACCTAACGCGTGTCAACACTGCGTAGCGGACGTGTGAACCCGGCGTGCGGCGGGGCCCCGCGCGGAAGTATCGTCCTTGTGTACGGTGCGGCGTCCCGCGGTCCCGCCGGTCCTGCGGTCAGGCTGCCGTCGTACCGCGACATCGCAGCACCGCCGCCGTCCGTCCCGCCCAGGCGTGTCCGAACCGGAGGATCCGTTGTCCCGCATGTCCCGCAGCTTGCTCAAGGCGATTCTCGGAGTGCTCATGCGCGTCCTGTACCGCCCCGTGGTCGAGGGCGTGGACGGCATCCCCGGTGACGGTCCGGTGATCCTGGCCGGGAATCACGTCACCTTCGTGGACTCGATGTTCCTGTCGCTGGTGGTGGACCGGCAGGTGTACTTCATCGGCAAGGACGAGTACGTGACGGGCAAGGGCGTCAAGGGCCGGCTGATGGCCTGGTTCTTCACCACCTGCGGCATGATCCCGGTGGACCGGGACGGCGGCCACGGCGGTGTCGCGGCGCTGATGACCGGCCGCCGCGTGCTGGACGAGGGCAAGATCTTCGGCATCTACCCCGAGGGCACCCGTTCCCCCGATGGCCGTCTGTACCGCGGCCGGACCGGAATCGCCCGGTTGGCCCTGATGACCGGCGCCCCGGTGGTGCCCTTCGCGATGGTCGGCACCGACAAGGTGCAGCCCGGCGGCAAGGGGATGCCCCGGATCGCCCCGGTCACCATCCGCTTCGGCTCCCCGCTGACCTTCTCCCGCTACGAGGGCATGGACCGCGATCGCTATGTGCTGCGCGCCCTGACCGACGAGGTCATGAGCGAGGTCATGCGGCTCGGCGGCCAGGAGTACGTGGACATCTACGCGACGAAGGCCAAGGCCGCCTGACACAGCGGGGGCCGCGCCCGGCGCCCGCTGTGACATGGCGGGTTCGCGGGGGCCGGTTTCGCGGCTGGCGGTGGCCGGTTTGGCGGCTCGCCGCGGCCGGCTGATCGCGGGTGTCGACGACTGGACGGACTGCCTGATGCTGATGCAGCCCGGCCAGGTCGACGCGGCCTCGACCGACGACACCATCCTGATCGGACTGGCCGCGCGGGACCCCAACACCACACTGACCGGCCCACGTTTCACCGATGAGCCGCCCAGTACCGCGACTAGACGGCGTCGCCGTCCGCCCCGTCCCAGGCGTGCGCCCAGGTGTGCTGCACCGTCAGATCCGCCTTGATCTCGGCGAGTTGTACGGCGACGGCGGAAGGCGCCGTGCCGCCGCGTCCGTTGCGGGAGGCCAACGCGCCGGGGACGTCGAGGACATGGCGTACCTCGGGCGTCAGATGCGCGGAGATCTTCGCGAACTGCTCGTCGGTGAGCTGGTCGAGTTCGATGCCCTCGGCCTCGCAGACCTTGACGCACTCCCCCGCGACCTCGTGCGCGACCCGGAAGGGCACGCCCTGCTTGACCAGCCACTCGGCGATGTCGGTGGCGAGCGAGAAACCGGCCGGTGCCAGGGTCTCCATCCGCTCCCGGTGGACGGTGAGCGTGGCCATCATGCCGGTGAACGCCGGGAGCAGCACCTCCAGTTGGTCGCAGGAGTCGAACAGCGGCTCCTTGTCCTCCTGGAGGTCGCGGTTGTACGCGAGCGGCAGCGCCTTGAGCGTGGCCATCAGTCCGGTGAGGTTGCCGATGAGCCGTCCGGACTTGCCGCGCGCCAGCTCCGCGATGTCGGGGTTCTTCTTCTGCGGCATGATCGACGAGCCGGTGGAGAAGGCGTCGTGCAGGGTCACGAAGGAGAATTCCTTCGTGTTCCACAGGATGACCTCTTCGGCGATCCGGGAGAGGTTGACGCCGATCATCGCGGTGACGAAGGCGAATTCGGCGGCGAAGTCGCGGGACGCGGTGCCGTCGATGGAGTTGCCCACCGAGCCGTGCTGGAAGCCGAGTTCCTTGGCGACGGCCTCCGGGTCCAGGCCGAGCGAGGACCCGGCGAGCGCGCCGGACCCGTACGGGGAGACGGCCGTGCGGTCGTCCCACTGCCGCAGCCGCTCCGCGTCCCGTGACAGCGCCTGTACGTGGGCGAGTACGTGGTGTGCGAAGAGCACGGGCTGGGCGTGCTGGAGGTGGGTGCGGCCGGGCATCGCGGTGTCCGGGTGCGCCTCGGCGAGGCCGACCAGCGCGCTCTGGAGGTCGGCGATGAGCCCGCCGATGGTCCGCGCGTGGTCGCGCAGGTACATCCGGAAGAGCGTGGCGACCTGGTCGTTGCGCGAGCGTCCGGCCCGCAGCTTGCCGCCGAGGTCGGCGCCGACCCGCTCCAGCAGGCCGCGTTCCAGCGCGGTGTGCACGTCCTCGTCGGCGATGGCGCCGGCGAAGTCGCCGGAGGCCACGTCCGCTTCGAGCGCGTCGAGTCCGGCGATCATCCGGTCCAGCTCGTCGGCGGTCAGCAGCCCCGCCTTGTGCAGCACCCGGGCGTGCGCGCGGGAGCCCGCGATGTCGTACGGCGCGAGCCGGAAGTCGAAGTGCACGGAGGCGGAGAGCTTGGCCAGCGCCTCGGCGGGGCCGTCGGCGAACCGGCCGCCCCACAGCCGCAGGTTGTCGTTGCCGCCGCCGGGGCCGCCGGTGTTCGTGTCCGTCACTTCGTCAGGTCCCGCTTCGCGGCGATCTTGCTGGACATGCCGAAGATCTCGATGAAGCCCTTGGACAGCGACTGGTCGAAGGTGTCGCCGGTGTCGTACGTCGCCAGGTTGAAGTCGTACAGCGACTCGCCGGACTTCCGGCCGGTGACGACGGCCCGGCCGCCGTGCATGGTCATCCGGATGTCGCCGGAGACGTGCTCGTTGGCCTCGGCGATGAAGCCGTCGAGCGCCCGCTTGAGCGGGGAGAACCACAGGCCGTCGTAGACCAGTTCGCCCCAGCGCTGCTCGACCTGCCGCTTGTACCGGGCCAGTTCGCGCTCGACGGTGACGTTCTCCAGCTCCTGGTGCGCGGTGATCAGCGCGATGGCGCCCGGCGCCTCGTAGATCTCACGGGACTTGATGCCGACCAGCCGGTCCTCGACGATGTCGATCCGGCCGATGCCCTGGGCCCCGGCCCGCACATTGAGCTGCTGGATGGCTTCGAGCACGCTGACCGGCTTGCCGTCGATGGCCACCGGGACGCCCTGCTTGAAGGTGATGACCACCTCGTCGGCCTCGCGCGGCTCGGCCGGATTCTGCGTGTACTCGTACACGTCCTCGATCGGCGCGTTCCAGATGTCCTCCAGGAAGCCGGTCTCGACGGCCCGCCCGAAGACGTTCTGGTCGATGGAGTACGGCGACTTCTTGGTGGTCGCGATCGGGAGGTTCTTCTCCTCGCAGAAGGCGATGGCCTTGTCGCGGGTCATCGCGTAGTCGCGGACCGGCGCGATGCACCTCAGGTCGGGCGCCAGCGAGGAGATGCCCGCCTCGAACCGCACCTGGTCGTTGCCCTTGCCGGTGCAGCCGTGCGCGACGGTGGTGGCGCCGTGCTTGTTGGCTGCGGCCACCAGGTGCTTCACGATGGCCGGCCGCGACAGTGCGGACACCAGCGGATACCGGTCCATGTAGAGGGCGTTGGCCTTGATCGCCGGGAGGCAGTACTCGTCGGCGAACTCGTCCTTGGCGTCCGCGACCTCGGCCTCGACCGCCCCGCAGGCGAGCGCCCGCTTGCGGATGACGTCCAGGTCCTCGCCGCCCTGGCCGACGTCCACCGCGACCGCGATGACTTCGGCGCCGGTCTCCTCGGCGATCCAGCCGATGGCGACGGACGTGTCCAGACCGCCGGAGTAGGCGAGTACGACGCGCTCGGTCACGGGGCTCTCCTTACGATGCATACGCTGACTGGTATAAGTATGCACTCGACCGTATGCTTCGTCAACGCGGCAGGTCAGAGGGGGTGTGAGACCGTATAACCGGCCGGACCGGAGCTATGCCTCGCCCTGGGCGAGACGGAGCAGGTGGTCGGCGAGTTTCTGACCGCCGGCCGGGTCGCGGCTGATCAGGACGACGGTGTCGTCGCCCGCGATGGTGCCGAGGATGTCGTAGACCTCGGCCTGGTCCATGGCGGAGGCGAGGAACTGGGCGGCGCCGGGCGGGGTGCGGACGACGACGAGGTTGGCGGACGCCTCGGCGGAGATGAGGAGTTCGGCGGCCAGGCGCCGCATGCGCTCTTCCTTGACGGACTCGCCGAGCGGGGCCTGCGGGGTGCGGAAGCCGCCCTCGGAGGGGACGGCGTAGATGAGTTCGCCGTCATTGGTGCGGATCTTGACCGCGCCGAGTTCGTCGAGGTCGCGGCTGAGCGTCGCCTGGGTGACGCTCAGCCCGTCGTCGGCGAGCAGCTTGGCGAGCTGGCTCTGCGACCTGACCGGCTGGCGGCCGAGGATGTCCACGATCCTGCGGTGCCGCGCGGTACGGGTCTGCGGTACGGCCTGGCTGCCGTTGTGCTGCTGCGCCTCGGTCATCGTCGTGTCAACTCCGTCATTCTCCGGCTCCGCTCGCCCCGGAGGCCCGGTGCACCTGGTCGAGGACGCCGGGCAGCGCCTGGAGGAACGCGTCCGTGTCGTCGTCGCCGACGATCAGCGGGGGCGCGAGCCGTACCGTGTCGGGCACGGCGGCGTTGACCAGGAACCCGGCATCCTGAGCCGCCTTCTGGATCTGCGCTGAGAGCGGCTCGGTGAGCACGATACCCAGCAGCAGGCCCGAACCGCGCACATGATCGACCAACGGGTGTCGCAGCGCCTCGACGCCCTGCCGCAGCTTCTCGCCCTGCCGCTTGACGTGGTCGAGCAGGCCGTCGGCCGCGATCGTGTCGAGGACGGCGAGCGCGGCGGCGCAGGCGACCGGGTTGCCGCCGAAGGTGGTGCCGTGGGCGCCGGGCGTCATCAGCTCCGCGGCCGGGCCGAAGGCGAGGGCGGCGCCGATCGGCAGGCCCGCGCCGAGGCCCTTGGCCAGGGTCACCACGTCCGGCTCGACACCCTGTGCCTGGCACTCGAACCAGTGGCCGGTCCTGCCGATGCCGGTCTGCACCTCGTCGAGCACCAGCAGCGTGCCGGTGGCCGCGGTGATCTCGCGGGCGGCGGCGAGGTAGCCGGGCGGCGGCACGACCACACCGTTCTCGCCCTGGATCGGCTCGATGATCACCAGCGCGGTGTCGGTGGTGACGGCCGCCCGCAGCGCGTCCGCGTCGCCGTACGGCACGTGCGTGACGTCGCCGGGCAGCGGCTCGAACGCCTCGCGCTTCTTGGGCTGGCCGGTCAGCGCGAGCGAGCCCATCGTGCGGCCGTGGAAGGCGCCGTCGGTGGCGACCATGTGCTGACGCCCCGTCAACCGGCCGATCTTGAAGGCCGCTTCGTTGGCCTCGGCGCCGGAGTTGGCGAAGAAGACCCGGCCGGGGCGGCCGGAGAGCTGGAGCAGCCGCTCGGCGAGCGCGACGGGCGGTTCGGCGACGAAGAGGTTGGACACATGGCCGAGCGAGGAGATCTGCCGGGTCACCGCCTCGACGACCGCGGGGTGCGCGGTGCCGAGGGAGTTGACCGCGATGCCGCCGAGGAAGTCGACGTACTCCTTGCCGTCGGCGTCCCAGAATCTGGCGCCCGCGCCGCGGACCAGCGGGATGCGCGGGGTGCCGTAGTTGTCCATGAGCGAGCCCTGCCAGCGCTGGGTCAGTCCCTCGTTGCCGCTCACCGCGCTTCTCCTTCTCCCTGGTCGGATACGGTGCCCGCGGCCGGTGCGCCGGCCGCGTCGGTGACGTCGTCCGGCACGACCATCGTGCCGATGCCCTCGTCGGTGAAGATCTCCAGCAGGATCGAGTGCTGGACCCGGCCGTCGATGACGCGGGCGGTGTTCACGCCGTTGCGCACGGCGAACAGGCAGCCCCGCATCTTGGGGACCATGCCGCTGGACAGGTCGGGCAGCAGCTTCTCCAGCTCCGTCGCGGTCAGGCGGCTGATGACGTCGTCGCTGTTCGGCCAGTCCTCGTACAGGCCCTCGACGTCGGTGAGGACCATCAGCGTCTCGGCGCCCAGCGCGGCGGCCAGGGCGGCGGCGGCCGTGTCGGCGTTGACGTTGTAGACGTGGTGATCGTCTGCGGAGCGCGCGATGGAGGAGACGACCGGGATACGGCCGTCGGCCAGCAGCGCCTCGATCGCGCCGGTGTCGATGGCGGTGATCTCGCCGACCCGGCCGATGTCGACCAACTCGCCGTCGATACGCGGGCGGTGGCGGGTGGCGGTGATGGTGTGGGCGTCCTCGCCGGTCATGCCGACGGCCAACGGGCCGTGCTGGTTGAGCAGTCCGACCAGCTCGCGCTGGACCTGGCCCGCCAGCACCATCCGGACCACGTCCATCGCCTCGGGCGTGGTCACCCGCAGCCCGGCCTTGAACTCGCTGACCAGGCCGTGCCGGTCGAGCTGCGCGTTGATCTGCGGGCCGCCGCCGTGCACGACGACCGGCTTGAGGCCCGCCTGCCGCAGAAAGACCACGTCCTGCGCGAAGGCGGCCTTCAACTCCTCGTCCACCATGGCGTTTCCGCCGAATTTGATGACGACGACCCTGCCGTTGTGGCGGGTCAGCCACGGCAGCGCCTCGATGAGGATCTGGGCCTTGGGCAGCGCCGTGTGCTTGCGCGCGGTGGGCCGGCCCTCCGGCTTCGCGGCTCCGGGGTTCCGATCGTCGGTCATGAGCTGTACGCGCTGTTCTCGTGGACGTAGTCGGCGGTGAGGTCGTTCGCCCAGATCACCGCGGACTCCGTACCGGCCGCGAGGTCCGCCGTGACGACCACCTCGCGGAACCGCATGTCGACCAGGTCGCGGTCCTCGCCGACCGAGCCGTTCCTGCACACCCACACGCCGTTGATGGCGACATTGAGCCGGTCGGGCTCGAAGGCGGCCGAGGTCGTGCCGATCGCGGACAGCACACGGCCCCAGTTGGGGTCCTCGCCGTGGATCGCGCACTTGAGGAGGTTGTTACGGGCGATGGAGCGGCCCACCTCGACGGCGTCGTCCTCGGAGGCCGCGTTGACGACCTCGATCCTGATGTCCTTCGAGGCGCCCTCGGCGTCGCCGATGAGCTGGCGGGCGAGGTCGCCGCAGACCGCGCGGACCGCCTCGGCGAACTCCTCGTGCTCCGGGGCGATTCCGGACGCCCCCGAGGCCAGCAGCAGCACGGTGTCGTTGGTCGACATGCAGCCGTCGGAGTCGATCCGGTCGAAGGTCAGCCGGGTGGCGGCGCGCAGCGCCGTGTCCAGGGCGGGGGCTTCCACGTCGGCGTCCGTGGTGAGGACGACCAGCATGGTGGCCAGGCCCGGCGCGAGCATGCCCGCGCCCTTGGCCATGCCGCCGACGGTCCAGCCCGCGCCGCCCGCGACGGCCGTCTTGTGCACGGTGTCGGTGGTCTTGATGGCGATGGCGGCCTTCTCGCCGCCGTACTCGGACAGTTCGGCCGCGGCCTTCTCGACTCCCGGCAGCAGCTTGTCCATCGGGAGCGGCAGACCGATCAGGCCGGTCGAGGCGACCGCGATCTCGCCCGCGCCGTGGTCGTCGGCGCCGAGGACCTCGGCGACCTTCTCCGCGGTCGCGTGCGTGTCCTGGAAGCCCTGCGGGCCCGTACAGGCGTTGGCGCCACCGGAGTTGAGGACCACTGCGGCGACGGAGCCGCCCTTGACGACCTGCTCCGACCAGAGCACCGGCGCGGCCTTCACGCGGTTGGAGGTGAAGACGCCCGCGGCGGCGCGGCGCGGTCCGGTGTTGACCACGAGGGCCAGGTCCGGGTTGCCGTTCTCCTTGATCCCGGCGGCGATCCCCGCCGCCGTGAATCCCTTGGCTGCCGTGACACTCACTGCTTCTCCTCGTTCCCTTCTCCGCCCGCCCGGCACGAACCCGCGCCGATCGTCGTTGCCTGCCGCCCGGCGGCCTCGCGTGCGTCGGTCACCGGTTCTCCTCGTTCCCTTCTCCGCCCGCCCGGCACAGAGCCGCGCCGCGCGTCACGGTGCGACTCCGATGGTGGAGAGTCCTGTCGCCTCGGGGAGTCCCAGGGCGATGTTCATGCTCTGCACCGCGCCGCCGGCGGTGCCCTTGGTCAGGTTGTCGATGGCGCTGATCGCGATCAGGCGGTGGGTGCTCTCGTCGTACGCGATCTGGATCTGGACGGCGTTCGAGCCGTAGACGGCGGCGGTCGCGGGCCACTGCCCCTCGGGGAGCAGGTGCACGAACGGCTCGTCGGCGAGGGCCTTCTCGTACGCCGCCCGCAGGTCGTGGCCGGTGACGCCGGGGCGGGCCTTGGCGCTGCACGTGGCGAGGATGCCGCGCGGCATGGGGGCGAGGGTGGGCGTGAAGGACACACTGACCCGCTCGCCGGCCGCCGCGCTGAGGTTCTGGATCATCTCCGGCGTGTGCCGGTGGCCGCCGCCGACTCCGTACGGGCTCATCGAGCCCATCACCTCGGAGCCGAGCAGATGCGGCTTGGCCGCCTTGCCCGCGCCCGAGGTGCCGGAGGCCGCGGTGATGACGGCCTCCGGCTCGACCAGCGCGGCGGCGTACGCGGGGAACAGCGCGAGCGAGACCGCCGTCGGGTAGCAGCCGGGCACCGCGACGCGCTTGGACCCCTCCAACGCGGCGCGGGCGCCCGGCAGTTCAGGCAGCCCGTACGGCCAGGTCCCGGCGTGCGGGCTGCCGTAGAACCTCTCCCAGTCGGCGGCGTCGGTCAGCCGGAAGTCGGCGCCCATGTCGACGATCAGCACCTCGTCGCCGAGCTGCGCCGCGACCGCGGCGGACTGGCCGTGCGGCAGCGCGAGGAAGACCACGTCGTGTCCCGCCAGCACCTCCGCCGTGGTCGGCTCCAGCACCCGTCCGGCCAGCGGCAGCAGGTGCGGCTGAAGCGCGCCGAGCCGCTGCCCGGCGTTGGAGTTCCCGGTCACCGCCCCGATCTCGACCTCGGGGTGCCCCGCGAGCAGGCGCAGCACCTCCCCGCCCGCGTACCCGCTGCCCCCGGCCACCGCTGCCCGCACCACCATCGAACCCTCCTCGTCAATGGCATGACTATACGTTTCAACGCAGTATTATGCAAAGGTTCCGTCGCCCCGCCTACCGGCACTTCCCCCGTTGCTAGGCTCCGCGCATGCCGAACCTGGGGCCCGTCGTCTGGCCGCCCGAGCCGATCAGGACCGCGAGGCTCGTACTGCGCGGGTCCGAGGCGCGTGACCGGGCGGCGTTCATCGAGCTGCTGGCGTCGCCGGAGGTGCATACCTACCTCGGCGGCCCCCGGCCGCGTGCCGAGCTGGAGCGCGAGCTGCCCGAGGTGCCCGAGCAGTGGCCGGGAAGCTTCGTCGTGGAGCTGGACGGCGCGATGATCGGCCAGCTCCTGCTCAGGCGAGCGGCGGAGAGCCACCGCCCGGCCGCCCGGGGGAAGGCCGATCTCGGCTATCTGTTCCTGCCGCGGGCGTGGGGCCTCGGGTACGCCACCGAGGCGTGCGCGGCGGCGCTCGACTGGTTCGACGGCGTCCTGCCCGGCGAGCCGGTGATCCTGGCCACCCAGAGCGCCAACCTCGCCTCGATGCGCCTCGCGGCCAAGCTCGGGTTCACCGAGGTGGAGCGGTTCCACGCCTGGGACGCCGAGCAGTGGCTGGGCCTGCGCCCGCCGCTCCCGGCATCCGCGTAGGACCGAGGGCCCCGGTCGCAGCGGCCGAGCCGTACGTCGGCGCGGCCCTCGGCGGAGTCAGAGGGCGCGCAGGGCGGGCAGGAGCGTCTTCTGCGACCAGTCGAGGAAGGGCTCCTGGTGGTCGCCGCCGATCTGGATCAGGGCGATCTCGGTGAAGCCCGCCTCGATGTAGGACGCGACCGCTTCGGCGAACACGTCGGGGTCGCTGCCGCAGGGAATGGCCTCGGCGATGTCCTCGGGGCGCACGTGCTCGTTGGCTCCGGCGAAGGCCGCCGGATTCGGCAGTTCCGCATTCACCGGCCAGGGGCCCACGGACCAGCGGAACTGCTCGTGGGCCCGGGCGACGGCGGCGTCGGTGTCCGGGTCGTAGCAGACCGGGAGCTGGCCGACCCTCGGCTTTCCCGTACCGCCGTGCGCGTCGAAGGCGTCGAGCAGTTCGCTCTTCGGCTCCGTGGCGATCACCAGATCGGCCAGCCGGCCCGCGAGCGAGCAGGAGCGCTCGCCCGAGACCGCGATGCCGAGGGGCGGCGGGGTGTCCGGGAGGTCCCACAGCTTGGCGTTGTCCACCTCGAAGTGGGCGCCCCGATGGTTCACGACATCGCCCGCGAGCAGGGCGCGGATGATCCCGACCGCCTCTTCCAGCATCTCGACCCTGGTCCGCGCGGAGGGCCACCCACCGCCGACCACGTGCTCGTTGAGCTGCTCACCCGAGCCCAGCCCGAGCCGGAAGCGCCCCTCGGACAGCAACTGCATCGTCGCGGCCTTCTGCGCGATCACCGCCGGGTGGTACCGCTTGGTCGGGCAGGTCACGTAGGTCATGAGCGGGATGCGGTACGTGGCCTGGGCCGCGGCTCCCAGCACGCTCCAGGCGTACGGGGAGTGCCCCTGGGAATCGAGCCAGGGGAAGTAGTGGTCCGAGGTCACGGAGAAGTCGAATCCGGCCCGCTCGGCGCCGACCACATGGTCCACGAGCGCGCGAGGGCCCGCCTGCTCCGTCATCATCGTGTATCCGAATTGCACCATGCGAGGCGTTTAGCCGATCTTCGCGGCCGGGAAACCTCCCGCTCGGCTGAGGAGGCGGTGCGGGGGTAGGCGTAACGGACGGGCAGAGGGGGGACCGGTCCCCCGGTCAGGACACGTCGCGATCGCACACGGGCAGGTGGCTTCAGGATGACAAGCGGGACCGGCGGCAGTGCCGCACCCGGCAGGGACGAGACACCGGAGCAGCGCGCCGACCGGCAGTGGGGCGAGCTGCTCCAGGAACTGCGGGTCGTCCAGACCGGTGTGCAGATCCTCTTCGGCTTCCTGCTGACGGTCCCGTTCCAGCAGCGCTTCGCGCACCTGTCCGACGGCGAGCGCACGCTGTACATCGTGACGGTGATGCTGGGCGCGGCGACGACGGGCGCCCTGGTGGGGCCCGTCTCGCTGCACCGGATGCTGACGGGACAGCGGCTGAAGCCCGAGACGGTCGCGTGGGCGTCGCGTCTGACCGTGGTGGGTCTCGTCCTGCTCGTGTGCACCATGGCCACGGCCCTGCTCCTCGTCCTGCGTGTCGCCGGTGGCGCGACGGTCGCGATCCCGATAGTGGCGGGAATGGTCGTATGGTTCGGCCTCGCCTGGCTCGTCCTCCCCGCGGTGGCGCGACACCGCGCCCTGTCGGCGGACGGGTCCGACTGACCTCGACGTTCCCGCAGGGGAGCAGGACACGGAAAGAAGCGAGACATGACAGAGTCAGAGCCCACCGGCAGTGAGACGCGGCGCGCCGACGGAGCGGTGCTGTTCGATGTCGACGGCACCCTGATGGACACGGTCTATCTGCACACCGTCGCCTGGTGGGAGGCCCTGAGCCAGCACGGCCACCGGGTCGGCACGGCCCGGATCCACCGGCTGATCGGGATGGGCAGTGACCATTTGCTGGACGCGCTGCTCGGCGAGGACCGCGACCACGGCGAGGACGACACGATCAGCGCCGCTCACGACAGCCTCTACGCCCAGTACTGGTCCCGGCTGGTGCCGCTGCCCGGGGCTTCCGACCTGCTCAGGGCCTGCGCGGCGCGCGGCTGGCAGGTCGTGCTCGCCTCGTCCGCGAAGGGCGAGGAGGCCGACGTGATGCTCCGCGCCCTCGACGCCGATGAGGCGATCACCGCCGTGACCACCTCCGACGACGTGTCCTCCAGCAAACCCGCCCCCGACCTCGTACGGCAGGCGCTGGAGAAGGCGGGGGTCCCGGCCGGGCGCGCGGTCTTCGTCGGCGACGCCGCCTGGGACGCGCAGGCGGCCTCCAAGGCGGGCGTGCGCTGCCTCGGCGTGCTCACCGGCGGCTGGACGCGCCAGGAACTGAGCGAAGCGGGAGCCGAAACCGTCTACGAATCCGTCGCGGACCTGCTCACCCACCTGGACGACAGCGTCCTCGCCACGCCACCCCGATGACCGGCCGCCGGGCCGGCGTACGCGTGGCGTCACGACGCCGTCGCGGAAAGTTTCCCGCTCTCGGGCCCCCGTCACACGTGTCAATCACGTGACGCGGGTACGCGGACAGTAGGGAATTGTCACTTCTGTAGGTGATTGTTCCGTTTCGACCGCTCCCGAAAGGAACGACGACATGAAAGCGCTGGTCTACAACGGCCCTTACGACGTCTCCGTCGAGGATGCGCCGGACGCGCGGATCGAGCAGCCCAACGACGCGCTGATCCGGATCACCACCACCAACATCTGCGGCTCCGACCTGCACATGTACGAGGGCCGCACGACCGTCGAGCGGGGCAAGATCCTCGGCCACGAGAACATGGGCATCGTCGAGGACACCGGGCCCGCGGTGACCCGGATCAAGCCCGGCGACCGGGTGTCGGTGCCGTTCAACATCGCCTGCGGAAGCTGTCGCAACTGCGTGAACGGCTGGACCGCCTTCTGTCAGCGCGTCAACCCCACCGAGGGCATGGACGGGGCCGCGTACGGCTACGCCAACATGGGCCCGTACGACGGCGGCCAGGCCGAACTGCTCCGCGTGCCGTACGCCGACTTCAACCTGCTCGAACTGCCCGCGGGTGACGAGCACGAGGCCAAGTTCACGATGCTCTCCGACATCTTCCCCACCGGCTGGCACGGCACCGAACTCGCCGGCCAGCGCGCCGGGGACAGCGTCGCCGTCTTCGGCGCGGGACCCGTCGGACTGCTCGCCGCGCACAGCGCCCTGATCCGCGGCGCGTCCCAGGTCTTCGTCGTCGACCGGCAGGCCGACCGCCTCGCCCTGGCCGAGTCCATCGGCGCCACCCCCGTCGACTTCTCCGAGGCCGACCCCGTGGAGCAGATCCTGGACGCCACCGACGGGCGCGGCACGGACTGCGGCGTCGAAGCCGTCGGCTACCAGGCGCACGACCCGTCCGGCCAGGAGCACCCCGAACTCGTGCTGGACAACCTGGTCAAGGCCGTCCGTACCACCGGCGGCATCGGTGTGGTCGGCGTCTACATGCCCGAGGACCCGGAAGCCGCGGAGGAGGGTGCCAAGCACGGCCGGATCGCCTTCGACTACGGCACCTTCTTCACCAAGGGGCAGCACATGGGCACCGGCCAGTGCCCCGTCCTGCGCTACAACCGCGCCCTGCGCGATCTGATCGTCACCGGCCGGGCCGACCCGTCCTTCCTGGTCTCCCACGAACTCCCGCTGGACGAAGCCCCCGACGCCTACCGGCACTTCGACAAGCGCGACGACGGCTGGACGAAGGTCCTGCTCCACCCCTGACGCAAGGCGGCGAAGGCGGCCCGACGCGACCATGGGCCGGGGATGACCGGAGCTTGACCCGGCGGCCAGCATGGAGGGATCGGGGCGGGCAAGGAGCCCGACGTGATGAGAACCGGTGCCGTGGCCCTGACCCTGCTCGTGGCCGTCGCGGCGGCGGTCGCCGCCGTGGCGGTCGGCCCCTGGTGGTGGACGGCCGCCGCCGTCTTGGCCCTGCTGGGGCTGCTCGGCCTCTACGACCTGACGCAGCGCCGCCACTCGGTGCTGCGCAACTACCCGGTGATCGGCCATGCCCGCTACCTGCTGGAGAAGATCCGCCCGGAGCTCCAGCAGTACTTCGTCGAGCGGAATTTCGACGGCCGCCCCTTCGACCGCGACACCCGCAGCATCGTCTACGAACGCGCCAAGGGCACCGCGGCCGAGGAGCCGTACGGCACCGAACTCGACGTCTACCGCTCGGGCCACGAGTTCCTGGTGCCGTCGATGGCGCCGCGGCCCGTACCGGACGATCCGCCGCGGGTGCGGATCGGCGGTCCCGACTGCGCCAAGCCGTACGACATGGCGCTGCTGAACGTGTCGGCGATGAGTTTCGGCTCGCTGTCGGCCCAGGCGGTCCTGGCGCTCAACAAGGGCGCGGCGGACGGTGGTTTCGCGCACGACACCGGTGAAGGGGGCCTGTCGGAGTACCACCTGCGGCACGGCGGCGACCTGGTCTGGGAGATCGGCACCGGCTACTTCGGCTGCCGCACCGACGACGGCGACTTCGACGCCGGGGAGTTCGCCGACAAGGCCGCCCACGACAGCGTCAAGTGCGTGTCGCTGAAGCTGTCCCAGGGCGCCAAGCCCGGTATCGGCGGCGTCCTGCCGGGGGCCAAGGTCAACGCCGAGATCGCCCGGGTGCGGGACGTCCCGCAGGGCGAGACCGTCGTGTCCCCGCCGTACCACCGGGTCTTCGACACGCCCCGTGAGCTGATCCGGTTCATCGCCCGGATGCGGGAGCTGTCGGGGGGCAAGCCCGCGGGCTTCAAGCTGTGCGTCGGTTCGCGCCGCCAGTTCCTGGCCGTCTGCAAGGCGATGGTCGAGGAGGGCACCGCGCCGGACTTCATCATCGTGGACGGCGCCGAGGGCGGTACCGGCGCGGCGCCGCTGGAATTCGCCGACCACGTCGGCACCCCGCTCACCGAGGGCCTGACCACCGTGCACAACGCGCTGGTCGGCGCCGGTCTGCGGGACCGGGTCAGGATCGGCGCGAGCGGCAAGATCGCCACCGGCAGCGACCTCGTCAAGCGCATGGTCCAGGGCGCGGACTACGGCAACGCCGCCCGCGCCATGATGTTCGCCGTCGGGTGCATCCAGGCGCAGCGCTGCCACACCAACACCTGCCCCGTCGGCGTCACGACCCAGGACCCGCGGCGGGCCCGCGCGCTGGACGTCGGCGACAAGTCCGTCCGGGTGCGCAGGCTCCAGGAGTCCACCGTCGCCAGCGCTCTTCAGATCATGGCGTCGATGGGTGTCACCGATCCGTCGCAGCTGCGCCCGCACATGCTGCGCCAGCGTGTCGACCCCTACACCGTCCGCTCCTATGACGAACTGTACGAGTGGCTGGCTCCCGGTCAGCTGCTCGCCGAACCGCCCGCCTCGTGGGCCGCCGACTGGGCCGCCGCCGACCCCGACCGCTTCACCGTCTGAGCCGTCCCGCTGTGCGCACCGGCTGCCGCGCACCGCGCCGCACCCCGAAGCGCGCACCGCCACACCGCCACACCGCCACACCGTCTGAGCTGGAGGAATCATGGCCCGTACCGTTGCCCGCGTCATCGTGGACGCCCTGGCCGAACTGAACGTACGCCAGGTCTTCGGCGTCGTCGGCGACGCCCTCAACCCTCTGACCGACGCGATCCGCACCACCGACGGCGTGGAGTGGGTGGGCTGTCGGCACGAGGAGGCGGCGGCCTTCGCCGCGAGCGCGCAGTCCCAGCTCACCGGCGGCCTCGGCGTCTGCATGGGCACGGTCGGCCCCGGCTCGGTGCACCTGCTCAACGGCCTGTATGACGCGGCCAAGAGCCACACCCCGGTGCTGGCCATCGCCGGTCAAGTGCCGCTGTCCGAGCTGGGCAGCGACTACTTCCAGGAAGTCGACAACGACGCGCTCTTCAGCGATGTGGCGGTCTTCCGGGCCACCGTCACCTCGCCGGAGCAGATGCCGCTGCTGCTGGAGACCGCGGTCCGCACCGCCCTGGGACGCAAGGGCGTCGCCGTGCTGTCGGTCCCCGGCGACATCGGGGAGAAGGAACTGTCCACGGACCGGCCGGCCCGTTTCTCGCTGACCACGCCGAGCACCCGGCCGGACGAGGACGCCGTCCGCGCCGCCGCCGATCTGCTGGACCGGGCCGAGCGCGTCACCCTGCTGGTCGGCCGCGGCGCCCGGGGCGCCCGCGACCAGGTCATGGCCCTCGCCGACCGGCTGGCGGCACCGATGGTGCTCACGTTGAAGGCCAAGGAGGGCTTCGAGGGCGACAACCCGTTCCAGGTCGGACAGACCGGTCTGATCGGCAACCCCGCGGCGGCCTCCGCACTCCAGGACGCCGACACCCTTCTTCTGCTGGGCACCGACTTCCCTTACCGCGACTGGTATCCCGAGGGCCGCACCGTGGTCCAGGTCGACACCGAGCCCACCCACATCGGCCGCCGCGTCCCGGTCGAGATCGGCCTCGTCGGCGAGGTCGGCGCGACCGTACGGGACCTGCTGGTCCAGTTGGACGCCGCACCGTCCGCGTCGGCGAAGGCCCGTGACCGCAAGCATCTGGACCAGGCCGTGGAGCGCTTCGCGTCCTGGCGGGAGGGGCAGGCCCGGCTGGCGGCCCCCGACCACGACAAGGGACTGATCGGCCGCGTCCGCTCCGCCCTGGACAACCGCGAGCACGGCATCCGTCCCGAGGCGCTCGCGGCGGCGGTCGACCGCCACGCCGCCGACGACGCGGTGTTCACCTCCGACACGGGCATGGCCACCGTGTGGCTGTCGCGTTTCGTGGAGATGCGCGGCGACCGCCGCCTCCTGGGCTCGTACAACCTCGGCTCGATGGCCAACGCCATGCCGCACGCGCTGGGCGCGCAGATGCTGGACCGGGGCAGGCAGGTCGTGGCGTTCTGCGGCGACGGCGGCCTGAGCATGCTGCTCGGCGACCTCATGACGCTCAAGACGTACGACCTGCCGGTCACCCTCGTCGTCTTCGACAACCGCCGGCTCGGCATGGTCAAACTGGAGCAGGAGCAGTCGGGGCTGCCGGAGTTCGGCACCGTCCTGGACAACCCCGACTTCGCGGCGGTCGCAAACGCCTTGGGCCTGACGGGTATCCGGGTCACCGACCCCGACGAGTTGGACGACGCCGTCCGCACCGCGCTGGCCGCGCCGGGCCCGGTGCTCCTGGACGTCCTCACCAACCCGGACGAGATCGCCGTTCCCGCCAAGCCCACCGTCGAGCAGGGCTGGGGCTTCGCCGTCGCCAAGATGAAGGAGATCGTCCGGAGCTCCGGCGACAACTCGCACTGAGGGCACCGGCGTTGCGCGGTCGGGGTCGTCGGGGCATCGGGGCATCGGGGCATCGAGCCGTCAGACCGTCGAACCGTGTGCCGTAAGCGCCGTCGTGCCGTCGTGCCGTCGTGCCGTCGAGCCGTCGTGCCGTCGTCCCAAGTAGCCTCCCGCGTGAGATCTTTGAGGTGTCGCCCGGCCGACTCCGGCCGGCCGACGTGGAGATGGGGGAGACATGATCGCTCTGGTGCTGATCGGCGTGCTGGTGATCGTCGTCGGCGGGTGCGCGTGCGTGGTGTGGGCGAGTCGCGGCGGGCCCCGCTGGGTGCGCGCGGTGGCGTCGGTGACCCTCGCCGCCGGTGAACTGGTGCGCGGCTCCGAGCGCAACCGGCGACAGCGGGAGCGCCGACGCCTGAACCGGTCCGGCAGCGGCAGCGACTGACGGCGGTCGCCGCTGGGTTGGCGGCGTCATCTCACCGCCGCACCGGCCTTGGAGCAGCGCATGTCGTCGTTGGACGAGTTGCGGTCCCTGCCGGGCGAACCCCCGTACCGGCGGCCGGATCCGGAGGGCTGGCGCGACATCGAGCAGTACGTGGGCTCCGCGCTGCCCGGCGACTTCACCGCGTTCCTCGACGCCTACGGCAGCGGAGTCGTCTCCGGCGAACTCGTCGTCTTCCACCCCCGTGGATCGAGCCCGTTGCTGGACCGCACGCGCAGGACGAACGCGATGTTCACCGCGCGGCGGGAGTGCGCCGTGAGCGACGGCGACACCGAGCACATCCCGTACCCCTTCCACCTTCGAGCTGTTCTGAGCGCGGCGCGGTCAGGACTTGGTGGCGCGGAGGATCACGAATTTGGGGTCGGAGGCGACGATGTCGCAGGTGCCGAAGAGGCGGCGCAGGCGGAGGTGGTAGCCGAGGTGGCGGTTGCCGATCACCCAGAGTTCGCCGCCGGGGCGCAGGACGGTACGGGCGGCGGTGAACATCCGGCGGGCCGTGATGTCGGTGGTGGCCTGGTGGGAGTGGAAGGGCGGGTTGAGGAGGACGAGGTCGGCGCTCTCGGCCGGGACCCCGGTCAGGCCGTCGGCGACCAGGAACTCCGCCTTGGTCGCGGGGTCGGCATTGGCGCGGAAGGTGGCCTCGGCCGAGGCGACCGCCTGGTGCGACTCGTCGGCGAACAGCACGGCGGACTCGGGGTTGGCGAGCGCGGCGGCCGTCCCGACGACGCCGTTTCCGCAGCCGAGGTCGACCACGCGGTCCGGGCCGTGCCGGACGGGGAGGTGCTGGAGCAGGAAGCGGGTGCCGATGTCGAGCCGTTCCGCGCAGAAGATGCCCGCGTGGTTGGTGACCGTACGGCCGGAGACCGCGCCGATGCCGTCCGGCAGCGCGTAGGTGATCGGCCAGGGGCTGGCGGTACGGGTCCGGCCCGCGGCCGGGGCGCAGAAGATCAGCCGCGCCTTCTTCTCGGCCAGTGACGTACGCGTCGGTCCGAGGATCCGCTCGAAGAGGTTGAGCGTCGAGGTGTGGATCTCGGTGGTCATGCCGGTGCCGACCACGACGGTGCCCTCGTGCACGGCGGGCGCGAGGCGGTGGAGCTGGTCCTCCAGCAGCGCGAGGCTCTTGGGGACCCTGATCAGCAGGACGTCCACGCGGTCCGGCGGGGTGTCGCGGGTGGACAGCAGCCGGACGCCGTCGGCCTCCTCCGGGGCGTTGCGCAGCAGATTCGCGCGGGTCGCCTCCTGGGCCAGGAAGGAGTCCGAGATCTGGGTGGGGCGGTGCGCGGCCAGCGCGGTGGTCAGCGCGCCCCAGCGGTCACCGACCACGACGACGGTCCCCGACAGGTCCACGGACCCGGCCGCCGTACGCCCGCCGGCCGCGCCGTCCGCCTGCGCGGCGGGACGGGAGCCGGCGCGGGCGTCGCCCGGCGGATCGGCCCGCTGACCGGTGCGGTTGTCGCCTCGCGCGTCGGCCCGCGGGTCCGCCCGAGCGTCGGCTCTCGTGTCGGCTCGGGTGTCCGCGAGATGCCGGAGCGCGTACGCGTCGGCGGCGTCCCAGGCCCGCAGTTGGTCGCGCGGGTCCTGCGGGAAGCGAGTGAGGTCGAGGTCACCCCAGGGCGTCGTGAATCGGATCATGGTGCTCACAGGCTAACCGCTACGCCACCACTGAGCGGTCGACCGGTGGCCGTCAGGCGTCGGACGGGGGTTGGGCCACCCCCCTCGGGGCCCCCTTCAGCCCCCTCGGGACCCCCTTCAGACCCCCCTCGGAGCCGCTTCCGCGGGGGTTTCACCGAGGTGGCGGGGCGCGGCTCCTTCACTGCCGCGGGCCGGGCGCTGGGCTCCACGCGGGCAAGGAGCGGGACCCGGAGGCATGTCCAGCCCCCGGGCCCCTCGAAGTGCCGCCCCGTGCACACACCGGCGCACTTGAGGCCGCGGGTCAATCTGATGTCGACTCGTTCTACCGTTGAACTACCGGCCCGCGAAAGAGGACCAGACAGGATTCGAACCTGCACCTGACGACCTTGCCCGCGGCCGATCGATCCGGTGATCGGCGGCGACTGCTGAGTCTGGAGCGAGAGTCTGAGATTGATCGCGGTCTGCCTCTGCCATTTGGGCTACCCCCGCGAGTGGTGCGGGGCGAGGGACTCGAACCCCCACTGGAACCGCGTCGTTCACGACGAACTTCAGCTTCAGCTTTGCGCTCCTGGCGCACCCTCCGCGCTCCGGCGGAGGGGATCTAGGGGGGTCACTGCGCGAACAGGAACCCGAACACGGCCTCGCCGACGCGCCGGTCGGTGACCTCCGTGCCGTTGGCCTCCTCGCGGGCGAACTTCACCGCCTGCTGCAACTTCTCGACCCGGTCCAGCAGTTCGTTCACCCGGCGGGCGGGGAGCGCGCCGGAGAACTTCACCGTGGTCCAGTAACCGACCGCCACGTCCTCGTAGTACACCTCGACCTGGGCCGGGTGCTTCTCGGTGGCCTCGGCCTTCACGTGGTTGCGCGGGACCTTCTTGGTGCGGATCGTCCGTACCGGCTCGGTCTTCCAGGCGTCCGTGGAGGCGTCCAGATTCCAGCCCTCGGCCGCGTCCAGCACCGGCAGCTTGCGCACGAAGGTGTTGAGGTCGGTGAGCTGCTTCTCCAGGAAGAGCAGATACGACACGGGCACGTCGCTGACGACGGTGCGGCCGTCGACCGTGACATCGGCGCGCGCCTCGCAGTTGGCCCAGTCCTTGGTGGCGGTCACGTCGAAGAGCCGAGTGAGCGCCGCGGCGGTGTCCCGCAGCACATTCTCGGCCTTGACCTGCACCCGGGTGGACTCGGGCGGCAATTGCTCGCCCTCCTCGTCCTTCGGCTGATAGCTCCGCGAGATCCCGGAAAGCAACGCGGGCTTCTGCAAGTCGTGATGAGCGGTCGTCAGTTCCTGCTGCGCCTTGGACTTGACGCCCTTCTCGACCGCGATGATCTGATTGAGTTTCGCCACACACAGACCGTAACAGCGCGCCGACCACGCGTTCGACCGGTTTTCGCGGCGCCGGGCTTCGAATGTCCCGCCCGGCCGCCGACTCCGGAACCCCACGCCTCACTTCCGCCGCGACCCGACGCCGACTCCCCCGCAGGTAACCGCACATTATGGACGAAGTCCCGTTGAGAGCTTGGTCGTTACCGGCGCGCACGCCTCGGGCGTCTGGTACTGTCACGACCGCCAGTCAGCCATAGGTCGGTCTTCAACGACGGATCTGACTGATGACACGGGGTAGGAATCAGAGCTCGGCGCAGTGCTTCCCGGGGATCCACGGGCCGAGCGATGTGAATTCGCAATAGATTTTTGAGTGTCGTTGCCGCGATCGACCGCGCCCGAATACGGGGGTGCGCCGTCCGATCGCGACAACGTCTATTGGTCGCTGCCGGCTGGAGGTTCAGCCGTGGGCGAGATTGAGATCGGGGGCGATCTTGCGAAGGCCGAATCATTTCACCGAGCTTGTGCTGCGTCATGCCGCTGAACTGCCGGACAAGGACGCGTACTTCTTCCTGCCCGGCAGCACGCCGGGCACCGAGGCGCAGCGGCTGACCTACGCGGCGCTGGACGCCGAGGCCAAGCGGATCGCCTCCTGGTTACAGGAGCACGGCGCCGTCGCAGGACAAGTGCTCCTGCTCTACCCCTCGGGCCTGGACTTCGTCGCGGCCTTCGTCGGCTGCCTCTACGCGGGTTCGGTCGCGGTGCCGGCGCCGCTTCCCGGCGACCAGGGCAACCAGGCCGCCCGGCTCACCGGCATCGTGCGCGACGCCGAGGTCCGCGCGGTGCTCACCGACTCCGCCAACGAACCCGCCGTCAGCGCCTGGCTGCGCGAGTCGGGCGTGACCGGCGTCGCCGTCCTGGCCAGTGACGACCCCGCCCAGGGCGACGCACGCGCGTGGACCAGTCCTCAACTCACCGCTGATTCGCTGGCGTTCCTCCAGTACACCTCCGGCTCCACCAGCGAGCCCAAGGGTGTGATGGTCTCCCACGGGAACCTGATGGCCAATCAACTCGCCATCCAGCACGTCCTCGGCACCCACCAGGACAGCCGCATGGGGTGCTGGCTGCCCGCGTACCACGACATGGGCCTGATCGGGCACATACTCCACTCGCTGTACGTCGGCGGCTCGACCGCGCTGATGTCCCCGGTCTCCTTCCTCATGCGGCCGGTGCGCTGGTTGCAGATGATCAGCGAGTACGGCGTCGCCGTGAGCGGCAGCCCCAACTTCGGCTACGACCTGTGCCTGCGCCGGGTCACCGACGAGCAGTTGGCCACCTTGGACCTGAGCAAGTGGCAGCACGCCTCCAACGGGGCCGAGCCGATCAGGGCGGAGACGGTGCGCGCGTTCACCGAGCGCTTCGCGCCCGCGGGCTTCCGGCCCGAGTCCGTCAGCCCCTGCTACGGCATGGCCGAGACCACACTGCTGATCTCCGGCGTGCGGGCGGACCAGAATCCCGTCTTCCGTACCGTGGACGCGGCGGCCCTGGAGCAGGGGCGGCTGCGCGACGCACCGCGGGGCGGCGGCACCCGCGACCTGGTCGGCAGCGGCGTGGTCGACCCGGCCGACTTCAGTGTGAAGATCGTCGATCCGGACGAACGCTGCGAGCAGCCCGAGGGCGGCGTCGGCGAGATCTGGGTCAAGGGCGCCAGCGTGTCCTCCGGGTACTGGAAGCGTCCCGACACCAACGCCGAGATCTTCGACGCCGCGATCGTGTCGGCGGCGGGCTCAGACCCGGGCTGGCTGCGCACCGGCGACCTCGGCGTCCTGGACGCGGGGCAGCTCTACGTGACCGGCCGCCTGAAGGAAATGATCCTGATCAACGGGCGGAACATCTACCCGCACGACGTCGAGCGCGAGGTGCAGTCCCTGCACCCGGCCTTCCGCGGCGGCGCCGGGGCGGCGTTCTCGGTGGACGACGGCGAGGAACACCTCGTGCTGGTGCAGGAGTTCCGCCGCGGCGCCGCGCAGGACCCGGCGGAGCTGTGCGCCGAGGTACGCGCCCACGTCCGCCGCGAATTCCAGGCCAGTTGCAGTGTGCTGCTGGTCCGCCCGGCCACGGTGCGCAAGACCACCAGCGGCAAGATCCAGCGCACTTTGATGCGGTCGCTGCTGCTGGAGGGCCGGCTGGGCGCGGTCCACCAGGATCTCGACAAACAGGTGGCCAACCTCGTGGCCGGGCCACTGGTCACCTCGGCGGGCTGAGCCGTGGACCACACACCTCACCGCCTCGCCGAGCGGCTGGAATGGGATCTCGGCGATCCGAGGGAGCCGGGCACGCTCTTCAGCCATGCCCGCAGCCTGGAGCTGGACGAGCGCGAGGAGTTCCCCGCCGCGCTCTGCGACCTGCTGGACGGGCTCGGCCTGCACGAGTTCTACGTCCCCGCCGCCCACGGCGGCCGGCTGACGGACTACGAGCAGTTGGTGCAGCTCATGCGGACGGTGGCGCGCCGCGACCTGACGGTGGCGATCGCGCACGGCAAGACGTATCTGGGCGCGGTGTGCGTCTGGGTGAACGGCTCGGCGGAGCAGTCCCGTCGGCTCGGTGCGGCCATCGCCTCCCGGCTGCCGGTCGCTCTCGCGCTGACCGAGCGCGCCCACGGCAGTGACCTGCTGGCGGGCGAGGTCGTCGCGGAGCCGTCCACCGGGACACCGGCCACCGGGACCGCATCCACCGGGACACCGGCCGCCGGTACCGCGCCCACCGGTACCGCGCCCACCGGGACACCGGCCGCCGGTACCGCGTCCACCGGTTCGCCCACCGGGACGCCGGCCGCGGACTATCTGCTCAGCGGCGAGAAGTGGCTGATCAACAACGCCACGCGCGGCGCCCTGCTGTCCGTGCTCTGCCGTACCGATCCGGCGGGCGGCCCCCGTGGCTACTCCGTCCTGCTGGTGGACAAGCGCGACATGCCCGCCGACGCCTACCGGCACCTGGATAAGGTGCGTACGCACGGCATCCGCGGCGCGGACATCTCCGGGATCGCCTTCGACCGGGCCCGGGTCCCCGCCGACGCCGTGGTCGGCGAGGTGGGGGGCGGCCTGGAGACGGTGCTCAAGGCGCTTCAGTTGACGCGCACCATGTGCGCGGCGCTCTCCCTGGGCGCCGCCGACCACGCGCTCGCGCTCGGTCTCGACTTCGCCGCCGAACGCGGCCTGTACGGCCGGTCGTTGATCGAACTGCCGCAGGCGCGCAGGACCCTGGCGGAGAGCGCCGCCGACGTGCTGGCCGACGAGGCGCTGACGCTGGTCGTGGCCCGCGCGGTGCAGACCCTCCCGGCGGAGCTCTCGGTCGTCTCGGCGGTCACCAAGTACCTGGTGCCGACCCGTACCGAGGCGGTCGTCACCGCGCTGACCCGACTGCTCGGCGCCCGCGCCTTCCTCAAGGACGTCTACGCGGGCGGCCGGTTCCAGAAGGTGGACAGGGACCACCGGATCGTCGGCCTCTTCGACGGCAACACCCTGGTCAACCTCAACTCGCTGATCAGCCAGTTCCGTTTGCTGGTGCGGGCCCACGAGCGCGGTACCGGGGACGTGCCGGGAGCGGTCACCGCTTTCCGCCTGTCCGCGCCGCTGCCCGCCGTCGACGTCGACCGGCTCTCGCTGATCGCCCGCCACGGCAGCGGTGTCCTGGCCGCGCTGCCCGACTGCGTCGAGGAGTTGCGCGGCCTCGCCGCGCGCGATCGCGCGGTCGAGCCCGCCCTGCGCGCCGCGCGGCGGCTGCTGACCGTCGTGGACGAGGTGCACGCGGAGATGGCCGGGTTCCAGGACGCGCAGACCGAGACGCCGCAGGCGGCCTTCGAGGCCGCCCGCCGCTTCGCACTGTGCTTCGCCGCGGCGGCCTGCGTCGGCCTGTGGACGCACAGCCACGTCGAGGCGGAGACGGGCGCGACGGCGCCCCTGTGGCGGGACGCCCTGTGGCTGCGGGCCGCCCTCGCCCGGCTGCTCACCGCGCTCGGCGTGCCCGACGCGGCGGACCCCGAGGCGCTGGACGACGTGCTCGACGCCGCGGGCGCCCTGCACGCGCAGGGACGGCTGGTCTCGCTGCTGCCGCTGTCGCTGCGCCCGGACGGCCCCGCGCGGGAGGCCGACCGGACCGCCGCGACCGGCCACGCGCCGACACCGGCACCCCCTTCGGCGGCGGCGGTGGGGAGCGCGACATGACGGACGGTCAGGAAGCGCGCGTGGCGGCCCGGGTCGCCGAACTCAACGCCGCCTTCGGCGATCCCGCCGACCCCGCCAACCCGGTCGGCAACGCCCGGCTGTTGGAGGCCGACGAGGCCGGTGAGCTGTCCGCGGACGGCGAGAAGCTGCTGGACGCGTTCGGCCTCAACGCCGAGTTCGTGCCCACGGCGCTCGGCGGCCGGCTGGAGCGGATCGACTCGCTGGCACGGGTCCTGCGCGAGGTGTTCCGGCGGGACGTGGCGCTCGGACTCGGCTACGGCGTCACGTCGTTCATGGCCGCGGTCAACGTGTGGACCGAGGGCGACGCACGGCAGCGGGCCCGGCTGGCGGAGATCCTGCTGGGCGGCGGCCGGGTCTCCGTGGCCTACCACGAACTCGCGCACGGCAACGACTTCCTGCGCAACGAGTTCGAGGCGCGGGTGCGGCCCGACGGCTCATTCGTCCTGCACGGCGCCAAGCAGGTCATCAACAACGCCGAACGGGCCCAGGCATGGCTGCTGTTCAGCCGCACCGACCCGGCGCCGGGGCCGCGCAGCCACTCGGTGCTGATGGTCGAGCGCGCCGAGGTGGCGCCCGAGCGGCTGACCGTACTGCCCCGCTACGGCACCGTCGGCGTACGCGGCTGCCTGCTGTCCGGCCTGGACTTCGACCGGGCACCGGTCAAGGAGCACGCGCTCGTCGGGCAGTTGGGGCACGGCGCCGACGTGGCCCTGCGCTCCTTCCAGCTCACCCGCGGCGCGCTGCCGGGAATGGCGCTGGGCGCGGCGGACACGGCGCTGCGCACGGTGGTGTCCTTCGCGCGGGGACGGCACCTCTACAAGCGGACGGTGGCCGAGATACCGCAGGCGCGGGCCACGCTCGGCGGCGCGTTCCTGGACCTGCTCATCAGCGACTGCCTCTGCCTGGTCGGAACCCGCGCCGTGCACCTGCTGCCGGACGAGGCGAGCGTCTACGCCTCGGCGGTGAAGTATCTGGTGCCGACACTGCTGGGCGAGGCCGTCCACGGTCTCTCGGTCGTGCTGGGCGCCCGGTTCTACCTGCGCGACGGGGAGTTCGGCGTCTTCCAGAAGCACCTGAGGGACCTGCCGGTGCTCAGCCTGGGCCACGCGGGCGCGGCGGCGTGCCAGGCGACGATCATCCCGCAGTTGCCGCGGCTGGCCCGGCGTTCCTGGTTCAGGACGGAACCTGCCCCCGACGCCCTGTTCGACCCGCGCGCCGATCTGCCGGGGATTCCGTTCGACCGGCTCGCCCTGACCGGCGACCGGGACGGCCTGAGCGCGTCGCTGGTCGCGGCCGCGGACACGGCGCCGGACGGCACCCCGCACGAGGCGGCCGTGCGCGCGCTGGCGCTGCACCTCACCGACGAACTGCGCCTGATCCAGGCGGAGAGCCTCGCGCTCGCGCCGCTGGACCGTACGGCGCTGGCCTCGCCCGCGAGTTTCGCGCTGTCGGACCGCTACGCGGTGGTGCTGGCGGGTGCCGCGGTGCTCGGCGTGTGGCGCCGGGCACGGGCGCGGGGCGGGGATTCCTTCCTCGCCGACCCGGCGTGGGCCGCCGCGGCCCTGGACCGCCTCGTCCGGCGACTGGGCCGCCGTCCCGCCGGGCTGCCCCCCGACTGCGCCGGGCGGGTGTGGGAGGAGTTGCTGCGCCGCCACACCGAGCGCCGCGGTTTCGATCTCTACGACACCGCCCTGGCCGGTTGACGGCGCCCGCCGCCCCGTACCAAGAACCCCTACTCGGATCTGGAGGAACCCGTGACCGACACGACTACCGGCAGTTCGGCGCCCCGCCCCGACAGCACACCGCGGCCGCACACGGCCGAGTCGCTGGCCGGGTGGCTGGTCGGCCACGTCGCCGCCTACACCCGGCTGTCCGCCGACGAGATCGATCCGACGGCGCCGCTGACCGACTACGGCCTCGACTCCGTGGCGGCGCTCAGCCTCTGCGGTGACATCGAGGACGAGTTCGACCTGGTCGTCGAGCCCACGGTGGCGTGGGACCACAGGACCGTGGACGCGCTCGTGGCGTACCTGCTCGACGCACTCGGGCCGCGGTCGGAACCGGCCTGACGGAACACACCGGCCACCGCCCACGCGAACCCGGCGACCTTCCGCCCGGCCCCGGCGGCCGTCCGCCCGCACCAGCCGTCGTCCGCCCGCACACCAGCCGTCATCCGCTCGAACCCCCGCCTTCCGACCGCCGGACGCTCCGGCCCGGAGGGTCCCCCCTCCCCCGCAGATGCCGACCGAACCAAAGGAAAACGAGAATGCACCTCAGCCCCAGCCCGTCGTGGCCGCAGATCGTGCTCGCGGTACTGCTGGCCTCCGATGTCCTGATGTCGCTGCGCCCGCCGAAGTTCATCCAGGTCTGCCTCGACGGAGTCAACCTGCCGCGGGACTGGTGGTGGGTGCTGATCGTCGTCAAGACCCTCGCCATCGTGGGCCTGTTGGTGGGCATCAAGCACGACGGCATCGGCTTCGCCGCGAACGTCGGCGTGATCGTCTACTTCCTGTGCGCGTCGTTCGCGCACATCCGGGCGCGCTTCCTGAAGCAGGAGTTCTGGGTCAACTGCCTCGGGTTCCTGGCCATCGCCGTCGCCGCCTTCATCGTCTCGTTCGCGGTCTGAGGAGGCGTCGGATGAAGAAGCCGCCGAAGAACCTGGGGCTGCTGTTCGACTGGCACGTCGAGCAGTCCCGCACCACCGAGCTGATCCTGGACCGGCCGTTCGACATCGCCCCCGACGGCGGCGCGGACTACGACGCCGCCGCGCTGGCCGAACTGGTGCGGGAGGCGTCGGCCTGGCTGTACGAGGCCGGCGCGCGCAAGGGCGACCGGATCGCCGTCGTCAAGCGCAATCACTTCGACATGATCCTGCTGGCCGCCGCGGCCGCGCGGATCGGCGCCACCGCGGCGACGATCTCGGGGGCCAACTACCCCGAGCACCTGGCGGTGATGCTCAAGCGGCTCGACCCCTCGGTCACCGTGATCGCCTCGTACGTGCTGGAGGCGGCCGACCGCGTCGGGGTGGACCTGCGGTCGTTCGGCACCACCGTCCTGATCGACGGCGCCGACGCGGGAGCCGGTCTGCTCACGATCGACGGGCTGCGGGGCAGCGCCGCTCCGGCCCTCGATCTACGGGCCGACAGCGAGCCGATGATGATCACGCACACCTCGGGCACCACGAACACGCCGAAGCTCGTCGCGCACACCGCGGACTCCTGCCGGGCCGGCACCCGCCTGGAGCTGCTGCCGATGCCGCTCGCCGTCAACGGCCAGAAGGACATCGCGCTCAGCTCCATATCGTTCGCGCACTCGCGCGCCTACGCCTGGGCCATGGCGCAGCTCCGGTGGGCGCCGAAGGCGCTGGTCATCGCCAGCAGCCACGAGGCCGACGACGTCGAGCGGGTGCTCGACCGGGCCCGGCCGACGACGATCGAGGCCACCCCGAACGTCTTCCAGCGCTGGGTGCCGCTGGCACGGCGCAGGCCGGAGCTGTTCGCGCGGGTCCGCTACTACATGAACACCTTCGACCTGATGCACCCCTCCATCGCCCGGCCGTTCGTGAACGCCTCCGAGCGCCGGTTCGTGCTGTGGGGGCACAGTTGGGGCCAGAGCGAGGTCGGCCCGATGGCCGGCTTCGGCTACACCCGCGGTCAGATCAACCGCCGTGCGGCCTCCGGCGGGAACATGAACATGATGGGCAACCCCTGGCCGGGGCTGGTGAGCGTCAAGGCCGCGGACCCCGAGACCGGCGAGCCGGTCAAGCGCGGCGAGGTCGGCGTGCTGTTCGCCAAGGCCAAGTCGATCTGCGTCGACTACGTCGGCGAGTCCGACCGCTACGCGGAGAAGTGGAAGGGCGCCTGGTGGAACACCGGTGACGTCGGCCACCGGGACGCCCTCGGCCGGATCCACTTCGTGGACCGCGCGGTGGACGCCATTCCGGGCGGGAGCGCCACGGAGCTGGAGAGCGAGCTGCTGGACCGGATCGACAACGCCGTCGAGGTGATCGTCCTGACCCGCGGCGACCAGAGCCCCGTCCCCGTCGTCAGCCTCGACGGACCGGACCTCACCGCCGAGGAGTGGGCCGAGGTGACGCGCGGTCTGGCACCGCTCGCGGCCCCGGTGTTCATCCCCTGGGACCGCCTTCCGCGGACGTCCACGTGGAAGGTGCGCCGTAAGGAACTGCGCTCGATGGTGTTCGAGGAAAGCGCCGACGACACCGTATTGGAGGAGCGATTCACGTGACAGCGACGCGCGATCCGTACGGCACCGCCCTGGAGTCGGTGCTGCGGACCGTCCCGTACAACAGCGGGACGGAATACCTGCACTGGTACCACAAGAGCGCGCCCGATCCGCGGCACGGGCTGGCGTGCATCTACCAGACGCTCTACGTGGCGGAGCGCGCGACGGCGCTCGGCGCGCCCGAGGCGAAGATCCTCCAGGATCTCCGGCACATAGCGGCGGTCTTCGAGACCGGCGGCGACGTCGTGGTGCTCGACCCGTACCTCCTGCACCTGACGCCGATCCGGTTCCCCGCGCGGGAGGTCGCGGCCGGGCACTCGTCGGTCGAGGTCGACGCCGCGCCGGTCAGGCTGGACGCCCGGGGCGGGCGGCACCCCGGCCGGCTCGCGGCGGTGTACCGGTCCTCCGACCACGGCTACCGGATCCGGCTGAGCTACTCCAAGTACAGCGTGGAGAAGGACACGTACATCCTGAGCAGGCATTTCACGCTGCGTTCGGAGAACGAGTTCGTGTACGCCGACTTCTCGTCCGACATGCTGGGGCTGCTCACCCACCCCGAGCAGAACAGCGTGTCGATCCGGGCGCTGGTGGCCGGGGCGGAGGTGACCGCCGAGGCGATCATCCCGCTCAAGGGCTTCGCCGACCGCGAGTTCTCGGCCGCCGACATCTGGCTGCGGTCCGGCCAGGGCGTGGCGTCCCGCAACGGCGACGGCGCGCACGCCTCGGCGGTCTGGGCGGACCTGGAGCGCAGTACGGGCCTGGGGCGCGCGGACATCGAGGAGCATCTGGTGTCGGCCGCGCAGGTGTATCAGAAGATCGCCGATCACCGGACGGACCTGCCGGGCTACTCCTTGCAGGACGCATGACGAATCGGGAGCGCATGGAGCTTCGGCGCGTTTTCATCGCCGGCACGATCCAGGGGGCCAACGCCGATCTGCGGATCGACGACCAGGGCTATCGCGAGCAGATCGCGGCTCTGGTGCGGGCGCGTTTCCCCGAGGCGGAGTGCTTCGACCCGAGCACCGGGGTCACCCGTCAGCTCGCCGACCCGACGACGATTTCGGTGATCGGCAAGCTGATCGGCGACGTTCCCCCGGTGCTCGACCTCGGGTCGCTGCCCGCGGAACTGGCCGCGCTGCGGGCCACGTTCAACGAGATGACCCGGGAGGCGGCCGACTGCGACCTGTGCATCGCCTTCCTGCCGGGCCGCACGCTCAGCATGGGCACCGCCATGGAGATGCAGGCCGCGTTCTCGGCCGGTGTGCCGGTCGTGGCGGTGACCTCGCTGGTCGACAACCTCGCGGTGATGTCGGTGTCGTCGTGGGTCGCGCGTGACCTGGACGCGCTCGCGGGACTCCTGGACGGACTGCGGGAGATGAGCGTCCCGCTACCGGAGCGGGGTCACGGTGCGGACCGCGCCCTCGCCGGGGACGCCGCTCGCTGAGCCGCGCGGTGCGCTCCCGCACGCGGGACGCGGCTCACGCCCGGCGCGCCACGCGGTAGCGCAGGTAGAGCACGCTGGAGCTGAACGCGCGGGTCTCGACGAGGTCGAGGTCCACCCGGTGCTCGTCCCGGGGGAAGAACGGGACGCCGCCGCCGACGAGTACCGGGTAGACGCGTGCCCGGTACTCGTCGATCAGGCCCGCGGCGGCGGCCTGGGCGGCGAGCGTCGCGCCGCCGATCGCGATGTCGCCGTCCCCCGGCTCGGCCCGCAGCCGCTCGATCTCCCCCGTCAGGTCGCCGGAGGCCAGCCGGGCGCGACCCTCCACCTCCGACAGCGTGGTGGAGAACACCACCTTGGGCAGCGGCTTCCAGAGCGCGGCCCATTCGAGTTGGGCGGCGTCCATCGGCGGATCGTGGTCGGCGGTCTCCCAGTACAGCATCGTCTCGTACAACCGCCGCCCCAGCAGATGGACGTCGATCTGCCGGATCTCGTCGATCCAGGAGCGAAAGACGTCCGGGTCCGGCTCCGTCCAGTTGAAGTCGCCGTCCGGCCCGACGATGTAACCGTCGAGTGAGACGTTCATCGAATAGGTCACCTTGCGCATGAGAAGTCCTCCTCCGTGACGAATGCGAAAGTCACGACCCGATATCTCGACATACCTCACGCAATTGCCGAAGAATCTCGCATCGTTGATCGGCTCGTATCCAGGCTGGTATACCTGCACGCATGTCACGCACCGCGCATTCCACGACGCCGCGCGCGCTTTTCCTCGCGCTGGTCAGCTTAGCGTCGACCCTGGCCCTCTCCGCCCCCGCGGCGGTCGCGGACGACGTGAAGGCACCGCCCGGATTCGTCGCCCTCGGTTCGGTCGACCGCTCGATCATCCAGGAAATGCGTTACGCCACTGCGCACGACTTCGTCGGAGCGCCGGTGGACGGTTACGTCCAGCCGATGTGCCTCCTCACCCGCCCGGCGGCACTGGCACTCCACAAGGTGCAGCGCGCACTGCTGAAGACCGGGTATTCGCTGAAGGTCTACGACTGCTACCGCCCCCAGCGCGCCGTCGACCACTTCGTCCGCTGGGCGGAGGATCTGAACGACCAGAAGATGAAAGGCGAGTTCTACCCGGACGAGAACAAGGCCGATCTGTTCACCGACGGCTACATCGCGGCGAAGTCCGGCCACAGCCGGGGCAGCACGATGGACCTCACCATCGTCAGACTTCCGGCCGCCAAGACCCGCGCCTACGTCCCCGGCGAGCCGCTGACCCCGTGCTACGGCGCCCGCGCCGACCGCTTCCCCGACAACTCGATCGACATGGGGACCGGCTTCGACTGCTTCGACACCCTCGCGAACACGCTGGACCCGCGGATCACCGGCGTCCAACTGGCCAACCGGCTGACCCTCAAGAACGCGATGGACGCCGCCGGTTTCACCAACCTGCCGGTCGAGTGGTGGCACTACACCCTCGACCACGAGCCCTACCCGGACACCTACTTCGACTTCCCCGTCGCGCGGTCGTCGCTGAACTGACCCCGGAGCCGGGGCCCGGCCGCCGCCCCTTGAGGGCTCGGCGGCGGGCCGTTCCGGCGGGCGACGGACGACGGGCGTCAGGCGTCAGGCGTCAGGCGTCAGGCGTCAGGCGTCAGGCGAGGGAGCCGGAGGCGCGGCCGGGCGGCGGGCCGCCCGGGTCTCCGCCCTCGGAGGCGGCGGACGCCGCCGTGTCGTCGCTGTCCTGCGGCAGGGCGGCGCGCTTGGGCAGGAACACCAGGGCCAGGACGGCCGCGACGACGACGATGACGCCGCAGGCCAGCAGCACGGTGTGCATCGCGACGACGAACGCGTCGCGGACGGCGTCGAGAACGGCCTGGCTCTTGAGCTTGGCCGCCACGGCGACGCCCGCCGCGGGGCTGCGACCGGCGGCGTCCTGGATCTGCTGGGGCGACTTCCCGAGGTCCAGGTGGCCGCGGTACGTGGAGTTGGCCGCGGAGCCGAGCACGGCCACGCCGATCGCA
Source organism: Streptomyces sp. NPDC087422 (assembly GCF_044744145.1). Lineage (NCBI taxonomy): Bacteria > Bacillati > Actinomycetota > Actinomycetes > Kitasatosporales > Streptomycetaceae > Streptomyces > Streptomyces sp. NPDC087422. Next base: position 381,226 of record NZ_JBIUXT010000006.1, on the reverse strand, counting down.
CCGCCGACCTGCCGTACCGCCTGGGTGAACGCCGACCCGACGCCGCTGCGTTCCTTGGACAGCGAGTTGAGGGCCGCCGCCATCGTCCGGGTCAGGGACATGCCGAGTCCGGCGCCGATGATCGTGAGCCAGATGGCGATGAACCCGTAGCCCGAGGTGGTCGAGGTGGCCATGCCGATGAACAGGCCGACGCCCATCAGCACGAAGCCGAGCGCCGGTACGGCGCGCGGACCGAGCTGCGCGGGGAGCTTGTTGACGACGCTGGCGCCGACCAGCAGGCCGCCGATCAGCGGCAGCAGCCGCAGGCCGGTGCCGAGCGCGTCGGTCCCGAGCACCGCCTGGTAGTACTGCGGGAGGGCGAAGATCAGGCCGAACATCGCGAAGCTGACGACGGTGGCGAGGACCGAGCCCCACACGAAGCCGCGGCTGCGGAACAGTTCGAGGTCCACCAGCGGGCTGCCGCCCGCGGCGGTGACCCGGCGCTCCCAGAAGGTGAACAGCACCAGGGCCAGCGCGCCGCCGACGATCGCCAGCACCACCACGGCGTCGCCCCAGCCGCGTACACCGGCCTCGATCGTGCCGTACGTGATGGCGGTCAGGCCGAGGCTGGAGATGAGGACGCCGACGTAGTCGATGCCGATGCCCGCGCTGCCGCGGGACTCGGGGACCAGCTTCGCGACCGCGAAGCTGCCGAGCGCCACGAGCGGCACGTTGACCAGGAAGACCGAGCCCCACCAGAAGTGGTTGAGCAGCGCGCCGCCGACGATCGGGCCGAGCGGCAGGCCGAGCATGGTGGAGATCGCCACGACCGTGATGGCCTTGGTGCGCTCCTCCTCGCTCTCGAAGATGTTGAGCAGCACCGATGTGCTCAGCGGCACGAGGAAGGCGCCCGCCAGGCCCAACAGCGCGCGGGAGGCGATCAGTTCGGTCGCCGTGTTGGAGTAGGCGCAGGCGAGCGAGGCCACGCCGAACAGGATCAGCGAGGCGAGCAGGAATTTCTTGCGGCCGTATTTGTCGCCCATCAGGCCCGCAGGCAGCAGGACCGCGGCCAGGACCAGCGTGAAACTGTCGACGATCCACTGGAGTTGGCTGGTCGAGGCGCCGAGGTCACCGCTGATCGTGGGGACGGCGACGTTGAGGATGGTCGAGTCGACGCCGACGGCCAGCAGGCTTAACCCGATCGCCCCGAGTGCCCACCATTTCCTGGTCTCCGTGCTGCTCATTCCGCCGCTCCTAGGTCTCGGGGAGATCGGCCGGGCCGTCGGTGTTCACCGCGTCCCAGCGCTTCCACATGGGGTCGGCCTCGGAGTCGAGCCAGGCGAACAGCCGGTGGGCCGCCCGCACGCGCCCGGCCCGTTCCGAGTCCTCCGGGAACAGCGCCAGCCCCTCGCCGGTGATGTCCACGAAGGACGTCAGACTCTCCAGCCGTCGTTTGAGCACGCCCGACCACGCGTCCTCGGTGATCTGGTAGTAGGTCGAGCGCTGACCGGCCCGGGTGACGGCCTGCACCATCCGCGCCTCGGTCAGCAGTTTCAGCGTGGTGGTCAGGGACGCCCGGCTGGCCTGGACCGCCTGCGCGATCTGCGCGGGGGTCTGGGCCGGCGGCTCGCTGACCATGAGCCAGGCCACCGTCCGCCCCATGATCGGCGGCCACCCGGCCTGGCTCATGAACCAGGACGTGACGCGCTCCATCCACGCCTCGACGTCCGGGCCCGGCCTCGACTCCCCGCCCTGGCCGAGGGGTTGGGGTGTGGGGTCAGGACCCGGACCGGTCATGTCTGCCATCGTACGGAACCTTCTCGTTGTTGCTGTACCCGCTACTCGTTTCAGTCATCAATGTAACGTCAAGATACGGCTTCCGCACGGTCGTCGGCGGTCACGGCGCGCCACTCGGCGGCGGTCAGGGTGGGTTCCGCGGGCGCGACCGTGCCGACGACGGCGGCGAGCGCGGCCTGGACGTCCGGTGCGCCGAGCGCGTCGGCCTCGCCCGACAGCGTGTTGACCAGCAGCGCGGCGGAGCAGACGACGGGGTCGAGCAGCGCCGCCTCGCCGATCGTGTCGGCCTGGCGGCGGCGTTCGGCGGCGTAGCGGGTCAGCCGCGGGTCCTCGGACCTGGTCTGCACGTCGGGGTAGCAGACGTCCTGCGACGTGGCGAGGATCCAGGGCGTGTCGACGACCGCGCCGACCGCGCGCTGCACGGCCTGCGCCGCGCCGGGGACCAGGCCGCCGCACTCGGACAGCGTCCGGTCGAGGGCGGCGGCGGCCAGCGCGGCGCTGCTCATGCCGTGTCCGTAGACCGGGTTGAAGGCGGCGACGGCGTCGCCGACGACCGCGAGCCCGTCGGGCCAGCGCACCAGGCGCTCGTAGAAGAGCCGGCGGTTGGCCGTCGAGCGGGATGCCTGCACGGGGGTCAACGGCTCTGCGTGGCGCAGCAGTTGCGAGATCAGCGGGTGGCGCAGGGAGTCCAGGTAGTCGCGGAACCCGTCCTCGTCGCCGGGCGGTTCTGCGCCGCGGGTGCCGGAGAGGGTGACCATCCAGCGTCCCCGCTCGATCGGCAGCAGGATGCCGTTGCGGCCCGGCACCCCGGCGCGGTGGTCGGCGTAGACGCTGACCAGCGGGAAAGGACCGCGGGCGCCCTCGGGTGCGGCGAAGATCCGGGTGGCGTAGGCCATGCCCGAGTCGATGACGTCCTCCTGGACGGGCGGCAGGCCCAGCACGCCGAGCCAGCGCTTCATCGGGGAGCCGCGGCCGGTGGCGTCCACGACGATGTCCGCCTCGACGACCGACATCCCGCCGCCCGTACGCGGCTTGTAGGTGACGCCGGTGATCCGGTCGGCGTCGCCGCGCAGGCCGATGATGTCGGTGTCGGCGAGCACGGTGATCCGCTTGTCGCGCAGCGCCTGGTCCCGCACGGTCCAGTCGAGCAGCGGCCGGCTGGCCGCGATCATGAACTGCGTCTCGGGCATGCGCTGTTGCCAGCCGTAGGCGGTGAGCGAGACCAGGTCCTCGGGCAGCCGGATCCGGTGGGCGCCGTCGGCGAGCAGCCGGTCGACGGTGCCGGGCAGCAGCGATTCCATGAGCCGCGCGCCGCCGGACCACAGGACGTGCGTGTGCTTGGCCTGCGGGACTCCGCGGCGCGGGTCGGGCCCCTCGGGCAGCCGGTCCCGGTCAAGGACCGTGACGGTGTCGACGTGGCGCAGCAGCGCGACGGCCGCCAGCATTCCGGCCATGCCCGCGCCGAGCACGACGGCGCGGCCTCCGGCGACGGGTCCGGTGGGTCCCGTGGGCCCCGTGGATGTTCCGACCATGGTGTCCTCTCACGTTCCTTTCCTGATGGATGCCCTGGGGTGCGCCTCGGGGCGGGGGCCTCGGCCGGGACTCATGCCGGGGCTTCGGCCTCGGCCGGTCGTCGCGCGTACGGGCGGCGGTCGGGGTCCGTAGCCGGGCCCGGCGGCGGGTCCTGGGCGGCCCGGCGTCTCCCGGCAGACGGCCGGCTCATGACGCGGGGACCCGGCCGAGGCAGGCGGCGACGGCCGTGGCCACGGCGGGCCACTGCTCGGCCAGGTAGAAGTGGCCGCCGGGGAAGCGCCGGAAGGACGTCCCGCCCGTGGTCTCCCGGCGCCATCCCTCGGCGTCCGCACCGCGCGCCCAGGGGTCGTCCTCGCCGAGGAACACGCTGATCGGGCAGCGCAGCGGCACGCCGGGACGGTAGGCGAAGGCGTCCAGCGCGCGGTAGTCGCCGCGCAGCACCGGCAGGACCATGGCGAGGATGCCCGGGTCCGCGAGCAGCGCGCCCGCGGTGCCGCTCAACGCGGTGAGATCGGCGACGAGTTCGGCGTCGCTGCGGCGGCCCAGGTGCGCGTTGCGGTGCACGGCGGGCGCTCCCCGCCCGGAGGCGATCAGCGCCACGGGGCGGGTCCTGCCGCCCGCCTCCAGGCGGCGGGCCACCTCCCAGCCGACCAGGGCGCCCATGCTGTGTCCGAAGAGCGCCAGCGGAACGGTGTCGGGCAGGTGCCCGAGCGCGTCGGCGACGGCGTCGGCGAGGCGTCCGATGTCCTCGGTGCAGGGCTCGTTGCGCCGCTCCTGCCGACCGGGGTACTGGGCGGCCAGCACCTCCACGCCGGGCGGCATGTGCGCGCTCAGCGGCTTGAAGAAGGTCGCCGATCCCCCGGCGTGCGGCAGGCAGACGAGCTGCACCGCGCCGGGACCGGGCGCCGCGGGCGTGTAACGGGTGATCCACGGACCGGTCTTCAGGTCCCAGGCGGTCATGGTTTCCTCCTCAGCGCCGCCGGGCCGGTTCGGCGACGACGGATGGAGCGGTGGGCGTACGGGGGTGGACGCCGGTGGCGGCCAGGTCTCCTGTGGCACCCGCGCGGGGCCACGGGATGCCGGGTCTGCCGTCGCGCCCGCGCGGGGCCGCCGCGCCGGATCGGGGTCCGGGCACGGCGTCGGCCGGAGGTCCTTCCGGCCGGCGCCGCGGGCGCGTCAGTCGGGGTCGAGGGCGGACAGCCAGCCGTCCACGGCCGCCGCGGTGGCCGCGGCGTGCTCGGCCTCGATCATCGAGAAGTGGTCTCCCGGCACGTCGACGGTGTCGTGCGGCAGCGCCCAGTCGACCCGCCAGCCCTCGGCCGCACCGCCCTGGTGGCCGCCGATCGGTTCGCTCGCCCGTACCAGCAGCGTGGGCGCGGTGAGGGCGTCGAGGCCGTAGTCGAACCCGGCGTAGCGGGCGCGGGCGGTGAGCCATGCCTCGCCCGCGTCGTCGGCGGAGGTCTCCACGACCTCCCGGCGCTCGCGCAGCGAATTCTGCAAGGTGTCCGTCCAGTCGGCGCCGAGCCCGTGCCCGCCGCCCCAGGTCGGCGTGTCGATGAGTACGAGTCCGGCCGGGGCGTGTCCGTCCGCCGCCAGTCGGGCCGCGGTGACGGCGGCGATGTTGCCGCCGCCGGAGTAGCCGAGGACCGCGAACCGCCGTCCCCCGGCGGCCTGTTGGGCCGCCTGTGCCAGCGCCTCGGTCAACGAGTCTACGGAGCAGGGCAGTTCCTCGCCGGACACGAAGCCGGGCAGGCCCACGACGGTGGTGGCGCGCCGTCCGCCGAGGCCGGCGGCGAACCGCGCGTACTGGTGGAAGTTCTGCCGCCAGATGAAGGTCGGGAAGCAGATCAGCAGCGGCTCGTCCGGGCCGTCGGCGAGTTTCACCGTCCGCAGGGGGCGGGTCAGTTCGGCGGTGGTGGTGAACTGGGCGCGGTAGTCGGCGAACCGGGCGAGCAGGTCGTGCGCCTCCTCGCCCCGGCCGAGTTCCACGGCGCGTTCGAACAGGCCGCTCAGGCCCTCGGCCGAGCGCACGGCGGGCGCGGCCGGTGCGGCGGATCCCGTGGCGGTGTCGCCGAGTTCGCGGTCGAGGTGGGCGGCGAGCGCGTCGACGCTGGCGTGGTCGAAGACCAGGGTGCTGGGCAGCGCGATGCCGGTGACGGCGCTGAGCGTGGTGGACAGTTCGACGGCGGACAGCGAGTCGAAGCCGAGGGTGGACAGTTCGCGGTCCGGGTCGACGTGCTCGCCCGACGGGTGACCGAGCACTCGGGCGACCTGGAGGCGTACCACGCCCAGCAGTTCGGCCGGCCGCTCGTCGGGGCCGAGCCCGGCGAGCCGTTCCCGGAAGGTGCCGGACTCCTGCGGCGCCGCCGGTTCCGCGGCGGGCGCGGGGCTGACGGAAGGGGCCGGGAAGGTGGCGGTCCGGCGCGTCGCGCCCGTCGCGCCCGTAGCGCCGAGCCAGTAACCGGCGCCTTGGAACGCGTAGGTGGGCAGGTCGACGACGCGGGCGCCGGTGCCCGCGAACACCGCCTCCCAGTCGGGCCGGACGCCGCGGGTCTGCACCGCGGCGACCGCGGCGAGCAGCGTGCGGGCCTCCGGCCGGTCGCGGCGCAGCGCCGGGACGACGACGGCGCCCGCGGCGGCCTCCCCCAGGCTGTCGCGCGCCATGGAGCTGAGCGCGGAGTCGGGGCCCAGCTCGACGTAGGTGGTCACACCGGCGGCCGCCATCGTCCGCATGCCGTCGAGGAACCGGACGGCCGAACGGATGTGGCGGGCCCAGTAGTCCCGTGAGGTCAGCTCGCCGGGCCCGGCGATCGTGCCGGTGACGTTGGAGAGCACGGGGATCTCCGGTTCGGCGAAGGTCATCGTCGCGGCCAGGTCCCTGAAGGCGTCCAGAATCGGGTCCATCCGCGTGGAGTGGGAGGCGATGCTGATCGCCAGCCGCCGGGTCTTGCGGCCCCGCTCGGCCCAGTGCGCGACGAGTTCGTCCACCGCGGCCTCGTCCCCGGAGACGACCACGGCTCGGGGCCCGTTGACCGCGCCGAGCGACACCTCGTGGTCGCGTCCGGCGAGCATCGGCGCCAGTTCGGCCTCGGACGCCTGGATCGCGGCCATCGCGCCGCCGGGCGGCAGGTCGCCCATCAACCGCCCGCGCGCGGCGACCAGTTCGGCCGCCTCGGGCAGCGACAGCACCCCGGCCAGGTGCGCGGCGGACAGCTCGCCGACCGAGTGGCCGATGAGGTGGCCGGGCCGCACGCCCCACGATTCCAGCAGCCGGTACAGCGCGACCTGGACGGCGAAGGTCACCGGCTGGGTGTACCGGGTCTCGTCCAGCAGGGCCGCGTCCGTCGATCCGGGCGCCGCGAACGCCAGCTCGCGCAAGGGGCGTTCGAGGTGCGGGTCCAGCGCCGCGCAGGCGGCGTCGAAGGCCGCCGCGTACGCCGGGAAGGTGGCGTACAGCTCCTGTCCCGCGCCCGCGCGCTGTGCGCCCTGGCCGGTGAAGAGGAAGGCCGGGCGACCGCTCACGGACGGCGGCCCGACGGCCGCGTCCGGGTCGGGCACGCCGTCGGCGAGCGCCCGCAGTCCGCGCAGCGCCTCCTCGCGGTCGGCGGCCAGGACCGTGCCGCGGGCGGTGAGTTCCGCGCGGGTGGTGGCGAGGGAGTAGCCGACGTCGGCCACCGCGAGCTCGGGCCGGTCGGCGAGGTGGTCCGCGAGCCGGGCGGCCTGGGCGCGCAGCGCGCGGCTGCCGTCGCCCGAGACGGGCAGCAGGACGGGCACGGCGGGGGCGGCTACGGCGTCGGCATCGGCGGCCCCTGCTCCGACGGTCCCTTCACCGGCCGCCGCAGGAGCGCGTACGCCGGTCGGCGGGGCGGGATCCGCGAGTTCCGCGGGGGCCTGTTCGAAGATCGCGTGCACATTGGTGCCGCTGATGCCGAAGCCGGACACGGCGCCGCGGCGCGGTCGCGGCTGGTGCCCCGACTCGTCGGCGGGCTTGGCCTCGGGCCACGCGATGGTCTCGGTGAGCAGCCGCACCGCACCGGAGTCCCAGTCGACGGCGGGCGTCGGGGCATCGATGTGCAGGGACTTCGGCATCGCGCCGTTGCTGATCGCCAGCACCATCTTGAGCACCCCGGCGATGCCCGCGGCGGCCCCGGTGTGCCCGAAGTTGGACTTGATGGAACCGAGCCGCAGCGGCTGGTCGGCGGGCCGCTCCTGACCGTACGTGGCCAGCAGCGCGCTGGCCTCGATGGGGTCGCCGAGCGTCGTGCCGGAGCCGTGCGCCTCCACGACGTCGACCTCGTGCGCGGACAGCCCGGCGTTGCGCAGCGCGGCGCGGATCACCTTGGCCTGCGCGCGGCTGCTGGGCGCGGCCAGGCCGTTGCTGGCACCGTCCTGGTTGATCGCGGAGCCGCGGATCACCGCGTGCACCCGGTGGCCGTTGCGGCGCGCGTCCGACAGGCGTTCCACGACGATCGCGCCGGCGCCCTCGGCCCAGGCGAATCCGTCGGCGGCGGCGGCGAACGCCTTGATGCGGCCGTCGGCGGCGAGTCCGCGCTGGTGGGTGAACTCGATGAAGAGGGTGGGGGTGGGCATCACGCTGGCGCCGCCGACCAGGGCCATGGCGCAGTCGCCCGAGCGCAGCGCCTGCGACGCCTGGTGCAGCGCGACCAGCGACGAGGAGCAGGCGGTGTCGATGGAGACCGCGGGCCCCTCCAGGCCCATGACGTACGCGATCCGGCCGGACGCCACGCTGCTGGCGTTACCGGTGAGCTGGTAGCCCATGATCTGCGGCGGCAGCTCCTCGGCGTCGGTGCCGTAGCCCGCGTAGGAGACGCCGAGGAAGACGCCGGTCGCACTGCCCTTCAGGGAGTGCGGGTCGATCCTGGCGTTCTCGACCGCCGCCCAGGACACCTCCAGGGCGAGCCGCTGCTGCGGGTCCATGGCCAGCGCCTCGCGCGGCGAGATGCCGAAGAACTCGGCGTCGAAGCGCGGCAGGTCGGTGAGGAAGCCGCCCTGGCGGGCGATCGAGGCGCCGGGGGTGTCGCCGTCGCCGAGCAGCATGCCCAGGTCCCACCCGCGGTCGTCCGGGATGTCGGTCATCATGTCCCGGCCGGACTCCAGCGCCTCCCACAGCTTCTCCGGGGTGTCCGCGCCGCCGGGGAAGCGACAGGCCATCCCGACGACGGCCAGGGGCTCGGTGGCCGCCGACAGCAGCCGCTGGTTCTCCTCGCGCAGCCGTTCCGTCTCGGTGAGGGCCGCGCGCAGCGCCTCGACGATGCGTCCGGTCTCCATGGCCATCAGTGACTCCGTTTCTGCTGGGACTTCCGTGGGGCCCGGCGCCGCTCGCGCCGCGTGTCGTGATCTCCGGTGGGCCGGGGCCCCGGGCTCGGCTCTCGCGTCGGCCGCCTCCGGGCGGCTGCTCGGGCGTTCAGAACCGGTACCGCTCCTGCCACGGCCCCCGGTGCCCCGCGGTCCGGCTCCGTACCGCGGGTCGAGGGGCGAGCCCGGTCCGTACGGTCCGGTGCCGTACCGACCGCTGCTCTACGAACCGTTGCCGTACCGACCGCTGCCGTACGTACCGGGCGCACGCCGTCACCGCTCGCCCAGCGCGGCGCGCACCAGGTCGTCGACGTCCATGTCGGCGATGGCCTCGCGCCGCTCCTCCCGCGCCTCGGGCTCCTCGGGCGCGTCGGGTGTGTCGGCCAGCCGCAGCAGCGTGTCCAGGACGCCGGCGGCGCGGAGCCGGGCGAACGGGACGGTGGCCAGCAGTCCGCGGATCCTGGCCTCCTCGGAGTCGGCCGAAGGGGGTCCCGCGACATCGGCGGAGCCCTCCACCAGCTCTTCGTGGAGCCGGGCGGCGAGCGCGGACGGGGACGGGCAGTCGAAGACCAGGGTGCTGGGGAGTGTCAGGCCGGTCGCGGCGTTGAGCCGGTTGCGCAGCTCCACCGCGGTGAGCGAGTCGACGCCCAGGTCCTTGAAGGCCCGCGACGGCCCCACCGGGTCGGTGCCGCTGAGCCCGAGCACCGCGGAGGCGTGCGAGCGGACCAGATCGAGCAGGTGCTCGCGCTGCTCGGCCGCGGGCCGTCCGGCCAGTTTCGCGGCGAGCGAGCGCGCCTCCACCTGGGCGGTGGAGCGGGCGGCGGCCCGGCGTCCCGCGGGCCTGCCGCCCGCGACCAGTGCGCGCAGCATGCCGGGCACCGGCGCCTGCCCGGCCTGGTCGCGCAGCGTCGGCAGGTGCAGCCGGGTCGGGACGGCCAGGGCCGTGCCCGTACCGCGCGCCGCGTCGAGCAGGGCCATGCCGCGCCGGGCGTCGATCGGCAGCACACCGGAGCCGGTCATCCGGGCGACCTGCTGCTCGTCCAGCCGTCCGGTCAGCTCGCTGACCTCCGACCAGTAACCCCAGGCCAGGGAGAGCGCGGGCTGCCCGTGGGCGCGGCGATGGTGCGCGTACGCGTCCAGGAACGCGTTCGCGGCGGCGTAGTTGGCCTGTCCGGGGTTGCCGAGCACACCGGCGCCCGCCGAGTACAGCACGACCTCGGCCAGGTCCGACTCCCTCGTCAGGTCGGCGAGGTTGACCACCGCGTCCACCTTGGGCCGCAGCACCCGGTCGACCTGTTCGGAGGTCAGCGAGCCGACCATCCCGTCGTCCAGGACACCGGCGGTGTGCACGACGGCGGTCAGCGGGCGGTCGGCCGGGACGGCGTTCAGTACGGCGGCGAGCGCGTCGCGGTCCGCCGCGTCGCACGCGGTGACGGTGACGCTCTCGGCGCCCGACTCCAGGAGTTCCGCGCGCAGTTGTACGGCGCCGGGGGCGTCGGGACCGCGTCGGCTGGTCAGCAGCAGGTGCCGTACGCCCCATGCGGTGACCAGGTGCCGGGCGGCGATCGAGCCGAGGGTGCCGGTGCCTCCGGTGACCAGCACCGTGCCGTCCGGGTCGAGCGGCTTGGGCACGGTCAGCACCAGCTTGCCGGTGTGCTTGGCCTGGCTCATCAGCCGGAACGCCTCGGGCGCGCGGCGCACGTCCCAGGTGCGGACGGGCAGCGGGCGCAGGATCCGGCGTTCGAAGAGCGCGACGAGCTTGCCGAGGATCTCCGCGATCCGGTCGGCGCCCGCGTCGATCAGGTCGTAGCGGCAGTACGCCACCCCGGGGTGGTCGGCGGCGACCGTGTCCGCGTCGCGCGGATCGGTCTTGCCCAGTTCCAGGAATGTGCCGCCCTCGGGCAGCAGCCGCAGTGAGGCGTCGATGAACTCCTGCGCCAGCGAGTTGAGTACGACGTCCATGCCGTGCCCGTGGGTGGCCGCGAGGAACTTCTCCTCGAACTCCAGGGTGCGGCTGGAGGCGATCCGGGACTCCTCGAAGCCCATCCGGTGGAGCGTGTCCCACTTGCCCTCGCTGGCCGTGGCGAAGACCTCCGCGCCCCAGTAGCGGGCGAGTTGGGCTGCGGCCATGCCGACGCCGCCGGTCGCGGCGTGCACAAGCAGCCGCTGTCCCTCGGCGAGGCCCGCGAGGTCCGCGAGCCCGAACCAGGCGGTCAGGAACACCGCGGGCACGCCCGCCGCCTGCTCGAAGGACAGGCCGCGCGGTATCCGCACCACCAGCCGCTGGTCGGTGACCGAGTACGGTCCGAACGGGTCGTGCAGCAGGCCCATCACCCGGTCTCCGACGGCCAACTCGGTGACGCCGGGCCCGACCTCGGTGATCAGGCCCGCGCCCTCGCTGCCGAGCCGGGCCTGGCCCGGCACCATGCCGAGGCTCACCAGCACGTCACGGAAGTTCACACCGGCCGCGCGGACCGATACGCGCACCTGCCCCTCCTCCAGCGGTGCCAGCGCCTCGGGGTGCGGAATCAGCGCGAGTGCGTCCAGGGTGCCGGGCGCGGTGGTGTCGAGCCGCCAGGCCGCGGCGCCGGCCGGCGGGCGCAGCAGGCGGGTGGTGTCGGCCGGGGCGAGGCGCGGCACGGTGGCCACCCCGACGCGCAGCGCGATCTGCTGCTCGTCGGCGGCGATCGCGCTGTTGAGGGCGGCGCCGACGCGCAGCCGGGACTCGTCGCGGCCGTCGAGGTCGAGCAGCAGGAACCGGCCCGGGTTCTCGGCCTGCGCCGACCGCAGCAGCCCCCAGAGCGCGGCGTGCGCCAGGTCCTCGACGTCCTCGTCCTCGGCCGCGGCGACCGCCCGCCGGGTCACCAGCGCCAGGCGGGTGCCGCGCAGCCGGTCGTCGGCCAGCCACTCCTGGAGCAGGGCGAGCGCGTCGGTGACGACGTCACGGGTGGTGGCCGCGAGGTCGCCGCCGGGCTTCGGCGTACCGAACGACAGCAGGGCCAGGCCGGGCGCGGGCGCGCCCTCGGCGATCGCGGCGGCCAATTCGACTGGACCGGTGCGGACTTCGTCCACGGCGTCCACCGCGCGCAGCGCGGGCAGCAGACCGTGGACGTCGTCGCCGAGTACGGCCCAGCCCGCGCCGGTCGGCGCGCCCGCGTCCAACGGGAGCCGCTGCCAGTCGAGTTGGAACAGCGCGTCCTTGATGTCCGCGTCGGCGTCCGGACCCGCCGCGTCCAACTGAGCCGCGCTGACCGGCCGCATCACCAGCGAGCCGACGGACAGCACCGGGGCGCCGTCCGCGTCGGCGAGCGTCAGCCGCAGGCTGTCCTGCCCCTCGGCCGCCGTGACCCGCACCCGCACGGCCCCGGCACCGACCGCGTGCAGCGTCACGTCACGCCAGGCGAACGGCAGATAGGTGGCCGAGGAATCGAGGAAGTCGCCGAAGCCGGTGGCGTGCAGCGCCGCGTCCAACAGCGCCGGGTGGACGCCGAACCTGCCCGCGTCCTGGTGGAGTTCGACCGGCAGCGCGGCCTCGGCGTAGACGGCGTCGCCGAGCCGCCAAGCGGACCGCAGCCCCTGGAAGGCCGGGCCGAAGGCGTAGACGGTCTCCTGCGCCCGCTCGTACATCCCCTCGGTGTCGGCGGCCACGGCGCCCGGCGGCGGCCACGCCGTCCCGCCCAGCGCGGCGTCGGCACCGCCGTCCGCCGCGTCGGCGGCGGGCGCGAGCGTGGCGGTGGCGTGCCGCGTCCACTCCGCGGGGGTCTCACCGCCCTCGGGCCGGGCGTGCACCTCCAGTTCGCGGCGGCCCCGCGCGTCGGGCGCGGCGACGGACAACTGCACCTGGACGTTGCCCCGTTCGGGCAGCACCAGCGGGCTGCCGAGGGTCAGCTCCGCCACCGTGCCGCAGCCCGCGAAGTCGGCGGCGTGCAGCGCCAGCTCCACGAAAGCGGTACCGGGCAGCAGCAGCCGGCCGCCCACCCGGTGGTCGGCCAGCCAGGGGTGGGTGGCGGTCGACAGCCGCCCGGTCAGCAGCAGCCGGTCCGCGCCCGCGACCGGCAACGCGGCGCCCAGCAAGGGGTGTCCGGCGGCTTCGAGCCCGAGGTCGGAGGCGTCGCCGGAGTTCTTGTAGCCCTCGGCGAGCCAGTAGTGCTGGTGCTGGAAGGCGTAGGTGGGCAGGTCCACGGGGCGGGCGGGGGTTGCGGCGAAGACGGACCGCCAGTCGACGGGGAGGCCGCGTACCCAGCCCTCCGCGAGAGAGGTCAGGAACCTTTCCTGGCCGCCCTCTTCGCGGCGGAGGGTGCCCAGGGCGACGGCGTCCGATCCCGCGTCCTCGAACGTCTCCGCCAAGCCGACGGCCAGCACGGGGTGGGGGCTGGACTCGATGAAGTAGCCGAAGCCGTCCGAGAGCAGGGCCCGGACGGTCTCGTCGAAACGGACTTCCTGACGGAGGTTGGTCACCCAGTAGTCGGCGTCCAGCGCGGTGGTGTCGAGCTTTCCGCCGGTGACCGTGGAGTAGAACGGGATCTGCGACGGCTGGGGCTCGATGCCGTCCAGTGCCTCAACTACCTCCCCGCGTATGGCATCGACCTGTGCCGAGTGCGAGGCGTAGTCGACATCGATACGACGCGCCCGTACGCCCCCGGCCTCGCATCCGGCGAGGAGGTCGTCCAACGCCTCCGGCTCACCGGAGACGACCGTGGACGACGGGCCGTTCACTGAGGCGACGGATATCCGCCCCTCGAAGCGCGCGACCTGCTCCCGCACCGCTTCCGCAGGGAGGGCGACGGAGACCATTCCGCCATGCCCCGACAACGTCCCGCGAATGGCCTTCGCCCGCAGCGCCACGACCTTCGCCGCGTCCTCCACCGACAACGCGCCAGCGACGCACGCGGCGGCGATCTCCCCCTGGCTGTGACCGATCACCGCACCCGGCTCGACACCCGCGGCACGCCACACCTCGGCGAGCGACACCATCACCGCCCACAACGCGCCCTGAACGACCACCACGTCATCCAGGACGCCCTCGCGGATCGCCTCCACCACCGACGACCCGACGTGAGGACGCAGCGCCGCGTCACACTCAGCCAACCGCGCCGCGAACACCGGAGACGACCCCAGAAGCTCAGTCGCCATCCCCGACCACTGCGACCCCTGACCAGGAAAGACGAACGCCACCCGACCCGCACCCGGACGCACCACACCGGACACCACACCCGAGGCCGCGACACCCTCCGCGACAGACCCCAGCAGGCCCCGCGCCTGGTGCGCCTCCGTGGCGAGCGCCACGCCGCGGTGTTCCAGGGCGGCCCGTGACGTGGCGAGCGACAGCCCGACGTCGGCCGGGCAGGAGCTGTCGCCGACGTGGTGCGCGAGCCGTTCGGCCTGCTCGCGCAGCGCGTCCGCCGACCGCCCGGACACGAGCCACGGGACGACCCTCAGCGGCCCCAACGGGCTCCTGTCCGGGCCGACTTCGGGTTCCGCGACGGCCTGCGCACCGTCGTGCTCCGGCTCCTCCAGGATCACGTGCGCGTTCGTCCCGCTGATCCCGAAGGAGGACACGGCGGCCCGGCGCGGCCGGTCGGCGCGCTTCCATTCGAGCGGCTCGGTGAGAAGTTCGACTCCGCCGCCGGACCAGTCGATGAAGGGGGACGGCTCATCGACGTGGAGGGTGCGCGGCAGCAGTCCGTTGCGCATCGCCTGGACCATCTTGATGACGCCCGCCACGCCTGCCGCGTGGGCGGTGTGGCCGATGTTGGACTTGATGGAGCCGAGCTTGAGGGTGTCGCTGTCGGCGCGGTTCCGCCCGTAGGTCGCGAGCAGGGCCTGGGCCTCGATGGGGTCGCCGAGCCGAGTGCCCGTGCCGTGGGCCTCGACCGCGTCCACCTGGTCGGCGGACAGGCGTGCGTCGGCGAGGGCGTCGCGGATGACGCGCTCCTGGGACGGGCCGTTGGGGGCGGTGAGCCCGTTGCTGGCGCCGTCCTGGTTGAGGGCGGAGCCGCGGAGCACGGCGAGCACGTGGTGGCCCTGGCGCCGCGCGTCCGACAGCCGCTCCAGCAGCAGCACGCCCGCGCCCTCGGACGGGCCGAAGCCGTCGGCCGCCCCCGCGAAGGACTTGCAGCGGCCGTCGGGCGCGAGGGCGCGCTGCCTGCTGAACGCGATGAAGCCCTGCGGTGTCGGCATCACCGCGACACCGCCGGCGAGGGCGAAGGAGCACTCTCCCGACCGCAGCGCCTGCACCGCCAGGTGCATCGCGACCAGTGACGACGAGCACGCGGTGTCGACGGTGAGCGCGGGGCCCTCCAGGCCGAGGCTGTAGGAGACGCGGCCGGAGACGACGCTGGCGAAGGAGCCGACCCCGATGTAGCCCTCGAGGCCCTCGGGCACCTTGTGGTTGCCGGTGACGTAGTCGACGGTGGCGGCGCCGACGAACACCCCGCCGCGGCTGCCCTTGACGGACAGCGGGTCGATGCCCGCCCGCTCCAGCACCTCCCAGGAGATCTCGAGCATGAGCCGCTGCTGCGGGTCCATGATCAGGGCCTCGCGGGCGTTGACGCTGAAGAAGTCGGCGTCGAACTGGTCCGCGTCGTGCAGGAATCCGCCCTCGCGCACGTAGTTCTTGCCCTCGGCGTCGGGGTCGGCGTCGTAGAGGCTGTCCAGGTCCCAGCCGCGGTTGACGGGGAACGGGGTGATGGCGTCGCCGTCCTCGGCGACCAACTGCCACAGGTCGTCGGGGGTTTCGACGCCGCCCGGGTAGCGGCAGGCCATCGCCACGATCGCGATGGGCTGCGGGTCCTCCAGCTCGCGGACCCGGCGCCGCGCCTTGCGCAGGTCGGCGGTGGCGCGCTTGAGGTACTCGCGGAGCTTGTCCTCGCCGACCTGGCCGGCGCCGGCGCTGCTGACCGTGGTGTCCATCAGGAGTCACACCTATTCGTGTTCGGGTTCGGTGAGGTCACAGCCGTACGGTGCGCGCCGTCACGGGGTGTCGAGTTCGTCGTCGAGCATGGCGAGCAGTTCGGAATCGGTGGCCGCTTCGAGATCGAGGTCGTCGTCGGCGTTGCCGGCGGACCGGGCGGCGCCGGGGTCCTGCGCGTCCTGCAATTTGGAGGCCAGGGCGTGCAGCCGCGCGGTGACCTTCCGCCGCAGCTCGTCGTCGGCGGCCGGCAGGTCCAGCAGCACCGATTCCAGGCGGTCCAGTTCGGCGAGGGCCGGGACGGTCTCGGCGGCTTCGCCCGGGGCGAGTTGGCCGCGGATGAAGCGGGCCGCGGCGGTCATGGTCGGGTGGTCGAAGGCGATGCTGGCGGGCAACTGGACACCGATGGACGCCTGGAGCCGGTTGCGCAGCTCCAGCGCGGTCAGGGAGTCGAAGCCCAGCTCCTTGAAGGCCCGGTCGGTCTCGATGGCCTCGGGCGAGCCGTGGCCGAGCACGGAGGCGACGTGGCCGCGAATCAACTCCTCCAGCCTGTGCAGTTGTTCGGCCTGCGACAGCCCGGCGAGCCGGGCCGACCAGTCGGCCGCCGCGGTCTCCGCGCGCGGTGCCTCCACCTTGCGCCTGGCCGGTGCGGCGGCCTGGACGAGGCCGCGCAGGAGGTCGGGGAGCGTGCCGGACGCGGCCCGTACGCGCAGCGCGTCGGTGTCGAGCCGGATGGGGACGAGCAGGCTCTCGCCATCGGTGACGGCCGCGTCGAACAGGTCGGTGCCCTGGCGCGCGGACAGCGGCAGGACCCCGGCCCGCGCGACCTTGGCCGCGTCGGCGTCGGCGCCCATCGCGCTGCTCTGCGCCCACAGGCCCCAGGCGAGTGACTGGCCCGGCAGTCCGAGGTCGCGGCGCTGCCGGGCGAGGGCGTCGACGAAGGCGTTCGCGGCGGCGTAGTTGGCCTGGGCGATGCTGCCGAGGACGCCGGAGGCGGAGGAGAACAGCACGAACGCGGACAGGTCGGCGTCGCGCGTCAGGTCGTGCAGATGGAGGGCGGCGGCGGCCTTGGGCGCGAAGACCCGGTCGATGTCCTGCGCGGTGAGCCGTTCCAGCGAGGCGTCGGACAGCACGCCCGCGCAGTGCAGGACGGCGGTCAGCGGGTGTTCCTCGGGGACGGCCGCGAGAAGGGCGGCGAGCGCGTCGCGGTCCGCGGCGTCGCACGCGGCGACGGTGACGGTCGCTGCACCCGACCCGGTCAACTCATCCCGCAATTCGGCCGCACCGGGGGCCTCTTCGCCGCGGCGGCCGACCAGCAGCAGATGACGTACGCCGTGCCGCTGGACCAAGTGACGGGCAATCAGGCCGCCGAGGGCCCCGGTGCCGCCGGTGATCAGGACGGTGCCGTCGGGCCGCCACGGGGTGCCGCCTGCCGCCGACGACGTGGCACGGGCGAGCCGGGGCACCATGACCGTGCCCGCGCGCAGGGCGAGTTGGGGTTCACCGGAGCCGACAGCGGCGGGTACGGAGGTGGGGAAGAGCGCCAGCGAGCCCGGGTCGTCGTCCACGTCGACCAGGACGAACCGGCCGGGGTGCGCGGCCTGCGCCGAACGGATCAGACCCCACAGCGCGGCGCCGACGAGGTCGCCGATCCGGTCCTCGGCGCGGGCGGCGACCGCGTGCCGGGTGAAGACGACCAGCCGGGACGGTGCCAGCCGGTCCTCGGCGAGCCAGCTCTGGACCGTGGCGAGGAGGTCGACGGTGGCGGCACGGGCCGCCGAGGCGTCATCCCGCTCGTGCGGACCGACCCCATGGCTGACGGCGACGAGTTCGGGCGCGGGAAGCCCCGCGTCGAGAGCTTCGGTGAGCGCGCCGAGATCGTCGTACGCCTGCGGGTACGCCCCGGACTCCTCCAGGGCTTCGGTGAGCCGGTCGTCGACCGGGCCGAGCAGCAACCAGTCGGCGCTCTGGCCGGAGACGGGAACCGGCGCCCACTCCACGCGGTGGAGGCTGTCCGGCCGGCCGGCGGCCGAGTGGTTCACCTCGTCGGCGGTCACCGGCTGCGGCAGCCCGGCGTCCAGGACGGCGACCGGGCCGCCGTCGGGATCGGTGAACGTCGCGGTGAACTCGTCGGGCTGGCCGGTCGGACGCAGGTGGGCGCGGAGCGCGGTCGCCCCGGCGGCGCGCAGCGAGAAGCCGGACCACCGCGTCCACTGGGCGTTCTGGTTCCGGTTGACCAGGGCGGGTTGCAGTGCCGCGTCCAGCAGAGCCGGGTGAAGGCAGAACCGCGCCGCGTCGCGGGCGTGTTCCTCGGGCAGCCGGATCTCGGCGTAGTACTCGCGGCCGACCCGCCACAGCTTGCGCAGGCCCTCGAACGCCGGGCCGTACACCTGGCCCAGGTCGGCCATCCGGCGGTGGAAATAGGCGAGGCTGACGGGCTGCGCGCCGCTGGGCGGCCAGACGGAGCCTTCCGGTTCGTCGGCCGGGCCGGACGCGTCCGGTTCCTCGGGTACGAGGACGCCGGTGGCGTGCCTGACCCACGGCGCGTCCGGCTCGGCGTCCTCGGCGCGGGCGTGCACGGCCAGCGGGCGGCCACCGTCCTCGTCGGGCGCGCCGACGGACACCTGGACGTGCACCGCGGCCTTTCCCCGCAGCGCGAGCGGCACGGTCAGCTCCAGCGTCTCGATCCGGCCGCAGCCCGCCATCTCGCCCGCGTAGAGGGCGAGTTCGGCGAAGGCGGTGCCGGGCAGCACGGGACGGTCGTGCAGACTGTGGTCGGCCAGCCACGGGTGGGTGCGCAGCGAGAGGCGGCCCGTCAGCACGATCCGGTCCTCGTCGGCGACGCGGACCGCGGCCGACAGCAGCGGGTGATCGACGGACTCCTGCCCGAGCCCGCTCGGGTCCCCGGCGCGCGCGGCGTCACCCTCCAGCCAGTAGCGCTGGTGCTGGAAGGCGTAGGTCGGCAGGTCCACGGGGTGGGCCGGGGTTGCGGCGAAGACGGACCGCCAGTCGACGGGGAGACCCCGTACCCAGCCCTCCGCGAGAGACGTCAGGAAGCGTTCCTGGCCGCCCTCGTCGCGGCGGAGGGTGCCCAGGGCGACGGCGTCCGATGCCGCGTCCTCGAAGGTCTCCGCGAGACCGACTGCGAGAACCGGGTGGGGGCTGGACTCGATGAAGTACCCGAAGCCGTCGGAGAGCAGAGCCCCGACGGTCTCGTCGAAACGGACCTCCTGACGGAGGTTGGTCACCCAGTACTCGGCGTCCAGCGTGCTCGTGTCGATACGGCCGCCGGTCACCGTCGAGTAGAACGGGATCTGCGAGGACTGCGGCTCGATGCCGGACAGGGCCTGGACGACTTCGTCGCGTATGGCGTCCACCTGTGCCGAGTGCGAGGCGTAGTCGACATCGATACGACGCGCCCGTACGCCCCCGGCCTCACATGCGGCGAGAACGTCGTCCAGCGTCTCCGGCTCGCCCGAAACCACCGTGGACGAAGGTCCGTTGACCGAAGCCACACCGATCCGGCCGTCCCAGCGCGCGATCAGCTCCCGTACGTCCTGCGCGGGCAGCGCGACCGACACCATCCCACCGTTGCCGGACAAGGTTCCGCGAATGGCCTTCGCCCGCAGCGCCACGACCTTCGCCGCGTCCTCCACGGAAAGCGCGCCCGCGACGCACGCGGCGGCAATCTCCCCCTGGCTGTGACCGATGACCGCGCCCGGCTCGACACCGGCAGCACGCCACACCTCGGCCAGCGACACCATCACCGCCCACAACGCCCCCTGAACCACCACCACATCGTCCAGAGCGCCCTCACGGATCGCCTCCACCACCGACGAGCCGACGTGAGGTCGCAGGGCCGCGTCACACTCAGCCAACCGCTCCGCGAACACCGGAGACGAGGCAAGCAACTCCATCGCCATCCCTGCCCACTGCGACCCCTGACCGGGAAAGACGAAGACCACCCGGCCGGAACCCGGACGCACCACACCGGACACCACACCCGGCGCCGGGACGCCCTCCGACAGCGAACCGAGCGCGCTGAGCGCCGACTTGGTGTCGGTGGCGACGGTGACGGCGCGGTGCTCGTGCTCGGCGCGGGTGAGGGCGAGCGCCCGGCCGATGGAGGCGAAGTCCGGGGCGTCGGAGTCGCCCGCGTATCCGCTCAGTCGGCGGGCCTGTGCGCGCAGGGCGGCGGCGGACCGGCCCGACACGGGCCACGGGACGGCGTTCAGCGGGCCCAACGGGCCTTCGTGCGGCGCGGATTCGGCCTCGTCGGGCTCGGCGAAGTCGGTGGCGGCTTCCAGGACGACATGCGCGTTGGTGCCGCTGATGCCGAAGGCGGAGACGCCCGCGCGGCGCGGCCGGTCATCGGGGGTCGGCCACTGCCTGGCCTCGGTCAGCAGCTCGACGGTACCGCTGGACCAGTCGACCTGGGGGGTCGGCGCGTCCACGTGCAGGGTGCGCGGGAGCAGTCCGTACCGCATGGCCTGCACCATCTTGATCACGCCCGCGACACCCGCGGCGGCCTGCGCATGCCCGATGTTCGACTTGACCGAACCGAGCCACAGCGGCCGGCCGGCGGGGCGGTCCTTGCCGTAGGTGGCGAGCAGTGCCTGCGCCTCGATCGGGTCGCCGAGCGTCGTACCGGTGCCGTGCGCCTCGACCGCGTCCACCTCGTCGCCGGTCAGCCGGGCGTCAGCGAGCGCGGCCTCGATCACCCGGCGCTGCGAGGGGCCGTTGGGGGCGGTCAGGCCGTTGCTCGCGCCGTCCTGGTTGACCGCGGTGCCGCGGACCACGGCCAGCACGCGGTGGCCGTTGCGCCGGGCGTCCGACAGCCGCTCCAGCAGCACCAGGCCCGCGCCCTCGGAGAAGCTGGTGCCGTCCGCGGCGGCGGCGAACGCCTTGCACCGGGCGTTGGGCGCGAGCATCTGCTGGCGGCTGAACTCGATGAACTCCATCGGGCTCGGCATCACCATCGCGCCCCCGGCCAGGGCGAGTTCGGACTCGCCGTCGCGCAGCGACCGCACGGCCAGGTGCAGGGCGACCAGCGACGACGAGCACGCGGTGTCCACCGTCAGCGCCGGGCCCTCCAGGCCGAAGGCGTAGGACACACGGCCGGAGACCACGCTGTTGGCCGACCCGGTCATCGTGTAGCCCTCAAGGCCCTCGGGTATCCGCGCGACATCGGCGCCGTACCCGGTGTAGGACGCGCCGACGAACACGCCGGTACGGCTGCCGCGCAGGTCGGCGGGCGCGATACCGGCCCGCTCGAACGCCTCGTACGCGGACTCCAGGACCAACCGCTGCTGCGGGTCCATGGCCAGCGCCTCGCGCGGCGAGATGCCGAACAGCTCGGCGTCGAAGTCGGCCGCGCCGTCCACGAAGCCGCCCTCGCAGGCGAGTTCGACGCCCTCGGGGTCGAACAGCCTCAGGTCGTCGGTCTCCCAGCCGCGGTCACCGGGGAAACCGGTCATCGCGTCCCCCTCCCCCGCGACGAGGTCCCACAGGTCCTCGGGGGAGGTGACACCGCCGGGATAGCGGCAGGCCATGCCGATGACCGCGACGGGTTCGTGGCTCTGCGCCTCGACCGTCCGGAGCCGCCGCTGCGTGCGCCTCAGGTCGGTCATGACCTTGTTGAGGTAGTCGCGGAGCTTCTTCTCGTCGGTGGACGGGGCCTGGTTCGTCATCGCGTGCACTCCGGGGATCGTGGGGACCTGCGGGCGGGGTTTCCAGAGAACGAGCGGGTCATCACGTGCCCAGCTCACGGTCGATCAGGGCGAAGATCTCCTCGTTGCTCGCGGCGCCCAGCGCGTCCTCGTCCGTCGCGCTCCCGCCGTGGCCTTCGGGTGCCTCGTCGTCCGCGGCCTCGTCGTCGCCGACCTTCCACAGCAGGCGCTCAAGGCGCTTGGCGAATTTCGCGCGGGCCGATCCCTCGGGCAGCCCGGCCGCCAACGCGCTTTCCAGTCGGTCGAGTTCGGCCAGGCCCGGCGTCCCTGCGGTGTCCTCGCCGCCGAGGCCCAGTTCCTCGCGCAGGTGGCGGGCGAGGACCGCGACCGTCGGATGGTCGAAGACGAGCGTCGACGGCAGGGCCAGGCCGGTCGCCGTACCGATCCGGTTGCGCAGTTCGACCGCCATGAGGGAGTCGAAGCCCAGCTCGCGGAACGGCCGGTCCTGGTCGACGGATTCCCCCGTGGCGCCGTCGAGGGTCACGTGGCTGGTGACCGCGGCGGCGTGCCCGCGCACCAACTCGACCAGCTCGCGCTCCTGTTCCGCCGCCGGGCGGCCCGCCAGCCGGGACCGCAGTTCCCCCGCCGTGGCCGCACCGGTCCCCGCGGCTTCCGTGTCGCCCGCGGCACCGGACCGCAGTGCGGCGACCGCCTCGGGGATCTCCGTGAACAGCGCGGTCGGGCGCTTGGCGTGGAAGACGGGCGCGAACCGCTCCCAGCGCAGGTCGATGACCACCGGGGCGGTCTCGTCGCGGTCGAGCGCCTGTTGGAGGGCGGTCACGGCCAGCGCGGGCGCCATCTCGTGGATGCCCTCCAGGCGGCCCCGGGCACCGACGTCCCCCGCGGCCATACCGGTACCGGCCCACGTACCCCATGCCACGGAGGTGGCGGGAAGTCCCTCGGCGCGGCGGCGCTCGGCCAGCGCGTCCAGGAACGCGTTGCCTGGCGCGTAGTTGCCGAGTCCCGGCATGCCGAAGGTCGCTCCGAACGACGAACAGAGCACGAACGCCGACACGTTCATGTCCCGCGTCAGCTCGTGCAGATGCACCGCCGCACCGGCCTTGACGCGCAGCACCCGTTCCATCTGATCACGGGTCAGATGTGCCACCACGCTGTCGTCCAGAACGGCCGCGGCGTGGAACACGGCCGACAGCGGTTCCTCCGCCGGGATCGCGGCGAGTACGGCGGCGAGCGCGTCGCGGTCCGCGACATCGCAGGCGGCGAAGGTGACCCGTGCGCCGGCCTGCACCAGCTCCTTCTCCAAGGCGGCGGCGCCCGGCGCGTCCGCCCCGCGACGGCTGACCAGCACCAGATGCGGCGCTCCCCCGGCGGCCAGCCAGCGGGCGATGTGCGCGCCGATCCCGCCGGTACCGCCCGTGACCAGCACGGTGCCCTCGGGCAGCCATGTGCGGACGGCGGCCGAGTCGGCGGCCGGGGCCCGCAGCAGGCGACGGCCCAGCAGCCCGCCGAGGTCCGGGCGCAGCGCCACACTGTCCTCGTCGGCGATCCCGGCGAGGGCGGCGGCGAGGGTACGGCCGACCCGGACCGTCGCCTCATCGGACAGCTCCGCGAGCGGCGTGGCCGGAAGATCCAGCAGCCCGCCCCACAGCAATGGGTGCTCCAGCGCCACCACCCGGCCAAGGCCCCAGATCTGCGCCTGCGCCGCCGAGACCGTCCTGTCCCCCGCCGCCACCGACACCGCCCCACGGGTGGCGCACCACAGCGTCGGATGCGTCCCGGACTCCTCGGCCACCGCCACCAGGGCCTGGACCAGGGAAACGGTGGCGGCCAGGCCCTCCGTGACCGCCGGCCGCTCGGGATCGGGCGTCTCGTCCAGCGCGAGCAGGGACAGGACGCCGGTGAGGGGGGTGGTCCGCTCGGTCGTGTCGCCGTCGGTGCGGGACCGCAGCTCCGCGGCGAGGGCGTCGGCGCTTCCCGCTGTGGTGGTCGTATCGAGGTGCAGCCGTTCGACCTGGGCGCCGTGGCCGGTCAGGGCCGCGTCCGCGAGGTCGGCCCATTCGGCGGGACACCGGTCGGCCGGGGGCAGCACCAGCAGCCAGCGGCCGGTGAGCCGTACCCGCGCCGGGGACACGACCGGCCGCCAGCCGATCCGGTACCGCCAGCCGTCGACCGCCGACGCCTCACGACGGCGCCTGCGCCACGTGGACAGCGCGGGCAGCGCCTCGCGCAGCGGCAGATCGGTGACGACGCCCAGCTCACCGGCCACCGTATCGGCGTCTCCGCCGTCCACGGCCGCCCAGAACGCCTCTTCCACGGCATCGGGCACCCCGGCGTTCGCCGCGCCGCCCGCCGCTGCCCGCTCAGGATCGTCGTCCTCCAGCCAGTAGCGCTGCCGCTGGAAGGCGTAGGTGGGCAGGTCGACGTGGTGGGCGGGGGTTCCGGCGAAGACGGACCGCCAGTCGACGGGGAGACCGCGTACCCAACCCTCCGCCAGCGAGGCCAGGAAGCGTTCCTGGCCGCCTTCGTCACGGCGGAGGGTGCCGAGGGCGACGGCGTCGGAGCCCGCGTCCTCGAAGGTCTCGGCCAGACCGACCGCCAGGACCGGGTGCGGGCTGGACTCGATGAAGTAGCCGAAGCCGTCCGCCAGTAGGGCCCGGACGGTCTCGTCGAAGCGGACTTCCTGGCGGAGGTTGGTCACCCAGTAGTCGGCGTCCAGCGCGGTGGTGTCGAGCCTGCCGCCGGTCACCGTCGAGTAGAACGGCACCTGCGACGACTGCGGCTCGATGCCGGACAGGGCCTGGACGACCTCGTCACGGATCGCGTCCACCTGTGCCGAGTGCGAGGCGTAATCCACATCGATACGACGGGCCCGTACGCCCTCGACCTCGCATGCGGCGAGAAGGTCGTCCAACGCCTGCGGCTCGCCCGAAACGACCGTGGACGAGGGCCCGTTCACCGACGCGACGGAGATACGACCGTCCCACCGCGCGATCCGCTCCCGTACCGCATCCGCCGGGAGCGCGACCGACACCATCCCGCCTCGGCCCGACAAGGTCCCCCGAATGGCCTTCGCCCGCAACGCCACGACCTTCGCCGCGTCCTCCACGGAAAGCGCGCCCGCCACGCACGCGGCGGCAATCTCACCCTGACTGTGACCGATCACCGCACCCGGCTCAACGCCCACCGACCGCCACACCGCCGCCAGCGACACCATCACCGCCCACAACGCACCCTGAACGACCACCACATCATCCAGAGCCCCGCTACGAATCGCCTCCACCACCGACGACCCCACGTAAGGCATCAGGGCAGCATCACACTCCGCCAACCGCGCCGCGAACACCGGAGACGACCCCAGAAGCTCAGTCGCCATCCCCGCCCACTGCGACCCCTGACCCGGGAACACGAACACCACCCGACCCGCGTCGGAGCGAACCGCTCCGCTCACCAGGCCGGGGGCGGGCGTGTCCGCCGCGAGCGCGCCGAGTACGTCCAGGGCCTGTGTGCTGTTCGCGGCCAGGACCACCGCGCGGTGCTCCATCGCGGAGCGGGTGGTGGCCAGCGAGAGGCCGATGTCCGCGGCTGCGGCGGTAGCGGCCAGGTCGGCGGCCAACCGGTCCGCCTGCCCGCGCAGCCCTGCGGCCGACCGTGCGGACACCGGCCACGGAACGACGTTGAGCGATCCCAACGGGCCCTCGGCGGGGCCGGGTTCGGCGATGTCCTCGCTCGCGGCCTGCGGCTCCTCCAGGATCACGTGCGCGTTCGTCCCGCTGATCCCGAAGGCCGACACGCCCGCCCGCTGCGTACCCCCCTCGCCCCGGACCCACTCGCGCGCCTCCGCCAGCAGCTCCACCCCGCCGCCGGACCACTCCACGTGCGGCGTCGGCTCGTCGACATGCAGGGTCCTCGGCAGGACTCCGTGCCGCATGGCCTGCACCATCTTGATCACACCCGCCACGCCCGCCGCGGGTCCTGAGTGCCCGATGTTGGACTTCACCGAGCCCAGCCACAAAGGCCGTTCGCCGGTCCGCTCCCGCCCGTACGTCGCGAGCAGCGCTTGCGCCTCGATCGGGTCGCCGAGCGTCGTACCAGTGCCGTGCGCCTCGACCACGTCCACGTCCGCGGCGCTGAGGCGGGCGTCGGCGAGCGCGTCGCGTATCACCCGTTCCTGAGCGAGGTTGTTGGGGGCGGACAGTCCGTTGCTGGCGCCGTCCTGGTTGAGCGCGGTGCCACGGACGACGGCCAGTACACGGTGGCCTTTGCGGCGCGCGTCCGACAGCCGCTCGACGAGCAACGCGCCCGCGCCCTCTGCCCAGTTGGTGCCGTCAGCGGCGGCGGCGAACGCCTTGATCCGGCCGTCGGGCGCCAGGCCGCGCTGGCGGCTGAACTCCACGAAGGCGTCCGGAGTCGGCATGACCGCGACGCCGCCCGCGAGCGCCATCGTGCAGTCGCCGGAACGCAGCGCCTGCACGGCCAGGTGCAGGGCCACCAGCGACGACGAGCACGCCGTCTCGACGCTGAGCGCGGGCCCTTGGAGACCGAACGTGTACGCGATCCGCCCGGCGGCGACGCTCGACATGGTGCCGGTGATGACGTAGCCCTCGACCGGCTCGGGCGTGCGCCGCAGCCGCGACACGTATCCGTTGGCGACGATTCCGGTGTAGACGCCGACCCGTTCCTCGCGCACGGCGCGCGGGTCGATGCCCGCACGCTCGAACGCCTCCCAGGAGATCTCCAGCATGAGCCGCTGCTGCGGGTCCATGCCGAGCGCCTCGCGCGGGGTGATGCCGAAGAACGCGGGGTCGAAGTCGGCCGCGCCGTCGAGGAATCCGCCCTCGGTGACGTAACTGGTGCCACGGCTCTCCGGGTCGGGGTCGAAGAGTCCGGCCAGGTCCCAGCCGCGGTCGTCGGGAAACGGCCCGATGGCGTCACGCTCGCCGTCCACCAACCGCCACAGATCCTCGGGCGATCGCACACCGCCCGGGTAGCGGCAGGCCATGCCGACGATCGCGACCGGCTCCTGGGCGGCGGCCTCGGCCTCCCGCAGTCGCTGCTTCGTGACGCCCAAGTCGGCCATCACCCGCTTCAGGTACTCCCGAAGCCTCTCCTCCGTGTTACCGGTGGCCATTCCCCTCGCTCCTTCGACGATCTGCGACGTTTGTCCGACAGCGGTGACCGGAGCGGCTCAGCCTGTGCCCAACTGTTTGTCGATCAGCGCGAACATCTCGTCGTCCGACGCGGTGTCCAGCGCGATTCCGCCGGTGTCGGCGCCCGCCTCCGCACCGGTCGCCGCGTCTCCGCGCCACGCCCAGAGCAGCGACTCCAGACGCCGGGTGATCCGCTCACGCGTCTCGCCGTCCGGCGAGATTCCGCCGAGCCGCGTGGCGATCCCGTCCAACTCGTTCAAGACCTCGGCGTGTTCACCGTCGACCGGCGCACTTTCCATCTCGTCCAGCAGGAAGCGGACCAGGCTGATCGGCGTCGGGTAGGAGAAGACGACAGTCGCCGGTAGCTTCAATCCGGTCGCCGCGCTCAGCCGCTTGCGCAGTTCGACGGCGGTCAGCGAGTCGAAGCCCAGTTCCTTGAAGGCCCGTTCGGCCGCGACGTCGTCCGGAGTGGCGTGCCGCAGCACCGTCGCCACCTCCACGCGCAGCAGGTCGAGCAGTACGCGCTCCCGCTCCTCGCGGTCGAGTCCCGCCAGCCGCACGGTCAGCGCGTCCGGGTCGACGTCGGGACCGTCGTCCAGCACCTCGGTCCGCGCCGTCGTGCGGACGGCGGGGCCGGAGCGGTCGATGTCCAGCCAGTAGCGGCGCGGTTGGAAGGCGTACGTGGGCAGGTCGACGTGGTGGGCGGGGGTTCCGGCGAAGACGGACCGCCAGTCGACGGGGAGGCCGCGTACCCATCCTTCGGCGAGGGAGGTGAGGAAGCGTTCCTGGCCGCCTTCGTCACGGCGGAGGGTGCCGAGCGCGACGGCGTCGGAGCCCGCGTCCTCGAACGTCTCGGCCAGACCGACCGCGAGGACGGGGTGCGGGCTGGACTCCACGAAGTACGTGAAGTCGTCGGCGAGGAGGGCCCGGACGGTCTCGTCGAAGCGGACTTCCTGACGGAGGTTGGTCACCCAGTAGTCGGCGTCCAGCGTGCTCGTGTCGATACGGGCGCCGGTCACCGTGGAGTAGAACGGCACCTGCGACGACTGCGGCTCGATGCCCGACAGAGCCTCAACGACCTCATCACGTATCGCGTCCACCTGTGCCGAGTGCGACGCGTAGTCCACATCGATACGGCGCGCCCGTACGCCCTCGGCCTCACACGCCGTCAGCAGCTCAGCGAGCGCCAGGGGTTCACCCGAAACGACCGTGGACGAAGGACCGTTCACCGACGCGACGGAAATCCGGCCGTCCCAGCGCGCGATCAGCTCCCGTACGTCCTGCGCGGGCAGCGCGACCGACACCATCCCGCCTCGGCCCGACAAGGTCCCGCGAATCGCCTTCGCCCGCAGAGCCACTACGCGCGCCGCATCCTCCACCGACAACGCACCCGCCACACACGCCGCCGCGATCTCACCCTGACTGTGACCGATCACCGCACCCGGCTCAACGCCCACCGACCGCCACACCGCCGCCAGCGACACCATCACCGCCCACAACGCACCCTGAACCACCACCACGTCATCCAGGACGCCCTCGCGGATCGCCTCCACCACCGACGAACCGACGTGAGGACGCAGCGCCGCGTCACACTCCGCCAACCGCGCCCCGAACACCGGAGACGAAGCAAGCAACTCCATCGCCATCCCCGCCCACTGCGACCCCTGACCAGGAAAGACGAAGACCACGTGGTCGGCCGGTCGGCCGTCGGTGTCGTCCACCGTGGCCAGGCCCGTGACGGTGGAACCTGTGGGGGTGCCTGAGGCGAGGGCGCCGAGGGCCGAGGGGTGGTCCGGGTCCAGCACGACCGCGCGGTTCTCCCACGCGGCGCGGGTCGTCGCCAGGGCGAGGCCGATTTCCGGCGCGGCCGGGCCGTGGCCGGCCAACGTGTACTCCAGCAGCCGCTCGGCCTGGTCGCGCAGTGCGGCGGCGGACCGCGCGGACACCGGCCACGGAACAGTGGACCCCAGCGGCCCGAGCGGCCCGTTCGCGGGTCCCGACCGGGCCTCCGGCGTATCGGCCCGGTCGCCCGAGTCTCCCGGATCGCGCGCGTCCGCCGAGCCGGCCGCACCGCCGACGCCGCCCGCGTCGTCCGTCGGCTCACCGGCCTCCTCCAGGATCAGGTGCGCGTTCGTCCCGCTGATGCCGAACGCCGACACGCCCGCCCGCCGCGCACGTCCGTCACTCCTGACCCACTCCCGCTCCTCGGTCAGCAGTTGCACCCCGCCGCCGGACCAGTCCACGTGCGGTGTCGGCTCGTCGACATGCAGGGTCCTCGGCAGGACTCCGTGCCGCATGGCCTGCACCATCTTGATCACGCCCGCCACGCCCGCCGCGGCCGAGGTGTGGCCGATGTTGGACTTCACCGAGCCGAGCCACAGCGGCCGTTGGCCGTCGCGTCCCGCGCCGTAGGTGTTGAGCAGGGCGGTCGCCTCGATCGGGTCGCCCAGGGAGGTGCCGGTGCCGTGCGCCTCGACCACGTCCACGTCGGTGGCGGCGATCCTGGCGCTGCGCAGCGCGGCGCGGATGACGCGTTCCTGGGAGGGGCCGTTAGGGGCGGTGAGGCCGTTGCTCGCACCGTCCTGGTTGACCGCGGAGCCGCGGATCAGGGCCAGGACGCGGTGGCCGTTGCGCCGGGCGTCCGACAGCCGTTCCAGCAGGAGCAGGCCCAGGCCCTCGGCGGGGCCGAAGCCGTCGGCGGAGGCCGCGAAGGCGCGGCAGCGGCCGTCAGGGGACAGGGCGCGCTGGCGGCTGAACTCGGGGTAGCCGATGGCGGTGGACATGACGGTCACTCCGCCGGCGACGGCCAGAGAGCATTCGCGGCTGCGCAGTGCCCCGGCGGCCAGGTGCATGGCGACCAGCGACGACGAGCAGGCCGTGTCGACGCTGATCGCCGGGCCTTCGAGCCCGAAGGTGTAGGCGACGCGGCCGGACATCACGCTGGCGAAGTTGCCCGTCGCGTAGTAGCCCTCGACCTCCTCGGGGATGGCGGGGAGTTCCCAGCCGTAGTCGGCGGAGCTGAAGCCGATGAACGTGCCGGTGGGGCTGCCCTTGACGGACAGCGGGTCGATGCCGGCCCGTTCGAAGAGTTCCCATGTGCAGGGCAGGAGAAGCCGTTGCTGCGGGTCCATGCCGAGGGCTTCGCGGGGGGAGATGCCGAAGAACGACGCGTCGAACTCGGTTGCTCCGGTGAGGAATCCGCCGCCCCGCACGTAGTTGCTGCCGGGCCGCGCGGCGTCCTCGTCGTAGCGGTCGTCGATGTCCCAGCCCCGGTCCTTGGGGAACGGGGTGATGGCGTCGCCGCCCTCGGCGACCAACTGCCACAGGTCGTCGGGGGTTTCGACACCGCCTGGGTAGCGGCAGGCCATGCCGACGACCGCGATCGGCTCGTTCCTGGCGGCGGTGGCGTCGCGGAGCCGCTGCTGGGTCTCGCGCAGGTCGCCGGTCACCCGCTTCAGGTACGCGAGCAGTTTCGCCTCGTTCTCCGCCATTGCCATCCTTTTCGACTCCAGGCTCTCCGGTTCAGGAATGTCCCGTCCGCGTGCGGCGGATCAGGGGTTGCCGAGTTCGCGGTCCAGCAGGTCGAACATCTCCTCCGCGGTGGCCGACTCGATCTCGCCCCGGCCGTCGCGTCGTTGCCGTACCTGCCACAGCAGTTCCTCCAGGCGGCCGACGACTTCGGCGGTCTCCTCACCGTCGGCGGGCAGAGCGGCGACCGCGCCCGCGAGGGCGTCCAGCTCGTCCAGGACGGATCCGGTGCCGGTCCCGCCGGTGCTCACGGGACCGGTCGCCGCGGACGCGGCACCGGTGGTGAAGCGGGTCCGCAGGTGCTGGGCGAGCGCGGTGGGCGTGGGGTGGTCGAACACCAGGCTCGCGGGCAGCTTCAGGCCGGTCGCGGTGGACAGGCGGTTGCGCAGTTCGACGGCGGTCAGCGAGTCGAAGCCGAGATCCTTGAACGTGCGGCCCGCCCGTACCGAGGAGTTGTCGGCGTGCTGAAGGACGCTGGCTGCTTGGTCACGTACCAGGTCGAGGACGTTCTTGAGCTGGTCGGGCTCGGAGAGCGTCGCCAACTGGGCGGCGAATTCGGCGCCCGCGGTGGTCGGGGCAGCAATGTCGGCCTGATCGGTCTCGGTGCGCAACGCCGCTTGTACCTCGGGGAGTTCGGCGAGCAGCGGGCTGGGGCGCAGCGCGGTGAAGCCGAGGACGAACCGTTCCCAGTCGACATCGGCGACGGCGACGAACGTCTCGTCGTGCGCGACGGCCTGGAGCAGTGCGGTGGCGGCTCGTTCGGGGTCCATGGCCAGTACGCCGCGGCTCTCCATGTAGGCGGCGGCGCCCTCGGCCTCCATCATGCCGCCGCCGTCCCAGGCGCCCCAGGCCAGTGAGGTCGCGGTACGGCCGAGAGCGCGGCGCCGCTCGGCGAGCGCGTCGAGGTGGGCGTTGGCGGCGGCGTAGACGGCCTGCCCTCCGCTGCCCCAGACCCCGGCGTTGGAGGAGAAGAGCACGAAGGCGTCGAGCGGTGTGCCGCCGAGGAGGTCGTCCAGGTGGCGGGCTCCGGCGATCTTGGCCGAGGCGATGCGGGTGATGTCCTCGTCGGTGGTGTCGGTGGCGGCCAGGTAGGTCTGCGGGGCGCCGGCCGCGTGGAAGACCGCGCTCAGCGGCCGGTCGGCGGGGACGCCCGCGAGGAGCGCGGCCACCTCGGACCGGTCGGCGACGTCGCACGCGGCGAACGTGACGGCGGCGCCCGCCGCCTCCAACTCCGCGCGCAGTTCGGCCGCGCCGGGCGCGTCGGGGCCGCGGCGGCCCGCGAGCAGCAGGTGCGGGGCGCCTTCGGCGGCGAGTCTGCGGGCGACGCGCGCGCCGATCCCGCCCGTTCCCCCGGTGATCAGAACGGTGCCGTCGGGTCGCCACGCGGCGGCTCGTGCGGAGTGCGCGGACCCGAGAGGCGTACGGATGAGCCGCCGCCCGTGGACTCCGGAGGCCCGTACGGCGACCTGGTCCTCGACGGCGGACGCGGAGCCGCCGGACGCGGGGTCCACGGTTAGGGCGTCGGCGGCTGCCGGGTCGGCGGTCCCGTCAGGGCCGGGCAGTCCGCCGAGGACGGCGGCGAGCCGGACGGCGGCGGACGCGTCGGGCACGGGCGGCAGGTCGACCAGGCCGCCCCACTGGCGGGGCTGCTCCAGCGCGATGGCCCGGCCCAGGCCCCAGACCTCGGCCTGGCCGGAGCGGGGCCCCGCGTCGCCCGGTGCCGTCCTGACGCCCTCCGCGGTGGCCGCCCACAGCCGCCCGGTCAGTTCGGCGTCGGCGGCGGCCTGGGCGAGGGCGAGGGTGACGCGGGCGGCCGGGGAGAGACCGGCGGCAGCCGGTGCCGGGTCGTGGCCCCGGAGCGCGGTGGAGCTGACGGGGGCATGACTGGTCGTCCCGGAGCCAGCGGGGGCGTGGCCGGGCGCGCTGGCGTCGGATACCGCAGGGCCGGTGCCGTCGACGGCGGACGCTCCGGGCACCTCGTGCGCGGCAGCCTCCTCGGCACCGCCATTGGCGGCGCCAACCGTCTCGGAACCGCCCGCCTTCGGCACACCCGTCTCGGACC
The DNA here is from genome assembly GCF_044744145.1 of Streptomyces sp. NPDC087422. NCBI lineage: Bacteria > Bacillati > Actinomycetota > Actinomycetes > Kitasatosporales > Streptomycetaceae > Streptomyces > Streptomyces sp. NPDC087422. The sequence goes on along the minus strand of NZ_JBIUXT010000006.1, from coordinate 349,264 downwards.
CGTCCGCCCCCTGACCGCCGGTCTCGGAGTCCCCGAGGGCGAGGAGAGACAGCACGCCGTCGGCCTCGACCGTCCGGAGGAGTTCGGCGAGGGCCGCCCGGTCGGTCCGGTCGGCGGGGATCTCGATGTGGGTGACCGTGGTGCCCGCGGCGGCGAGCGCGTCGCCCGCCGCGGCGGCCCACGGCTCGTCCGGGAAGCTGAGGATCGTCCACCGCCCGCGCGGCGCACGGGCGTTCGCGGTGTCCAGGGCGCGCCAGGCGATGCCGTAACGCCACCGGTCCAGGGCCGTACGGTCCAGGCTGCGGCGGCGCCAGGACGACAGCGCGGGCAGGAACGTCGCCAACTCGTCCTCTCCGGAGTCGAGTTCGAGTTCCCCGGCCAGGTGCTCCAGGTCGCCGCGTTCGACGGCGGCCCAGAATCCGGCGTCGGCGAGGTCGCCCGTGCCGCTGGTGGTGGGCGCGGTTCGGTCCCGCAGGTCGTCCAGCCAGAAGCGGCGGCGCTGGAAGGCGTACGTCGGCAGGGCCAGCGGCGTACCGCCCGAACCGGGGGCCAGGGGCCGCCAGTCGACGCCGGGCAGGCCGCGGACGAAGCCCTCGGCCACGGAGGTGGTGAAGCGCGCCATGCCGCCTTCGTCACGGCGCAGCGTGCCGACCGCGACGCCGTCGCGCTCGGCGTCCTCGAAGGTCGCGGCCATGGCGGTGGTGAGCACCGGGTGCGCGCTGGCCTCGACGAAGAACCGGAAGCCGTCGCTCTCCATGGCCAGCACCGCGGCCTGGAAGTCCACCGGGCGGCGGGCGTTGAGGTACCAGTACGCGTTGTCGAGGGTCGTCGTGTCGACGAGGCCGCCGGTGACGGTCGAGTAGAACGGGACGGTGGCGCGACGCGGTGTGATGTGCGCGAACAGTTCCATGATCCGCTCGCGCAGCGGCTCGACCTGGGCGCAGTGGGAGGCCACGGTCGACCCGACGACACGGGCTCGGACGCCGTCGGCCTCGCAGGCCGCGACGAATTCCGTCAGCGCCTCGGTGTCGCCGGCCACGGTGACGGCGGTCGGGCCGTTGCGTCCGGCGATGTCAAGTCGCCCGCCCCACGCGGCTGTTCGCGCCTCGACCTCGGCGACGGGCAGCGCCACCGAGGCGACCGCGCCGTTGCCGACGAGTTCGGCGGCGAACAGTGCGCTGCGCAGCGCGATGATCTCGGCGGCGTCTTCCATGGTGAGCGCGCCCGCCACCAGCGCGGCGGCTATCTCGCCTTGGCTGCTGCCGACGACGGCGGCGGGTTCGACACCGACCGACCGCCACAGTTCGACCAGGGAGACGTTGACGGCGAACAGCACGGGTTGCAGAACCTCGATGAGGTCCGGCGAGGGCGCGCCGGGCATTCCGCGCACGACGTCGGTGACCGACCAGTCCAGGTGGACGCGGAGCGCCGCGTCGCACTGGGCGAACCGCTCGGCGAACACCGCTGAGGTGTCGAGGAGTTCGGCGCCCATACCCTTCCACTGCGAGCCCTGTCCGGGGAAGACGAAGGCCACCCTGCCGCGTACGTCGGCGGCGCCGGTGACCGCCCCTGCGGTCGGCGTACCGCCGGCGAGCCCGCCGAGCGCGGCGGCGGCCTGCGCGCGGTCACCCGCCAGGACGACGGCCCGCTGTTCCAGGACGGTCCTGGTGGTCGCCAGCGCGTGTCCGATCTCGGCGTCCGTGGTGTCGGGCCGGTCGGCCACGAAGGCCGCGAGGCGTCCGGCCTGCGCGCGCAGCGCCGCCGCGGACTTGGCGGAGAGCACCCAGGGGACGACGGTGCCGGGCGGGTCGCCCACGACGGCGGCCGGGGCCGGGGCGGCGGGTACGGCGGGCGCGTCGGACGTACCGGGTTCGGCCCTCTCGCCGAACTCGGAGCCAGGATCGGCCAGTTCGACCGCCTCGACCGGCGCCGCGGGCGGCTCTTCCAGGATCACGTGCGCGTTCGTTCCGCTGATGCCGAACGAGGAGACCGCGGCGCGGCGCGGGCGGCCCCGGTCGGGCCACGGCGTCGCCGCGTTGAGCAGCCGGAGCCTGCCGGAGGACCAGTCCACCTCGGGCGAGGGCTCCTCGGCGTGCAGAGTGCTGGGCAGCGTGCCGTGGCCCATCGCCATGACCATCTTGATCAGACCCGCGACACCGGCCGCGGCCTGCGTGTGGCCGATGTTGGACTTGATGGAGCCCAGCCACAGCGGCTGGTCCCGCGCGTGGTCCCTGCCGTAGGTGGCGAGCAGCGCCTGCGCCTCGATCGGGTCCCCGAGGTTGGTGCCGGTGCCGTGCGCCTCGACCGCGTCGACCTCGTCGCCGGTCAGACCGGCATTGGCGAGAGCAGCGCGGATGACGCGCTGCTGGGAGGGGCCGTTCGGCGCGGTGAGGCCGTTGCTCGCGCCGTCCTGGTTGACGGCGGAGCCGCGCATGACGGCGAGGACGCGGTGGCCGTTGCGGCGGGCCTCCGACAGCCGCTCGACCACCAGCATGCCGACGCCCTCCGAGAAGCCGGTGCCGTCGGCGTCCGCGGCGAACGCCCTGCACCGGCCATCGGGCGACAGCACGCGCTGGCGGCTGAACTCCACGAAGCCGAACGGGCTCGGCATCACCGTCACCCCGCCGACCAGGGCCAGCGAGCACTCCCCCGCCCGTAGCGCCTGAGCCGCCAGGTGCAGGGCGACCAGCGACGACGAGCAGGCCGTGTCCACCGTCATCGCCGGTCCTTCGAGGCCGAGGACGTACGAGACGCGGCCGGAGATGACGCTCAGCACGTTCCCGGTGACCGAGTACCCCTCGACGCGCTGCTGAAGGTCGGGGTCCTGGCCGTAGCCGGTGCCGACCGCGCCGATGAACACACCGGTACGGCTGCCGCGCAGCGTGGCCACGTCGATCCCGGCGCGTTCCACGGCCTCCCAGGCCGCCTCGAGTACGAGCCGCTGCTGCGGGTCCATGGCCAGCGCCTCGCGCGGCGAGATGCCGAACAGCTCGGCGTCGAAGTCCGTCGCGCCGCGCACGAAACCGCCCTGCTGGGCGTAGCTCTTGCCCGACCTGGCCGGATCCGGGTCGTACAGGTCCGCGAGGTCCCAGCCCCGGTCGGTGGGGAACCCGGAGATCGCGTCGGTGCCCGACGCCACCAGGTCCCACAACTGCTCGGGCGAATCGGCGCCGCCCGGGAAGCGGCAGGTCATGGCGACGACGGCGACGGGATCGTCGTCGAGCCCGGCCGCCGCCGGAAGGGCTCCGGCCGGGGCACGGTCGTCGGCGGTCGCGGCGCCGAGGCCCAGTTCGTCCGCCAGATGCGCGGCGAGGGCGTCGGGGGTGGGGTGGTCGAAGACCACGGTGGCCGCGAGCCGCTGCCCGATCGCGGCCCCGAGGCGGTTGCGCAGTTCGACACCGGTCAGTGAGTCGAAGCCCAGCTCCATGAACGCCCGCTCGGGGTCGACGGCGGCCGGCGACCCGTGGCCGAGCACCGCCGCGACGTGCGTGCGTACGACATCGCGCAGGGCCTCGGTCCGTTCGGCGGCCGACAGCGCGGAGAGCCGCCGGACCAGGGCCGAGGAGTCGGCACGGGCCGAACTTGTCGCCAGAGCACGGGACTTGCGGACGGACGCGGTGGTCAGGTCGCGGGTGAGGGCGTGGAAGGCTTCCCCGGTGCTCTGGGCGTCGCCGGGCGTCAGACGCGCGGTGACGGCGAGCGGTACGTCCCAGCCGACAGCCGCGTCGAACAGCCCGATCCCCTGCTCGACGCTCATCGGCACCACGCCGCTACGGGCCAGGCGCGCCCGGTCCACTTCGCCGAGGGAGCCCGTCAGCTCGGAGTCGGTGGCCCAGTGTCCCCATGCCATCGACACAGCCGCAGCGCCGCTCGTACGGCGCACGCCCGCCAGAGCGTCCAGGAACGTGTTCGCCGCCGCGTAGTTCGCCTGCCCCGCCGTGCCCACCACGCCCGCGAGCGACGAGAACAGCACGAACAACGACAGGTCCAGGTCCCGGGTCAACTCATGCAGATGCCACGCCGCATCCACCTTCGCGCCCAGCACACTCCGGCCACGTTCCGCGTCCAGGTCCGGCACCAGACCGTCGTCCAGCGCGCCCGCGCAGTGCACCACACCACCCAACGGCCGTTCCCCGCCAAAGCGCGCGAGCAGCCCGGCCACCTCGTCCCGGACCGCGACATCACACGCCACGACCTCGACCCGCGCACCGGCCGCCCCCAACTCCGCCACCAACGCATCCGCACCAGGCGCGTTCGCACCACGCCGACCCGCCAGCACCAGATCCCGGACCCCGTACGAGGCCACCAGATGCCGGGCCACCAGCCCGCCCAGCAGACCCGTACCACCCGTGATCACCACCGCACTCGCGGCGTCCACCCGGCGGGGAAGGCTCAGCACGACCTTGCCGACATGCCGCGCCTGCGACATGAACCGCAACGCCTCGTCCGCCCGCCGTACGTCCCACACCCGCACCGGCAACGGCTCCAGCACACCCTCCGCGAACAACCCCGCCAACTCGCGGAGGATTTCGCCGAGTCGGTCCGGAGAGATGTCGGTGAGGGCGTACGGGTGGTACGTGACGCCGGGGTGCTCGGCGGCGACGGCCTGCGGATCGCGGATGTCGGTCTTGCCCATCTCCAGGAACCGGCCGCCACGCGGCAGCAACCGCAACGACGCGTCCACGAACTCCCGCGCCAGCGAGTTGAGAACGACGTCCATGCCGTGGCCATCGGTGGCCTGCCGGAACGCGTCCTCGAAGCCGAGGGTGCGGGACGAGGCGATGTGGTCCTCGGCGAGACCCGCCAGCCGGAGCGTGTCCCACTTGCCCTCGCTGGCCGTCCCGAAGACCTCGGCACCCCAGTGCCGGGCCAACTGCGTGGCCGCCATCCCCACACCACCGGCAGCGGCGTGAATCAACACCCTCTGTCCGGACCGGAGTTCGCCGAGATCGGCCAGGCCGAACCAGGCGGTCATGAAGACGACGGGGACGGCGGCGGCCTGCTCGAAGCTCCAGCCCTCCGGCACCCGCACGACCAAGCGCTCGTCCACCACCGCCAACGGCCCGAACGACTCCGGCAGCAGACCCATCACCCGGTCACCCACCACGACACCCGCGACGCCAGGACCGACCTCGACCACGACACCCGCGCCCTCGGTTCCGAGGTACGCGTCCGGGTCGGGGTACATCCCCAGATTGATCAGCACATCGCGGAAGTTGACTCCCGCGGCACGGACGTCGACCCTCACCTGACCGGCGACGAGCGGCGCCTCGGCGGCCGGGTCCGGCTCGACGGACAGTCCGTCGAGCGTGCCGTCGCCTGAGGCGACCAGCCGCCACGCGCCCTCGGCGGGCGGCACCAAACCCCCGCCACCGGCAGGCGCCCGCACCAGCCTCGGCACCAGCACCTCACCACCGCGCACCGCCACCTGCGGCTCACCCGCCGCCACCGCGACACCGACCGCGTCACGTACCGCAGCCTGTCCCGACGCGAGGTGGACGTCGACATCGACATCGGCGTCTGAGTCGATCAGCAGGAAACGCCCGGGATTCTCGGCGAGCGCGCTGCGCACCAGGCCCCACACCGGGGCGTGGACCAGATCAGCGACAGGCTCACCGCTGTGAGTGGACACCGCACCACGGGTGACGAGAACCAACCGCGCATCAGCGAACCGCTCCTCGGCCAGCCACTCCTGGACCAGACCCAGCACGCCGGTCACCGCCTCCGCCACCGCACCCGGCACATCGCCGGAGACTGACGCCGGGGGCAGCACCAGGCCGACCAGCGGCGGAACCGGCTGCGCCGCGTCGATGTCGGAAAGCCGTTCCAGGAACACGCATCCGTCGGGCGCGCCGCCATCGGCGGACAGCGCGGCCGGCACCCAGTCCACGCGGTACAGGCCGTCGGCCGTGCCTGCCGCACTCGCGGCGGCGACGCGGATCTGGTCGGCGGTCGCCGTGCGCAACGCGAGCGATGCCACCGATACGACGGGAGCCCCCTCGGCATCGGCCAGGAGCACCGAGGCGGCGTCCTCGCCCGCAGGCCGCAGCCGTACGCGTACGGAGGTCGCGCCGACCGCGCCGAGCGCCACGTCGGTCCAGGCGAACGGCAGCCGCAGGGAGTTGAGTTCGGCGGGCGAGCCGCCGCGCAACAGGACGATCCCGTGCAGGGCCGCGTCGAGCAGGGCCGGGTGGATGCCGAACTTGGCCGCGTCCTGGTGGAGTTCGTCCGGCAGCGCGGCCTCGGCGTAGACGTCGTCGCCGTGCCGCCACGCGGCGCGCAGCCCCTGGAACGCCGGACCGTAGCCGTAACCGGACGCGCCCACCTCGGCGTAGAAGTCCTCGACCGGTACCGGCACGGCGCCGGGCGGCGGCCACGCGGTCAAGTCCTCGGTCGCCTCTGCGGTGTCGGACGCGACCGCGAGAGTGCCGACCGCGTGCAGTACCCAGGGCGCCGACTCCCCCGCCCCTTCGGGCCGTGAGTGGATGCCGAGTTCGCGCCGTCCGTCCGCGTCGGGCGCGCCGACGGAGACCTGCACCTGCACGCCGCCGCTCTCCGGAACGACGAGCGGTGCCTGAAGCGTCAACTCCTCTACGCACCCGGACGCGACCTCGTCAGCGGCCCGCAGCGCCCACTCCGCCAGCGCGGCACCGGGGACCAGGACGGTCCCCTCCACCCGGTGATCGCCCAGCCACGCGTGCGACGCCAGCGACAACCGGCCCGTGAGCACCACCTGATCCGAACCGGCCAGCCGCACCACCGCGCCGAGCAGGGGGTGGTCCGCAGCGGCCTGCCCGAGCCCGCTCGGGTCCCCGGCGCGCGCGGCGTCGGCAGTCAGCCAGTAGTGCTCGTGCTGGAAAGCGTACGTCGGCAGGGCGAGTTGCCCGGCACCCGTCGAATCCGGCGTACCGGCGAAGACGGACCGCCAGTCGACGGGCAGGCCGCGTACCCAGCCCTCCGCGAGAGAGGTCAGGAACCTTTCCTGGCCGCCCTCTTCGCGACGCAGGGTGCCGAGCGCGACGGCGTCGGACCCGGCGTCCTCGAAGGTCTCCGCGAGACCGACTGCGAGAACCGGGTGGGGGCTGGACTCGATGAAGTACCCGAAGCCGTCGGAGAGCAGAGCCCGGACCGTCTCGTCGAAACGGACTTCCTGGCGGAGGTTGGTCACCCAGTAGTCGGCGTCCAGCGTGCTCGTGTCGATACGGGCGCCGGTCACCGTCGAGTAGAACGGAACCTGCGAGGACTGCGGCTCGATGCCGGACAGGGCCTCAATGACCTCGTCACGGATCGCGTCGACCTGTGCCGAGTGCGAGGCGTAGTCCACATCGATACGACGGGCCCGTACGCCCTCGGCCTCACACGCCGTCAGCAGTTCAACCAAGGCTTGAGGTTCACCCGAAACGACCGTGGACGAGGGTCCGTTCACCGATGCGACGGAGATACGACCGTCCCAGCGCGCGATCCGCTCCCGTACGTCCTGCGCGGGCAGCGCGACCGACACCATCCCACCGTTGCCGGACAAGGTCCCGCGAATGGCGTTCGCCCGCAACGCCACCACGCGCGCCGCATCCTCCACCGACAACGCACCCGCCACACAAGCCGCCGCGATCTCACCCTGACTGTGACCAATCACCGCACCCGGCTCAACGCCCACCGACCGCCACACCTCGGCCAGGGACACCATCACCGCCCACAACGCTCCCTGAACAACGACCACATCATCCAGAGCGGCGTCGCGGATCGCCTCCACCACCGACGAGCCGACGTAAGGCAACAGGGCCGCGTCACACTCAGCCAACCGCTCCGCGAACACCGGAGACGAAGCAAGCAACTCCATCGCCATCCCCGCCCACTGCGACCCCTGACCCGGGAACACGAACGCCACCCGGCCGTCGCCCGAGCGCGTCGCGCCGCTGACGAGTCGGGCGGCCGGGGCTCCTTCGGCGAGCGCGCCGAGGACGTCCTGGGCGTGTTCGGCGTCGGCGGCCAGGACCACGCTCCGGTGGGGCAACGCCGCTCGGGAGAGGGCCAGTTCGCGGCCGACCGAGGTGAGGGCAGGTGCGTCGTCCGTCCCTGTGAAGGACGCCAGGCGTCCGGCCTGGCCGCGCAGCGCGTCCGCCGACCGCGCGGACACCACCCACGGCACCACCGTCAGCGCCCCCAACGGGCCTGCCTCCGGGCCGACTTCGGGCTCGCGCTCTGGCTCCGAAGAGGTGTCGGCCCCAGCGTCGCCCCCTGGCTCCTCCAGGATCACGTGCGCGTTCGTCCCGCTCGCCCCGAAGGCCGAGATCCCCGCGCGGCGCGGGTGGGTGTCGGCGGTCCACGGCATCGCCTCGGCGAGCAATTCGACCGCGCCGCTCGTCCAGTCGACGTGCGGCGTCGGCTCGTCCGCGTAAAGGCTTTTGGGCAGCACCTCGTGGCGCATCGCCTCGACCATCTTGATGACGCCCGCGACCCCGGCCGCGGCCTGCGTGTGGCCGATGTTCGACTTCACCGAGCCCAGCCACAACGGGTCCTCGCCGCCACGCTCTTGGCCATAGGTGGCCAGCAGCGCCTGCGCCTCGATCGGGTCCCCGAGCGTGGTCCCCGTACCGTGCGCCTCGACCACATCGACATCTGCGGCCGTCAGACCGGCACTGTCCAGGGCGGCCCGGATCACCCGCTCCTGGGAAGGACCGTTCGGGGCGGTCAGCCCGTTCGACGCACCGTCCTGGTTCACCGCGGAGCCCCGCATCACCGCCAGCACCCGGTGACCGTTGCGCCGCGCGTCCGACAGCCGCTCCAGCAGCAGGACACCGACGCCCTCGCCCCACCCGGCACCGTCCGCCGCCGCCGAGAACGCCTTGCTCCGGCCGTCGGGCGCCATGCCCCGCTGACGGCTGAACTCCACAAAAAGGGTGGGCGTGGACATCACCGTGACGCCACCGGCCAGGGCGAGCGAGCACTCCCCCGACCGCAGGGCCTGCGCCGCCAGGTGCATCGCGACCAGCGACGACGAGCACGCCGTGTCCACCGTCATCGCCGGACCCTCGAACCCGAAGGTGTACGACACGCGGCCGGACACGGCGGCCGGGGACGAGCCCATCAGGGCGTAGCCCTCGGTGTCGTTGGCCGTGGCATCGGCGCCCACGGCGTAGTCGTGGTGCATGACTCCGGTGAAGACACCCGTCGAACTGCCCTTCAGCGAACCGGGATCAATACCCGCCCGCTCCAACACCTCCCACGACGCCTCCAACAGCAACCGCTGCTGCGGATCCATCGACAACGCCTCACGCGGAGACACCCCGAAGAACCCCGCGTCAAACTCACCCGCCCCATAGAGGAACCCGCCCTCACACGCATAACTCCGCCCCGCCACACCAGGATTCGGATCAAACAGCCCCTCAACATCCCAACCACGGTCCACCGGGAACCCCGACACCGCATCCCCACCCGAAGCAACCAGCGACCACAACTCCTCAGGCGAACCCACACCACCCGGATACCGACACGCCATCCCCACAATCACCACCGGGTCGGCCGTCTCACGCGCCGACAGGGGACCCGCCGTACCCCTACGGGCGGCGACCTGACCGGTGCGCTCGTCACCGAGCACCAGCGTGCGGAGGAAACCGGCCAACGCCCGTGGCGTCGGATAGTCGAAGACAAGCGTCGCCGGAAGCCGCAGGCCCGTCGCTCCCGCGAGCGCGTTGCGCAGTTGCAGGCCGGTCAGCGAGTCGAAGCCGAACTCCTTGAAGCTGCGGGCGGGTTCGACGGCGGACGGGTCGGAGTATCCGAGGACTGTCGCGGCGCGGCCCCGGACCAGGTCGAGCAGATAGCGGAGTTGGTCCTCCTCGGTCAGGCCGGTGAGGGCGCGCAGGAGGCTGCCGGAGCCGCCGCCGACGTCGGTGGCGCGGCGCGGTCGGCCGCGGACCAGGCCCCGGTAGAGCGGGAGGACGGGTTCGCCCGCGCGGGCCGCGCTGCGCAGGGCGCGCAGGTCGAGGCGGCTGACGACGTGGACCCCGGAGCCGCCGTCGGCGGACGCGGCGGCGTCGAAGAGCGCCAGGCCCTGCTCGGGCGACATCCGCGTGACGCCCATTCGCAGGTAGCGGGCCACGTCGGCGTCGCCGAGGTGGGCCGTCAGCTCGCTGGCCTCTGACCAGTAGCCCCAGATCAGGTCGGTGACCGGCAGTCCCTCGGCGCGGCGGCGCGTGGCGAGGGCGTCCAAAAAGACGTTGGCCGCCGCGTAACCGGCCTGGCCCGGGTTGCCGAGCACACCGGCGATCGAGGAGAACAGCGCGAACAGCGACAGGTCCAAGTGCCGTGTCAGCTCGTGCAGATGCACCGCCGCGTCCACCTTCGGCGCGAGGACTCGCGCCACCTGATCGGGCGTCAGTGCCGACACCACTCCGTCGTCGAGCACACCGGCCGCGTGCACCACACCCGTCAGCGGCCGGTCGGAGGGAATCGCCTCCAACAGCGCGGCCAACGAAGCCCGGTCGGCCACGTCACACGCCGCGATCTCGACGCTCGACGCGCCCGCGTCCAGCAGGCGCCGCTCCAACTCCGGTGCGCCCGTGGCCGCCCGGCCCCGGCGGCCGGCCAGCAGCAGATGCCGCACCCCGTGCGCCGAGACCAGATGCTCGGCGAGGAGCCGTCCGAGGGTGCCGGTTCCGCCGGTGATGAGCACGGTCCCGTCGTCGCGCAGCGGCACCGGCGCGGGCCCGGCCGGGGCGACGCGGGCGAAACGGGGCGCGAGGAGCACGCCGTCGCGTATCGCGATCTGCGGTTCGCCGAGGTCGACGGCGGAGGCGACAGCGGCGGCCAGGGTGCCGGAAGCGGCATTGGTGCCACGGGTGCCGTCCGTGCCAGCGGTGCCGTCAGTGCCAGCGGTGCCGTCGGTGTCGACCAGGAGGAAGCGGTCCGGCGCCTCGGACTGGGCGGTCCGCAGCAGCCCCCACACGGGTGCGTGCACGAGGTCCGCCACCTCGTCGTCCGGCCCGGTGGAGACCGCCCGGGTGGTGACGACGACCAGCCGCGAGGCGTTCAGCCGCTCGTCGGCGAGCCATGCCTGGACGAGGGCGAGCGCGTCGGTGACGGCGGTGCGCACCCGCGACGGCAGCTCACGGTCGACCTCCGACCGGGTGTTCCCGGGACCCAGCCGGGTGATCACATGGGCGGGGGGTTCCAGGGTGCCCGCGTCCAGGCCCGCCAGCAGCGCGGCGACATGCGTGACGTCCTGGCCGCCGCCCAGAGTGAGGACCGGTCCCGGCGCGGGAACGGCGGCCCCGGCGGAAACGGGCAGCGGTGTCCAGTCCAGGGCGAAGAGGCCGTCCCGGCTGGCGGTGCCGTCGGTCTGCCGGAGCTGCTCGGGGGTGGTCTCACGCAGGACGACGGACTGCACCTCCGCGACCGGGGCCCCTGCCGCGTCGGCGAGCGTCAGCGCGACGGCACCGCCGTCCAGCGGGCGGACCCGCAGCCGCAGCCGACTCGCGCCGACGGCGGACAGCGCCACGCCTTCCCACGCGTAGGGCAGCCGCAGCGGCGCCGACTCCGGCGTACCGCCGTCGAGCAGGGACACGGCGTGGAGGACCGCGTCGAGCAGGGCGGGGTGGAGGGCGAAGCGTTCGGCGTCCTTGGCCGCCGCGTCGGGCAGCGTGACCTCGGCGTACACGTCGTCGCCCCGCCGCCACGCGGCGCGCAGACCCCGGAACGCCGGACCGTAGCCGTAACCCGCCGCCGCCACCCGGGCGTAGAAGTCCTCGACCGGGACCGGCCGGGAACCGGCGGGCGGCCAGTCGGTCAACCCCGCGCTTTCAGCGGACCGTTCCGTACTGAGGACGCCGACGGCGTGCCGTGTCCACGGTTCGTCGTCCGCGCTGCCGTCCTCGCCGCGCGAGTGAATCGTGATCTCGCGGCGTCCGTCGGCGTCCGGGCCGCCCACCGCCACCTGGAGTTGGACGGCACCGCCCTCGGGGATCGCCAGCGGCGCCTCAAGGATCAGCTCGTCGATCTGCTCGGCGCGGATCTCCTCACCGGCACGCAAGGCGAGTTCCACGAAGGCCGCGCCGGGCAGCAGTACGGTGTCGTTCACGGCGTGGTCGGCCAGCCACGCGTGCGTACGCAGGGAGATCCGGCCGGTCAGCAACAGGGCGTTCTCGTCGGCGAGTTGTACGGCCGCGCCGAGCAACGGATGGTCGGCCGCCCCGAGCCCCAGCGACGAGGCGTCCGCGCTGCCGAGTGAGCCGGACTCCAGCCAGTAACGCTGGTGCTGGAAGGCGTAGGTGGGCAGGTCCACGCTGCGGGCGGGGGTTCCGGCGAAGACGGACCGCCAGTCGACGGGCAGACCGCGTACCCAACCCTCCGCCAGCGAGGTCAGGAAGCGCTCCTGGCCGCCCTCGTCACGGCGGAGGGTACCCAGGGCGACGGCGTCCGAGCCCGCGTCCTCGAACGTCTCCGCCAAGCCGACAGCCAGGACCGGGTGCGGGCTGGACTCCACGAAGTACCCGAAGCCGTCCGCCAGTAGGGCCCGGACCGTCTCATCGAAACGGACTTCCTGGCGAAGGTTGGTCACCCAGTAGTCGGCGTCCAGCCCGGCCGTATCGAACCTGCCGCCGGTCACCGTCGAGTAGAACGGCACCTGCGAGGACTGCGGCTCGATACCGGACAGGGCCTGGACGACCTCGTCACGGATCGCGTCGACCTGTGCCGAGTGCGAGGCGTAGTCCACATCGATACGGCGCGCCCGTACGCCCTCGGCCTCACACGCCGTCAACAGCTCGTCCAACGCGCCAGGCTCACCCGAAACAACCGTGGACGAAGGCCCGTTCACCGACGCGACGGAGATACGACCGTCCCAGCGCGCGATCCGCTCCCGTACCGCATCCGCCGGGAGGGCGACCGAGACCATCCCACCATTGCCAGACAAGGTCCCGCGAATGGCCTTCGCCCGCAGCGCCACGACCCGCGCCGCATCCTCCACCGACAACGCGCCCGCGACGCACGCGGCGGCAATCTCCCCCTGGCTGTGACCGATCACCGCACCCGGCTCGACACCCACCGACCGCCACACCGCAGCCAGCGACACCATCACCGCCCACAGCGCCCCCTGAACCACGACCACATCGTCCAGAGCCCCGCTACGGATCGCCTCCACCACCGACGAACCGACATACGGACGCAGCGCCGCGTCACACTCCGCCAACCGCGCCCCGAACACCGGAGACGACCCCAGAAGCTCAGTCGCCATCCCCGACCACTGCGACCCCTGACCAGGAAAGACGAACACCACCCGACCCGCGCCCGGACGCACCACAGCGGACACCACACCCGAGGCCGCAACGCCCTCCGACAGGGCCGCCAGCCCCGGCACCATTGCCTTGACGTCATCGGCGAGGGTCACCGCGCGGTGCTCAAGTGCCGCGCGGGAGGCGGCAAGTGCGCGCCCGATGTGCGCCGGGGCGGGCAGCTCGTTCGAGTCGGCCGCAAAGGCGGCGAGCCTCGCGGCCTGGCCGCGCAGCGCGGCGGCGGACCGCCCGGACACCACCCACGGCACCGCTGCCAGCTCGCCCAACGGGCCCTGAGCGGAGGTCGTTTCGTCCACGGACGCGGGTTCGTCGGCCGGGGGTGCGTCTTCCAGGATCACGTGGGCGTTCGTCCCGCTGATACCGAACGAGGACACGGCGGCCCGGCGCGGGCGGTCCCCGCGCTTCCAGTCGACCGGCTGTTCCAGCAGACGGACCGCGCCCGCGGACCAGTCGACGTTCGAGGTGGGCGCGTCGATGTGCAGGGTGCGCGGCAGCTTCTCCTCCTGGAGGGCCAGCACCATCTTGATGACACCCGCCATGCCTGCGGTGTGCGCGGTGTGGCCCAGGTTCGACTTGACCGACCCGAGCCACAGCGGGCGGCCTCCCGTGCGGCCCTTGCCGTAGGTGGCGAGCAGTGCCTGCGCCTCGATCGGGTCGCCGAGCGTCGTGCCCGTACCGTGCGCCTCGACCGCGTCCACCTCGTCGCCGGTCAGACCGGCGTTGGCGAGGGCCGCGCGGATGACACGCTGCTGGGAGGGGCCGTTCGGCGCGGTGAGGCCGTTGCTCGCGCCGTCCTGGTTGAGGGCTGAACCGCGCACCACCGCAAGGACGTTGTGGCCGTTGCGGCGTGCGTCGGAGAGCCGTTCGACAAGGAGCATGCCGACGCCCTCGGACCAGGCGGTGCCGTCTGCCCCGGCGGCGAACGCCTTGCAGCGGCCGTCGGGCGCGAGGCCGCGCTGTCGGCTGAAGTCGACGAAGACCCACGGTGTCGGCATCACGGCCACACCGCCGACGAGCGCGAGCGTGGACTCGCCGTTGCGCAGGGACTGCACGGCCAGGTGCAGGGCGACGAGCGACGACGAGCACGCGGTGTCGACGGTCAGCGCGGGGCCTTCGAGGCCCAGGGAGTACGAGACGCGGCCGGAGATGACGCTGATGAAGGAGCCGGTGCCGGTGTAGCCCTCGACGCCTTCGGGCACCTGCTGCATGTTGGTGAGGTAGCCGGTCCCCGCGGCGCCGACGAACACGCCGGTCTTGGTGCCCTTGAGCGAGCTGGGGTCGATACCGGCGCGCTCCAGCACCTCCCACGACGACTCCAGGACGAGCCGCTGCTGCGGGTCCATGCCCAGGGCCTCACGCGGCGAGACGCCGAACAGCTCGGCGTCGAAGTCCCCTGCCCCGTCGAGGAATCCGCCCTTGAGGAGGTACGTCTTGCCGGGCGCGTCGGGGTCCGCGTCGTAAAGGGCCTCGGTGTCCCAGCCTCGGTCGGACGGGAAGTCGGCGATGGCGTCGCCGCCGGTGTCGAGCAGCCGCCAGAAGTCCTCGGGTGTGCCGACGTGACCGGGGAACCGGCAGGCCATGCCGACGATCGCGATCGGCTCGCTCTCCCGGTCCTTGACCTCCTGCAACTCCTGCCGGGTCTGGTGCAGGTCGGCCGCGACGCGCTTCAGGTAGTCGACCAGCTTGTCGTCGTTCGTCATCCGAGGCGTTCCTCCTCCGAGCGGTTACGGGATGTCCTGCGTCGTGTGGCCCGCCCGGCGCTCGTGCCGCCGCGCCGGGCGAGGCCGCTCAGGAGATCCCGAGCTCGTTGTTGATGAAATCCAGCACCTCGTCGGCGGATGCCGACTTCAGCCGGTCGGCGGCACCGGTCTCGCGTGTGCCTGAGCCGGTCTCGGTGCCGGAGTCGCGCCAGAGAGCGAGCAGTGTCTCCAGTCGGCGGCCGACCGCGGCGCGCTGGTCCGCGTCCACCTCCTCGGCCGCGACGGTGGCGAGCTGGGTCTCCAACGCCGCCAGTTCGGCCAGGAGTTCATCGGCACCTGGCGGTCGTTCGTCGGGCAGCAGCGTGCCGAGCAGGTGCGCGGCGAGGGCGTCGGGGGTGGGGTGGTCGAAGACCACGGTGGCCGCGAGCCGCTGTCCGGTGGCGGTGCCGAGGCGGTTGCGCAGTTCGACTCCGGTGAGCGAGTCGAAGCCCAGTTCCTTGAACGCGCGCGCCGGATCGACGGCGGCCGACGATCCGTGGCCGAGCACCGCCGCGACGTTGGTGCGCACCATGTCGACGAGTACGGCGCTGCGCTCGGCGGCGCCGAGCGCGGCGAGGCGCGCGGCCAGGTCCGCGCCGCCCGAACGCTCCGCAGGGACAGCGGCTTTGGCGGTACGGCGCTGCGGGGTACGGCTCGTCAGGCCGCGCGCGAGAGCGCGGAAGGCTTCTCCCGCGGTCTGCTCGTCCGCCGTCTCGGGCGCGAGGCGGGCCGTGACGGCGAGCGGCGTGTCCCAGTTCACGGCCGCGTCGAACAGGCCAATTCCCTGCTCGACGCTCATTGGCACCACACCAGAACGGGCCAGACGTGCCCGGTCGACCTCATCGAGCGAACCGGTCAGCTCGGAGTCGGTGGCCCAGTGTCCCCATGCCATCGACACACCGGCCGCACCACTCGTACGGCGCACGCCCGCCAGAGCGTCCAGGAACGTGTTCGCCGCCGCGTAATTGCCCTGCCCCGCCGTGCCCACCACGCCCGCGAGCGACGAGAACAGCACGAACAACGACAGGTCCAGGTCCCGGGTCAGCTCATGCAGATGCCACGCCGCATCCACCTTCGCGCCCAACACCGCGCGCACCCGGCCTTCGTCCAGACCACCGATCAGCGCGTCGCCCAGCGCGCCCGCGCAGTGCACCACACCACCCAACGGCCGGTCCCCGCCAAAGCGCGCGAGCAGCCCGGCCACCTCGTCCCGGACCGCGGCATCACACGCCACGACCTCGACCCGCGCACCGGCCGCCTCCAACTCCGCCACCAACTCGGCCGCTCCGGGAGCGTCCTCGCCCCGTCGGCTGGCCAGCACCAGATCCCGGACCCCGTACGAGGCCACCAGATGCCGGGCCACCAGCCCGCCCAGCAGACCCGTACCACCCGTGATCACCACCGCACTCGCGGCATCCACCCGGCGGGGAAGACGCAGCACGACCTTGCCGACATGCCGCGCCTGCGACATGAACCGCAACGCCTCGTCCGCCCGCCGTACGTCCCACACCCGCACCGGCAACGGCTCCAGCACACCCTCCGCGAACAACCCCGCCAACTCCCGCAGGATCTCGCCGACTCGCTGCGGGTCCGCCTTCGCCAGGTCGTAGGCCCGGTAGGTCACACCGGGGTGCTCGGCGGCGACAGCCTCCGGGTCGCGGATGTCGGTCTTGCCCATCTCCAGGAACCGGCCGCCACGCGGCAGCAACCGCAACGACGCGTCCACGAACTCCCGCGCCAGGCAGTCCAGTACGACGTCGACTCCGTCGCCCCCGGTGGCGGTCATGAAGGCGTCCTCGAAGGCCAGGGTCCGGGAGGACGCGATGTGCTCGGCGTCAAAGCCCATGTCCCGGAGGGTGTCCCACTTGCCCTCGCTGGCGGTCCCGAAGACCTCGGCACCCCAGTGGCGAGCCAACTGCGTGGCCGCCATCCCCACACCACCGGTCGCCGCGTGAATCAACACCCTTTGTCCGGACCGGAGTTCGCCGAGGTCGGCGAGACCGATCCACGCCGTGAGGAACACCGCGGGCACGGCGGCGGCCTGCTCGAAACTCCAGCCCTCCGGCACCCGGACGACCAACCGCTCGTCCACCACCGCCAACGGCCCGAACGACTCCGG
This sequence comes from Streptomyces sp. NPDC087422, assembly GCF_044744145.1. Classification (NCBI taxonomy): domain Bacteria; kingdom Bacillati; phylum Actinomycetota; class Actinomycetes; order Kitasatosporales; family Streptomycetaceae; genus Streptomyces; species Streptomyces sp. NPDC087422. Next base: position 332,120 of record NZ_JBIUXT010000006.1, on the reverse strand, counting down.
CAGCAGACCCATCACCCGGTCACCCACCACGACACCCGCGACACCGGGCCCGACCTCGACCACGACACCCGCACCCTCGCAGCCGAGCGACTCCTCAGTGCCGACCATGCCCAGACTGACCACGACGTCACGGAAGTTGACACCGGCCGCGCGGATACCGACCCGGATCTGGCCGGGGGCGAGCGGCGCGTCGGCAGCGGGGTGGGGGGCCAGGGCCAGCCCGTCGAGCGTCCCTTCGGAGGCGACCAGTCGCCACGCGCCCTCGGCGGGCGGCACCAAACCCCCGCCACCGGCAGGCGCCCGCACCAGCCTCGGCACCAGCACCTCACCACCGCGCACCGCCACCTGCGGCTCACCCGCCGCCACCGCGACACCGAGCACCACACCGAGCTCCGCGGCCGTGTCCACGTCGTGGTCGGTGTCGACCAGCAGCAGGCGGCCGGGGTTCTCGGCGATCGCACTGCGCACCAGGCCCCACACCGGGGCGTGGACCAGATCGGCGACAGGCTCACCGCTGTGAGTGGACACCGCGCCACGGGTGAGGAGGACCAACCGCGAACCAGCGAACCGCTCCTCGGCCAGCCACTCCTGGACCAGACTCAGCACGCCGGTCACTGCGTCCGCCACCGCACCCGGCACGCCATCCGAGACTGAGACCGGGGGCAGGGCCACGCCGACCAGCGGCGGAACCGACTCTGAGGCGGCGGCCAGGGCCGCGAGGCCCGCTGCCCCCGGCACGAGGACGCAGTCGGCCGTCGCCGCGTCGGCCTCCGTAGGCGTCGCGCGGACCCAGTCCACCCGGAACAGGCCGTCGACCGGGTCCGCGCCGGAACCACGGAGCTGGTCGCCCGATACCGCGCGCAGCACGAGGGACGTCACCGACAGGACCAGGGCGCCTGCGGTGTCGGTCACCGTCACTGACACCGTGTCAGGTCCCGAGGCCCGCAGCCGTAGGCGTACGGAGGTCGCGCCGACCGCGCCCAGCACGACATCGGACCAGACGAACGGCAGCCGGACCGGCGAGCCGTGAGGGTGCTCCAGCAGTACGGCCTGGATCGCGGCGTCGAGCAGGGCGGGATGGATGCCGAACCGGGCCGCGTCCTTGGCCGCGGCCTCCGGCAACGCCACTTCCGCGTACAGCTCGTCGCCGTCGCGCCATGCGGCCCGCAGGCCCTGGAAGGCAGGGCCGTAGCCGTAACCGGCCGCCGCTGCCCGCTCGTAGAAGCCGTCGACCGGCACCGGCTCGGCGCCCGGCGGCGGCCACGCGGTGAGCGTGTCCGGGGTGTCAGGGCTGCCGTCGAGCAGCGTGCCGGCGGCGTTACGCGTCCAGGGCCGGTCGCCCGGCGCGGCGCTCTCCGCGCGGGAGTGGATGCCGAGTTCGCGCCGTCCGTCCGCGTCGGGCGCGCCGACGGAGACCTGCACCTGTACGCCGCCGCCCTCCGGCACCGCCAACGGCACCTGGAGCGTCAACTCCTCGACCCGCCCGGCCCCGACCTCGTCCGCCGCGCGCAACGCCCATTCGGCCAGGGCCGCGCCCGGCACCAGCACGGTCCCCTCCACCCGGTGATCGCCCAGCCACGCGTGCGACGCCAGCGACAACCGGCCCGTGAACACGACCTGATCCGAATCCGCCAGGCGCACCACCGCACCCAACAGCGGGTGATCGACGGCCTCCTGCCCGAGCCCGCTGGGATCGCCGCTGCGGCTGCCCTCACCGGTCAGCCAGTAGCGCTCGTGCTGGAAGGCGTACGTGGGCAGGTCGACGTGGTGGGCGGGGGTTCCGGCGAAGACGGATCGCCAGTCGACGGGGAGGCCGCGTACCCAACCCTCCGCGAGAGACGTCAGGAACCTTTCCTGGCCGCCCTCTTCGCGGCGGAGGGTGCCCAGGGCGACGGCGTCCGACCCCGCGTCCTCGAACGTCTCGGCCAGACCGACAGCGAGAACCGGGTGGGGGCTGGACTCCACGAAGTAGCCGAACCCGTCCGCCAGTAGGGCCCGGACGGTCTCGTCGAAGCGGACTTCCTGGCGGAGGTTGGTCACCCAGTACGCAGCGTCCAGCGTGCTCGTGTCGATACGGCCGCCGGTCACCGTCGAGTAGAACGGCACCTGCGACGACTGCGGCTCGATGCCCGACAGAGCCTCAACAACCTCGTCACGGATCGCGTCCACCTGCACCGAGTGCGACGCGTAGTCCACATCGATACGACGCGCCCGTACGCCCTCGGCCTCACACGCCGTCAACAGCTCATCCAACGCGCCGGGTTCACCCGAAACGACCGTGGACGAGGGCCCGTTCACCGACGCGACAGAAATACGGCCGTCCCAGCGCGCGATCCGCTCCCGTACGTCCTGCGCGGGCAGCGCGACCGACACCATCCCGCCTCGGCCCGACAAGGTCCCGCGAATCGCCTTCGCCCGCAGCGCCACGACCCGCGCCGCATCCTCCACGGAAAGAGCGCCAGCGACACACGCCGCCGCGATCTCACCCTGACTGTGACCGATCACCGCACCCGGCTCAACGCCCACCGACCGCCACACCTCGGCGAGCGACACCATCACCGCCCACAACGCACCCTGAACAACGACCACATCGTCCAGAGCCCCGCTACGAATCGCCTCCACCACCGACGACCCCACATAAGGACGCAGCGCCGCGTCACACTCCGCCAACCGCGCCCCGAATACCGGCGAGGAGTCCAACAACCCCATCGCCATCCCCGCCCACTGCGACCCCTGACCAGGGAACACGAACACCACCCGGCCGGGGTCCCGCACCGTCGCGCCCGACACCACGCGGGCGGCCGGGGTGTCGTCGGCCAGGGCGCCGAGCCCCGAGACGGCCTCGGCGATGTCCGGGGCCAGCACCACGCTCCGGTGCTCCAGGGCGGTGCGGGACGTCGCGAGGGAGAGGCCGACGTCCGCCGGGGAGTTCTCCGCGCCGCCCGCCTCGACGAAGAACGCCAGGCGTCCGGCCTGTCCGCGCAGCGCGTCCGCCGACCGCGCGGACACCACCCACGGCACCACCGTCAGCGACCCCAACGGGCCTGCCTCCGGCGCGGCGTCGGGCTCGGAGGTCCGCGACGGCTCGGCCTCCTCCAGGATCACGTGCGCGTTCGTCCCGCTAATGCCGAACGACGAAACGGCGGCCCGGCGCGGGCGGTCGCCCGGGGACCAGTCCTGGGAGTCGGTCAGCAACTCGACGGCGCCGCTCGACCAGTCGACGTGCGGCGTCGGCTCATCCACGTGGAGCGTGCGCGGCAGCACACCGTGGCGCATCGCCTGGACCATCTTGATGACGCCCGCGACCCCGGCGGCGGCTTGCGTGTGGCCGATGTTCGACTTCACCGAGCCCAGCCAGAGGGGCAGTTCACCGGCCCGCTCCTGCCCGTACGTCGCGAGCAGCGCCTGCGCCTCGATGGGGTCGCCCAGTGCCGTGCCGGTCCCGTGCGCCTCGACGGCGTCGACATCGGCGGCCGTCAGACCGGCGCTTTCCAGGGCGGCCCGGATCACCCGCTCCTGCGAAGGCCCGTTCGGGGCGGTCAGCCCGTTCGACGCGCCATCCTGGTTCACCGCGGAGCCCCGCATCACCGCCAGCACCTGGTGACCGTTGCGCCGTGCGTCCGACAGCCGCTCCAGCAGCAGGACACCGACGCCCTCGCCCCACCCGGCACCGTCCGCCGCCGCCGAGAACGCCTTGCTGCGGCCGTCGGGCGCCATGCCCCGCTGGCGGCTGAACTCCACGAAGACCCACGGGGTCGCCATGACGGTGACGCCTCCGGCCAGGGCGAGCGAGCACTCCCCCGACCGCAGGGCCTGCGCCGCCAGATGCATCGCGACCAGCGACGACGAGCACGCCGTGTCCACCGTCATCGCCGGACCCTCGAAACCGAAGGTGTACGAGACCCGGCCGGAGGCGACGCTGCCCTGCGTGCTGGTGACGGCGTAGCCCTCCAGTTCTTCGGGGCGGTCGCCGGTGGAGCCGTAGTCGTGGTGCATGACGCCGGTGAAGACACCCGTCGAACTGCCCTTCAGCGAACCAGGATCAATACCCGCCCGCTCCAGCACCTCCCACGACGCCTCCAGCAGCAACCGCTGCTGAGGATCCATCGACAACGCCTCACGCGGAGACACCCCGAAGAACCCCGCATCGAACTCACCCGCGCCATAGAGGAACCCACCCTCACGCGCATAACTCCGCCCCGCCACACCAGGATTCGAATCAAACAACCCCTCAACATCCCACCCCCGGTCCACCGGGAACCCCGACACCGCGTCCCCACCCGAAGCAACCAGCGACCACAACTCCTCAGGCGAACCCACACCACCCGGATACCGGCACGCCATCCCCACAATCACCACCGGATCGGTGTCACTGTCCGGAGCGGGCGCCCGGACTGCCGCGTCGGTCGGGGCCGTTGCCGCCAGCTGGCCCGGCCGGTCGGTGCCCAGCACGAGGGTGCGGAGGAAGCCGGTGAGCGCCTGGGGCGTCGGGTAGTCGAAGACGATGGTGGCGGGGAGCCGGAGGCCGGTGGACGTGGCGAGGGCGTTGCGGAGTTGGAGGGCGGTCAGCGAGTCGAAGCCGAACTCCTTGAAGCTGCGGCGCGCGGAAATCGTGTCCGGTGTCGGCAACGCGAGGACGGCTGCGGCCTGTTCACGGATCAGATCGAGCAGGAGCCGGTCCTGTTCCTGCGGGTCGAGGCCGGTGAGGCGGTGCCGCAGGTCGCTGGCGCTGTCGGCCGGTGCGGCAGCGGCGGCGGTGCGCCGTGCGCGGACCAGGCTGCGGAAGGCGGGCCGCAGGGAGCCGCGGGCGGCCTCGGTGCGCAGGGCGGACAGGTCGAGCGAGACGGGGACGAGGCAGGACGTGTCGGTGGCCGTGGCCGCGTCGAACAGGGCCAGGCCGAGGTCGGCGGCCAGCGGCCGGACGCCGGAGGCGCGCAGCCAGGCGAGGTCGGCGTCGTCCAAGTGGGCGCGCATGCTGCCGACTTCTTCCCACAGGCCCCAGGCGAGGGAGTGCGCGGGCAGGCCCTCGGCGCGGCGGCGCGCGGCGAGGGCGTCGAGGAAGGCGTTGGCGGCGGCGTAGTCGGCCTGGCCGGGGTTGCCGAAGGTCGCGGCGATGGAGGAGAACAGCACGAACAGCGACAGGTCCAAGTGCCGGGTCAGCTCGTGCAGATGGACCGCCGCGTCCACCTTCGGCGTGAGCACGCGGGACAGTTGGTCGTCGGTGAGGGACAGCACGAGTCCGTCGTCGAGCACACCGGCCGCGTGCACCAAGCCGGTCAGCGGCCGGTCGGAGGGAACGGAGTCCAGCAGGGCGGCCAGCGCCGTTCGGTCGGCCGCGTCGCAGGCGACGATGTCGACGGTCTCCGCGCCGTCGGCGCGGAGCCGGGCCCTGAGGTCGGCGGCGCCGTCCGTGTCGGGTCCGCGGCGGCTGGTCAGGACGAGGTGCCGGACGCCGTGTTCGGTGACCAGGTGACCGGCCAGCAGCGAGCCGAGGGCGCCGGTCCCGCCGGTGATCAGGACCGTGCCGTGCGGGTCGGCCTCGGCGGTGTGCGGGTCGCTCTGGGTGCCGGGCGTCTCGGACGCGGCGCCGGGGGTGGCGCGGACCAGCCGGGGCAGCCGTGTCTCGCCCGCGCGCAAGGCGATCTGCGCCTCGTCCCGCGCGACGGCGGTGGCGACGGCCGTGGCCAGTGCGTCCCGGGACGCCGGTGTGTCGTCCGTGTCGACCAGGACGAGGCGGCCGGGGTGCTCGGACTGGGCGCTGCGGATCAGGCCCCAGACGGGTGCCGTCGCCAGATCGGCGACGGCCTCGTCGGGTCCCGCCGCCACCGCCCCGCGCGTCAGCACGACCAGGCGCGACGTGCTCAGCCGCTCGTCGCCGAGCCAGGTCTTGAGCAGGGCCAGCGCCTCGGCGGTCGCTGCGTGGGCGCGGGCGGGCAGTGCCGCGTCGACCGGCGTACGGCCCGGCGTCCCGCCCTCGTGGGCCGCCGTCCCACTCCCGTCGCCGAGGAAACCGTTCGCGCCGACAGGCTGGCCGCCGTCGTAACCCGACGCCCCGCTCCCGTAACCGTCGCCGTCGCCCGGCGCACCCTTCGCGCCGCCCGGCTCCTCGTGCCCCCACCCGCCGAGCCGTACCAGTGCCGTCGGCGGCGCCTCGATGGCGCCCGCGTCGATGCGGGCGAGCAGCTCCGCGATGTCGGGCACGCCGTCGTCGCCCGTGCCGGGACCGACGGCCAGCCATTCGGCGGCGCGCTCCGCGGTCGCGGCGGGCTGCCAGTCGAGCCGGAAGAGCGCCTGGTCCGCGGGGGTGTTCGCGGGGCGCCCAGCGGGGCTCAACTGCGCCTCGCCGACGGGCAGCAGGGTGAGCGCCTCGATGGACGCGACGGGCGCGCCGGTGGCGTCCGCGAGGGTCAGGGCGACGGTGTCCGGGCCGTCGGGAGTGACGCGGACGCGGACCGCCGAGGCGTGGACGGCGTGCAGGGCGAGCCCGCGCCAGGCGAACGGCAGCCGCAGGCCGTCCACATGGGCCAGGCAGATGTGCAACGCGGCGTCCAGCAGGGCGGGATGGACGCCGTACGATCCGGCTTCGGTGGCCTGCTCGTCGGCGAGGGCGACGTCGGCGTAGAGGTGCTGACCCGACCGCCAGGCGGCGCGGACGCGGCGGAAGGCCGGACCGTAGCCGTAACCGGTCGCGTCCAGGTCCGCGTAGAACTCCTCGACGGGCACCGGCCGGGCGTCGGCCGGGGGCCAGGCGGTCAGGGGTTCGGGAGCGGCGGGCGCCTCGGAGGCGAGGACGCCCGCGGCGTGCCGGACCCAGGGGCCGGTGTCGACGCTTCCGAAGTCGTCGTGCGCGTCGGCGCGGTCGGGTCGTGAGTGGATTCGCAGTTCGCGGCGGCCGGTCGTGTCCGGTGCGCCGACGGTGAGCTGGAGGTGCACGCCGTCCTGGCCCGTGAGGACCAGCGGTGCTTCCAGGGTGAGTTCCTCGACCTGGGCGCATCCGGTCAACTCAGCGGCGTGCAGGGCCAGTTCGGCGAACGCCGCGCCGGGCAGCAGCACCGTGTCGAGAGCGGCGTGGTCCGCCAGCCACGGATGGGTGCGCAACGAGATCCGGCCGGTGAGCAACAGGTTTTCGGTGTCGGCGAGTTGTACGGCCGCGCCCAGCATCGGGTGCCCGGTGGCGGACAGGCCGAGGCCGTCCGTTCCCGCGCCCGCGCCCGCCGCCGACTCCAGCCAGTACCGCGCCCGTTGGAAGGCGTAGGTGGGCAGGTGGACGCGGCGCCCGTCGGTCGCGGGCAGCAGGCGGGTCCAGTCGACGCCGGGCAGGCCGCGGACCCAGCCTTCGGCGACGGAGGTGAGGAAGCGGTCGGCGCCGCCTTCGTCGCGGCGGAGCGTGCCGAGGGCGAGGGCGTCGGTCCCGGCGTACTCGAACGTCTCCTGCATGGCGGGGGTGAGTACGGGGTGGGCGCTGATCTCGACGAAGAACCGGAAGCCCTCGTCGAGGAGTGTGTGGACGGCGGTCTCGAAGTCGACCGGCCTGCGGGCGTTCTCGAACCAGTAGTCGGCGTCGAGCCCGTGTCCGTCGAGCGCGCCGCCGGTGACGGTCGAGTAGAACGGGACGTCGCCCGCGGCGGGCGTGACGTCGGCGAACATCTGCGTGATGCGGTCGCGCAGCGGGTCGACCTGGGCGCAGTGCGAGGCGACGGTGGAGCCGATGACGCGGGCCCTAATCCCCTCGTCCTTGCAGGCGGCGACGAATTCGGCGAGCGAGGTCTCGTCCCCGGCGACGGTCTGCGCGGTGGGTCCGTTGCGTCCGGCCGCGGTGAGGCGGCCGTCCCACGCGGCCAGCCGCTCTTCCAGCGCCTGCGCGCTCAGCGCGACCGAGGCGACGGCGCCGTTGCCGACGAGTTCCTCGCCGAAGAGCGCGCTGCGCAGGACGACGATGCGGACGGCGTCGGCGAGGGTGAGGGCGCCCGCGACGCAGGCCGCGGCGATCTCGCCCTGGCTGCTGCCGACGACGGCGGCCGGCTCGACGCCCGCGGCGCGCCACATCGCGGCCAGGGACACGTTGACGGCGAACAGCACCGGTTGGAGTACGTCGATCCGGTCGAGCGGCGGCGCGTCCGGGGCGGCGCGCAGCACAGCGGTGGCGGACCAGTCGACGTAGGCGGCCGCCTCCCGCTCGCACTCGGCGAAGCGGCGGGCGAACACCGGTGAGGTGTCGAGGAGTTCGGCGGCCATGCCGCGCCACTGGGAGCCCTGGCCGGGGAAGACGAACACGGTCCGGCCGCGCAGGTCGGCCGCGCCGACGACGGCGTGGGGGGTGGGCGCGCCGACGGCGACGGCGGTCAGCGCGTCACGGGTACCGTCGGGGTCGGCGGCGAGCACGACGGACCGGTGTTCGAGTACGGCGCGGGCGGTGGCCAGGGCATGGCCGGTGGCGGCCCGGCCGTCACCCGTGCTCGCGGGGCCGTCTCCCCCGGCCTCGCCCGTCCAGTCGCGGAGACGGGCGGCCTGGGCGCGCAGCGCGGCGGCCGACTGTCCTGACACCGGCCACGGTGCGGGGGCGCCGGTGAGGATCGGGAGCGCCCGCGGGTCCCCGGCCCCGCCCTCGGAAGCGGAAGCGGATACGGAGTCCGAAGCGGATACGGACTCGACCTCGACCTCGGCCTCGGACGCGCCGGGCGCGGCCGGAGCGCTTACGGGAGCCTCCGCCTCCTCCAGGATCACGTGCGCGTTCGTGCCGCTGATGCCGAACGACGAGACGCCCGCGCGCCGCGGCCGTTCCCCGCGCTTCCACGCCACCGGTTCGGTCAGGAGCGTGACGGCGCCGGACCAGTCGACGTGCGGCGAGGGAACGTCCGCGTGCAGAGTGCGGGGCAGCTCCTCGTGGTGCAGGGCCTGCACGATCTTGATCACGCCCGCGATGCCCGCCGCGGCCTGGGTGTGCCCGATGTTGGACTTGACCGAGCCGAGCCGGAGCGGCCGGTCCTCGGGGCGGCTGCGCCCGTAGGTGGCCAGCAGCGCCTGCGCCTCGATCGGGTCGCCGAGCGTCGTGCCGGTGCCGTGCGCCTCGACCACGTCCACGTCGGCGGCGGCGACCCGCGCGTCGGCGAGCGCGTCACGGATCACCCGCTCCTGCGAGGGGCCGTGCGGCGCGGTCAGGCCGTTGCTCGCGCCGTCCTGGTTGGTGGCGGAGCCGCGGATCAGGGCCAGCACCTGGTGGCCGTTGCGGCGCGCGTCGGAGAGCCGCTCGACCACGAGGACGCCGACGCCCTCGGACCAGCCGGTGCCGTCCGCGGCCGCGGAGAACGCCTTGCAGCGGCCGTCGGGGGACAGCGCCCCCTGTCGGCTCAGCTCCACGAACATGCCGGGCGTGGACATGATCGTGACGCCGCCCGCGATCGCCATCGTGCACTCGCCCGACCGCAGCGACCGTACCGCCCAGTGCAGTGCGACCAGGGACGACGAGCAGGCCGTGTCCAGGGTGACGGCCGGGCCCTCGAGGCCCAGCGTGTAGGCCAGCCGTCCCGAGGCGACGCTGGTGAGGGTGCCGGTGAGCCGGTGGCCCTCGACGCCGTCCGCGCCGTACTGGAGCTGCGGCCCGTACTCCTGGAACATCGCGCCGAAGAAGACGCCGGTGCGGGTGCCGCGCAGGGACAGCGGGTCCATCCCGGCGCGCTCCACCGCCTCCCACGAGGTCTCCAGCAGCAGGCGCTGCTGCGGGTCCATGGCCAGGGCCTCGCGCGGCGAGATCCCGAACAGCCCGGCGTCGAAGTCCGGTGCGCCGTCGAGGAATCCGCCGTGCCGGACGTAGCTGGTGGCCGCGCGCCGCGCCTGCGGGTCGTAGAGGCGCTCGATGTCCCAGCCGCGGTTGTCGGGGAAGTCGCCGATGACGTCCCGGCCGTCCGCGACGACGTCCCACAGCGCCTCGGGCGAGTCGACGCCGCCGGGCAGTCGGCAGGCCATGGCGACGATGGCGATCGGGGAGTCGTCGGCGTCCGGGTGGTCAGCGGGGGGCGCCGCGGTGTCGTTCGCCGCGGGTCCCGCGTCGAGCAGGGCGGCGCGCAGGTGGCGGGCGAGCGCGGACGGCGTGGGCTGGTCGAAGAGGACGGTGGCGGGCATCGCCACCTCGGCCTGCTCGGCGATCCGGTTGCGGAGCTGGACCGACAGGTGCGAGTCGAACCCGAGGTTCTTGAAGGTCTGTTCGGGGTCGAGCGCGTCCGGCGACGGCTGTCCCGCGACCGCCGCCGCGTGCGCCAGAACGAAGCGCAGCAGCGTCGAATCCCGCTCGGCCGGGCGCAGCGCGGCCAGTCGGGCGGCGAACGAGGAGGCGGCGGCGGCCGGTTCGGCGCCGGAGTCCCGGTCCTCGTCGTGCTCGGCGTCCCTGATGGTGCGCCGGGCCGGTACGGCGGCGGTTCCCGCGCGTCGGCGACGGCGGCCGGTCGCGGTGTCCAGCCAGTGGCGGCGGCGCTGGAACGCATAAGTGGGCAGGGCCACTTGGGCCGGGGCCGTGTCGGCGAACACGGCCTGCCAGTCGACCGGCAGGCCGCGTACCCAGCCCTCGGCCAGCGAGGTCAGGAAGCGTTCCTGGCCGCCCTGGTTCCTGCGCAGCGTGCCGAGCGCCACCGCGTCGAACCCGGCGTCCTCGAACGTCTCGGCCAGGCCCACCGCCAGCACGGGGTGCGCGCTGGCCTCCACGAAGTAGCCGAACCCGTCCGCCAGCAGCGCGCGTACGGTCTCGTCGAACCGCACCTGCCCGCGGAGGTTGGCGAGCCAGTACGCGGCGTCCAGCTCCCGGGTGTCGAGCCGGCCGCCGGTGACCGTGGAGTAGAAGAGCACGTCGGACGCCACCGGGGTGATGCCGGCCAGGGCGTCCAGCACCTCCTCCCGGATCGCGTCGACCTGGACCGAGTGCGACGCGTAGTCGATGTCGACGCGCCGGGCGCGAATGCCCTCGGCGTCGCAGGCGGCGCGCAGTTCGGCGAGCGCGTCCAGCTCGCCCGACACCACGGTGGAAGAAGGCCCGTTGACCGATCCGACGCACAGCCGGTCGCCCCAGCGGGTGAGGCGTTCGAGCACCGCGCCGACGGGCAGCCCGACCGAGAGCATCCCGCCGCGGCCCGACAGCGACGCGCCGATCACCTTCGCCCGCAGCGCGACCGTCTTCGCCCCGTCCTCGACGGACAGCGCGCCCGCGACGCAGGCGGCGGCGATCTCGCCCTGGCTGTGCCCGATGACGGCGCCGGGCTCGACACCGGCGGCGCGCCACACCTCGGCCAGCGACACCATCACCGCCCACAGCGCCGACTGGACGACGACCACGTCGTCCAGGGCGCCCTCCCGGATCGCCTCGACCACCGAGCTGCCGAGATACGGGGCCAGCGCCGTGTCGCACTCCCCCATCCGGGACGCGAACACCGGTGAGGTGGCGAGCAGTTCCATCGCCATGCCCGCCCACTGCGAGCCCTGGCCCGGGAACACCAGGGCCACCCGGCTGCCTCCGGCGCGCACCGCGCCGCTCACGAGACCGGCCGCGGGCATGCCGGTGGCGAGCATGCCGACGGCGCTACGGGCGTCCGCGGGTCCGGCCGCGAGGACGACAGCGCGGTGCTCGAACGCCGCCCGGGAGAGGGCGAGGGCCCGGCCTACCGGGCGCAGGCTCGACGGGCCGCCGCCGTCGGCGGAGTCGGAGCCGGAGTCGGAGCCGGAGCCGGAGCCGGAGCCGGCATGAGCATCGGCATCGACATCGGCGGATTCGGCGGATTCGGCATCGGCGGATTCGGCGACGGCGAGCAGGCGTTCGGCCTGGCCTCGCAGCGCGGCGGCGGACCGCGCGGACACCGGCCAGGGCACGAGGTCGAGTTCACCGAGCGGTGACCGTTTCGCGGGGGCGGCGACCGGGGCAACCGCTTCGGGGACGACGGAGGCCGAGGCCGCGGCCCATTCGCCCACCACCACATGGCAGTTGGTGCCTCCCATGCCGAAGGAGGAGACACCGCCCAGCAGCGGCCGGTCGGCGTCGGGCCAGGCGGTCGCCCCGTCCCCGGTCTGCACCCGCAGGCGGAGGTCCGCCAGCGCGATCTCCGGGTTCGGGCGGCGGTAGTTGAGGCTCGGCGGCAGTGCCCGGTGCTGGACGCTGAGGATCAGCTTGAGCAGGCCGGTCACGCCCGCCGCGCCTTCCAGGTGGCCGACGTTGGTCTTGACCGAGCCGACGGCCAGCGGCGCTCGCGGGTCGCGGCCGGCGCCGAGCACCGTACCGAGCGCGCGGGCCTCGACCGGGTCGCCGACGCGGGTGCCGGTGCCGTGCAGTTCGACGTACTGCACCTCGTCCGGCGCGACCCCGGCCTGCCGGTAGGCGCTGCGCAGCAGGTCTTCCTGCGCCGCCTGGTGCGGGCTGGTGAGGCCGGGGCCGCCGCCGTCGTTGTTGACGGCGCTGCCGAGCAGCACGCAGCGGATCGGGTCGCCGTCGGCGACGGCGTCGCTCAGCCGCTTGAGGACCAGGACCGCGCCGCCCTCGCCGCGGACGTAGCCGTTGGCGCGCTCGTCGAAGGTGTAGCAGCGGCCGTCGGGAGAGAGAGCGCCGAAGGCGGTGATCCGCTCGGTGGTCTCCGGGACGAGGTTGAGGTTCACGCCGCCGGCCAGGGCGACCGCCGACTCGCCGGAGCGCAGGCTCTCGCAGGCGAGGTGGACCGAGACCAGCGAGGAGGACTGCCCGGCGTCGACGGTCAGGCTCGGGCCGTTGAGGCCCAGCGCGTAGGAGATGCGGTTGGCGACGAGGCTGCGGTGCAGGCCGGTGAGGGTGTGGGCGGTGGCCGGTCCTGACCGGGCGCTGAGGGTCGCGTAGTCGTCGGCGATGACGCCGAGGAACACCCCGTAGGCGACGGGCCGTCGAGCCGTCTTCCCCGGGTGCTCCGCCGAGGCGGCCTCGGGGGTCCCGGGCCTGGAGGCGGGGTGCAGGGCGGCGAGGCCCGCGTCCTCCAGCGCCTCCCAGCCCAGTTCGAGCGCGAGTCGCTGCTGGGGGTCCATCTGGGCGGCCTCGCGGGGCGTGACGCCGAAGAACTCCGCGTCGAAGCCCTCGATCCGCTCGGCGTCCAGGAAGCCGCCGCGCTGTGGACCGGCCGCGCCCGGACCGCCCGGATCTCCCGGATCTCCCGGACCGCCCTTCCCGATGTCCGAATCGACGTCCGGCTCGGCGTCCGCGCCGCCCTCCACCGGCCAACGGGGCGCGGCGAGTTCGGTCACGGCGTCCGCGCCGCCGCGCAGCAGGTCCCAGAACGCCGTCGGGTCGTCCGCTCCCGGCAGTCGGCAGGAGACCCCGATGACGGCGATGGGTTCGCCCGGCCCGGCGGGGTCGCCGCCGTGTCCGTTCAGCGAATTCCGGTCGGCATTTGTGTCCGCCACCAGTACGTCAGAGCTCCTTCGGAATCCCACGACCCGGGGGGTGATACAGGTCGCACGAAAACGCCAGACTTTCCACCGCCTCGGTGGAATGCGGAGTGCGCGTCCCGATCGCCTCGGAATTGTCGCCCTCCGCGCCGTCATCCGTGGTTGCGGACAGGACGGACGTGGACCGGTAATCGATCCCATCAGCGTTCAACTGGCCAGTCAACCGGGGTCATTGACCGCACGACCCCTGCCCCCGCGGGGGTACCCCCTAAAACACGGCCCCCACCCCCTATACCTATTCCGGGGTTTGAGCCACTGCCGCACGCTGTTACCGTCCACGGGCGATGAAATTCGGAATAATTCCTCATTCGCGGCGTGAAACAAGTGTCCGGCCACGGCCGCATCCGCACGCCGCGCGTCATACGCTGGGAGTCTCGCGTGACCGATTCCGCTGTGTCGCTGAGCCCGCCGTCTGCCGCCGACGGCGGCGCTGAACTGTTCGCGTGGCTGCGCCGCATGCGCGACGACCATCCGGTGTTCCGCGACGAGAACGGCAGTTGGCACGTCCTGCGGTACGCGGACGTGCAGCGGGTGCTGTCGGACCAGAAGGACTTCTCCTCCGACCCGACCCCGGTGTCACCGAAAGCGGCGGAGATCGCCCGCGGTGACCTGGCCCAGATCGACCCACCGGAGCACCACCACCTGCGACGCGGGATCAGCCGGGTGTTCACGCCCCGCACCGTGGCCGAACTGGAGCCGCGGATCGCCGAGATCGGCCAGGAACTGCTCGGCGCCACCGACGGCATGGACCGTTTCGACCTGGTGCGGCATCTGACCCATCCACTGCCGGTGATCGTGATCGCCGAGCTGCTGGGCGTACCGGCCGAGGACCGGCCGATCTTCCGGCACTGGGCGGACCGCATCATCGCCGCCAAGATCGTCGGCATCGACCTGCCGGAGAACTACGAGCGCCTGCGGACCGCGATCGAGGAGATGGACTACTACCTCGACGGCATGCTGGAGGAGCGGCGGTCCCGTCCCGGTGACGACCTGCTCAGCAAGATGGCCACCAGCGAGGTGGACGGCGAGCCGCTGTCGTCGGAGGAGGCCGTCAACTTCGCCCGGCTGCTGCTGATCGCCGGGCACATCACCACGACGATGATGCTGAGCAGCGCGATCCTGTGCTTCGAGGAGCACCCGGAGGCAGCCGCCGCGCTGCGCGCCGACCGCTCGCTGATCCCGGCCGCGCTGGAGGAAGTGATGCGCTACCGGCCGCCGTTCACCATCACCGGCCGGTACACCACCCGGGACGTGCCGATCGGCGGTGTGGTCATCCCCGAGCGGTCGATCGTCATCCCGTGGCTGGCGTCGGCCAACCGCGACGAGCGGCAGTTCGAGGACCCGGACCGGTTCGACATCACCCGTACGCCCAACTCGCACGTCGCGTTCGGCAAGGGCATCCACTTCTGCATCGGTGCGCCGCTGGCCCGGCTGGAGGGGCGCGTGGCCCTCAATCTCCTCCTTGACCATTACCAGGACGTGCGGCTCGACCGCAGCGAGCCGCTGGAGTTCTACGACCGGAACTTCTTCGGAGTGAAGTCGCTGCCGGTGTCGGTCGTCCACACGTGACCGCCGTGGCCTCCCCTTCAGGTCCCGACGGCCCTCGCCCTGCGCCCGGCCGTCCGAACGCCTTCCCGACCGCTCTCCCGAATTCCCGTCCCAGCTCTCTCCCGACCGTCCTCCCGACTTCCCGTCCCACCCCTTCTTCGACCGCCCGTCCCACCCCTTCCCCGACCGCCCGTCCCACCGCCCTCCCGACCATCGGAGCAGCCACGATGACCGACGAGAAACGGGCCAAGTGGCTCATTCTCGAACACTGTCGGATGATCAACGACGGCAATGTGGAGGGCCTGCTCCAGCTCTACGCCGAGGACTGCACCTTCGAGGACCCGGTGGGCAACGGCGAGCAGCACGGCCTGCACGCGCTCAGCCAGCGCGCCGCCGCCGCCGTCTTCTCCGGCGCCTTCGAGGACGCGGCCATGCCGGTGGCGTCCAAGGACGGCCAGTGGGCGTCGGTGCCGATGGTCTCGACCTTCAACTACCTGCCGCTGGCAGGTCCCGCGATGACCGAGTCGGGCCTGCTGCCGCCGATCCCGCCCAAGGACCCGGAGGAGAAGATGATCCGGGTGAACATCGTGATGACGATCCACGTCAACGAAGTCGGCCTGGTCGACCGGATGATGGCGCTGTACGGCAGCTCCGACGTCACCCTCATCGACCGGAAGTGACGGACCGCTGACCGCCCCCGGCCGGGCGGAGCGACACGGTGGCGGGGCCCCCCCCGGGGGGGGGGGCCCCCCCCGGGGGCCCCCCCCCCGGGGGGGGCCCCCCCCGCCGCCGTTGTCAGCCCACCGGGGTACGGAACCGGTTGATCTCCGGCAGGTGCCGCTCACGCGTCTCGGGGTCGGTCACGCCGAGCCCCTCCTGGGGCGCCAGGCACAGCACGCCCACCTTCCCGCTGTGCTCGTTGCGGTGGACGGCGCGGGTCGCCTCCCCGGTGGCCTCCAGCGGGTAGACCGTGGACAGCGTCGGGTGCACCATCGCCTTGGTGATGAGGCGGTTGGCCTCCCACGCCTCGCGGTAGTTGGCGAAGTGCGAGCCGACGATCCGCTTCAGCGACATCCACAGGTACCGGTTGTCGTACTCGTGCCGGAATCCGGAGGTGGACGCGCACGTGACGACGGTGCCGCCGCGGCGGGTGACGAAGACACTGGCGCCGAAGGTCTCCCGGCCGGGGTGCTCCAGCACGATGTCCGGGTCCTCGCCGCCGGTCAACTCCCGTATCCGGCCGCCGAACCGCTTCCACTCGCGCGGGTCGGGCGTCTGCGGGTCCTTCCAGAACCGGTAGCCCTCCGCGGCCCGGTCGATGACCAGCTCCGCGCCCATGGCCCGCACCAGCTCGGCCTTGCGCGGGTCGGAGACCACGCACACCGGCACCGCCCCGCCGTTCAGGGCCAGTTGGGTGGCGTACGAGCCGAGGCCGCCGCCCGCGCCCCAGATCAGGACCACGTCGCCCTGCTTGAGCGAGGCGCCGTTGCGCGAGACGAGCTGGCGGTAGGCCGTGGAGTTGACCAGCCCGGACGACGCGGCCTCCTCCCACGTCAGGTGCGCGGGTTTGGGCATCAACTGGTTGGACTTGACGAGCGTCAGCTCCGCGAGGCCGCCGAAGTTCGTCTCGAAGCCCCAGATCCGCTGCTCGGGGTCGAGCATCGTGTCGTCGTGCCCGTCGGCGGACTCCAGCTCCACGCTCAGGCAGTGCGCGACCACCCGATCACCCGGCTTCCAGTTGCGCACACCGGGCCCCGTGCGCAGGACCACCCCGGCGACGTCGGAGCCGAGGACGTGGTACGGCTGCGCGTGGCGCGCCGCCTCGGGGCTGCTGCGCGCGTACCGGTCGAGGAAGGTGAACGTGGGCAGCGGTTCGAAGATCGCGCTCCAGACCGTGTTGTAGTTGATCGCGCTGGCCATCACGGCGATCAGCACCTCACCGGGGCCGGGTTCCGGGGTGGCGACGTCGATGGTGTGCAGGGACTTGGCGGGGTCCTTCTCGCGGGTCTCCAGCCCCTCGAACATGTCGGTCTCCTCGCGGAGCACGGCCGCGCCGCGGTAGCTCTCCGGCACCGGGAGCGCGAGGAAGTCCTCGGCTCCGGCACCCGCGCGCACGGCGTCGATGATCTGCTGCATGAGCGGTCCTCCCGTTGTGACCCGGCGGTCAGGCGATCTCGTTGGTCGGCATGTGCACTTCCAGCGGGAGTTGGTGCCGCCTGGTGATGTTGAGCTTGCGGTAGACCCGGGTCAGGTGCTGCTCGACGGTGCTGATCGTCACGAACAGCTTCGCCGAGATCTCCCGGTTGGTGTATCCGCAGGCCGCCAGGGCCGCGACCCGCTTCTCGGAATCGCTGAGCTTCGCCTCGGCCTCCGCGCCCAGCGCGTCGGCTGCGACCGGTTCGGCGAGCGCGGCGGCGGCCGGGGCGAGATCCTGGGCCCGCTCCCGCTCGCCCTCACGCAGCCGCTGCCCGGACTCCGCGCACAGCGGTTCCGCGCCGCACTCGCGGGCCAGGTGCAGGGCCCGGCGGGTGACGGCGATCGACCGTGTGGTCTCTCCCAGTTCGCGGTACGTCTCGCCCAGCACGCCCACGGTGCGGGCCAGTTCGAGCCGGTCGCCCGACCGGTGCAGGTCCTCGACCGCCCTGGCCAGCAGCGACGGCCGGAGCTTGAGATCGACGCTCTGCGCGCGCAGCCGCAGCGTGACGCCGCGCACCCGCGGGTGCACCGCGTCCGGCATCCGCAGCTGGTCCACGATCAACCGCTCGGCGCGGTCGGGCTGTTCGAGACGGCACAGCGCCTGCGCGGCGTCGGTGCGCCAGGGCAGCAGCACCGGTCGGTCGACGCCCCAGCGGACGGCGAAGCGGCCCGCGGTCTTGAAGTCGGTGAGCGCGGCCTCGGGTTGGCCGGTGGCCAGGTAGAAGTGGCCGCGCGCCCGCAGGTATCCGAGACCGTAGACGCTCTTGAGCAGGGCGTCGGGAATCGGCTGGTTGAGCCGCCGGGCCGCGGCCGTGTAGTCGCCCGCGGCCGTGTGCGTGAGGATCAGCACGGCCAGCGGACCGCCGACGAAGAAGCTCCCGTTGTGGGCGGAGACGCTGTTCAGCGACTCCTGCGCGTACTGCGCGGCGGCCTCCAACCGTCCTCCGCGCAGCGCGATGTCGGCCCGCAGGCCGGCGAACACCGCCCGCCAGCCCGGCGCCCGCCGCCGGTCGGCCTCCTCCTGGAATCTGCGGCAGGCGTCGTCGGCGGCTTCCAGCCGGTCGCCGAAGTACAGCGACACCACGGCGTTGACGATCGGCGTCAGCGTCACGTCCATCAGCGGGGACACCCGCAGAAAGCGTTCGGCCGAGGTCTCCACGCCGGTGTCGGGCGACAGGACCGGGCAGCGCAGCGACCCGTCGGGGGACGGATGCGCCACCGCGTCCGCGGATATCGGGTGGTCCTGCAACCCGGGGTCGCCGCCCTCGCCGCACCACTGCCCGGCCAGGGGCGTCAGTTGACCGAGCGCCGCCTGCGCCGCGCCCCACTGGCCGGACGACGCCCTCGCCTTGAGGCCGCCGAGGATGGCGCGGGCCTCCTCGAAGCGGCCGTGGCTGATCAGCAGGTCAGCGAGACCGGCGGCGGTGTGGGCGGGCAGCCGGGTGGTGGCCGCGGAGGCGACCAGTTCCGGCAGGTGCCTGGCCTCGGCCGCGGCGGGGTTGATCCGCCACAGCACGGCGGCCAGCCGCAGCCTGATGTCCGTACGCACCCGCTCGTCGTCGCACCCGGCGCAGGCCAGCTCCAGGTAGTCGATGGCGAGCGGGGCGTCGTCCTCATGCAGCGCGGCCTCCGCGGCCTCCCGCAGTACGGCCGCTCCCCAGGAGCCGGGCACCTCGCCCCCCGCGAGCAGGTGCGCGGCCACCGCCGAGGGGCGGGCGCCCTGGTCCCTGAGCAGACCGGCGACCTCGCGGTGCAACCGGCCGCTCTCGGCCGCGTCCAGGCTGTCGCGGACCACGGCCCGCGCCACCGGGTCGCGGAAGCGCGGGCCGTCCACGATGCCCGCGGACTCCAGTGCCTGCAACGCCTCGTCGACGCTCCAGGAGGTGGCCTCGGAGACGCGCCCGACGGACTCGGTGTCGGCCGCCTCGCCCAGCACCGCGACGGCGGCAGCCACCTCCCAGGTGTCCTCGCCTCCGCGGCGCAGGCAGGTCAGCAGCGCCTGTCCGAACAGCTCCCCGGCGAGCGGCGGGGCGATGCCCGGCGGCCAGTGGGCCACCGCGCGATGGCAGTCCTCGAGACACGCCCGCAGCAGCAGCGGATTGCCGCCGGTCAGCCGGTACAGCTCCGCGGCGTTGACCGCTCCGGCGGGCAGATCGGTATACGCGGCCAGGATCTGGGCCACGCCGTCCTGGTCCAGGGGCAGCAGCCGCAGCCGGTGCACCTCTGGCTGACGCAGCAGCTCGACGGCGAACTGCGGGTCCCGCGGTCCGCCGTGCAGCGGCTGGGTGAGCACCATCAGGACACGTCCGCGCCGGGTCAGCCGGGCGAGCTGGAGCAGACACCGCAGCGACTCGGCGTCGACGTGCTGGAGGTCGTCGACGGCGATGACCACCGGTGCCTGCTCGGCCATGTCCTTCACGGCCGCGGCGAGTTGGCGGGCGAACCGGCCGGTTCCCTGGTCGGTGGCCCCGTCGGGCGGTACCGGTGGCGCGGTCGACGGCGGCACGCCGTCCATCAGTTGGGAGACGGCGCCCAGGGGTGTGCCGGCCTCGGCGGGCGACCCCGCCGCGCACAGCAGGGTGACCCCGGACCTGGTCGCCTCGTCGATGACCCATTCCAGGGTCTGGCTCTTGCCGCAGGCGATCGCGCCCTCGACCAGAACCGTTCTCCCGCTGCCGGACATGACATCCCGCAAGGAATTGCTCAAAAACTCTAACTGCGCTTCACGCTGAATAAATTCCACGACAGTGAACAGCCCCCGTTCAAACCGTTCAATTCGCATTACCCAAAAGACACCGGGAACGCAACAAAGCGCCTGCGGGTGTGAACCCCGTGGCACAGATGATCCTCATCTATCCCAAACAGCCAACTCCCACCGTATCCGAAAGCCGAATCGACTCTATCGCGGCTTTCCGAAGATCGGGCAACCTCGGCGCGTTAAGGAAGCGGAAGAAGTCGGCCATCTCCGACTCGGCCGCATCCGGGTCGGCCACGGCCGGCCCGGTCACCGCCAACCCGGTCACCGCCGGATCGGTCACACCGGCACGCCGAGCCGGTCGCGTAACCCGGCGATCACCGCCGGCCCCTCGGCCACCAGGTAGAAGTGGCCGCCGGGGAAGACCTCGATGTCGAACGGGCCCGCGGTGTGCCCTGCCCACGCCTCCGCTTCCGCGATCTCCACCTGCGGGTCGCGGTCGCCGACGAACGCGGTGACCGGGCAATTCAGCGGCGGCGCCGGGCGCGGCGCGTAGGTCTCGATGGCCCGGTAGTCACCGCGGACCGCGGGCATGATCATGCGCACGATCTCGTCGTCGGCGAGCAGATCGGCGTGGGTACCGGCGAGTCGGCGCAGTTCGGCGACGATGCCGGCGTCGTCCCGCCGGTGGACCGGATCGGGCAGCGGACGGTGGGCGGAGGGCGCGCGGCGCCCGGAGACGAAGAGCCGGGCCGGCTCCACCCCATGGTTCCGTTTCAGCCGCAGGGCCACTTCGTAGGCGACGACCGCGCCCATACTGTGGCCGAAGAACGCGGTCCTCCGGTCGACCATGGGGGCCAGCGCCTCGGCGGCCAGGTCGGCCAGGTCGTGCAGGTCCTGGACCGGTTGCTCGGTCCTGCGTTCCTGCCGTCCCGGATACTGCACCCCGATGACTTCGACATCCGGTTGCAGCGCGCTGGAAACGGGGAGGTAAAAACTTGCCGAGCCTCCGGCGTGCGGAAAACAGACGAGTCTGCGGGGTTCACTTCCGGGCGGAGCTGGGTGATAGCGGCTGAACCATGCCTCGCGGTTCACACACATCTCCAATTCGTACAAATCCGCCCAACGTGCCCAAGGAGTGCCATGCATGCGGTTTCGAAACTAGTTCGGCTCCGCACTCGCCAGTAACCCCTAATCCGGCGAGCGCCACCCCTATGAACGGAAAATGGCGAGGCAGGGGTGGCCGAAACCGGCAATCCGCGAGGACCGCTCGACCGGCTGCCCGACCGGCGGCGGTGGCGCGTCGGGCCCCGGCCGAATTTGCCGCGGGGGCGGAGGGCGGGACGGGGTAGGCGAGGGCCAGGCCGTGTCGCCAGGACACGCATGAGGTCTCGCGGAGGATCGATGGAAGCGAACACCGTTGACGGCGGCGCGAGTTGCCAGGTTCTGGTGGTCGGTGCGGGGCCCACCGGGCTGTTGGTCGCCGAGGAGCTGGTCCGGCGCGGTGTGCGGGTCCGGCTGATCGAGCGGTCCACCGAGGAGAACACGCAGAGCAGGGCGTTGGTGGTGGGAGCCCGCACCCTGGAGGTGCTCGACGACCTCGGGATCGCCGAGGAGGCGGTCGACCGCGGCCGGATCCTGCGCCGTATCGACGTCCATCCCGGCCCGGACGACGTCATCCCGCTCGAACTGGACGGCATCCGCTCGCCGTTCCCCTTCGCGCTCTCCCTCCCGCAGCCGGAGGTGGCGGATTTACTGGAGACGGCCGCGCGGCGGCAGGGCGCGGTCGCCGAGCGCGGCACCGAACTGACCACGTGCCGTCAGGACGCGGACGGCGTCACCGCGACCCTGCGGATGCCCGACGGCGCGGAGCGCACGGTTCGCGCCGACTGGCTGATCGCCTGCGACGGGGCGCACAGCACCGTACGGCGGACGGCCGGGATCGCCGGCGACCACCGTGATCTGCACCGCGCCTTCCTGCTCGCCGATGTCGCGGCCGACTGGGAGCTTCCCCAGGACCGGCTGCATCCCTGGCTGGGCGGCCACGGCATCCTCGTCCTGCTTCCGCTCCCCAAGCCCGGCCACTGGCGTGTCATCGCCGATGTCCCGTCCGGCTCCGACGCGCCGGAACCGGACGAGGACATGCTCAACCGGCTGCTCGCCGAGCGCACCCCGCTCTGCGGCGCCGACGGCGGCAGCGCGATCTCCCGTGTGGACTGGCTGAGCGGTTTCGAGGTGCGCGAGTCGCTGGCCGAGCACTACCGGCAGGGGCGGATCCTGCTGGCGGGGGACGCGGCGCACACCCACAGCCCGGTCGGCGGACAGGGCATGAACGTCGGCCTCCAGGACGCGCACAATCTGGCCTGGAAGCTCGCGCTGGTCGTGCAGGGGCGGGCGGGCGCGGGGCTGCTGGACTCCTATGAGCAGGAGCGCCGTCCGGTGGCGGACCGGGTGCTGCACGCCACGACCCGCGCCACGAAGGTGGCCACGACGCACGCCCCGGTCGCCCGTACGCTGCGAGCGCAGGCACTGCGGCTGATCAGCAGGACCCCTCCCGTACGGCATCGGCTGGCCCTCGGCGTCACCGAGCTCTTCGTCGACTACGAGCACAGCCCGCAGGTCGACCGCGCCCGCAGGTCCGGCGCGGGCGGACCCGGCCCCGGCGACCTCTCCCCCGACGCGTTCGTCCACGACGGCACGGGCTTCACCACGCTGCGGCACCGGCTGCGCGGCAGCGAACACGCCCTGCTGGTGTTCCTCGGGTACGAGGACGACGAGCGGCGGATCGCCGAGGTGACGCGGGCGGGCCGCGAGGCGCTCGGGGACTTCGGCACCGTCGTCGCGGTGAGCCGGACCCGCGGGAAGGGCGACCCCGACCGGTCGCTGCTCGGCGACCGGCACGGCGCCTGCCACCAGGCGTTCGCGGCCACCGGCCCCGGCCTGTGCCTGCTCCGGCCCGACCGCTTCATCTCCCACCGCTCCCAGGGCTGGGACATGTCCGGAGTACGGGACCGGCTGGCCGCCCTCGCACGCTGACCGGGAGCGACGGCGCCTCCGCCGTCCGGGGCCGCGCGGCCCCGGACGGCGGGCGGGCGAGGTCCCGCGCACGCCGAGGAGACACCCGTGTGACGATCCCCACTCGAACACCCGTTTCCCCGGTCCTCCTCCGGGCACGCGCATACGTGACCCAAGAGGTGACTTCGTTGGACATATTCGATGACGAGACCGGCTCGCCGCCCACCGGCGCACTGCCGATCGCGGACTACAAACATCTGCCCAAGCTCACGATCGAGGGGATCGTCCCCTCACTCCAGCGCGAAGAACTGGAAACGGTGCTGCGCTACGAGAACAGCCACCGCAACCGCACGCCGCTGATCCGCCTGCTGATGTCCCAACTCCGCGTCCTGCGGCACCGCGCGCGGTAGGACGTCGTCCTCCCCGCGGTGGCGTCACGACGGTGCCGCGTAGCAGCGGACGGCGAAGAGCGCGGCGGGGGCGGCGCCGTGCGTGGACACCACCTCGACGGACAGCTCGTCCGTTTCGAGGGGGGTGTCGAAGGTGAGGACGTTGTGGGTCTGGTGGTTGTCGGCGCGTTCTGCGACCACGCGGTCCCCGGCGCGGACGACGTAATCGCGGACGCAGAACGGCACCGCGCGCTCCTGGTGGTCCCACAGGACGGACTCCATGGCGTGGTCGGCGTCGGTGTCGAAGGTCAGGTGGAGGCGGCCGATGCGTCGGGGCTCCGGCCAGCGCAGGCGGACGGTGGGACGGCGGTCCTCGTACGCGGCGGCCCACGCGTTGGGCCGCGCCGTGGGCCGGTGGTGGCCGTTGCGGACGCCCTCCACGCTCCACGCCCTGAGCGGAGGGTCGATCGTCAGGGCGAAGTTGTGTCCGCCGGGGCGCCGTTCGGGGGTCCAGAACTCCACGCGCGGCTTGCCGACGGCGTCGTCCGCCTCCTGGGTGCCCGTGTGCCGGACCGCGAGCAGGCCGGTGACGCGCCGGGTGGTGGTCCGCACCGACACGTCGTCGTTGCGGATCAGCGTCAGGAAGACGTACCGCGGCCGGTCGACCGCCGCTTCGACGTCGACCTCGATCCGCTGCCCGGCGCCGGCGTCGAGACTGAACTCCCGCGCGGCCAGCACCACATCGGGGGTGTAGTCCTCCGGCCGGTTGCCGGTACGGAGCTCCACCCGCAAGGTGGTGGGCGCGGCCACGTCGACGGTCAGCGTCATCCTCGGCAGCTTTCCCGCGTTCAGCGGCAGCAGTTGGGCGCGCGAGTGGTCGAGCGGCGCCGCGGGACCGTCGTCGGGGAGCGACCCCACGGTCAGCTCGCTCGACGCGGTGAGCGCGGCCTGCCCGGCGAGGTCGTCCGGATCGTCGAGCCGCAGGTCGGGGATGTGCTGCCCGGCGCGCAGGAGTTCACGCTGAAGGGCGGCCATCCGGTCGGGTTTCGTCAGCTCCGCCGGGAGTACGCCGTCACGCGCGCACACGGCGGCGGCCATCCCGGCGGCCTGTCCGATCTGGGCGCAGGTGGCCATCACCCTGGTCGAGGCGAACGCGACGTGCGAGACGCTGATGATCCGGCCCGCCAGCAGCAGATTGCTCACGTCACGGCTGACCAGGCAGCGGTAGGGCACCTGGTAGACCCCGCGCGCGTGCAGGTGGTTGCTCCCGGCGTGCTCGCTGAACACGCCGTCGGCCGGGTGCAGGTCGAGGGACCATCCGCCGGAGGCGACGGCGTCGGCATGGGGGCGCTGGTCGACGATGTCCTGCTGGCGGAGCATGTACAGGCCCTCGAACCGGCGGCTCTCCCGCTTGCCGGGAATCAGCCCGGCCCACTCCAGCGTCAGGGTCTTCGCCTCGGGGAAGCCACCGGAGTTCTTCAGGTGGTTCCAGACGCCGTAGACCACCTTCCAGAGCTCCCACTTGATCTCCTCCGTGTCGTGCACGGTGTCGAGACGGCCGCCGTACTCGATCCACCACAGCCGGCAGCCCTGGACCGTGGTGTCGAAGCTGCGCCAGCGGGGGATCTCGGTGATGTCGTCGAGCGCGTAGCCGGGCGGCACGAAGGTCACCGGCCGTCCGACGTCCTTGCTGTAGAAGTAGATCGACTGGCCGAGCAGGCCGCCGTACGACTCCTCGGGCGCGAAGAGTTCGCCGAACTCCTCGGTGGACTCCGCGCCCATCCGGTAGGCGGCGCCGGCCAGGTAGCCGAGGACGCCGTCACCCGACGCGTCGCAGAACACCGGGGCCGTCAGCTCGTAGCGCGTGGAGTTCTGGGCGCAGAAGGCGCTCACCGAGGCGATCCGGTCGCCGTCCTTGGACACCGCCGTCGCCGCCGTGTTCAGCAGGAGGGTGATGCCCGGCTCGGCGACCGCCTTCTCCAGCAGCACGGTGTCGAACAGCACGGCGTTGCCCTCGGGGTTGCGGAACATGTTCTCCACGAGGATCTCGTCGAGCACGCCGCCCTCGCGCGACCAGCGGTTGTTGTTGAACATGTGCGCGGTGGCGCCCAGCACCCAGAGCCGTATCTCGCTGGAGGCGTTGCCGCCCAGCACGGGCCGGTCCTGGACCAGGACGACCCGCGCCCCGGCCCGCGCGGCGGTCACGGCCGCACACGTACCGGCCATTCCGCCGCCGACGATCACCAGGTCGGCGCTGAGCCGCTCGGTGCGGAAGTCCCGGCTGTCGCGGGCGGGTTCGGTGGTGAGGAGAGTGCGCGGTGCGGTCATGCCGTTTCAGCGCTCCTTAGGAATCTGCTGGTTGAGGTGGCGTCAGTTCGGGCCGTGCGATGGTCACTTCGCCGCGCCGGGGCGGCCCGCCGCTCATCGCGTGCGACGGGCCGCCCCGGCAGGTGCGGGCCAGGGTGCTAACCGGCGTCGGCGCCGATGTTGGGGGTGCCGGGGATCGCGTTCTGGTAGTAGTCCACGCCCCCGTTGCCGGAGACGGCGACTCCCGAACCCGCGGCCGGGGAACCGGAGGCGAGCGTGTACGCCTGCGGGCACGGCTGCGGTCCCGCGCCGGAGGACGGCGTCCAGGCGCAGGTGCCGCCGGTGCCGGGCGAGGTGAACAGCGGGTCGCCGAAGACCGGTCCGGTCTCCACTCCCGCGGCCTGCCACGCGGCGAAGGTGCTGTAGGTGGTGCCGCCCCAGCGCCAGGCCGGGGAGCTGGCCGCGTAGTACAGGTTGTGCGACAGGGTCATGCCGGTCTGGCCGTAGGCGTTGTAGTAGAACTGGCCGGGGTGACCGTACTGGTCCCTGTTGCCCATGTCGCAGATGTTGTCCGCGATCAGTGAGCCGCCGGCCCAGGTGCCCGCGCTGTAGCCGAAGTTGAAGCAGGCGCTGGCCGTGGACTTGGTGCTCTGGGCGACGTTGGTGAAGAAGGTGTTCCCGTAGACCGACAGCGCGTTCTTCGGCGCGTTGGGCACGACGGTCATCAGGCCGCCCTGGATCTTGGCCCAGTCGTCGTTCTCGGAGATGTTGTAGCGGTAGGTGTTGGGACCCCACACCTTGGAGTCGACGGTCGAGGTGTAGGCGAGCAGGCCGCTGCCGGCGTTGTGGTGGGTGTAGTTGTACTCGACCACCGAGTTCGTCGTGCCGCCGTCGAGGTCGATGCCGTCCCAGTCGCACCCGGCCGTGAACGCCGGGTACGGCTGCACGTTGTAGACCTCGTTGTACCTGATGGTGACGTTGTTCGAGGTGTACGTCTCGATGCCGCTCGCGCCGCCGCAGGAGGTCACGTTCGCGCCCACGTCGTGGATCACGTTGTGCTGGATCACCGCGCCGTCCCAGCCGTTGCCGGTGATGCCCGCACCCGTATCCTTCGCGGGCATGCCGAGGTTGTAGACCGTGTTGCCCTCGACCGTGACGTCGGTGATGTTCTCCCCGGAGCCCCAGCCGTAGATGCCGGGGCCGTCCGGTGAGGTCACGCTCGCGCCGTGCAGCTTGTTGTGACGGATCTGGACGTCGTTCAGGGGCCCGCTGTGCCCGTTGACCGCGTAGCCGAGGATCATGATCTCCCCGCCGAACGAGCTGCTGCTTCCGGCGGGTGTGGAGAATCCGGAGATGTCGGAGCCGGACACCGCCAGCCCCTGGGTGGCGGCCGTGCCGTTCTGGTTCTCCAGCAGGACGCCGGCCGCGGTCGTGGAGCCGTTGACCACTTTCAGTCCGGTCAACTGGAAGCCGCTGACGTTGTCGGCCGTCACGGCCGCCGAGTAGTCGCCGGTGCAGTTCGAGGAGAGGGTGGCCAGCCCGGTGCCGTAGGAGTTCACCACGAACGGCGTGGACGCGGACGACGAGGGCACGTTGACGGAGTTGAAGACCAGGCAGCCGGTGAAGGTCTGCCCGCCTTCGAAGGAGACGGAGCTTCCCTGGGGGAAGGTGGAGCCGTTGACCTTCGCGACGGTCTTCCACGCCTGGGCGGGTGACAGTCCGGTGTTGCTGTCGCTGCCGCTCGGCGAGACGTAGTACGTCGCCGTCGCGGCGTGTGCCGCGACCGTTGTGGCGGGCAGACAGCCGAGGACGACAGGTACGATCGCGAGTGTGAGCGCCTTTGCTCTCATGGTTCTCCCTCACTGCGTGCGTATGTCGACGCACAGGCACGCAGCCGATGAATCGTGGTGGGGGCATGCCTCGGCCAACCGCGTCCGGCGTGTACCGGCGCGGTGCCGGGCAGTCCGTGTGCGCTTCCGGGCCGCGACGTTCACGGCGTCGCGGACCCCGGATCCGGCTCCACGGGACCTCGTGCGCGCTCCTTTCCGTGGGTCGAGATGATGTGCCCGCGCGGGCGGTACGCCTCTGCGCGGAGGCTCTGGTCAGGTATCCCGATGGTCAGGCGGGCCGGAAGGCCGGGTATCGGGATGGTCGGGTATCGCTTTGGTCAGGTGATCCGGAAGGTCCGGCGCGCTTGGGTGCGCGAGCTGTTGCCGGTGTGGACGTGGATCTCGCCCGGCTCCACGGTGAAGACCCCGGCCGGGTCGTTCGTCCAGAAGCCGACGTCGTCGGCGCCGAGTGTGAAGCGGACCGTCCGCTCCTCCCCTGCGGCCAGCCGGACCCGGTCGAAGCCCCGCAGGCGGCGGACCGGCTGGGCGATGGCGGCCACGGGGTCCTGGACGTAGAGCTGGACGACCTCCTCCCCTTCGCGCTCGCCGGTGTTGCGGACGCGGACGGTGACCTCGACCGTCTCGCCCGCCAGGAGTTCGCGCACCGTGATCCGCTCGCGGCTGAGCGTCGGCTCGTCGAGGGCGAAGTCGGTGTAGCTCAGGCCGTGGCCGAAGGGGAATCGCGGGCCGTCCTGGACGTCGAGGTACTTCGAGACGTACTTCTCCTCCGGCACGGCCGGGTCGTACGGGCGGCCGGTGCGCTCGTGGTTGTAGTACAGCGGGACCTGGCCCACCGTCCGCGGAAAGGTCACGGGGAGCTTGCCGCCCGGGACGACGGCCCCGGTGAGCACGTCGGCGACGGCCGGGCCCGCCTCGATACCGGGGTGCCAGGCCATGACGACCGCCTGCACCTGGTCCGCCCAGTCCCCGATCGTCAACGGCCGCCCGCCCACGAGCACCACCACACACGGCGTGCCCGTCGCGGCGACCGCCCTGATCAACTCCTCCTGGCGGCCGGGAAGTCCCAGGTCGCTGCGGACCGCCGCCTCTCCGCTGATCTCGGAGGGCTCACCCACCACCAGGACGACGGCGTCGGCGGCCGAGGCCGTCGCGACGGCCTCCGGAAGGCCGGAGACGTCGGAGCCGTCCGCGGGGACGCCCGGGGCATGGGTGACAACCGCGTCCGGCAGGGCTTCGCGCAGGCTCCGCAGGACCGGGGCGGCCTCGGGCGCTCCGGGCAGCGCCCACGTCCCCAGCAGATCGCCGCTGTCCGCGAACGGGCCGAGGACGGCGAGCGTCCCGATGGCGGTCCCGTCCAGCGGCAGCGCTCCGCCGTCGTTCTTCAGCAGCACCACGCAGCGGCCCGCCACCTCGCGGGCGGCGGCCCGTGCGGCGGCGCTCGGGGCGGTGATCTCGGCGGACTCCTCGACGTACGGCCGCTCGAACAGACCGAGCCGCAGCTTCAGCCGCAGGACGCGGGCCACGGCGTCGTCCAGCCGCTCCTGGCTCAACTCGCCGCGCTCCAGCAGGGCCGGGCCGTGGTCGACGAAGGTGGTGGACACCATCTCCAGGTCCACACCCGCCGACAGCGCCAGCCGCCCGGCGTCGGCCTCGTCGGCCGCGCTGCCGTGCGCGATCAGCTCCTGGACCCCCGTCCAGTCGCTGACCACGACCCCGTCGAACCCCCAGCCGTCCTTCAGAACGCCGGTCAGCGTACGGGGGTTGGCGTGCGCGGGAACGCCGCTGACGGTGTTGAAGGCGGCCATGACGGTGGCCGCTCCCGCCGCGACGGCGGCCTCGAACGGCGGCAGGTAGAGGTTGCGCAGCCGCTGCTCGGAGACGTCCACGGTGTTGTAGTCGCGCCCGCCCTCGGCGCCGCCGTACGCCGCGAAGTGCTTGGCGCAGGCGGCCACCCGGTCCGGCGCGGACAGGTCGTCCCCCTGGTACCCGTGCACCTTGGCCACCGCGTAGCGCGCGGCCAGATACGGGTCCTCGCCGGGGCTCTCGGCGATCCTGCCCCACCGGGGCTCGTGGGTGACGTCCACCATCGGCGAGAACGTCCAGTGGACGCCGTTGGACCGGGCCTCGGCCGCCGAGACCTCGCCGTCGGTCCGCGTCACGGCCGGGTCGAAGGCCGCCGCCTGGGCCAGCGGAATGGGGAACGTGGTGTGGAATCCGTGGATCACGTCCAGGCCGAAGACCAGCGGAATGCCGAGCCGGGACTCCTCCACCGCGATGCGCTGAACGGCGTTGCTGTTCGCGGCGCCGACCACGTTGAGCACCGAGCCGAGCAGGCCCTTGCGCGCCGCGGCCTCGACCGCGCCGGTACTGCCCCCGCCGGGACCGGTGTTCCAGGCCCAGGCGAGCTGCTGCAACTGTCCGAACTTCTCCTCGACGGTCATCCGGCCGAGCAGGTCGGCGATACGGGTCTCGTGGTCGTCGGCGCGCGCCGGGTTCGGCATCGTGGGCTCTCCCTGGTTCATCGGTCCTCCGTCCGGGTCCTGACCGCCTCGGGCCAGGCCAGCGAAATGCCGAGGGTACGGCTCAGCAGCCTTTGGTAGTCGGCCAGTTGCGCCTGGTCGGACCGGACCTTGCGCGGCGGCAGCGCCCGGTCCAGGCAGAATCCGGCCAGAGCGCCGACGGCCTCGCCGATGGCCCACTCCACGGGGTGCAGGCGGTAGCAGCCGTTGGTGATGTGGGTGGTGCCGATGTTCTTGTTGGCGGGCAGCAGATTGTCGACCCGGACCGGGATCAGCGCGCCCAGCGGGATCTGGAACGGGTAGGAGTCGATGTCGATGTAGGTCCGGCCGGTGGTGGAGGGGTGCAGGTCGATGCGGTAGCTGCCGAGGCCGACGCTGTCGTGGAAGACCTCGCTGCCCGCGCCCTCGGGCCGCGCCTGGACTCCGACGTGCTGTTCGAGGACGGTGAACTCCGCCTTGATACGGCGGGATTCGCGGATGTACGGCGTCTTGGCCAGGCCGTCCGCGGTGCCGGTGACATCGGGGCGCGGGCGCAGGCCGGGGTAGCCGGTGCCGCCGTCGGGGCGCGGGGCCTCGGTCTGGAGCCAGTGCAGGAAGGACAGCGACAGGTCGCGGCTGGCGGCGAGGGCCGCCTGCCGGGCCTCGGCGCTCACACCGAGCAGCGGCGCCTCCCAGTAGTCGATCTGGGGCCAGTTGACGACGGTGAGGTCCGAGGCGAAGGCTCCGGGCGCGAACTGCTCGCGGGCCAGGACGCGCCGGAACTGCCACAGGTCGAAGTGCTCCCCCGCGCTCTGGTCGGCGCCCATCAGCGTCCAGGTGCGCTCTTCGAGAGTGATCGGAACGACGTCGGTGAGGGAGAGCTGCGGTCCCGGCCAGAAGGGCGCGGTGGTGGTGAGCCAGTGGTCGTAGGTGTCCGGCCGGTCGATGACGTGGTCCTCGCCCGGCCGGTGTTCCAGGGCGAAGCACCAGGACACGGCCTGCTGGTCGAGGGGGTCGGCGGTGTCGGGCGCGTGGGGCTCGCCGGTCTCGTCGCGGCCCTCGGCGCCGATGACGTGTTCCACACCGGCCAGTTCCAGCAGGTCGCCGAGTTCGGTGGCGTCCGCGACGTAGGAGGCGTGGACGGTGATCCGGCGGTCGTCGTGCCGTCCGGCCAGCGTGACCGCCTCGACGCGGTCGCCCTCGGTGTGCGCGGCGACGGGCTCGTACCCGGTCAGCACGGTGATCGCGCCGGAGGCCCGCCAGGGGGCCAGCATCTCCTCGATGACGGCCGCGCCCACCCGCGGTTCGTGACACATCCGGCTGACGATGCCGAGACCCGGATCGAGTCGGGGGTCCCGCGCCGCCCCGGGCGTGAGCGGGTAGTTGCGGCGGTAGTAGTCGCGCACGCGTCTGCGCAGGTCGGCGTAGCCGGGTGGGCAGGCGGGGCCTTCGATCCAGGGGTGCTCGTCGGGTGGCACGGCCTGGGCGGTGAGCTGCCCGCCGAGCCAGTCGGTGGGCTCGGTGAGCACCACCGTACGGCCGAGCCGCGCCGCCGTGAGCGCGGCCGCGACGCCGCCCAGCCCACCGCCGACCACGAGGATCTCTGTTCGTATCTCTGCCATGTGCCCAAGAACTCCTTGTCACCGGTCTCTGCCGGTCGGAACGGTCGGTTCCGGCTCGGTGGTCGTGCCGGGTGTCTTCAGGGCAGCCGTGATCGACGGACGCCGCCCGCTGTCGTGAGATGCGTGCTGTGCGGCCGCTCCTGTCAGCTCACCGCCGCGATGGTGGCGCCGGGGACCAGCGGGCACGGCACGAGGACGCTCTCGGCCCGCTTGCCGGGGTCGTCGAGCATCGCGTGCAGCTGGTCCACGGCGATCCGGCCGATCTCCTTGCGGGGGATCTCCAGCGAGGCCCACTGACCGGCGAGGTCCGCGGAAGCCCCTTCCAGTACGGCGACCGAGACGTCCTCGGGGATCTTGCGGCCCCGGCTCGCGAGGCCGTCACGCAGCGATTCCGCGAGCCGTACGCTCTCCACCACGACGGCGGTCGCGCCGCCGTCCGCCACCTCGTCCAGCCACGCCTGGTCGAGGTCGGCCGCGCCGAGGTGGCCAGGGGAGGTGTCCGTCAGCCCGAGCCGCGCGATGGCCTCGGCGTAGCCGGTGCGGCGGTCGGCGTACGGTTCCAGCTCCAGCCAGTCGCGCACGTAGCCGAACCGCCGGTGGCCGTGGTCCGCGAGGCGCTCGACGATCTGTCCGCTGGCCGACCGGTAGTCGGGGATGATCTGCGGGATCTCCGCGCCGGGCACCTCGCGGCGGCCGATGTGCACGAAGGTGTACCCCTCGTACCAGAGCCGGGCCAGCTCGCCGCGGTCGGTCGCCACACCGAGCAGGATGCTGCCGTCGGCCAGATTCAGCCGGTTCGTGCCGCCCCGGTAGATCTTGCGCTCGCCGTCGCCGCCGGCCCCGGTGGAGGTGAACAGCACCAGGTCGAAGCCGGTCTCCTCCGCGCGTTCCTCGATGCCGAGCAGGAACTCGAAGTAGAAGTCCTCGCGCGCGTGCGGGAAGACCCGCTCGAAGGTGTGCACGCCCAGCAGGTTGTTGCGCTGATTGCGCATCGCCCGGGCGGCGGGGTTGGCGACGTAGCCCAACTCCTTCACGGCGTCGAAGACCCGCCGCCGGGTCTCCTCCGAGATCCGCGCGGTCGCCGCGTCACCGCTGATCACCCGGGACACCGCCGACTGGGACACTCCGGCGAGCCGTGCCACGTCCGCCTGGTTGGGCGCCCTGCCGCGTCGTTGTCCTGTCATCACGCCCCCTGGAGTGCTTCCCGCCGGGCGGTGGTCGCCGCGGCGTGTGTCGTGCCGGCCATCACCCCGGCCCGGCCCTTGGCGTGCAGCCAGCACTTCGCCCAGTGGCCGTCGCCGAGGTCGGTGACCGGTGGGGCCTGCTCGGCGCACTCCTTCATCGCGAACGGGCAGCGGGGGTGGAAGCGGCAGCCCGCGGGCGGGTCGATCAGGCTGGGCGGCTCGCCCAGTTCGTCGGCGCCCGCGAAGAACGCCTCGCGGTCGCCGACACCGCGCTCGGGGTCGGGCGAGGACTCGATGAGCAGCTTGGTGTACGGGTGCTGGGGGGACGCGATGACGTCCTCCTTCGGTCCCGACTCCACCATCTGCCCTGCGTACATCACGGCGATCTCGTCGCACAGGTAGCGGGCGCTGGCGATGTCGTGCGTGATGTACAGCAGCGCCAGGCCGTCCTCGGCGCGCAGTCGCTGGAGCAGATTGAGCATCTCCAGCCGGATGGAGACGTCGAGCATGGAGATCGGCTCGTCCCCGAGCAGCACTTTGGGTTCCACGGCGAGCGCGCGGGCGATGACGACGCGCTGGCGCTGGCCCCCGGACAGCTCGTGCGGGAACTTCGCGGCGAATTCGGCGGCCGGGGTGAGGCTGACCTTCTCCAGCAGCAGCGTCATCCGCTGCTCGCGTTCGGCCGCGGACAGGTGCGGGTGGTGCAGCCGCAGCGCCCGGTCGAGGTTGTAGCGGACCCGGTGCATCGGGTTCAGGGAGCCGAAGGGGTCCTGGAAGATCATCTGGACCTCGGAGTGGTAGGCGCGCCGCCCCCGCCTGCTGCGGCTCACCGGCTCGCCGCGCAGCAGGATCTCGCCCCGCGTCGGTTCGTGGAAGCGGGCCAGCATCCGTGCGAGCGTGGTCTTCCCGCTGCCGCTCTCCCCCACCAGCGCCAGGATCTGACCGGGCTTCAGCCGGACCGTGGCGTCCTCGACCGCGCGGACGACGGAGGTACGGCCGAGCGCGCCGCGGGCGGTGAAGTGCTTGGAGACGTCCAGGGCCTCCAGTACATACGGCGGCGCTTCGTGCGCCGCGTCGGGCGTGCGGGCCTCTTCGTCCGGAGCGGACACGGCCTCGGTCATGTGCTCGCTCATCGGGTCTCGCCTCCGTTGTCGCCGTCGGTCTCGTTGAGCAGGCACGCCGCTTCGTGTCCCGGCCCGGGGCCCACCGGCAGCAGCAGCGGCAGCCGCTCGTCGCACCCGTCCGTCCGCCGCGCGCAGCGCGGGTGAAACGGGCAGCCCGACGGCAGTCGGCGCAGGTCGGAGGGTGTGCCGGGGATGCCGTGCAGATCGCGCAGCGGGGCGTGCAGCGGCGGGAAGGAGTCGCGCAGCCCCTGGGTGTAGGGGTGCTTGGGCGCCCCGTAGATGGCCGCGGCCTCGCCCACCTCGACGATGCGGCCCGCGTACATCACGGCGATACGGTCGGCCAGCTCCAGCAGCAGCGACAGGTCGTGGGTGACGAAGACGACGGCGAAGCCCAATTCCGCGCGCAGGCGCAGCACTTGGGCGAGGATCTGCCGCTGCATGACCACGTCGACGGCGGTCGTGGGCTCGTCCATCACCACCAGCTCCGGCCCGCAGGCCAGGGCCAGGGCGATGGCGGCGCGCTGACGCATTCCGCCGGACAACTGGTGCGGGTAATCGCGGATCCGGTCCTCGGAGATGCCGACCAGGCCGAGCAGTTCGGCCGCCCGCGCCCAGGCGGCCCGCTTGTTCAGCGCGCGGTCGTGGGCGCGCAGGACGTCGGCGAACTGGGCGC
The DNA here is from genome assembly GCF_044744145.1 of Streptomyces sp. NPDC087422. Classification (NCBI taxonomy): domain Bacteria; kingdom Bacillati; phylum Actinomycetota; class Actinomycetes; order Kitasatosporales; family Streptomycetaceae; genus Streptomyces; species Streptomyces sp. NPDC087422. The sequence continues at coordinate 297,576 of NZ_JBIUXT010000006.1, read as the reverse complement.
CGATGCGCATCACCGGGTTCAGCGCGTCCATCGCGGACTGGAGCACGATGGACAGGGCCGTCCACCGGTAGCGGCGCATCCGCTTGCCGTCGAGCGCGGCGAGGTCGACCGGTGGCGCGCCGTCCCTGCCGTGGAAGAGGATCTCGCCCGCGGTGGTGACGGCCGGCGGGCGCTGGAGCCGGGTCAGGGCGGTGATCAGCGTGGATTTCCCCGAGCCGGACTCTCCGGCGACGCCGAGGATCTCCCCTCGGCGCAGGGTGAAGGAGATGTCGGAGCAGGCGCGCACCGGATCGGCTCCGGTGGCGTATTCGACGGTCAGGCCGCGGACTTCGAGGACGGTCTGTCCCGCGGGGATCAGCGGCCGGTGCTTCGGCTCTGTGTGGACGGTCATCAGGCCGCGCCTCCCGTCCGCGCCAGTTGCCTGGTGCGCCGGGCGGACACCGGTCGGGCGACGCGCAGTTTGGGGTTGGCCAGTTCGTCGATGCCGAAGTTGACCAGCGCCGCCGCGGTGCCGATCAGGGCGATGCACAGGCCGGGCGGCACGAACCACCACCACAGGCCGCGCAGGACCGCGCTCTGCTGCTGCGCTCCCTGGATCATCGTCCCCCAACTGATCGACGAGGAGTCGGAGATGCCGAGGAAGGCCAGTCCCGCCTCGGCCATGACGGCGCCGATCATCGCGTGCAGGAACATCGACGCGATGAGGCCGGTCAGATGCGGCAGCACTTCGGCGAAGACCAGTCGGCGACCGCGCTCGCCGAGCATCCGCATGGCGCGTACGAAGTCGCGGTTGGCGATGCTCATGGCCTGGGCGCGCAGGGTGCGCGCGCCGCCCGACCAGCCGAAGAAGCCGATGATCAGGGCGATCGTGGTGAGCCCTGTGCCCTGGAGGTAACCGGCCACGATCATGATGAGCGGCAGCGTCGGCATGACGAGGAAGAGATTCGTCAGGAAGTTCAGGGCGCCGTCGATCTTGCCGCCGTAGAACCCGGCCGGTACGCCGACCAGGATCGCGATCGCCGTGCCGACCACCGCGCCGAGCACGCCGACGTACATCGAGCCGCGGGCACCGGCCACGACCTGGGCGAGCATGTCCTGCCCGTACTGGTTGGTGCCCAGCGGATGTCCGACGCCGGGCGACCGGGAGATGGCGGTGGTGTCGTTGGCGCGCGGGTCCAGGCCGAGCAGGCTGTGCGTCAGCCAGGGGCCGAACACGGCGAGCAGGAGGAAGAGGACGAGGATGCCCAGGCCGATGCGGACTTTCCAGCCGCGGAGGAAGAGGGTACGCACGGCCGGTCACCCCCCTTCTCTGATGCGCGGGTCGAGCAGCACGTACACGGAGTCCGCCAGGAGGTTGGCCAGCAGCACGGTGAGGGTGATGAGGAAGAACACGCCCTGCATCACCGGGTAGTCGCGCTGTTGGAGAGAGGTGTAGAGCAGATAGCCGATGCCCGGGTAGTTGAAGACGACCTCGGTGAGCAGGGCGCCGCCGACGACGTGGCCGAGTGCGAGGGTGAAGCCGGTGAAGTTCGGCAGGACCGCGTTGCGGGCGGCGTAGCGGAGCATCACCCGGCGGCCGGACAGGCCCTTGGCCTGGGCGAGCAGGACGTAGTCCTCACGGACCGTGGTGACGGTCATGTTGCGCATGCCCAGCAGCCAGCCGCCGAAGGCCGAGAAGACGATGGTCGCCGCCGGGAGCACTCCGTAGTGCAGCACGCTCAGGACGAACGACGGCGAGAAGCCGATCGTCAGGTCGGCGTCGTATCCGCCGGCCAGCGGGAACCAGTCCAGTTGGAAGGCGAAGAGCCACAGGCCGATCAGCGCCATCCAGAAGTAGGGGACCGCCGAGACGAAGGTGGTCAGCGGGCTGACGATCGTGTCGAACCGGCTGCCCGCCTTCCAGCCCGCCATCGCGCCGATGCCGGTGCCCAGGACGAACGCGATCACGGTGGTGACGCCGACCAGCAGCATCGTCCAGGGCAGGCCCTGCCGGAGCAGGCTGGTGACCGGGGTGGGGTAGTTGCTGATCGAGACGCCCAGATCGAGGTGCGCCAACTGGCTGAGGTAGTCCAGGTATTGGCGGCCGATACCGGCGTTCGGATTGCCGAACACCTTCTGGATGGACTCCATGGCGCTCGGCGACATCTGCTGACCGCTGACGGTCTGGAGCTTCTCGACGATCGCGGCCGACGGATCGCCGGGCATCATCCGGGGCAGGAAGAAGTTCAGGGTGATCGCCGACCAGGTGGCTGCCAGGTAGAAGCCCAGTCGGCGCAGCAGGAATCCCCAGCGGCGCGGAATCCGGAACCGGCCGGCCGCCGGTACGGCGGAGGCGGCGATCGCGGTCACGTGGTGGCCTGCTTCAAGTTGAGCAGGGTGAGGGTGGCGTCGGGACCGTTGCCGGGGAAGGGCACGTAGGAGAAGTGCTCGGGGGTGGGCCAGCCGCTCCAGCGCTTGGCGTTGATCAGGACGAACCAGTAGCTGTTGTAGATCGGGCTGTACGGCACCTGCTCGGCGACGATCCGTTGCAGCTTCTCGCCCGCGCTCTTGGTGACGGCCGGGTCGGCCGACGACAGCAGGTCGGTGATCGCGGCGTCGGTCGGCGCGTCCTTCCACCGGCCGAAGTTGGTGGCGGCCGTCTGCCCGAGCGGCCGCGACGCCCGGCTGCTCAGGGCGCTGTAGACACCGGCGACGCCCGCTCCGCCCGAGGTGCTGATGGTGAGGTCGAACTCGCCGGTCTGCTGCTGCTCGTAGAGGTTGGCGCCGGGCGCGCCGACCGACTTGACCTTGATCCCCAGGTGCTCCTGCCAACCGCGGACCATCATGTTCGCGTAGGGGTCCCACCCGAAGTCCTGGTTGAACGAGAGCTTCGGAGCGTAGGACTTGCCGTCCTTGACGAGCTTGCCGCCCTTGACCTCGTAGCCGCTGAGGGCGAGTTCCCTCTTGGCCGCCTCGGCGTCGACCTGCTGCACCTTGCCCCGGTACTCGGGCAGGATGACGTCCCCGTAGATCTGGTCCACCAGCCCCGTCGGGCCCGCCTCGGTGCCGGGGCGCTCCAGGGTGGTGACGATGTCCTTGCGGGGAATCGTCATCGCCAGCGCCCGCCGTACGTGGACGTTGTCGAAGGGCGCCTTCGCGGTGTTGTAGAAGAGGGAGTAGGCGCCGCCGGTCGCGTACTTCTGGTAGAGGTTGTGCCGGGGATCCTTGGCGGTGTACTCCTGCTCGCCGTTGCCCCAGGCCGCCAGCGCCCAGTCCACGTCGCCGCGCACCAACTGCGCGCGCAGGGCGTCTCCGTTGGTCGGAATGATCTTGATCTGCTTCACGGCGAACCGGCCGCCCCAGTAGTCGGTCCGCGCGCGCAGGGTGATCTGCTGGGGCGCGAACCGGTCCAGGGTGAAGGGGCCGGTGCCGACCGGGTCCGGGTTGGACCAGCTCTTGATGTTCTTGCCCTGCCAGATGTGCGCGGGCACCACCGGGACCTGGATGGAGGCGAGTTGGCTCAGCTCGCTGAAGGCGGCGTGCGGCCAGTGCACCGTGACGGTCGAGGAGTCCACCTTGGCGACGCGGTCGTACGTGGTGCCGCCGAGGTTGAAACTGGGGTCCTTCAGCGGGAGGTTCAGCGAGAAGAGCACGTCGTCGGCGGTCATGGGCTTGCCGTCGGAGAAGGTCACGTCCTCGCGCAGCTTCACGGTGAGCGTGGTGCCCGTCGGATCGAACTCCAGGCTCTTGGCCAGCCAGGGCTTGACCTTCGCGCCGTCGCTGTAGTCGACCCGCGCCAACGGCTCATAGATCATCTCGGCGTTGGGCGACTTCTGGATGGCGGGGCCGAAGACGTTGTAGTTGCGGATGAAGGTCGTCCCGCCGTCGGTCTTCCCGAAGACCAGCGCGCCCGAGCCCTTGCCCGCACCGCCCGTGGCGGCCGTACCGCTCTTGCAAGCGCTCGCCCCCAGCGGTATGGCGAGGGCCGCCCCGGCGGCGCGAGCGATAAAGGCTCTTCTGGTGGGCATGGCTGACTCCTGCTCCTCGTGAGTGGCGATACAGCGCACAAAAGGGGTGCACATACGTATGAGCACGAGTGGCTGAGCTGTCATGGCCTCTGCTTCTACGTATGATCCGGAAACGTACGCACGTTGCCGGGAGGGGTCAAGACGGTGACGGGAAGATTTTCCAGCCACCTCAACGGCACCTGGGACACGGCGGACCGGCTCCCCGGGACGTCACCCGGGGCCCTCCCGGCCACCGTCCCGTACGGCCGGCGGGCGCGCCGGGGATGACCGCCGACGGGCGTTGACACCCCTGGGTGATCGCTCTAAGTTGGCGCACCGGCCGACGCACTTCACCGGCGCCTGACGTCATGGCCAGGCAGCGCCGGCCGTGCTTTCACTCGCGTTCGGCGCCCGGACACGACGTGCGCCGCGCGTTTTCACGACGCTTTCCCCGGCGCCTTTCGCATTCCCTTCCAGGTGTCTCGTCCGCTCGCCGCCGGGCGCATTCGCCGCTCAATGCTGAGGGACGGGACACCCGGTACGCCCCTGACCCGAGCGGGGCCGGACCGGTGCCTCCACCGGCCCCGTTCGCCCACCGAGCCCTCGCGGGCCGTCACGCGCCCTCGCTCTCGTCCCCGTTCTCGTCGTTTCTCTCGTCCTCACTCGTCCTCGCATTCCCCACCCCTTTTCGTATTCCAGGATTCAGGAGCCCGCGCATGTCGCGACCCGACCGGCAGCATTCCGTCTGGGGCCGTGTTCCGCGCCCCGCATACGGCGCCGACTACAACCCCGAGCAGTGGGACGCGGCGACGTGGAAGGACGACGTCCGCCTGATGCGCGAGGCGGGGGTCAATCTGGTCTCGCTCGGCGTCTTCGCCTGGTCCTGGATCGAGCCCCGGCGGGACGCCTTCGACTTCTCCGGCCTCGACGAGGCCGTCGAGCTGCTGCACGCGTCGGGCATCGCCGTCGACCTGGCCACGCCGACGGCCGCTCCGCCCCTGTGGTTCTCGCACGCCCACCCGGAGTCGCTGCCCGTGACCGCCGACGGGCGGCGGCTGGCGCCCGGCTCGCGGCAGGCGTACTGCCCGTCGTCACCGCTCTACCGGGAGCGCGCCGCGATCGTCACCCGCCGCCTCGCCGAGCGCTACGGCGACCATCCCGCGGTGGTGATGTGGCACGTCAACAACGAGTACGCCAACGGCAACGCGCACTGCTGGTGCGAGGCCTCCGCGACGGCGTTCCGCACCTGGCTGCGCACCACGTACGGCGACGACCTGGACGCCCTCAACGACCGCTGGGGCACCGGCGTCTGGGGCATGACCTACAGCGACTGGAGCCAGGTGACCCCGCCGCGCACCAGTACCAGCCGCCTCCCGCCCGCCCTGTGGCTGGACTTCTACCGGTTCAGCGACGCCGAACACCTGGCCTGCTTCCGGGCCGAGCGCGACATCGTGCGCGCCCACTCCCCCGGCCGTCCGGTCACCACCAACTTCATGGCGAGCGCGCTGCGTTGGAGCGACTACTGGCGCTGGGCGCGGGAGGTCGACATCGTCTCCAACGACCACTACCTCGGGTCCGAGGATCCGCACCGCGCCGCCGAGCTCGCGTTCGCCGCCGACCTCACCCGCGGGCTGGCCGGCGGGCGGCCCTGGCTGCTCATGGAGCACTCCACCTCCGGGGTGCAGTGGCAGCTCCGCAACATCGCCAAAGTCCCGGGCGAGATGGCCCGCAACACCCTGACGCACCTCGCCCGCGGCGCCGACGGAACGCTGTTCTTCCAGTGGCGGCAGTCCGCGTACGGCCCGGAGAAATGGCACTCGGCGATGCTCCCGCACGGCGGCGAGGATACCCGGGTCCGGCGGGAGGCCAGCGCCCTCGGCAACGCCGTGTCGCGTCTGGCCGACGTCGCCGAGAGCACCTGCCCGCAGGCCCCGGTCGCGCTGCTCCTGGACTACGAGGCGATGTGGGCCCTGGAGCTGCCCGACCGGCCGAGCTCGGACCTGACTTGCGGCGACGCGCTCCGCACCTGGCACCGCGCGCTGTGGACCGCCGGTCTGGGCTGCGACATCGTTCCCGCCCCCGGTGCGCACCGGCTTCTGCTCGTGCCCTCGCTGTACGCGCTGTCCGCTTCGACGGCGCGCGCCCTGGAGGCGTACGTCGAAGGCGGCGGCCACCTGGTCGTCGGTCCCTTCAGCGGCGTGGTGGACCCCGACGACCGTGTCCATCCCGGGCCGTACCCCGGAGCGCTCCGCGATCTGCTCGGCCTGACCGTGGACGAGTACCTGCCGCTCACGGCCGGAGCCACCGTCGCCCTGGACGACGGCTCGACCGGGAACGTATGGGCCGAGCGGGTCGTCCCGGACGCCGGGACCGAGGTGGAGTGCCGCTTCGCCGACGGGCCCGCGGCCGGTGGCCCGGCGGTCCTGCGCCGCGGAAACGTCCGCTATCTCGCCACCCGCCCCGACGTCCCGTCCCTCCTGCGCCTGCTTCCCCGGTGGGCCGCGCAGGCCGGTTGCGCGCCCGCGCCCCGGGGGTCCGGCGACGGCGTGGAGGTCATCCGCAGAAGCGGGCCTTCCGGGGAGCGGTCCTGGCTCTTCGTCGTCAACCACACCGAGGCGACCACGCATGTGGCCGCCACGGGGACCGACCTCCTGTCCGGCGCCCGCGTGCCGGGAGTCGTCGCCGTTCCGGCGGGCGAGGTGGCGGTGGTGGAGGAAGGCGGTACGGGTCCTCGCTGACGTGTCCCCTTGCCAGGAGGTGCCGCGAGGTGCGGCGAGTCGCCGCGGGTCAGGTCCGAGCGGTCCGCGGCGGTCGAGGCCCGGGCCTGCCGTGTCACCCTCTCGCGGCGGGCATGGGCTGAGGTCAGCGGGCATGGGCTGAGGTCAGCGGACGGCGGGTGGCCCCACCTCACCGAGGTGCTCGTGCGCCAGGCGGACGGCCATGGCGCCCTCACCGACGGCGGAGGCGACCCGTTTGACCGAGCCGCTGCGGACGTCGCCGACGGCGAAGACGCCCGGCAGACCCGTCTCCAGGGCGAGCGGGGTGCGGGCGAGGGGATTCCAGAGGTCCGCTGTCAGGTGGACCACGTCCTGCCCGGTGGGAATGAAGCCGCGCCGGTCCAGGGTGACGGCGTCGGCGAGCCAGGACGTGGCGGGGCGCGCGCCGATGAACACGAACAGGGCGCGGACCGCCAGCGTCTGCTGTTCGCGGGTGCGGTTGTCCTCGACGACGAGGGATTCGACCCGGTCCTCGCCGGTCACCTCCCGGACTTCGGTATGCGGCCGGACATGGATCCGCGAGTGCCGCTCGATCCGGTCGATCAGGTAGCGGGACATGCTGTGTTCCAGGTCGTCGCCGCGGACCAGAAGGTGGACGGCGGGCGACTCGCGTGCCATGAACAGGGCCGCCTGACCGGCGGAGTTGCCGCCGCCGACGACGGCCACCGGATCGAGACGACAGGTCCGTGCCTCCCAGACGGTGGCGGCGTAGTGCACCCCGAGTCCTCTGAACCGCTCGACGCCGGGGGCGGTCAGCCGCCGGTAGCGCGCGCCGGTGGCCACCACGATGTTGGCGGCGGTGACCGTGCCGCCGTCGGCGAGCCGCACCACGCTGTTCCCGTCGCGCTGTTCGAGGCCGGTGGCCTCGGCGGGGACGTCGATCCGGGCGCCGAACCGATTGGCCTGTACGACGGCGCGTTCGGCGAGCTCCATGCCGGAGATCCCGGCGGGGAAACCGAGGTAGTTCTCGATCCGGGAGGAGGTGCCGGCCTGGCCGCCGGTCGCCACGGCGTCCAGCACGACGGTGGAGAGTCCCTCGGAGGCGCCGTACACCGCGGCGGCCAGGCCACCGGGTCCCGCGCCGACCACCACCAGGTCGCAGACGGCCTTCGCGGCGGTCCCGGCGCGCAGCCCGATGACCCGGGCGAGCGCGGCGTTGGAGGGATTGCGCAGCACCCGGTGGTCGTTCCAGACGACGATCGGGGTCTCCTGCGGAGCGATCCCCAGGCGCGTGAGCAGCGCCTCGGCCTCGGTGTCCTTCTCCAGATCGAACCAGCGGTGCGGGAGGCGGTTGCGGGCGGCGAACTCCAGCAGCCGCCGGGTGTCGGAGGAGAAGGCGGAGCCGATGATGCGGAAGCCCGTGCCCGCGCCGGCCAGCATCGTACGGCGCAGCAGGTAGGCGCGGAGGATCACGTCGCCGAGCGCGGGTTCGCGGCTGAGCAGATCGCGCAGGGCAGCCGAGCCCACCGCCAGGACCTCGCCCGGTGTTCTCACCACCGCGCTGACGAAGGCGGTCTGGCCCTCCAGCACGCCGAGTTCGCCGAGGAAGCTGTGCCGACCGTGCACCTGGACGACGTGCTCCTGGTCGCCTTGGCCTTCGACCACGGCCACCGTGCCGCTGAGGACGACGAAGAACTGTTCAGTGCGTTCGCCCGCCCGGAAGAGGTGTTCCCCCTCCCTGGCCTGCCGCACCTGTCCGGCGGGGTCCAGGAGCGCGATCTGGTCGTCCGTCAGCCGCGGGTAGGCGTCGTGAACGTCGGCGGTCGGGGTCAGGGGCGGCATCACGACGGTTCGCTTCCTTCGTCAGGAACAGCGGTGGACGCGTACGGCAGAGGAGGGGAACAGCGGCGGACGCGGTGTCGGAGGCGCCGTGCGAGCCCGCCCGGCTCAGACCATCGACTCGTGGACGAAACACCACCGCCAGTCCTCGCCGGGCTGGAACGACCGCACGATCGGGTGCCCGTCGGCTGCCGCGTGGGCACGGGCGTGCCGCATCGGCGAGGAGTCGCAGCATCCGACGTGGCCGCAGGTCAGGCACAGGCGCAGGTGCACCCACGGAGTCCCCATGCGCAGGCAGTCCTCGCAGCCCTGCGGTGTCCTGGGCGTCACGGGCCGGACCATGGACAGGTGCGGGTCGGGAAGAGTGGTCATCACGGCCTCCTGGTCGCGGGATCGGCCGGTCCGGGGGACGTCGACAGCGACTCGTTCACCCACTGGCGGAGCGCGTTCGCGGGCGCGGCGCCGGTCTGGCGGGCGACGGGCCTGCCGTGGTCGAGGATCAGCAGGGTGGGGACGGCCTGGACCTCGAACCGTCTGGCCAGGGCCGGTGACGTGTCGATGTCGACCTTCACGAGCTTGATCCGGCCGGCGAGGTCCTCGGCGACCTGTTCCAGGGCTGGGCTCACCATCCGGCAGGGGCCGCACCAGGTGGCCCACAGGTCGACCAGCACGGGCAGGCTCGCCTGCTCGGCGACCTCACCGAAGTCGGCGTCGCCCGCTTCGGCGATCCACGGCAGCGGCGCCCGGCAGTTTCCGCAGCGCGGACTGCCGCCCGCCGCGGCGGGTACGCGGTTGGTCCGGCCGCAGTTGGCGCAGACGACGGTCCGTACCCGGGCCTGCGCGCCAGTGGTGCCGTCACGGGCCGGGCGGTCGTCGCGGCCTTCCTGAGAGGTGCTCATCACGGCTCCTGCGGCTGGTCCTGGAGGGAGACGGTCAGTTCGCCGCCTGCGGCGTCGACCACGATGGTCACGCCTTCGCGTGCCTCGCCGCTGAGCAACGCCCGGCCGATCCTGGTCTCGACCTCGTGCGAGATGAAGCGGCGCAGCGGCCTGGCTCCGTAGACCGGGTCGTAGCCCTCGGCCGCGATCAGGTGGCGGGCCGGCTCGGTGAGGACGAGCGTGACGCGCTGTTCGGAGAGGCGGTCGCGCAGTTCGTCGAGGAGCAGGTCGACGATGCGCTCGATCTGCGCGATGCCGAGCGGGTGGAAGAGGACGATGTCGTCGACGCGGTTGAGGAACTCGGGGCGGAAATGACCGTTGAGTTCGGTCATCACCAGCGCCCGCGCCTCGGGCTTGATCTCGCCGGCCTGGGTGGCGTCCTGGAGCAGGTACTGCGACCCGAGGTTGGAGGTCATGATGATCACGGTGTTGCGGAAGTCGACGGTACGTCCCTGCGCGTCGGTGATCCGGCCGTCGTCCAGCACCTGGAGCAAGGTGTTGAAGACGTCGGCGTGCGCCTTCTCGATCTCGTCGAACAGGACGACGGAGTACGGCTTGCGGCGGACCGCCTCGGTGAGCTGGCCGCCCTCCTCGTAACCCACGTATCCGGGGGGCGCGCCGACCAGGCGGCTGACGGTGTGGCGTTCCTGGTACTCGCTCATGTCGAGGCGGATCATGTTGCTCTCGCTGTCGAACAGCGCCGCGGCCAGCGTCTTGGCCAGCTCGGTCTTCCCGACACCGGTCGGGCCGAGGAAGATGAAGGAGCCGATCGGCCGCCGCGGGTCGCGTACCCCGGAGCGGGCCCGTATCACCGCGTCGGCGACGAGCTGGACGGCCTCGTCCTGGCCCACGACCCGCTCGCGCAGGATCTCGTCCAGCTTGAGCAGCTTCTGCCGTTCACCCTCCTGAAGGCGGGTGACGGGGATACCGGTCCACGCCGAGACGATCTCGGCGATCTCCTCGGCGGTCACCACCTCGCGCAGCAGTCGGCTCTCGCCCTGCTTGTTGGCGAGCTGTTCCTCCTCGGCGGTCAGCCGGCGCTCCAGTTCGCTGACGGTTCCGTAGCGCAGCTGGGCGGCCCGGTTGAGGTCGTAGGCGCGTTCGGCCTGCTCGGCCTCCTGCCGGGCGCGTTCCAATTCCTGGCGCAGTTCCTGGACCTTGCGGATGGCCTGGCGCTCGGCCTCCCACTGGGCGTGCTTGGCGTCCACCTCACCGCGCAGGTCGGCCAGTTCGCGCCGCAGGTCCTCCAGGCGGGCGCGGCTGGCCGGGTCGGTCTCCTGGTCCAGCGCGGCCTCCTCGATCTCCAGTCGGGTCGCCCGCCGGGTGAGTTCGTCGAGTTCGGCGGGCATGGAGTCGATCTCGGTCCGCAGCCGGGCGCATGCCTCGTCGACCAGGTCGATGGCCTTGTCCGGGAGGAAGCGGTCGCTGATGTAGCGGTGGCTGAGGGTGGCCGCGGCGACCAGGGCGTTGTCCTGGATCTTGACGCCGTGGAAGATCTCCAGGCGCTCGCGGATGCCGCGCAGGATGGAGATGGCGTCCTCGACGGTCGGCTCGTCCACCTGGACGGTCTGGAAGCGGCGCTCCAGGGCGGCGTCGGACTCGATGTGCTTGCGGTACTCGTCCAGCGTGGTGGCCCCGATCATGTGCAGCTCGCCGCGGGCCAGCATCGGCTTGAGCATGTTGCCCGCGTCCATCGCGCCCTCGGCGGCGCCGGCCCCGACGACGGTGTGCAGCTCGTCCACGAACAGCAGGATCCGGCCCTCGGCGCCTTTGACCTCCGCCAGAACGGCCTTGAGGCGCTCCTCGAACTCGCCGCGGTACTTCGCCCCGGCCACCAGCGACCCCATGTCGAGCGAGAACACCGTCTTGTCCCGCAGCCCTTCCGGCACGTCGCCGCGCACGATCCGCTGGGCCAGACCCTCGACGATGGCGGTCTTGCCGACACCCGGTTCGCCGATCAGGACGGGGTTGTTCTTGCTCTTGCGGCTGAGGATCTGGATCACCCGGCGGATCTCGGCGTCCCGGCCGATCACCGGGTCGAGGCGGCCGGTGCGGGCCTCCACGACGAGGTCCCGCCCGTACTTCTCCAGGGCCTCGTAGGCGTCCTCAGGAGTGGCGGAGGTGACCCGTTGGTTCCCGCGCACCGTGGTGAGGGCGGTGAGGAAGGAGTCCTTGGTGACGCCCTGTTCGCCGAGCCGGCGGCCGGCCGCGCTGGTCGCCCCCTCGTCCACCAGTGCCAGCACCATGTGCTCGGTGGAGACGTACTCGTCCTTGAGCCGCTTGGCCTCCTGCTCGGCGCTGTCGAGCAGCCGGGCCAGCCGCTGAGTCACCATCACCTGGCCGGGGGCGGCGCCCGGACCCGTCGTGCGGGGGCGTTTGACGAGATCGGCCTCGACCGCGGCCCGCAGGGCGGCCGGGTCGGCACCGGCGTCGGCCAGCAGACGGGTGGTCAGGCCGTCGCGCTGATCGAGCAGGGCCAGCAGCAGGTGCTCCCCGTCGACCTCGGTGTGGCCCATACGGACCGCGGCGCTCTGTGCTTCCTGGAGCGCTTCCTGGGATTTCTGGGTGAGGCGATTCATGTCCATGGTGTGGGCTCCTTGGCGGCTCGTTCGCTGCGCCGCAGTGCGGTTTCCAGGCGTTCGATGCGGTCGAGCATGTCCAGGACGACGCCGATGGCCGCGTAGTTGAGACACAGTCCGTCCCGCAGCCGCTGCACTCGGGCGAGGGCCGACGGCGCGCTCGCCCGGAACCACAGCCGGCCCCGGGCGTCACGCTCGGCGTCGACAAGACCGAGAGCCACGAAACGCCTGACGAGTTCGGGCGGCAGTCCACTGCGGCCGGCCACCGCGGCCATGGAGAGCTGATAGGGGCTGGTACTGGTCCGGTAGACGCGCACCAGCGGATAGGCAGCCCTGGAGCCGGGCTGTCCGGCGCCTTCGGCGGGAGAACGGTGTTCGGCTCTCATGTCTGCTTCCTCGGGTCGAAGGAGGAGACCGCGGCCAGTTCCTCGAACAACTCACGTTCACGCGGGCTGGGCGAGGGCGGCACCATCACCTGGATTTCGGCGTAGAGGTGGCCCGGGGAACCTTTGGGGCGTGGCATCCCCTCGCCGCGCAGCCGCAACCGGCGGCCGGTGGAGGTACCGGGCGGCACATGCGCCTTGACCGTCCCGCCCGGACCGGAGACCGGCACCGTCGCCCCCAGCGCGGCCTCCCAGGCGGTGACCGGCAGATCGACGTGGACGTCGTGCCCGACGAGCCGGTAGCGGGGATGGCGGGCGATACGGACCACCAGATAGAGGTCCCCGGCGGAACCCGGGCCGCGGCCCCGGCCGCCCTCCCCCGCGAGCCGGATGCGCTGCCCGTCGACGACGCCCGCCGGGATGGTGACGTCGTAACTGCGCTCCCCGCCGGGCCCGCCGAGGGTGATCTTCCGTCGGCCGCCGCGGTACGCCTCCTCCACGCTGAGGGTGAGTTCGGCCTCCTGGTCCGCGCCGGGGATCGGGCTGCCCCGCCCGGCGCCGCGGGCCCGGCCGCCGAACACGCCTCCGAAGAGATCCTCGAAGTCCACGCCGGAGGCGTCGAAGTCGGACTCGGTCCAGGTCCGGGCGCCTGCCCGGCCGTCGCCTCGGGTGCCGGCGAAGGGACTGCCGCGGTACGCGCCGGCTCCGCCGCCGAAGCCCTGGCCGGCCGCGACGCGCTCGTCGTAGTCCTCCGGGATCTGCCGGAAGTCCGGGCCGAAACGGTCGTAGCGCGACCGGGTGCCGGGGTCGGAGAGCACGCTGTACGCCTCGTTGATCTGCTTGAAGCGCTCCTCGGCGGCCGGATCGCGGTTGACGTCCGGGTGGTAGCGGCGAGCCAGGGTACGGAACGCCTGCTGGATCTCGGCCGCGTCGGCGCCGCGCGGGACGCCGAGCACCTCGTAGTAGTCCTCTGCCATGGCGGCCTCACTCCTGCTTGCGGCTGACCGCTACCGCGGCCGGCCGCAGCTGGTGACCGGGGTCGCCGTAACCGGGCCGCAGCACCTGGACGACGGTGCCCGCAGGTGTGTCGGGTTCATCCACCACGGACACCACCTCGTGCTGCTCGGGGTGGAAGGGGACGCCGGTCTCCTCGTAGCGGGGGTAGCCGAGGCTTCGCAGCACCTCGACGGCCTGGTCGCGTACCGCCCGGACTCCGCTGACGATCGCGCCGCGGTCGTCGGCGCCCGCGTGGGCGAGGGCCAGTTCCAGGTTGTCGACGACCGGGAGGAACGCCGCGGCCACCTTGGCCCGCTCGGCCTCCCGTTCCCGGGGAAGCTCACGGGCGTAGCGCTTACGGAGATTGTCGAGGTCGGCGAGGGCTCGCCGCCACCGGTCCTCCAGCTCCTCCGCACCGGGGCCGCGGCGTGTGGATTCCGCCTCCCGCTCCCTGGCTTCCGGGGCCCGCGGGGGCGTCCGCGGTGCGGCACTCCGCTCGGGCGACGTCGGCTCGGGCGACGTCGGCTCGGGCGGCGTCCGCTCGGACTCGGGCGGCGTCGGCTCGGGCGACGTCGGCTCGGACTCGGGCGGGGAGCGGTCCTCGGCGGGACGCGTCTGTTCCTGGTCCGACATGTCGCCGCCTCAGCTCTTGTCGAATTCGGCGTCGATGACGTCGTCGTCGCCCCTCGGGGAGTCGCCCCCGGGCCCCTGGCCGGGCTCGGCTCCGCCGCCCCCGGCTCCGCCCGGTTCAGCGGCGTGGGCGGCCAGCGCCGCGTGGATCTGCTGGAGTTCGGAGGTCAGGCTCCGGGACCGTTCCGCCGGAGCCTCCTCCTTGACGGCGGTACGCGCCTCGTCGGTGAGCAGTTGGGCGCGGGCGCGCTCGTGCTCCGGTGCGGCGTCGCCGAGGTCGTCCAGCCGGCGCTCCACCTGGTAGGCGGCGGCGTCGAGCTCGTTGCGGGCGTCGATGGCCTCGCGCAGGGCCTGGTCGCTGGTGCGGTTGTTCTCGGCCTCGTTGATCATCCGTTCGACCTCGGACGGGTCGAGGTTGGAGCCCTCGCTGATGGTGATCGACTGCTCGGCGCCGGTGTCCCGGTCCTTGGCGCTGACCTTGAGGATGCCGTTGGCGTCGATGTCGAAGGTGACCTCGATCTGGGTCTCCCCACGCCGGGCCGGCCGCAGGTTCTCCAGCCGGAAGCGGCCCAGCACACGGTTGTCGGCCGCCAGTTCGCGTTCGCCCTGAAGCACGACGATGTCCACGGCCGGCTGGTTGTCCTCGGCGGTGGAGAAGGTCTCGGACCGGCGGGCGGGGATGGTGGTGTTCCGGTCGATGATCTTGGTCATCACACCGCCGGCCGTCTCGACGCCCAGCGACAGGGGGGTGACGTCCAGGAGCAGGACGTCCTTGACCTCGCCCTTGAGCACGCCTGCCTGGACGGCGGCGCCCAGCGCCACCACCTCGTCCGGGTTGACGCTCATGTTCGGGTCCCTGCCGCCGGTCAGCCGTCGGACCAGGTTCTGCACGGCCGGTATGCGGGTCGAGCCGCCGACGAGGATGACCTCGTCGATGTCGTTGTCGGTGACCTTGGCGTCGCTCATCGCCGTCCTGACCGGTTCCAGGCAGCGCTCCACCAGGTCCGAGGTGATCTGCTCGAAGGTGGAGCGGCGGACGGTCTCGGTGAGGTGCTTCGGCCCGGAGGCGTCCGCCGTGATGAAGGGCAGGCTCACCTGGGTCTGGGTGACCGAACTCAGCTCCGTCTTCGCCTTCTCGGCCGCCTCGAACAGGCGCTGCAATGCCTGCGGGTCCTTACGCAGGTCGATGCCTTCGGACGCCTGGAAGCCGTCCGCCAAGTGGTCCACCAGTCGGCGGTCGAAGTCGTCGCCGCCCAGATGGGAGTCGCCCGCGGTGGCGCGGACCTCCACGACGCCGTCGCCGACGTCCAGCAGGCTCACGTCGAACGTGCCGCCGCCGAGGTCGAAGACCATGACCGTCTCGTGGCCCTGCTTGTCCAGCCCGTAGGCCAGCGCCGCGGCTGTCGGTTCGTTGATGATCCGCAGGACTTCGAGGCCGGCGATCTTCCCGGCGTCCTTGGTGGCCTGGCGCTGGGCGTCGTTGAAGTACGCCGGTACGGTGATGACCGCCTCCGTCACCTTCTCGCCGAGCGACTTCCCGGCGTCGTCGGCGAGCTTGCGCAGCACCTGCGCGCTGATCTCCTCCGGCGCGTACTGCTTGCCGCTCACCTCGAAGCGGGCCACCCCGCCGGGCCCCTCGACCACGTCGAAGGAGACCGCTTTGGCCTCGTCGGAGATCTCGTCGTAGCGACGTCCGATGAACCGCTTCGCGGAGGTGATGGTGCCTTTGGGGTTGAGGATCGACTGCCGGCGCGCGAGCTGTCCGACCAGCCGCTGGCCGTCATCGGAGAAGGCGACCACCGACGGGGTCGTCCTGGCCCCCTCCGCGTTCGGGACGACGGTGGGCTCACCGCCCTCCCAGACGGCGATGACCGAGTTGGTGGTACCGAGGTCGATGCCTACTGCCTTCGCCATAAGAATCTCCTCCGTCGCGAGGCGGAACCGGCCGGCGGGCCGCCGGGCGCACGGCGCCGGACCCGCACAGTCTGCGAGCCTTACGCAATACGCGGTGGACTTCCTCGCCCTGGGGTGACCAATCCGCGCCGCCTTTCCGGTCCCCGAGGACGGGGGGCGGCGACGGCTCGCAGGTGAGGGCCCGTGCCGAGCGGCGTACGTTGAGAGGGGGCTGATTCGAGCCGCGAATGGACCTGCGATGGACGCTCTTCCGTTTCCGACCGCCGACCCGCCTCACCCCGTGCCGCAGCCGGGGGCCGCGCGTCACGCGCTGCTACGGCTGGTGACGGTCATGCTCGACGGCGACGACGAGCGAGAGGTGCTGTGGGGTGCCATGGCGGCGATCGCCGCCGCCGGTCCCTTCGTCGCCGAAGCGGCGTACGCCGTGCACCATGGTGCGGCGCGGCGCTGCCCTCCATGCCCGGAGGCTGCCTCCGCCGACGCCCGACCGGGGAGCACCGTGGCGCGGGAGCCCGGTGCGGAGCCGAACGGCCGGGCCCCGGCCGAGGCAGCCGCTGAGATGGTGGCCGCCGATCGGCTCGACCGGCGGATCGACGCTCTCGACGGCCGCAGCCGGAATCTGTACCGGGCGGACGGACGGTGGGCGCGGGCCGTCGCGCTGCGATACGGGGACGACTGCCTCGGCTATCTCGTCGTCGGGGGCGCGACCGCACCCTCGACCGACGAAACCGCGCTGACGGATCTGCTCGCGCAGCAGACCGGGATCGCCCTGGCACGCCTCAGCCGGCGCCGGGGAGAGCCGGTCGGGGCCCGCTCACACCACTGGCCGGGGATCGCAGGGCCGCCGACGGCAGAGAGCCTCTCGCCGACTGCCGACCCCGGCGCGAGCGTCTCCGCCCTGGCCGCACGGCTCGCCGCTGACCACGCGCTCTCCCGGGCCGCTGCCTCGGGCAGCGGTGAGTCGGGAGTCCTGGAGGCCCTGCACGACCATACGGGATTCGCGGTCCTCACCGAGGACCGCTTCGGCAACCCGCGGGCCTGGGCGGGTCACGGCGGGGGCGAACCCTCCGGGCGGCCCGGGAGTGGGCCGCGCCCGGCCCCGGGACACCGGGACCGGGAGGCCCTGATCCGTGACGCGCGCCACCGTCCCGGCGCCGTCCGCGACGGTGACCGGCTGCTCGTCCCCATCGAAATGGCCGGGGAAGTGCTCGGCGTGGCCGCGCTGGTCGATCCTGACCGGCGGGCGACGGAAACGGACTGCTCAGCGCTCGAACAGGCCGCCTTGGTGCTGGCCCCCGCGCTCTCGCACGAGCGCAGGCTGGCCGAGCTGGAGCCCCTGCTGCGCCACGGCCTGGTCGACCGGCTGATTTCGGGCGAGACGACCGACGACGACTTCGCCCGGGCGGCGGTCCTCGGCCACGACCTGCACCGGCCGTACAGGGTCGCCGTACTGGAGTGGGCCGGGACGGTCGGCAGGGCCGCGCTCGGCGACGCGGCGGCGCGGGCGGCCCGGCGGCTGCGCCTGGACGTCCTCGTCGGCTCGCGCGGCTCGGCCACGGTCGTCCTGGAGCCCCGGGGAGACCGGGGTGCCCCGGAAGGCGCGTTGTACAGGGCCGTCTCGGAGGAGCTCGGCACCGGGGCCGGAGCCGTCGGCATCGGCGGCCGCTGCGAGGTCGTCGCCGATCTGCCGCGCTCCTACGACGAGGCCGTCCGCGCCCTCGCCGTCCGCCGCGGTTCCCAGGACCCGTACGGCAGCACCGGCTTCGAGGAGCTGGGCCTGTGCCGCATGCTGGGCACCGGCGAAGGCGAACGGGAAGCCGACCGATTCGTCCGCGAATGGCTGGGACGCCTGCTGGACTACGACTCCCGCCACCGCACCGGGCTGGTGACGACACTCTCGCGCTATCTGGAGAGCGGCGGCAGCTACGACGCGACCTCCGAGGCACTCCACATCCACCGCAGCACCGTCCGCTACCGCCTCCAGCGCATCTGCGAGATCACCGGCCACGACCTCGGTGACGTCGAGACGCGCCTCAACCTGCACATCGCCACCCGCATACGCAATGTGCTCGCGCCCTCGCCGTGAGACGCGGACACCGACGCCGTGGTCCGGCCCTGGTGAGCCGGACCGGCGCTGCGGCGCGGCCCCGCATCGCCTGAGCCGGCCTTCGGCCTTGGGCGGCTGACACCATGCGGCACGGACGTGGCCGGGCAGGAAGGACCGACCGCCCGCCGTCAGCGGCGTCCGCGGTGGTGGTAGCGGGCGGCGACCAGGCTCATCGCGCCCAAGGGGTCGGCGACGACCTGCGAGGCGGAGAAGTAGATGTTGCCGCGGACCTGCGGGTAGCGGGCGCAGAAGTCGAGGTGGCGGGTCAATTCGGCCGGGTCCTGCCAGGCGTCGGGCTGGCCCGCGACGCCGACCTTGTACAGGGCCTCGCCGATGTAGAGGCGCACGTTGGTGCCACGGACGACGTCGGACCACCAGGGGACGAGGGCGGCGTAGTCGGCCGCCGCGAAGCCGATGTTCCAGTAGACCTGGGGAACGATGTAGTCGATCCACTGCTCCCTGACCCACTTGCGGGTGTCCGCGTGCAGGTCGTCGTAGGTCTGGACGCCCGCGGTGGTGGCCGAGCCGAGCGGGTCGGTGGCGGCGTTGCGCCAGACGCCGAAGGGGCTGATGCCGAACTGGGTGCTCGGCCGGATCCGCTTGATCCTGGCGGCGGTCTCTCGCACCAGGCGGTCGGTGTTGTCCCGCCGCCAGGCGTCGCGGTCGGGGAATCCGGCGCCGTACCGCGCGTAGGCGGCGTCGTCGTCGAAGACCTGGCCGGCGACCGGGTACGGGTAGAAGTAGTCGTCCCAGTGGACGGCGTCGATGGGGTAGCGGCGGACGGCGTCCAGCATCGCGTCCTGCACGAAACGTCGGACCTCGGGCAGTCCGGGGTTGTAGTAGAGCTTGCCGCCGAAGGGCACGATCCACTCGGGGTGGAGGCGGGCCGGGTGGGTGGGGGCGAGCTTGGTGACGTCGGTGTCCATCGAGACGCGGTACGGGTTGAACCAGGCGTGCAGTTCCAGGCCACGGCGGTGCGCCTCGCGCACCGCGGTGCCCAGCGGGTCCCAGCCGGGGTCCTGCCCCTGAGTGCCCGTCAGGTACCGCGACCAGGGTTCGTACGCCGACGGCCAGAAGGCGTCGGCGGTCGGCCGGACCTGGAACACCACCGCGTTGAGACCCCGTTCGACCGCGGTGTCCAACAGGTCGAGCAATTCCTGACGTTGCTGGTCGGCGGGGAGTCCGGGGGCCGAGGGCCAGTCGGTGTTGGCGACCGAGGCGATCCACATGCCGCGCAGGTCGCGACCGTGACCACCGGGTCCGCCGTGACCCGCGGGACCCGGTGCGCCCTGGGGGGCGCGGGAGGGTTCGGCCGCCCGCGCCGCCGAGCCGGGGATGACGGCGGCCAGCGCGCCCGCCGCCGCGACAGTGAAGGTCCTGCGGGTGAGCCGGTCCATCCGTGCCTCCTGATCATCCGTCATGATCCGCCGATGATGGGTGACTTCCGGCGCCGGGGCAACCCGCCGTTCGGTCCACTCCCTCGCGCGGCCCCCGCCGAGAAGGAGCGTTGACGACCCCTTCTCGGGCGTCGGCGCGGGCGCTAACATCATGGGAGCGCTCCCACACCTCCTATGTATAGCGCCACCGTCCATCCCCCCACCACCCGCACGCGCGGGCCCGGCGCGGCCCGCGTCCGTACGGAGAGGACGCCTTTCCATGCTCCGCAGACCACTCGCCGCGCTCGTCGCGGCCCTGTCCCTGATAGGCGGCGCCTCCGCGGTCGCCGCGGTCACCGCCACGGCCACCGCGGCCCCGGCCACCGCCGCACCGGCCGCCGTCGCGGACACGTACTCCTGGAAGAACGTCAGGATCGACGGCGGCGGCTTCGTGCCCGGCATCGTCTTCAACCAGTCGGAGAAGAACCTCGCCTACGCGCGGACCGACATCGGCGGCGCCTACCGCTGGAACGAGGCCACCAAGTCCTGGACGCCGCTGCTGGATTCGGTGGGCTGGACCGACTGGAACAGGAACGGCGTGGTCAGCCTCGCCACCGACGCGCTCGCACCCGACAAGGTCTACGCGGCCGTCGGCATGTACACCAACTCCTGGGACCCCGACAACGGCGCCATCCTGCGCTCTTCCGACCGCGGCGCGACCTGGGCGGCGACCGCGCTGCCGTTCAAGCTCGGCGGCAACATGCCCGGCCGCGGCATGGGCGAGCGGCTGGCCATCGACCCCAACAAGGACAGCGTCCTGTACTTCGCCGCGCCCAGCGGAAACGGGCTGTGGCGCAGTACCGACTCCGGTGTCACCTGGGCGAAGGTCACCGCCTTCCCCAACGTCGGGAACTACGTGGCCGATCCGTCCGACAGCAGCGGCTACCAGAGCGACAACCAGGGCGATGTGTGGGTGACCTTCGACCCGCGCACAGGCACCAAGGGCTCCACCACGCAGACCATCTACGTGGGTGTGGCCGACAAGGCCAACACCGTCTACCGCTCGACCGACGGCGGCGCCACCTGGTCCCGGCTGGCGGGCCAGCCCACCGGGTACATCGCGCACAAGGGCGTGCTGGACGCGGTGAACGGCTACCTCTACCTCGCCACCAGTGACACCGGCGGCCCGTACGACGGCGCCAAGGGCCAGGTGTGGCGGTACGCGACCGCGACCGGCGCGTGGACCAACATCAGCCCGATGTCGGACGCGGACACGTACTTCGGCTACAGCGGTATGACCGTCGACCGGCAGCACCCCGGCACGATCATGGTCACCGGCTACAGCTCGTGGTGGGCCGACACCCAGATCTTCCGCAGCACTGACAGCGGCGCGACCTGGACGCGGGCCTGGGACTTCACCAGTTACCCCAACCGCGCCGACCGCTACACCATGGACGTCTCCTCGTCGCCGTGGCTGAGCTGGGGCGCCAACCCGTCGCCGCCGGAGGAGACCCCCAAGCTCGGCTGGATGACCGAGTCGCTGGAGATCGACCCGTTCAACTCCAACCGCATGTGGTACGGCACCGGGGCCACCGTCTACGGCACCGACAACCTCACCAACTGGGACACCGGGGCGAAGTTCACCGTCAAGCCCAATGCCAAGGGCCTGGAGGAGACGTCGGTCCAGGACCTGATCAGCCCGCCGACCGGCGCGCCGCTGATCAGCGCGCTCGGTGACATCGGCGGCTTCCGGCACACCGACCTCACCGCCGTGCCCCCGATGATGTTCACCCAGCCCAACTTCACCACCACCACGAGCCTGGACTTCGCGGCCACCAACGCCAACACCATGGTCAGGGTCGGCAACGCGGACAGCGGCGCGCATGTCGCCTTCTCCACCGACAACGGCGCCAACTGGTTCGCGGGCACCGACCCGTCCGGGGTCAGCGGCGGCGGTACGGTCGCCGCGGCGGCCGACGGCAGCCGCTTCCTGTGGGCCCCGTCCGGTACCGGCGTCAAGTACTCGGTCGGCTTCGGCGGTTCCTGGGCCGACTCCACCGGCATCCCGACCGGCGCGGCCATCGGCTCCGACCGGGTCAACCCGAAGAAGTTCTACGGCGTCTACGGCGGCAAGTTCTACGTGAGCACCGACGGAGGAGCGACCTTCGCCGCGACGGCGGCCACCGGGCTGCCCGCGGAGGCGGGCAAGCTCAAGGCGCTGCCCGGCGCCGAGGGCGACGTGTGGGTGGCGGGCGGCAGCACGGGCGGCGCGTACGGCCTGTGGCACTCCACCAACTCCGGCGCGAGCTTCACCAAGCTGGCCAACGTGCAGGAGGCCGACACCATCGGCTTCGGCAAGGCCGCCCCCGGCGCGGCCTACCAGGCGCTCTACACCAGCGCGAAGATCGGCGGCGTCCGCGGCATCTTCCGCTCCACCGACGCGGGCGCGAACTGGGTGCGGATCAACGACAACGCCCACCAGTACGGCGTGACCAACACCGCGATCACCGGCGACCCCCGGGTCTACGGCCGCGTCTACATCGCGACCAACGGCCGCGGCATCATCTACGGCGACACCTCGGACGGCTCCGGCGGTACGACTCCGCCGACCACTCCCCCGACCACACCCCCGACGACCCCGCCCACCACGCCTCCCACCACCCCGCCGACCACACCGCCCGGCTCCGGCGCCTGCTCGGTGGCGTACGACGTCACCAATTCCTGGCCCGGCGGCTTCCAGACGTCGGTCACGGTCAAGAACAACGGCTCGGCCGCGATCTCGAACTGGAAGCTGACCTGGTCCTTCGGCGGCGGCCAGACCATCACGTCGCTGTGGAGCGCGAACTACACGCAAAGCGGCGCGGCCGTGACGGTCACGGCGCCGAGCTACGCGGCGGTGCTGCCCGCGGGCGGCTCCGCGGCCTTCGGCTTCACCGGCAACGCGCCGGGGACGAACACCTCCCCCGCCGCCTTCTCGCTCAACGGTTCCGCCTGCTCCGTGGGCTGACCCCGGCTCCTTCGGCTACGCGCGGGACCGGCACCCGGCCGGTCCCGCGCGTACCGGACACAGGTAACGTCTGTCCGGTACACGGAAGCGGTGCACGGAAGCGGCAGGGGCTGACGAGTGAGTGACATCCAGCGCGTCGGAGTGGTCGGCGCGGGCCAGATGGGGGCGGGCATCGCGGAGGTGTGCGCGAAGGCCGGGCTCGACGTCCGGGTCGCGGAGACCACCGGTGAGGCCCTGGAGCTGGGCCGCACCCGGCTGACGAACTCGCTCGGCAAGGCCGCGGAGCGCGGCAAGATCACCGAGGCTGAGCGCGACGAGACGCTGGGCCGACTGACCTTCACCACCGACCTGGGCGAGTTCGCCGACCGCGACCTGGTCATCGAGGCCGTGGTGGAGAACGAGCAGGTCAAGATCGACATCTTCCGGGTGCTCGACCAGGTGGTGAGCAGGCAGGACGCGATCCTGGCCTCCAACACCTCCTCGATCCCGCTGGTCAAGCTGGCCGTGGCGACCTCGCGGCCCGACCAGGTCATCGGCATCCACTTCTTCAACCCCGCCCCGGTGCAGCGCCTGGTCGAGCTGATCCCGGCGCTCACCACCGGCAGTGACACCCTCAAGCGGACCGAGGCGCTGGTCACCGACGTGCTCGGCAAGCACGCCATCCGCGCCCAGGACCGCTCCGGCTTCGTCGTCAACGCGCTCCTGGTGCCGTATCTGCTCTCCGCGATCCGGATGTTCGAGTCGGGCATCGCGACCCGCGAGGACATCGACAACGGCATGGAGCTGGGCTGCGCGCACCCGATGGGCCCGCTCAAGCTGTCGGACCTGATCGGCCTCGACACCGTCGCCGCCATCGCCGACTCGATGTACTCGGAGTACAAGGAGCCGCTGTACGCGGCGCCGCCGATCCTTCAGCGGATGGTCGACGCGGGCCGCCTCGGCCGCAAGACGGGCGCGGGTTTCTACCAGTACTGACCGCCTGCCCGTGCTGACCGCCCGCCAGCGCTGACCGCCCGCCAGCCCTGACCGCCCGCGCCTCAGCCGTCCCGGTCCCCGTCCGGCCGGTCCCCGTCCCCGTCCGGCCAGTCGCGGTCCAGGGCCTGGACGACCCGTGACGGGGACGGCCGGCCGAGGAGCGCGGTGACGCGGAGCCCCGCGCGCATCGCCGCGTCCAGGTCGGCCCCGGTCTCGATGCCGAGACCGGTGAGCATCCAGAGCAGGTCCTCCGTCGCGAGGTTGCCGGTGGCGGAGCCCGCGTACGGGCAGCCGCCGATGCCGCCGACCGAGGCGTCGAAGGTCGTGACCCCGGCGAGCAGTCCCGCGTGCACGTTGGCCAGGGCCTGGCCGTAGGTGTCGTGGAAGTGCAGGGCGATCCGGTCGCGGGCCACACCCGCTTCGGCGACGGCTGCCAGGACCGCGCCCACATGGCCGGGTGTGCCGACGCCGATGGTGTCGCCGAGGCTCACCTCGTGGCACCCGGCGTCGGCCAGGGCCCGGGTGACCTCCGCGACCCGCTCCGGGCGGACCGGCCCCTCCCAGGGATCGCCGAAGACCATCGAGACGTACCCGCGGACCCGGACGCCCGCGGCCAGTGCCCGCTCGGTCACCTTTCCCGCGACCTCGACCGCCTCCGAGCGGCCCATCGCCAGATTGCGGCGCGCGAAGGTCTCAGTCGCGCTGACGAAGACCGCGACGGCCGACGCCCCGGCGTCCAGGGCGCGGTCAAGACCGCGGTCGTTCGGCACCAGGACGGGGTGTCTGCTCAGGTCCGCGCCCGCCTCCCGCAGCGCGGCGAGCACGTCGGCGGCGTCCGCCAACTGCGGGATCCAGCGCGGGGAGACGAAGCTGGTCGCCTCGACCACGGGCAGCCCGGCGGCGGTCAGGTCGCGGATCAGCCGGACCTTGGCCGCGGTGGGCACCCGCGCCTTCTCGGCCTGGAGCCCGTCGCGGGCCCCGACCTCGTAGACCGTCACCCGGTCCGGCAGTCCTGGCGACCGGTGGGCGACGGGCAGTCCGAGCGCGGCCGGTGACCGGGTCACGGCCGGTCCCGCAGTTCGGCCAGGATCCGCTCGGCGGCGTCCGCGCGTACGGACCTGTCCGCGACCATCCGCGCGACGACCGTGTCGATCTCGGCGGCGGTGGCCCCCGCGGTGACGGCCACATTGCGCGCGTGCAGCGACATGTGGCCGCGCTGGATGCCCTCGGTGGCCAGCGCCCGCACCGCCGCGGCGTTCTGGGCCAGGCCGACGGCCACGATGATCTCGGCCAGCTCGCTCGCCGTCTCCACCCCGAGCAGTGTGACGTTGGCCCGCGCCACGGGGTGCACCTTGGTGGCGCCGCCGACCAGTCCGACCGGCATGGGCAGCTCCAACGTGCCGACCAGGTCGCCGTCGGCGTTCTTCTCGAAGCGCGACATCGCGGTGTAGCGGCCGTCAGGACCGACCGCGTGGGAGTGCGCGCCCGCCTCGACCGCGCGGGTGTCGTTGCCGGTCGCCAGGACGACGGCGGTGACGCCGTTCATGATGCCCTTGTTGTGGGTGGCGGCGCGGTAGGGGTCGGCGACGGCGAATTCGGCCGCGTCCAGCATGTTCTCCACGACGTCGGGGCCGCCGAGCAGGCCCGCGTCGAAGGTCGCCGAGACACGGGTGAGGCGCAGGTCGGCCTTGTTGGTGAGGATGCGCAGGAGGGTCCGCCCGCGGGCGATCTCGGCCGCGCGGGGGGCGATGGCCTCGGCCATGGTGTTGACCGCGTTCGCGCCCATGGCGTCGCGCACGTCGACCACGAGGTGCAGCACGACGTAGGTCTGCCGCCTGCTGGGCACCAGCCGCACGGAGATCTCGCGCGCCCCGCCGCCGAACCGGACCAGCGCGGGGTCCTGTTCGTTGGCGAGCGCGATCAGTTCCCCGGCCGCGGACAGCAGCCGCACCCGCGCGCCCGCCGGGTCGGCGACGTCGAGGATCTGCACCTGCGCCTGCATGAGCGGGACGCTGGACGAGGTTCGGAAACCGCCGTGGTCGCGGGTCATCCGGGCGAGGTTCGAGGCGGCCGCGACGACCGAGGGCTCCTCGGTCGCCATGGGGACGAGGATGTCGCGGCCGTTCACCACGAAGTTGGTCGCGATGCCGACCGGGAGGCCGAGGACGCCGACGACGTTCTCGACCATGTGGTCGGCCTGGTCGAGCGAGAGGCCCCGGTCCGGCGAGAGCGCGTCGAACAGGGCGGGGGGCACCTCCATGGCCTCGGCGGCGCGGGCACGGCGCTGGTCGACGGAGAGATTCCTGAAACCCGACAGACGGCTGGTCACGATGCCATGGCCTTCCTCCGGAAGCGGTCACGGGCGGGAGCGGTGGTGCCGAGGGACGCGCGGGGGCGCGTCCCTCGGGTGCTGGTCACGCTAATGACGGCGCGGAACCCCCCGCTATGGACCATCAGCACGTCGTACGGCACGCTGAGTGTGCGCAGCGCACAGCGGCCGACGGCAGAGGCCGGCGCGGCGCGCGGAGGGAGCGGTCGCGGTGGAGAGCGGAGCCGAGCGGGCGGACCGGAGTACGGCGGACGGCGGTACGACGGACGGCCGCGCGCGGGCGCTGGCGGTCGTCCTGGACGCGGCCGTCGGCGAACAGGCGGTGGACCCGTACCGGCTGGACGGCGCGCTCGCGGACCTCGGCGTGACCGGCGGCGCCGCGGCGGGCACCGCGGAGCGGCTGTACCGGCTGCGGCGCGACCAACTGCGGCTGCGCCGCCGTGAGCACGAGCTGACCGCCCTGTTCTCCAGCGCCCGGGAGCTGGCCGAGGAGCGGGACGCCGACGCGCTGCTGGCCCGGCTGGTGGAGCGCGCGCACGACATGATCGACTCCGACGTCACGTATCTGTCGGAGTTCGACGCCGCCAGCATGACGCTGCGGGTCCGCAAGACGGCGGGCTCGGTCAGCCCGCGCTTCCAGCGCCTGGTGGTGCCGCCCGGCCGCGGACTGGCCAGCCTCGTGGTCGGGACCCGCGCCGCGCAGTGGGTGACGCGCTACGAGGACGACTCCGCCGGGTGGCACGAGGACTCGCTGTCCGAGGCGGTCGCCGCCGAGGGCCTGGTCTCGCTCCTCGGCGTGCCGCTGCTCTCCGACGAGGACGTCCTGGGGGTGCTGTTCGTCGGGACCCGTGACGAGCACGCCTTCACCCCCGAGCAGGTCGCGCTGCTCTCGGCGCTCGCCAACCACGCCTCGGTGGTGCTCCAGACCGCGCAGCGGCTCCAGCGCCTCCAGCGCTCGCAGGAGGAGGCGCGCGACGCCCTGGAGCGGTTGAGGGAGCACCTGGTCGAGCGGGACCGCGCCAACGCGGTGCATCAGCAGCTCATCCGGTCCGTGCTGGAGGACAGCGACTTCTCGCCGATCGCGGAGAAGCTCGCCGAGGCCCTGGACCGCGCGGTGGCCGTCGTGGACGAGTACGGCGAGGTGATCGTGACGGCCGGGCGCGCCCTGTCCGCCGACGAACTGCGCCGCGCACCCGTCGCCGAGGCCGTCCGGGCCAGCCATGACTCGGGCCGCTGCGTCCTGGTCGAGGACGGCGGGGACATCGGGGCGGTCGCCGCCCTGACGACCGGCTCGTACTACTTCGGCGCGGTACTGCTCGGTACGGGCGGTTTCCCGCTCAGCTCCGTCGACCTGCGGACCATCGAGCGGGGTGCGCAGGTCGGCACACTCCTGGCCATGCAGCGGCAGGCCGTGTCCGACGCGGAGCACCGCAGGCAGGGCGAGTTGCTGGCCGATCTGCTGGACGGCTCGCCCGACCGCCGTCGCGACGCGGTGCGCCGGGCCAAGCGGTTGCGCGTCCCCGTCCAGGACCTCGACACCCTCGTGCTCTTCGCCGTGCCGGGCGAGCACCGGCCGCAGGCGACCCGTACGCTGCTCGGTCCGCTGCACAGCCGGGCGCTGGTGGGCGAGTACGGCGGCCATGTCGCCGTCGCCCTGTCGTCCCGGCAGCCCGGCGTCACGGTCCAGCGGCTCCACGACCAGCTGCGCGCGGCGCTGTCGGTCCCGGTCCTGTCGGTGAGCGCCGCCGCGTCCGGCGACCTGCCCGCGGCGGTCGTGACGGCGCAGCGCACCGTCCGGCTGCTCCAGGCGCTGGGGGCGGGCGACCTCGCGGCGCGGGCCGAGGACTACCACCCCTACGCGGCCGTCTTCGAGCCCGACCCCGCCGCCCTGACCGCGTATCTCGACACGATGGTGGGGCCGGTACGGCGCTACGACGCCGAGCACGGTACGGATCTGCTCGCCACCCTGCGCGCCTTCGTGCGCAATCAGTCGAGCCCGACCAGGACCGGCCGGGAGCTGGGCTTCCACACCAACACGATCCTCCAGCGGATCGAACGGCTGACCCGGCTCCTGGGTGAGGGCTGGCGCGACGACGAGCTGTTCTTCCGACTGTCGCTCGCCGTCCGCCTGGACGAGATCGCCGAGCGGCTGCGCCGCCTCTAGGCCGCGTCCGTACGCACCCGGCCCCGGGCGAGTACGCGATGGTCGGCGTCCAGGGCGCGGACCCGTACGCCGTCGGCGTCCTCGCGGCCGACCAGGGTCACCGGCCGGTCGACGAACGCGGGCGAGACCGAGCGCATCGAGAACTCGCGGACCGTGCGGCCGGGCAGTGAGCGCGTCGCGGAGTCGAGCAGGAGCATGCGCATCAGGGGGCCGTGCACCAGCAGGTCGGGCAGGCCCTCGACGTCCTGCGCCCAGGCCCGGTCGTAGTGCACCCGGTGGGTGTTGAAGGTCAGCGCCGAGTACCGGAAGAGCTGCCGGCTGTCCAGGGTCGCCCGCCGCGACCAGTCCCACTGCTCGGCCTCGCCCGCGGGTACGTCGGCGGGCGCGGCGGCGGGGTCGCTCGCGGGCAGGAACACGTCGTGCCAGGTGCTCGTGACCGCGACGACGCCGTCCACCAGGTAGCTCCGCTCGATGTCGGCGAAGACCAGCTCCCCCGCCCGGCCGCGCTTGCGGGTCACGGCGCCGAGCGCGGTGCGCTGCTCGACCGTGTCGCCGTAGCGCAGAGGCCGCAGGAAGCGGGTGTCCTCACCGGCGTACATGCGCCGGGGCAGGCCGGGGTCGGGCACCGTGCCGTCGCCGCCGGGCGAGCCGTCGGGGCGCAGGTCGGCGAAGGCCGCGTCGAAGGGGAAGTAGATCCCCTCCCAGCCCGGGGGCAGCGGCTCGCCGGGGACCGGCTCAGGGGCGCAGGGCGCGAAGGTGGAGCGATACGCGGCGGCGGGCCCGGTCAGCAACGGCTCGCGGCGGACGGTCTCCTGACCCATCGTCAGATCACCTTCGCCGCGCGCAGCTCTTCGATCCGCGCCCGGTCGTAGCCCGCGAAGCGGCGCAGCACCTCGTCGGTGTGCTCCCCCACCTTGTTGGCCGGTCGCCCCGGCACGGCGGGGGTGGCGCTGAGCTTGATGGGCGAGCCGAACATCCGCAGCGCGCCCAGCGGGCCGTAGTCGGCCTCGACGATCATGTCCCGCTCGGCGGTGCCCGGGTCCTCGACGACCTCCCCGATGTCGCGGACGGCCGTCAGCGGGATGACGTCGCCCGCGAGGTCTTCGAGTTCCTGCCGGGTCCGCCCGGCGAACCAGCCGGTGACCAGCGGCTTCACCCGGCGGTCGTACGTCTCCTTGTCGAAGCGTTTGCGCATCGTGTCGATCTCGGGGTCCGTGGCCGCCTCCGGTGTGCCGAACAGCGCGCAACTGGCCGCCCAGAGCCTGTCGGTGTAGCCGCCGAAGAACACCTGCCCGTCGGCGCACGGGAACAGCTCGTACGGCCTGACCCAGGCGTGCTCGTTCCCGGCCGGTGCCGCGACCTTCCGGTCGACGGTGTAGTCGACGACGGCCGTCTCGGTCATGGCGACGACGCTGTCGACCTGGGCGACGTCGACCAGTTGGCCGACGCCGGTGCTCTCGGCGTGCCGCAGGGCGGCCAGGGTGCCGATGACGGCGAACATCGTGGCCGACAGGTCCCCGATGGTGACGCCCACCCGCACCGGCGGGGTGTCGGGGTAGCCGTTCATCGACCACAGGCCGCCCGCGGCCTGCGCGGTGCTGTCGAAGGCCGGACGGCGGCGACGGCTGCCCGTCTGGCCGTAGCCGGAGATGGCCGTGTACACCAGGCGGGGGTTGATCCCGGCCAGCACCTCGTAGCCCAGGCCGAGCTTGTCCATGGTGCCGGGCCGGAAGTTCTCGACGAGGACGTCGGCGTGGGCGACCAGGTCCTTGAGGGCCTGCTTGCCTTCGTCACGGGCCAGGTCGAGGCAGACACCGAGCTTGCCGCGGTTGTACTGGCCGTAGTACCCGCTGAACTCCTCGTCGCCCGAGCGCAGGTACGGCGGGAAGCCGCGCGAGACATCGGGATTCGCGGGGTTCTCGACCTTGATGACGGTCGCGCCGAGGTCGGCCAGCGTCTGCGCGGCGTACGGTCCCGCCAGGACGTGGGACAGGTCGACGACGACCACTCCGGTCAGTGCGGCCCTGCCGTCGGCGCCGGTCTCCGGCTGGTCCCTGTGCATCGCGCACCCCTGCCTCTTCGTTCTCGTCGGCTCCGCCGCGTGGACACGGCCCGCGTGCCGTATGTCTGTTTCCGCCTCTGCGCCGCACGATAGCCGTGGCGCCGACCGGCGGCGATGGGCCCACCGTCCATCACCACCGCCGGATCCTGGGCCCTCGTCACTGCCGTCCCGTGGACGGCGGAACCCGCTTACGCCAGTGCCCGCAGGACGTCGGCGAGCTGGGCGACGCCCCAGGACAGCTCGCTCGGCTCGATCACCAGGGGAGGCGAGAGCCGCACGGTGGAGCCGTGGGTGTCCTTCGCGAGGACACCGCGCCGGGCCAGTTCCTCGCAGACGGTACGGCCGGTGGCGAGCGCGGGGTCGACGTCGATCCCCGCCCACAGCCCGATGGTCCGGACCGAGACCAGCCCCTGGCCGACCAACGGCGTCAGCTCGTCCCGCAGTCGCGCCCCCAGGGTCCGGGCGCGCTCCTGGTACTCCCCGGTCTTCAGCAGGTCGACGACGGCGGTCCCGATCCGGCAGGCCAGCGGGTTGCCGCCGAAGGTCGAGCCGTGCTGCCCCGGGCGCAGGACGCCGAGGATGTCGCTGTCGGCGACCACCGCGGACGCGGGGACGATGCCGCCGCCGAGCGCCTTGCCCAGAATGTAGACGTCGGGCGTCACTCCGACGTGGTCGCAGGCGAAGGTCTCCCCCGTGCGCCCCAGGCCCGACTGGATCTCGTCGGCGAGGAACAGGACGCCCCGCTCGTCACAGATCCGGCGCACCGCGGGCAGATAGCCCGCGTCGGGGATGATCACACCGGCCTCGCCCTGCACCGGCTCCAGCAGCACGGCGGCGGTGTCGGGGGTGATCGCCGCCTCCAGGGCCGCGGCGTCGTTGTAGGGCACCGTCACGAAGCCCGGGGTGAACGGTCCGAATCCGTTCCTGGCGTCGGGGTCGTCGGAGAAGCCGACCACGGTGGTCGTCCGGCCGTGGAAGTTGCCGGAGGCCACGATGATCTCGGCCCGGTTCTCGCGGACGCCCTTGACCTCGTAGGCCCACTTCCTGGCGACCTTGATGGCGGTCTCGACGGCCTCCCCGCCGGTGTTCATCGGCACCATCATGTCCTTGCCGGCCAGGTCGCAGAGGGCCGCGGCGTACCGCTCCATCTCGGTGTGGTCGTAGGCGCGGCTGATCAGGGTCATGGCCGCGAGCTGGTCGTGGGCCGCCGCGAGCAGGGTGGGGTTGCCGTGGCCGAAGTTCATCGCGGAGTAGGCGCTGAGCATGTCGAGGAAGCGGCTGCCCGAGGCGTCCGTGACCCAGACGCCCCGCGCGGACTCGGCCCGCACCGGAAGGGGCGCGTAGTTGTCGGCGAGACGGCTCACCCGGCGCTGCGGAACGGTGGTTTCTGCGTGCACAATGTCCTCCTTGAACGTTTGTTTCGAACGTGTCGGGGTGTGGAACGTGTCGGGGGACGCGGACGCCCTGGTCCGTGTCCTGGCGGGCTCCATCGCGGAGTCGGAGGACACCATCGAGCAGATCCGCCGCACCGACCGGCTCTACCGGACCCGGAGCGCGATCGTCCTCTCGCGCCTGTTCGAGCGCGCGCTCGGCTGAGCGGTCACCGCGGGCGCGGCGCCCCTCGGCCCGCGAGGCGGCGCCATGCCAGTTCCGCCAGGAGCGCCGCGTGTTCGTCGAGTCGGGAGTCGTCGAAGACCGCCCGATCGGAGTGCATCGGACCGCTCGTACCGTCCTCGGGCCGTACGCCGAGGAAGACCAGCGTGCCGGGCACCTTTTCGAGCACGTAGGCGAAGTCCTCCGAGGCCATGCCGGGGAACGGCAGGCGCACCACCCGGTCGCCGTAGCGCTCG
This sequence comes from Streptomyces sp. NPDC087422, assembly GCF_044744145.1. Classification (NCBI taxonomy): domain Bacteria; kingdom Bacillati; phylum Actinomycetota; class Actinomycetes; order Kitasatosporales; family Streptomycetaceae; genus Streptomyces; species Streptomyces sp. NPDC087422. The sequence goes on along the minus strand of NZ_JBIUXT010000006.1, from coordinate 265,724 downwards.
TCGAGCACCGCGAGCACCCGCTCGGTCTCTGCCGGGTCGTTGACCGTCACCGGGTACGACTCGACGTACTCGGTGTCGACCGCGCAGCCGTGCGCCTCGCCGAGCGTGACGGCCAGCGCCGGGAGTTCGTCACGTACCAGCGCGAGCGTCGCGGGTGACAGCGCGCGGATGTTCGCCTCCAGGCTGACGGAGGCGGCGAGGACGTTGCCCGCGGCGGAGTCGGAGGAGACACGGGTCACTGAGACCACGGCCGGGTCGGCGACCGGTATCCGGCGCGCCACGAAGGACTGCGTCGCGAGGATGATCTCGGCCGCCACCGGGACCGGGTCGAACCCGTGGTGGGGGTAGGCGGCGTGGCCCCCGGTCCCGGTCACCCGGATGTGCAGCGCGCTGACGCTCGACATCATCGGACCCGGCCGGGTGACCGCCCGGCCCTTCGGCGTCACGCAGTCGACATGGACGGCGTACGCGGCGACCGGGCGCTCGCCCGCCGCGTCCAGGACGCCTTCCTCGATCATCAGCCGACCGCCCGCGTATCCCTCCTCGCCGGGCTGGAACATGAACACGACGGTGCCGGGCAGTTGCGCGCGGCGGGCCGCGAGGAGCCGGGCGGCGCCGACCAGGCCCGCCATGTGCAGGTCGTGGCCGCAGGCGTGCATGGCGCCGTTGGCCGCCGCGAACGGCAGGCCGGTGGCCTCCAGGACCGGCAGGGCGTCCATGTCGGAGCGCAGCAGGACGACGGGGCCCGGACGTCCGCCGCGCAGCACGGCCGTCACCGACGTCAGACCGTCCCCGGTGGTGATCTCCAGGCCGAGGCCGTCCAGCGCGGTGAGGACCGCCGCCTGCGTCCGGGGCAGGTCGAGGCCGACCTCGGGGTGGGCGTGCAGTGCGCGGCGCAGCGCCACAAGGTCGGCGAGCGCCGCGTCACCCGCGGTGAACCCCGTCACCGCGCCGCGGCCCGTTCGCCGAGCCGCGCCAGCGGTCCCGCGGCCTTGACCGACACTTCCACGGTCGGCCGGTCGCTGTAGGGGACGGGGGTCTCCAGCACGTCGACGACGGCCACTTCCAGCGGGTCGGCGCCCGCCTGGATCGCCTTGGCGATCGCCGCCTCCGACGCCTGGGCGATGGCCGCCTCCCGGTCCTCCAGCGGGCTGATCTGGTCGGCGCGGCCTCCGGCGAGCGAGATCGCGGCGCCCACCGCGTTCGCCACGTCGCCGTGGTCGGGCCGCACGATGGGACCGGCGCCCGGCAGGTCGTCGGGTACGAGGAAGCCGCCGCCGCCGACCACCACGAGCGGCAGGTCGGCGCGGCCGAGGGAGAGCCGTTCCACGGCTTCCTCGATCAGCACGTGCGCGCGCTCCAGGGCGGCGCGCAGCGCCTGCTCGTTGGCTGCCGTCTGGGCGGGGAGGGTCCGTCCGGCGATCGAGGCCCCCGCGAGGGCCGCCGCGTCGGTCAGGGTCGGCGTCCGGCCGCCGAAGAGCAGGCCCTCCGTCGCGATCCGGTAGCCCACCGAGCCCGGTCCGACAGCGCCGGTCACCGGGTCGATGGTCGTACCGCCGCCCACGCCGAGGCTGAGGATGTCGGGCATCCGGAAGTTGGTCCGTACGCCGCCGATCTCGCGGGGCAGCGTGGACTCGCGGGGGAATCCGTTCACCACGACGCCCAGGTCCGAGGTGGTGCCGCCGACGTCGATGACGATCGCGTTGGTGGCGCCGGAGAGGTAGGCCGCGCCGCGGATGGAGTTCGCGGGGCCGGAGCCGATGGTGAGCACCGGGTACTGGGCCGCGTAGTCCAGCGACATCAGCGTGCCGTCGTTCTGCGCGAAGAAGGTGACGGCGTCGAGCCCTTCCTCGTCGACGACCGTCACCAGGGCCTCGGTGACCGAGCGGGCCACGCTGTGCAGCGCCGCGTTGAGGACGGTGGCGTTCTCCCGCTCCAGCAGACCGGTGGGACCGATGTCGTGACTGAGGAAGACGCGCGCGTCGGGGCCGAGGTGGGCGCGGAGCAGTTCGGCGACCTCGAGTTCCTGGTCCGGCATCGAGGGGCTGAAGATGCCGGTCACGGCGACGGCGTCGAAGTGGTCGAGGCCGTCGAGGAAGCGCAGGATGGCGTCCCGGTCCAGCGGCGCGATCGGTGTGCCGTCGACCATGTGGCCGCCGCCGACCATCGCGGACCCGGCCAGGATGAGCCCGGCGAGATCGCCCGGCCAGCCGAGCAGCGGCGGGTACTCGGTCGCCGCCGGGGCGCCGAGCCGGATGGTCGCCACCCGGTCGAGCTGCCGCCGGGCGACGATCGCGTTGGTGGCGTGCGTGGTGCCGAGCATGACCCGTGAGACCCGTGACCGGTCCTCGCCGAGCGCTGTGAGCACATGGGCGATTCCGGCCCTGATGCCGCCGGTGACGTCGTCGGTCGTCGCCTGCTTGGTGTGGGCGAGCACGGTGCCGGTGCTGTCGATGGCGACGGCGTCGGTGTTGGTGCCGCCGACGTCGACGCCGATGGAGAGATCGCGCGTGGCCGTCATCGGGTGCTTCCTTCGAAGGGGGTGTAGGTCAGCTCGTATCCGAACGCCCGCGGTCCGGCCAGTTCCAGGCCGCGCGGTGTCCGCCAGATCGGGTCGCAGGCCCAGGCGAGTACGGAGACGCGCTGGCCGTACCGCAGCATCTCGGTGGTGATCGCGTGGCCGGTCTCGGCGTCGATGATGGTGACGTTGTCGGGGACGCTCACGAGCACTTCGCCGTCCTCCAGGACGACCAGGTTCTCGTTCTGGATCTCCAGGCGCTGAAGCCTGCCGCGGTCGGTGCCCGTACCGGCGATCGTCACGGAGCCGCGGGAGAAACCGCCGACGGTGCGGCGGTCGAGGTCGGTGATCTTGCCGGTGAGCAGGATCGAGCCGCCGAGCTCCGCGGCCACGGCGGCGACCGGCTCGGGTGAGGAGAGCAGGGCGTGGCCGACGCGGATGGCGGCGCTGACCGTGCCCTCGACGACGGCGCCCTTGGCCGTCTCGGCCGTGAGGGGGTAGTGCACGCCGAGGCAGATGGAGCCGCTGGCGACGGTGAGGGCGCGCGCGTGCCGCTCCAGCCAGTGCAGGTCGACGGTCTTGAGCACCGAGACGTTGCCGACCACGTCGCTCAGGACGGAGAAGTCGCACGGGACTCCGGCGACGTTCATGGCGACCATCGCCGCGTCGGGGAAGGCCCGGCCCATGCCGTCGGCGTCGAGCAGCTTCAGCCCGAGGCGGGAGGCCCAGCCCACCGGCCCGACGCCGTTGCTGCCGCCGATCTCCGCGGCCATGAGGGCGGTGATGGGGCGGCCGGCGACGGCCTCTGCCTCGCGGACGAGGAGGTCGACCTGACGGTTGGAGGAGAGCATCTCGATGCCCACGGTGGGGGCGCCGATGCCCGACATGAGGATCACCAGGTCGTCGGGGCCGAGATCGTCGACGGTGACCAGGGGCACCGGGCCGTTCGCGCGGAGCGCTTCCTCGGCGACGATCTGCGAGGTGTAGACCGCCCCGCCGCCCCCGGTGCCGAAGATCGCTGTGCCCGCGGCCAGCGCCGCGACGTCTGAGGCCGCGACGGCGGAGGCCCTGTGAGGGGCGGGCGCGTCGAGGGGTGTGTGAACCATGGGCCTCACGATATGGCGACGCCCTGACCGCACCTATGGCCCGAGAGTCCAGAGAATCGCGTCATACTGTGCTGATGGCACAACTGACCGTCTCCGACCTCGCCGCCCAGGGCGACCGCCTTGGCATCCGGCACCGCGCCGGGCCCGCGGACGGGCGCGCCGTCGTACGGGTGGACGTCTCGCCGCTCGACCTGCTGGGCACCGTGCCCGCCGGAACCCTCGTCATCGTGCCCGGCACCGAGCACCCGCCGCCGTACCGGCTGGACGTGGCGCTGCGTCAGGCGAGCGCGCGCGAGGTCGCGGGGCTCGTGTTCACGACCGAGCTGACCCTGCCCGACACCGCCAGGGTGCTCGCCGACCGCGGCGGTGTGCCGGTCTTCGCCGCTCCCGGCGCGCGGTCGGCCGATCTGGCCCTCGTGGTCGACCGGCTGCTGTCGGGCGGCGCGTCCGAGGCGATCATGCGGGCGACGCACGCCATCGAGAAGGCCACCGAGGCCGCGGCGGGACCGGACGGGACGCCCGAGCACATCCTCGCCGAGGCCAACCGCATGCTCGGCTCGGAGCTCGCCGTGGTGGAGGACGCCACCGTGACCTGGTCGGCGGCCGACGCGGTCTGCGTCGGCGAGGTGCCGATCGGGCGGCTCGTCGGGAACCGGTCGGACCCGGCGATGGCCATCGCCCTGCCCGTCGTCGCCTCGCTGCTGTCGCGGGCCGCCCAGCGCCAGATCAGCGACCGTTTCGCGCCCACCCAGTCGCGGTCGGACCTCATCGTCGAGCTGGTGCTCGCCGAGTCCCACCGGGTCGAGGGCTTCGTCGGCCAGGCCGCGATGCTCGGGCTCCCCCTCCAGCTCTCGCACGTCGCGGCCTGGCTGATCCCGACCGGCCTCGACAACCCCGAGGCGCGGGCTCCGCGCAGCGTGCAGCCCGCGCTTGAGCTGTTCGCGCTCCAACTGGTCGACGGCCGGGACGAGATGTGGCACGTCGCGTTCGTCCAGGACGACCTGCTCCTGGTCAGCACCGAGGAGCACGGCGCGGGCGACCACCAGCGGCGGCTGCGGGAGGTGGCCGTCCGGCTCCAGGAGTACGCGCGCGGCCTGACCGGGCACGGGTGGGAGTACACGCTCGGCCTCGGCACCCCGCAGACGGGGGCGGCGGGGCTGCGTTCGTCCGCCGCGGAGGCGCGGATCGCCGCCGGTTCCGCGATCGCGGCCGGGCGCCTCGGCAGCGTCGAACTGACGGACGTGACGGGCCTGCGCCGGGTGCTGCTCGACGTGTACGCCTCCCCGACCAGCCGCAGCCTGCTGGCGGACATCCTGCTGCCGCTGGACGCGCTCGGACCCGAGCGGGCGCACATCTCGGTGCAGACGCTGCTCGCCTACCTGTCGCACCGCAACTCCCTGGCCCACGCGGGCCGCGAGCTGAATCTGCACCCCAACGCCGTCGGCTACCGGCTCAAGCGGGTCCGCGACACGCTCCAGCTCGACCTCGACGACCCGGACACGCGCTTCGCGGTCGAACTCGCCTGCCGGGTGCGGCTGCTCGGCGCCAGCCGCCGCTGAGCGACGGCGCCGGGCACGGCGCGGTCAGTCGCGCACGGCGCGCATCCGCGCGGCAAGGCCGGGGTTCGCGTACGGGCCGTCCCCGTCGAGCGCCGCGAGGATGCGCGCGACGACCGGTTCTGGCTTGTCCTGGCTCATCTTCTCCTTGGTGACCGCGCGGGTGACCCGCATGCGGAAGCCGACCGTGCCGTGCACGATGCGCTGCGCGTAGGCGGCGTTCTCCGCCGTGCCGCGCATCAGGAACGGGTTGGGCACGGGCGCCTCGAAGTGGGCCACGAGCCGGTCGAGGACGGCCAGATTCTCCTCGTCCGGGAGGATGTCGGGCACGCCGTACAGGTGGGCGGCGGCGAAGTTCCAGGTGGGTACGGCGGTGGGCAGGTCGTACCAGCTCGGCGAGATGTAGCCGCTGGGGCCGTAGACGACCACGCACAGCTCCTGGGTGCCGAGCCGGTGCAGCGCCTCGTCGGGGCGGCCGACATGGCTGACCAGCACCAGTTCGCCGGGGGCCGTGGAGTCTTCTGGGGCGCCGGACTCCTCGGGCTCCTCGATCAGGAACGGGTAGTGCGAGACGACGGGCCCCGCGCCGTCGGCGCCGTTGGACACCATGGTCGCCCAGGGGTGTCCGCGCAGCAGGTCCGCGGCCCAGGCGAGGCCGCCGCCGGTGTACTCGGGGGTCTCACGCATGGTCGCTCCGCTCCGCTCGCGCCGCCGTGCGCGCGAACGCGCGGACGAAGTCGGGCCACAGCTCGCGCGGGATGTCGTGGCCCATCTCCTCGTAGAGGTGCACCTCGGCCCGCGGCATGATCTCCGCGAAGGCCAGCGCGGCCCGCCAGTGCAGGGACTGGTCGCCGCGCCCGTGGATGACCAGCGTCGGCACCGTGACCTCGCGCAGGTCGTCGCGGCGCTCCAACGGGCCGCGCAGCATGGCGTTCCACTGCCGCACCAGGCCGTCGGGGCGGTAGACCCGGTCGTAGTAGCGGGCGCCGAGGGCGGCCGACTCCTCGGCGTCGAAGGGGAAGCCCGGCGACTGGTAGTTCCGCTGGCCGCCGACGAACATCTCGATGTAGGCCGCGCGGTCCAGCCGTTCGGGCGCCCGCGACACCGGCTGACCGTCCCCGTGCGTCCCGACCAGGAACTCCGGCTCGCTCGACGGCGAGGTCGACATCAGGCCCAGGCTCGCGACCCGTCCGGGGTGCTCGATCGCGACCAACTGCGCGATGTAGCCGCCCATCGACATACCGGCCAGGTGCGCGCGGCCGATGCCGAGGTGGTCGAGGAGCGCGACGACGTCGTCGGCCATGTCGGAGAGGTCGTACGTGGCGGCGAACTCGTCGGGTCCGCCGGTCTGCTGGGAGAGCCCGACGTCCCGGTTGTCCGGGCGTACGACGTAGAAGCCCGCGTCGGCCAACAGCGCCACGAACGCGTCGTGCCAGCCGATGAGTTGGGCGCCGCCGCCGTGCACGAGCACCAGCGGACGCCCGGCCGGGTCGCCGTCGGTCTCGTAATGGACCTCGATGCCGGCGGGGGTGATGAGGGTGGGCATCGGATCTCCTACAGGTTCGTCCAGGTGGGCCGGCCGCCCAGCACGGTGGCGGCGACCGGCAGGGTGCGCAGCGCTTCGGCGTCCAGCTCCAGCGGGTCCTCGTCGAGGACGACGAGGTCGGCCGGGTCACCGGCCGTCACGTCCATCCGGCCGCGGGCGCTCGCGGACAGGGCCGCCTCGCGGGTGATCCGCTCGTCCGGGTGCCACGGCTCGCGGCCGTCGCGGCTGCGCGAGACGGCGGCGCTGATCGCCACCCACGGGTCGAGCGGCGAGACGGGCGCGTCGGAGCCGAGCGAGAGGGTCGCCCCCGCGTCCAGCAGCGAGCGGAACGCGAACGCCCGGTCGCTGCGGCCCGCCCAGTGCGTGTCGGCGACGTCGCGGTCGTCCATGGCGTGCTCGGGCTGCACGCTCGCGACCAGGCCGAGCCGGCCGAAGCGGGCGAAGTCGGCGGCGGACACGAGCTGGGCGTGCTCGACGGTGCCCGGTATGCCCAGGCGCTCGAAGGCGTCGATCACCTGGGTGTTGGCGCGGTCGCCGATGGCGTGGACGGCCGCCGCGATGCCCGCCGCGTCCGCGCGGGCGAGCAGTTCCCCGACGCGCTCGGGTGCGACGGACTGCACCCCGCACGGGTGCGGGTGGTCGGCGGGCAGCCCCGGATAGGGGTCCCAGCACAGCGCCGTACGGGTGTTGAGGGAGCCGTCGACCACGATCTTGAGCCGCCCCATGGTGATGAGCCCGCTCGGTTCGAGGAGGTCGCCGGTCCGCAGGCCGCGGCCGATCGCGTCGTCGAGCCGGTCGGGCCACACCGACGCCTCCACGCGCAGCGCGGTCACTCCGGCGGCGACCCGCTCGGGCCAGAAGCGGGTGATGTCGGCGTTCTCGAAGTCCACGATCCCGACGACGCCCCTGGCCGCTGCGGCCTGGGCCGCGGCCCGGTGGTCGGCGGCCTCGGGCCGGTGGTCGCGGTCGAGGACGTCGAGCGTTCCGATCCACTCGGTCTCGCGCAGCACGCCGTCCTCGGGCGGGCGCACGCCGAGGCGGCGCGCGGCGGCGGAGTTGAGCCAGCCGCAGTGCAGGTCGCCGGAGACGAGCACCAGGCCGCGGTCGGCCGATATCGCGTCGAGGGCGGCCAGGCTCGGGGCGTCGGGCCACAGCGCGTCCCGGAAGCCGTAGCCGACCAGGAGGTCGGACGCGGTGGCGGCCAGCGCGTCGCGCATGATCGTGGCCGCGTGCGCGGCGGACGTGGCGGGGGCGAGGTCGACCCGGCGGCTGCGGATGACCCACTGGTCGAAGTGGGTGTGCGCGTCCCACAGGCCGGGGCGCACGAAGCGCCCGTCGAGGTCGAGGGCCGCCGCCGCCGGGAGGTCGCCGCCGGTCGGCGCGACGCTCTCGATCAGGCCGTCGCGCAGCACGAGGTCCCACTGCCCCGGGGTGCGCGGGATGCGCGCGCGGCGCAGGACGAGGTCGGGCACGGGGCTCATGGGCGACCGCATCTCAGGTGTTCCTCCGGATCTCAGGGGTCTTCAGGGTCGAGGGGTGCCGTCGAGGTCGAGGCTGGTGTCGAGGTCGGCGGTGTCATCGAGGTCGGCGGTGTCGTCGAGGTCGAGCGGCCTTCCCATCACGGGGATCGACCGCAGCAATTCGCGGGTGTAGGGATTGGCGGGGTCGGCGAGCACGGCGTCGGTGGGCCCGTCCTCGACGACGCGGCCGGCCCGCATGACGGTGACCTCGTCGCTCACGTAGCGCACCACGGCGAGGTTGTGCGAGATGAACAGCATGGTCAGATGGAGTTCGCTCTGGAGCTCGCGCAGCAGATTGAGGACCACGCCCTGGACGCTGACGTCGAGCGCCGAGGTGATCTCGTCGGCGACGAGTACGGCGGGTTCGGCCGCCAGCGCCCGCGCGATGGTGATCCGTTGCCGCTGGCCGCCGGAGAAGCGGGCCGGTCGGTCGCCCGCCCGGGACGGGTCGATGTGGACGAGGTCGAGCAGTTCGCGGACCCGTGCCTCCCGGTCGGTCCGGTTGAGCCGCCGCCCGGTGGCGAGCAGGCCCTCCGCGACGGAGACGCCCACGGGCATCCGCGGGTCGAGCGCCGCGAGCGGGTCCTGGAAGACCATCTGCACCCGGCGGCGGGCCAGTCTGGCCTCGCGCGAGCGGGCGGTGAGGTCGACACCGTCGAGGCGTACGGTGCCCGCGTCGGCGCGCGCCAGCCCCACGGCGACCCGCGCCATGGTCGACTTGCCCGACCCCGACTCGCCGACGAGCCCGAGCGTCCGGCCGGAGCGGACGACGAGCGAGGCGTCGTCGACGGCCATCTGGGCGGCCCGGCCGTGGCCGAAGCGCACCGTGACGTGGTCGAATTCGAGCGTGCTCACGCGGTCGCCTCCTCCTGTGTGGCGACGCCGACCACCGGCAGCGCGCGGGTCCTGTCGGTCGTCATGTCGGGCACGCAGGCGATCAGACCGCGCGTGTACGGGTGCCGCGCCTCGTCCAGCCGTCGCGCGTCCAGCCATTCGACCACCACGCCGTCCCGCATGACGGCGATGCGGTCGCAGAAGCCGCTCACCAGGGCGATGTCGTGGGAGATCAGCAGGATCGCGGCGCCGGTCCGCTCGCGGGCGTCGCGCAGCGCGCGCATCACCTGCCGCTGCACCGTCACGTCCAGGGCGGTCGTGGGCTCGTCGGCGATGATCAGCCGGGGCGTCCCCATCAGGCCCATCGCGATCATGGCGCGTTGCCGCATGCCGCCGGAGAACTCGTGGGGCAGCTGCCGGATCCGCCGTTCCGGGTCGGGGATGCGCACCAGGGCGAGGGCGTCCAGGGCCCGCTTCGTCGCGGCGCCGCGCGCCACACCCGCGTGGATCTCGCTGGCCTCGGTGAGCTGCCGGCCGACGGTGAGGGCCGGGTTCAGCGAGGACAGCGGGTCCTGGAAGATCATCGCCTGTTCCAGGCCGAGCCTGCGGCGCTCGGCGGCCCTGGGCCGCCGTTCCATGTCGATGCCGCGGAAGACCAGGCGTTCGCTCTCCACCAGCGCCTCGGGGCCGAGCAGTCCGGCCAGGGCCATGGCGGTGACCGACTTGCCGGAGCCCGACTCGCCGACGATGCCGACGACCTCCCCCGGTCCGATCGTCAGGTCCACGCCGTGCACCCGCTGGACCAGGGAGCCGTCGTCGGCGCGGAAGGAGACCCGCAGGTTCTTCACCTCGGCGACGGCCTCGCCCTCGGCCGGGGTGACGCCCGCGCCGTCCGACCGGGGGCGTACGGCGTGCACGGTCCGGGCGCGGGACTGGCTGAGCACCTCGCCCAGCAGCGAGAACAGCACACCGGTGAGCACGATCGCGATGCCCGGCCCGATCGCCGCCATGGGCGCCGAGTAGATGCGCTTGGAGCCCTCGTTGAGCAGCCGTCCCCAGTCGTACTGCGTGGGTTGCACGCCCAGGCCGAGGAAGGACAGCGCGGCGAAGGAGAGCAGCGTGGCCGACGCGTGCGCGGCGATGTTGACGACCAGCGGCGGCAGGATGTTCGGCAGGACGTGCCGCCGCGCGGTGCGCAGCGGCGGGCTTCCGACCAGCCGCGCGGCGTGCACGTAGTCGGTGTTGGCGACCGACGAGGCGAGGGTGGAGACCAGGCGCGCGAAGACCGGGACGCCCGCGAAACCGATCGCGAACATCGCGCCGCGCGCCGTCGCCCCCCAGATGACGGAGAAGAACAGCGCGAGCAGCAGCCACGGGAACGACAGCAGGATGTCGATGAAGGCGGTGACCAGGCGGCGCGGCGCGCGCGGCAGCACCGCGGCGACGATGCCGAGCACGACGCCGCCCGCGACGGAGATGCCCGCGGCGCCCAGGGTCAGCAGCACCGACAGGCGGGTGGCGACGACGGTGCGGGCGAACAGGTCGCGGCCGAGTTCGTCGGTGCCGAAGGGGTGGGAGAGGCTGACCGGTGCCTGGCGGCCCGCGATGTTCCGGGTGGTGGCCGCGTGGTCGAACACGAAGGGGCCGACGACCGCGGCGAGCACGACGAGCGTGAGACCGGCGAGTACGGCGATGCCCTGCGGGGTGAGGAGGGTACGGCGCAGCATGGTCATGCCTCCGCGATCGTCGAGCGCGGGTCCAGGACCGCGATGGCGAGGTCCACGACGAGGTTCGCCCCGAGGACGAGCAGCGCGTACACGAGCACGATCCCCTGGATCAGCGGGTAGTCCTTGGCCGTGATCGAGGAGACGATCGTGGACCCGATGCCGGGCACGGTGAACACCGTCTCCACGAGCACGGTGCCCGCGACGAGTCCGACCAGCACCACGCCGCCCGCGGTGAGGGTGGCGGTGACGATGTTGGGCAGCGCGTGCCGCAGGTACAGCAGCCGGCCGGGCAGCCGCTTGCTGCGCGCGGTGGTCAGGTACGGGGCGTCCAGCACGCGCAGCATCTCGATGTGCACGATCCGGGCCAGGTAGGCCAGCGGCCCGATGGCCAGCGCGAGCACGGGCAGCACCGCCTGGCCGGGCGTGCCCCATCCCGCGGGCGGGAAGAGCGGCAGGCCGACGCCGAGGGTCGCGATGAGCAGCACCGCGAGCAGGAAGTTCGGGATCGCGATGAGGATGCCGAGCAGTCCCGACACCCCGAGGTCGAGGAAGCGGCGGCGACCGCTCCGGGCCGAGACCGCCGTGGCGACGCCGATCGGGAAGGCGCCGACGACGGCGACGAGGAAGGAGATCACGGCCAGCAGCAGCGTGGTGGGCAGCCGCTCGCCGAGGATCTGGGAGACCGGTCGCTGCGAGGTGATCGACGTACCGAGGTCGCCGTGCAGCAGCGCGGTGACGTAGTGGGTGAACTGGGCCCACAGCGACTGGTCGAGGCCGAGCTGCTGGCGCAGCGCGTTCACCGTCGACAGCGGGGCGGTGGGCCCCAGGGCCGCTCGTACCGGGTCGCCCGGCACGAGCTGGACCATGAAGAACGACGCCACCAGCACGACGGCGAACGAGATCGCCGCGCGACGCAGTCGTTGCAGGACGAATTCGAGCCTCGGCGATCCGGCCAGGAGCCGGGGGCGCCCGGCCCGAGCGGCGGCCGGTTCGGCCTGCTCGGGGGGCGCGGCGGTGGTGACCGCGTTCGAAGGGATCGTCATGCCGTCAGCCCAGCATGCGGATGGTCGTCGGCGCGATGCCCCAGGGCACGTCGGCGGTGGCCTTGTTGAAGAAGGTCGGCGCCGCGGTCTGCGCGAGGGGGTAGGCGTCGGCCCGGTCGATCAGTTCCTTCTCCGCGCTCTGCCACAGGTCGCACGCCGCCGTGGTGTCCTTGGCGGTCATCGCCTGCTTGGCCAGGTCGTCGTACGCGGGGTTGCGCACGTCCATGAAGTTGTAGCCGCCCTTCTCGCTGGTGGCGCCGAGGAAGAACAGGCTGAGCGTGGAGGGCTTGTTGGGGGCGAGCTGGATGAAGCCGGTGTCCCAGTCGTAGGACTGGTAGAGGTCGGTGGACCAGCCGGTCGGGTCCTCGGCGACGAGCTTGGTGTCGACGCCGATCTCCTTCCACTCGGCCTGGATCTCCTCGGCGGCGGCGGAGTGGCTGGGCGTGCCCGCGTCGTACAGGAAGCGGATGGTCAGCGGCTTGCCGTCCTTGGAGCGCTTGCCGCCGGAGCCTGCCGGGTACCCGGCCTCGTCCAGCAGCGCGCCGGCCTTCGCCTTGTCGGTGGCGGGCAGCGTCCACTTCGGGCCGCCCTTGACGCACAGGAACGGCGCCTGGACGACCAGCGACTTCATCTCCTCGGAGTGGCCGTTGGTGACGAGGTCGCCGACCGAGGAGCGGTCGAGGGCGAGTGTGAGCGCCTTGCGCACGCGCTCGTCGGAGGTCGGCCGGCTGGAGCGCTCGTTGAAGAGCATCTCGCCGATCGGGTTCGGCACGCCCTTGGACGCCAGCTTGGCGGCCTGGAGGCGGTCGCGGTCGGTGCCCGCCACGCCTGCCGCGTTGAGTCCGCCGGACAGCAGCAGGTTCGCCGCCGTGGACTCGTCGGTCACGACCTTCCCGACGACCTTGTCGGGCAGCCCCTTGGTGCTGCTGGTGACGCCCCGGGGTCCCCAGGTGTAGTCGGTGCGCTTGGTGTAGACGTACTCGTTGCCCGCCTTGGCGGTGGTCAGGTGGAACAGCGCCGTGCCGTTGGTCGCGTTCTTCAGCGAGTCGGGCTTGTCGAGGCCGCCCTGGCAGACCATCTCGACCTCGCCCGTCATGCTGAGCAGGAACGGGTTGCTGGTCTTCGAGGTGATCGTGAGCTTGTTGCCCTCGGCCGTGGCCTTCATGTCGGCGGTGACGTCGGAGCCGTGCCAGAAGGTGCCGTGCTTGGCGTCCGCCTGGTAGGTGATGTTGTTCGCGGCCGTCGCGGCCGTGAACGTGCTGCCGTCGGAACAGGTGACGCCGTCCTTGAGGGTGTACGTCACGGAGGTGGGGGTCTGCGTCCAGCTCTGCGCGAGCCACGGCAGGGACTGGCCGTCCCCCGAGGTGTAGACGAGCGATTCGTAGGCGTACGGCACGAGCTGGCGCTGCACGAGCGAGACCCCGGTGAGCGGCGAGAGGCTGCCCGGGTCGTCGTTGAGCCCGACGTTGAACGTGCCGCCGGAGACGTACGAGGTCGGGCCTGCGCTCGCCTTGGCGCCGGAGCCTGAGCCGGAACCGCAGGCGGCGAGCGTTACGGCCGCGACCGCACATGCCGCGACCGCGACGGACGGCTTGAGGTGCTTCCTGGTCATTGCTGTCGTCCTTTGGTTCGACGCGGTGCGGGACGGGAGCCTGGTCGATGGGGCCGGGCGGCCCCGGGTACTCCGAGGCCCTGGGTCCGAGGCTAGAAAGCCCGGATACACCCGACAATGTGCCGACGACGCAGAGAATCGTGGCGCACTGTGCTGTGAACACAGTGGCCGGCACCACATCGGCTCGTGACCGCGAGCCGTCCGGGTACCGGTGTCCCCGCACCCGCGCCGGGTACGGGCCCCTCGAAAGCCGCCCCGGCGCGGTGATCTCCCTGGAGACGATGCAGGAGCGGGCTCCGTACTTCAAGCCCCGACGGCATCGACATGTGCCGCGACCAGCGGTTCAGCCGCCGCCGCTGTGCTCCTCGTAGGCGGCGACGACCTCTTCGGTCGGGCCGTCCATCACCAGCTCGCCCTTCTCCAGCCAGATCACGCGGTCGCAGGTGTCGCGGATGGAGCTGTTGTTGTGACTGACGAGGAAGACGGTGCCCGCCTCCTTGCGCAGCTCCCTGATCCGGTCCTCCGAGCGCCTCTGGAAGGCGCGGTCACCGGTGGCCAGCGCCTCGTCGATCATCAGCACGTCGTGGTTCTTGGCCGCCGCGATCGAGAACCGCAGCCGGGCGGCCATGCCGGAGGAGTACGTCCGCATCGGCAGCGAGATGAAGTCGTCCTTCTCGTTGATCCCGGAGAACTCGACGATGCCGTCGTACCGCTCGCGCACCTCCTCCTGGGACATGCCCATGGCCAGGCCGCCGAGGATGACGTTGCGCTCGCCGGTCAGGTCGTTGAGCAGGGCGGCGTTGACGCCGAGCAGGGACGGCTGGCCGTCGGTGTAGACCCGGCCGCGGTCGGCGGGGAGCAGGCCCGCGATGGCCTTGAGCAGGGTGGACTTGCCCGAGCCGTTGGAGCCGATGATGCCGATCGCCTCACCGCGGTAGGCCGTGAAGGTGACGCCCCTGACCGCGTGCACGGTGTGGACGTTCGGCGAGGCCCTGCGGGAGACCAGCCGGTGCAGGGCGGAGGTCGCGTTGCCCCGGCCGGTGCCCGCGCCGTAGATCCGGTAGACGACGTGCAGTCCGTCGACGATGACGGTGGGCACCAGGGGCCGGACCAGGCGCGGGGCGACCTCCGGGGCGATCTTCGGGTCCAGGGCGGCGGCCAGCTCGGGGGCCAGGCCCCTGGCGCTGTTCGGGACGGCGTTCAGCGCGGTCTCCTGCGTTGCCTCGTCCGTTGGTTCAGCCACGGCCGTACTCCTCCTCCGACGACCAGAAGAACGCGTACCCGGCGCAGGCGGCCACGGCCGCCCAGCCGACCGCGAGCGGCCAGATGTGCGGCGGGAGCTGTTCGCGGGTGACGCTGTCGATCAGCGCGAAACGCATCAGACCGACATATACCAGGGCGGGGTTGACGTTGAGCATCACCGCGACGGCGTGCGGCGCGCCGACGGTGAACCGGGAGAGGTCGTAGAAGACCCCGGAGACGTACATCCAGGTCCGCAGCACGAAGGGCAGCACCTGGGCGAAGTCGGTGGTCCTGGCGCCGACGCGGGCCAGGCCCAGGGCCAGCCCCGCGTTGAAGAGCGACTGGAGGGCCAGCGCGGGGACGGCGAGCAGCCAGCGGGCGGTGACCGGGATGCCCTCGGCGACCACGATGACCGAGAGCACGCCGAGGGAGAGCAGGAGCTGCCGGAGCTGGAGCAGGGTGGCGGCGATCGGCAGGCAGGCGCGCGGGAAGTGCAAGGCGCGGACGAGTCCGATGTTGTCGGTCAGCGAGCGGGCGCCGCCGAGGACGGCCGACTGGGTGAAGGTGAAGACGAAGACCCCGGTGCACAGGAACGGGATGTAGTCCGTGACGCCGCGGCCCGCGCCGAGCAGCAGTCCGAAGATCAGGAAGTAGACGGCCGCGTTGAGCAGCGGGGTGAGCACCTGCCAGAGCTGGCCGAGGCGCGCGTCGCTGTAGAGGGCGGCCTGCCGGGCACCGGCGAAGGCGGTGACGAAGTGGCGGCGGGCCCAGAGCCGCCGGGTGTACTCCACGATTCCGGGGCGGGCGCCGCTGACGGTCAGGCCGTGGGCGGCGGCGAGCGCGGCGGGAGCGAGGTCCGCGGGGCCCGGCCGCGCGGGTGCGCGCGGGGCGGTGATCACGGCGGGAGAGGCGACGGGCATGGGCGGCTGCCTTCGGGTGACGGGCATGGGGAGACATCTGCGCAACGACGGAACGGGCCCGTATCGTCGTCACGGTCGACGGTAGAGCAGTCACGGGATGGAACGCAACCGTTCCGTCGTCACGTCGGGTTAGGATCGCTCGCATGACCGACTCCGCCGAGGCCGCTTCTCCGTCCACGACGACCGGCGGTCCGCGCCGCGCCCCGGCGGGCGCCGCCGTGCTGCGCGAGGACGTCACCGAGGCGATCCGGGCGGCCGTCTTCGCCGAGCTGGCCGCCGTCGGATACGGGCGCATGTCGATGGAGGGCATCGCCCGGCGCGCGGGGGTCGGCAAGGCCGCCGTGTACCGCCGGTGGCGCTCGAAGCTGCCGCTGGTCCTCGACATGGTGTCCGACTTCGCCGCGCAGGGCCTTCCCGTGCCCGACACCGGCACGCTGTACGGGGACGTCCGCGCCCTGCTCGACGTCAGCGCGCGGGCCCTGCGGCATCCGGTCGCGGCGCAGATCATCCCCGATCTGCTGGCCGAGGCCGCTCGCAGTCCCGAGCTGGCCGACACGCTGCGCACCGCGCTGCGCGAGGCCCAGGGCGGGATCACCGTCGCCGTCATACGCCAGGCCGCCGCGCGCGGCGAGCTGTCCCCCAGCGCCGATCCCGAACTCGCCCTCGACCTCATCGCGGGCCCGCTCTACTGGCGTCTGGCCGTCATGCGCGCCGCCTACTCCCGAGCGCAGCTCGACGCCCTCACCTCAGCCGTCGTCGCTGCGCTCCAGGCTTCCACGTAGCGCGTACGTCCGCCCCCACCCCGCCGCCGCGCTCCCGGCTCCCGCGTAACCACCGGGCCTCCGGCCCGGACCCCCACAGGACCTGCCCCGCTGAGGCCGGTCCGCACAGCGCACCACCGCCGCGGCCGGCCGCGCAGTTCCCCGCGCCCCTAAAAACCCAGCGCACCCAGCCGAGCACCCTCGCCCCCGAAGGGGCGCGGGGAACTGCGCGAGCAACCACAACGCACCGGAAGTCGGCGAACACCCGGCCGGGCTACGGCGCGTGGCCGAAGGGGCGCGAGGAACTGCGCGGGAAACCCATCACCGGCGGGTGGTCGGGGGGATGCGGCAACCGCCCCACCGGGGCCGGTAGTGACCGGCAGGTCGAAGGCCGTCCACGTGCCGGTGGTTACCGGCGGTCAAACGGCGGCCCCGTGCGGGAGCACCACGGTGCGGTGGGCGTGGTCGCCCGCCACGTCCGCCGTGGGGGCGGCGGCGATCACGAGGGTGCCCGCGGCGGCGACCCCGCGGAGGCGGGCCCAGATCCGGCCCTCGGCCGGAACGGCGAGGTCGGCGGGGTCGACCAGGAGGACGTCCGGGGCCGGGATGAGGGCCAGGGCGACGGCCAGGAGAAGCTGGTCGCAGACCCCCAGGTGTTCGAAGCGGGCGCGGCGGGGGACGACGCCCGGCCGCTCCGGGTCCGGGTGGTCGGCCAGGGTGAGCCCGGCGGCGGCCAGGGCTTCGTGGATGCGCCGGGCACCGACACGCAGGCCCGCGTGGACGGCCGCCAGGTCGAGGAGTTCACCGACGCGGTCGTACGGGTCGGGGGACCCGGGGCCGTACACCCGCGCCACCCCGGTCCTGCGCCCGCCGGGCCGCAGCCCGCGCCCGAGCGCGACCAGCATCGCGGTGCGTTCGGGACCCGCGGGGCCGATGACGGCCAGGAGTTCCGCGGCCGATACGGCGGCGGGCGCGACGCCGTGTGCGGGGGCGCTGTGCCCGGTCACTGTCACCACGCCGTCCCCTTCCTTCGTAGAGGCGAGCAATCCGCCCATATCTACCAAGGAAGGGGGCGTTCAGCGGCGCGGCACTCCGGAGAGCGCCGCCGTACGCGGCCGGGCCGCCGGCCGTACGCCGTCCCGGACGAGCACCAGCAGGGCCACGTCGTCGGCGGGGCGGTCGGCGGCGTGCCGCAGGACGGCGGCGCGCAGGTCCGCGGCGACGGCGCGGCCGGACAGCGGGGTGCCGGGGCGTACGTCGGCCGCGTCGGCCAGGGCGTCGGCCAGCGGGAAGAAGACGCCCTCGGCGTCCCGCGCGTCCTGCATGCCGTCGGTGCAGAGCAACAGCCCGTCGCCGGGCGGCACATGGCCGGTGGCGGCCGGTGCGGCCGTCCGCGCCGGGTCGAACAGGCCCAGCGGCGGCAGGGGTTCGCCGATCGGCAGCGGACCGGGCGCGGCGTCGAGCAGATACGGCTGCGGGTGGCCGCAGTTGACGATCCGGTAGGCGCCGTCGTCGGCGAGCTCGACAAGTTGGAGGGTGGCGAATTCCTCGGCGACCGGATCCTGTGGCGGGACACCGGCCGCCGCCGGGTGCTCACCGCGGGTCCGCTCCCGCAGATGGCGTCGCAGGGCCCCGTCCAACCGCCGCAGCACGCCCGCCAGTTCGGGTTCCTGATGGGCCGCCTCGCGGAAGCTGCCGAGCAGCGCGGCGACCATGCCGATCGCGGGCAGGCCGTGGCCGCGCGCGTCCCCGATGAGCGCCCGCACCCCGAACGGCGTGGCCAGCACCTCGTAGAAGTCGCCGCCGACGTGAGCGCCCCGGCTGGCCGACACGTACTCCCCCGCCACCGTCCAGCCGCCCGCTCTGCGCGGCAACGGCCGCAGCAGCACCTGCTGGGCGGCGACGGCGATCTCCCGCGTACGGTCCAGCTCGTCGCAGAGCAGCGACCGGCGGCGGGCGGTCCACATCGCCGCGGCTATCACCGCGACCACGGTGGCCGCGGCGCCGAGCACCGGGCCGAAGCCGTCGAAGGAGTCGTCGGCCAGTTCCGCGCCCAGCACGCCGAGCGCCAGCAGCCCGCTGCCGAACACCCAGAGCCGCCGGGCGCCCGCCGCGCAGGCCACCGCGGGTGTCACGGCGAGGGCGGGCAGCACGTCCGCGCCTTCGGACAACTGCCAGGTGAGCACGCCCATCACCGCCACCCACACGGCGGGTACCAGCGCCCACGGCACCCTTCGCAGCGCACGGACTGCCCGGTTTCGGATCATCCGCCCGGCTCCCCCCAGAAGCCGCGGTCGCGGCAGCGTCGGAGCCGCGGCCCGCATGCCCGGCTCCCGCATCCCGACCGATTCTGGCCATTCCCCGCGCACAAGTGGCCCGCCGAACGGGGTAATCACTCGAATGAGCGACGAAACCCTTGAGCGCTGCCCGAAAGACGAAGGGGGCCGCCCCGGTGCGTCCGGGACGGCCCCTCTCTCGGGTCCTGCGCGCCGTCAGGCGCCGCGCAGCACCGCCCCGGTGAGGGCGTGGGCGCTGGCGACCGCCGCGTCACGCGCCGCCGTGGTCTCCTCGGCCGTCAGCGTGCGGTCGGGGGCCCGGAAGCGCAGCGCGTAGGCGAGGGACTTGCGGCCCTCGCCGATCTGCTCGCCGGTGAAGATGTCGAACAGCCGGAGCGATTCAAGGAGTTCACCCGCGCCGTCGCGCAGCGCGCGCTCGACGTCGGCGGCCGGGACCGAGGAGTCGACGACGAGCGCCACGTCCTGGGTCGCCACCGGGAAGGTGGACACCCGCGGCCCGGTGGGCCGGTCGCCGCCCGCGCGCTCGACCTGGTCCATGTCCAGTTCCATCGCGCAGGTCCGCTCGGGCAGGCCGAGCGCCTTGGTGACCCTCGGGTGCAGCTCCCCCGCGTTGCCCACCAGCGTCTCCTGGCCGTCGACCACCGCGTACAGCGCGGCGCAGCGGCCCGGGTGGTAGGGGGCGTGCTGGTCCTGGCGGACGCTCAGCTCGACCCCGGCCTCGCGGGCCACGGTACGGGCCGCCTCGACCGCGTCGGCCCAGGTCGCCGGGTGTCCGGCGCCCCACCAGCCGCTACGGTCGCGGGCGCCGCAGAGCACGACGGCGACCCGGCGGGGCTGGTCCGGCAGCGCCTCCTGGAGCCGCGCGATCTCCGCGTCCGTCGGACGGCGGTCGACCGCGAGACGCGGCGGCGTCTTCTCCGCGCCGGTCGGCAGGAAGACCAGACCGGTCTCGAAGAGCGCCAGGTCGTGCGTGCCGCGGCCCAGATTGCGGCGCAGCGTGGCCAGCAGACCGGGCAGCAGCGTCGTGCGCAGACCGGGCTCGGTGTCCGAGAGCGGGTTGGCGACGGTCACCGTGCGGCGGCGCGGGTCGTCCGCGTCGAGCCCGAGCTGGTCGAAGACCTCGGCGCTGACGAAGGGATAGCTCGGCGCCTCCACGTATCCGGCGCCGGCCAGGGCCCGGCCGACCCGGCGGCGCAGGAGCTGCGACTCGGTCAGCCCGCGTCCGGCGGGCGGCTTGGGCAGCGTCGACGGCAGATTCTCGTAGCCTTCGAGCCGGATGACCTCTTCGGCGAGGTCGTTGGGGAAGGCCAGGTCGGGGCGCCAGCTCGGCACGGTGACGATCAGCTCGTCGCTGCCGTAGACGTCGCAGCCGATCTCCTGGAGGCGGCGGACGACGGTCTCGCGGCCGTACTCGGTGCCCGCGACGCGGTCCGGATGGTCGGCGGCCATCGCGACGGTGCGCGGGGCCGACGGCGAGACGACCTCGGTGACGCCGGGGTCCGCGGTGCCGCCCGCCAGGCCCGTCAGCAGGTCGACCGCGCGCTGGGCCGCGGCCGAGGTGGCCTGCGGGTCGCTGCCGCGCTCGAACCGCTTGGACGCCTCGGAGCCGAGCTTGTGGCGGCGCGCGGTGCGGGCGATGGTGACCGGCGCGAAGTGCGCGGCCTCGATGACGATCTCGGTGGTGCCGGTGACGACGCCGGTCTCCGGGTCGGTGGCGGGCGCGGCGATCTCGGTGTTCGCGCCGCCCATCACGCCCGCGAGGCCGATCGCCCCGGAGTCGTCCGTGATGACCAGGTCCTCGGGGTCCAGCGTGCGCTCGACGTCGTCCAGCGTCGTCAGCTTCTCGCCGGGCAGCGCGCGGCGCACCCCGATCGGCCCTTCGATCCGCGAGCGGTCGTAGGCGTGCAGCGGCTGGCCCAGCTCGAACATCACGTAGTTGGTGATGTCCACGGCCAGCGAGATCGGCCGCATGCCGACCTTCTGGAGCCTGCGCTGGAGCCAGATCGGCGACCGCGCCTCGGGGTCGAGACCGGTGACCGTACGGGCGGTGAAGCGGTCGCAGCCGACCGGGTCGGCGACCTTGACCGGGTAGCCGAACGCGTTGGGCGCGGGCACGTCGATCAGCGCCGGGTCGCGCAGCGAGACGCCGTACGCGATGGCCGCCTCGCGGGCGACGCCGCGCATCGACAGCGCGTAGCCGCGGTCCGGCGTGACGGCGATGTCCAGGACCTCGTCGACCAGTTCGAGCAACTCGACGGCATCGGTGCCCACCTCGTGCTCGGGCGGCAGCACGATGATGCCCTCGTGGTCGTCGCCCATGCCCAGCTCCTGCGCGGAGCAGATCATGCCGTGCGAGACATGGCCGTACGTCTTGCGCGCGGCGATCGCGAAGTCGCCGGGCAGCACGGCGCCTGGCAGCACCACGACGACCTTGTCGCCGACCGCGAAGTTGCGGGCGCCGCAGACGATCTCCTGCGGCTCGCCGGTTCCGTTGGCGTCGCCGACGTCGACCGTGCAGAAGCGGATCGGCTTCTTGAAGCCCTCCAGCTCCTCGATGGTCAGCACCTTGCCGACGACCAGCGGGCCCTTGAGCCCGGCGCCGAGCTGTTCGACGGTCTCGACTTCGAGACCGGCGGAAATGAGCTTGGCCTGGACGTCGCGGCCGGTCTCACCGGCGGGCAGTTCGACGTACTCCCGCAGCCAAGAAAGCGGGACCCGCATCAGATCTCCATCCCGAACGGAAGGGTGAAGCGCACATCACCCTCGACGATGTCTCGCATGTCCTCGACGCTGTGGCGGAACATCAGCATCCGCTCGATGCCGAAGCCGAACGCGAAACCGCTGTACTTCTCCGGGTCGACGCCGCAGGCGGTGAGCACCCTGGGGTTGACGACGCCGCAGCCGCCCAGCTCGATCCAGCCCTCGGAGGAGCAGGTGCGGCAGGGGCGGTCGGGGTTCCCGACCGAGTCGCCGCGGCAGACGTAGCAGAGCATGTCCATCTCGGCGGACGGCTCGGTGAACGGGAAGTGGTTGGGCCGCAGCCGCGTCGTCATGCCCTCGCCGAACAGCGAGACCACCATGTGGTCGAGGGTGCCCTTGAGGTCGGCCATGGTCAGGCCCTCGTCCACGGCGAGCAGTTCGACCTGCGCGAAGACCGGGGTGTGGGTGGCGTCCAGCTCGTCGGAGCGGTAGACGCGGCCCGGCGCGATCACGTAGACGGGCAGCTCGCGCTCCAGCAGGGCGCGGATCTGCACCGGGGAGGTGTGGGTGCGCAGCACCACGCCGGACTCGCCGCTGCCGCCGGGGCCCTCGACGAAGAAGGTGTCCTGGGTCTCGCGGGCGGGGTGGTCGGGCGGGAAGTTGAGGGCGTCGAAGTTGAACCACTCGCTCTCGACCTCGGGACCCTCGGCGACCTCGTAGCCCATGGCCACGAAGATGTCCTCGATGCGCTCGGAGAGCGTGGTGAGCGGGTGCCGCGCGCCGACCGGGCGCCGGTCGTAGGGCAGCGTGACGTCCACGGCCTCCTCGACCAGCACGCGGGCGTCGCGCTCCGCCTCCAGCTCGGCCTGCCGGGCGGCCAGCGCCTTGTTGACCGCGCCGCGCGCCTGGCCGACGCGCTTGCCCGCCTCCGCCTTGGCCTGCGGCGGCAGCGCGCCGATCTCGCGGTTGGCGAGCGCCAGCGGCGAGGCGCCGCCGGTGTGCGCGGTCTTCGCGTGCGCGAGCGCGTCGAGGTCGGTGGCGGCGGCGACGGCGGCCAGCGCCGCGTCGCGCATCCGCTCGATCTCCTCCGGCTTCAACGCCTCGACCTCCACAGGGTCGTACGACTTGTTCGGTGCCGACATCTTTTCCCGTTCCGCAGTGGATGGTGGTGGGGGCGCCTCCCAGGACGGAGTCTCCGAGTGGAGGCTCTGCCCGACCGGACACATACCGAAGCCCGATTCTACCGGCGCCGCGTGGACCGCCTGATCACGCCCGCCGGGGGTCCGCCGGGACGACATCCCCGGCGAACGCTCTGCCCGCGCGGCCGGTCAGGCCATGAAAGCGGGTGCCCCGACGGGCAGAATAAATCGGAACTGGGCGCCGCCGCCGGGGGCCCTGCCGACGGAGATGGTGCCGCCGTGCGCCTCGACGATGCCCTTGACGATGTACAGCCCGAGGCCGGTGCCGCCGCGCTTGCTGCCCCGCCAGAAGCGGGTGAAGACGCGGCCCATCGACTCCTCCGGAATGCCGGGGCCCTCGTCGCTCACGGTCACCGCTGTGCCGGTGCAGCTCCGCTCCTGCGCGGAGAACGAGGGCTCTACGTCGATGGTGACAGTCCCCTCGCCGTGCCGCACCGCGTTTTCCAGCAGATTGCCGAGGACCTGGTCGACCTTGTCGGGGTCGGCCCACAGCGCGGGCAGCGGCTGGGTGACCCGCACCCGGAAGCGGTCGGCCCGCTGGCCCGCGGCGACATGGCCGTCCACGTGCCGCTGCACGGCCGCCGCCATGTCCACCGGCTGGCGGCGCACTTCCAGGCGGCCGGAGTCGATCCGGGAGATGTCGAGGAGTTCCGCGATCAGCCGGGTGACCCGGTTGGCGTCGGCGTCGACGGTCTCCAGCATGAGTTTCTTCTGGTCGTCGGTGAAGCGTTCCCACTTGGCGAGCAGGGTCGCGGTGAAGCCCTTGACCGAGGTGAGCGGCGAGCGCAGTTCGTGCGCGACGGTGGCGATCAGCTCGGCGTGGCTGCGTTCGGTACGGCGGCGGGCCTCGGTGCCGCGCAGCGAGACCACCAGACGGCGCACCGGTCCCGTGGGGTATTCGCGCACGTAGCGTGCGGCGACCAGCACTTCGCGTCCGCCGGGCAGCAGCAGATTGCGTTCCGGCTGGCCGACCCTGATGGCCAGGCCGCCGTACGGGTCGGTGAGCGCCCACCAGCGGCGGCCTTCGAGGTCTTCCAGCGGCAGCGCGCGCTCCACGGATTTGCCGAGCACGTCGCGCGGGTGCAGGGCGGTGATCCGGGCGGCGGCGGCGTTGAAGGCGATCACCCGGCCGCGCTCGTCGGCGACCACCAGGCCGTCGGGGAGGTCGTCCGGGTCCAGGCCCAGGGAGTCGACGCCGAACGGTTCCGCGCCGAGGGGGCGGGCGGCGCGCGGCGCGGTGTCCCGCGATTCCGCTTCGTGGCCCGCGGGCCCCGGGGTCCGCGGTCCCGCGGAGCGCGCGGTCCGGCCCAGGACGGCGCTGCGCGCCTCGTCCTCTGGCACCGTCACATCCATCCCCGCCACTCCCCTTTCAGGGCCCCCGGGCCGCCACCCTACTAGGTGGATGTGACGCTGCGGCACCCTCCGGGCGCGCGCTGCGCCCGCGCGGAGGCGTAGAGGCAGACGGCGGCGGCCGTCGCGAGGTTGAGGCTTTCGGCGCGGCCGTGGATCGGGACGCGGACGACCTCGTCGGCCAGCGCGCGGGTCTCCTCGGGCAGGCCCCACGCCTCGTTGCCGAAGATCCAGGCGGTGGGGCCGTTCATGGTGCCCTCGTCCAGCTCGCCGTCCAGGTCCCGCCCGCCCGCGCCGTCGGCGGCCACCACCCGTACCCCGGCGGCCCGCAGTCCTGCCACGGCGGTGTCGACGGGCACGCCGACGGCGACCGGCAGGTGGAACAGGCTGCCCGCGGAGGCGCGTACGGCCTTGGGGTTGTACGGGTCCACGGACGCGTCGGTGAGCACCACCGCGTCGGCGCCCGCGGCGTCTGCGCAGCGCAGCACCGTACCGGCGTTGCCGGGGTCGCGGACGTTGGCGAGCACAGCGACCAGCCGGGGCCCGGCGCGCAGGATCTCCTCGAACGGCGAGTCGAGGAAGCGGCACACCCCGACCAGGCCCTGCGGAGTGACGGTGTCGGAGATCTCCGCCATCACCTCGGGGGTCGCGGTCAGTACGGGCGCGCCGACGGTACGGGCGGCGGCCACGATGTCGGCGTGCCGCTCGGCGGCCTCCGGGGTGGCGTACAGCTCGACCAGGGTCCTGCCGCCCTCGGTGCCGGGGTGCGCGATGGCCTCCCGTACGGCCTGCGGTCCCTCGGCGAGGAAGCGGCGCTCCTTGCCGCGGAAGCTGCGCTTGGCCAGCCGGTGCGCGGCGGTGACGCGCGTCGAACGCAACGAGGTCAGCTCGGGGGCTGGCATGGGTGACTCGCCTTCCGGATCCGGGGGAAGCGGGCATGGCACAGGCCCGCAGGGGACAACCACCCGCGGGCCCGGAACCGTACCGTGAACAGGGCGCGTGTCGGCGTCAGGCCGCCTTGGGCGCGTTCACGTCGGAAGGCAGCGCCTTCTGGGCGACCTCGACCAGCGCCGCGAAGGCGTTCGCGTCGTTGACGGCCAGCTCGGCGAGGATCTTGCGGTCCACCTCGACGTTGGCGGCCTTCAGGCCCTGGATGAAGCGGTTGTAGGTGATGCCGTTGGCGCGGGCAGCGGCGTTGATCCGCTGGATCCAGAGCTGACGGAAGTCGCCCTTGCGCTTCTTGCGGTCGTTGTAGTTGTAGACCAGGGAGTGGGTGACCTGCTCCTTGGCCTTGCGGTACAGGCGCGAACGCTGACCGCGGTAACCGCTGGCCTGCTCGAGGATTGCCCGGCGCTTCTTCTGGGCGTTGACTGCCCGCTTGACGCGTGCCACTTGATAACTCCTTCTAGGGGACCGCGGTGATGCTCACACGGTCCGAAAGCGAATGAGGTCCCGGATCGGAACGGCGTGCCCCCGTCGGGGCACCGCCGTCACTTGCCGAGAAGCTTCTTGATCTTCTTGGCGTCCGACTTGGCGACCTCGACGGTGCCGGTGAGGGCGCGCGTCTTGCTGGACGGCTTGTGCTCAAGCAGGTGGCGCTTGCCGGCGCGCTCGCGCAGCACCTTGCCGGAGCCGGTGATCTTGAAGCGCTTGCTCGCACCGCTGTGCGTCTTGTTCTTCGGCATGGCGCCGTAGTCTCCTCGTCGCTGGCCCTCCCGTCCGCCGGTGGGCGCACGGAGAGCGTCAGTCCTGCATTACGGCCCGGAGCCGGAGGCTCCGGGGTGTTCGTCTCGTCTCAGGCGTCGGCCTGGGCCTCGTCCGGCACCTCGACGTCGTCGTGGGACACGGCCTCGTCGTGGGAGACGTCGTCGTCGTCGGCCGGGGCCTCACCCAGGCGGCTGGCCTTGCGGGCGGCCTGCGCCTCGCGGGCCTCGGCCATTGCCTCGGTCTTCTTCTTGTGCGGACCGAGGACCATGATCATGTTCCGGCCGTCCTGCTTCGGGTTCGACTCGATGAAGCCGAGGTCCTGGACGTCCTCCGCGAGCCGCTGCAGGAGCCGGTAACCCAGCTCCGGCCGGGACTGCTCGCGACCACGGAACATGATCGTGATCTTGACCTTGTCACCCTGCTTGAGGAACCGGACGACGTGACCCTTTTTGGTGTCGTAGTCGTGCGGGTCGATCTTCGGCCGGAGCTTCATCTCCTTGATGACCGTGTGCGCCTGGTTCTTGCGCGCCTCACGGGCCTTCATGGCCGACTCGTACTTGAACTTCCCGTAGTCCATGAGCTTGCACACGGGCGGACGGGCGGTCGCCGCGACCTCGACCAGGTCGAGGTCGTACTCCTGCGCAAGCTCCAGGGCCTTCGCAAGCGGCACGATGCCGACCTGCTCGCCGCTGGGACCGACAAGTCGAACCTCGGGAACGCGAATCCGGTCGTTGATGCGGGGCTCGGCGCTGATGGGGCCTCCTCGGTTGCACCACGCGGCTGACTGGCCGACAGCCGCGCATGAGTCTGTCTGGTTCTTCCGACCCCGTACCCAAGGCGCAAAAAACGCCCCGTACGGTACACAGGCGGGGCTCCTCACAACCGGGGAGCACCGCCGCGTTATTCCGCGGGGCGCATCGGACGGTGCCCGGTGGTGTCATGCTGACCGGAAACCGTCTGACCGGGGACCCGTCGGCCGAAAGGCCAACCAGGTGGGAGATCGGAGCCTCCACTTGATGGCCGGGACACACGGGTGCCCGGCCGGTCGTTCTCCCACCATACCAAAGGCTGACCGAAGCCCGTAATCCGCCGGACGGGGCATATCGTGTGCGGCATGAGCGACGAACAACAGACCCCGGACTTCGACAGCCTCACCCGCGACATCGCGGATGTGCCCGCCGTCGAGGTGATCACCACGGTCGCGGTGCACCTGATGAGCGCCGCCGCGGTGAATCTGGGGCTGGCCGAGGAGGGCCCGCAGCACAAGGACCTGGACGAGGCCCGCAAGCTCATCCAGGCGCTGGCCGGTCTGGTGACGGCGAGCGCCACCGAGATCAGCTCCTTCCACGCGGCCCCGCTGCGCGACGGGCTCAAGTCGCTCCAGCTCGCCTTCCGCGAGGCGTCGCTGGTGCCGGACGAGCCGGGCCAGGGGCCCGGCGAGAAGTACACCGGGCCCGTCTACGTCTGACCTCTGCCACCGAGGGGTCCGGGACCGGCGCGGCCGGTGCCGGGCGGCGCGGCCCGCGGGACCTCATGACGCCTCGGTCGCGCCGTCCCCCTTGTCGGCCAGCGCCTCGTCGACGGCGGCGGCCCGCGCGGCCTTGGCGGCGACCAGCGCCGGGTGGGTGACCTGGTGGACCAGGGCGGCGAGCGCGCCGCCGATCAGCGGGGCCACGATGAACAGCCAGAGCTGCGAGAGCGCCGGGCTGCCCGCGAAGAGCGCGGGGCCCAGGCTCCGCGCCGGGTTCACCGACGTGCCGGTCAGCGGGATGCCGACCAGGTGGATGACGGCGAGCGCCATACCGATGGGCAGGCCGTCGAAGCCGACCACCGCGACCCGGTGGGTCACCGCGAGCACCACGAAGACCAGCAGGAAGGTCAGCACCACCTCGGCGATGAAGGCACCCGCGGTGTTGATGCCGACCGCGGACCGGTAGCCGTAGCCGTTGGTGCCGAAGGCGCCGTGCGTCTTGAGACCCGGCACCTGCTTGGCGACCAGCAGGAGCAGCGCGGCGCCCGCGATGGCGCCGAGGAACTGCGCGATCCAGTACTCGACGGCGGTGCGCACCGTGATCCGCCGGGCGACGAGCATGCCCAGCGTGACGGCCGGGTTGACGTGGCAGCCGGATATGGGGCCGAAGGTGTAGGCCAGCGCGAGCAGGACGAAGCCGAAGGCCAGCGCGATACCGAGGGTGCCGATGTACTCGCCGGACAGCACGGCGGCCCCCACGGCGAAGAAGACCAGCAGGAGCGTGCCGAGGAATTCACAGGTCACTGTTCGCTTGTCCATCGGACCTCCTTGTGACGAGCACAGCCTGCTCACGCCATTCTCGGCCTTGCTGATGAAATCCACATCTCGGGTCATTTAGGGCAAATGAACCGGTCCGGACGGCGTTCTGGAGCGGTGCCACCCACCCGAAGGCTTTCGGCTCGACGCACGAGGTCCAGCGCACGAGGTCCAGCGCACGGGTCTCAGCTCATAGGTCTCAGCCCGCCGGTCTCAGCTCACGGGTCACAGCGCCCGAGGCTCAGTCCATGGGTCTCAGCGCGCGAACAGCGGCTCGCCCGGCAGTACGGCGCCCGGCGGCAGCAGCGCCAGGTCGAGGCCGCGCACCAGGCCCGCCCGCAGCACCTCGTCGGCGGCCAGCGCGGCGGCGATCCTGCGCCCGGTCTCCTGGACGTCGGCGTCCGGCGCCAGCACCAGGCCGAGCGTGCCGTCGCCGTCGGTCCCCGGCGTCAGGTGCGCCCGTACGACACCGGGCTCGGCGGCCACCGCGGCCCGCAGCGCCTCCCGTACGGCGGGGTCGGCGGTCGGGTCCGCGCGGCCGGGCCCGAGGGCGGCGGCGCGCAGGGCGGGTCCGGTCAGTTCGTACGTGACCGGCCCCGCGAGGTCGATCAGCAGCGTGTCGGCCCCCTCGTGCGCGAGCGCCTGGAGCGCCTGCGCCAGCAGTACGGCGACCGGCCGCGCCTCCGGCCGCCAGCGGGCCAGCGCCGCCACGGAGGTGAAGGCGGGCAGCGCCCGCCGCCCGTCCGGCGCCTGGATCGTCGGCACCGCCATGTCGCTGCTCTTCTCGCGGCGCAGCCCGTCCTCGCCGGTCTCGGCCTCGCCGAGCACCGCGACCACCGGCACCAGCAGCCGGGCCCCGTGCAGCGCGGCGACCACGGCCGCCTCCGTCCCGGGGTCCCGCGCGTAGCCGGTCAACGCGTCGGCCAGTGCCGCGTCGGCCGAGCCGTCGTCGTCGGAGAAACCGGGGTCGGGGATGTTCTTCAGCGCCACCCCGGAACCCTATCCGCCGTCCGCCGACAGACCGTGGGCGGGCCGTCCCGCGCGGCGGGGGCGGAACCACAGCAGCGCGGCGACCACGACCAGGGCGGCTCCGGCCACGGCGAAGACGGTCGCGACACCGTCGCCGAGGAAGCGGGCGGGCTCGGGCGCGCGGACCGGCGGCGCGGGGCCGGGGCTGAAGTACGTCCGCGGATAGCCGGCGGCGGCCGGTACGGGGGGCGCGGGCCTCAGCTTCGCGGCGGCCTTCAGCGCGGCGGCCGGGTCGATCAGACCGGTGCCCATCTCGTCGCTGCGCCCGTCCTTGGGCCGGTCCCGCGTCGTGTCCTCCAGCACCCGCTTGACCTGGGCCGGGCTCAGCTTCGGGTCGGCGGACCTGATGAGGGCGGCGGCGCCGGAGACGTACGCGGAGGCGGCGCTGGTGCCCCAGCCCTCGTAATAGGTGCGGTCCGGGTCGGCGATCACGACGTCGACGCCGGGCGCGGAGACGGACGCGTACCAGCGGCGGGTGGAGAAGGCGGCGTGCTGCCCGTTCCTGTCGACGGCCGCGACCGCGATCACTCCGGGGTACGCGGCCGGGTAGGAGGAACGGTCGGCCTCCTCGCCGCCGTTGCCCGCGGACGCGACGACCACGACGCCCTTGCCGAGCGCGTACCGGATCGCCTCGTCCTCGGCGGCGACGGGCGCGGCGGTGGCGCTGTCGTCGCCGAGCGAGAGATTGATGACGTCGGCGCCGTGGTCGACCGCCCACCGGATGCCGTCGGGCAGCGCGTTGCCCTTGCTCGTACGCGCCTTGGACCGCTGCGGGTCCTTGTCCTCCAGGATCACCCGCACCGGCAGGATCTTCGCCTTGGGCGCGATGCCCATGACGCCCGAGTCGTGGCCGGGACCGTGGCCGTGCCCCGCGATGATGGCGGCCATCCCCGTGCCGTGCCGGGCCCAGGAGCGGTCGCCGCGGCCGGCGCCGAAGCCGACCATGTCCTTGCCCGTCAGCACCTGGCCGGTCAGGTCGGGGTGCGTCGCGTCCACCCCGGTGTCGAGCACCGCGACCGTGACGCCCGCGCCCTGGCTCGTACGCCACGCGCTCTCGGCGTGCAGGGCGCTCAGCGCCCAGTCGGCGTTGCGCACGGCGTCGGCGGCGGCGGGCTGGGCGGCCAGGGCGAGGGCCGCGGCGCTCGCGGCGAGCGAGGTCAGGGCGCCGAGCAGGCGGCGGGCCGGGAGACGGGAGGGGCGGCTCATCGGGACTTCTCCGTACCGGTGGCGCCGGGACCGCCGGGGCCGCTGGACGGCCTGAGCAACGCGGTCACCGCGCTGTGCAGGCGGTCGTCGACGGCCGAGGCCAGGCCGGTCGCGTCGTAGCCGAGGCCGGCCTGGGCGGCCACGCTGGTGGCGCCGGACTTGGTGGCCTTGTCGGCGGACTGCGGGGTGAGGGTGCGCCCGTCGGCGAAGCCGGTGACCGCGTACACGACGAAGGGCAGGTCGGCGGAGACCTGCACGTCCCAGCTGCCGCGCTGCTTCACGCCGAAGGAGTCGGCGGCCGTGCCGGGGAAGGCCACCGGACGCGGGATCAGGTCCGCGCGGTCGCCGAGGTGCTGCGAGGCCCAGCGTCCGCTGAACCCGCGCATGGTGGCCGACTCGGCGGTGGTGACCAGCAGGCCCACCGTAGTGACCGAGGTCGACGTGCTGTCCACGTAGGTCGCGCGCAGCAGGCGCGCGCAGCCGACCGGGGCGAGTACCTGCTGGAGCAGCGGGTCGAAGGCGGCGGCGCAGCCGCCGGGCGCGGCGACGCCGATCCTGGTCCACGCGCGGTCGGCCCCGCCGGGACCCGCGCCGTTGGCGGACACCGTGCGCGGGAACAGCGCGTCGACCGGCGTGCTGCGCCACACCTCCCGTACGGCGGCGAACGCTTTGACGCTCCCGTCCACCAACGGCGGCTCCGCCCGCGGCTTGTGGTTGATCGCGCTCCCGGCGACCGCCCCGCCGATCAGCCCGAGCCCGAGCACCAGGCAGAGCGCCGCCCAGATCCGGGCCGAAGCCCCGCGGGCGGCGGGGGCGACGGCCCGCGCGGGCCCATGGTCGTATCCGGCGGGCGCGTATCCGCCGGGACCGTACGCCGTGAACCGCGGCGCGGCGGCGGGCGGTGGGGTGTACGGCGGTGCGGGGGGCCGCGCCGGAGGCGGGGGGACGGCCGGGGGCGGTTCGGCCGCGGGCGGCGGAGGTCCCTCGGGGTGCAGGGGAACCGTCGGCGGAGTCTGCGGGCTCTGTTCCCGGCGAGGTTGGAGCGAGGGGAACGACGGGGACGTGGAGCCTCCTCCGTTGTCCACTCCAGTGCTCACCGGCGCCCCCTCGTGACATGTCCCCACGGCTTGCGCGTCACTCTACGGGGTCGACCGGACGTCGTGGTCCAGCAGGCCGTCCGGCATCCGTCCGCGTGACACGGCGGCGGACGTGCCCCGTACGCCCCTACCGCCCGGTAGCCCCTGTCTGGCAAGCTTCATGACATGTCAGAACGCGCTGCCGACCGCACCCGGTACGACCGGGCCACCGCCCATCTCGACGCCCCCGTGGCGATCGTCGACCTGGAGGCGTTCGACGCCAACGCCGACGACCTGGTGCGCCGCGCGGGCGGCAAACCGATCCGGGTGGCGTCCAAGTCGGTGCGGTGCAGGGCGTTGCTGGAGCGGGCGCTGGCCCGCGACGGCTTCGCGGGCATCATGTCGTTCACCCTGGCCGAGTCGCTGTGGCTGGCGCGCGCGGGCTTCACCGACATCCTGCTGGCGTATCCGTCGGCGGACCGGGACGGCTTCGCGGAGTTGGCCGCCGATCCCAAGCTGGCCGCCGCCGTCACGGTGATGGTGGACGACGTCTCGCACCTCGACCTGATCGACGCGGCCCGCGGCGGCGGCGACGAGACCGTCCGGGTCTGTCTCGAAATGGACACCAGCCTGCGGAAGTTGGGCGGTCGGCTGCGGATCGGCGCGCTGCGCTCGCCGCTGCACGACCCGGAGCGGATGGCGGCGCTGGCCCGTACCGTCACCGCGCGGCCCGGCTTCCGGCTGGCCGGGATCATGGCGTACGAGGGGCATGTCGCGGGGGTCGGCGACGCGGTCGCGGGCCGTCCGTTGCGGTCGCGGGCCATACGGCTGATGCAGTCGGCGGCCCGCAAGGAGCTGGCGGCGCGGCGCGCGGAGGCGGTCCGCGCGGTGCGGGCGGTCGCGCCGGAGCTGGAATTCGTCAACGGCGGCGGCACCGGCAGCGTGCAGACCACCGCTGCCGAGGACGCGGTGACCGAGATCGCGGCGGGTTCCGGGCTCTATGTGCCGCGGCTGTTCGACAACTACACGTCCTTCCGGGGCCGTCCGGCCGCGCTCTTCGCGCAGCCGGTGGTGCGCAGGCCCGGCGTCGGCGTGGTGACCGTGCTCGGCGGCGGCTACCCGGCCTCCGGCGCGGCCGGGCCCGACCGGCTGCCGGTGCCGTATCTGCCGGAGGGGCTGCGCTACGACCCGCAGGAGGGTCCCGGCGAGGTGCAGACCCCGCTGCTGGGGTCGCCCGCGGACGACCTGCTGATCGGCGACAAGGTCTGGTTCCGGCACGCGAAGGCCGGTGAACTGTGCGAGCGCTTCGCCGAGTTGCACCTGGTCGAGGGCGACCGGGTGACGGCGACGGTGCCGACGTACCGCGGTGAGGGCAAGACGTTCCTGTAGCCGCTGAAGGCGACAGGGGGCGGCGCCCGGGGTCCGGGCGCCGCCCCCTGTCGCGTACGGCCTCGCGCGGGCCGCGGGTCAGACGCCGGTGCCGCCCGTGCCGCCGGTGCCGCCGCTGCTGTCGGCCTTGATGCCCTGGGTGATCTGGTCCATGACGGCCAGGCTCGGGGCTTTGGAGCCGATGTCGAAGCCGAAGCGGACGACCGCGATGTTCTTCGGGTCGCGGGGCGAGGGGAAGGCGAGGGACTCCACGTACCCGCTGGTGCCGGACTTCGTGACGATCTTCCAGCGGACGAAGTACCCCTTCTGCCCGGCGACCGTGACCGGCTGCGACGCGATCTGCTGGTGCGAGGTCGTGGCGCCGTAGATGTCGGTGCTGTACGCGTCGGCCGCGTTCTGCGCGATGTCCGCCTTGGCGGCGGCCTCCGCTCCGGTCGCGGTGAGCTTGAGCGCCTCGGCGGGCTGGGCGAAGACGCCGCCGCGCACGCAGTCCTTGGTGGCGTCGCCGGGGCACGGGTAGCCGCCGGTGACCACGCTGGCGCCGATGCCGTTGGCGCCCGAGGTGCCGGTCCAGCCGTTGAGCACGGGGAGCCTGATGCCGTCGTAGCCGTCCACAGCCTTGCCGTCGCTGCCGCCGTCGGGACCCTGCGAGCCGTCCGGGGAGTCGGGGTCGGGCGACCCGCCGCCCGGCGACCGCGGTGTCCGGGACTCGCCTCGGTGCGGCGCCGAGGCGCTGGGCGTCGGCGAGGCGTTCTTGTCGCTCTTGTCGTCCTTGCCCAGGACCAGGATTCCGGCGACCACGCCACCGATCAGGACGAGCGCGGCCACGATCGCGATGACCACCGCACCGGTACGGCGACCGCCGCCGCCGGGGCCGCCGGCCACGACGTCGCCCGGATAGCCCGGCGTGCCGGGGTAGCCCGCGTAGGGCTGCTGGACCGCGTCCACCGGGACGGGCGCGGTCCTGGTGTACTCCGTCCACGTACTCCCGTCCCACCAGCGTTCCATGGCCGGGCCGTTGCCTGTGTGCCCGGGTTCTGGATACCAGCCGGGCGGGGTCGTCGTCGTCACGGCCGTCACCCTATGGCCCCTGCATGAGAATCCCGTAAGGGCGTCGGTCACAGCCCGGTTACACCCGTTCTGTCACCGCGATTTCCGGCCGCCCGGCCGCCCGTCCCCCGTGCTGCCCGTCCCTCTCGCCCCTCGCAGCTCTTACCGCTTGCCGCTCTTGCCTCGGGTCAGCGTCAGCAGGTCGCGCGCCGGGCCCGCCGGGCGGTGGCCCGCCGTCCACACCGCGCGCAGCGACCGGCCGAGGTCGAGACCGGCGACGGGGACGCGGACGAGGCGGCGGGCGGCCAGCTCCTCCACGACGGCGAGTTCGCTGAGCACCGCGGGCCCCGCGCCGCTGACGGTGGCGGCCTTCACGGCGGTGGTCGAGGCGAGTTCGAGCAGCGGTACGGCCGGGCCGCCGTGTCCCGCCAGGCCCGCGTCGAGCACTTGCCGGGTGCCGGAGCCCTCCTCGCGCAGGACGAGCGGGGTCGCGGCGAGTTCGGCCGCGGTCAGCGCCTTGCGGCGGCGGGCCCAGGGGTGGGCGGGCGCGACCACGACCAGCAGCAGGTCGTGCGCGATCACGACGGCGTCCAGGCCCGCGGGGACGTCCACGCCCTCGACGAAGCCGAGGTCGGCGGTGCCCGCGAGCACCTGCCGGGCGACGGCCGCGGAGTTGCCCGCGGCGAGCGAGACGGCCGTGTCCGGGTGGCTGCCGTGCAGGGCGATCAGCCAGCCGGGCAGCAGGTATTCGGCGACGGTCATGCTGGCCGCGACCCGGAGCCGGGAGTCGCGCCTGCCGCGCAGCGCCCGCGCGCCCGCGTCGAACGCCTCGGCGGCCTCCAGCACCTTGCGCGCCCACTCGCTGACCAGCGCCCCCTCGTCGGTGAGGCGCGAGCCGCCGGGCGAGCGGCGGACCAGCGCCACGCCGAGCTGCCGCTCCAGGCCGCGCAGCCGCCCGCTGGCCGCGGGCTGGCTGATGCCCAGCTCCCGCGCGGCCCGCCCGAGGCTGCCGAGCCGCGCGACGGCCAGCAGCAGCTCCATGGCGGCGAGGTCGGGGACCCGGCGGGCGAGCGGAGTGCCTGGTGGGGGCGGCGCGGTGGACGGCTGAGCCATAAGCCCACGTTATGCCCTCATAGCCTCGCGGGCTCTACCGGGGCGGCCCGCGGGAGGGGAGGGTCGGAGCATGGCCACTGTTCACGCCGCGCAGCCGTTCGCCCAGGTCCGTACCCGTGTCCCCGCGGTACGGCACGTCGGTCCCAACTGGTACGCCACCGTCATGGGGACGGCGATCGTGGCGAACGCCGGGGTGGCGCTGCCGGGCGGGCAGCGCTGGCTGCGGGACGTGTGCACCGGGGTGTGGGCGCTGTCCGCGGTCCTGCTCCTCGCGGTCCTCGCGGCCCGCTGCGCGCACTGGGCCTGGCACACCGACCAGGCGCGGCGCCATCTGCGCGACCCGGCCGTGGCGCCGTTCTACGGCTGTCTGCCGATGGCGCTGCTGGCCGTCGGCGCGGGCACGCTGCTGCTCGGGCCGCCGGTGCTCGGGGAGCGTACGGCGGTCACGGTCGACGCGGCGCTGTGGGCGGTCGGGACGGCGTCGTCGCTGCTGGTCGCGGCGGCCGTGCCGTATCTGATGGTGGCCAGACACCGGATCGGCCTCGACGACGCGTCGCCCGTGTGGCTGCTGCCGGTGGTGGCGCCGATGGTCGCGGCGGCCACCGGGCCCGCGCTGATCCCGCGTCTGCCCGCCGACGCCGTACAGGCCAGGGAGGCGCTGCTGCTGGGCTGTTACGCGATGTTCGGGCTGAGCCTGCTGGCGACGCTGACGATGCTGCCGCTGGTGTGGTCGCGCCTGGTGCGCCGCGGGCCGCTGCCGCTCGCCCTGACCCCGACGCTCTTCCTGGTGCTCGGTCCGCTCGGGCAGTCCACGACGGCGGTCGGCCAGGGCGCCGACGTGGCCTCCGGCGCCGTCCCCGCGCCGTACGCGACGGCGTTGCGCGGCTTCGCGGTGCTGTACGGCGTCCCGGTGATGGGCTTCGCGCTGCTGTGGCTCGCGGTGGCGGCGGCCCTGGTGGTACGGGCGGCCCGGCGCGGGATGCCGTTCGCGATGACCTGGTGGGCCTTCACCTTCCCGGTCGGCACCTGCGTGACCGGCGCGGCGAGCCTGGCCCGGCACACCGGTCTGCACGCGCTGGGCTGGCTGGCGGTCGGGCTGTACGCGGCGCTGGTCGTGGCCTGGCTGGCGGCGGGCGCGGGCACGCTGCGGGGGACGGTGAGCGGCCGGCTGCTGGCGGCGCCCACGGGGTGACCGGCTTGACCGGTCTCAGTACGTGCGCGCCGCCCTCAGCGCGGCCCCCACGACGGCGGGCGCTCGCACCAACGAGGGCCCGTACCAGGTGAGATGGCGACCGCTGACCAGGGCGGCGGGCAGGCCGGGGAAGGACTCGGGGCCGTCGTCGGCGGTGAAGCGGTACGGCTCGTCGGGGAGGACGACGAGGTCGGCGCCCACGGCCCGCAGCTCCTCGACCGGGACCGCCGGGTAGCGCTCGGCGTGTCCGGCGTAGGCGTTGCGCACGCCGAGCCGGGCCAGCAGGTCACCGGCGAAGGTGTCGCGGCCGAGCACCATCCACGGCCGCCGCCAGATCGGCACGACCGCCGTCGCCGTGACCGCGGGCGCCGCCGGAATCCCCCGCCAGGCCGCCTCCGCCTCGTCCAGCCACCGCGGGCGCGGCACCCCGCAGCCGTCGACCAGCATCCGGTGCAGCTCGCCGAACGCCTGGGGCAGCGTCCGTACGTCGGTGACTAGGACGCGCACACCCGCGGCCCGCAGCGCGGCCAGGTCCGGGGCGCGGTTCTCCTCCTCGTTGGCGACCACGAGGTCGGGGGCGAGGGCGACGACGGCGGGCACGTCGGGGTTCTTGGTGCCGCCGATCCGCACCACGTCGAGGTCCGCCGGATGGGTGCACCAGTCGGTGGCGCCGACCAGCAGTTCCGGCGCGGTGGCGGCGACCGCCTCGGTCAGCGACGGCACCAGCGAGACCACCCGGCGTACGGCGTATCGGCCCTGATTCACCCGCCCACCGTACGACGGACTGTCCGACCCCCGTGCGATGCTGGCGCCGTGACTGACGACACGCCCGGCAGCAAACTGCTCCTGCTCGACACCGCGAGCCTGTACTTCCGCGCCTACTTCGGGGTGCCCGAATCGGTGAAGGCACCGGACGGCACACCGGTGAACGCGGTGCGCGGGCTGCTGGACTTCATCGCCAGGCTGGTCGCCGACCACTCCCCCACCGCGCTGGTCGCCTGCATGGACGCGGACTGGCGCCCGCAGTGGCGGGTGGACCTGATCCCGTCGTACAAAGCGCACCGCGTGGTCGAGGACACCGAGGGCGTCGAGGAGGTGCCCGACACGCTGTCCCCGCAGGTGCCGGTGATCGAGGCGGTGCTCGACGCGATCGGTGTCGCCCGGGTCGGCGTCGCCGGTTACGAGGCGGACGACGTCATCGGCACCCTCGCCACCGCCTCCCGCACGCCGGTCGCGATCGTCACCGGGGACCGCGACCTGTTCCAGCTCGTGGACGACGCGCGGGGCGTGCGCGTGCTCTACCCCCGCAAGGGCGTCGGCGACTGCGACGTCATCGACGAGGCGGCCATCCAGGACCGGTACGGGGTGCGGGCCGGGCAGTACGCGGACTTCGCGGCGCTGCGCGGCGACCCGAGCGACGGGCTGCCCGGCGTGAAGGGCATCGGCGAGAAGACGGCGGCCCAACTCGTCACCGAGTACGGGGACCTGGCCGGTGTGCGGGCCGCCGCGACCGACCCGATGTCCAAGCTGACCCCGGCCAGGCGGCGCAACATCGTGGAGGCCGCCGCCTATCTCGACGTGGCGCCCAAGGTCGTGGCCGTCGCCGCCGACGTACCGCTGCCGGACTTCGATCCGACGCTGCCGGGCGAGGCCGCCGACCCCGAGGTGCTGGAGTCGCTCGCGGAGCGCTGGGGGCTCGGCGGCTCGCTGACCCGGCTGCTGGACACGCTCGCCGCCAAGGGCGCGCGCTGATCCTCCTCACGTGCGGCCTTGACGTGCTGCCCTTACGTGCTGGGGGCCTTCGCGTGCGGCCGTACGGCAGCGGCGTCAGCCGTGCAGATGGACCGGGATTCGCTGCCAGCCGTAGGCGATGAAGGACGGCACCTGCTTCAACTCGTCCTGCGGGACGGCGAGTCGGAGGTCGGGGAAGCGCTCGAAGAGGGCCGGGAGCGCGGTGCGCGCCTCCATCCGGGCCAGCGGGGCGCCGATGCAGCGGTGCACACCGATGCCGAAGGCGAGATGGTCGTCGGCGGCCCGCGTCGCGTCGAACTCGGCGGCTGTGGGCCCGTAGTGCGCCGGGTCGTGGCCGGCGGCGGCGTACGTGGTGACGATGGCGTCGCCCGCCGGGATGGTGACCCCGTCCACCGTGATGTCGCTGACCGCGAAGCGCAGCGGCAGCGCCGCGATCGAGGGGTGGACGCGCAGCACCTCGTCGATGACCGCGTCCCAGCCGATCTCCCCCGCCCGTACGGCGGCGAGTTGGCCGGGGTGTGTGAGCAGCGCGACCACCGCGTTGCCGATGAGGTTGACCGTGGTCTCGAACCCGGCGCCGATCACCAGCAGCAGGGTGTAGAGCAACTCCTCGTCGCTGAGCCGGTCGCCGTCCTCGGCGCGCATCCGGATCAGCTCGGTGGTCATGTCGTCGCCGGGGTGCTCGGTCCTGTGGCCGATCAGCGCGGGCAGCACGACACCGATCTGCTCCTGGACGAACCGTCCGTGCTCCGGGGTCGGGTCGGAGGTGTCCATGATGGCGGCGATCAGCGTGCCCGTCGCCTCCGTCAAGTGGTCGGGGACGCCGAAGAGTTCGCAGATCATCCGCATCGGCAGCGGGTGCGCGTACGCGGCGCGCAGGTCGACCGGCCGGCGGTCGGCCGCCGCCAACTCCGGCGCGCTCAGCAGCTCCTGAGTGATCGTCTCGACGCGGACCCGCATCGCCTCGGTGCGCCGGGCGGTGAAGCTGGGCGCGACGAGCTTGCGCAGCCGGGCGTGGTCGGAGCCGTACGTGGAGAGCATGTTGACCACGCCGACCCAGCCGAGGACCCAGCCCCAGGCGGGGTGGTCGCCGACCTCGGACCACAGTGCCCAGTGCTGCCGCGGGTCGCGGCTGACCCGCGGGTCGAGGATCAGCGACTTGAGCGTGTCGTAGCCGGTGGGCGCCCAGGCCGGGATGCCGCCCGGCAGTTCGACCGGCACCACCGGGCCCAGCGCCCGTAACTCGGCGCTCTCCAGGGGGATGTCGGTGCCGAACGGGTCGATGGCCACACGGGCGGCGGGCGCGGTCATGCGCGGTCTCCGGTCTGGTCGGGGGTGCGCGGGGTGAAGCGGACGGGCAGCGCCGTCAGCGAGCGGTGGAACGGGCCCGGCCGCCAGGTGAGGCGGTCGCGGTCGGTGGTCGGTTCCAGGTCGGGCAGCCACTGGGTGAGGCGTTCGATGGCCTCGGTGGCGATGAGCAGGGTGTGCTGCTTGACCGGGCAGGAGTGCTCGCCCGCCGACCAGGACAGGTGGGAGGCGTCGCCCGGGTGGTGGGCGCCGCCCGACTCCTGCTCGGCGAAGTGGCCCAGCGCGCCGTAGGAGATGACGACGGGCACGGCCGCCCGCACCCACACGCCGTGGAAGCTCAGCGGCTCGCGCGCGAAGTGGATGCCGTAGTTGGACAGCGGCGTCTCGTACCGCAGGACCTCGACGACGGCGTCCATGACCGGGCGGGAGCCGCTGGTCAGCGTGGTGTAGAAGTCGGGGTTGCCGAGGATGCGCGACAGCGCGTTGGAGACCAGATTCGCGGTCGGCTCGTGGCCCGCGCCGAGGGTGAGGAAGACCTGCCAGGTCACCTCTTCGGCCGTCAGGTCCTCCGGGTGGTCCAGCAGCCAGCTCGTCAGGTCGGGGCCGCGGGTCTCGCTCTTGGCGGCGATCAGTCCGAGCACGTACGCCCCGAACTCGGCCTCGCCCTCGGCCGCTTGGACGCCGCCCTCCATCATCTTGCCGAGCGCGACCTCCAGTCGGCCGCTCTCGCTGTCCGGCAGCCCGAAGAGGTTGTTGAAGATCAGCGACATCAGCGGGCGGGCGAAGTCCGCGACGAGGTCGGCGTGGCCGACGGGTCCGAAGCGGCCGATCAGGATGTCCACCGCGCGGTGCACCCGCTCGCGCAGATCGGCGGGTTCCACCAGGTCGACCGCGTCGGCGAAGGCGCGGCGGTAGCGGACGTGCGCGTCGCCGTCGGAGAACAGGGTGTTGGGCCGCCAGCGCATCATGCCGAGGATCGGCGCGTCCTCGGCGACCGTGGACTCCCACGGGCGCGGGTCGTGCGACCAGGTCTCCGCGTCACGCAGCAGGTCGAGCGCGGCGCGCCGGTCGGTGACGACGTACGCCGGTACGCCCGGCGCGAGTTCGGCCCAGCCGAGCGGGCCCTGCGCCTTGAGCGCCGCGTAGTAGCGGTGCGGGTCGGCGGCGAAGCCGTCCTCCCAGAGCCGGACCGGCGCCGACCGGGCGAAGGTGTCGGCGGGGGTGGCGGGCGCGGAGGAGGACGATGGGGAGGAAGACGGCGCGGCGGGCGCGGGAGGGGGCGCTGCGGGAGGGTGATTCATCAGAGGGCTCCGGGCGTTGGGTCGGCGTCCTTGCGGTCGATCAGGTGCTGCACCAGCGCGAGCAGCGCGTCGACGGAGGAGTTGGTGTCGCGCGCGTCGCACGCCACCATCGGCGTGCCGGGCTCCAGGTCGAGCGCCTGCCGCAACTGGGCCTCGGTGTACGTCCGCGCGTCGGGAAAGGTGTTGAGCGCGACGGCGTACGGCAGGCCGGTCTCCTCCACCAGGCCGAGGACGTCGAAGGAGTCGTTGATCCTGCGGGTGTCGACCAGCACCAGCGCGCCCAGCGCCCCGTACGCGATGTCGGCCCACAGCGAGCGGAACCGTTCCTGCCCCGGGGTGCCGAACAGGTACAGGACGACGCCGCCCGCCATGCTGATCCGGCCGAAGTCGATGGCGACGGTGGTGGTGGTCTTGTCACGGACGCCGTCGAGGTCGTCGACGGTGGCGGACGCCTCGCTGAGGTGTTCCTCGGTGTGCAGCGGGCGGATCTCGGAGACCGAGTCGATCAGCGTGGTCTTGCCCACCCCGAACGGACCCGCCACCAGGATCTTCACCAACTCGCGGGCGCTGTCCGGCAGATGTACGTCGCCTCGGTGGGGGTCAGTGCTTGAGGGCGCGGAGGCCATCGGCCACTCTCTTCAGCAGGTCGGGTTCCGGCAGGTCGGCTACGGGTACGGGCGGACGGACGCTGACCAGCCCCCGGTCGGTCAGCTCCGCGGCGAGTACCCGGACGGCGGAGACGGGCAGCCCCAGCAGGGCCGCCGTCTCCACCACGGTGAGGGATCCGCCGTCCAGCAGTTCCAGCAACGCGTGCTGGGCGGCGGGGAGTTCGGCGGGAATCGCGCCGTCGGCGTCGGTGCTGGTCAGCACCGACAGCCGCTCCAGGCTGTCCCGGCTCGGCCGCGCCACCCCGCCGGTGGACAGATAGGCGGGGACCAGCGGGCGGCCGGTCCGGCGGCCGGTCATTCCGCGGTGCCGCCATCGCCCGCGCGGGGCGCGGCGGTCATGGCCTTCTCGCCGAGCCTGGCCACCTGCGAGTGGACCCGGTGGGCGAGCAGGTCGAGGCGGACCTCGGGACCGCCGAACGCGGCCACGCACGTGCCGTGTTCGGTGGGCGCGACCAGGATGTAGCCGTGGTCGGACTCGATCACCACCTGCCGGATTCGCGCGTCGGTCCGGTCCGCGAAGGCGGCGGCGGCCGTACGGCAGGCGCCCTGGACGGTGCTGGTGATCGCTGCGGTGCGCTCGGCGGTGGCCTGGGACAGCGCCTCCGAGTACCCGGAGACGAGACCGTCCCTGGTGAGCAGGACGGCGGCGGTGACATGCGGGATCTCCAGGATCGGATCCAGCACCCACGCGGTGTCGCCGGTGTCGCGGCTGGTCATCGCGGGTCGTTCCCTTCGGTGTCGACGGCGTTTCTGGCCGCGGCGGTTCCGGCCTGGAGGGCGCCGAGGGCCGCGGCGGCCTCCTCCGGTGTGCGGGCGGGTGCCGCGGGCGCGGCGGCGGTCCCGTTCGCCGCCGCCCTCCCGTGGGCGGCGCGGGCCTTGCGTCGCCGTTGCGGCAGCACCTCCGCGGCGGTGTCCGCCGGGGACCCGGCGCGGGCGTGGGCCGGGTCGGGCGCGCCGTCGTCCGCGACGGCCGGGCGGGTGGAGCGCGGCGTGCTGGCGGCGGGCGGCTGCTCGACCGGGTCGATATGGCTGAGCAGGTGCTTCCTGACCAGCAGGACGGCCCGGACGCCGCCGTAGGGCGACGGCGAGGAGAGGTCGACGGACAGGTCGAAGCGCCGGGTGAGCTGGCCGATCGCGGCCAGGCCCATGCGCGGCGGGTCGCCGAGGTCGGAGAGCAGGATCGGGTCGGTGCCCGCGACCATCTTCTGCGCGTACGCCCGCTCGTCGGCGGCCATGCCGACGCCGGAGTCGTCCACGGTGACGGAGACACCGTGGTGGACGGCTTCGAGGTTGACCACCACGGCGGTGTCGGGCGCGGAGTGCCGCAGCGCGTTGTCCAAGAGCTCGGCCACGATGATGGCGACGGGCTCGACGGCGTGCGAGACCAGCGCCGTACCGGGTTCGAGGTGGTTGTTGACCC
The DNA here is from genome assembly GCF_044744145.1 of Streptomyces sp. NPDC087422. Taxonomy (NCBI): domain Bacteria; kingdom Bacillati; phylum Actinomycetota; class Actinomycetes; order Kitasatosporales; family Streptomycetaceae; genus Streptomyces; species Streptomyces sp. NPDC087422. Next base: position 223,295 of record NZ_JBIUXT010000006.1, on the reverse strand, counting down.
GGACGCGGTGGTAGCCGACGAGCCGGGACTGGCCGCCGGTCACCGCCTCGACCAGGTGCGACTCCTCGCGGGCCAGGCCGACCCAGGCCCCGCACACCACGGCCGTCACCTGGGCGCGGCGCAGCGACTGCTCGTTCTCGTGGTCGAGGGCGAACAGCGTCTGGGCCAACTCGGGCTCGTCGTAACGCTGTTGGAGTCCGCGCAGGACGTCCTGGAGGCGGTAGAGCCCGGCCTGGATGTCGCGGGTGGCGCCGCGCATGCCCGCGCGGGCGGCTGCGTCGACCCGCTCGCGCTCCCGGGCGGTCGCGGCGAGGACGGCGGTGAGGACGTCCCCCAGGGCGGCTTCGATGTCGGCGGGCGGGGGTCCGGGGGCCGGGCGTTCAGCGGCTGGGGGTCCGGGGTGCGGCGGGTCGGGGTGCGGCGGTCGGCCGTCCGGGGATTCGCCGTCCGCGGTGGCCCGGCCGCCGAGGGTTCCGGGGTGCAGCGGTCCCGGCACCCGGACGTGCGGGTGGGCGGCGCGGGTGGCCTCGGCGGGGATGCGCGCGGCGGCCAGGTGGGCGATCTCGGCGGCGACGGCCGTGGTGACCCGTTCGGTCTCCTGCCGCGCCTCGTCGAGCCGGGACCGCAGCCCGGCGATCTCCGCACGCTGCCGGGTCCTGTGCCGTAAGGAGCGCAGCAGGCCGCCGCCGAGCACTAAGGCGGACACGGTCCCGGCGGCCAGGCCGGCGACGGCCAGGTCCGGTATCTCGATCATCGAATCGGCCTCGGAGGATCAGGGAACGGCGGGACGGCGGGCCGCCGGGGGCGGGCCGTGCCCAGTACACACTGGAACCGATCGGTCGCGCGCTGTTTTGCGCGAAGATCCTTTTCGATATGGCCCGAGGGCGACCGGTTCTGCCCGAAGTGTCGACACAACGGACATTCATGCACCGGGGCACCCCTGTCCCACCTGCGGCGTGGCCGAAACACCCCGCTATACATGCCGTACATAGCGGGTGTGTAGGGTGAGTCTCCGTCCGCTCAGCAGACACAGAGCGGACATACAGACTTCGCACGGATGTCGCCCGGCGAGCCCGCGCGGCGGGCCGGGCGGAGCCCCGTGCCGAGCAGCCGTACGCAGCCGCGCGGTGCCGTTCCGAGCCACCGCGCGGCGCGCCCACGCACAGACCCGGAGGACCCGCCATGCCAGGAACGCCCTCAGCCATACGACGCCGGTGCGCCGGAGCCGCGGTGGCGGCGGTGGCGCTGGCGACGGCGCTGAGCGGGTGCACCACCTATGACACGCAGTCCCCGCGCAGCGCGCGGAACTCGGCGGCGAAGAAGGCCGGGGCCGACGCGGCGCTGCCCGCCGGAGCCGTCGACTGCCGCAAGGCCAAGTGCATCGCGCTGACCTTCGACGCGGGCCCCAGTGAGCACACCCCCGCGCTGCTGAAGGTCCTCGACGAGAAGAAGGTGCGGGTCACCTTCTTCCTGCTGGGCCACAACCACGTGGACAAGTACCCGGACCTGGTCGCGCAGATGGGGCGGAACGGGAATGTGCTGGGCAACCACACCTGGACCCACCGCAGGCTGACCGATCTCAAACCGGCCGAGATCCGCACCGAGTTGGACCGGCTCAACACGGCGGTCGAGAAATTGACCGGCAAGCGGCCGACGCTGATGCGCCCGCCGCAGGGCCGCACCAACAAGGAAGTCGCCAAGATCTCCAAGGAGTTGGGCCTGTCGCTGGTGCTGTGGAACGACACGGCGAGCGACTACGCGACCACCGACTCCGCGCTGATCCACAAGCGCATCCTCAAGGACGCGCACCGGGACGGGATCATCCTGCTGCACGACCTCTACAAGGGAACGGTGCCCGCGGTGCCGGGGATCATCGACTCGCTGCGCGCTGAGGGCTACACCTTGGTGACCGTGCCGGAGCTGATGGCCCCCGCGAAGCCGGAGCCGGGGAAGATCTACAAGCCCTGAGGCCCCTCCCGCGCACCGGGCCCGTGCGCCCCTCCCGCGCATCGAGCCCGCGCATCGAGCCCCGCTTTCGGCCGCCGTCCCGCTCGGGTCGCCGTCCCTGTGGCCCCGAGTAAACTGATCTTGGGACGACTCCTCAGAGAACCTGAGACCTGCGAGGTGAGACGCCGATGACCGTCGGATCACTGCGCCCCAGTCCGCTCGTCGAGCAGGCCGCGCAGCGCCTGCGGGAACAGATCGCCGAGGGGCGCTGGCCGGTGGGCGCCAGGCTGCCGGGCGAGACGGCGCTCGCCGCGTCGCTCGGTGTCGGCCGGTCCACGGTCCGCGAGGCGGTACGCGCCCTGGCCGGTGCCGGGCAGCTGCGGACCCGGCAGGGCGCCGGGGTGTTCGTCATCGCCACGGAACCGGTCGAGGAGTGGTCGGCCAAGCTCGGCAGGGCGGCGGCGACGGACGTCCACGAGGTGCGCGCACTGCTGGAGACGCGGGCCGTACGGCTGGCGGCGCGGCGCCGTACCGGCGAGGACGCGACGGCGCTCGACGCAGCGCTGGCCTCGGCGCTCGCGGCCACCGCACGCGCCGCCCGGCCGGAGGCCGCCGCCGATCCGGCGGCCCGCGCGGACGCCGACCTCGCGCTGCACGCGGCGCTGGTGGCCGCGGCCGGCAATCCCGTACTCACCGATCTGTTCGCCGAGTTCGCACCCGCGCTGCGCGAGGCCCTGTTGGCCCTGGGGACCGCGGGTCCTGGCGGTCACGAAGCGCTGGTCGCGGCGGTGCTCGACGGCGACGCGGACGCGGCCGAGCGCCTGGTCGCGGCCGAACTCGACGTCATCGCCCGCCTGTTGCGCGAGGCGCGGGCCAGGAGCGCGGCGTGAACGCGCTCATCCCCCGGCCGCGCTCGCGGCCCGCGCCCGGCGCCGTCCACGTGCCCGGCTGGCTCTCCCCCGAGGAACAGGCCGAGTTGGTGGCGGCGTGCCGCGCGTGGGCGCGCGGCCCGGTGCCGATGCGGCGCACCCGGCTGCCGCGCGGCGGCGTCATGTCGGTGCACACGATGTGTCTGGGCTGGCACTGGAGCCCGTACGCGTACTCGCGGATCGCGCACGACGTGAACGGCGCCCGGGTCGCCGCCTTCCCCGAGCGGCTCGGCGAGTTGGGCCGCCAGGCGGTGGCGGACGCGTACGAGGACGGGGCCGCGGGGGCGGCGTACGCGCCGGACACGGTGCTGGTGAACTTCTACGGCGAGGGCGCCACGATGGGCATGCACCAGGACAAGGACGAGAAGTCCGGTGCCCCGGTGGTGTCGTTGAGCATCGGCGACACCTGCGTCTTCCGCTTCGGCAACACCGAGACGCGCGGAAAGCCGTACACCGACGTGGAGTTGGCCTCCGGTGACCTCTTCGTCTTCGGCGGGCCGTCCCGCTACGCATTCCACGGGGTGCCCAAAGTCCTTCCGCACACCGGCGATCCGGCCGTCGGGCTGAGCGGCGGACGCCTCAATCTGACGCTGCGCGTCACCGTCCTCACCGACTGACGCCCCTCGCACGGCGGCGCCCCCGCCGCCGGTGGGAACCGGCGACAGGGGCGCGCTGCTGCGAAGGAGTCCCGATCAGTCCTTCAGCAAGGTGAAGTTGCTGGTGACGGTCGCTCCCTTCGTGATCTTCACGGTGGCCACGGTCGGCTGCCAGCCGTCCTTGGCCACGATGAGCTGGAGCGGGTTGTTGCGGACGTCCAGCCACAGGGCGTACGTGCCGTCCGGGGCGGTCTTCAGCGTGTAGTGCGTCGCCCAGGTGTTGATCTGGACGGTGGCCCCGGCCAGCGGCGATCCGCCGCCGCTGACGGTGCCGGTGATCTTGCCCCAGGTGGCGGGCGGCTTGACGGTCAGCGACACGGGGATCGGGGCGATGCTGTACGGCGTGTCACTGGCCAGGCCGATCGAGGCCGAGTACGTCCCCGGCTGGGTGATCTCGGGGACGGAGGCGTCCAGGGTGACGGTCAGCGTGGTGCTGGCGCCGGGTGCGACGGTGACGGATGTGGCGCTCTCCGACAGCCAGGTGACGTCGGTGACGTCGGGCTGGTCGTAGCCGGGGAGCACTTCCGCGTTCTTGGCCGGGGTCTGGCCCGCCAGGCCGCCGACCGAGTAGAAGCCGGCGCCGCCGCTGCCGCGGTAGAGCGAGGCGTTGGCGTTGGGCAGCGCCGTCCAGGTGTTGTCGGTGGGCTGGTAGGCCCACGTCTGGTTGGTCAGCGCGGCGCCCGCGTTGATGGCACCGCCCTTGACCAGCAGCACGCCGTTGGCCGAGGTGTACGTGGCGCCCCACGCGTCGGTCGGCTGGTCCGCGATCGGCGACCAGGAGTCGGCGGCGGGGTCGTAGACGTACGCGTGAGTGGTGCTGCCCGCGTCCGTGGTGCCACCGGAGCAGTAGAGCTTGCCGGTGACCGCGCCGCAGGACTCCCAGGCGATGGGCTCCGGGTAGGCGGCGGCGCTGGCCCACGTGTTGGTGGCCGGGTCGTAGGAGGTGACGTCGGCGGTGCCGCACGCGGTGGCGGTGCAGCCGCCGACCGAGTACAGCTTGCCGTTGAGCACCGCGCTGCCCGCGCCCGCGTACGGCTTGGGCGAATTGGCTCCGGTGCTCCAGGTGTTGGAGGCGATGTCGTAGATTTCCAGCTTGGCGTCCGGGTTGCCGCTGGCGCCCCAGCCGCCGGCCGCGTAGAACTTGTCGCCGATCACGCCGTGGACCGGGGCCTCACGGGTGTCGGCGGCGGAGGCGAGCTTGGTCCAGGCGCCGCTGTCCGCGCTGTACGCGTACAGGTCGCTGGTGTCGGCCACGCCGGTGAAGCCGAACGCCGAGTAGACGGTCCCGTTGTGCACGGCCACCGCGTTGTCACCGGTGGGTACGGGCAGGTCGGGGATGGTCTGCCAGGCGTCGCCCGCCGCGCCCTGCGCGTTGGCGGCGGCGTCGGTGGTGGCCTTGCCGCCGGGCGACAGCGCGCCCTTCTTGGCGCTCGCGCCGTGCGTGGTGAGCGACAGCGGCGAGTAGTGGCCCTTGACGAGGTTGAGCGGGGCGCCGCCGGCCTTCTGGAGGACGACTCCGCCCGGCGTCTCGCCGAGGGTGACGGTGGCCGGGGCGTTACCGGTGTTCTTCACCGTCACGACCTGGCTCGCGCTCTTGCCCCAGGCGACGGTCTTGCTGATGCTCGCCGGGGTGACCTTGATCTGGCCCGCCTTGAGGGCGAGGTTGTGCGAACCGACGCCGTCCCTGGGGACGTTCACGGTCGCGGTCGCCGAGGTGTACTTCGACGCGGTGGCCGTGATCGGGTGCTTGCCGGTGAGGTGCGAGAACATCCAGAAGAAGCCGTCGCCCAGGTTCGGGTCGTCGGGCGTGGCGTTGGTGGTGGTGTGGTCGTCGGGCGCATCGGTGCTGGTGACGGTGGCGCCGTTGACGCCCGCCTTGGTGTTGCTGTCGGTCACGTTGCCGACGATCAGGCCGCCGCTGACTGGGTCGTAGGTCCGCTTGCCGACGAAAACGTTGTCGAGCTGCCACCAGTAGGCCCAGTTGCCCTTGTAGTGGAAGCGCAGCCGTACGTCGCTCTTGCCCGCGTAGTCGGCCAGCGGGAGTTCGACGTGCGTGGGACCGGCCACCGAGGTGGTCGTCTTGTGCCAGACGGTGGTCCAGGTGGCGCCGGCGTCGGTCGAGACGTCCACGTCGGCGGTGGAGTTGCTGAACGCCTTGTAGTCGGTGTCGAAGCCGAGCACCGGGGCGGCGACGTCGGTGAGGTCGTAGGACGGGGACAGCAGCGAGCTGTCCTGGCTGAGACCCTGGCCGATGTTGTCACTGTCGATGTTGGCGAAACCGCCGCTGCCGCCGGTCCTGTTGCCGCGGGCGCCCGGGTCGTTGAAGACCCAACCGCCGTTGGTGCTGTCCGCGTTGGTCACCGACCAGCCCGCCGGGGGTCCGGTGGTGGAGGTGAACGCCTCGCTGCTGCCGGTCAGGTGCACCGCGTAGCCGGGCGCCTGGTCGGACGACGGGTCGACGGGCACGGGGACGTTGAGCGTCTGGTCGGCGGTGCCGATCTGGAGGCTCTTGTCGACCGTCTTGTAGCCGGGGTAGTTGGCGCTGACGTGCAGGGTGTACGCGCTGCCCTGAGGGAGCGTCAGCGAGTAGTCACCGGTGACGGGGTCGGTGTAGACCGGCGCGCCGGGGACACCGTCGACGGTGATCTTCGCGTACAGCGGCCAGCCGTGGCCCGAGCCGTCGGTGACCTTGCCCGCGACGGTCTGCTTGGCCACCGCGTCCAGGGCGAAGGAGGTGGTGACGGTGGCGCCGTCGGCCAGTTCGACGGCGGACGCGGTCTTGCTCGCGTAGCCGTAGGCGGCGGCGGTCAGGTCGTAACTGCCCGGCGGGACATCCAGCTTGTAGCCGCCGGTCGCGTCGGAGGTGGCGCTGTAGTCGCCCGCGGTCACCTTGGCGCCCGCGATGACCGCCCCGGTGGCGTGGTCGGTGACCTTGCCGGTGAGCACGCCGTGCGGGCCGCTGCGGAAGGCCGCCAGGCCGTTCGGGGTGCCGAGGCCGGTCGGGCCGTCGTAGCCGGGGCCCGCGGTGCACTGCTGGGTGGGCGAGCAGGTGCCGTTGTTGCCCGCGGTGACGTCGTTGAGGGCGCCGGCCTGCGCGTACGGGTAGGAGTTCGGGTACGTGCCCGCGGCCGGGGTGCCGGCCGACGCGTACACGCCCGCGATCAGCGGGGAGGAGGCGCTGGTGCCGCCGTAGACCGCCCAGCCGTTGCCGCCGTAGCCCTGGTAGACGGAGACGCCGGTGACCGGGTCGGCGACCGCGGAGACGTCGGCGACGGACCGCTTGTCACAGAAACCGTTGGTCTGGAAGGCCGGCTTGGGCTCGTAGAGCGAGCATCCCGAACCGGGGCCGCCGTAGGTGTTGTTCCACACGGACTCGGTCCAACCGCGGCTGGTGCCGGTGTCCTTGGCGAGCGCGGTGCCGCCGACGGAGGTCACGTACTGCGAGGCCGCCGGGTAGCTGACGCCGAAGCCGTCGTCGCCGGAGGAGGCGACCACCGCGACACCCGGGTGGTTGTAGTACGGGTCCATGTCCGTGGTCTCGGACGGGTCCTCGCCGCTGCCGGGCGTGCTGCTGTAGCCGGTCCCGTAGGAGTTGGAGACGTACTTCGCGCCGAGCGCGACCGCCTCGTCCACCGCGGCGCCCAGGTCCGCGAAGTTCGCCGAGTCGGCCTCGACGAGCAGGATGTGGGCGTTGGGGGCGGCTGCCGAGACCATGTCGACGTCGAGCGAGATCTCGCCCGCCCAGTCGGGGTCGGGTGACGGGTAGTCGGTGCCGCCGCGCTGGCTGACCTTCTTGAAGCAGCCGTTGGCGGTGGTGCACTCGGGCAGGCCGTACTGTGCCCGGTAGATCGCCAGGTCCGCCTCGGCGGTGGGGTCGTCGTAGGCGTCGACGATGGCGATGGTCTGGCCCGCGCCGCCGTCGGCGGGCAGGTTGTACGCGTCCTGGAGGTCAGTGGCACCGAAGCCGGCCGGGGTGGCGGCGAGCGGCTGGATGCCCTTGTGCGCGGCCACGTCGGTGCGGCGCAGCGCGAAGCAGCGGAATTGACCCGGCTGGGCGTCGCCGCACTGCCGTACGACGTCGGGCCGGGAGGAGGGTGCGGCGGACGCCGTTGCCGCGGCGGGCAGTTGAAGGCCGAGCAGGGCGATGGTGGCCGACGCGAGGGCGGCTACCGCGGTAGCGGCGCGCCGACCTCCGCTCCGTCTGGGAAATATGCGCAAGGCGGGACTCCGTGATGCCGGAGGGGACCGTGCCATGACGAGGTCGTGGCCGGTTGCGGTCCGATCGAACCGCTGGCGTATACCTGTGCCTCACACGCACCACTGGAACCCGAAGTGATTGTCGGATACCTGACATCACCCACACCGGAACTGCACGTCGCGTTCACGTCAACCAGACGGCACAACCTCACCGCGTCCGTATCCGTCGTCCAGCCAGCCGTGCCGGGCCGCGTGCCAGACCAGCCGTATACGGTTGTCGACTCCGGCGTCCCGCTGCATCGCCGCGATGTGCCGCTGCACGGTCCGCACCGCGACACCCAGGGCGCGGGCCATCGCCGCGTCCGTGCTGCCGCTCACCAGCATGGCCAGGATGCGCAGTTGGACGGCGCTGCGGGCCGGTCCCGCGTCGGCGCGGGCCGGCGAGGGTCCGGCGTCGGGGCGGCCGAGCGGCACGGCGTCCGCCCACACCGACTCGAAGAGCGTGACCAGCGCGTCGAGCAGTCCGCTCGGCCGGATCACCAGCATCACCGGGTCCGGTGGCCGCGCGTCGGCGGGCAGCGGCAGCAGCGCCAGGGAGTGGTCGGCGACGCACAGCCTCACCGGCAGCCGGTCGGTGACCCGGACGAACGCCTGCTGCCGGGTGCCCGGCGGGTCGAGCGCGGCCAGCGGGTCCAGGCCCATCGACTCCAGGCCCGCCCGCTCGAAGACCACCCGGCGGCGTATCCCCGGCACGGCGGCCGAGCCGCAGGCCAGCGGGTCGGGGACGGTGTCGTCCGCCGTGTCCTTGTCGGTACGGACGAAGGCCATCAACTCCGAGACGGCCGAGGCGTGGAGCTGTTCCGCCCAGCGGCCGATGGCGGCCTGGCCCTCGACCACCCGGACGATCTCCTCCGCCCGGTGGCCCTCGTGCACCCGCTGGTACTCCACGCCCAGCCGGTCGAGCAGTTCCCGGCCGCGCCGCAACTGCTCCTGGGCGCGGGACACCAGCGGCAGCAGCGTGCTCTGCGGCGGCACCGGATACCAGCGCCCGTCGCGCCCGAGCTTCGCCAGGCCGCGCCCGGCCAACTCCCCGCAGGCTTCCTCCGCCCGCGCCCTCGACACCCCCATCTGCCGAGCCAGTTCCGCATCGGCCACTCCCCGCGTGGCCACCAGCAACGGGTAGGCCCGGTCCGCGTCGGCACTCAACCCCAGAGCCTCAAACGGACGTTCGCTCATGATCGGGACTGTAGCCCTCACGGGCCGCCGAGACCGGCGATTCACACAGGCGCGCCATGGCCTTCGCACATCATTCATGGGCCCGCCGGGCGCCGAGGCACCTGACGGGCCCATGACCGGGCCATTACCCCCGCATGACTGACGCTGTGTCATTTCTTGAGCACGGCGGGCGATTTCGCGGGTGTGCCGTGTGCCTCAGGCGGGTTCCGCCGCGAGCGCCGCCATTTCGCGGTCCACCGCCGCCTGGTGCTCATCGGCGTCCTGCTTGGCCCGCTTGGGACTCCAGCGACCGGCCATCACGAACACGAACGGCAGGAAGAGGACTTGGCCGCCGACACAGATCCACCACCAGGTACGCCACTGGCCGGGGCCGTCGTGCGCGGCCTTCTGCACCTTGGCGCCGTACTTGGTGAGCACCGCCAACTGCGGCTGCGCCTTCTGGACCACGGCGAGGTCGGCGGGGCCGACCTCCTGGACCGCCTGCTGGGTGAGGGCCGCGGGCGCCTTGCCCGGCGGGTACTTGCCCAGTTCCGCGAAGAGTTGGGGATGGGCGTTGACGACGGCGAGCGCGGGCGCCGCCTGCCGCTGCGCGACGGTGACCTCGGTGCCGTGGTCGACCAGCGGGGTGACGGAGGTGACCAGCACCGGGATGAAGGCGGCCGAGACCGCCACCACGATCCTGATCGTCCAGCCCCACACCGCCAGGCCCGTCGCGGTGGCCGCCGGATTGTGCTTCTCGACGGTCTCGGTGAAGCTCGCCATCCACGGCCCGTAGGCGATGCCGCTGAAGACGCCGATCCCGATGAACAGCCACGCGAAGGTGTAGTAGCCGGTGGTGGGGTGGGTGGCGCGGGAGGCGAAGATCGCGGTCACCACGATGGAACCGACCGCGCCCACGATCATGAACGGCTTGCGCACCTTGAGCCGGTCGGAGATAACGCCGATCACCACCAGGGCGATGGCGTTCGCCGCCCAGTACCAGTTCGCGACCGCGTTGGCCCGCTGCTCGGTGTAGCCGTAGGTGGTCGCGAAGTAGACGACGAAGTTGCCGACGGCCGCGAAGTACAGCAGCAGGAAGAGCGAGATCGCCAGCGCGGAGCCCGCCACGTCGAGCCGGAGCATCTGCCGCCACTCGCCGCGCCTCGCGGCCTGCGGGTCGATGCCCTTGGCACGCGCCTCGACCAGCGCCCGGTCCCGCAGCGTCACCATGATCTGGTCGCGCAGTCCGGGGGACAGCTCGCGCAGCGCGAAGATCGCGATCACGAAGACCACCAGGCCGGAGACGCCGGAGTAGCGCAGCTCGTCCTGCCAGCTCGACGTGTCCAGGGTGTTGCTGGTGACGGTGGTGACGACGAGGCTGCCGATCACCGGCCCCATCGTCCAGGCGCCCATCGCGGTGGCCCGCCCGACCTGCGGCGAGAAGTCGCGGATCAGCGCGGGCGTGGCCACGAGCACGATGCCCTCGATAAAGCTGACCAGCGCGAACAGCACCAGATACGTGGTCTTGCCGCCCGCGTTCGGCAGTCCGAGGAAGACCAGCAGCGACGCGACGAGCAGCCCGTAGACCACCAGATTCGCCCGCCCCCAGCGGTCGGCGAGCCCGGCCACCAGCGAGGCGAAGGCGCCCACCGCGTTGCCGATCACCGAGACCCACACGAAGTAGCGGTAGGTCATGTCGAAGTGCGTGATGATCGACGTGGCGACCGCGTACTGGATGTAGAGCATGTAGTACAGCACGACCGTGGTGATCACCACGATCGCCAGATACGCCATACGACGCCCGGTGGCCGGATATTCGGCCAGGTCACGGCGGTAGAGCCGACTGAGCGCGGTACGGGCGCCTGCGGACCGGGCGTCGGGCCCGGGTCTGTCGGCGTCGAGCGGCGTCGGGGTGGCGGACATACGGCTCCTCCTGGAGATGCTTGGAGACCGGGTGGAGTGGCACGGGGACGGCACTGCTGCGGCCCCTCGGGGGTGCGGTGCGGCCGGCCCCGAAGGTGTGGCCAGAGGCTAGTACCGACTGGTCGGTATGCCTAGGGGTCTGCACGGGGTCAATTCCGCGTCGCATCGAGGCCGGGGCGGGCCGCGCCGGCCCCGCGCACAACGGGGACCGGCGGGCCCCTGAACGGGACCCGCCGGTCGGTGGCGCCCCGCGGGGAGCGCCGGCACATCAGTGGTGCGTCAGGTGGCGGTGCAGGTCAGCGCGGGTGCGCCGAGGGTGCCGCTGGAGGTGCCCTGGAGGCCGAAGGTGGTCGTGGCGGCCGGGGCGAGCGCGGCGTTGTAGGCGAGGCTGCCCGCGGTCACCGCCGCTCCGGTCTGGTGGATGTCCGCGTTCCAGCCGCTGGTCTCCTGCTGCCCGCCCGGCCACGTCCAGGTGACCTTCCAGCTCTTGGTCGCGGCAGTACCGGAGTTGGCCACGGTCACGGTGGCGGTGAAGCCGCCGCTCCACTGGTTGTCGGTGTGCCAGGTGGCCGTGCAGCCGGAACTGCCGCCGGTCGGACCGCCGGTGGAGCCGGAGGTCGTACCGGTCGACGTGCCGGTCGACGTACCGGAGGAGGTGCCCGACGAGGTGCCGGAGGACGTGCCGGAGGACGTGCCGCTCGACGTGCCCGACGACGTGCCGGTCGACGTACCGCCGTTGGTGGTGCCACCGGTCGTGCCGCCCGAGTCGCCGAAGCCGGGCGCCTTGATGCTGGCCAGGTAGCCGTCCTTGACGGTGTTCACCGTCGTCCAGTCGTCGTTGAGGATGCCGCCGGTGTCACCGGAGTTGGGATTCCACGACCAGAAGGTCCAACTGAAGCTGTCGCCGCCGTAGGTGCTGGTCGGCCGCAGGTAGTCCACCAGCGTCCGCAGCCAGGTCTGGTCGACGGTCGACTGGAGGGTGGTGCCGAACTCGCCGACCCAGACCGGGGCGATGTTCTGCTTGAACAGATAGCCCCAGTACTTGTCCCAGATCGCCGACATGTTCGCCGGGAAGCTCGGGTCGCTGAACCACGGCTGCTGGGCGACGCTGGTCGCGTAGTCGTGCGCCGAGTAGACCACCCGGTTCGCCACGTTCAGCTCGACCGGGTACTGCCCCGCGCCCATCAGGTTGCCGCCCCACCAGCCGGACGTCCCGTTGAAGGTCTGGACGCCCTCCACGAAGATCAGCAGATTGGGGTTGACACCGAGGACGGCGTTGCCGCCGCGCTCGGCCGCCAGACGCCAGTCGATCGTGGTGTCGCCGCAGCCCCAACAGGCCGGATCGTGCGGCTCGTTGTGCAGGTCGATGCCGACGACCGCCGGGTTGTTCAGGTAACGGGTCGCCATCGCCTTGAGGTTGGTGATCCAGGTCGACTCGGGGACGGCGGCGGTGTACCAGAGCGCGGACTGGCCGCCGGAGTCCGGACGGTGCCGGTCAAGGATGACCCGCAGCCCTATGGAACCGGCGTAGTTGACGATCTTGTCCATCACGCCGAGGGAGTTGAGGCCCTGGAGATCGGCGTTCATGCCGCCGGAGTAGTTGATGCTGGAGGGCATCGTGCCCTTGAAGATGTCGTCGCTGTACGGCAGTCGGATCGTGTTGTAGCCGAGCTGCTTCATCTGGTCGATCATGCTCTTGTAGTCGCGCGACCAGATGCCGTGGGCCACGTAGTTGCTGGTCTCGAAGCCGAACCAGTTGACGCCCGCGATGCGGACCGACTTGCCCGTGGAGTCCAGGATCTGGCGTCCGCTGGTGTGCCAGTAGCCGGTGGCGGCCTCTGCCGCCGCCGGAGCCGCGGGCGCGCCCGCCGCCGTGGCGTGCGTCTGTCCGGCGAGGGAGAGCAGCGCGAGCAGCGCCGCCGCGACGGCGGCGGCCAGAAAGACCCGCAGCCTGTTCGCTTTTCTCAGGGGGCTCAGCGAGCCCGGAAAGGGGACCACGGTGGCGATTCCTCTCGGTGGGGGGACGGAACGCTTCAGTTCGTGGTGGGGGTGGACGGCGGAAGCTCGATGGGAGCGCTCCCATTCGTAACCGTATGGAAGCGAGGACACGCGAGTGGCGTCAAGAGGAAACACAGGCTTCAAGTAGTGAAGCCGGGTGGGGGCGGGGCCGGGGGCAGTACCGAAGAGGTGTCGGAGTGGGCTCAGGGAGTCGTACGAGCGGGGTCGCCGACACCTGGCCCGTAATCAGTTAGGCTTACCTAACTAAGCCTGGGGGAACAGTCCGGGCGCAGCGCGAACCACGCAGTACGGCACAGCACCGAGAGAGCGGAGCACGCCCATGGCAGACCGACCGGTGGGACGGGCGACGGACCAGCAGACGGGCGCGGCGACGCAGGACCCGCGGGCCGAGGAGCGGGCGGTGCCCGCCGCCGAGCGCCCCGCACGCCGGGCCCCGCGGCTGAACCACGCCCGCGTGATCCGTTCCGAGCGCGTCACCCCGCACATGATCCGGGTGGTGCTCGGCGGCGACGGGCTTGCCGGGCTCCCCGTGGGCGACTACACCGACCATTACGTCAAGCTGGTCTTCGCGCCTCCCGGGGTCACGTACCCCGAGCCGCTGGACATGGAGGCCGTCCGCCGCGACCTGCCGCGCGAGCAGTGGCCGACCACCCGTACGTACACCGTGCGCGCCTGGGACCCGGTCGCGCCCGAGATGACGATCGACTTCGTCCACCACGGCGACGAAGGGCTGGCCGGCCCCTGGGCGGCCGGTGTCCGGCCGGGCGACGGCATCTACTTCATGGGCCCCGGCGGTGCCTACGCGCCCGACCCCGCCGCCGACTGGCACCTGCTCGCGGGCGACGAGAGCGCGCTGCCCGCCGTCGCCGCGGCGGTCGAGCAACTGCCGCCGGGGGCACGGGCGAAGGTCTTCGTGGAGGTCGAGGGCCCGGCGGAGGAGCAGAAGCTGGCCACCTCGGGCGACGCCGAGATCGTCTGGCTGCACCGCGGTGCCCGGCCGGTCGGCGAGGCGCTGGTCGAGGCCGTCACCGGTCTGGAGTTCCCGCCGGGTGACGTCCAGGTCTTCGTCCACGGCGAGGCCGGTTTCGTTAAGGACCTCCGCCGCCACCTCCGCCTCGACCGCTCGATCCCCCGCGAGCGCCTGTCGATCTCCGGCTACTGGCGCCGCGGCGCCGACGAGGACGGCTGGCAGGCGTCCAAGCGGGAGTGGAACGAGCAGGTGGAGCGCGAGCAGGAAAGCGGCGCCGGGCGCTGAGCGCGCGGCGGGCGTGAGCGCGCGGCGGGCGTCCCTGACGGACGGGGAGCGGGGCCGACCCGTTGCCCGCCCGGCCGCGGACGGAACGTCCCCCGGCCGCGGATGGAACGTCTCCCGGCCGTGGACACGCGCGGCGGCGGCCCGCCGCCCGTTCGGCCCGAGTGGGTGACCGGGGGCGGGCCGTCCGCCGCGCGGGGCGAACCGCTGCCGCCGGGAGCCGCCTTCGCCACTCGGGCCGTTGATGCCGCTCGGACCGTTGATGCCGCTCGGGCCGGAGGGCTGGACCGACTTCTGGTACGAGCGGAAGGTGCGGGTCGACAGCCACACCGCGACCAGGGCCAGGGCGAGCAGGCCGCCGCCGCGGCTGAGGACGTCGCCCCGGCCGGGGTCGGCGGACATCGCGGAACGGCCCGCGACCAGAGCCCAGTTGACCGGGTTGACGTCGGCGATGTGCCGCATCCAGGACGGCATCAGGCCGGGCGCCATGAAGGCGGAGGACAGGAAGGTCAGCGGCAGCGGCAGGAACGTGTTGATGCCGATGATGCTCTCGCGACCATGTGGGCCTGGAATTCGGTCTCCACCACGAAGATCCGGGGCAGTTCACCGTCCAGCTTGTCCAGGACGCCGCGCAGGGCCGCTGTGCGCTTCCAGCGTGTTGGCCCGCTCGGCGAGCAGTTCCGCCACCTCGTCCGGGTGCAGCGCCATGATCAGCGACAGCGCCGACTCGAAGGCGGGGTACTCCCTGGCGGGCACGGCCACCATGTCGGCGAGCCAGTCGCGCATCTCGGTGCGGCCCTCGGCGGTGAGCCCGTAGAGCGTGCGCTCCGGCCGGTTGCCCTGCCGCTGGACCCCCGCGACCTCCACGAAGCCGTGCTTCTCCGCAGGCCGTCGGTGCTCCCGCACCGTGAGGCGTCCGCGCGCGAGGCGGGGTGAGGACTTCGGCCCGCGCGCGACACGGCCGTGTCATTCCGGCGAAACACCGGGTCCCTAATTTCTGTCGCCCGACAGGAATTCGTGACAGGGGGCCAGGCCCATGACCGCCACCGCACCTTCCGAGGTCCGCTCAGACCCGCCGGACCACGGCACCGCCGCCGACGCCGCGGGCACCGACGCACCGGGCACCGACACCGCGGGCACCGACACCGCGGGGCTGGCGGGCTTCGGCTACCGCCAGGAACTGCACCGCAGCCTCGGCCGGTACGCGTCCTTCGCCGCCGGTTTCTCCTTCATCTCGGTGCTGACCACCGTCTTCCAGTTCTTCGCCTTCGGCTACTCCTTCGGCGGCCCGCGCTTCTTCTGGACCTGGCCCGCCGTCCTGATCGGCCAGCTCCTCGTCGCCGCCTGCTTCGCCGAACTCGCCGCCCGCTACCCGATCTCCGGCGCCGTCTACCAGTGGTCGACCCGGCTGAGCAACGCCGTCTTCGGCTGGTACGCGGGCTGGATCATGGTCATCGGCCAGGTCGTGGTGGTGGCCGCCGCCGCGCTCGCCCTCCAGGTCGTCCTGCCCGCCGTCTGGTCCGGCTTCCAGCTCATCGGGACCGATACGTCACCGGTCTCGTCGGACGGCGCGGCCAACGCGGCGCTGCTCGGGATCGCGCTGCTCGTCCTGACCACCGTCGTCAACCTCCTCGACAACACGGTGATGTCGCTGGTCAACCGGGTCGGCGTGACCGCCGAGATCATCGGCGCCGTGCTCATCGTCACGCTGCTCTTCACGCACGCCGACCGCACGCCGTCGGTGACCGTGCACGGCGGGGGCGGCTCGTCGGCGCTGCTCGTCAGCTCGATCGCCGCCGCGTACGTGATGATCGGCTTCGACAGCGCGGGCGAGATGAGCGAGGAGACCCGCGATCCGCAGCGCGTCGCGCCCCGTACGATCCTGTCCGCGCTCGCCGCGGCCGGCGCCCTGGCCACGCTTCTCGTCCTCGCCGCCCTGCTGGCCGCGCCCAGCCTCACCGACGGGCGGCTCGGCACCGAGGGCCTGTCCTACGTGCTCACCAGCCGGCTGGGCGACGGTGTCGGGCGCGCGCTGCTCTGTGACGTCGCGGTGGCCGTCACCGTGGCGACCCTCGCCATCCAGACGTCGGCCACCCGGATGCTCTTCTCGATGGCCCGCGACCGGGCACTGCCCTTCTCCGGGCCCCTCGCCCGCGTCTCCCCCCGCACCGGCCAGCCCCCCGCCCCCGCCCTCGTCGTCGGCGTCCTCGCCGCGGCCCTCCTGCTGCTCAACTTCGGCTCCCCCGACGCCTTTCTCGCCATCGGCACCACCTGCATCGTCATGCTCTACCTCGCCTACGCGATGGTCACAGGCCCCCAACTCCTGCGCCGCCTGCGCTCCCCCCTCCCCCCGGCCACCGACCCCTCCGGCAACCCCCTTTTCTCCCTGGGGCGTTGGGGCCTCCCCGTCAACGCCCTCGCCCTCCTCTACGGCCTCGCCATGACCGTCAACCTCGCCTGGCCCCGCGCCACCGTCTACGACCCCTCCGGCGGCCACTGGTACTTCCAGTGGTTCACCCTGCTATTTCTGCTGGCCGTGCTGCTGGTGGGCTTCCTCTGGCGGACCCTGAGGGCACATCGGGGGCGCATCGCCCCCGAAGGGGCAGCGTTTCCAGAACCGACTCCATGACAGCCGCCGTGGTGTCGTCGCCCACCGGCCACAAGCCTGTGTACTCGTCGAGCGTGATCGACGGCTTGCTGTGGCCGAGTCGCACCTGAACGGTCTTCACGTTCTCGTTGTTCTTGATCGGACACGACGGCGTACCAGTCGCGGAGCCCGTGGAGCGTCAGCTTCTCGGGCACCCGCGCCACCGATCCGACAGCGATCAGGACGCGGTTCGCGTCCTCGCGCATCCACTTCCGAATTCGTGCCCACGCCGACCGGCGGATCGGCCGCCGCCGCATCGTCGCCATCGCCCCCGCCTACGCCGCACCGATCGGCGAATGGCTCTCTGGCAGCGCCTCTGCCCGGGAACGCGTCATGCGCGGTCTCGACCCCGCGGACCGCGCCGCGGTCATCACCGCCCTGCACGCCTACGAGGCCGCAGTGGCCGCCCTTGGCGCCGACGGGTGATACCTGGGGTGACGGAGCAGCGAGCCATCTCTTGCCCCGGCCGGGACAGCACCACATCCTGGCCCGACCTCAAAGCGATCGGGACGGCGCTGACGCCCGGCGTGATCCTGGGCGGCGAGGCCGTCGTGTTCACCTGAGGTGTCGAGCTCAGCGCTCCCGGCGGTCCTTCGCCGCCCCGGCGGGGTCGCGCCGCAGAGGCGGTGCGGCGGCGGACGGCAGGTGGAGGGTGAAGAGCGACCCCGCGCCCAAAGTGCTGGACACCGTGACCCGGCCGCCGTGCGCCTCAGTCAACTGGCGAACGATCGCAAGGCCGAGGCCGCTGCCGCCCGTCAGCCGACTGCGGGACTTCTCCGACCGCCAGAAGAGGTCGAAGACGTGCGGCAGCTCCTCATCGCTGATGCCGCTGCCGGTGTCGGCGACCTCGATCAGCACCGACCGGTCCCGGACGGACGTCCGGACCTCGACGCTGCCGCCCGGCGGGGTGTGCCGGACCGCGTTGGACAGCAGGTTTCCGACGGCCTGCCGCAGCCGCAGCGCGTCGGCAGTCAGCTCCGGATCGCCTTCCGCGGACCAGGTCAGCGCGACCCGCGCGGTGCGGGCGGCGTCACGGTGGGCGGCGCAGACCCACTCCACGACCTCCGCGGCCCGGACCCGCTCGGTGTGCAGCCGGAAGGTGTGCGCGTCGTCGGCGGCCACGTCACGCAGGTCGTCAATAATGTGCTGGAGCAGCAGCGCCTCACGCAGCAGCCGCGAGGTCAGGGGCCGGTCGGCGACCGCCACGCCGTCCTCGACCGCCTCCAGCCAGCCCCTGATGTTGCTCAGCGGGGTGCGCAGCTCATGGGCGACGTCCCGGACCATCGCCTTGCGCTGGTCCTCCAGGCGTTCGCGGCGCGCGGACAGGTCGTTGAAGGCGACCGCGAGCGAGCCGATCTCGTCGTCGGTGGAGACCGGGACTCGGTTGCGCGCCTGGTCGGGCCGCTGGGCGGCCTCGGTCAGGGTGCGCAGCGGCCTGATCAGCCGGGTCGACATCAGCACAGCGGCGGCGACGGTGACCGTGAGCACCAGGGCGGCGACCTCGACGATGCGGACGGCGTTCGCACCGGTCAGGGCGAAGCCGGTGGTGTCGGCGCCCGGAACACCGGTGACGAAGAGCAGGGCACTGGGCGCCACGTAGGGAGCGAGCTGTTCGCGGCGCCCGTCCTCGACACAGCCCTCGGTGATCCGGCCTGCGTCCATGGGCGCGTAGAGCGTCTCGATCGACTGCGGGCCGATGTAGTCGAGACCGATCCGGATGGGCGACATCCCCTGGCGGCGCAGACACGGGTTGACCAGGCCCTCCAGTTGGTGGAGGGCGGCGGCCTCGGTCGGGGTGGGGCGGGTCAGGATCCTGCTCTGGCCGCCGCACACGTCGGGGATCACGGGAGCGGCGGCGGTGAGGGACTCGGTGGTGACCCGGGGCCGGCCGCTGGGGGCGTAGCTGATCTGCGACGGCTCGCCCAGCTTGAGCAGGCACCCGGTGATGCTCCGCGCCGAGGCCGCGAGTGCCGTCCGCTCCGCGGCGGTGAGGCGATAGGGGCCGACAGCCCGCGGGTCGATCGGGGTGGCGCCGGTGCCACCGGTCAGTGAGGAGTCCACCGCGAGCGGGTTGACGACCGCGGACACCGCGGCGGGCAGTGCGGCGTGGTCGGCCGCCGCGGAGTCGGCCAGCGTCCGGCGCTGCGGGGTGGTCAGGACGATACGGCGCCCGGTGCGCTTGGCCAGCGACGCCACGTCGGGGGCCACCGCGTCCCAGCTGCGGTGGGTGGCCGCGTAGCCGAGCAGCGCGTCGTAGACCTGGGCGTCCCGGGCCAGTACCTGCCCCTGCTCCTGCCGCAGCGCGTGGGACGTGGTCGTCGCGGCCAGCCAGGCGGTCGCGGCGATGGAGCAGACCGCGATCAGCACGGAGGTGGCGAGCAGCCTCACCATCAGGCTCTTGCGCAACGGGACGCCGCGTCTGCTACGGGTACGGCTCCTACGGGTGCGGCGGTCGCTACGGGGCACGGTGGCCGCGATCCGTGCGGTCCCGGCCGTTCGCACCGTCCGTCAACTTGTAGCCCACCCCGAAGACGGTGACCAGGCGCGCCGGGCGGCGCGGATCGGCCTCGGTCTTCCGGCGCAGGTTCATGACGTGCATGTCGATGGTGCGCTCGGAGGTGTACGCGTCCGTGCCGGAGACCTCCCGCAGCAGTTGGGCGCGGGTGAAGACCCGGTCGGGCTTCGCGGCCATCGCCGCCAGGATCTCGAACTCGCCGCGTGTGCAGTCCACGACATCGGAGTCGATCCACACCTGGTGCCGGGCCGGATCGACGGTGAGGCCGCCCACGTGCAGGGTGAGCCGCGACCACCCGCCGGACCGTTGGGAGCGGAGCAGGAGCGTGCGTACCCGGGCCATCAACTCCCGCGGGCTGTACGGCTTGGTGACGTAGTCGTCGGCGCCCAGGCCGAGGCCGAGCAGCAGATCCTCCTCGTCCGTCCGCGCGGTCAGCATCAGCATCGGCACGTCGCACTCCCGGCGCAGGATCCGGCACACGTCCATGCCGTCCACCTCGGGCATCATCACGTCGAGGATGAGCAGGTCGGGCCGGAATCTGCGGGCCTGGTCGAGGGCTTCACGGCCGTCGCGGGCGACGACCACGCCGTGGCCCTCATGCTCCAGATACCGCTGGAGGAGTTCGGCGTGCGTCTCGTCGTCCTCCGCGACCAGGACACGTGCGCTCATGCGACGACTGTAGAGCCGTACAGGTGCGATCCGAAGAGACCGGAAATACGAAAAACAGAATTCTGACAAGTCTCTGACCAGGTGCCCACACCTCTTGTCCACGATGTGGTCATGCCGATCACGACCCCAGCCACGCCCTTCCCCCGCCGCAGCCTGTCCCGTCACGCGGCGTTGACCGCCGCCGGTCTGGCCGCGGTCACCGCGCTGGCCTCCCTGACCGCGTGCGGCGGTTCCCACTCCTCCGAGGGTGCCCGCGGCAGCGGTGTGGCATCGCTCGCCGCCACCTCGCCGCCCGCACCGGGCTCGGTGCCGTCGTCGGGGTCCTCGACGTCAGCGGCGGGCGAAAACCCGGCGGCACCGGCACCCGACCCGTCCAACACCGCCTCCGGTCGTCCCCAGATACGGCTCGACGACTCCCCCGCGACCCAGATGCGCCTCACCAACGCCTACGCGTCCTGCCTGATCCAGCACGGTGCCACCCGCGAGACCGGGGGTGCGGGCAAGGAGCAGGGCGGAATCCAGGCAATCGGCGTGAAGGACGGTGCCCCGCGGGCCGCGATCATCGCCTGCGAGTCGAAGGAGCCGCTCATGCCGACCAGCGAGGACCCGGACAACCCGCACGCCAGGGACTACGTGCGGGACGAGGTGAACTGCATCAACCGCAAGGGCTACGAGACGGTCAGAGCCTACGAGGGCGGCTTGAGCTGGACCTACGTGCGGGCGCCCCGCACCCAGGAGCAGGGCGAGAAGGCCATGGCGGCGGAGCGGGCCTGCCACATCCAGGTGTACTCGCACGTGTACCCGTAGGGAAACGGGAGCGGGTGCGCGGGGCGGTGCCGTGACGGCCGCCGCCGACCGGGCCGGGCAGCGGCCGTGGTGAACAGGAGCTCGGAAAGTACGTGTGCGACCGATGATGAAACAGAGGGGCCGGGTCATGGCCGACAGCAAGAGCCCCAGACACCGGGCGGGCGGCGGCGGTGTGTCGCCCGGCGGTGATCTGCTCGGGGCCGGGGACGGGGGCGGACCGCCGGGCGACGACGGCCGCGGGGACGAGGAGTCGGCCGCGCCGTCCCGGCGGCCGGGCGGGCGGGCGCTCGTCAGCCTCGGGGTGGCGGCAGCCGTCGCGGCGGCGGCCGTGGGGGCGGTCGTCATGCACCACGACAGCAGGTCCCCCGGCCGGGGGACGGCGTCGACGCCGGTGCAGACCGTCGCCGTGGTGCGTACCGACCTGTCCAGCTCGCAGAGCCTCAGCGGGACGCTGGGCTTCGGAAAACCGGTGACGGTCAAGGGCGCGGGCACCGGCACGGTGACCCAGCTCCCCGCGCAGGGGGAGAACGTGTCCCGCGGCCGTCCGCTGCTGCGGGTGGACGACCACCCCGTCATGCTCTTCTACGGCAGCACTCCGCTGTTCCGGCCGCTGGACCGGCGGGGGCTGGTGGGCCGGGACGTGGCGATGGTCGCGGCGAACTTGAAGGCGCTCGGCTACGACATCGGCGCGCAGCCGTCCGTCGGCAGCACGATCCGGCAGGCCGACGCGCCCGCGGCGGGCAGCGGGTCCGCGACCTCCGGCACGGACGGCTCAGGACCGGGCCACGGCTCCGGCTCCGGATCGGGTGCGAGCTCGGCTCCCGGCGCCGGCTCGGGCTCCGGGCCGGCATCCGCGACCGCCGGTACGACGGCCCCGCCCGGCGACGGCCCGCCCGCGGCGCCCCCGGCGTCGCCGACGACGGTCGTCGTGCGGCGCGGGGACGGTGTGCTCACCTCGTCCCTCATGGCGGCGCTGAAGCGCTTTCAGCGGACGTTCGGCCTTCCGGCCACCGGCACCCTCAGCCCGGGTGACGTGGTGGTGCTGCCCGGCAGGGTCCGGGTCAGCGGAGTGCAGGCGGCCCTCGGGGACCCCGCCGCCGAGCCGCTGATGTCCGTCACCCTGGCCGACAAGACCGTCACCGTGCCCGCCGACCCGGACGCCGTGAGCAGCATCAAGGAGAACGACCGCGTCGTCGTCACCCTGCCGGACAGCTCCACCACGCCCGGCCACGTCGCCACGGTGAGCGCCACCGTCCAGGAGCAGGGTTCGGCGGGCGGCGGCTCGGGTGACGACTCCGGCAACGCGCCCCAGCAGAACGTCTCGGTGGCGCTGGACCGGCCGGCCGACGTACGGAACCTGGACTCCGCCCCCGTGCAGGTCGAGTTCACCGGCAAGGTCGAGAAGGGGGTGCTGGCGGTGCCGGTCGGCGCGCTGCTGGCGCTCAGCGGCGGCGGCTACGCGGTGCAGCTGAGGAGCGGCACCCTGGTCGCGGTGCGCCTCGGGATGTTCGCCAAGGGTCTCGTCGAGATCACCGGGACGGGTATCACCGCCGGCACCCGGGTGGTGACGGCCGCGTGAGCCCGGTCCTGGCCGTACGCGGCGCCAGCATGGCCTACCCCGGCGGCGTTCTCGCCCTCGACCGGGTCTCGCTGACCATCGAGGAAGGCGAACTGCTGGGCATCGTCGGTCCCTCCGGCTCCGGCAAGTCCACGCTCCTCAACATCATGGGCACCCTGGACCGTCCCACCAGCGGCGTGGTGGAGATCGCCGGGCAGGACGCGGCGCTGCTCTCCGACCGGCGCCTGTCGGCGCTGCGCGGGCGGTGGCTCGGTTTCGTCTTCCAGCAGTTCCACCTCACCGAGGGGCTCAGCGCCGCCGAGAACGTCGCCACCGGCCTGTTGTACGCGGGGGTCCCCCGGCGCAACCGGCGGCGGCTGGCACTGGAGGCCCTGGCGCGGGTCGGCCTGGCCCGGCGGACCGCGCATCTACCGCACCAGCTCTCGGGCGGCGAGAAGCAGCGCGTCGCCATCGCCAGGGCGCTGGTCAACGATCCCGCGCTGGTGCTGGCCGACGAACCGACCGGCGCGCTGGACACGGCCAACGGGACGGCGGTCCTGGACCTGCTGGGCCGGCTCAACGAGGAAGGCACGACCATCGCCGTCATCACACACGACCTGGGCATCGCCGCCCGGCTGCCTCGCCGGCTCCAAATCCTCGACGGCCGCCTGGTCGCCGACATCCGGCAGGGGGAGCCGGTATGAGCGGTCCCGACGCGGCCCGCCGACAGCCGCCCCGCCATGGTTCCGGTCCCGGCCTCGGTTCTGACTCGGATTCAGCCGCGGGTCCACCCGCTCGTACGGGGGCCGGGCCCGCTCCCCGGCGGGCCGCACGACCGCCCCTGCGCACGGCGCCGGTCCGATTGGCGCCCTTCGACCTGCTCGGGCTCGGCCTTCTCGGCATCCGCACCCGCAAGCTGCGCGCCGCGCTGTCCGCGCTGGGTATATCCATCGGCATCGCCACGCTCATCGTCGTGACCAGCATCCCGGCGTCCAGCCAGCGATCCCTCTTCAACCAGCTCACCGCGCTGGGGACCAACATGCTCCAGGTCAGCTACGACCCGAACGCGAAACCCGCCGTGGTCCTGCCGCCGGAGTCGGTGGCGATGGTCTCCCGGATCGGCCCGGTCACCATCGCCAGCGCGGTGGCCAACCTCAATCTGCCCGTCGAACGCTCCGACAAGATCCCGGCCACCTACGCCACCGGGCTGACCACACTCGCCACCCAGCTCAACCTGCTGCCCGCCGTCAACGGCAGCATGGCGTCCGGCACGTTCCTCACCGCGGCGACGGAGCGGTTCCCGGTGGCCGTCCTCGGTGCGACGGCAGCCAATCGGCTCGGCTTCCCCGAGGTCCTGACCGGCCGGACACCGCCGCTGATCTTCGTCGGGAAGACGTGGTTCAGCGTGGCGGGCATCCTCAAGCCGGTGCCGCTGCATCCGGACCTCGACACGTCGGTGCTGGTCGGCTGGGACATCGCGGCGACCGAGCTCGGTTTCCACCGCAGCCCCACCGTGATCTACGTCAAGGCCCCGGACGACGAGATCGACGCGGTGCACGCCGTCCTGCCCGCCACCGTCAACCCGCGGCTGCCGGGCGTCGTCCGGGTCAGCAACCCCTCGTCGGTGCTCGCCGCCAAGCAGGCGACCCGGACCACCTTCTCCGCGCTCTTCCTCGGCCTCGCGGCCGTCGCCCTGCTGGTCGGCGGTATAGGCGTGGCCAACACCATGTACATCTCCATCCTGGAGCGCCGCCGCGAGATCGGCCTGCGCCGGGCCCTCGGCGCCAACCGCGGCCAGATCCGCGCCCAGTTCCTCACCGAGTCGGCCGTGCTGTCCGGCATCGGTGGCGCGGCGGGCACGCTGATCGGGGTCGCGGCGAGCTTCGCCTACTGCGCTTACCAGGGCTGGCCGACGGTCATCCCGCCTGCGGCCCTCGCCGCGGGCCTGCTGGGCGCGGTCCTGATCGGCATGATCGCCGGCGCCTACCCGTCGGTACGGGCCTCCCGGCTGACGCCGACTCAGGCCCTCAGCGCCACCTGAGAAGCAGCCGCGGTCCCGCGCGGGCGTGAGCTCACTTGCATGCCCACGTCTGGCCGCGTTCGGGTGGGAGCCGGCCGATCTGGTGGGCAAGCCTGTGTGGCTGTATCCGGGCGACCGGTGGACCGACGAGGGCTTCAGGCTGGGGCCGCAGCATGACGTACTGCGGGACGGGATCGGGAGCGAACTGGATCGGTCGCGTCCGATGGGTGACGTGGTGCGTTTCCCGCAGGGGTCATGCTGCTGGTGGGCGCCGATGCGCACGGACGTGAGCGCCCGTCAACGCCGGGCGGGGCCGGCCTTTGACGTGGATTCCGGTGTCTCTCCCGGTCAGCGATGCGCGCCGACCCGTCGGGCCAGCACTTGTCCCGGCCACGTCCCGAACAGGAAAGGATCGGTGGGAACGAAGCCGTTGCGCTCGTAGAACGCGACGAGTTCGCCGCCGCCGCCCGCCCAGCAGTCGACCCGCAGCAGGTCGACGCCTGCCCGCCGGGTCTCCCGCACGGCATGGGCCAACAGCGTCGCCCCGATGCCGAGACCGGCGTGCCGTCGGTCGGAGACCAACAGCCGTACATACCGCTCGGGTTCTTCGGCCGGGGCGATCGGCATCTGGGGACTGGGCCCGGAGTCCAGCACCATGGCCCCGACCGGTGCTCCGCCCAACTCCGCTATGTGTGGGGCACCTTCGGTCATGTACCGCTCGACCCGCTCCGCACCACCGGGCTTCTTCGAATACGGTGTCGTGCCCCACTGCTCGGTATTGCCGCGATCGTTCATCCAGACCACGGCGGAGTCGAGCATGTCCAACACGGCTGGTGCGTCGGCCGGGCTGCCCGGCCTGATCCTTATCACACGCGTGTCGTCGCTCATGGCGAAAGCCTATGGGGCGGCGCCGACAGGGGGACGGTTACCGGACTCTTCCCGCGAACGTCCCGGATACCCTGGGCGGCCAATGGCTCAACTCCGCAACTCCGCCGACGCCTTGACGCGGCTTTCGCGTCGAGGATGGTGATGTTCACGGGCTGCGTCACGTGCTCGCGCATCGAGCCGGGCTCGCTGTTCACAAGCTTCTTCCGCATCGACGGGGAGCAGTGGCCCTGCCTGCATGTCCGGCGCCTGGCGCTGGCGTTCCGTGGCGACCCGGACTATTGCGAGGGGTGGCTGCCGGAACAGGCCCTTCATGTGTCCGGGAGGCTGTTCCGGCAGGAGAGCAGCGAAGAGTGGCCGCCCGTGCGGCCTCCCGGCGATTGAGCGACCGCACCCGCTCGCACCGGGGCCTACCGCGTCCTGCCGGGGCCCACCCCGTCCCGCCCCGTCAGTGAACGGAGAATCCGCCGTCGACGAAGACCGCCTGGCCGGTGACGTAGCCGGAGGCGCGGCTCGCGAGGAAGACCGCCGCGCCCGCGAAGTCCTCGGGCAGGCCGTTGCGCCCGACCATCGTGCGGGCGGCCAGGGCCGCCACCTTCTCGGGGTCGGACGACAGGCGCGTATTGAGGGGGGTCATGACGAATCCGGGCACCAGGGTGTTGCACGTGACGCCGTACGGCGACCACGCCTCGGCCTGCGAGCGGGCCAGTGACTCCAGCGCCCCCTTGGAGACGCCGTAGGCGCCGCTCTGGACGAAGGCCCGGTGCGCCTGCTGGGAGGTGATGTGGATGATCCGCCCGAAGCCGCGCTCCGCCATGCCGGGCCCGAAGCGCTGCCCCAGCAGGTAGGGCGCCTCCAGGTTGACCGCCATCGTGGTGTCCCACACGTCCTCGCCCAACTCGCCCATCGGGGGCCGCAGGTTGATCCCGGCGGAGTTGACGAGGATGTCGGGTTCGCCGAACGCCTCGACCGCCTCCTCGGCGGCCACGCGCATGCCGTCGCGCGTACTCAGGTCGGCGCTCACCCAGGCCGCCCGGCAGCCGTCGGCCGCCAGCTCGCCGACCGTCGCGGCCAGCTCCGCCTCCCGGCGCGCCACGACCACGACGCTCGCCCCCGCGTGCGCGAGGGCCCCGGCGACAGCGCGGCCGATGCCGGAACTGCCGCCGGTCACCACGGCGACCCGTCCCTCCAGCGAGAACAGTTCGGAGAGGTAGGTCTGTGACGTCATGCCCGGATCCTAAACGGCGGGCCCGCGGCGACAACGACCAGGTCAGCCGCAGGCCCGTGGCCGGTTACGCGGCATCGCCCGATTCACGGACCCGCTTCGTGGCAACGCGCCGCGGCCTGGCCCGCTCCACGAGGGACGTGGCGGCGCTCCCCCACTCGGGACAGGCGAAAGTGAACCCGGCCGCGAGCAGCCGCCACGGCACCACCCGACGGCTCTTGAGCAGCAGCTCCGTGTCCGAGCGCAGCGCGAACGCCCCCAGCTCGGCCATCCAGCGCGTCGCGGGCAGCCCCAGCGGGACGCCCCAGGCCGCGCGCAGCGCCCGCATGAAGGCGCGCTGGGGAAGGGGGCCGGGCGAGGCGAGGTTCACCGGCCCCTCGATGTCGTCGCGCGCGATCAGGAACTCCACCGCCCGCACGAAGTCCTCGTCCTGGATCCAGGAGACGTACTGCGCGCCACCGGCGACCGGACCGCCGAGCCCGAGGCGCGCCAGTCGTGACAGCACGTCGAACACACCGCCCCGGTCCGGGCTCATGACCATCGCGGAGCGCAGCGCCACCTTACGGGTCACGGGGGTCGGCGCCTCGGTCTGCGCGCGCTCCCAGTTCTCGGCGATCGCGACGCTGTACGCCCAGTAGTCCGGCACTCCGTCCTCCGAGCCGCCGATCACTCCGGTCGCCTCGTCGTGCGCCGCGTCGAAGCGGTGGGCGTAGACCGTCGCCGTACTCATCTGGAGCCAGAGGCGCGGTGGCCGCGCGGCGGCGGCGATCGCCTTTCCGACCGCCCGCGCCGAATCCACCCGGGAGTCCATCATGGCCTGCCGGTTCTCGGCGGTGTACCGGCACGAGACGCCGGTGCGCTCAGGGCGCGCGGCGGCGCGGCCCCTGCCCGAAGATGTCGAGAACGAGCGATGCCGAGGGCGAGCGATGTCGGGCACGAGAGATGTCGAGAACGAGCCACCGGCTCCGTCCCAGGGGCAGCGGCAGCCGCCACCGGCCGCGCGAGGACGAAGGAGAGACCAGCATGGCCATTCAGCGGATGGACAACGTCGGCATCGTCGTCGAGGACATGGACGCCGCCATCGCGTTCTTCGTGGACCTCGGTATGGAACTGGAGGGCAGGGCCGAGGTCAAGGGCCGCTTCGCCGACCAGTGCACCGGACTCGACGGCGTCCACTGCGACATCGCGATGGTCAGGACCCCGGACGGTCACAGCCGGCTCGAACTGGCCAAGTACCGCAGCCCCGAGGCGATCAGCGGCGGACCGCGCGACCGGCCCCACAACATCCTGGGCACCCACCGCGTCATGTTCGCCGTCGACGACATCGAGGACACCGTGGCCCGCCTGCGCCCGCACGGCGCCGAAGTCCTCGGCGAGATCGCCCGGTTCGAGGACAGCTTCCTGCTCTGCTACGTCCGGGGCCCGGAGGGCATCATCGTCGGGCTGGCCGAGCAACTGAGCTGAGCGGACAGCCCAGTTCGGCCACCTCCTCGGCGGTCCCCCGGCTCAGGGAGCGGGGATGTCCGCGATGCGCAGGGCCGCGTCGGCGGCGGCGCGGGCGAAGGCGGGGACGGGGCGGGCCGGGGTGGAGCGGTGCACGAGGATGACGCCCTCGATGAGGGCGAAGATCAGGTCGGTGCGGAGGGCCAGTTCGGGGGCGGGCAGCGCGCGCCCCGGGGCGGTGGCGGCCAGCAGGCGGGCGTAGGCGGCCTTGAGGTCGGCGCGGGCGCGGCGGAAGGCGGTGAAGCGCTCGGCGGCGACCTCGGGCAGGAGGTACAGGGCGCCGAGATTGTACGGCCCCGCGCAGAGGAGTTCGGCGTCGTAGCGGCACAGGTCCCAGAGCCGGGCCTCGGCGGGGCGGGTGTCGTCGGCGAGCAGCGCGCGGGCCAGGTCGAGGGACGGGGTGACCGTGCCTTCGAGGAGTTCGGCGAGCAGATCCTCCTTGCCGCCGACGTAGTGGTAGATCGACGCCTGCCGCATCCCGGCCCGCTCGGCGACCGCCCGCGTGGTGGTGGCGGTGTAGCCGCGCGTGGTGAAGAGTTCGGCCGCCGCCGCGAGCAGTTCCTCGCGCACGCTCATGCCGCTGTCCGGCCGCTGCTGGGCGCGCGGCCTGCCGACCCGTTTTCCGCTCGTGCTCACCCGCCGATCGTCGCACGCGGCGACACGACGACGACGGCGGGCAGTCCGGTGAGGGGCCGGTAACCGGGCGGCAACAACCGGGCAATCGCCGTGAAGCCACCGCCGCCTAATTTCTGTCGAGCGACAGAAATTCGTGTGGAGCAGGAGCCGTGAGACGACGGAGGTGCAGCCCCGTGGCGACAG
Source organism: Streptomyces sp. NPDC087422 (assembly GCF_044744145.1). Classification (NCBI taxonomy): domain Bacteria; kingdom Bacillati; phylum Actinomycetota; class Actinomycetes; order Kitasatosporales; family Streptomycetaceae; genus Streptomyces; species Streptomyces sp. NPDC087422. Next base: position 194,509 of record NZ_JBIUXT010000006.1, on the reverse strand, counting down.
GGACGACCGGTGGAAGGAAGACCGGCCAGAGCGCGGCCCGCAGGACATCCCGCAGGGCCCCGCGCCCGACCGGGACCACGTACGAGGCCAGGGAGCACGCCCGCGCCCAGGAAGGGGCCCGCGCCGCCGCGATGCCCCAAGTGCCAGCGCCCGACGGCCTGTTGTGGTCGGAGACCGTGGCGGGCGGCGGCTACACCCACAAGGTGCTGGCCCGCGGCAGCGAGCTGCGGCTCGCCGACCCGACCGGCGACGCGTGCGCGCACGTCCTGCTCTTCGTGGACGGCCGCCCCTGGGAGCGGCTGAACGCGGCCGACACCGTCAAGGTCCAGTGGAACGCGTATCTCGGCGCGGGCCGCCTCCTGCTGTCCGACCAGGGCCGCGTCCTGGCCTCCCTGGTCTCGGACACCAGCGGGCGGCACGACACGCTGTGCGGTACGTCGTCGGCTGCGCGCAACACCGCGCGGTACGGGGACGGTTCGGCGCAGGGCCGCTCCCCCGCGGGCCGCGAGCTGTTCCTGCTGGCCGCCGCCAAGAACGGGCTGGGGGCACGCGACCTCCCGCCGTCGCTCTCCTTCTTCCAGGGACTGCGCGTGGAGCCCGACGGGGCGCTGGAGTTCATCGGTTCCGCGGGGCCCGGCACGAGCGTGACCCTGCGCGCCGAGCAGCCGCTGACCGTACTGCTGGCCAATGTGCCGCACCCGCTGGACCCCCGACCGGCCTACACCTGCGGCCCGTTGGAGGTACGCGCACGGCCCGGCGCCGCCACCGCGCCCGGCGACCCGCTGTGGGACGCGACACCCGAGGGCCGCCGCGCCTTCCTCAACACCGCGGAACACCTCACCGCCAGGGGGATCGTATGAACGGCCAGAATGTGACGGACGACCGGGGCCCTACGGACGACGCGGACGGCGCGGACGGCGCGGACCGGACCGGCGGCCAGGACCGTACCGAGGGCCCGTCCCCCCTGGGCGGCGCGACCTCCGTGACCGTACCGGCGCGGGCACCCTGGTCCGCGGTGATCCCGGCGGGCGGCCACCTCACCATCACCGACCTGCACGGCAACCAGGCCGTGGACTTCCTGGTCTACGACGCCCACGACACCGCCGTCCGCTACAGCGCGCCCGACACCGTACAGGCCCAGGGCAACCTCTTCCTGACCACCGGCAGCGTGCTGCTGTCCAACGAGCACACCCCGCTGATGACCGTGGTCGCCGACACCTGCGGCCGGCACGACACGATCGGCGGCGCGTGCTCCAAGGAGTCCAACACCCTGCGGTACGGCCACCACACGTGGTCGCAGCACGCCTGCGTGGACAACTTCCTGTCCGAGGGCGCGCGTTACGGCCTCGGGAAGCGCGACCTGGTGAGCAACGTCAACTGGTACATGAACGTGCCCGTCGAGGAGGACGGCACCCTCGGCATCGTGGACGGCATCTCCGCGCCCGGCCTTGAGGTCGAACTGCGCGCCGAGACCGACGTGTTGGTCCTGGTCTCCAACTGCCCGCAGATCAACAACCCCTGCAACGGCTTCGATCCGACACCGGTCCTGATGACGGTCAGGACGCCGGGCCGGGCCGGGGACACGGTCGGCGCGCCGTCCGGAGAGGCGGTCCGATGACCGACGAGCCCGTGAAGCGCGCCCCGGCGCGCTTCGACACCCTGCTGGTCGCCAACCGCGGCGAGATCGCCGCCCGGATCATCCGCACCGCCCGCCGGATGGGGCTGCGCACGGTCGCGGTCTTCTCCGACCCCGACCGCGCCGCGCCGCACGTGCACCTGGCCGACGCCGCCGTACGGCTGGGCCCCGCACCGGCCAAGTCCAGCTATCTGGACGTGGACGCGGTGCTCGCGGCGGCCCGCGAGACCGGCGCGGGCGCCGTCCACCCCGGCTACGGATTCCTGTCGGAGGACGCGGACTTCGCGCGCCGCTGCGAAGCGGCGGGGCTCGCCTTCGTCGGTCCGACGCCGGACCAGCTCGAACTCTTCGGCGCCAAGCACACCGCGCGCGCCGCGGCGGAGGCGGCCGGGGTGCCGCTGCTGCCCGGCACCGGACTGCTGCCCGACGTGGACAGCGCGTTGACGGCCGCCGCGTCGCTCGGCTACCCGGTGATGCTCAAGGCGACCGGCGGCGGTGGCGGCATCGGCATGCGCGCCTGCCACTCCCCCGCCGAACTCACCGACGCCTGGGGCTCGGTGCAGCGTGTAGCGGCGGCCAGCTTCTCCTCGGCGGGCGTCTTCCTGGAACGGCTGGTGGAGAGCGCCCGGCACGTCGAGGTGCAGGTCTTCGGCGACGGCCACGGCCGCGTCCTGACCCTCGGCGACCGCGACTGCTCCCTCCAGCGCCGCCACCAGAAGGTCCTGGAGGAGGCCCCCGCGCCCGGCCTGCCCGACGCCCTGCGGGAGCGACTGGCGCTCAGCGCGCGGGCGTTGTGCGCCTCGGTCGACTACCGCTCGGCGGGCACCGTGGAATTCGTGTACGACGCGGCGCGCGGCCAGGCGTACTTCCTGGAGGTCAACACCCGTCTCCAGGTGGAGCATCCGGTGACCGAGGAGACGTACGGTGTCGACCTCGTGGAGTGGATGCTGCGGCTCGCGCAGGGCGACACACCGCTGAGCACCGGCGACGACACGCCGATTGACCTGTCGACAAAGCGAGTGGGACACGCCGTGGAGGCCCGGATCTACGCCGAGGACCCCACGCGCGGCCACCTGCCGAGCGCGGGACGGCTCACCGAGGTGGTCTTCCCGCCGGGGGTCCGCGTCGACGCCTGGATCGAGACCGGCACCGAGGTCACCACCTCCTACGATCCGATGCTCGCCAAGGTGATCGCGCACGGCGCCGACCGGGCGCAGGCCCTCTCCCGGCTCGCGGACGCCCTCGCCGCGACCAGGATCGACGGCATCGAGACCAATCTGGGGCTGCTGCGGGCCGCCGTCGCCGATCCGGCGCTGCACGCCGCGACGCACAGCACCGCGACCCTCGACGCGGTCACCGACCCCACCCGCCGGATCGACGTGGTCCGCGCGGGCACCCTGACCAGCGTCCAGGACTGGCCGGGCCGCACCGGCCTGTGGCACGTCGGCGTTCCGCCGTGCGGCCCGATGGACGACCTGTCCTTCCGGCTCGGCAACGAAGCGCTCGGCAACGACGAGGGCGCGCCCGGCCTCGAATGCACCCTCCAGGGACCGGCGTTGCGCTTCAGCCACCCCACCACCGTCTGCGTGACCGGCGCCCCCGCGACCGTCACGGTCGACGGACACCCGGTGCCGCGCTGGGAGCCGGTCACCGTACCGGCGGGCGCGCTGCTCGACATCGGCGCGCCGGAGGCGGCAGGGCTGCGCACATATCTGCTGGTCGCGGGCGGCCTCGACGTCCCCCGCTTCCTCGGCAGCGCGGCCACCTTCACGCTCGGCGGATTCGGCGGCCACGGCGGCCGGGCGCTGCGCGTCGGTGACGTCCTGCACGGCGGTACGACGACGGAGGCGAGCGGCCCCGTACCGGCCTCGCTGCGGCCGGAGTGGGGGACGCGGTGGCTGATCGGCGCCGTCGAGGGCCCGCACGCCGCGCCGGAGTTCTTCACCGAGGACGACATCCGCGACTTCTACGCCGCCGAGTGGAGCGTGCACTTCAACTCCGCGCGCACCGGCGTACGGCTCGTCGGCCCGAAGCCGCGCTGGGCGCGCTCCGACGGCGGCGAGGCGGGACTGCACCCGTCCAACATCCACGACACGCCGTACGCGGTCGGCGCCGTCGACTACACGGGCGACATGCCCGTACTGCTCGGTCCCGACGGCCCCTCGCTCGGCGGATTCGTGTGCCCCGCGACCGTCGTGACCGGTCAGCGCTGGAAGCTCGGGCAGCTCCGGCCGGGCGACACCGTACGATTCGTGCCGGTCAGCGAGGACGCCGCCGCCGGGCTGCGGCGCGCGCCCGCGACCCTGCCGACGCCGTCGCGGCCCGTCATCGCCGACGGGGGTGTCCTCGGGCGCGCCGAAGCGACCGCGACACGCCCGGCCGTGACGTACCGCCGCAGCGGCGACGACAATCTGCTCGTCGAATACGGGCCCATGCAGCTCGACTTGGCGCTCCGGATGCGGGTGCACGCCCTGGCGGAACACCTCGCCGCCCAACGCCTGCCCGGCGTCGTCGACCTCACACCCGGCATCCGCTCCCTCCAGATCCACGCCGACCCGGGCGCGCTGCCCACCGCCAAACTGCTCGACGCCGTGCGCGAGGCCGAGGAGCAACTGCCGCCCACCGACCGGCTCGTGGTGCCCAGCCGGACCGTGCACCTGCCGCTGTCCTGGGACGACCCCGCCACGCGTGAGGCCATCGAGCGCTACATGGCGGGCGTCCGCGACGACGCGCCGTGGTGCCCGTGGAACATCGAGTTCATCCGCCGCGTCAACGGTCTCGACTCCGTGGACGACGTGTACCGGACCGTCTTCGACGCCGAATACCTCGTGCTCGGGCTCGGCGACGTCTACCTCGGCGCGCCCGTCGCCACGCCGCTCGACCCGCGCCACCGGCTCGTCACCACCAAGTACAACCCGGCGCGCACCTGGACGGCGGAGAACTCCGTCGGCATCGGCGGGGCCTACCTCTGCATCTACGGCATGGAAGGGCCCGGCGGCTACCAGTTCGTCGGCCGTACGATCCAGGTCTGGTCCAGCCGCGCCCGCCGACAGCCGTGGCTGCTGCGCTTCTTCGACCGCATCAAGTGGTATCCCGTCTCCGCTGGCGAACTCCTCGACCTCCGGGCCGACATGGCGGCCGGGCGCCTGCCGCTGCGGGTGGAGGACGGGAGTTTCGCTCTCGCGGACCATCAGCGGTTCCTCGCCGACAACGCGGAGTCCATCGCGGCCTTCCGCGCCCGGCAGGGCGCCGCGTTCGCCGCGGAGCGCGACGCGTGGGAAGCCGCCGGTGAGTTCGCCCGCACCGACGACTCGGCCGCCGCCGTCCCGGCCCCCGCCGCCGTCACCGTGCCGCCCGGCGGCCGTACGGTCGACGCCGAATTCGCCGCCGCCGTCTGGCACATCGCCGTCCGCCCCGGCGACCGCGTCGCGGCCGGGCAGCACCTCCTGACCCTGGAGGCCATGAAGATGGAGTCCCCCGTCACCTCCCCCACCGGCGGGACCGTCGCCCAAGTCCTCGTCTCCCCCGGCGACCAAGTCACCCCCGGCACCCCCCTCCTGACCCTCTCCCCCTAGCTCACCCCCTTCCGGCTTACGCCGCCTCAATCGCCGGCGGGGCTGATTTGTGCCGCCACCGCCAATCGGCAACTCACCCCGCATGCGGCCAGGCGTGTGCGACGCGCCAGAAGCAAAATCAGCCCGTCCGGCGATTGAGGACTAGCCCCAGCGGCAATGAGCGGCCCCCTGCCACCGCACCCGTACCCGCACCCGCACATCAGACGGAGGAAGCCCATGGAGAGCGCTCAGGACCGCGTGCGGGCCGCGTATCGGCGGATCGCGGAGGTGGACCGCCCGGAGGTGTGGATCGCGCTGCGCGCGGAGGAGGAGGTGCGGGCGGAGGCGGCGGCGGTGGACGCGAGGAGGGCGGCCGGGGAGGCGCTGCCACTGGCGGGGCGGCTGCTGGCGGTGAAGGGGAACATCGACGTGGCGGGCCTGGAGACGACGGCGGGCTGCCCGTCGTACGCGTACGCGCCGCGGGAGGACGCCCCGGCGGTGCGGGCCCTGCGCGCGGCGGGCGCGATCGTGCTGGGCAGCACGAACATGGACCAGTTCGCGACGGGCCTGGTCGGCACGCGAAGCCCCTACGGCGCGGTGCGCAACGCCGTCACCCCGGAGCGGGTGAGCGGCGGCTCCAGCTCGGGCTCGGCCGTCGCGGTGGCACTCGGCCTCGTGGACGTGGCGCTCGGTACGGACACGGCCGGCTCCGGCCGCGTCCCGGCGGCGTTCAACGGCATCGTCGGGGTGAAGCCGACCCGCGGCCTGGTGTCGACGCGCGGCGTCGTACCGGCGTGCGCGAGCCTGGACTGCGTGTCCGTCTTCGCCAGGACACTGCCCGAGGCCCGCCGCACGATGGCGCTCCTCGCGAGCTGCGAGGCACCGCCGCGCCGCCCTGGACCGTGGCGCGTGGCGGTGGCGGCGCGAGCGCAACTCGGCGAGATGGACGCCGGATGGGCGGCGGCCTACGAGGCGGCGGCGGACCGGCTGGCCGCCGCCGGGGCCGAGCTGCGGACACTGGACCTCACGCCGTTCACGCGGGCGGCGGCGCTGCTCTACGAGGGCGCTTTCGTCGCGGAACGCTGGTCAGCCGTGGGCGAGTTCATCGAGGCGCACCGGGACGCCCCCGACCTGGACCCGACCGTCGCAGCCGTCATCACGGCGGCCCGCGACCTGCCCGCGCACCGCCTCTTCACCGACCAGCGGCGGCTGGCCGCGCTGCGCACCGAGGCCATGGCGCGACTCGGCGACGCCGACGCCCTGTTGCTGCCGACCGCACCAGGGCACCCCACGCTCGCCGAGGTCGCCGCCGACCCGCTCGGCGCCAACGCGCGCCTCGGCCGCTTCACCAACTCGGCCAACCTGCTGGACCTTTGCGCGGTCGCGGTCCAGGCGGGCACCGTCGAGGGCCGGCCCTTCGGCGTGATGCTGCTCGGCCCCGCGCACACCGACGACCGGATCGCGGACGTCGCCGCCCTGCTGGAGCCGCCTCTCCGCGTTGCCGTGGTCGGCGCCCACCTCAGCGGCCAGCCCCTCAACCACCAACTCGTCGCGCTCGGAGCCCGGTTGACGGCCACGACCACCACCGCCACGGCGTACCGGCTCTACGCCCTGGACACCGAACCCGCCAAGCCCGGTCTGGTGCGGACCGAGAAGGGCGGCGCCGCCGTCGAGGCCGAGGTCTGGGAGCTGCCCGCCGCCGGTCTCGGCACGCTGACCGCCGCCCTGCCGCGCCCGATGGCCCTGGGCAGCGTCGAGCTGTCCGACGGCACAAGTTGCCCCGGCTTCCTGTGCGAGCCGTCGGCGCTCGACAGCGCCGAGGACATCACGGCCTACGGCGGCTGGCGCGCGTACCTCGCCGACCGGTCCGGGGCATGAACCTCGACGGCGAACGCGGAGAAGTCGCCCCACCCGTCCCCCGCCACCCAGCGGCACCCTCCGTACACTGTGCGGATTGTTCACCGACGGGGAGGACCACGGCCGTATGCGCCGCGTCACCGCAATCACCACCGCTCTGCTGACCGTCACGCTCACCGGGACGGCCCTGGCGGGCTGTTCGTCGTCGGACTCGTCCGACGACAGCGCCAAACCGTCCGCGTCGGCCGGGACACCGTCGGCCACGCCGACGGCCTCGGCGGTGCCGACGAAGACCGCCAACGGCAGGCTGGACTACACCGGGGACACCACCGGGACCGCCCTGTTCACCTCGGCGATCTCCTGCGAGGTCGTGGCGGGAAAGCTGGTCGGGGTGACCGCCCCCGACAGGACGGACGCGTCGGCGCCGAAGTCCCCGTCGTTCATCGCGACGACCGGGGGCCTCCAGAAGCTGGCGATGCTCCAGCCGACGGCCACCGACTCGTACTCCCAGCGGTCGTCCGGCAGCGTGACGGCCGCCAAGAGCGCCGGGACCTGGAAAGTGACGGTGAAGGACCTCGTCATCGCGGGCAACCACGGCGACGACAGGAAGTCGATCACCGTCAACGGCTCTCTGACCTGCACCAAGCTCACCGGTCAGTGAGTCGGGGCGTCGGTGCGCCGGTGTGTCGGTCCGCCGGTGCGGCCGTAAGGCCGTGATGCCGTGATGCCGTGAGTCAACGCACGGACCGCCCGTGCGGCCCGTCATCCTCCGGGACCGGGCCGCACAGGTGCACGCCGCAGGGGCGGCTCACCCCACCGAGGAGTACGCGACGACCCCGCGTCGCAGCCCGTCGACCGCCCGGCGGGCGTTGCGGCGGACCGGGCTGCCCTCGGGAGCGGCGTCGCTGATCTGGCCCAGGACGTCGATGAGCTGCTTGCACCAGCGGACGAAGTCACCGGCGGGCATGTCGGCGTCGGAGAGGACCGCGTCCAGGCCGTGGCCCGAGGCCCAGCGGTAGGCGGGCCAGGCGAAGCCGAGGTCGGGCTCGCGCTGGCCGACGCCCTCGGCCTGGTTGATGTGGTGGGACTCCTCCAGCGCGTCGAGACGGCCCCAGATACGGACCATCTCGCCGAGGGCTTCCTTCGCGTTGCCGGTCGGCAGCTTGGGCGCGACGGCGTCGTCGGCCTGCCGGGTCTCGTAGACCAACGCCGAGGCGCAGGCCGCCAGTTCGGCCGGGCCGAGGCCGTCCCAGACCCCCTCGCGCAGGCATTCGCTGGCGAGCAGGTCCAACTCGCCGTACAGCCGGGCGAGCCGCCGCCCCTCGGGAGTGACCTTCTCGGCCTGGAGATAGCCCAGTTCGGTGAGCAGCGCGCAGATCCGGTCGAAGGTGCGGGCGATGGTGTTGGTGCGGCCCTCGATGCGCCGCTCCAACTGCTGGGTGTCGCGCCGCAGCCGGTGGTAGCGCTCGGCCCAGCGGGCGTGGTCCTCGCGCTCCTCGCAGCCGTGGCAGGGGTGCGCGCGGATCGCGGTACGCAGCCGGGAGATCTCGGTGTCGTCGGCCGCGGCGGCCCGCTGCTTGCGGTGCCGTGAGGGTGCGGCCCAGCCCGCGGTGCCCGCCTTGGAGCGCATCGCGGAGGCGAGGTCGCGCCGGGACTGCGGGCTGCGCGGGTTGAAGGACTTGGGGATCCGCATCCGGTCCAGCGCCTCGACGGGAACGGGGAAGTCTATCTGCCCGAGCCGCTTGACCTGGCGCTCCGCGGTGAGCACCAACGGGCGCGGGCCGTCGGCGAATTCCTCGTTGCGATGCGGGTGGCCGTTGGAACGGCCCGCGGGGACACCGGGTTCCAGGACCAGCGCGAGCCCGGCGTACTTGCCCGCGGGGACGTGGATGATGTCGCCCGGCTTCAGCTTCTCCAGCGCGTCGGAGGCCGCGGCGCGGCGCTGCATCGCGCCCTGCCTCGACAGTTCCGACTCGCGTTCCTTCAGCTCCCGCCGCAGCCGCATGTAGGCGTCGAAGTCGCCGAGGTGGCAGGTCATCGACTGCTTGTAGCCGTCGAGCCCTTCCTCGTTGCGCTGCACCTGCTTGGAGATGCCGACCACCGAGCGGTCGGCCTGGAACTGCGCGAAGGACGTCTCCAGCAGCTCGCGCGAGCGGTGCCGCCCGAACTGCCCCACGAGGTTGACCGCCATGTTGTACGACGGCTTGAAGGACGACCGCAGCGGATACGTACGGGTGCCCGCGAGTCCGGCGACCGCGCCCGGGTCGAAACCGCGCTGCCAGAGCACCACGGCGTGGCCCTCGACGTCGATGCCCCGGCGGCCCGCGCGGCCGGTGAGCTGGGTGTACTCGCCGGGGGTGATGTCGGCGTGGGTCTCGCCGTTCCACTTGACGAGCTTTTCCAGCACCACGGAGCGGGCGGGCATGTTGATGCCGAGCGCCAGCGTCTCGGTGGCGAAGACCGCCTTGACCAGGCCCTTGACGAAGAGCTCCTCGACGACCTCCTTGAAGGTCGGGAGCATGCCCGCGTGGTGGGCGGCGATGCCGCGCTCCAGGCCCTCGAGCCATTCGAAGTAGCCCAGGACGTGCAGATCCTCGTCGGGGATGGCGCGGGTGCGCTCCTCCACGATGGCGCGCACCTGGGCGCGCTTGTCCTCGGTGTTCAGCCGCAGGCCCGCGTAGAGGCACTGCTGGACGGCGGCCTCGCAGCCCGCGCGGCTGAAGATGAAGGTGATGGCGGGCAGCAGTCCTTCGTTGTCCAGCCGGTCGATGACCTCGGCGCGGCTGGGCGTCCACACCCGGCTGCGGGCGCGCCGCTCCCGCTCGCGGTCGGCCTCGCGGCCGCGCTTGGCCCGCGGGTGGTAGCTGCGCTGGTTCTCCATCCGCGCGAGCCGTTCCAGATCGGCGTTGACCTCGCGGCGGCCCTTGCCGTCGGTGGCGCCGGCCTTCTCCTCGAAGAGGTCGTACATCCGGCGGCCGGCCAGCACGTGCTGCCACAGCGGGACCGGGCGGTGCTCGGAGACGATGACCTCGGTGTCACCGCGGACGGTGTCGAGCCAGTCGCCGAACTCCTCGGCGTTGGAGACGGTCGCGGAGAGCGACACGAGGGTGACGGACTGCGGGAGGTGGATGATCACCTCTTCCCAGACGGCGCCGCGGAAGCGGTCGGAGAGATAGTGCACCTCGTCCATCACCACATAGCCGAGGCCGTCGAGGGCGGCGGAGCCGGCGTACAGCATGTTCCGCAGGACCTCGGTGGTCATGACGATCACCGGCGCGTCGCCGTTGACGCTGTTGTCACCCGTCAGCAGGCCGACCTTCTCGGCGCCGTAGCGCTTGGCGAGGTCGCTGTACTTCTGGTTGGACAGAGCCTTGATGGGCGTGGTGTAGAAGCACTTGCGGCCCTCGGCGAGGGCGAGGTGGACGGCGAACTCGCCGACGATGGTCTTGCCCGAGCCGGTCGGGGCGGCGACGAGGACGCCGCTGCCCGCCTCCAGCGCCTGGCACGCCTCGACCTGGAAGGGGTCGAGGCCGAACTCGTACATCTCACGGAACTGGGCGAGGGCCGTTGCGTTCTCCGCTGCGCGGCGACGGCTGGCGGCGAAGCGCTCGGCGGGCGACATCTCATCGAGCGCCATCTCATCTGCGGACTTCTCATCGGTCATCTTGGCTCCGAGCCTACCCGCCACCACTGACACGGCACGTGATCTTTATTGCCGCTATACCCGTCGAGCGGCCGGATCAGGCCCGCCACGCCACCCGGATCAGGCCCGCCGCGCCGCCCGGATCAGGCCCGCCACGCCGACCGGATCAGGTCCCCCATGGGGCACCGCGCACCCGCGCGGCAACCGGCTCAGACCAGCAGCCGTACGGCCTTCGGCACCGTCTCGGCGACCAGCGGCAGCGGCCCGATCCGCTCGCCGTCCGCGTAGCCGGTCACGCCCTGCGCCGGGTCGACGTCCAGCCGGACGCGGGCCGCGCGGTGCACGGTGACGACCGGGTGGCTCGGGTGGGTGCCCCGGTAGACGCGGGGGAAGACCCGCAGCAGGGTGGTGCGGCTGCACGGGCCGACCACGCACACGTCGAAGAGCCCGTCGTCCATCACCGCGTCCGCGCAGATCCGCATGCCGCCGCCGTACGACGAGCCGTTGCCGACGGCTATCAGCGTGGCCTCGATCTGCCGTTCCGGCGCGTCGTCGAAGGTCACCCGGTACGGGATCGGCCGCAGCGCCGCCAGCTCCGCGAGCATCGCCAGGTCGTAGCGGAAGCGGCCGACGGGCCAGCGCATACGGTTGCCGCGGTCGTTGACCCGCGAGTCGAAGCCGGAGGCGAGGACGGTGCCGAACCAGCGCTCCCCGGTCCTGCCCAGGTCCAGCGCCCGGCTGCGGCCGTCCCGCAGCGCCTCGGCGATGCCCGTACCGGCCGCCGCGGCGTCCCGGACCGGCAGGCCGTTGACCCGCGCGAAGTCGTTGCCGGTGCCGACGGCGACCACGCCGAGCGGCGTGTCGGTCCCGGCGACCGCCTGGAGGGCCAGCGAGACCATGCCGTCACCGCCGACCGCGACCAGCGCCCCCGTACCGCTGTCGACGGCCTGCCGGGCGCGGGCCAGCGCGTCGGCCGCGTCCTCGCCCACGACGGTACGGACGCCGTAACCGGCTTCGCGGAGCGCGTGGGCGGCGGGCTGGGCGGCGCGGGCGCCCCGGCCGCGTCCGGCGACGGGATTGACGAAGAGGGTGATCTCGCTGGTCACGCGCGGACCTTACCGGACAGCCGCCCCCCACCAGTAGCGGTGGGGGGCGGCGGTGTCAGGGGTCGGCGGGGCGGTCGGGCGCTCAGGTCGCGTCGTCGTAGCCGTCGTCGACGCGCTCGCCGGTCCGGTCCTCGTACGGCTCCGCGGCGATCTGCTCCGGGACGTGGTCCAGGGTGGACGCCTCGTCCGGGTCGAGGGCGTAGTCCGGGTTCGCTTCGAGTCGGCGCTTGCGGCGGCTGTCGTTGAAGAAGCAGATGCCCATGGCGACGAAGTACAGGAAGACGATCGGCGCGGCCAGCAGGCACATGGTGAGCGGGTCGCCGGTGGGCGTGGCGACCGCGGCGAAGACGGTGATGCCGATCACCATGCCGCGCCACCAGCCGAGCATGCGACGGCCGCTGACCATGCCGGTGAAGTTGAGCAGCACCAGCACCAGGGGCAGTTCGAAGGCGAGACCGAAGACGATCACCATGCGGACGACGAGGTCGAGGAAGTCGTCCAGGGCCAGCAGGTTGGTGGTGTCGTCCGGCACGAAGCCGATCATGATCCTGGCGGTCTGCGGCAGGATCGCGTAGGCCAGCCAGGCACCGGCGAAGAAGAGCGGGACGCCCGCGCCGACGAAGCCGAGGGTGTACCGCTTCTCGCTGCGGTGCAGACCGGGCGCGAGGAACGCCCAGAGCTGGTAGAGCCAGACCGGCGAGGCGCAGAGGATACCCGCCATCAGCGAGACCTTCAGCGCGATGGAGAAACCGCCGAGCAGACCGTTGACGGTCATCTGGGCGCAGGGCTGGCCGTTCTTCTGGTGCGTCGCACCGTCCACACAGCCGACCGACTTGAGGATCGGGTGCTGGAAGAAGTGAATGATGTCCTTGTAGACGAACGCCGCCACGATCGTGACGGCCAGGATCGCCAGGACGGACTTGGCCAGCCTGTTGCGCAGCTCACGCAGGTGGTCCGCGAGGGGCATCCGCCCCTCGGGGTCCTTCTCCTGCTTGCGGGCAGTCTTGAGCACCCACGTCCTCGTCTCGTGCGGCAGCCGCCCGGCTCGCGGTCGGCTTCGTCCTTCAGCAGAGGGTCAGGTCAGGCCCGGGGCGTGCGGTCCGCCGGCTCGGAGACCGGACGGGCGCTCGTGGTGTCGCCGGGCGCGGCCTGGATGGTGCGGGGTGCGGCCTGCTCCTGGGGAGCCGGGGCGGCGGTGGACTCCGCGGTGCCGGAGTCGTCGTTCTTCATCGCCTTGGCCTCGCTCTTGAGGATGCGCGCCGACTTGCCGAGCGACCGGGCCATGTCGGGCAGCTTCTTCGCGCCGAAGAGCAGGACGACGACGAGAAGGATCAGGACGATCTCTAGGGGCTTGAGATTGCCGAGCATAAAATGTCTACCTTCTCACCGGTGGGCGGCGTGTTCCGTGACTGCGAGGGCGTGGCGCTCGCGCGTCCGCTTCCGCAGGTGCACGACGATTCGGGCAGGTGCCCGGCCGCCGCGCTGGCTGTGATCGTATCGTGCACCGGTGAACACCGGGGAATGCCCCGGAATCCGCCGGATTGCGACCCTCGCCGCGCTCGTGAGTACGGGCCGCCCGGTCAGCGTACCCCGCGTTCGCGGCCTCGCGGCAGGCTCAGCTTCTGGAGATCTGCCCGGCACGCTCGCTCAACGGGCGGGCGGCGCGCTGCAGACGGTCGCCCGCGGCGGCCAGCGCGTCGGTGGCCGCGGCCACCTGCCGGGCCAGTTCCTGGACGGCGGCGAAGACCCGGACCGCCAGCACCCCGAGCACCAGGAGTCCCGCGGTCGCCAGGCCGACGCAGAGATAGAGCCACCACATGGGCCGCGAGCCTACCGGTTCCGTTTCCGCGCCGACGCCACCCGTACCGGCCTGTTCCGTACCGGCGTGTTCCGTACCGCCCCTCCTGCGCACCGGCCCTGTCCGCGACCGCCCGACGTGAACACCCGTCAGGGGGCGTGGAGCCGCATCGTGCGGACCCCGCCGACCGTGAGCAGTTCGACGATCCGCTCCCCCGCCGGTTTGCGGACGGCGGTATCGCATTCGGGGCAGGTGAAGGAGTAGAAGGTCGTACGCGCCGAGCCGCCGATCGCCAGCAGCAGCGCTCCCGCGGACAGTTCGAAGCTGGTGCGGCAGTGCGGGCAGCCCGCGCGGAAGAGCACGGGCATGGTCATGGGCGCGCAGCCGGACGCCGTGGCCGTCATCGTGATGTCCTCTCACTCCCCGTAGGCGGCGAGCGCCAGCACGGCGGCGTCGCGCGCGTCCCCCGCCAGTTCGGGGGGCGACACGATCCGGCCGTCCTTGCCGAGCCGCAGCGCGAGCCGCCGCAGCGACCCGGGGTCGGGGGTGCGCAAGGTGATGCGCAGGCCGCCGTCGGGCTGCTCCTCGGCACTGTCGTGCGGATAGTATTCCGCGACCCAGCGCCCGCCGGGGCCCACTTCGATCACTACCTCGGGGTCGTCGCCCGCGGGCTGGACCAGGCCCTGCGACAGGTCGCGCGGCTGGAGCCGCGGCGGGTCGGACGGCTCGTCCAGCAGCCGGATCTCCTCGACCCGGTCCAGCCGGAAGGTGCGCCGGTCCTCCGAGAGGCGGCACCAGCCCTCGAAGTAGGTGTGGCCGACGGCGAACAGCCGGATCGGGTCGACCTCGCGCTCGGTCAGCGCGTCCCTGGCGGGCGAGTAGTAGCGCATCCACAGCCGCCGCCGCTCGGTGATCGCCCGGTCCACGGTGGCGAACACGCTGCCCTCGGACTCGAAGGTCACCGAGAGCTGCGCGCTGGCCCCGGCCGCCTCGCCCGCGGCGGCCTCCAGCTTCGCCCCGGCGCGCAGCAGCGCCTGCCGGTCGCTGTCCCGCAGGCCCGGCAGATTGGCCACCGCGCGGGCGGCCACCAGCAGCGCGGTGGCCTCGTCCGCGGCCAGCCGCAGCGGCTGCGCCACGTCGTCCGCGGTGCCGGGGTTGTGCCACCAGATCCGTTCGCCGTCGGTGTCGATGTCCAGCAGGTCGCCGCCGCGGAAGCTGGTGCCGCACAGCGGCAGCACATTGAGGTCGCCGATCAGCTCGGCCTCGGTCACCCCGAAGGCCCGTGCCACCTCGCTGACCCGTGCTCCGGGCCGCTCCCGCAGATACGTCACCAGGGACAGCATCCTGCGCGTCTGGTCGATCGCGTTGCTCACGCCGCCGTCCCCCGCCTGTTCTTCGCTTCGGTGCCCGCCCGGCGCAAGGCCGCGGCCGTCGTCCTGGTCCGCCGCCCGGCTGCCCCGCGTGCGTCGCTCACGTCGGCCACGTCAGCCCTTCGCCACGGCGCGCAGCCGGTCCAGTACGTCCGTGCGCAGCTCCTCGGGCGCCAGGACGAGTACGTCGGGGCCGAACTCGGCCAGCCAGGCGTCGAGTCCGTGCCCGTACGGGATCTCCAGCTCGTCCCAGTCGGCGTCCACCGGGGTGGTCGTCACGGCGCGGGAGCGCAGCGGGTAGCCGCTGTCGCGGCGCAGCCGGATGCGGGCGGTGGCGGTGGCGCCCTCGCCCGCCCAGCGGGCCACCGCCTCGCGGACGTCGACGTGCGCGGGCACCTCGGTGGTGAAGGCGCCGCGGGCGCGGACCTTGCCGCTGATCCGGGAGAGCCGGAAGACGCGGACGGCGCCGCGGTCGCGGTCCCAGCCCGCCACGTACCAGTGGCCGCGCCAGCACTCCAGCGCCCACGGCTCGATCTGCCGCGGCTCCGGCCGCGCGGCGTTGGCCTTGCGGTACTCGAAGGAGACGGCGCGCCGCTCGCGGGTGGCGAGCATCAGGGCCTCGAAGGCGGGTTCCGGCGTGGGGATGCGCGGTTCGAGGGCGCTGTGGGTGTCCTCGTACGGGACGCCCGCCGCGCGCAGCTTCTGGAGCGCGCCGCTGGCGGCCTCGGCGAATCTGGCCTGCTGCCAGACCTTGGCGGCCAGCGCGAGCGCGGCGGCCTCCTCGGGGTCGAGGGCGATGTCGGGCAGCCGGTTGCGGTCGCGCCGCGCCAGGTAGCCGAACTCGCCGTCGATGCTCTCCACCGTGTCGATGACCAGACCCAGCTCGCGCAGGTCGTCCTTGTCCCGTTCGAACATCCGGTTGAAGGAGTCGTCGGAGGTGACCTCGTGGTACGCCTCGATGGAGCTGCGCAGCTCGCGTTTGCTGACCGGCCGCCGGGTGTTCATCAGGCACAGTGCGAGATTCATCAACCGCTCAGCCTTGGCAATCGCCATCCCGCACCCTTCGTTCGGCTCTCGTCGCCGACCGTACCGCTCCGAGGTCCCGCGACAAAAGCCGAGGAGCCCCGGCCTGGCAGGCCGGGGCTCCTGTGACGGCTGTGCGGACGGGCCCGATCAGACGGCGACGAGGTCGCAGACGAAGATCAGGGTCTCGCCGGGCTTGATCGCGGCGCCGGCGCCGCGGTCGCCGTAGGCGAGGTGCGCGGGGATGATGAGCTGGCGGCGACCGCCGACCTTCATGCCCTGCACGCCCTGGTCCCAGCCGGCGATGACCTGTCCGACGCCGAGCTTGAACTGGAGCGCGGAGCCGCGGTTCCAGCTCGCGTCGAACTCCTCGCCGGAGGAGAAGGCCACGCCGACGTAGTGGACGGAGACCGTGTCCCCGGCCTTGGCGACCGGGCCGTCGCCCTCCCAGATGTCCTTGATCTCCAGGTCGGCCGGCGGCTCGCCGCCCGGGAAGTCGATCTCGGGCTTCTCGATGCTCACTTCAATGCTCCTTGTGCGTTGCGGGCAACCTGGACAGTCTTACAGAATCGCCAGGATGTCCAAGGAGAAGACCAGGGTGGCGTTGGCCGGGATGTTGCTGCCGCTGGGCGGCGTGGCGCCGTAGGCCAGGTCTCCGGGGGTCACCAGCATGACGCGGCTGCCCGCCTTCTTGCCGACCAGGCCCTCCTGCCAGCCCTTGATGAGCTGAGCGAGCGGGAAGGCGGCGAGCTGACCGGCGGTGTAGCTGGCGTCGAACTCCTTGCCGCCGTCCCACAGCACGCCCTTGTACTGGAGCAGCAGCGTGTCGGTGGCCTTCACCGCGGCGCCGTCGCCCTCCAGGATGTACTCGGAGACCAGCTTGGTCGGCGCCTTGACCTTGGGCACCGTGATGCTGGGCGCCTTGCCGTCGGTGTTGGTGCCGACCTTCGGCAGATTCGCGTCGTTCTGCGGGACGGCCTTGCCCTTGGCGGAGCTCTTGGCGTTGTAGGTCGCCAGCACGTCGATCACGAAGACCAGCGTGTCGGTGCCCTTGATGCCCGCCTGGGAGTTGCCCGAGGTGCCGTAGCCCAGGGCCGGCGGGATCGCCATCTCGACGCGGCTGTTGACCTTCTGGCCGACCAGGCCCTTGTCCCAGCCGGGGATGACCTTCCCCTGGCCGATGACGTTGGTGTACGGCGCGCGGCCGTAGGAGGTGTCGAAGACCTTGGCGGTGTCCCAGATCTGGCCGAGGTAGTTGGTCGTGACGTAGTCGCCCGCGACGATGGCGGCGCCGTCGCCCTGGATGACGGTCTTGACGGCCAGGTCGGTGGACGGGGTGCCGGTGCCCTTGGCGACGGTGGGCTTGTCGCCGAACTTGGTGCCGCCGGTGATGTCCGGTACGGGGCCCGCCACGATCTTCGTGCTGGGCGTGGCGGACGCGGACGGCGAGCCCGAGGTCGAGGGGGATTCGGATGCCGCCGGGTCGCTCTTGCTCTTGCTGTCGTCGCTGCCACAACCGGCGGCGGTGAGCATGAGCGCGGGCACGGCGAGCAGTACGGAGCGTCGGCGCACGGATGTCCTCGGTTCGGATCGGGTTCGGGAACGGCGGCTGGATGCCGTCCCACACCCTACGGCGTGCCACAGGCCCCGTACGAGTTCTGCACGGGGCCTGTGTGCCGTCTGTGACGCCGGGTCATGGCGTGCGCCGGTACGTCTAACCGACAGGTCGTACCGGGATGTCACGCCGCCGGTAGGACATATCGGCTCGCGTACCGGCCTACATGCCGGCGATGAGCTTCTCCACCCGGTCGTCGACCGACCGGAAGGGGTCCTTGCACAGCACGGTGCGCTGCGCCTGGTCGTTGAGCTTCAGGTGCACCCAGTCGACGGTGAAGTCGCGGCGCTGTTCCTGCGCGCGGCGGATGAAGTCGCCGCGCAGCCGCGCCCTGGTGGTCTGCGGGGGCACCGACTTGGCCTCGAAGATCTTCAGGTCGGTGCAGATCCGCTTGGCCTGGCCCTTGCGTTCCAGCAGGTAGTACAGGCCGCGGCGGCGGTGGATGTCGTGGTAGGCGAGGTCGATCTGGGCGACCCGGGGGTGGGACATCGTGATGTTGTCCCGGTTCCGGTAGCGCTCGATGAGCTGGTACTTCATCACCCAGTCGATCTCGGTGCCGATCCGGGCGAGGTCGCCGCTGCCGATGGAGTCCAGGGTGCGGCCCCACAGCTCCAGGACCTGCTCGATGACACCGCTGCGGATGCCGCGGCGCTCGCAGAACTCGACGGCCTTGGAGTAGTACTCCTGCTGGATGTCCAGGGCGGACGCCTCGCGGCCCGAGGCGAGCCGGACCTTGCGGCGGCCGGTAATGTCGTGGCTGACCTCGCGGATGGCCCGGATCGGGTTCTCCAGGGTCAGGTCGCGCATCACGGTGCCCGCCTCGATCATCCGCAGGACGAGGTCGGTGGCGCCGACCTTGAGCAGCATCGTGGTCTCGGACATGTTGGAGTCGCCGACGATGACGTGCAGGCGCCGGTAGCGCTCGGCGTCGGCGTGCGGCTCGTCGCGGGTGTTGATGATCGGACGGGAGCGGGTGGTGGCGGAGCTGACACCCTCCCAGATGTGCTCGGCCCGCTGGCTCACGCAGAAAACGGCGCCGCGCGGGGTCTGGAGCACCTTCCCCGCGCCGCACAGAAGCTGCCGGGTGACGAGGAACGGAATGAGGATGTCCGCGAGCCGGGAGAATTCCCCGTGCCTGGCGACCAGGTAATTCTCGTGACATCCGTAGGAGTTGCCGGCCGAGTCGGTGTTGTTCTTGAAGAGGTACACATCGCCTGCGATGCCCTCTTCGTGAAGGCGCCGTTCGGCGTCCACGAGAAGGCCCTCAAGGATGCGTTCGCCGGCCTTGTCGTGCGTGACGAGTTCGGTGACGTTGTCGCACTCGGGAGTGGCGTACTCCGGGTGCGAACCGACGTCGAGATAGAGGCGGGCACCGTTGCGGAGGAAAACATTGCTGCTCCGGCCCCATGACACGACACGGCGGAAGAGGTACCGCGCCACCTCGTCAGGGGACAGACGCCGCTGTCCCCTGAACGTGCATGTGACGCCGTACTCGTTCTCCAGCCCGAAAATGCGGCGGTCCATGTCTGAACATTACGCCTGATGCGTGGTGCTGAAACGAGGTTCGACCGCTCCGTTTCGATCTTTTTCGGAGGGGCTCCGGAGGTTTGGCGGCGTCAGGATTCGGCCGGTGCACAGCAGGACGAGCATCGCGACCGCGCCGCCCGCGCCCGCGACCCCGAATCCGGCGGCCGTTCCGCCGTGTTGGGCGGCGACTCCGGCGGCGGCCGTGCCGAGCGCCGCGCCGACCCCGGCGGAGGTCACCACCCAGGAGAACGCCTCGGTGACGGTGCCGGCCGGGGCGTGTCGGTCGACCACGAGGAAGCCGCAGGCCAGGGCGGGGGCGAGGAAGAGTCCGGCGAGCGCGGCCAGCGGCAGCATCCAGGGCAGGCCCGGCACCAGCGCCAGCGGCGGGTAGCAGAGGGCGAGGCCGACCGAGAGCAGCCGCAGGCGGCGCTCGGGCACGCCGGACCAGACGCGGGCGCCGTAGGTGAGGCCGCCGACGAGGGCGCCCGCGCCGTTGGCGGCCAGGACGTACGCGGCGACCGGGCCGCCGCCGTGCGCGTCGCCGTAGGCCACGGCGGCCAGCGAGACGGCGCCGAGGGCGATGCCGACGAAGAAGAAGGCGCCGAGCAGGACGGCGAGGCCCGGTGAGCGCAGCGCGCCGAGCCAGTGGGCCTCGTGCGGGACGGCCCGCCACTGCCGGGAGGGGCGGGAGGTCACCACGACGAGGGTGCCCGCGACGCCGAGCGCGCCGGTGACGATCAGGGCGACGGCCTGCGAGGCGGCCGAGACGATGACGGTCACCAGCAGCGGCCCGAGGGTGAACAGCACCTCCTGCGCGGCGGCGTCCAGCGCGTACGCCTTCTGCACCCGCTCCTCGTCGCCCAGCACGGAGGCCCACAGGGCCCGCAGGCCGCCCTCCAGCGGCGGTGTGGCGACCCCGGCCAGGACGACGGCGGCGACGGCCAGCGGCAGCGGGTCGGGGCCGACGGCCGCGAGCAGTCCGAAGCCCGCCGCGGCCAGCAGCGCGGCGGCGGTCATCACCCGCGGCTGGCCGCGCCGGTCGACGGCCCGGCCGAGCAGCGGCTGCCCGATGGCGACGGCGGCGCCGTAGATCGCGGACAGGGTGCCCGCGAGGCCGTATCCGGCGCCCTCGGAGCGCGCGAAGAGCACGATGGCGAGCGCCGCCATGGCGTTGGGCAGCCGTCCGAGGAGGGTCCCGCCGAGCAGCCGTGCGGCGTGCCGTGTACGCAGCAGGTCCCCGTATCCCGCGGTCCGCCCAGCCATCCCGGCCCCTCTCCCCCGGCGGTCCCCGGTGCCTCGCCGCCGTGACCGGCGGGTCACGGGCCGCGACCCGCACCGCGACCCGAAGGCCGCGACCGCTCACGTGTTACGTATAACGTCTACGGTCATACGTACCATGTCGGCAGTCGGCGGGTCCACCCGCAGGAGCGAACGGGAAGGGTGCGGAAGGTTGACGGGGAGTACGCGGCCGACCTCTCGTGACGTCGCGCGGGCGGCCGGAGTGTCGCAGGCGACGGTCTCGCTCGTGCTCGGCGGGAAGTGGCACGGCCGGGTGTCGGAGCGGACGGCGCACGCCGTGCGGGACGCGGCGGGGCGGCTCGGCTACCGGCCGAATCTCGCCGCCCGCAATCTGCGGCTCGGCCGCACCCGGACGGCCCTGATGGTGGTGCCCGCGCTCACCAACGAGTACTTCGCCCGCGTCTACACGGGGGCGGCGCTGGTCGCCGCCGAGCACGGCTTCGGCGTGGTGCTCTACCCGTCACCCGACGGCGTCGGACCGGCCCGCGACCCCTTCGGCTCCGCCCGGGCGGCCATCGACGGGGTCATCGCCTCCTCGATGGCCGCGGACGCCCTGACCGGCATCGGCGGCGGTGAACTGCCGCTGGTGATGCTGGACAGCGGTCCGGCGGCGCCGGGCGGTCCCCCCACGGTCGACCTGGCGGTCGGCGACGGATTCCGGCAGGTGGTGCGCCACCTCGTCGCGCTCGGGCACCGGCGGATCGCCCATGTCGCGGCCGACATCGACAGTTGGACCTTCCACGAGCGCACGCGGACGGTCGCGGCCGAGCTGGCCGCGGTTCCCGGAGCGGAACTCACCTCCGAGCGCTGCTCCTTGGACGTGGACTCCGGTCGCTCCGCCGCCCTGCGCGCTCTGCGCGGGCCGGGCCCCCGGCCCACCGCCCTGCTGTGCGACGACGACATCCTGGCCGCGGGGGCGTGCAAGGCCGCCAGGAGCCTGGGGCTCCGGGTGCCCGCGGACCTGTCCGTCACCGGCTTCGACGATCTGGCGTTGGCCACCGCGCTTGATCCCGAGCTGACCAGCGTGCGGCTGCCCGCCGAGGCGGTCGGGGACCGCGGTATGACCGCGCTGCTCAGCCTTCTCGACGGGGGCTCCGTCGGGCCGGTGGAACTCCCCGTCGAACTCGTCGTCCGCGGCTCCTCGGCCCCGCCGCCGGCCTGATCCCTCGCCAGGTCGCCGCCCGCCCCCCGCGGGGGGCGGGCCGCGCCCGCGCGGGGCGCTACTCCTCCTCGTCCGAGGGGTCGTCCGTGGTGGCCGTCGAGGCGGACTCGGTCTCCAGCAGGCGGGAGAGCTGGCGGCCGAGGATGCGCTTGAACTTGCGCTGCTGGGGGCGGGTGCGGTCGAGGACGGCGACCTCCAACTGCTCGGCGGTGAGCTGGCGGTCGCTGCCGTTGTTGTCGCGGCCGAGGGATTCGACGGCCAGCGCCAGCGCCTCGGCGAGCGTCATGCCGTCGCGGTGCCGCTGGTCGAGGTAGCTGCCGATCTGGTCGGAGTTGCCGCCGACCGCGACCGCGCCGTGCTCGTCGACGATCGACCCGTCGTGCGGCAGCCGGTAGATCTGGTCGTCCTCGGGGGCCGAGCCGACCTCCGCGACGATCAGCTCGACCTCGTAGGGCTTCTCCCCCACGCTGGAGAAGATGGTGCCCAGGGTCTGCGCGTAGACGTTGGCCAGCCCACGGGCCGTCACGTCCTCGCGGTCGTAGGTGTATCCGCGCAGATCGGCGTAGCGCACGCCGCCGATCCGCAGATTCTCGAACTCGTTGTACTTCCCGACCGCCGCGAAGGCGATCCGGTCGTAGATCTCGCTGACCTTGTGGAGTGCGCGGGACGGGTTCTCGGCGACGAAGACGATGCCGTCGGTGTACTGGAGCACGACGACGCTGCGGCCACGCGCGATGCCCTTGCGGGCGTACTCGGCGCGGTCGGCCATGGCCTGCTGAGGTGAAACGTAAAAGGGCGTGGACACCGGCTAACCGTGCCTTTCTGCTGTCGGCTCTGAGGGATGCGTCGCTTGACCGGTTCTCAACTGACCGGCTCTCAGAGCACTTCGGCCCGCGGGCCGTCGGGGTGCTCCAGACGTCCGTCCAGCACGGCGCGGGCGATCTCGGAGACCTCGGCCTCGCTGAGCCTGCGGAAGCCCTCTTCGGTGATCACCGCGACGATCGGGTAGATCCGCCGGGTGATGTCGGGGCCGCCGGTGGCCGAGTCGTCGTCCGCGGCGTCGTAGAGCGCCTGGATGACAGCGGTGGCCAACTGACGCTCGGTGAGGTCGCTGCGGTAGAGCTTCTTCAGCGAGCTGCGGGCGTAGACCGAGCCGGAGCCGGTCGCGGTGAAGCCCACGTCCTCGCTGCGGCCGCCGGTCACGTCGTACGAGAAGATGCGGCCCTTCTCGCGCTCGGTGTCGTATCCGGCGAAGAGCGGGACGACGGCCAGCCCTTGGAGCGCCATGCCGAGGTTGCCGCGGATCATGGTGGACAGCCGGTTGGCCTTGCCCTCCAGGGACAGCGTCGCCCCTTCGATCTTCTCGTAGTGCTCCAGCTCCAGTTGGAAGAGCTTGACCATCTCCACCGCGAGGCCCGCGGTGCCCGCGATGCCGACCGCCGAGAACTCGTCGGCGGGGAAGACCTTCTCGATGTCGCGCTGGGCGATGACATTGCCCATCGTGGCCCGCCGGTCACCGGCGAGGATGACCCCGCCGCTGAAGGTGGCGGCCACGATGGTGGTGCCGTGCGGGAGTTCGACGGCGCCCTTGACCGGCGGGAGCGACCGGTTGCCCGGCAGCAGCTCCGGCGAGTGGTCGCCCAGGAAGTCCAGGAAGGAGGAGGATCCCGGCGTCAGGAACGCCGCCGGGAGCCGTCCGGTGCCATACGTGCCGGCTGCCACCTACTCGCCGCCCTTCTGCACGAAGGAACGCACGAAGTCCTCGGCGTTCTCCTCGAGTACGTCGTCGATCTCGTCCAGCACCGAGTCCACGTCGTCGGAGAGCTTCTCCTGGCGCTCCTTGAGGTCGTCGGCCGCCTGGGCGTCCTGCTGGACCTCCTCGACCTCCTCCGTGGAACGCGTCGCCTTCTGCTGTCCGCCGTCGGTGTCCTTGGTAGCCATGTCCCTCACCCCGCTATTCCGTGCGCTCGGTTGACTGCCTACAAGATCAGACCCTACAAGCAGGGCCCGACATCAGCGCTCGATTACGTCAACGTACGAGTGCCACTGGGTTGTTTCCCGGTTCTGGACCGTTTCAGCCGCGGATCAGCCGCCGGAAAGGATCCGTACCAGGTCCTCCGCCGTGCGACAGCGGTCCAGCAGCTCCTTCACGTGCTTGCGGGTGCCCCGCAGCGGCTCCAGCGTGGGAACCCGCTGGAGCGAGTCCCGGCCGGGCAGATCGAAGATCACCGAGTCCCAGGAGGCGGCGGCGACGTCGTCCGCGTACTGTTCGAGACAGCGCCCGCGGAAGTACGCCCTGGTGTCCTCGGGCGGCTTGGTGGCGGCCCTGACGACATCGGGCTCGTCCAGCAGCCGCCGCATGCGGCCGCGCTCCACCAGCCGGTTGTAGAGGCCCTTGTCGGGGCGTACGTCGGCGTACTGGAGGTCGACCAGGTGCAGCCTGGCGGCGTCCCAGCCCAGGTTGTCGCGGCGCCGGTAGCCCTCCAGCAGCTCGCGCTTGGCGATCCAGTCCAGCTCGCCCGACAGGCTCATCGGGTCGTTCTCCAGCCGGTTGAGCACGTCCTCCCAGCGGGCCAGCACATCGCGGGTCTGCGGGTCCGCGTCGACGCCGTAGCGCTCCTCGACGTATTTGCGGGCCAGCTCGAAATACTCCATCTGGAGCTGTACCGCGGTCAGCGTCCGGCCGTTACGCAGCGTGACGAGCTGTCGCAGTGCGGGGTCGTGGGAGACCTCGTGCAGGGTGCGGACCGGCTGGTCGACGGCCAGGTCCACCTTGATGAAGGAGTCCTCGATCATGGAGAGCACCAGCGCGGTGGTGCCCAGCTTGAGGTAGGTCGAGATCTCGGAGAGGTTCGCGTCGCCGATGATCACATGGAGCCTGCGGTACTTCTCGGCGTCGGAGTGCGGTTCGTCGCGGGTGTTGATGATCGGGCGCTTGAGGGTGGTCTCCAGGCCCACCTCGACCTCGAAGTAGTCGGCGCGCTGGCTGATCTGGAAGCCGTCCTCACGGCCGTCCTGGCCGATGCCGACCCGGCCCGCGCCGGTCACGACCTGGCGGGAGACGAAGAAGGGCGTCAGGTGCCGCACGATGTCCGAGAACGGGGTCTCCCGCTTCATCAGGTAGTTCTCGTGCGTGCCGTAGGACGCGCCCTTGTTGTCGGTGTTGTTCTTGTAGAGGTGGATCGGCTGCGCGCCGGGGAGCTGCGCCGCCCGCAGCGCCGCCTCGGCCATGATGCGCTCGCCCGCCTTGTCCCACAGCACCGCGTCCCGCGGATTGGTGATCTCGGGCGAGGAGTACTCGGGGTGCGCGTGATCGACGTACAGCCGCGCGCCATTGGTGAGGATCACATTGGCCAGGCCGATGTCCTCGTCGGTGAGCTGCGTGGAGTCGGCCGAGTCCCGGGCGAGGTCGAAGCCCCGGGCGTCCCGCAGCGGGTTCTCCTCCTCGAAATCCCAGCGGGCCCGCCTGGCCCGGTGCATCGCCGCCGCGTAGGCGTTGACGATCTGGGACGAGGTGAGCATGGCATTGGCGTTGGGGTGGCCGGGGACCGAGATGCCGTACTCCGTCTCGATGCCCATTACTCGCCGTACGGTCATGCGGCCCTCCTTGCCCGGCTCCGGCCCGTGCTGAGCCGGAAACACACCGGCTGCGGGTACCCGCTGTGGGGACCCGCAGCCGGAGGGTAGTGCTTACAGATACTGTCCCGTGTTCGCCACGGTGTCGATGGAGCGTCCGGTGTCCGCGCCCTGCTTTCCGGTCACCAGGGTGCGGATGAAGACGATCCGCTCGCCCTTCTTGCCGGAGATACGGGCCCAGTCGTCGGGGTTGGTGGTATTGGGCAGGTCCTCGTTCTCCTTGAACTCGTCCACACAGGCGGCGAGCAGGTGGGAGACGCGCAGGCCGCGCTGGTCGTGGTCGAGGAAGTCCTTGATCGCCATCTTCTTGGCCCGGTCGACGATGTTCTGGATCATCGCTCCGGAGTTGAAGTCCTTGAAGTAGAGGACTTCCTTGTCCCCGTTGGCGTAGGTGACCTCCAGGAAGCGGTTCTCCTCCGTCTCGGAGTACATCCGCTCGACCACCGACTGGATCATGGCGTCCACGGTGCCCGCCTTGGATCCGCCGTGCTCCGAGAGGTCCTCGGTGTGCAGCGGCAGGGTGTCGACCAGGTACTTCGAGAAGATGTCCTTGGCCGCTTCGGCGTCGGGACGCTCGATCTTGATCTTCACGTCCAGGCGGCCGGGCCGCAGGATCGCGGGGTCGATCATGTCCTCACGGTTGGACGCGCCGATGACGATGACGTTCTCCAGGCCCTCCACACCGTCGATCTCGGCGAGGAGCTGCGGGACGATGGTGTTCTCCACGTCCGAGCTGACACCGGATCCGCGGGTGCGGAAGAGGGATTCCATCTCGTCGAAGAAGACGATGACGGGGGTGCCCTCGCTCGCCTTCTCCCGCGCACGCTGGAAGACCAGGCGGATCTGCCGCTCGGTCTCGCCGACGTACTTGTTCAGCAGCTCGGGACCCTTGATGTTGAGGAAGTAGCTCTTGCCCTGCGGCTGCCCGGTGACCTCGGCGACCTTCTTCGCCAGCGAGTTGGCGACCGCCTTCGCGATGAGGGTCTTTCCGCAGCCGGGAGGGCCGTAGAGCAGCACGCCCTTGGGCGGGCGCAGTTCGTACTCCTTGAAGAGTTCGGCGTGCAGATAGGGCAGCTCCACCGCGTCGCGGATCTGCTCGATCTGGCCGCCGAGTCCGCCGATCTGGCGGTAGTCGATGTCGGGCACCTCTTCGAGAACGAGCTCTTCGACCTCGCTCTTGGGGACCCGTTCGTAGACATAGCCGGAGCGCGGTTCCAGCAGCAGGGCGTCGCCGGTCCGCAGGGCGCCGTCGAGGAGAGGTTCGGCGAGCCGTACCACCCGCTCCTCGTCGGTGTGTCCGATCACCAGGGCGCGCTCGCCGTCCTCCAGGACCTCCTTGAGGGTGACGATGTCGCCGACGCGCTCGAACTCCATCGCCTCGACCACATTGAGCGCTTCGTTGAGCATCAGCTCCTGTCCGCGCCTGAGGTCTTCGAGGTCGACGGCCGGGCTGACGTTCACCCGGAGCTTGCGCCCGCCGGTGAAGATGTCGGCCGTGCCGTCGTCATTCGCCTGAAGGAATACGCCGAAGCCGGCAGGTGGCTGCGCGAGCCGGTCGACTTCCTCCTTGAGGGCCACGATCTGGTCGCGGGCCTCCCGGAGGGTGTTCGCCAGCCGTTCGTTCTGCGCGGACACACCTGCCAGGTTGGTCTGCAGCTCGACGATCCGCTCCTCGAGAATCCTCGTGTGCCGCGGAGAATCGGCGAGCTTGCGTCGCAGGACGGCGATCTCCTGCTCAAGAAAGGCGACCTGGCTCATGGGGTCTTCCGAACCACGAGCGGGTCGGCCGCCACGGTTGTAGTCGTCGTCGTGGGCCGCCACGGTCCTCACCTCCTCCAAGGGGAGCTGGACGTTTCCAGACCCTACCTGGGCCGGTAGGGGTGTAAACCCCTAGATCAAAAAGACGATCGCGGTGTGTCCGATCTTCACCCTTGCGTACGTCCCTCCGCCAGTGAGATACCCACCGAGACCCGCCGATCACCATCGGAAAGCCGCCGGTTGTATCGTCGATCCGGTCAACACCCTGCGAAGGCTGTTGCTTCCTGATGGTGTTGCTGATGAGTTTCCGATGCTTCCTGAACGACGAACGGCAGGCGAGGGTTTCCGTGGGCAACGAGACGGCCGAAGCACTCGAGGTCTGGATCGACCAGGACCTCTGCACCGGTGACGGGATCTGCGTGCAGTACGCGCCCGAGATTTTCGAGCTGGACATCGACGGGCTGGCCTATGTGAAGGGTCCGGCTCCGGAGGGTGAGGAAGCCGAGCTGCTCCAGACACCTGGTGCCACCGTACCCGTACCGCTGCCGCTGTTGCGGGATGTGGTGGACTCGGCCAAGGAGTGCCCGGGCGACTGCATTCACGTGCGGCGCGCGGCGGACCGGGTCGAGGTGTACGGCCCGGACGCCGACTGAGCCGGACGGGCGGCCGGGGGCGGGCGCCGGGCCCGTGCGGCCGGAGGCCGCCCGCGGTCAGATGCTGTTGTTCGCCGGGCCGGGCAGCGCCACGTAGCGGCCGTCGCGCCACTCCCAGGAGTAGTCCCGCTTCAGGTCGGGGCAGCAGCGCGGCGTGGTGTCGCTCGAATAGCCGAGCACGGTGGCCCGTACGGTGCGGCCCTGGAGCCGGAAGCCGGTGACGGACCGCTTGTCGGCGGGCCTGACCAGGGTCTCGGCGATCGTCGGACGCCCGCCCGCGGTGGCGGGCGCGGCGAGGACGAAGACGCCGCTGGGCGGGGTGCCGGTGTCGGTCCGGCAGCGCACCACGACGACCGTCTCGGGCCGTCCGTCGCCGTCCAGGTCGCCGGACACGTGGTTCAGGACCTCTACCGGGGCGCCCGCGCAGTCCAGCGGGTACGTGACCGCCTGGGGGTCCGGCGCGGCCACCGGGGTGGCGGGCGCCTTGGCGCCGCCCGATGAGGCGTCCGCGGGCTGTACGAGGGCCCCCGCGGCCACGATGGCGCCGAGCGCGGCGGCCGTGGTGATCCAGTGCACCGTGCGGGTGCGGGTGTGCGGGAGGGCCGGGCCTGCGGACGGCTGCACTCGCCTGTCTCCTGGGGTCGAACGGCGGGGGTGGCCAGCATGGTGCCATACGTCACACCAGGGGGGAACGGCGGGGCGGCAGTTGCCCGTGGTACCGCGCGTGCGGTGCGGGGAAAGGCCCACGGACCCGGAGAATCGGACCGCGAAAAAGCCGCCGCCGGTGCCCATCGGAGGGCAAACCGGCGGCGGCCGGGTGAAGTTGGCCGAAACGGCGCTGTTGACCGGGTGGCGCTACGGGGCGGCGTCGGCCGGGGCGGAGCCGCCGCTCGCGCTGCCGGGTCCTGTGTAGTCCTCGCCGTAGGCGCCCTTGGCGGGCCTGCGGCGGCGCAGCGGGGGCTCCACGCCGTCCGCGAGGCGGCGGGCGGTGAGCAGGAAGCCGGTGTGTCCGATCATCCGGTGGTCGGGGCGGACGGCCAGTCCCTCGACGTGCCAGGTGCGGACCATGGTCTCCCAGGCCGCGGGCTCGTTGAAGGTGCCGTGCTCGCGGATGGCCTCCACGGTACGGGCGAGCTGCGTGGTGGTGGCCACGTACGCGCACAGGATGCCGCCGGGGACCAGGGCCTTGGCGACCGGCTCCAGGCACTCCCAGGGCGCCAGCATGTCCAGGATGACCCGGTCCACGTCGGTGTCCGAGAGGTGGTCCTGGAGGTCGCCGACGGTGAGCTGCCAGGCAGGGTGCGGGCCGCCGAAGTAGCGCTCCACGTTCTGGGTGGCGATCTCGGCGAAGTCGGCGCGGCGCTCGTAGCTGTGCAGCATGCCGTGGTCGCCGATCGCCCGCAGCAGGAAGCTGCTCAGCGAGCCGGAGCCCACGCCCGCCTCGACGACCCGGGCGCCGGCGAAGATGTCGGCCATCGCCAGGATCTGCCCCGCGTCCTTGGGGTAGACCACGGCGGCGCCGCGGGGCATGGACAGGACGTAGTCGGGGAGCAGGGGGCGCAGCGCGAGGTAGGCGACGTTTCCCGTGGTTCGGACAACACTGCCCTCGGGAGCACCGATCAGCTCGTCGTGCGGGAAAGCGCCCTTGTGGGTGTGGAACTGCTTTCCGGCTTCGAGCGTGAAGGTGTAGTGGCGTCCCTTGGGGTCGGTGAGCTGGACCTGGTCCCCGACTTTGAAGGGCCCGCGTCGGCGGGCGGCACCGGTCGGTTCGGACATAAGACCACCCTACCGGCTGTTTTACGGCCGCCTGTTCACGCGGCTTCCGGCCGCCCGTTCGCCAGGGCCGCCGACGTGGCCCGATCACGCGTCGGCCCGTTCACGCGTCGGGCCGGGACATCGCCGAGAGGAAGGCGCGTTCGACGTCCACGGTGGACAGGACGCCGTAGATCTCGCCGGTGGGCTCGACCACCAGGTACTCCGTGGAGGGGGCGGCCCGCAGGGCGTCGAGCAGCTCCTCGCCCGACAGCTCGGCCGAGACGCGCATGCCGGGGGTGAGGTCCTGGGCGAGGCCGCTGACGGCGACCCAGGGGCGGCGGTGCTCGGGGATGTTGACGATCGCGGACTCGCGGACCAGCGCGGTCGCGGCTCCCGCGCCGTCCACCACGACCAGGGCGCGCGCTCCCGCCTCGTTGGCCCGGCGCAGCGCCTCGGACAGCGGGGTGTCGGAGGTGACGGGCACGGCCCTGCGGGTGAGGGTGCGGGCGCGCAGTCCCGGCAGCCGCTCGCGCAGCCTGGCCATGCGCAGGCTGTTGCCCGCGCCGGTCCAGATGATGGCGGCCAGGATCGCGGCGAGCAGGGCGTCGGTGAGCGAGTCCGCGCCGCTGCCGTCGCCGTTGTTGCGCAGGCCGCCCGCGTACGACAGCAGGGGCAGGCCGATCAGTACGGCGATGGCCAGGCCCCGGCCGACCCAGGCGGCGGCGACGGTGCCGGTCATCGGCTTGCCGCTGATCTTCCAGACCACGGCGCGCAGCATCCGGCCGCCGTCCAGCGGCAGGCCGGGCAGGAAGTTGAAGATGGCCACGATCAGATTGCTGACCATGAGTCCGGCGAGCAGCACTCCGGGGACGGTGCCGGACTCCACGAACTGCATGCCGCCGAAGAAGACCCCGGCCAGGACCAGCGAGAGCAGCGGGCCGACGAAGGCGAGCACGAATTCGCGGCCCGGTGTCTCCGACTCCTTCTCGATCTCGGAGACGCCGCCGAAGAACTGGAGCTGGATCCGCCGTACGGGGAGCCGGAAGCGGAGCGCGGCGACGGTGTGGGCCAGTTCGTGGATGAGCACGGAGGCGTAGAAGGCGACCGCGAAGAAGAGCGAGACCAGGTAGCGGATGCGGCCCAGCTCGGGCAGCACGGTTTCCAGCTGGCCGCCGAAGACCCAGGTGATCAGGGCGGCGACCAGGAACCAGCTCGGGGCGACGTAGATCGGGACACCGTAGAAGCGGCCCATGAGGATGCCGCCTCCGGGCTCGCGCGGCGGCTTGTCGCTGCCGCCGTCCCGGCCCGGGATGTTGGTGTTCTTGGACGGCGGCCGGCCGCTCTCGCTCACTGGTTCCCCTCGTTCGGATACGGACCCTGAGTCGATCATGCGGGACGACGGGCTCCGCAGCCATGCTATTGCCCCGCTGTTCCGGGCGGGACACCCGCACTGTCGGTGGCAGGCCGTAGGGTCGTCTGCCATGGGCACCAGCACCGAGAGCATCCCGCCGCGACCGCCGTCGTCGCTGTCCCCGTCGCGCGCGGCGGACTTCATGCGCTGCCCGCTGCTGTACCGGCTGCGGGTGATCGACCGGCTGCCCGAGCAGCCGAGCGAGGCGGCCACCCGCGGCACCGTGGTGCACGCCGTGCTCGAACGGCTCTTCGACGCCCCTGCCGCCGAGCGTACGGCCGAGCGGGCCCGGGCGATGGTGCCTGGCGAGTGGCGGAAGCTGCTGGCGGCCCGCCCCGAGCTGGCGTCGCTGTTCCGGGCGGCGGACGACGCGGTGGACGCGGGGGCGCTGGCGCAGTGGCTGGAGAGCGCCGAGCGGCTGGTGGACCGCTGGTTCACCCTGGAGGACCCGACGCGTCTGGAGCCCGCCGAGCGCGAGCTGTACGTGGAGACGGTGCTGGAGTCCGGGCTGACGCTGCGCGGATACGTGGACCGGCTGGACGTGGCACCGGCCAGCGGCGACCTGCGGGTGGTGGATTACAAGACGGGCAAGGCGCCGCGCCCGGAGTACGCGGACGAGCCGCTGTTCCAGATGAAGTTCTACGCGCTGGTGCTGTGGCGGCTGCGCGGTGTGGTGCCGCGCCGCCTCCAGCTCGTCTACCTGGGCAGCGGGGACGTGCTGACGTACGACCCGACCGAGGGCGATCTGCGGGCCACCGAGCGCAAGTTGCAGGCCCTGTGGGAGGCGATCAGGGAGGCGACGGCCAGCGGGGACTGGCGCCCGCGCCGTACGCCGCTGTGCGGCTGGTGCGACCACCAGGCGTTCTGTCCCGAGTTCGGGGGGACTCCCCCGCCCTATCCCCTGGCGGAAATAGCGGGTGCGCTGCCTCTCGTGGGCGAGAATGGCCCGATCTAGCGAAGGCGAAGGAGAACCCGTGGCTATTCGCGTCCTGCTGGTGGACGATCAGCCCCTGTTGCGTACCGGTTTCCGGATGATCCTGGAGGCCGAGGGCGATCTCGTCGTGGTCGGCGAGGCCGGGGACGGCCAGCAGGCCCTTGACCAGGTGCGGGCGTTGCAGCCCGATGTGGTCCTGATGGACATCCGGATGCCCCGGATGGACGGGGTGGAGGCGACCCGGCAGATCACCGGGCCCGACCGGTCGGGCCCGGCCAAGGTGCTGGTGCTGACCACCTTCGACCTCGACGAGTACGTGGTGGAGGCGCTGCGGGCGGGGGCCAGCGGCTTTCTGCTCAAGGACGCGCCCGCCGCCGAGCTGGTGCAGGCGATCCGGGTGGTCGCGGCCGGTGAGGCGATGCTCGCGCCGAGCATCACGCGGCGGCTGCTGGACAAGTACGCGGGCCGGCTGCCGTCCGGTGAGGACGCGGTGCCGCAGCCGCTGCACTCGCTGACCGAGCGCGAGGTCGAGGTGCTGAAGCTGGTGGCCCGGGGGTTGTCGAACGCGGAGATCGCCGCCGAGCTGTTCGTCAGCGAGACGACCGTCAAGACCCATGTCGGCCATGTGCTGACCAAGCTGGCGCTGCGCGACCGCGTCCAGGCGGCGGTCTACGCGTACGAGAGCGGGCTGGTGCGCCCCGGCGCGGGCTGACGCCGCCCGCGGGCGCACGACACGCGCGAAGCGGCCGGCCGCGGTCCCTGAGGTTCGGGACCGCGGCCGGCCGCTTTCGTCGTCGCGCCGTCACCGGACGGCCGGTCTCCGGGTCAGCCGGAGACGCCGCGGCCCAGCTCCCAGAACTGCGTGGTGGTCGAGGAGTTGAGCGCCCACTCGACACCGGTGATGTCGGGGCGCGACGCGATGTACTGCTTGCCCTGCCACAGCGGCAGCATCGGCACGTCCTGCGCGATGAGGTTCTGCGCGGTCGCGAAGTCGGCGCTGGCGGTGCTGCGTTCGGCCTGCTTGCGGGTGGCGGGCAGGATCTGGTCCTGGATCTGCTTGTTCTTGTACGGCAGGTTCAGGAAGTTGTCCTTGTCGAAGAACGGCGCGATGTAGTTGTCGGGGTCCGGGAAGTCCGGGAGCCAACTGATCGCGAAGATCTGGTAGGCGCGGGAGGACGCCTTGGACAGGAAGGCGTTCCACTGCTCGCTCTTGGCCGTGACGGTGAACAGGCCGCTGGCGTTGAGCTGCCGGGCGATCTCCTCGGCCTCCGGCTGGTTCATCGTGCCGCCGGTGTCACGGCGGTAGTTGATGGTCAGCTCGACCTTGTCGTCGATGCCCGCGTGGTGCAGCAGCGACTTGGCGTTGCTGACGCTCGGCACCTGGTACTTGTTGAAGAACGAGTTGATGTGACCGGTGATGCCCTGCGGCACGACCGAGTACAGCGGCTCGGCGGTGCGCTTGTAGACGTCACGGGTGATCGCCTGGCGGTCCAGGACCCATGCCATGGCCTGCCGGACCGCGACGTCCTTGAGGTTCGGCGAGTCGGTGTTGAGGAACAGGTAGCGCGCCTCGCCGCCGGGGGCCTCGGTCAGCTTCACGTTCGGGTCGGTGCTCTGGAGCAGGTTGTTGATCTGGTCCGGGTTCAGCGTGCGCGACATCACGTCGATGCTGCCGGCCTTGAGCGCCGCCTCCATCTTCTTGGAGTCGGCGAACAGCTTCAGGTCGACCTTGCTGTTGTTGAGCTTGAGGATGCCGCCGTAGTGCGAGTTCTTGGAGAACACGCCCTGCTTGGCCTGGACGAAGGAGTCCAGTGTGTACGGTCCCGAGCCGACCAGCTTGAAGCCGGTGTACGGCTTGTCCATCTCGTAGACCCGGCTGTCGACGATCGCGGCGGCCGGGGTGGCGAGCTTGGCCGGGAAGGTGGCGTCGGCGGCCTTCAGGTGGAAGATCACGGTCTTGGAGTCGGGCGCCTCGACGGACTTCACGTCCGATATGAGGGAGGCCGGGCCGACCTTGTAGTTGATCTTCTGCATGCGCTCGATGGAGAACTTGACGTCCTCCGCCGTGAGGTCGTGGCCGTTGGAGAACTTCTGGCCGTCGCGCATCGTGCAGGTGTACGTCAGCCCGGACGTGTCGTTGTAGTGGCACTCCTTCGCCGCGTCCGGGGTCGGGGTGGTGCTGCCGCGCGGGTAGGTGAGCAGCATCTGGAACGTGTTGTAGAAGATGTTCCAGGTCGCGCTGTCGTAGGAGGTCGCCGGGTCGAGGGGGGCCGGGTTGTCCTTGGTCAGCTCGATACTGTCCGTGGTGCCGACGACGATGGCTTTGCCGCTGTCGCCGCTCCCCCCGCCGGTACCGCCGCACCCAGCGATCAGGGGTGTCATGACGCCCAGCAGGGCGGGCAGCACCAGAAGCTTGCGGTTCATCGTCGTCGTTCTCCTCTTGTTCCCGCTCATGTTCCCTGGGCGCTCGCGGCGTGCTGGTGCAGGTGGCAGGCGACTTGCACGCCGGTCTTCGGAATCAGGTTGAGGCGCGGATCGCGTGGCGGGGCGAACTCCACCACGACCCGGCCGCTTTCGGCACGCATCGTGACCACTCCGCGCCAGAAGGGCTCACGCGGTTCGGCCGCCGATGCTTCCTCGCGCAGACGCCGGAGGTATTCCAGCACATCCTCGGCCGTGTGGCTTCTTCCGGGGGCGATCGATACGTGGCCGAGCCCTGGAGCGGACAGTGAATCGAGGTCCGCGAACAGCGCCTTCTCCGCGGTGCTGTCCTGCGGGGGCAGCTCCAGCCAGCGGCGTTCCAGCAGGGCGCGCAGGTCGCGGGCCTCCCAGCCGCACTCGGCGACCGCGACCGGGCAGCGCGGGTGAAAGGCGCAGCCCAGGGGCGGTGCGGCGGCGTCCGGGATCTCGCCGCGCGGCAGTTCGCGCTCCACGGCCAGCCGCGGGTCGGGCTCCGGGATGGCCGCGAGCAGGGCCTTGGTGTAGGGGTGCTGCGGGTCGGCGAAGACCTGTGCGGTCGGGCCGTACTCGACTATCCGGCCGAGATACATGATGGCGATGGTGTCACAGAAGAACTTCGCGCTCGCCAGGTCGTGGGTGACGTAGACGTACGTGAGGTCCAGGTCGCGCTTGAGGTCCAGCATGAGCTGGAGGATCTTGGCGCGGACGCTCATGTCGAGCATCGAGATGGGTTCGTCGGCGACCAGCAGTTCCGGCTCGGCGATGATCGCGCGGGCCAGTACGGCGCGCTGCTTCTGGCCGCCGGACAGGTCGGCGGGGAACTTGGAGAGGTAGCGCTCGGGCGGGGTGAGGCCGACGCGCTCCAGCGCGTCGGTGACCCTGGCGTCGTACTCCTGCTCGCTGTCGACGAGTCGGTGGATGCGCAGCGGGTGGCCGACGGCCGTGCGGATGTCCATCGCCGGGTTGAGGGAGGCGTGCGGGTCCTGGAAGACCATCTGGAGCTTGCGGCGCAGGGGGCGCAGCGCGCGTTCGCCGAGGCCGCCGATCTCCTGGCCGCGGTAGCGGATGGAGCCGCCGGTGGCCTTGTTCAGGCCGATCAGGGTGCGGCCGAGGGTGGTCTTGCCCGAGCCGGACTCGCCGACCAGGCCGAGCACCTCGCCCTTGCGCAGGGTGAGGCTCACGCCGTCGACGGCCTTGACCGCGCCGGCCGCCCGGCCGCCGAAGCGTCCCAGCAGGCTGCCGCGCAGGCCGAAGTGGACTTCGAGGTCGTCGACCTCGACGAGCGCCTCCGCGCCGTCCCCGGCGGCGCCGCCGGAGGGCATCACATCAGGCTTCGTCAGCAACGCTGATCTCCTTCACCGCGGCGAGCGGCTCGCGCCCGCCCGTTCCCAACTCGTCGGCCAGCGAGGGATCGGCCTCGATGGCCTGGTGCCAGCAGGCGCTGCGCACGCCGGAGGGCAGCGTCACCTCGGGCGGCTCCGCCGTCGCGCATCCCGCCATCGCCACCGGGCAGCGCGGATGGAACCGGCAGCCTTCCGGCGGTCGCACCAGATCCGGCGGACTGCCGGGGATGTAGTGCAGTCCCGTGGTGGACAGGGAGATGGTCGAGCGGAGCAGTTCCTTGGTGTACGGGTGCTGCGGGTCGGCGAACACCGCGCGGGCATCGCCCTGTTCGACGATGTGGCCGGCGTACATCACCGCGACCCGGTCGCACGCTTCGGCGACGATACCGAGATTGTGCGTGATCAGCACCAGTGAGGTGTCGAAGTTCTTCCTGAGGTCGGCGAGGATCTTGATGATCTGCGCCTCGACCAGGACGTCGAGGGCCGTGGTGGGCTCGTCGGCGACGATGAACGCGGGCCGCAGCACCAGCGCGAGCGCGATCATGATGCGCTGCCGCATGCCGCCGGAGAACTCGTGCGGGTAGTTCTCGTAGCGGCTCTCGGGGATGCCCATGCCGCGCAGCGCCTCCAGGGCGCGCGCCTTCACCTCGCGCTTGGGGAGGTCCTTGTGGTGGGTGCGCAGGGCCTCCTCGAAGTGCTGGGAGATCCGCATGAGGGGGTTGAGCCGGGTCATCGGCTCCTGGAAGATCAGGCCGAGTTCCGGGCCGCGCAGCTTCTGGATCTCGCGGTCGGACAGTTCGGTGAGGTTGCGGCCCGCGCCGCCCTCGCTGTTCAGCACGACCTCGCCGTCGACCGCGGCGGCGGCCGGGGTGAGGCCGAGGACGCCGCGGCCGAGGGTGGACTTGCCGCAGCCGGACTCGCCGACCAGGCCGAGGGTCTCGCCGGGGCGTACGTCGAAGCTGACGCCGTCCACGGCGCGGACCGGGCCGCGGTCGGTGCCGTACCAGACGCGCAGGTCGCGTACGGACAGGACGGGTCCGGCGGGTGCGGGCCCGGCGGGGACGGGTTCGGTCACGGTGGTCACTTGGCGGCCGTCCCTTCGGGGGTGATGACGGTGCGGCGGCGGGTGTGCGGCGGGAGCAGCACCTTGGAGATCCGGCGGCGGCGCATGGTCGGGTTGAGGACGTCGTTGAGTCCCTCGCCGAGCAGGGTGAAGCCGAGGATCGCGATGACCATGGCCAGGCCCGGGTAGAGGCAGGTCCACCACATGCCCGCGTTGACGTCGTCGATGGCGCGGGAGAGGTCGTAGCCCCACTCGGCGGCGTCGGTGGGCTGGATGCCCAGGCCCAGGAAGCCGAGGCCGGCCAGGGTGGCGATGGCGTCGGCGGCGTTCATCGTGGTGATGACGGGCACCGACTGGATGACGTTGCCGAAGAGGTACTTGCGGATGACGACGGACGGTTTGGCGCCCATCGCGCGGGCGGCCTCGACGAAGGTCGCCTCGCGGGCGGAGAGCGCGGAGGCGCGGACCACCCGGAAGTACTGCGGGATGTAGACCACGGTGATCGACAGGGCGGCGGTGATGATGCTGCCGCCCGCGATCCCGGCGAAGACGAATCCGGCGACGATCGCCAGCAGCAGGTAGGGGAACGCGAAGAGCGCGTCCATCACGAGCACCAGGACGCGGTCGAGCCAGCCGCCGAAGTAGCCGGAGAGCAGGCCCAGCAGGACGCCGATGATCAGCGAGAACACCACGGCGAGCACCATCACCTCCAGCGCGGTGCGGGCGCCGTAGATGGTGCGCGAGAGCACGTCGAGGCTCTGCACGGTGGTGCCGAACCAGTGGTCGCCGTCGGGCGCGCCCTGCTTGGGGAAGCGGGTGCCGCCGGACTGGTACGTGTCGAAGTCGTACGGCGCGATCAGCGGGCCGAAGACGGCCATGATCACGAAGAGCGCGGAGATCAGGGCGCCGGTCCAGAGCATGAACCGCGGTACGCCGCGGGCCTCGCGGATCGCCGCCCAGATCCGCCGCAGGCCGCCGAAGCGGGTCGACCTGGGGGCGGGCAGCTGTGCCTGCGGGGCCTCGGTGGCCGGGCCGGGGGGTATGGGGGTTGTCTGGGCCATCAGTACCGCACCCTCGGGTCGATCAGCGCGTTCACGAAGTCGATCAGCATGCTGATCACGACGACGACCAGGGCGAAGACGGTGACGATGCCCTGGACGGCGACGTAGTCGCGCTGGTTGATGTAGTCGATCAACTGGCGGCCGATGCCGGGCCAGTTGAAGATCTGTTCGGTGAGCACCGCGCCGCCGAGCAGCATGGCGACCTGGAGGCCGAGGACCGTGATCACCGGCACCAGGGCGTTGCGGAAGCCGTGCCGCGCCACGACGTGGCGTTCCTTGACGCCGCGGGCGCGGGCGGCCTCGATGTAGTCGCCCTGGAGCGACTGGATGAGGTTGATCCTGATCATCCGGATGAAGACGCCGACCACGAGCAGGCCGAGGCAGACCGACGGCAGGATCAGGTGCTGGGTGATGTCGCCGACCGCGTCCCAGTCGCCGGCCAGCACCGCGTCCACGATGAGGATGTGCGTCTGGGTGGGCACGTTGAGCTGCACCAGCGGGGAGGCCTGGCCGGAGGTGGAGCCGAAGGCGAGCATCAGCAGCGGCGCGGTGACGAAGACGGGCGCGGCGTAGCTGACGGTGCTGAAGAGCCGGCTGGTGACGTCGACCGCGCGGTCCCGGTAGCGGCCGGCGAGCAGGCCGACGGGGATGCCGATGACGGCGGCGAAGACCAGGGCGCCCGCGGTGAGGGTGAGGGTGGCGCCGCCGTTCTCGACGATGATGTCCCGCACGCTGCGGCGGTCGGAGAACGTGGTGCCGAAGTTCAGGGTGCCGACGGACTTCAGGTAGTCCCAGAACTGCTGGTAGATGGGGGCGTCGAAGCCCGCCGCGTGGCGTCTGGCGGCGAGTTCGGCCGCGCTCAGCTTGCCGCCCTGCGAGGCCGAGATGGGGTCGCCCGGCGCCACCCGCATCATGACGAAGACCAGGACCAGCAGGATGAGGACCATGGGCACGGCGAGCGCGATCCTGGTGAGGACGTAGCGGCGCAGCGACCCGGACTGCTTGCTCGTGTTGCTCAACTGAGTGTGTCTTTCTTCAGGAACAGAACAGGCTCAGGTACGGCTCAGGTACGGGCTGGGGTGCGGGCTGGGGAACAGCCGCGGCGGCCGGTCCGCGGGGGCGTCACCCCCGCGGACCGGCCGTCCGTCACTTGGAGCCGAGCTCGTAGAACCGGAACATCGTCGGGTCGAGCGCCTTGTCGGCGCCGGTCACGCCGTCACGGATGACCACGGTCTGCTTGCCCTGCCAGAGCGGGATGATCGGGACGTCGTCGGCGACGATCTTCTGGATGTCGGCGAACGCCTGGTCGCGCACCTTGGCGTCGTCCGTGCCCTGCTCCTTGACCAGGAGCTGCTGGATCTCCGGGTTGTCGTAGCCGGTGCCGAGGAAGGGCTGCTTGCCCAGGAACGGCGAGACGTCGTTGTCGGCGTCCGGCAGGTCGGGGAACCAGCCGATCATGTACGAGGCGTACGTGTCGGACTTCTCGTCCTTCTGGTACTGCTGCCACTCGGTGGAGCTGAGCTTCACCTTGAACAGGCCGGTGGCCTCCAGTTGCCGCTTGATCGCGGTGGCCTCGTCGGCCGCCGCGGCGCCGTAGTGGCTGGGGGTCCAGGCGTACGCGATGTCGACGGGGGCGGTGATGCCCGCGTCCTTGAGTATCGCGGCGGCCTTGGCCTTGTCCGGGGCGCCGTACTTGTCCTTGAATGCCTCGGTGTGGCCCTGGATGCCGTTGCCGACCATGGAGTAGAGCGGGGCCACGGTGCCGTCGTAGGCGTCCTTGGCGATGCCCTCGCGGTCGATGACCTGGGCGACGGCCTGGCGGACCGCCTTCTGGTCGGACGGCTTCACCTTGGCGTCGAAGACCAGGTAGCGCTTCTCGGTGCCGGTGCCGTCGAGCACCTGGATGCCGGAGGTCTTCTTCAGGTCCGCGGTGTCGGTGGGCGACAGGGTGCGGAAGGCCGCGTTGACCGTGCCGTCCTTGACGGCCTGCTTGAGCGCGGACGCCTCGGAGAAGTACTGGAGCACGAACTGGCCGTTGTTGAGCTTGGCCGGGCCCTTGTAGGTCTTGCTGGCCAGGAACGACGCCTGCTGCTTGGGCGTGTACTTGTCCAGCGTGTACGGACCCGAGCCGATGATCTTCGAGCCGTCGAGGAGCTTGTCCTTCGGGAAGGTCTTCTCGTCGACGATCGCGCCCGCGTCGGTGGCGAGCACCGAGGGGAAGGTCGAGTCGGCGTTCTTCAGGTGGAAGACCACCTGGTCGTCGCCCTTGGCCTCGGTGCTGTCCAGGCTGGCGAGCAGGCTGGACGGGCCGTTGGGCGCCGCGATGCCGACCATGCGGTCGAACGAGAACTTCACCGACGCGGCGGTGAGCTTGTCGCCGTTGGAGAACACCAGCCCCGGCTGGAGCGTGCAGGCGTACGTCTTCGGGTCGGTGAAGGCGCACGACTTGGCCGCGTCCGGTTCCGGCGTGGTGCCGCCGGTCGGGAAGTGCATGACCTTCTGGTAGACGCTGTCGATGACCTCCCAGGAGCCGTAGTCGTACGCTCCCGCGGGGTCGAGTGACGACACCGAGTCGATGGTTCCGACGATCACGGCGCCTTTTCCGCCACCGGCCGACGAGTTGTCCTTCTTGCCACCACACGCGGACGCACCGACGGCCAGGAAGGCCACGGCGGCTGCGGCGACGACACGCTTGTTACGTGACATCCAGTGAATCCCCTTGCTCAAATGCCGGTCGTTCGATTCGGCATTGACCAGCAGGGACACTAGCCGGAGGGACCTACTCCGCTAGAGCACGGCGAAGTTGAGGCGGAATTACATACCGATAACGGGGCTCGGAGCACCGATAAACGGACGGCGGTACGATCCCTCCCCGGTCGGAACATTGCGGACATTCAGCCGCGCCACACGTCCCGATCTGCGGATCTCATCCAGGCAGGACAGCGCGGCGTCGACCTCCCCGCGCGTGACATAGATCACCAGGGGCCGGATTCCGACCTGTGAGACGCCTCTGGACGGTTCCTATTCAGCAAATACGCTCAGTGAACGCGCGCATTCAAAGCGCGCAGGAAAGGCACGCTCAGCTCTTCGAGCGAACCGACGACCGTACGCCCTGGAGCGGCCTCGACGGGCACCAGCGAGGGCACCGCGACCACCCGGCAGCCCGCCGCCTCGGCGGACGCCACACCGGTCAGGGTGTCCTCGACGACCACACAGGCGGCCGGGTCCGCGCCCAGCCGGGCGGCGGCGGTCAGATACGGCTCGGGGTGCGGCTTGGTGCGGCTCACCTCGTCCCCCGCGACGGTGAAGGCGAAGTTCTCCGCGCCCAGCGTGCGCAGCATCACATCGATGGTCCGCCGGTGCGAGGCGGACACCAAGGCGGTCGGGACGCCGTACGCGGCCAGCTCGGTGAGCAGCCTGCGGGCGCCGGGCATCAGCGGCGCGCCCCGGGCGATCAGCTTCTCGAAGCGGATGTTGACCGCCAGCATCAGCTCGGCCAGCGTCGCGTCCGCGCCGGTGGCGGCGATCAGGTGCCCCACGCTGCGGGCCATCGGGCCGCCGATCACCACCTCGCGGTGCGCCTCGTCCAGCACGTGCCCGAGGTCCGCGAAGACCTCAC
The DNA here is from genome assembly GCF_044744145.1 of Streptomyces sp. NPDC087422. NCBI lineage: Bacteria > Bacillati > Actinomycetota > Actinomycetes > Kitasatosporales > Streptomycetaceae > Streptomyces > Streptomyces sp. NPDC087422. The sequence continues at coordinate 153,226 of NZ_JBIUXT010000006.1, read as the reverse complement.
TCTCCGCCGCCCACCAGATGCCCTCGGTGTCCACCAAGGTGCCGTCCATGTCGAGGAGCACCGCCTGGAGGGCGGGGCCTTGCGCCATACGGGTGTCGGCGACAGGGATGCTGCTGGCCATACGCCCCACTCCTCGGCTCGCGCGGTTCCCGGTGCCGGTCGGGCCGGCCCGTCCCGTTTCCGGGGGACACAAAGGCCGGTCGCCGCGTCCCGCGGACGGGAAGGCGACCGGCCTGTGCCGGACCGTCAAGTGTACGACTCGCTGGTGAGCCGCGCTCAACGCGCGTTGAAGTACTTGGCCTCCGGGTGGTGAATGATGATCGCGTCGGTGGACTGCTCGGGGTGCAGCTGGAACTCCTCCGACAGCTCCACGCCGATCCTGCCCGGCTCCAGCAGGTCCGCGATCTTCGCCCGGTCCTCCAGGTCGGGGCAGGCCCCGTAGCCCAGCGAGAAGCGCGCGCCGCGGTACTTCAGCGCGAACATGTCCTCGACCTCGTCCGGGTCCTCACCGGCGAAGCCCAGCTCCGAGCGAACCCGCGCGTGCCAGTACTCCGCAAGTGCCTCCGCGAGCTGCACGGACAGGCCGTGCAGCTCCAGGTAGTCCCGGTAGGAGTCGGTCGCGAACAGCTCGTTGGCCGCCTCGGAGACCCGGTTGCCGACGGTGACGACCTGGAAGCCCACCACGTCTGTCTCACCGGACTCCTCGGGCCGGAAGAAGTCCGCGAGGCAGAGCTGCCGCCCCCTGCGCTGGCGGGGGAAGGTGAAGCGGGTCCGCTCGGTGCCGTCCTCGCGCAGCACGATCAGGTCGTCGCCCTTGGACACGCACGGGAAGTAGCCGTAGGTCACGGCGGCCTCCAGCAGGCCCTCCGACTGCATCCTGGTCAGCAGCCCGCGCAGCCGGGGCCGGCCCTCGGACTCCACCAGCTCCTCGTACGTCGGACCGGTCGAGCGGGCCTGCTTCAGGCCCCACTGGCCCTTGAACAGGGCGCCCTCGTCCAGCCAGGACGCGTAGTCGGCGAGCTGGATGCCCTTGACGACCCGGCTGCCCCAGAACGGCGGGGTGGGGACGGGGTTGTCGACCGCGACGTCGGAGCGGATCTGGCCGAGGTTGACCGCCTTGTCCGGTCCGTCCGGCTCCGGCTGCTCGCGCTTGGGCACCCGGCGCTGCTTCAGCTCCGGCAGCGCCGCGCCCGGCACGCCGCGCTTGACGCCGATCAGCGCGTCCATCAGCCGCAGGCCCTCGAACGCGTCGCGGGCGTAGCGGACCTCGCCCTCGTAGATCTCGTGCAGGTCCTGCTCCACATAGGCGCGGGTCAGGGCGGCGCCGCCGAGGATCACCGGGAAGTCGGCGGACAGGCCGCGCTGGTTCAGCTCCTCCAGGTTCTCCTTCATGATCACCGTGGACTTCACCAGCAGGCCCGACATGCCGATCACATCGGCGCGGTGCTCCTGCGCGGCGTCCAGGATCGCCGAGACCGGCTGCTTGATGCCGAGGTTGACGACGTTGTAGCCGTTGTTGGACAAGATGATGTCGACCAGGTTCTTGCCGATGTCGTGGACGTCGCCGCGCACGGTGGCCAGCACGATGGTGCCCTTGCCCTCGTCGTCCGACTTCTCCATGTGCGGCTCCAGATACGCCACCGCGGTCTTCATCACCTCGGCGGACTGGAGCACGAACGGAAGCTGCATCTGGCCCGAGCCGAACAGCTCGCCGACCACCTTCATGCCCGCGAGCAGCGTCTCGTTGACGATGTCCAGGGCGGGCCGCTCGGCCAGCGCCTCGTCCAGGTCGGCGGACAGGCCGTTCTTCTCGCCGTCGATGATCCGGCGCTGGAGCCGCTCGTCCAGCGGCAGCGCCAGCAGTTCCTCGGCGCGGCTGGCCTTCAGCGACTTGTTGTCGACGCCGTCGAACAGCTCCATCAGGCGTTGCAGCGGGTCGTAGCCCTCGCGCCGCCGGTCGTGGATCAGGTCGAGCGCGACCTCGCGCTGCTCCTCGGGGATGCGGGCGATCGGCAGGATCTTGGAGGCGTGCACGATCGCCGAGTCCAGGCCCGCCTTGACACACTCGTCGAGGAAGACCGAGTTGAGCACCACGCGCGCGGCCGGGTTGAGGCCGAAGGAGATGTTCGACAGGCCGAGGGTGGTCTGCACGTCGGGGTGGCGGCGCTTCAGCTCGCGGATCGCCTCGACGGTGGCGACGCCGTCCTTGCGGGACTCCTCCTGGCCGGTACAGATGGTGAAGGTCAGGCAGTCGATCAGGATGTCCGACTCGTTGATGCCGTAGTTGCCGGTCAGGTCGTCGATCAGCCGCTCGGCGATCCCGACCTTCTTCTCGACGGTACGGGCCTGGCCCTCCTCGTCGATGGTGAGCGCGATCAGCGCGGCGCCGTGCTCCTGGGCGAGCGCGGTCACCTTGGCGAACCGGGACTCGGGGCCGTCGCCGTCCTCGTAGTTGACGGAGTTGAGCACCGCCCGGCCGCCCAGCTTCTCCAGTCCCGCCCGCAGGACGTCCACCTCGGTGGAGTCGAGCACGATCGGCAGGGTGGAGGCGGTGGCGAAGCGCCCGGCGACCTCGGCCATGTCGGCGACGCCGTCCCGGCCCACGTAGTCCACGCACAGGTCGAGCAGGTGGGCGCCCTCGCGGATCTGGTCGCGGGCCATCTCCACGCAGTCCTCCCAGCGGCCCTCCAGCATCGCGTCGCGGAACTTGCGGGAGCCGTTGGCGTTGGTGCGCTCGCCGATCGCCAGGTACGAGCTGTCCTGGCGGAAGGGGACCGTCTGGTAGAGGGAGGCGGCGCCCGCCTCGGGGCGCGGCCTGCGCGGGTGCAGGTCCTGCCCGCCGACCCGCTCCACGAGCTGCCGCAGGTGCTCGGGCGTGGTGCCGCAGCAGCCGCCGACCAGGGACAGGCCGTACTCGCGGGCGAACGTCTCGTGCGCGTCGGCCAGTTCTGAGGCCGTGAGCGGGTAGTGCGCGCCGTCCTTGGTGAGCACCGGCAGGCCCGCGTTGGGCATGGCGGACAGCGGGATACGCGAGTGCCGGGCGAGATAGCGCAGGTGCTCGCTCATCTCGGCGGGTCCGGTCGCGCAGTTGAGGCCGATCATGTCGATGCCGAGGGGTTCGAGCGCGGTGAGCGCCGCGCCGATCTCCGAGCCGAGCAGCATGGTGCCGGTGGTCTCCACGGTCACCGAACAGATCAGCGGCAGGCTCACCCCGGCCGACGCCATCGCGCGGTGGGCCGCGATCACGGCCGCCTTGGTCTGGAGCAGGTCCTGGGTGGTCTCGATGATCAGCGCGTCGGCGCCGCCCGCAATCAGCCCCGCCGCGTTGGCCTCGTAGCCGTCGCGCAGTACGCCGTACGGGGCGTGGCCGAGCGTCGGCAGCTTGGTGCCGGGGCCCATCGAGCCGAGCACCCAGCGCGGGCGGCCGTCGGCGGCGAAGCCGTCGGCGACCTCGCGGGCCAGGCGGGCGCCGGCCTGCGACAGTTCGTGGATCCGCTCGGGGATGTCGTACTCGCCGAGCGCGGAGTGGTTGGCGCCGAAGGTGTTGGTCTCGACGCAGTCCACGCCGACCGAGAAGTACGCCTCGTGGACCGAGCGCACGATGTCGGGGCGGGTGATGTTCAGGATCTCGTTGCAGCCTTCGAGCTGCTGGAAGTCGTCGAGCGTCGGCTCCTGCGCCTGGAGCATGGTGCCCATGGCGCCGTCGGCGACGACCACGCGGGAGGCGAGCGCCTCGCGGAGGGCGGCGGCGCGGGGTGCGTCCATCGGCGACGCGGTCGGGGACGTACGCGTCGGTGCCGTGTTCGTCCCCGATGGGGAGGAACCGGACGTACCAGACGTAGGGGACGACGGAGAAAGCGAGGCCATGGAACGTGCTCCCTGGGATGCGACGGCTGTCGGCTATGCGTTCCCCGCCGGGGCCGACGGATCGGAGGGCGGCGGGACGCGCACCCGGCCAGCCTAGCGGGCCGCACCGTCCGGGCTCGAAGGCATTCCGATGGGCGGACCGTGGTGCCAGAATCATCTCTGAGATGATGGCGGTCGACATTGTCGACCGCCGATCATGACACCCCCCTCTGCTTGGAGTGCCGCCGATGCCAGGTCCCATCCAGTCACTGGAACGCGCGGCGGCGATTTTGCGGCTGCTGGCCGGCGGTGAGCGCCGGCTGGGGCTCACCGACGTGGCCTCGTCGCTCGGCCTGGCCAAGGGCACCGCGCACGGCATCCTGCGCACCCTCCAGCAGGAGGGCTTCGTCGAACAGGAGCCGGTCTCCGGCAAGTACCAGCTCGGCGCGGAGCTGCTGCGGCTGGGCAACAGCTATCTGGACGTGCACGAATTGCGGGCCCGCGCGCTGGTGTGGACCGACGACCTGGCCAGGTCAAGCGGCGAGGCGGCGTATCTCGGGGTGCTGCACCAGGACGGCGTGCTGATCGTGCACCACGTCTTCCGGCCGGACGACAGCCGCCAGGCGCTGGAGGTGGGCGCGATGCACCCGCTGCACAGCACCGCGCTCGGCAAGGTGCTGTCCGCCTTCGACCCGGTGGCGCACAACGAGGTGACCGAGCACGAGCGGGCGACGCTCACCGTGCGCACCGTCACCGACATCACCGACTTCGAGGCGCTGCTGGACCTCACCAGGGCGCGCGGCTGGGCCGCCGACCTGGAGGAGACGTGGGAGGGCGTGGCCTCGGTCGCGGCGCCCGTCTACGACCGGCGGCGGATGCCGGTGGGCGCGGTGGGCATCACCGGCGCCGTGGAACGGGTCTGCGACGAGGGCGGCATCCAGGCCCGGCTGGTGGCGGCGGTACGGGACTGCGCCCGCGCCGTCTCCCGCGATCTGGGCGCCGCCCGCTTCTGATCCGCCCCGCCCGTATCCGGCCCTCGACGCCGCGCCCGCGCGGCCTTCTCCCGCGTTTCACCGTCCACTCCTCTTGACCTGCCGCTCCCGGAGAGAAAATATTCGCTGTACGGTCGACATTGTCGAACGCCGGACGCGATTCGGGTCGCCCGTGCCCTGACGTAAAGACACTTGGACAAAGGAGTCGCTGTGTCCAACGGCCATATCTTCATCGGCGAGACCTTCGGCACCGCCGTGCTCATCCTGCTCGGTGGCGGCGTCTGCGCCGCCGTCACGCTCAAGAAGTCGAAGGCCCGGGGAGCGGGCTGGGTCGCCATCTCCTTCGGCTGGGGATTCGCGGTGCTCGGCGGCGCCTACATCGCCAACGGCTACTCGGGCGGCCAGCTCAACCCGGCGGTCACCCTCGGCGTGGCGATCAAGACCGGTGTGTGGCACACCGTGCCCTTCTACCTGATGGGGCAGTTGCTCGGCGCGATGATCGGCGCCTTCCTGGTGTGGGTGGCCTACCTGGGCCAGTTCCAGGCGCACTTGACCGACCCCGAGATCGTCGGCGCGGGCACGACCTCCCCCGAGGGCCCGGAGACCGACCGCAAGGGGCAGCCCGCGGGACCCGTGCTCGGCGTCTTCTCCACCGGACCCGAGATACGGAACCCGGTGCAGAACCTCCTCACCGAGGTCATCGGCACCGCCGTCCTGGTGCTCTTCATCCTCACCCAGGGCATGACGACCGGACTCGCGCTCAACGGCACCGGCATCCTGCTCACCGCGCTCCTCGTCGTCGGTATCGGCCTGTCGCTCGGCGGCCCCACCGGGTACGCGATCAACCCGTTCCGCGACCTCGGCCCGCGTATCGTGCACAGCCTTCTGCCGCTGCCCAACAAGGGCGGCTCGGACTGGAGCTACGCGTGGATCCCGGTGCTGGGCCCGCTGGCCGGCGCCGCGATAGCCGGCGGCCTGTACAAGCTCGCCTTCACGTAGGGCCGCCGCGAGACCGCCACGCCCACTCCCCCGCAGCCACTTCCCCCGCGCAGATCCCGAGGAGCACCACGTGACCGACACCACCGCCGCCGCCGGCACCCACTCGCACGGCACCGGCCCGTTCATCGCCGCGATCGACCAGGGCACCACGTCGAGCCGCTGCATCGTCTTCGACCGGGACGGCCGGATCGTCGCCGTCGACCAGAAGGAACACGAGCAGATCTTCCCCAAGCCGGGCTGGGTGGAGCACGACGCCGCCGAGATCTGGACCAATGTCCAGGAGGTGGTCGAGGGCGCCATCGCCAAGGCCGCCCAGGACAACGAGGGCTTCAGCGCCGCCGACGTCAAGGCGATCGGCATCACCAACCAGCGCGAGACCACCCTGCTGTGGGACAAGAACACCGGTGAGCCGGTGCACAACGCGCTGGTCTGGCAGGACACCCGCACCGACGTGCTCTGCCGCGAACTGGGCCGCAATGTCGGCCAGGACCGCTTCCGCCGCGAGACCGGCCTGCCGCTCGCCTCGTACTTCGCCGGACCCAAGATCCGCTGGCTGCTGGACAACGTCGAGGGCCTGCGCGAGCGCGCCGAGCGCGGCGAGATCCTCTTCGGCACCATGGACTCCTGGGTGATCTGGAACCTCACCGGCGGTGTCGACGGCGGCCGGCACGTCACCGACGTCACCAACGCCTCCCGCACCCTGCTGATGAACCTGCGCACCCTGGACTGGGACCACAAGATCCTGGAGTCGATCGGCGTACCCGCCGCCGTACTGCCGGAGATCCGTTCCTCCGCCGAGGTGTACGGCAGCACGGTCGGCGGCGTGCTGGACGGCGTGCCGGTGGCCTCCGCGCTCGGCGACCAGCAGGCGGCGCTGTTCGGGCAGACCTGCTTCGCCGAGGGCGAGGCCAAGTCCACCTACGGCACCGGCACCTTCATGCTGATGAACACCGGTGAGACCCCGGTCAACTCCTACAACGGCCTGATCACCACCGTCGGCTACCGGATCGGCGACGACGCGCCGGTCTACGCGCTGGAGGGCTCGATCGCCGTCACCGGCGCGCTGGTGCAGTGGATGCGCGACCAGATGGGGCTGATCAGCACCGCCGCCGAGATCGAGACGCTGGCCTCGTCCGTCGAGGACAACGGCGGCGCCTACTTCGTACCGGCCTTCTCCGGCCTGTTCGCCCCCTACTGGCGCGACGACGCGCGCGGGGTGATCGCCGGGCTGACCCGTTACGTCACCAAGGCGCACATCGCGCGCGCCGTGCTGGAGGCGACGGCCTGGCAGACGCGGGAGATCGCCGACGCCATGACCAAGGACTCCGGCGTCGAACTGGCCGCCCTCAAGGTCGACGGCGGCATGACCTCCAACAACCTGCTCATGCAGACCCTGGCCGACTTCCTGGACGCGCCCGTGGTGCGCCCGATGGTCGCCGAGACCACCTGCCTGGGCGCGGCCTACGCGGCCGGTCTCGCGGTCGGCTTCTGGCCCGACACCGAGGCACTGCGGGCCAACTGGCGGCGCGCCGCCGAGTGGACCCCGCGCATGGACGCGGCCCAACGGGACCGCGAGTACAAGAGCTGGCTCAAGGCCGTGCAGGCCACGATGGGCTGGCTCGAAGAGAGCACCGCAGAGGAGCACTGATTCACCCCATGACCACCTCGCAGCGCGTTCCCGCCCTGGGTTCGCATCCGACCGCAGGCGCCAACCCCGGCAGGGCCGAGACCCGGGATCTGCTCGGCCGTGCCACGTACGACCTGCTGGTGATCGGCGGTGGCATCCTCGGCATCACCACCGCCTGGCACGCCGCGCAGTCGGGGCTGCGGGTGGCCATGGTGGACGCCGGTGACTTCGCCGGGGCCACCTCCTCCGCCTCCTCCAAGCTGCTCCACGGCGGCCTGCGCTACCTCCAGACCGGCGCGGTGAAGCTGGTGGCGGAGAACCACCTGGAGCGGCGCGCGGTCTCCCGTGACATCGCGCCGCACCTGGCCAACCCCCTCACCTTCTATCTGCCGGTCTACAAGGGCGGCCCGCACGGCGCGGCCAAGCTCGGCGCGGGCGTCTTCGCGTACTCGGCGCTGTCCGCCTTCCGCGACGGCGTCGGCCATGTGATCAGCCCGGCCAAGGCCGCGCGGGACGTGCCCGAGCTGCGGACCGACAACCTGCGCGCGGTCGCCGTCTACGAGGACGGGCAGATGAACGACGCCCGGATGGCGCTGATGACGGTACGGGCCGCGGTCGACGCGGGCGCGACCGTGCTCAACCACGCCGAGGTCACCGGGCTGCGCTTCACGCGGGGCCGGGTCACGGGCGCCGATCTGCGCGACCGCGTGGACGGCACCGAATTCGGGGTCGACGCGCGGCTGGTGCTCAACGCCACCGGGCCGTGGGTGGACCACCTGCGGCGGATGGAGGACCCGGCCGCGGCGCCGTCGATCCGGCTGTCCAAGGGCGCGCACCTGGTACTCAAGCGGCACTCGCCGTGGCGGGCGGCGCTGGCCACCCCGATCGACAAGTACCGCATCACCTTCGCCCTGCCCTGGGAGGACATGCTGCTGCTCGGCACCACGGACGAGGTGTACGAGGGCGATCCGGCCGATGTGCGGGTCACCGAGGCCGACATCGCGCAGATCCTGGACGAGGCGGCCTTCTCCGTCCGCGACCAGCAGCTCTCCCGCGACCTGATCACGTACTCCTTCGCGGGTCTGCGGGTGCTGCCCGGCGGTCCCGGCGACACCTCGAAGGCCAAGCGGGAGACGGTCGTCACCGAGGGGACCGGCGGCATGCTGTCGGTGGCGGGCGGCAAGTGGACCACCTTCCGGCACATCGGCCGCACGGTGATGACCAAGCTGGCCGAGCTGCCCGGGCATCCGCTGTCCGACGACATGGAGCCGATGTCGTCGCTGCCGCGCCGGGCCCCGCTGCCCGGTTTCGCCAGCCCCGACGCGGTCGCCCACCGGCTGCTGATCGACGGCGACGCGCCGGGACCGCGCATGGCGGCCGACACCGCCAGGCACCTGGCCACCCACTACGGCTCGCTGGCCTTCGACATCGCGCGGCTGGCCAACGAGGACCCGGAGCTGGCCCGGCGCGTGCACCCGGACGCCCCGGAGATCTGGGCCCAGGTCGTCTACGCCCGCGACCACGAGTGGGCGCAGGACGCGGACGACGTGCTGCGGCGGCGGACGACGCTGACCATCCGCGGTCTCGACACGCCGGAGGTGCGGGAAGGGGTCGAGCGGGTGCTTCGCCGGGACTAGGAAGTGGGGGCCGCCGTCCCTGCGGGCGGTTCCGTCGCGGCGGCCTCGGCCGTCCCGGCGGGCTGGGCCGTCCCGGCGGGCTGGGCCGTCCCGGCGGGCTGGGCCGTCTCGGCGGTCAGGCGGTCGAGTTCGGCGAACAGGGCGGTCGGGGCGGGGCGGCCGGTCCTGGGCAGCAGGGTCAGCCAGCGGTCGCGGCCCTCGTGCCAGAGGCTCACGGGGTTGGCCTCTGCCACGGCCGCGATCGTACGGGCGGGCAGCTCGGCCTCCGCGGCGCGCGACGGCGTCAGCCAGTGCGCGGTGCTGTCCTCGGCGAGCCGGGCCATCCACAGCACATGGCGGGCCGCGTGCCAGAGCGCGTCCCGCGCGCGCAGGTGCTCGCCGCGCGCGGTGACGTGCAGCGCCAGCACCAGCCAGTTGGCGAACCGGCCGCACAGGTCGGCGATCTCGTCGGGCGCCGCGGGGAGCACGGGGTGCTCGGGCACCGCTTCGAGCACCGGCGTCAGCAGCCCTTCGCGGTCGACGACCACCATCCGCTCGACGGCGGCGCCGCGCGCGGGCCAGGTGGCGACCGTCGGGATGTCGTCGGTGGTCGCGAAGTGGAATTCGCCGCGCACCGGGCCCGGGAAGAGCACGACATGGCTGCCGAATTCGTTGAGCAGCACCAGATTGGCCGGGGCGATCTCCCGGCACCACTGCTCGGGTTCCACTTCCGCGCGCCGCTCCGGGTCGAAGAAGAGCCAGAATTCGACGTCGCTGTGGGCGTCGCCCTCCCCCGCGGCGAAGGAGCCGTACATCAGTGCCGCGCCGAGGCGTTCGTCGGCGCGGCACATGTCCCGTACCCGGGCGATGAGGTCGTGCTGGATCATGCCGCCCAGTATGGGTCGCGGCCGGACAGGGCGACAGCGGTTTCGAAGTCGGTGGCACCGGCGGGCGGTGCGACCGGTTCCGCGAAGCCCTTGTACTGCCGGAACATCTCGGCCTGCTCGCGCACGACGGCCAGCAGCAGGGCGCCGGACTTCTCGTCGGCCCTGAACTCCTGCCCGGTGGCCTTGGCGACGTCCCAGCCGTGCAGCAGCAGCTCCATGAAGAGCATTCCGGCGATGTCCTTCGCGGGCATCGCCATGCCGCCCATGTCCAGCTCGCCCTCCCAGGCGGCCGGGTCGGCCCAGGCGTCCGCGGCCCGGTCGAGCTGCCGCGCGTAGGCGGCGGCCCAGCCGGGCTCCGCGGTGAAGTCGCGCTCGCCGAGGTCGGCGGGGTGCGGCTCCTTGCGGGCGCGCAGCTCCATGCCGAGGCCGGTGTACGCGACCCAGTGGTTGATCAGGGTGCGGGTGTCGTAGTCGGGACAGGGCGTGGGGCCGGTGAGCTGGTCGTCGGTGATCCCGGCGGCGACCCGGGCGGCCTCCGCGGCACTGTCGGCGATCTGTGCGTGGAAGTTCATGCCCTCGACGCTAGGCGCGACCGGGGACGGCGGTCTTGAAGAAACGCGACACCCGGCCCGTGTCGCGTGGCCGCGCCGTTGCCGGTGCCCGCGCGTGCCCGTGCGTGCCCGCGCGGGCCCGCGCCGTTGTCGGTGGCCGCGTTTACAGTGACGGGCATGAGCGGGCACGGGCACGGGCTGGGGCGCGGGGTGCTGAGGCCGGAGGCGACGGGCGGGCGCGTCGAAGTACGGCGGCAGCAGCCGCGGCCCGCGCTGGCGGCTCTGGTCGACTTCTACTGGAATCCGCGCTGGGACCTGCGGGGGCGGCCGGACCACGAGCAGAAGGTGCTCGCCCACCCCAATGTCCATCTGGTCTTCGAGGCCCCTGAGCCACTGGTGTACGGGGTGCAGCGGGGGGTGTTCAGCCGTGTGCTGCACGGGCGCGACCAGGTGTTCGGGGTGAAATTCCGGCCGGGCGCCTTCCGGCCGTTCATCGACGGGCCGGTGGCGGAGCTGGCCGACCGCGCGGTGCCCGCGGCCGGTCTGCTGGGCGGCCCGGCCGGGGCCGTCGAGGCGCTGAGCCGGGAGATCCTGGCACTGGACGACCTGGCGGCGATGACGGCGCTGGCCGAGGAGTATCTGCTGGAGCTGCTGCCCGGCACCCGGCAGGACCCGGTGGTGGCCGAGGTGGCGGACCTGGTCGAGAGAATCGAGAGGGGTGTCCCCCCGGCCGATGAGCGCGGGAGGATCACCGCCGGCCCGCAGCTCTTCCGGGTGGACGAGCTGGCCCGCGAGCTGGACCTGCCCGTACGGCGGCTCCAGCGGCTCTTCGCGGAGTACGTGGGGGCGAGCCCCAAGTGGGTGCTGCGCCGGGCCCGGCTGCACGAGGCCGCGGCCCGCGCGGACGGCGGCGCCGACATCGACTGGGCCGCGCTCGCCGCCGACCTGGGCTATGCCGACCAGGCGCACCTGACCCGTGACTTCACCGCGGCGGTCGGCGCGCCGCCGAGCCGGTACGCGAGCCGCTGAGCCCGTACAGGGGGGCGGTTCGGCCGGTTCGGGGGCGGCTGTGCCCGGTTCCGGCCGTTGTTAGGCGTTCCGGCGCGCCGGGCCCATAATGGGGCCTCATACATCGGAGGTCTGGCGGCGGCGGGACCTGGACAGGGGAGGCGCTGATGGCGGTCACCGACGAGGCCATCGAGAGGATCAAGGAGATGATCGTCTCCGGGGCGCTGCGTCCGGGCGACCGGCTCCCCAAGGAGAGCGAACTCGCGGCCGAGCTGGGGTTGTCCCGCAACTCCCTGCGTGAGGCCGTCCGCGCCCTCTCGCTGATCCGCATCCTCGACGTCCGCCAGGGCGACGGCACCTACGTCACCAGCCTCGACCCGCAGCTCCTGCTCGAAGCCCTCAGCTTCGTCGTGGACTTCCACCGCGACGACACCGTGCTCGAATTCCTCGCGGTCCGCCGCATCCTGGAACCCGCCGCCACCGCGATGGCCGCCGTCCGCATCTCCGTCGAGGAGCTGGACGCCCTCGAAGGCAAGCTGGACGCGCTCGGCCCGCAGCCGTCCGTCGAGGAACTGGTCGCCTCCGACCTGGAGTTCCACCGCGGCATCGTCCAGGGCTCGGGCAACTCCGTGCTCTGCTCGCTGCTCGACGGTCTGTCAGGACCCACCACCCGCGCGCGCGTCTGGCGCGGCATCACCCAGGTCGACGCCGTCAGCCGCACGCTGCACGAGCACCGGGCCATTCTCACCGCCCTGCGCGACCGCGACGCCGAGGCTGCCCGTTCGTGGGCGACGGTGCATGTCGCCAGCGTGGAGCAGTGGCTTCGCTCAACGCTTTAGCCCTCCGGGCGGGGTGGGGAGGGCGCGAGCCCTGTGCGTTCGCCCTCCGCGGGGCCTCGCTTTCCGCCCCGAGAACTCGGCCTGCCGCCCCGGCGAACGACCCGTCCGGGGCCGCGCCCCCGGGAGCAGGCGCTGCACTGGCTCAGGGGCCCGACGGGGGCAGGTTCAGGGCGTAGAGGCGAGCGGCGTTGCGGCCGAGGACGGCGTCGCGGGCGGCGGGGGTGAGAGGGGAGAGGGCGGCCTCGGCGAGGGCGACGACGGAGGAGTAATCGGCGGCGAGGGTGCACACGGGCCAGTCGGAGCCGAAGAGGAGCCGGTCGGGCCCGAAGGCGGCCAGGAGATGGCGGGCGTAGGGCAGCACGTCGGCGACCCGCCACCGGTGCCAGTCGGCCTCCGTGACGAGCCCGGAGAGCTTGCACGAGACGTTCGGCAGCGCCGACAGCTCGGTCATGGAGGCGGCCCACGGCTCCCAGCCTCCGCCGCCGACCGGCGGCTTGGCGCCGTGGTCGAGGACGAACCGCACCTCGGGCAGCGCCCGCACCGTGTCGATGGCGGCGGGGAGCTGGTCGACGGTGACGAGCAGGTCGTAGACGAGCCCCGCTGCGCCGACGGCGGCGAGGCCGGACCTGACGTCGGCGCGCGCCAGCCATCCGGGGTCGGCCTCGTCCTGGACCTGGTGCCGTATGCCGACCAGGGGTCCGAGGGCGACCAACGTGCCCAGGGTGCCGGGGAGTTCGGGCGAGGTGAGGTCGGCCCAGCCGACGACCCCGGCGACCCGGCCGCCGGAGTCGCGGGCGAGGGCGAGGAGTTCGCGGGTCTCGTCGAGCGAGGAGCTGGACTGGACGAGCACGGTGGCGTCGATCCCGTGCGCGTCCAGCAGTGGAAGGAGTTCCGCGAGGCGGAACGTCCGGGCGATGGGGTCGAGTTCAGCCCCGGTCAGCCACGGCTGGGGGCGCCGTTCGAGGTCCCACAGATGGTGGTGGGCGTCGATCCGCATCCGGTCAGGCCCCCTCGGCGGGAGCCCTGAGCGGCAGCGGCGCGTCCTTGTCCAGCAGCCCGCGGGCGACCAGCGCGTGCCAGAGCGCGTCCGGGATGTCGTACGAGAACAGCTCCGCGTTGTCGCGCACCTCGGCGGCGTTGGCGGCGCCCACCACGGCCGAGACCACCGAGGGGTGCGCGAAGGGGTAGCGCAGCGCGGCGGCGCGCAGCGGGACGTCGAACTCGGCGCAGACGGCGGCGATGTGCTGGGCGCGGGCCAGGATCTCCGCTGGCGCTTCGACGTAGTTGTAGTGTGCGCCGGGTCGCGGGTCGGCCAGCAGGCCCGAGTTGTAGACGCCGCCCACGACGACCTTCGTACCGCGCCGTTCGCAGGCCGGCAGCAGGTCGTCCAGCGCGGTGCGTTCCAGCAGCGTCCAGCGGCCCGCGCACAGCACGACGTCGACATCGAGGTCCGCGACGAGGCGGGCGAGGATGTCGCTGTAGTTCATGCCGAAGCCGATGGCCTTGACCACGCCCTGGTCGCGCAGGTCGGCCAGGGCGGCGAAGCCGGTGTCGTAGATCTCCGGCAGGTGGTCCTCGGGGTCGTGCAGATAGACGATGTCGACGGCGTCCACGCCGAGCCGTTCCAGGGAACCCTCCAGCGTGGCGCGGATGCCGTCGGCGGTGTAGTCCCACTCCCGCGCGCGGGCCGGGGAGTCGGTGAAGCCCTGGCCGTCCGGGGCCTCGCCCGGCCGCAGGTCGCGCAGCCTGCGGCCGACCTTGGTGGAGAGCACGTACGTGGAGCGGTCCCGTCCGGCCAGCGCCCGGCCGAGCCGTTCCTCGGACCGGCCGAGGCCGTAGTGCGGCGCCGTGTCGAGGTACACGGGCCCCGCGGCCCCCGTCTCGAAGGCGGCGGCCACGGTGGCCTCGGCCTCCTCCTCGGTGACGGCGCGGTAGAGGTTGCCCAGCGGCGCGCAGCCGAGGCCGAGCCGGGGCAGTACCGGTACGGGCATGGTGACGTTCTCTCCCTCGGGTATCCGGTCAGTCCTGCTTCTCGCCGCTCGCGAAGCGGGAGATGATCAGCGCGACGATGATGATCGCACCGTAGAGGAACTTGTCCCACAGCGGCGGCACACCGCCCAGCGTCGTGACGTTCACGACGAGTTGGAGCGCGACGACACCGGTCAGGGCGCCGAAGAGGGTGCCCTTGCCGCCGTTGAGGCTGACGCCGCCGATCACGGTGGCGGCGAAGACCTGGAAGATCCAGCCGTTGCCCTGGGTCGAGGAGATCGCGCCGTAGTGGCCGACGTAGAGCACACCGGCGAAGGCGGCGAGCAGGCCCGCGACGGCGAGGACGACCCAGGTGATGAGGTCGACCCGGATACCGGCCGCGCGGGCCGCCTCCTTGTTGCCGCCGATCGCGTAGAGCGCCCGGCCGTGCCGCAGATAGCCGAGCGCCAGGCCGCCGAGGACGAAGAGCACCAGGCAGATCCAGACCGCGGCCGGGGCGCCGAGCCAGGACGCGCCGCCGAGGTAGGAGAAGGACGCGGGCACCTCGACGATGGACTTGCCCTGGGATATGCCGTCCTGGAGGCCGCGGAGCATGGTCAGCATGCCGAGGGTGGCGATGAAGCCGTTGACCCGCAGTTTCAGGATCAGGAATCCGTTGAAGCCGCCGATGAGCACGCCCACCAGCAGGCAGAGCGGGATCGAGGACCAGCCGGGCAGCAGCCCGATGCCGTGGTAGGTGGCGGAGCCGGTGCTCGGCATCACCAGCCACATGGCGATCACGGGGGCCACGCCGATGGTGGACTCCAGCGACAGGTCCATCCGGCCGGAGATCAGGATCATCGCCTCGCCGAGCACCAACAGGCTCAGTTCACTGCACTGTTGGAGGACGCCGAGGAGGTTGTCGGAGGTCAGGAAGGTGGGCGACACGATGAAGCCGATGACGCCCAGCAGCAGGATCACCGGCAGCAGGGACAGGTCCCGGTAGCGGGTGAGCTGGATACGCGGCGCCGGCCGCCGGGTCTTGTCCGGTACCGCCACATCGGCGGTCAACTGACTGGTGTCACTCATTCCTCGGCTCCCTCGTCGCCGCCCGAGGGCAGCCCTTCCATGGCCGAGACCAGGTCCCGGTCGCTCCATCCGCTGCCGAACTCGGCGATCACCCGCCCGTGGAAGAGCGCGATCACCCGGTCGCAGACCCGCAGGTCGTCCAGTTCGTCGGAGACGATCACGGCGGCGTCGCCGCGGTCCGCGACGCCTCTGACCACGCCGAGCAGCGCGTCCTTGGACTTCACGTCCACGCCCGCGGTGGGCCGGACGGCCACCAGCACGCGCGGGTCGCGGGCCAGGGCGCGGGCGATGACGACCTTCTGCTGGTTGCCGCCGGACAGGTCGGCCACCGGCTGGGCCGGTCCCGAGGTCTTGATGTCCAGCGAGCTGATCATGCGCTGTGCGAATTCCCTGGTCCTGGACGGCAGGACCGTGCCGTACGGGCCGAGTTGGTCGGTCACGGTGAGGGTGGCGTTCTCCGCGACGCTGCGGCCGAGCACCAGGCCCTGCCGGTGCCGGTCCTCGGGTACGTAGCCGATCCCGGCGCCGAGCGCGTGCGGGACGCTGCCGGGGCGTACGGCCTTGCCCGCGACCAGGGTCCGGCCGCCGGTGGCCTTGCGCAGCCCGACCAGGGTCTCGCCGAGCGCGGTGTTGCCGCTGGCGGTGGCCCCGGCCAGGCCCAGCACCTCGCCGGGGCGTACGGCGAAGTCGATGCTGTCGAAGGCGCCGTCGAGCACGAGCCCTTCGGCGCGCAGGACGGCGTCACCGGTGTCCGCGGCGCCCTTGGAGACCGGCACCGACAGCGAGGTGGACAGCGCCTTGGACGCCGACTCGTCGGCCGACCCCCGTGCGTGCCAGGCCAGTTCGGTCTGCGCCGCCTCACCGGTCATCGCCTCGACCAGTTCCGCCTTGCTCAACTCGGCGACGGGCGCGGTCACGACATGGCGGGCGTCACGGTAGACCGTGACGGTGCTGCACAGGTCGTAGACCTCCTGGAGGTGGTGCGAGATGAACAGGAAGGCCACGCCCTGCTGTTGGAGGCCGCGCAGCTTGGTGAAGAGCCGCTCGATGCCCGCCGCGTCGAGCTGCGCGGTGGGCTCGTCCAGGATGATGAAGCGCGCGCCGAAGGACAGGGCCCGCGCGATCTCCACGAACTGCCCCTGCTCGACGGTGAGATCACCGGCGCGCGCGGTCGGGTCGACGTCGACCCCGTATTCGGCGAGCAGGTCGCGGGCCCGGCCGCGCAGCGCGGACCAGCGGATCCGGCCGCGGCCGAATCTGTTCAGGAACAGATTCTCCGCGACGGTCAGATCGGGGACGACCATCGACTTCTGGTAGACGCAGGCCACTTTGGACTGCCAGGCGGCGGTGTCGCCGGGCGCGGGGGCGGGCTTCCCGAGGAAGGAGACCCGCCCGGCGTCCGGGGCGTGCAGCCCGGTCAGCACGGAGACCAGGGTGGACTTGCCCGCCCCGTTGCGGCCGACGAGCGCGTGCGAGTCGCCGGCCGCGACGGTGATGCCCACCCGGTCCAGGGCCACGGTGGCCCCGAACCGTTTGACGATGCCCTCCGCGTGGACCGCGGGGGGCGGTACGGCCTCGGCCATGGGTCAGCTCTTCCCGAGCTGGTTGGCCCACAGGCTCGCGTCGTCCACGTTGTCCTTGGTGACCAGCGGGGCGGGGAGCTGGTCCTCGAGACCGTTGGGGATCTTGATGATCGTGGAGTCGTGGTCGGTCGGGCCCGGCTGGAAGGTCTTCCCGGCCAGTGCCTCCTTGGCGTAGTACAGCGCGTACTTCGCGTACAGGTCGGCGGGCTGGGAGATGGTGGCGTCGATCTGCCCGGCCTTGATGGCCTTGAACTCCTCGGGGATGCCGTCGTTGGAGATGATCGTGATGTGTCCGGGCGTGCCCGGCGGCTTGAGCAGGTTCTTCTGCTGGAGCAGCGCGAGGGTCGGCTGGAGGAAGACCCCGCCGGCCTGCATGTAGATGCCGTTCAGGTCCGGGTCGGCGGCCAGCGTGGTCTGGAGCTTGGCCGAGGCGGTGGCGCCGTCCCAGTTGGTGACCAGCGGGATCACCTTGATGTTCGGGAATTTGCTCTTCATGCAGGCGGCGAACGCCTCCGAGCGGTCGCGGCCGTTGATCGAGGACAGGTCGCCCTCGAACTCCGCGATCTTGCCCTTGCCCTTGAGCTGTTCGCCCAGGTACTCGCACGCCTTCGTGCCGTACGCCTTGTTGTCCGCGCGGACGACCATGTACACCGGGCCCTTGTCGGGGCGGGTGTCGACGCTGATCACCGGGATCTTCTTCTTGGCCATCTGCTCCAGAGTGGAGGCGATGGCGCCGGTGTCCTGCGGAGCCATCACGAGCGCCTTGGCGCCCTCGTTGGCGAAGCTCTGCACGTTCGCGACGAGCTTGCCGATGTCGTTCTGCGAGTTGGTGCGGGGCAGGGCCGAGACGTCACCGGCCTTGACGCCCTTTTCTATGTAGCTGTTGTACGAGTTCCAGAAGTCGCTGTCGGAGCGCGGCAGGTCGATGCCGACCTTGCCGGAGCTGCCCGCCTTGCTGTCGCTTCCCCGGTTGCAACCGGCGAGCGCGGTGACCGCGAGCAGTGCGGCACAGGCGGCCACGGTCGTTCTGCGCAGTCTCATCGTCGAGCCCTGCCCTTCGAATTGTGTGTCGGCTCTGCGGAGGATGTGGTGCGGGGGCGGTGCCTGAGGTGCGGAGGAGCTGAGGTGCGGAGGAGCTGACGTACTTGGGGACAACTGCCGTGCGCGGAAGCCGGGGTGGCGGCTCAGCTTCCGGCGGGGCGCAGGCGCAGTCCCTGCATTCCGCCGTCGACGGCGAGCGCGGTTCCGGTCACGCTCGCCGCGGCGGGACTCGCCAGGTAGACGATGGCCGCGGCGACCTCGTCGGCGGACACCAGCCGTCCCAGGGGCTGGCGTGCGTCGAGTGCCGCGCGCTCGGCGGCCGGGTCCTCGGCCTGGTCGAGGAGGCGGCCGATCCAGGGGGTGTCGGCGGTTCCGGGGTTCACGCAGTTGACCCGTACGCCCTCGCGTACGTGGTCGGCGGCCATCGCCAGGGTGAGGGCGAGCACCGCGCCCTTGCTCGCGCTGTACAGCGCCCGCTGCGGCAGTCCCGCGGTCGCGGCGATCGAGCAGGTGTGGGTGATGGAGGCGCTGCCCGGCCGGGCGGCGGCGGCCTCGCGCAGGTGCGGCAGGGCGGCGCGGGCGGTCCGCATCATGCCCATGACGTTGATGTCCAGCACGCGCTGCCACTCGTCGTCCGGGTTGTCCTCGACGGTGCCGATGGCGCCGATCCCGGCGTTGCTCACCACGATGTGCAGGCTGCCGAGTTCGGCGACGGCCGCGCCGACCGCGGCCCGTACGTCCTCGTCCGAGGTGACGTCGGCGGTGACGGGGACGGTGCCGCTCGGCGCGCCCGCGGTGTCGCGGTCGAGTACGGCGACGCGCGCGCCGCGGGCGGTCAGCAGCGCCGCGGTGGCGGCGCCGATCCCGGAGGCGCCCCCGGTGACGAGGGCGGTGAGGCCCGCGAGGTCCTGGGCGGCGGAGGCGGCGTGCGTCGGATCGGCGCTGGTGCTCATCGGGTCAGCTCCTGTCGGGCCTGTCGCGCCTGCCACACCGGGCCGTCCGGGTAGCGGTAGTCGGCGAGCGACTCCGGGACCATACGGGCGGAGAAGCCGGGCGCGGCAGGGGCGCGGTATCGGCCGTGGTCCATCACCACGGGATCGGTGAAGTGTTCGTGCAGGTGCGGGACGTACTCGATCACCCGGTTGTCCCAGGTGCCGGAGACGGCGACGTAGTCGAACATCGACAGGTGCTGGACGAGTTCGCACAGGCCCACGCCGCCGGCGTGCGGGCAGACCGGGACGCCGAATTTGGCGGCGAGCAGCAGGATCGCGATGTTCTCGTTGACCCCGGCGACGCGGGCCGCGTCGATCTGGACGAAGTCCACCGCGCCGGCCTGGAGGAGCTGCTTGAACACCACGCGGTTGGCGACGTGTTCGCCGGTCGCGACCGGCACCGGCTGGCCCGCGCGGATCGCGGCGTGCGCGAGGACGTCGTCGGGGCTGGTCGGCTCCTCGATCCAGTACGGGTCGAAGGGCGCCAGCGCCCGCATCCAGTCCACGGCGTCGGAGACGTCCCAGCGCTGGTTGGCGTCGACGGCGATCCTGATGTCGGGGCCGACCGCGTCGCGGGCCAGCCGCATCCGGCGCAGGTCGTCGTCGAGGTCGCCGCCGACCTTGAGCTTGATCTGCTGGAAGCCCGCGGCGACGGCCTCCTTGGACAGCCGGGTCAACTTGTCGTCGGAGTAGCCGATCCAGCCGGGTTCCGTGGTGTAGGCGGGGTAGCCGCGACGGCGCAGTTCCGCGGCGCGCTCGGCGCGGCCCGGCTCGGCGCGGCGCAGGATCTCCAGCGCCTCGTCGCGGGTCATGGCGTCGCTGAGGTAGCGGAAGTCGACCATGTCCACGAGCTGTTCCGGGCTCATCCCGGCCAGCAGTTCCCAGACCGGCAGCCCGGCCCGGCGGGCGGCCAGGTCCCAGGCGGCGTTGACCACCGCCCCGGCGGCCATGTGCATCACGCCCTTCTCCGGGCCGAGCCAGCGCAGTTGGGAGTCGTGGGTGAGCAGCCGGTAGAAGCCGCCAAGATCACCCGTGACACTGTCCACCGAGCGGCCGACCACGTAGGGTCGCAGTGTCCTGATCGCCGCGGCGACGACGTCGTTGCCGCGCCCGATCGTGAAGCAGAGACCGTAGCCCGCCAGGCCGCCGGGCGAGTCCGTACGGAGCATGACGTAGGCGGCGGAGTAGTCGGGGTCGGGATTCATGGCGTCCGAGCCGTCGAGCTGCTCCGAGGTCGGAAAGCGGATGTCGTACACATCGACCTCGGTAATGGTCGGACTCATGCACACCCCCGTCGTGAGACATCGGATCTTTTCTTGATGATCCGATGTATAGCGGCGCGCGGGGCCGGAAGTCCAGGGGCGGGCCAAACTTTGTGGGGCAACAGATCGGATGTCTCACCTGGTGGCGCTGCCGGTGACTCATCGGGGGCCGCGCTGGGGATCATCCAGCTACGAGAACCACGGCACCGGCCTCGGTACGCCGTAGGCTGGTGCCGCACGTGCAGGAACAGCAGCCGGTACGGGGACGGCACCGCTCCCCTCCGGTCGGAAGGAGGCGCTGGGTGATCGAGCTCGAGGGGGTACCCGAGCTGATCGACCCGGTCATGGTGGCCGCGTTCGAGGGCTGGAACGACGCCGGGGACGCCGCCTCGACCGCGGTCGGGCACATGGACCGGGAGTTCAAGGGCGAGGTCTTCGCGGCGCTCGACGCCGAGGACTACTACGACTTCCAGGTGAACCGCCCCACGGTCTGGATGGACGCCGGGGTACGGCGGGTCGTATGGCCCACGACCCGGCTCTCGGTTGTCAGGATCACGACGCCCAAGCCCCGCGACCTGGTGCTGGTCCGCGGGATCGAGCCCAGCATGCGCTGGCGCTCGTTCTGCAACGAGATCCTGGGCTTCGCCCACGAGCTGGGCGTCGAGATGGTCGTGGTGCTGGGCGCGCTGCTCGGCGACACCCCGCACACCCGGCCGGTCCCGGTCACCGGGGTGACCTCGGACCCCGACCTGGCGACGACGCTCAATCTGGAGGAGTCGCGCTACGAGGGGCCGACCGGCATCGTCGGCATCCTCCAGGAGGCGTGCACGCACGCGGGCATCCCCGCGGTGAGCCTGTGGGCGGCGGTGCCGCACTATGTGTCGCAGCCGCCCAACCCCAAGGCCACCCTGGCGCTGCTCAACCGCCTCGAGGACCTGCTCGACCTGCGCATCCCGCAGGGCGAGCTGCCCGAGGACGCGCGCGCCTGGCAGGTCGGCGTGGACCAGCTCGCGGCCGAGGACAGCGAGGTCGCGGAGTACGTCCAGACGCTGGAGGAGGCGCGGGACACCGCGGAGCTGCCCGAGGCGTCGGGTGAGGCCATCGCCAAGGAGTTCGAGCGCTATCTGCGCCGCCGCGACCCGCAGGCCGGGGAGTACGCGAGCGAGGGTGACGGCGGGGTGCCGCAGTTCCGGGACCGTGCGCAGTCGCCGCGGCTGGGCCCGGACAGCGGGGCGGGCGCGGGCACGGACACCGATACGGACGACGGCGCCGACAAGGACGCCGCAGCCGAGGCCGAGGCCGACAGCAAGGCCGACCGCAAGGCCGCCCCCGACGCCGACACGGAGACCGAGGCCGCCAAGGACGGGGAAGGCGACTTGGACGCCCCAAACGGGGACGGGGACGGCCGCGAGGAGTAGACCGCGCGACGGACGGGAGTGAGGGGGAGCGCCGCGCGCACCCCCTCACCCTCAACCGGTCACGCGCAGTGGAACCGCGCCCCCGCCCAGTCCCCGTGGTCACCGCTGAGTGACGTCGCCGCCGGGGTGATCTTCAGATGGACGTGCCGGGCCCCGGTCACCGGTACCGACACCGGCACGGTGGCGGACGCCCCGGTGAGCACGGGCGAGGTCCACAGCGTGACGCCGTCCGCGACGACGGAGAAGGTCACCGAGCCGTAGCCGTCGATCTCGTCGTCGATGCCCACGTCCGAGGTGAACACCGAGCACCGGCCGCCCAGGTACACCTCGACGTCGGAGGCCGCGTGCGCCCCGATGCCCTTGGCGTACGTAATCCCGTCCAGGGTCAGCGTGTGCCCGTCGGCCGCGCCCGACTCGCCGTTGCTGCGGTCGCGTTCCGGCGGCCCCCAGCCGTTGGTCGAGGTCAGCCAGGTCAGATCCCCGGCATACGTGTCGGCCGTCGGCGGCGCGGGCATCGCCGCGACCGCGAACGGCTGGACGGCGACCCGGCCGGGCGCCGACGACAGGTAGTCGGCCCGCGCGGTGAGCACGGCCTGTCCGGCCGTGACCCCGGCAGGCGGTGTCACCGAGAAGCGCAGCCGCTTGGTGTTCCCCGCGGTCAGCACGGGCACGGTCTGCGGCGCCGACACCTTCCAGCCGTCCGGCGCCCGGAGCGAGACCTTGGCGCCGACCACCGGCAGCTTGCCCGCGGTCAGGTCCACGGCGACGTCGGAGGCGACCCCGGCGCCGGTCTCCTGGCCCGCGGGCGCGGAGACCACCGCGGCCGAGCCCGGCACACGTCCGCCGAGCGCGCTGGAGCCCGCCAGCCTCAGCCGGAACGCCTGCGCGGTGGACCGGGTCGCGGTCTTCACCCGGACCACTCCCCCGCGGTCGGCGGGGTCGTACCACCAGCCCTGCGTCGCCTTGTCGAAGGCGGCCTCGGTGCCCAGCCGGGGCAGCACCTTGCTGTCGAGCAGCACCGCGCCGGGCGCGTCACCGGTGTGCAGGGTGAACGCGTACGGCCGGGCGGTCTGCTTGCCCCGGAAGTCGCCGACGCTCGCGCCGACGTCCACCGTCACCTCGCCCGCGCCGGACTTCGGCGCGGTGACCGTGACCTTCTGCCGCGCGTACTTCCCCGCGCGGCTCTGCCGGGTCACGCCGTCGTCCTCGTAGAGGGTGAAGGACGAGGTGCCCTGCGGGTAGACGTCCCAGGCCACCGGGGAGTCGGCCGTACGGTCCCGGTACGACCTGATGCCGGGCCACATCGGCACGGCGGCACCGGCCTTGACGAACAGCGGCAGGGTGCCCAGCGGCGCGCTGTAGCCGTCGACCGTGGTCGGCCCCTGGTAGATCCGGCCGGTCCAGTAGTCGGTCCAGGTGCCCTTGGGCAGGTAGATGCCGTCGCGCACCGCGGAGTCCTCGTAGACCGGCGCGACCAGGAAGTCCTGCCCGGACAGGAACTCGTACTTCGCCGCGTCGGTCGCCGCCACCGGGTCGTCCGGGTACTCCAGCGCCAGCGGGCGCACCGCGCCGACACCGGTCCTGTTCGCCTCGGCCGCGTAGCTGTACATGTACGGCAGCAGCGACTCCTTGAGCTTGAGGTACTGGCGGTTGATCGAGGTGTACGGCTCTCCGTACTGGTAGGGCTGCTTGTCGTTGGCGGCCCAGCCGTCCATCGTCATGACGGCGGGCAGGAAGGACTTCCACTCCAGGTCGCGGGTGTACGTGTCGGCGCTGCCGCCGAAGATGCCGTCGATGTCGCCCGAGGTGTAGGCCAGGCCCGACATCGTGGCGCCCGCGTAGGTCGGGATCTGCCAGCGGATGTAGTCCCAGGTGCCGTACTGGTCGCCGGACCACTGCACGCCGCAGCGCTGCGCGCCCGCCCAGCTCTCCGGTGCCCAGGTGAAGCCGCGGGCGTCGCTGTTGTCCTCGATGCCCTGGTAGGCGTCCTTGCAGCCGTCCAGCGCGTGCTTGTAGCCGTCGCCGACCCAGGCGACGTCGAGCTTGGCGACCCGCTGGCCCGCCTTGACCTGGTCGGCGAGCTTGTCCAGGCCGTCCTCGGTCCACAGGCCGAGCTTCATGTCCTGCTTCGCCAGGCCCGCCGACGTCTCCGGCAGGTTCTCGTACCCGCAGCCGTAGCCGTCGTTGACGAGCATCCAGCCGTTGGGCATGTCGTTGGCGGTGTAGTCGGCGGCCACGTCGAGCGCGTCGAGGGTGTGGCGTTCGCCGCGGTTGGCGTTGTGCAGGTAGCAGTCGGAGTCGCCCGGCTCCAGGCCGTAGACCGGGGGCAGGAAGGGCTTGCCGGTCAGCTTGGTGTAGTCGCCGATCACCCTCTTGGCGTCGCCCGCGAAGTAGTAGGCGTCGAAGCGCTGTTCCTCGGCGCTCGCGGTCACCGGCTCGCCGAAGCTGTAGGTGTTGGGCGCGTAGGTGTTGCGGAAGACGCCGTATCCGGCCGTGGAGAGGTAGAACGGCACGGAGTTGGGGTGCCCGCCGTCGTTCCAGTTGCCGTCCACGCCGACCTGGACGGTCTGGCCTCGGTGCGAGGTGTTGCCGCGGCCGTTCTGCATGCCGCCGCCGTAGAACTGCTCGGCCGCGCCGCGGTCGAGGGTCTGGGTGGTGCTGTCCTTGGTCCAGCTCAGCGGCTTCGTCTCGGACCAGACCCGGGTGCCGTCGGCCCGGTAGAGGGCGAAGCGCAGCGGCGCCTTGTAGGCCCGCAGCGTGACGGCCGAGGTGCTCAACTCGTAGGCGTCGCCCACGTCCTTCCAGCGCGTGGCGGGCGGCGCGCCCTGCGGCAGGACGATGTCGTCGCCGGTCGGATCGGTGAAGGCGCCGTCCGGGGCCAGTTCGATACGGAAGGTGTCGGCCGACACGAAGCTGACCCGGGCCAGGGCCTGACCCGCGTGCAGCCGGTAGACGGCGCCGGCGTGGTCGAAGCCGGTCACGTCCCCCACGGAGGTCTCGGCGGTCGCGGTGGGTGCGGCGGCCTGCGCGCCGCCGGGTCCCGTGAATGCCATGAGCAGACCGAGCACGGCTGCACCGACCAGCGCCACTCTAGTGCGCACTCTTGTTTGCATGAAGCGTGTTTAGCGCAAAATCGAGCATGGGACCATGGGCGGAACGGAAGCGGAACGGAAACCGCCCTCGGACTCCGGACGAGTCCAAGGGCGGTCACGGGTGGGGCGGTTGGGGTGTGCGGGCTACAGCGCGACTCCGAGCAGCGCGTCCACCGTGCGCGACACCAGGCCGGGCGCGCCGGTCTCGGTGCCGCCCTCGGACTCCTGCGCGGCGGCCCAGCGGTCCACGGCGGCCAGGGCGCGCGGTGCGTCGAGGTCGTCGGCCAGCGCCTCGCGGATCTCTTCGAGCAGCGCGTCGGCGGACGGCCCGTCCGGCCGGGAGACGGCGGCCCGCCAGCGCGCGAGCCGCTCGACCGCCTCGGCGAGCACGGAGTCGGTCCACTCCCAGTCGGCGCGGTAGTGGTGGGCGAGCAGCGCGAGCCGGATCGCCGCCGGGTCGACGCCGTCGCGGCGCAGCGTGGAGACGAAGACCAGATTCCCCTTGGACTTCGACATCTTCTCGCCGTGCAGCGCGACCATCCCCGCGTGCACGTACGCCTTCGCGTACGGGTACTCGCCAGTGAGCGCCTGGGCGTGCGAGGCGCCCATCTCGTGGTGCGGGAAGGCCAGGTCGGAGCCGCCGCCCTGGACGTCGAAGCCCATGCCGAGGTGGTCGAGCGCGATGGCCACGCACTCGATGTGCCAACCGGGGCGGCCGGGGCCGAGCGAGCCGCCGTCCCAGCTCGGCTCGCCCTCGCGGGCGCCCATCCACAGCATCGGGTCCAGCGGGTTCTTCTTGCCCGGCCGGTCCGGGTCGCCGCCGCGCTCGGCGGAGAGCGCGCGCATCGTGGCGGCGTCGAGCCCGGAGACCTTGCCGAAGTCGGGGTCGGCGGCGATCGAGAAGTACGTGTCGACGCCGAGTTCGTACGCCGCGCCCGCGTCCCGCAGCCGCTCGATCAGCGGGACGATGCCCGGAATGGCCTCGACCGCGCCGATGTAGTGGGCGGGCGGCAGCATCCGCAGCGCGGTCATGTCCTCGCGGAACAGCGCGGTCTCCCGCTCGGCCAGCTCGACCCAGTCGACGTCGGTCGCGTTGGCCCGCTCCAGCAGCGGATCGTCGATGTCCGTGACGTTCTGGACGTACTCCACCTGGCGCTTCGTGTCGAGCCACACGCGCTGCACGAGGTCGAACGCGTTGTACGTGGCCGCGTGCCCCAGGTGAGTGGCGTCGTAGGGGGTGATCCCGCAGACGTAGATCCGGGCCACCGGGCCCGGATCGATCGTCAGCGGCCCACCGGTCGCGGTGTCGTGGAGACGGAGTGCGCGTCCAGTGCCGGGAAGGGCGGGGACGTCGGAAGCGGGCCAGGCATGCATGTCATGAGATTAACCGTGCAGACGACTGGCAAACGAACCGGAGCTGGGGCAATGCCGGACGAGGCGGCTCGGGCGCGCTGCCGGAACGCTCTCCCGGACGGCCCGGAGCGCCCCGCTTCAGACCGGCGGCCAGGGGATCGACGGCCACTCGCCGCCGGGCTCGGGATGCACTCCCGACCGCAGCAGCCGCTCGGTCCTGGCCCGTACGGCGGCCGTCTCCGCGGGGGTGATCAGCTCGGCGAGCCGGTCGCCGAGCGCCCCCGACAGCTCCGCCTGGAGCTTGCGCAGTACGGCCACGGCCTCGTCCGGCAGCGGCTCGCCCGCCCAGCCCCACAGCAGGGTGCGCAGCTTGTCCTCGGTGTGGAACGTCACTCCGTGGTCGATGCCGTAGAGCCGCCCGTCGGCGGTCTGGAGCAGGTGGCCGCCCTTGCGGTCGGCGTTGTTGATGACGGCGTCCAGCACGGCCAGGCGGCGCAGGCGTATGTCGTCGGCGTGCACCAGCAGGGCGGTGCGGCCGTTCTCCAGCCGGGCCTCGACGACGGGCTTCCAGCCGGGGGCGGGCTCGGTGTCCTCGGTCAGCCCGAAGAGCTCCGACTGCGCGGGGCCGGCGTCGGCGTCGGTGTCGGAATTGGTGTCGGCGGCGGCGTCGGGGGCCTCGTCGGGGCCGGCTTCCGTATCCGTATCCGTATCCGTACCCGAATCCGTGTCCGCGGTCAGGTCCGGCGGGTCGATCCAGAGCTGGACCATGCCCTCGCCGTACGGTCCGTCGCGCAGCACGGTGGGCGGCACCAGGCCCCAGCCGGTCGCCTCGGAGACCAGGTACGCGGCCACCTCGCGCTGGGCCAGGGTGCCGTCGGGGAAGTCCCACAGCGGGCGTTCCCCGGCCACCGGCTTGTACACGCAGGCGAGCGCGCGGCCCTCGTACTCGGTCTCGCAGAACAGCACGGCGTTGGAGGCGTCGCGCACCTGGCCGCGCACGGTCAGCTCGCCGTGGACGAGGGCCTCGGTGCCGGGGCTCAGGCCGACCTCCGGTACCCGTTCTGACGCGGGCATACGTGTCCTTCCGGGTCCAGGGGGAGGCTGCACAGCGGGCACGGCGGGCGCCCCGCGGAGACCACGTCGAGCGCGCGCTTGGCGAAGGAGCGGGCCTGGGCGCCGGTCAGCAGGACGCGCAGCAGCGGCGGGCCGTTCTCGTCGTCCTGGAGCAGCTCTTCCTCGGCCGCCTCCAGGTCGTCCTCGTCCTCACCGGACAGCTCGACCAGCGCCTGCGCCTCGATGACCATGCGCTCGTGGGCGCCGTCCCAGGCCAGGGCCATGGTGCCGACCCGGAACTCCTCCTCGACGGGGGCGTCCAGCGGGGCGGAGTCGGCCAGTTCCGCGGGGGCGACGGCGGGCACCGAGGCGTTGCCGCCCGACCTGCGCACCACCTCGTCCAGCAGCTCGTCCACCCGCTCGGCGAGCGCCGCGACCTGCGTCTTCTCCAGCGCCACGCTGGTGGTCCTGCCCGCCGCGGTGGCCTGGAGGAAGAAGGTCCGCTGACCCGGCTGGCCGACTGTCCCGGCCACGAAACGGTCCGGCTGCTCGTAGAAGAAGACCTGACGGGGCACGTCCCGCTCCGTTATCTCGACTGAATCGCTGCTTTGGCGCGATGCGTTCTGGTGGCATTCACTGGTTCCACTGCCGGTCCCCCACCCTACTGCGGAAGCTGATCACAGGGCGCCGGTGGAGCCTCCGACGACCGCGTCGTCCTCGTTGCCCTGCGCCTTGTCGTGCGGCTTGTCCCGCGGCGGGGGCGGGATCAGCGGGGTCAGGTCGCCGGTGTCGCCGAGGCGGAGCAGGAAGGGGCGGTACGGGGTGTAGCGGATGACGGTCACCGAGCAGGGGTCGGTGCTGATCCGCTGGAAGAGGTCCAGGTGCATGCCGAGCGCGTCGGCGGCCAGCGACTTGATGATGTCGCCGTGCGAGCACACCAGGTACAGCGCGTCGGGCCCGTGCTCGGCCTCGATCCTGGCGTTCCAGTCCCGTACGGCGTCCACCGCGCGGGCCTGCATCGCGCGCAGCGACTCGCCGTTCTCACCGGGGAAGACGGCCGCCGAGGGGTGCCGCTGGACGGTCGCCCACATCGGCTCCTCCGCCAGTTCTGCCAGCTTGCGGCCCGTCCAGTCGCCGTAGTGGCACTCGCCGACCCGCTCGTCGGTGTGCAGCGGCAGCTCGGGGCGCGTGTCGAGCAGCGGTCCTACGGTCTCCTGGCAGCGTTGCAGCGGACTGCACACGACGGCGGCGAGCGGCAGTGCGGCGAGTCGGGCGGCGAGCACGGTCGCCTGGGCCCGGCCGGTGTCGTCCAGGGCGACGCCCGGACTCCATCCGGCCAGCACTCCGTCGGCGTTGGCGGTCGACCGGCCGTGCCGGACAAGGATCACGGTGGGCATGTCCGCCACCGTAACCCTTCCGCCGCCGACCCGTTGTGCTGGGTGACGGCCGTGGCGGGGAAGATCCCCCCGAGCCCCCACCACGGCCGCTGAATTCCCTGCGATCCACTGCCCCCGGCCTAGCCCTCGCCGACTTGCCTCATAGGTAAGGTCTAGGGGTCGGGGGGCCCTTCAGTTTTCGGGCAGCAGTCGGGATGGCGAAGCAGGTGGAGATGTTCAGCAAGGCGACGAGGAGCCGTCCGAGCGCGCGCCGGAGTGGTCCGGCCGGCTCTGACTGGTCTCCGTACGGCCGCCTGGAGGACGCCGCCGACGCGTATTTCCTGCACGCGGACGTCGCGCTCGACGCCATCGAGGGTGTGCTGGGCCGCCGCCGCGTGCGCGGCTTCACCCTGGAGCGGGTGGTCGACCTGACCGAGGCGGGCACCTCGGTGTGGCAGGAGGCCGCGGTGTGCGACGGGCGGCGGCTGATCCTGTGGCACAGCGAGGAGTTGGCGGACGACAAGGCGCCGGGCGGCACCGTACTGGACTCGTCGGTGCAGGTGCTGCCGCTGGACTCGATCGGGCACGTCGGGATGCGCACCCTGGTCGGCCGCGACGAGGGCGGGCAGCGGATCGACCGCGGGGTCTATCTGGTGCTGGCCACCGCGATGCCGCACGAGATGAGCGCGGTGCAGGCCGACCCGGACTCGCCGCTGCCGGTCGCCTCCGCCAAATTCCGCCCCGAGGCGTTCCGTTTCAGCAAGTCCCTGGACGACGGCGGCGCCGGGCAGATAGCGCGACTCATCGCCTTCGGGCGGCTGTTGGGGCGGCTGGTACCGAGCTGAGCGCGGCGCTGGGCCGGGCCGTCATGAGGACGGGCTGAGCCGGGCCGTCATGAGGACGGGCGCTGGGCCGCGTCGAGGCGGGCGCCACGCACGGCCCCGCGCGCGTCGAGCGGCACGGGGCCATGACCGGCCCATCGGACCGACATCGGCACGGGGCCGTGGCCGGCCCACGTCGGGCCGACCCGTCGTCACGTCCTCGCCTTACGCCCCCGCGAGCCCGGCCCGCTCCAGCGCCTCGACGCCCGCCCGTACGCCCGCGATCCGCTCGTCCCGCGTGAATCCGGCGGGCGTGATGTTGAGCGTGGTGACCCCGGCGTCGGCGTACTCGCGCAGCCGGTCCGCGATCCGGTCGACCGTGCCGAGCAGGCAGGTGGAGTCGATGAGGTCCTGCGGCACGGCCGCCCCCGCGCCGTTCTTGTCGCCCGCCAGGTACTTGTCCTGGATCTCGGCGGCCTCCTTCTCGTACCCCATGCGCCGCGCGAGCTGGTTGTAGAAGTTCTGCTTGCGGCTGCCCATGCCGCCGACGTACAGCGCGGTGTACGGGCGGAAGATGTCGGCCAGCGCCGGGACGTCCTCGCCGAGGGCGAGCGGCAGGGTCGGGCTGACGTCGAAGCCGTCCAGCGTCAGGCCGGCCTTCTCGCGCCCGGCCCTGATGTGCCGCAGCGCGGTGTCCTCCAGGTGCGCGGCGGACGGGAAGATCAGCAGGGCGCCGTCGGCGATCTCGCCGGTCTGCTCCAGGTTCTTCGGGCCGATCGCGGCGATGTAGAGCGGGATGTGCTCGCGCTCGGGGTGCACGGTGAGCTTGATCGGCTTGCCGGGGCCGCCGGGCAGCGGCAGCGTCCAGTGCTCGCCCTCGTAGCTCAGCCGCTCGCGGGACATCGCCTTGCGGACGATCTCCACGTACTCGCGGGTGCGGGAGAGCGGCTTGTCGAACTTGACGCCGTACCAGCCCTCGGAGACCTGCGGGCCCGACACGCCGAGGCCGAGGCGGAACCGGCCGCCGGACAGCGAGTCCAGGGTCGCGGCGGTCATCGCCGTCATCGCGGGGGCACGCGCCGGGATCTGGAAGATCGCCGAGCCGACGTCGATCCGCTCGGTCTGCGCGGCGACCCAGGAGAGCACGGTGGGGCCGTCGGATCCGTACGCCTCGGCGGCCCAGCACACGTCGTAGCCGAGCCGGTCCGCCTCCTGGGCGACGGCGAGGTTGTCCGCGTCCATCCCGGCGCCCCAGTAGCCGAGGTTGATCCCGAGCCGCATACCGCTCCTCTTTCCGCCGCCGTGTCGTCGCTGTCGCGTCGTCGCTCTCGCGTCCGTCGCTCTCGCGTCCGTCGCTGTCAGGTCTTCGCTGTCAGGTCTGCGCTGTCATGTCACCGCCGTCGTCCGCCGACATACTGGCGAGTAACGTCGTTGTACCTCCGGACTGTAGCGCCCCGCCGCGGCACGGGGCCCTGTCAGGTACGTCACTGCCGCCCATTCGGCCGGTGCGGGCAGTAATCTCAGCGCCCATGGAGCATAGGCACCTGGGCCGCACCGGGTTGCGCGTGTCCCGACTCGGTCTCGGCACGCTCACCTGGGGACGCAACACCGGCGAACGCGACGCCGCCGACCAGCTCAAGGCGTTCTGGGACGCCGGGGGCAGCCTGGTCGACACGGCGGACGTGTACGCCGACGGCGGCGCCGAGTATCTGCTCGGGCGGCTGATCGAGGATCTCGTGCCCCGGGCCGATCTGGTGATCTCCACCAAGGCGGGCAGCGTGCCGGACCCCGACCGGCGGTTCGACGCCTCGCGCGGACACCTGCTGTCCGCGCTCGACGCGTCCTTGCAGCGGCTGGGCACGGACTACGTCGACCTCTGGCAGGTGCACGCCTTCGACCCCGGTACGCCCACGGAGGAGACGCTCCAGGCGCTGGACATCGCCGTCAGCTCCGGCCGCGCGCGCTACGTCGGCGTCTCCAACTTCTGCGGCTGGCAGCTCGCCAAGGCCGCCGCGTGGCAGCTCGCCGCGCCCGGGCGGACGCCGCTGGCCAGTACGCAGATGGAGTACTCGCTCCTCCAGCGGGGCGTGGAGCGCGAGGTGCTGCCCGCCGCGATCGACCTCGGGGTCGGCCTGCTGCCCTCCTCGCCGCTCGGCCGCGGTGTGCTCACCGGCAAGTACCGCAACGGCACGCCGCCCGAGTCGCGCGGCGGCTCCGACGACATGGCCGCCTTCGTCGCCCCCTACCTCGACGAGACCGCCCGGCTCATCGTGGACGCCCTCGCGATAGCGGCCGACGGCCTGGCGGTCTCCCCGCTGCACGTCGCCCTCGCCTGGGTACGCGACCGGCCCGGTGTCGCCGCCCCCATCCTCGGCGCGCGCAACGCGCAGCAGCTCATCGCCTCGTTGTCAGTGGAGGCGCTTACGCTTCCGGAAGAGATCTGCCTGGCGCTCGACGACGTGTCAGCACCCCTGCACCGCTATCCGGACCACGACTGGAGCACGCTCTGAACGGCACGCAAGCCTCCCGCCGGTCCACCACCCCACGGAGGCCGCAGTGACCGAGTCCCCCACTCCCCCGCCGCTGGGCGCCCCCGCCGAAGGCCCGGCGAACCCACCGGCCGCCGCGGACGGGCCGTCCTCCGGGGGCGGCTCGCGGACGGCCCCGCAGGAGCAGCCCACGGGCACGGCGTCCGCCGCGGTGCCGGGGAGCCGTGCCGCCGCCAAGCCGGTCGCCGACGTGGCCGCGCTGGCCGCCGCCGTCCGCTCGATCGAGCGCGGCGACAATCCGGCGGCGCCCGCGCCGCGCGGTGACGCGGCCGAAGCCCGCCGCAAGCGGCGCGAGGCGATGGCGGCGGAGGCCGCCACCATGCAGGCCGCGGAGGCGGCGGAGGTCGGCGCCGGTGCCCCGGCGGGGACGGACGGCGCGGACGGCGGGCCGGAGGCCGACGCGGAGGCGACAGACGACGCCCAGTCGTCCGTGGAGGCGACGGAGGGGAGCGGGGACGAGGACGGCGCCGAGGAGCCGTCAGGGGCCGGAACGGAGGCGTCCGAGACGGGAGTTACGGCCCCGGACGCCGGGGCGGACGGACCCGCGTCGGGAGCCACGGGTCCTGCCACGGGGCCGCGGCCGTCCGCCGGGGCTGACGCGCCCCAGAGCGGAGTCACAGGTCCCGGCGCCGCGCCGCAGGCATCGGCCGGGGCCGACGGCCCTCAGGACGGGCGCGAGGGCCACGGCGCGGCTCCGGCGGCCTCCGGGGCGGGCGCGGCGGCCGGTGTCGAGGCGCGGCCTCGGGCCGGCGCGGGCGCGGCGTCCGGCGGCGGGGCGGCTTCGGCCGGGGCGCGGGTGCGCGAGGGCGGCTTGCGAAAGGCGGCCGTTGATCCGGCGGCCGTCGCGGCGGCGAAGGCCGTGCTGGAAGAGGGCGGCGCGCCAGGGGAGTTGGCGGAGGCGGCGGTCAGAGCGCTCGGGGAGCGGGCCGGGGAGGCGCTGCGGGAGGACCCGTGGCTGGTGCTCGGCCTGCCCGGCGTACGGGTGGAACCGGCGGACACCTTCGCCCGCGCGCTGCTCGGCGCGCGGTGCCGCCCGGACGACGAGCGGCGGGCGAACGCGCTGGTCGGCTGGCTGCTGGAGCGCGCCGCCGAGAAGGGGCACACAGCCCTGCGGTCGGCAGAGCTACAGGCGGAGCTGGCGGCCCGCGCCGTACCGGACCCGGCGGCGGCCGTGGCCTCCGCCGTGGCCGACGGCCAGGTGCTCGTCTTCCCCGAGCACCCCGCGCGCCCCGCGACGGCCTCGGAGGCCGCGAGCGAGGAGGAGGACGAGGGCGAGGACGGCGCGGCGGACGTACCGCTGCTGATCGGTCTCGACCGGTACGCGCTGGCGGAGGAGAGCCTGGCCGACGGCTGTGTGCGGCTGCTGCGCTCCTTCGAGGGCGACCACGGCACGGACTGGGAGAAGGCCGCCGCGGGCGCGCCGTCGAAGTCGGCGGCGGAGCTGATCAGGGCCGCCGCGGGCAGCGGCCTGGTCGTGCACTCCGGCGGCGAGGCGGCCCGCGAGGAGCCGACCGCCCTGGTGGCCGCGGCGCGCGCGGCGGGCCTGCGGGCGTACGCCGCCGCGTACACGGCGAACGGCAGGCGGCGGCTGGCCGAGGCCCTCGGCGAGGACGCGGCCGTGACGGTCGAGGCACTGCTGGCCGGTACGCAGGGCCCCGGCAGGTCCGGCGACGGCGCCCTCGCCCTGGACCTGCTCGCGGTGCTCGACGCCCAGCAGTTGGGCATCGAGGAGGCCGCCTCGCTGGTGGAGGCGGTGCCGGACGGCGCCCGGCTGGTGTTCAGCGGCGACGAGCACGCGATGTGGTCGGCGGGCCCCGGTCTGGCCTTCGCCGACATGCTGGCCGCCAAGTCCTGCCCGCGGGTCGCCTCCCGCACCCCGGACCCCGGCCCGATCGGCGAGCTGGTCTCGCTCATCGGCATCGGCGAACTCGCCCCGGTCGAGGCCCCGGACAAGGAGGTCGTCGTCGTCCCCGTACGCGACCCGCGCGAGGCCGTGCACCGTACGGTGCAGCTCGTCGCCGACTCCGTACCGCGCGCCATCGGCGTACCGGCGGAGCGGACCCAGGTGATCACGCCGGGGCACGGCGGCGCGGTCGGCACCCGCGTGCTCAACGCGGCGCTCAAAGAACGGCTGAATCCCGGCCCCGGCCGCTTCGCCGGTTTCGACCCCGGCGACCGCGTCGTCCACGTGCCGGTCCCCGGCCGTACGCTGCCCGGCACGGTCGTCGGCGCGGAGCCGGACGGACTGCGGCTGGAGTGCGAGGACGGGCCGGTGCTGGTGCCGCGCGCGGACGTGGCGACGACCGTACGGCACGCCTGGGCGATCACCGGGCACCAGGCGGCCGGGATGCGCTGGCCCGCGGTCGTGGTGGTCGTACCGGGCGACGCGGGGCCGCTGCTCACCCGGTCCTGGGTCTACACGGCGTTCGCGCGCGGCGAGCGGCACCTGTCGGTCGTCCAGGGCGCCGATCAGGGCCTGGCCCAGGCCGTGGCCGGTCCCCAGGCCGCGCCGCGCACGACCCGGCTGGTGACCGTGCTGCGGGAGCTGGCCGCCGACTGACGGGCGGCGCGGTCCCCGTACGGCTCAGCCGCCGCCCACCACTTCCCCGGCGGCTCCGTACGGCTCAACCGCCGCCCACCACCTCCCCGGCGGCCCCGTACGGCTCAACCGCCGCCCACCGGCCCGGCGCGCCCGTACGGTCCCGTCCCGCCGCCCACCGGCTCCGGACGCGCCTGGGGGCGGACAGCGCCCGCTGTCCGCCCCCTCCTGGCGCTCGGGCGACCCGCTCAGTCCGGGTCGAGCACGCTCAGCTCGTCGTCGAAGACGGCGCTCACGTCGAAGCGGCAGATGACGAGCTGCGGGTCGGCCTGCTCGAAGGGCGCGTCCAGCCACTCCCCCGGTTCCGCGGCCTCCGGCACGGCCGACACCCACACCGTGGAGTCGCCCTCCTCCAGGCCGAACTCCTTGTGGCGCTGGGCGATCTCGTCCGGCTCGTACTCGCCGAAGATCACCCCGACCGCCGCGTTCACCGTGGCGTCCGCCGCGCCGTCGCCGTCATCGGCCCTTCTGGCCTGCGCGAACAGCCGGGAGGGCTCAACGATCGTGTAGTCGCGGCGGATCAGCACACTGATGGCCTCCGGGTCCTCGGGACCGGTGTACTCCGGCAGCGAGTCGCCCGCGGGCACCTCGAAGGGAGTCACCTCGTCGTAGGTGTCGTACAGCAACTCGTCATACGACTCGGCGGCCGAAGCCAGCGACTCGAACGCCGCGTAGACGGCGGGATCGTCTTCGCCCGTACGGTTCTCGATCGCCTCGAGGTGGCGGTCCAGCGCGGCCTTGACCGCCTCGACAGCGGCTCGGACCTCGGCAACGGTGGGCTGCACGTCATCAGACATGAGGCAGACGCTATCCGCACCGGGGCGTTGCCCGCACAATAGATGCGATGCCGGAATACGAATTCAGAGAGATGTACGTCGCACGCGGGGTCTCCCGCAAGGACGCGACACGACTGCTCACGGACGAGGCCGAGTACGGGCACTGGGAACTGGACCGGGTGCGCCTCTACCCCGACGGCAGCCGCAGGGTGCGGTTGCGCCGCCGGATCATCCGCCAGGTGCGGGCCACATGGTGAGACGCGCGACGGTGGGACGCGGGGTCCGCCGCAGACACGGCCCGGCCCCGGAGCGCGGCATACGCGCTTCCGGGGCCGGTTCCGACGGTTCGGACCACAGGGGTTCCGAACGCCTTCGGACTACTTGTTGACGCAGTAGTTGCCGAAGGCCGGGTTGAGCAGACCGATCACGGAGACCGTGTTGCCGCACAGGTTCACCGGCACGTGCACGGGGATCTGGATCAGGTTGCCGGACAGCACACCGGGCGACTGCACAGCGGCGCCCTGGGCGCCGGAGTCGGCGACAGCCATGCCCGCACCCGCGAGCACGAGACCGCCGGTGACAGCCGCAGCGGCTACGACCTTCTTGATCATTTTCTTCCTCCTGATTGACAAGTGCGGTCCCAGCCGCGGACCACACACGTCGTAACGAAGCCGGAGGAATAGAGCTACGAAAGCACTGGATCATTCACTCGTCCCAGCGATCCGGGCCGCCCGTACTCGTACGGGCGGCCGAACCGTCAGCAGTTCTCGATGAAACGATCGAGCACCCGGACCCCGAACCGCAGGCCGTCCACCGGCACCCGCTCGTCAACACCGTGGAACATCCCGGCGAAGTCCAGCTCCGGCGGGAGCTGGAGCGGCGCGAAGCCGAAGCAGCGGATGCCCAGGTCGTCGAAGGACTTCGCGTCGGTGCCGCCGGAGAGCATGTACGGCACGGCGCGCGCGATCGGGTCCTCCGCCTTGAGGGCGAGCTGCATGGCGTCCACCAGGGAGCCGTCGAAGTCCGTCTCCAGCGCCTTGTCGGAGTGCACCGACTCGCGCTTGACGCGCGGGCCGAGGATCCGGTCGAGGTCGGCCAGGAACTCCTCCTCGTAGCCCGGCAGGAAGCGGCCGTCGACGTGGGCGGTGGCCTGGCCGGGGATCACGTTCACCTTGTAGCCCGCGCCGAGCATCGTCGGGGCCGCGGTGTTCCGCAGGGTCGTGCCGATCATCTTGGCGACGCCGCCGAGCTTGGCGAGCGTCGTCTCCATGTCCTCCGGGTCCAGCTCCACCCCGAAGGCGTCCGACAGCTCGTCGAGGAAGCCGCGGACGGACTTGGTGACGCGGACCGGGAACTCGTGCCTGCCGAGCCGCCCGACGGCCTCGCACAGCTCGGTGATCGCGTTGTCGTTGTTGGTCATCGAGCCGTGCCCCGCGGTGCCGTCCACCGTGAGCCGCATCCAGTGCATGCCCTTCTGGGCGGTCTCGATCAGGTACAGCCGCAGGTTCTCGTTGACGGTGAAGGAGAAGCCGCCGACCTCGCCGATCGCCTCCGTCACGCCCTCGAAAAGGTCGGGGTGCTTGTCGACCAGGTGCCGGGCGCCGTACACACCGCCCGCCTCCTCGTCCGCGACGAAAGCGAGCACGATGTCGCGCGGCGGCTTGCGCCCGCTGCGCAGCCGGTCGCGTACGACCGCCAGCGTCATCGCGTCCATGTCCTTCATGTCGACCGCGCCCCGGCCCCACACGCAGCCGTCGGCGATCTCGCCGGAGAACGGGTGGTGCGTCCAGTCGTCCGCGTTGGCCGGGACCACGTCGGTGTGCCCGTGGATCAGCAGCGCGGGCCGCGAGCGGTCCTCGCCCTCGATCCGCGCCACCGTGGACGCCCGGCCCTGGTGCGACTCGAAGATCCGCGGTTC
This sequence comes from Streptomyces sp. NPDC087422, assembly GCF_044744145.1. Classification (NCBI taxonomy): domain Bacteria; kingdom Bacillati; phylum Actinomycetota; class Actinomycetes; order Kitasatosporales; family Streptomycetaceae; genus Streptomyces; species Streptomyces sp. NPDC087422. The sequence goes on along the minus strand of NZ_JBIUXT010000006.1, from coordinate 115,971 downwards.
GAGGCCCACCTCGGCGAGCTTCTCCGCGACGTACTCCGCCGCCGCCCGCTCCCCCGGCCCCGAGTGGTCGCCGTAGTTGCTGGTGTCGATCCGGATCAGCTCACTGCACAGGTCGACGACCTCGTCCTCGCCCGTGACCGTCCCGTTCTCCGCCCTGCCCGGCCCCGACTCGCTCACGCTGTCTCCTCGCTCGTTGCCTGCCGCGTCCGTCCACCACCCGGGCGACCGCGGCCGATGCCTCCCCCCATCCTCCCCCGACACCCCCACCCCGCCCAAGGCTCCCCTCCGGGCCCTCACCCCGGGCCCCGCGCACAGCCCCTTCATCGGCCCCCTCGGCCCGCTCCGCGCCCGTGATCGACGTGACCGGATCTTTGCTATGGTTTACCTCGTCGCCACGGCCCATAGGCCGAGGTGACACACCCCGTCCGGGTGGCGGAATGGCAGACGCGCTAGCTTGAGGTGCTAGTGCCCTTTATCGGGCGTGGGGGTTCAAGTCCCCCCTCGGACACATCTTCTCTCCTTACAGGGCCGCCTTCGGGCGGCCCTTTTCGGTGTCCGCGCGCGGGCTCTGCGGTGGCAGGGCGCGCGGGCTCTGCGGCGTCCAGGTGCGCGGTGGCCCCGTGGGGGTGGAGGGCCGGGCGGGGAGTCATCTCCACCCTTGGTTCCACCCCTGGGTCCAGGTGCTTCGTGCCTGGTCGCAGCAGTCTTGGGGGCATGACATCGACCGAGTGGATCACCGACATCGCTCTTCTCCTCGTCGTCTTCCGGCAACTGCGGGAAGGCCGACTCGACCTCAAGACCTTCCTGATCCCGCTGGGCATCGTGGCCTTCGTCGCGAACTCGTACCTGGACACCATTCCCACCGCGGGCAACGACCTGGTGCTCATCGGGGTGCTGATGAGCGTGGGCGCCGCGCTCGGCGTCGCCGGCGGCATCTACACCCGCGTCCGGACCGTCGGCGAGCACGTCCTGATCAAGGCCGGCGCCGTGTCGGCGATCTTGTGGGTCGTCGGCATGGGGGCGCGGATGGGCTTCCAGTTGTGGACCGAGCACGCGGGCGGCGCCCACCAGGTCGCCCAATTCAGCGTCGCCCACCACATCACCAGCGATCAGGCGTGGGTCGCGGCGTTCGTACTGATGGCGCTCACCGAAGTCGTGACGCGGCTCGCCACCATCTTCATACGGAGCCGGATGCAGATGACGCCGCGCACCGTGCCCGTCCTCAGCCGCAGGGCCTGACCGTGCGTTATGTTCTCCCCGTGCCCGCGACAGACAGCCCCCCGCCTCCTGGGAAGACCGTGGCCCAGGAGGCGGGGGCGCGGCAGGTGCCGGGACAGGACCCGTGGATGCAGTGGGCGATGACCCTCGGGGTCGTCGTCGCCGGAATCCTGACGATCCGCCCCCTGGGCTTCAGCGGCCGGGGGCTGGTCGTCGCCGTCCTGCTCGTGATCAACTCGGCGGTGCTGCTGGCCCGGCGCCTGCCCGAGGACAGGATTCCCCAGGGCCTCGTGCTCCCGTGGCTGACGGTCGGCATCGCCGCGGCGGTCGCCCTGATCGGTGTCAGCCGCAGCGGTACGGGCTATCTCTTCGCCTTCTTCCTCGCCGGTCACATCGGATACCGGCTGGAGACCAGACCGGCTCTCGTCCTCGCCGGGATCTGCAGTCTGCTCTGCGGCGGGGTGCTGTACTTCCGTCTCGGTCCCGGCCACGACGAGCTGCCCTGGGTGCTCGGTCTGGCCACCGGCACTCCGGTGCTGGTGGGCATACTCAACCGCAGCCAGCGCCAGGCCGTACAGGCGGTGATCGCGGCGGCCGAGTCGGCGGAGCGCGCCGCGCGGGCCGAGGCGCGGACGGCCGCGCTGACCGAGCGCAGCCGGATCGCCCGGGACGTGCACGATGTGCTGGCGCACTCGCTGGCCGGGATCAACATGCAGTTGGAACTGGCCGACGCGCTGCTCGACACCGGGGACCTGGAGAAGGTCAGGGAGGCCAACGACAAGGCCCACGGTCTGGTGCGGGAGAGCCTCAAACAAGCGCAGTGGACGGTGCACGCGCTGCGCGAGGACTCGCTGCCGCTGCTGGAGAGCCTGACGGCGATGCTGGGGTCGTCGGGGCACCGCGATGTCCTGACCGTCACCGGGACCGCCCGTGAGGTCCCGGCCCGGGTGGTCCAGAATCTCCTGCGTATCGCCCAGGAGTCGCTGACCAACGCCGCCCGGCACGCTCCCGGCGGCGATGTCGGTGTGGAGCTGACGTACGCCGCCGCGTCGATCACGCTGGCGGTGCGCAACGGCCCCGCCACGCGCGAGGTGAACGCGGTGGTCGGCAGCGGCATGGGGCTGATCGGAATGCGCGAACGCGTCGCCCTGCTGGGCGGGACGGTGACGGCGGGACCGGTCACGGCCGGTCCCGACCAGGGCGGCTGGAAGGTGGAAGCAGTGATTCCGGTATGACCGAACCGACCGAGAGGCCGCGGCGGCTGAGGGTAGTCGTCGCGGACGACCAGGCCGCCGTACGGGAGCCGCTCGCCGCGGTGCTCGGGCTGTCCGAGGACATCGACGTCGTCGCGTCCGCCGCGGACGGGAGCCAGGTGCTGGCGGCTGTCGCCGCCGGGCCGGTGGACGTGGTGCTGATGGACCTGCGCATGCCGGTGATGGACGGGATCGAGGCGACCCGGCGGCTCGGCGAGGAGCACCCGGACGTGGCGGTGGTCGTACTGACCACCTTCGCCGACGACGACTCGATCCTCGGCGCGCTGAGCGCGGGCGCCCGCGGCTATCTGACGAAGAACGCGGGCCGCCAGGACATCATCCGGGCGATCCGTGCCGCCGCCGCGGGGCAGTCGGTGCTCGACCGCGAGGTGCAGAACCGGTTGCTCGCCTCCGTCAGGACCAAGGCCCCGATGGTGGGCCAGGCCCTGCCGGAGGACCTCACACCCCGCGAACGCGAAGTGCTCGCGCTGATCGGCCAGGGCCTGCCCAACCGCGGCATCGCCGAGAAGCTCTTCATCAGCGAGGCCACCGTCAAGACCCACATCAACAACCTCTTCGCCAAAGCCGCGATCCGCGACCGCGCCGACGCCGTCCGCCGCGCCATCGAAGCGGGCCTGACCTGACCCGGCCGGGGAGCCGGGGCCGGTGGGGCGGCGGGTGGGGGGACGGGGGGCCACTAGCATGTGGGCATGTGGGCGTATGTACCGGCGGTGCTGTTCTTTCTGGGGTTCTGTGTCGGAGTGCTGCGGGAGCGGCGTCGGTTCAGCAATGCGATTCTGCTCGGGCTTTCACCCGTCTTCGCGCTGGGTGCGTGGCTGTTTGACATAGGCAGGGAACACCCGACGTTGGGCAATGATCTCGGGGTGGCGCTGCTGACGCTCATGGCGGTGGGCGTGGTCGCCATGTCGTGGTTTCTGATTTCCAACGGCGTCGCCATGGTGCGGAAAGAGGGCAGAAGTCCGGCCAATCTGCTGTCCCTGCTGGCCGGGTTCGCGCTGCTGGCGCTCATAGCGCTGTTGATCACCGCGGTGGTGATGCACACCCGCGCGCTGCTCGTGGTCGCGGGGACGGCCACCGTCCTCGCGGGGTATGTCGTCTTCCTCTTCCTCTGTTTCATCGTCTACGGGTCGCTCTACGGATGGTTGACCGTCCGCCGCAAGACCGACTACGTCGTGGTTCTCGGCTCAGGGCTCATCGGCGGCACCAAGGTGCCGCCCCTGCTGGCCAGCCGCCTCGACCGGGCCCGTACGGTGCACCAAAGGCTCTCGTCGCGCGGCAGGCGGCCGGTGCTGCTCACCTCCGGCGGACAGGGCCCGGACGAGAAGCTGCCGGAGTCGCACGCGATGGCCGACTACCTTGTGGCGCAGGGTTTTCCGGCGGATCTGATCGAACGCGAGGACCGGTCGACGACCACCGAGGAGAATCTGCGCTTCAGCAAGTCCATCATGGAGCGGAACAAGGCGGACTACCGCTGTGTCGTCGTCACGAACAATTACCATGTCCTGCGCGCCGCGGTGACCGCGCGGCGGCTGGGCGTCAGAGGACATGTCGTGGGGGCGCCGACCGCCGCGTATTTCTGGCCGAGTGCGACCATTCGCGAATTCGTCGCGATGCTCATGACGTATTGGCGCACCAACCTCACCATCTGCCTCCTCGTTTTCGCGGGAGGCTTCTTCATCTGGTGGCTGAGCTGACCGCCGGACGGGCCCCGCGTCCGCGACGGCCGCTCGCCGGGCGGCTCGTCACCGCAGATTCAGCCGCTTCATGACCTGAGGGTCGAGGGCGCCCGCGCGGCGCCGGAAGGCCGAGACGGGCACGCGCCGCAGCTCGTTGGTCTCCAGATAGCTCTGCCGGCCCCGGGCGTCGTCGACGGTGCCCGCGGGAAGCGGTACGACTCCGGGCAGCTCCTCGTGGTGCTGAGAGGTGATCTTGGCGACCCGCGCGGTCCCGCCGCGCACCGAGACGACCAGGCAGGGACGGTCCTTCGAGCCGGCCGTGTCCTCGTACGGCACGTCCGCCCACCACACCTCGCCCCTGCGCGGCGCGGCGCCGCCGCCGGACGCGCCGCCCGACCGCCGTACGGGGGTTTCTCCGCTACGCCGCACGCGCCCGGCCGCCACCACGGCGGCCACCAGCGCCACGACGACCACGGCGCCCAGGACGACCCACATCGGCGTGCTCATCGACTTCTCCTCTTCCTGTACGGGTGTGCGGACGAATGTACGGACGGCAGGACCGTGCGACACCTGCCCCGGTCGTGCGCCGCGACAGCGGTGAGTAGTGGCATGCTTGCGCTGTGGACACAGCGAAACTTGAACTGGCAGCGCACCGCTACGCCGAGGCCGAGGACGCCCTCCAGGCGGCGGCGATCGACCTCAAGGCCGAGAGCGCGGCGGTCCTCGCCAAGGGCGGCGACGAGCACGAGGTGGCGGACGCCGTCGGCCGCCCGCCCGAGGAGATCCGCGAGCTGTGAGCGCGCGCGACCTGTGAGCCGCGCGCTTCCGCGACGCGTGAGCTTCCGCGAGCCGCGGCCTTCCGCGACGCGTGAGCTGACGACGCCACGGGCGCGGACGCCCGGCGCACCCCGCCCGGTCCGCCTTCCGGCGCCGCTCAGACCTCGCGCCACCGCGCGTTGGCCCAGGAGAACAGCCCGAAGGCGATCAGGCCGACCGCGATGAGCACCAGCAGCCACGGGCCGACCGGCGTGTCGGCGAACGAGCGCAGCGTGTCGTCCATGCCCTTGGACTTGCCCGCCTGGTGCTTGACCGCCGCGGCCACGGCGAATCCGCCGGCCGTGGCGAACAGCACGCCTCGCGCGGTGCCGCCGAACATGCCGAGGAAGTCCACGGCTTGGCGCTGGCGCCGCGACATCTGGCCCATCTTCAGGTGCTTGTGGAACTTGCGCATGAGGGCACGGACCGCGATCCACACACCGACACAGAACACGGCGACACCGGCGACGGCGACGATCCACTGGCCGCCCGGCCAGTCGAGCACCTTGGCCGTCACGTCGTCGGTCCTCTTGTCGGTCGACCCGCTGCCGCTGCTCTTCTCACCGGCCGCGTAGGCGAGCACGGAGTACGAGACGAAGGCGTAGAAGACGCAGCGGCCCGCGGCCATCGCGCGCTTGGTGGGCTTGTCGCCGTCGGGTCCCGCCTGTCCGAAGGCCGCTTCCGACAGCCGCCACAGGGCCATTCCGGCCAGGGCTATGCCCAGCAGCCACAACAGGACGTCCCCGAACGGCTTGTGCGCGATCTCGGCGAGCGCGCCGCCGCGGTCGGCCTGTTGGCCTCCGGCGTCGGAGAAGGCGATGCGCACCGCCAGTGCGCCCACCAGGATGTAGATCACCCCTCGGGCCGCGAACCCCGCGCGGCCCGCGACGGCGACCGCCTTGCTGTCGGCCGCGCGTCTGGCGTTGTGACGGCCCGTCGATGCTGCTGCTTGCGTCTTCACACAGGCCGACTTCCCCGATCGGCGGAGTTGAGGCACCCGCTATGGAACGACGTCCTTCGCGTCCCCCGAACCGTCCTGCGCGGGAAGCCCGACGCCGGGCGGCGGCGTACCGGTTGCCGTATCCGTCGCCGTACCGGTGGGCGAGGGCACGGTCGGCGGGTCGAACCTCACCTCGACGTGCTGGAAGCCCTTGAAGACCTCCGTGGCGGCGTACGAGGTGTACACCTCACGGTCCGCGCGGCTGAGCACCACATTGTCGGTGAACGGGGTGAGCAGGCTGCGCGGCCAGAGCCGCCGGGCCCGTACCGCCGCCACCTCCGCGGTGAGGACGAAGATCAGCGCGCCCAGGTAGATCCAGGTGATCAGGCCGAGGACGATCCCGAACAGCCCGTACGTGGCGGTCGCCCCGCGCAGCTCGTGCCGGACGTAGTACGTGCCCGCCCACTGCACGAACTGCCAGGCCAGCGCGGCGGCCAGCGCCGTACCCGCCGAGGAGCGCAGCCGTACGGTGCCGACCGTGAAGTAGCGGTACGCGAACAGGAGCAGGCCGGTGTTGACGGCCGTGGACAGTACGGTCGCCGCGATCCGCAGCAGGACGACGGGGTGGACGCCGAACGCGCGGGCGTCCGACGCGAGCGAGGTCAGCGCGGTGGTGGCGGCCAGGCCCACGCCGAAGACCCCTACCACCAGCAGGCTGCGCAGCCGGGAGCGCAGCGGGTTCGGCCGGTCGTGGCGCGGCACGGCCCAGATCTTCAGCAGGGTGTTCTGCGCGGCCTGGGCGACACCGAGCGCGCCGTACAGGCCGCCGATCACACCGGTGACGACCGCGAGCGTGTTGCCGTGGAACGACCGGATGTTCTCGCCGATCTGATCGCCGATCACCGGGAACTGGTGCAGGGCCGAGTCGACGACCTGCTTCTGGAAGTGCGCGTCGTTGTGCAGCAGGAAGCCGAGCACCGACACCAGGAGCAGCAGCACGGGGAAGACCGACAGGAAGGCGTAGTAGGCGATCAGCGCCGTGAGGTAGCCGCCCTGGTCCTCGCCGAATTTGTACACCACCGCCAGCGGCAGCCCGATCCAGGTGTGCTCGCGCTGATAGGCGTCGAATCTTCGGACCATGCCCACGATCGCCACCACTTCGTCGTCGTCGGGCCTGCCGCCGCACGTCACGCGGCTTGGTCCCTGTCACGGCGGTTTCCCCGTGAGCGCCGGTACAGACCACGGGCCAGGAGGCGGGCCGTGGAGGTGACCTTCGTCTCCTGCGGGTGACCGGTCCCTGACCTCCTGCGGCCCCCGCCCGCGGTCTCCGGTGCGCTGTGCGGTCACAGCCAGCCGCGCTCGCGGGCGAGGCGCGCCGCGACATGGCGGTTCTCGGCGCCGACCTTGGTGGCGGCGGACGACAGGTGGTTGCGTACGGTGCCGACCGAGAGCATCGCGCGGGCGGCGATGTCGGCGACGGGCGCCCCCTCCTCGGCCATGGCGAGCAGTTCCGCCTCGCGGGGCGTCAGCGGGGAGTCGCCCGCGGTGATGGCGTCGGCGGCCAGCTCCTGGTCGACGTAGCGTCCGCCGTCGTGCACGGTACGGATGATGCGGGCGAGCTGCTGCGCGGAGACGGTCTTGGGCACGAAGCCGCGCACGCCCGCGCTCAGCGCGCGCTTGAGGGCCCCGGCCCCGGCGTGGCTGGTCACGATCATCGTCGCGCAGTCGGGGAGTTCGGCGCGCAGGTGTTCCGCGACGCTGATTCCGTCGCCGCGCGGCATCTGGAGGTCGAGGACGGCGACGTCCGGCCGGTGGGCCCGTGCCATGGCGAGGGCCTCGTCGCCGGAGCCCGCCTCGGCGGCGACGAGGATGTCGTCCTCCAGGGCGAGCAGCGAGGCGAGCGCTCCGCGGATGAGGTGCTCGTCGTCGGCGAGCAGGACCCTGATCATGGTGTTTCCTCCCACGGGATGGTCACGGTCAGGCGGAAGACGCCGGCGGAGCGTTCGCTGGTCGTGAGTGTGCCCTGGAGCTGCGTCAGACGCTCTTCGAGTCCGGCGAGACCGCTTCCGGCGGGCGTGGTCCCGTCCGCGGAGGCCGCGTCCGCCGTGCGGCTGCCCGCCGTGGTGGCGGGCCCGCTCCCGCCTCCCACGCTCCCCGCGCGGTGGCCGCGCCCGCCCCGGTGGTCGCTCCCGTCGTTCTCCACGACCAGCGTGACAGCGCCCTCGCCGGTGTCGCGCAGGGACACCTCGCAGCGGGTGGCGTGCTGGGCGTGGCGCAGCACATTGGTGACGGCCTCGCGGATGACCCAGCCGAGCGCGGTCTGGATGTCGTCCGGGAGGCGGGCGGCGGGACCGTCGCTGATACGGCAGGGAATACCGGCGGCCTTCAGGACCTCGCGGGCCCCCGCGAGTTCGGTGTGCAGGTCCGCGGTGCGGTATCCGCGCACGACGGAACGGATCTCGCGCTGGCTGTCCTGCGCGATGCGCTGCACCTCGTACATCAGGTCGACGGCCTCGGGGCTGCCGCGTTCCGCGAGCTTCGCCGCCAGTTCGCTCTTCAGCGCCACCACGGCGAGGTTGCGTCCGAGGATGTCGTGCAGGTCGCGGCCGAAGCGCAGGCGTTCCTCGGCCACGGCCAGGCGGGCCTGGGTCCCGCGGGCCGCGGCCAGCTCCTCGATCAGGAGCACGCTCCAGCCGGAGGCCCGCAGGGCGAGGGCCATGAACGGGACGAGGAACAGGGTCCCGCCGACGACCACCGCCAGCGACTCCCCGCGCAGTCCGGTCGCGAAGACGGCGACCAGCGAGCCCAGCGTGACGGCCGAGACCAGGGCCGTACCCGCCCGCAGGGACAGCGCCAGCATGGGCGGGCCCGCGTAGAACATCATCAGCCACAGCACGTACGGCGCGAGGTCCTTCCCCTCGACGCGGTCCTTCGCCTGCAACACGCAGCCCACCGCGACGGCGGCGACCGTGACGGCGGTGTAGAGGGCGGCCAGCAGGTACGGGCGGGGCGCCAGGCCGATGTAGGCGCGGAGCCCGGCGCGGGAGAGCAGCGCCTGGACGACGACGTGGGCAGCGCCCAGGACCGCGACCGCGATCCAGAGCGGGCCCACGTCGTTCGTGACGACCCACAGCGTCCACAGGCCCGCCTCGAACAGGGCGAAGCAGGAGAGGGAGTTCAGGGTGTAGCGACGGTAGCGGTCCGTGCCGTGCCGGTGGCCGAGCCACTCCACCCAGCTCTGCACGCTCGCCAGCCCGGCCGTTCCCGTGGGTCCCGTCGTGGTCCCTGTGGTTCCCGCAGTCACCGTCGCCCCTTCGTCCCTTCGTCCTTCGAGTCCTTCGGTCCTTCGAATCCTTGAGTCCTACGTGTCCGGCGCCGTGCGCGCCCGGCCTTCTCGTCGGCCGCGCGGGCGGTCAGTGCCGAGGCTCCCAACGGAACCACTTCCGTACGCCGAGCACGGCCACGCCGATCCACACCAGGGCCGTGAGAGTGAGCCGGAGCTGGTCCGTCCCGTCCACATTCCCCGTCCAGCCGCCGCGCAACAGGTCCATGACCGGGGTGAACGGCAGGAACGCACCGATGCGCGCCACCGTGTCCGGCAGGGTGTCGCGGGGCAGGAACATCCCGGAACCGGCCATGCTCACCAGCATGAACGGCAGAAAGGTCAATTGGGCGCTCTCAGCCGTCTGGGTGAAGGCGGCGGTGAGCGCGGCGCCCACGACCAGCAGCACGATACCGAGGAGCAGGCCGAGGACCAGCAGGTGAGGTGCCTCGGGGGCGGGCATGTCGAGCAGGACGGCGAGTCCGACGCCGAGCAGCAGGGACTGCACGACCGCCATCAGGACCGCGGGCAGCGCGCCGCCGGTCAGGATCTCGGCGTCGCGGACCTCTCCCGAGCGGAGCCGCTTGAGGACAAGGCCCTCGCGGCGGGTGACGTACACGCCGACCATGTTGGTGTAGATCGCGAAGAACAGCGCCATGCCGAGGGCGCCCGGCACCAGCACGGTGGCGACGGACAGGCCGGTGCCGCCCAGGTCCAGGCTCTTCACGGCGCTGCGCATCGACACGGCGATGACACCGGGCAGGACGAGGGCCGTCATGAGGGCGGCCTTGCTGCGGACCAGCAGGATCAGTTCCGCGCGGCCGAGCGCGGCCAGGCGTTCGGTGCTCTTACGGGACCGGCGCGCGGTGTCCGTGGGCGCGGTGGTCGTCGTGGTCGCGGAGGTCATCGCGTCGTCTCCTGGTGGTCGTCGGCCCGGTGGGCGGCCCGGTGGTCGGCTCGGCGGTCGGATCGCTGCTCTGTGCGGTCGCCGCCACGATGCTCGTCCGGGTGCTCGTCCCGGTGGTCGAGCTCTTTGGCGATGTCCATGAACGCCTCTTCCAGTGACGCGGAACGGACGTCGAGGCCGGTCAGTTCGACGCCCTGGTCACGGGCCCAGCACAGCAGCTCGGTGGTGGTGTGCTGGAGGTCGCGGGTCTCCAGGCGCATCTTCTGCCCGGTGACCTCGTGTGCGGTGACGCCGATCGACCGCAGCGGCGGCAGGTCGGCGGGGAAGCGGCCCCAGGGCAGTTCGAAGGTGATCCGCGCGGGCCGCTCGGCGACCACGTCCGCGACGCGTCCGGTGCTGGCGATCCGGCCCGCGTGCATGATGGCCAGCCGGTCCGCCAACTGCTCCGCCTCTTCGAGGTAGTGCGTGGTGAGCAGCACCGTGGTGCCCTGCCGCTTCAGCTCTCCGATCAGCTCCCAGGTGTCGTGCCGGGACTGGGCGTCGAGACCGGTGGTGGGCTCGTCGAGGAAGAGCACCTCCGGCCGTCCGAGCAGCGCGAGCGTGAGGTCGAGGCGGCGCCGCTCGCCGCCGGAGAGCTGCTTGACCCGGACCCCGCGCCGCTGCTCCAGCCGCGTCAGCTCCAGGGCCTCCGCCACGGGCCGGGCGCCGCTGGTGCAGCCCGCCCACATGTCGACGGTCTCCGCGACGGTCAGCTCGGTGGGGAAGCCGCCCTCCTGGAGCATCACTCCGATACGGGGCCGCACCGCGGCACGCTCGCGGTAGGGGTCGGCGCCCAGCACCCGTACGGTTCCCGCGCTGGCGGGCGCCTGCCCCTCCAGGATCTCCAGCGTCGAGGTCTTGCCCGCGCCGTTCGTCCCCAGCAGGGCGAACAGCTCGCCCGGCCCCACGCTGATGTCGACGCCGCGTACGGCCTCGAAGCCGCTGTAGCTCCGCCGCAAGCCGGTGGTTTCGATGACTGTGTCCATGTCTCAAGGCTGTCCGCCCGTCGGCGCTTCGGGCCGTGTGGTCTGTCATGACTGTTCATGACGAATGTCATGGGCGGGGACCGCCCCGGACCGGGCGGGGCCGCCGCGCCGTAAATCGCTCCGGGTGTCGTCCCCGCCCGTGCGAGGATGCCGCCATGCGGTCACGGCTGCCCCTCGGGGAGAAGTTGCGGGACGAGTTGGGGACGCCCCGGCGGGGCCGCCGGCTGGGGAGCAGTCCGCGCTCGCGGGTGTGGCGGGCCGAGCTGGCCGGAACTCCCGTGGTGGTCAAGCAACTTGTCGACGCGCCCGAGGCCGACGAGAGGTACGCCCGCGAGGTGGCCGCGCTGCGGCTCGCGGGCCGGGTCGATCCGCCGGTCGTGCCGACGCTGCTGGGCACCGACGCGCGGGAGCGGGTGCTGGTGCTGGAGTACGTGGAGCACCGGCCGCCGCGCGAGGCGTGGATCGTCGACTACGCCGGGGCACTGGCCCGGCTCCACGCGGCGACCAGCGGCGATGCGGACGTCGGCGACGGCGGCGACGACAGCGACGGCTCGGACGTACTCCCCGCCTGGTCGGGCCCGGCGCACACGGACGTCGACTCCTTCCTCGCCCTCGCCCAGGCCCTCGGCGTCGCCGTACCGCCCGCCGTACGCGGCGAGTTGGACGACCTCGTGGACCGCACGTCACAGTCGCGGGGCCGCGCTCTGCTGCACGGCGACCCGTGCCCCGGCAACGACATGCACACCGACGACGGCGTCAGATTCATCGACTTCGAGCAGGCCGCGTTGGGCGACGGAATCGTCGAACTCGCCTATCTGCGCGTCGGTTTCCCGACCTGCTGGTGCGTCACCGCCCCCGCTCCCCCGCTGCTGGAAGCGGCGGAGGCCGCGTATCGCGACGCCTGGCGCCGGGCGACGGGCACGGATGTCCCGGGCGATCTCACCGACGCCTGCGCCGGTTGGCTGCTGCGCGGTGACGCGCTGGTGCAGCGGGCCGAGCGCGGGACCACCGACCGCCTGGCCCTGATTCCGCACCAGGACTGGGAGTGGGGCACGGTGACGGCCCGTCAGCGGCTGGTCCACCGGCTCGGCGTCGTCGGCCGCGTGACCGCCCGAGAGGGCCGCCTGCCGGCTCTCGGCCGTCTGGCCCCCGCGATGCGCGAAGCGATGCTCACCCGCTGGCCCGCCCTTCAACCGCCGCCCGCCCGCAGGCCGTAGAGCAACGGCTCGCGCTCCGCCGGGACGCCGACGGGCCCGCCCGGCGCCGGTCGCTGCGCACGGCGACCGACTTCACCGTGCCGACGAGGGCCCCCGCTCCCTCGTCGCCGCTATCGGTCCGGCCGTGGGGTCAGGCTGTCGCGGAGGGCTCCGGGGCGTCCTGGGGGAGGGTGACGGCCAGGGCCGCGAGGACGCCGCCGTCGACCGGGATGTCCGTGCCGGTGACGAATCCGGCGCGGGTGCCGGCCAGGAAGGCGATCACCTCGGCGACCTCGCGGGGCTGGGCTATGCGCCCTATCGGGTGGCTGCGGCCCCACTCCCCGAGCAGTCGCCGCACCCCTTCCTCGCTGCCGTCGCTGAACCGTGCCGCCGAGTGGCGCAGCATCGGGGTGTCGACGGAGCCGGGGCAGACGGCGTTGACCCGTACCCCGAAGGGGGCCTCGTCCACGGCCATCGACCGGACCAGCGCGTTCAGCGCGCCCTTCGCCGCCGCGTAGGCGGCCACGTTGGACTGCGCGGCGCGCGACTGCACGGACGAGACCACGACGACGGAGCCGCCGGAGGCGCTGCGCCGCAGGTGGGGCAGGGCGGCGCGGGCGGTCAGGAACACTCCCTTGACGTTGACGGCGAACACCTCGTCCCAGGTCTTCTCGTCGGTGTCGGCGACCGTTCCGTAGCGCTGGATGCCCGCGGAGGTCACCAGCACGTCGAGACCGCCGTACTCGCTCACGGTCCGCGCCACCGCCGCGGCGACCGCGTCGGGGTCCGAGACGTCCGCGACGACGGGCAGCGCCCGGCCGCCCGCCTCCGCGATGGCCGCGGCCGTCTTCTCCGTGTCGTCGGCGTCCACACCGCAGACGGCGACAGCGGCGCCCGACGCGGCCAGCAGTTCCGCGGCGGCGCGGCCGATACCGCTCGATCCGCCCGTGACCAGCGCGACGCGACCGGCGTGTTCCTCACTCATACGTTCCCTCTCCAGTCCCACGGTGTTCGCCAACCGGAGCGCCTGCGCGGCCGGATGACCGAAAACTGTTGCCGTCCGAGCTTGCTGCCGACGGCAGGCCCTTGTCGTCAGCCCAACGGCATAGTGCAGAAATTGGCGCCGACGCGGAAGTTGCGGTCGGCCGCCGGGTCGAAGTCCGCGGGACCGAAGGACCCGCACTCCAGGAGCGCGGCCAGGTGGTCCTCGGCGTCGTCCCGCGGGTGGTAGCCGATGGCCTCCCCTTCCGCGAGGGACCACCACCGGCGGGTGTTGCGGGAGATGCCCCACAGCATCCGGAATCCGGCGGGCTCCGCGCGCAGACACGCCTCCACCAGCCGGGCCGCGTCGTCCGGCGACAGCCAGGCGGCCAGGTCCTCAGGAGCGAGCGGGCGCGGCCGGAAGGCGCCGATCCGCAGACAGGTGACGTCGATGCCGAAGCGGCTCCGGTAGAGCGCGCCGAGCGCCTCCACCGCGGCCTTCCCCGCGCCGTAGAACGTATCGGGGCGCGGTGCGATGTCCGCGGGCAGATCGGCGCGCTCAGCGGCCGGGGCCCCTGCGGCAGCGCCCTCCTCCCGTACGGGTACGGCGTCGTCCCGCGTACGGAATCCCGCCGCGTGGATGCTGGAGGCGAGCACCACCCGCGGCACGCCCTGGCGGCGCACGGCCTCCAGTACCCGTTGCGTGCCGTCGATGTTGATCTCCCGGATGCGCTCCCAGGGCGCCTCCCCGGCCAGTCCCCCGAGGTGGAGCACGGCGTCGACACCCTGGCAGGCGGCGTCGATCGCGTCCGGGTCGGTGAACGAGGCGCGTACGGTCTCCACGGCCTCGCCCGACGCCGGCGGCTCGATCTCGGCGATGTCCAGGAGCCGGAGCGTGCGTCCCGGCCGCGCCATGCGCGGGCGCAGCGCCCGGCCGACGCGGCCCGCGGCCCCGGTGATCAGGATGCGCTGCGCCGTCACCATGTCCGCTCCAACGGGTCCATATCGTGCGGGAGTTGGGCGGGCGGGCGCTGTTCGTCGTAGGGCCGCGGGGTCGCGCAGGCGGGGGCGTACGGCGGCTGGTTGTAGGCGTGGTGGCGGCGGAAGGCGACGTCGACCGGCGGATTCCAGTGCCGCCAACTGCCGGGGTCGGTGTCGACGGGGGGCGACATGGGGCCGGTACCGTTTCCGTTCTCGGCGGCCACCGCGTACTCCAGGACGGGCGCCTGCCCCGGCCTCCCGCCGCCGCGAGCACCGTCCGACCCGCGCGGATCGCCGGTCGCCGGTACGACACCGGGCACGCGGTCGACGTACGCGAAGGCCGTGCCCGCGAAGACCTCGCGGAAGCCGGCCTCGCCCTTGCGCCGCTGGTACAGCCGGTACCGTCCTGCGCCCAGCACCTCGCCCCAACTGACGCTCACCGCGCCGTCGTTGAGTCTGACCTTCAGGCCGTCCGGCGGCTCCGGCACCCGGCCGGACGCGTAGACCGGGTAGTCGGCGCCGGGAGGGCCCTGCCGGTCGGTGTTCCGCGCGGCGACCCTGACGTGGTACTTCACGCCGTCGGACAGTCCGCTCAGGAGTCCGGGGCTGTCGGCGGCGGCGACGGCCGGTGCCCAGGTCAGACCGCCGTCCGTGCTGAGTTCGAGCAGGTAGGAGTCGGCCGCGGCGACGGCGGTGAAGTGCACGACGGCGCCGCCGGGGACGGTCTCGGTACGGATCACCCGCGGCGGCGCCGGTTCCGGGCGGCGCGCGGTCAACTCCCATGCGTGGCGGCCCCGTGGGAGCGCCAGCCGCACGGTGTCGTGCGTCCGGCCGAGCGGGCGCAGCGGTGCGCCGTCCACGGAGAAGTCCGCCGCGGCGTCGAGCCCGGCGGGCAGGCGCAGGGTGATCCCGGTGTCCGTCTGCGCGTCGTACGTGCCGCGCAGCTCCGTGGGGTGGAGGTAGCCGAGGCTGATGCCCAGGTCGCGGTCGTCGGTGGTCAGCAGGACGTCCGCCGTGCCGATGGCGCTGCCGTGAAAGAGCGTCAGTTCGCGGTGTCCGCTGTCGAAGAGCCGGATCGTGCCCGCCGTCCCCGTGAACCGCAGCCCGTCCTCGGCGAATTCGACGGCGGCCGGTTCGCAGGGCCTCGCGGACTGGTGCCGGAAGACGAGGTCGAGGCTGTGCGGGGCCCGGATCCTGGCGCCCCAGGGCGTGTCGGCGGCCGGGTCGATCACCAGGTCGTCGCGGTGGCTGACGACCGCGAGCGTGTTGCCGTTTGCCCCGTCGGCGCGGCCTTCGAGGCGTACGCCGTGCGTGACGTCGGTGGCGAAGGCGCCTCCGAGCGTGCCGGTCTCCCGCACCGCGCCGCCCCGGCCCGCCGCGCCGCCTTCTCCCACCGTGCCGTCCTCGCGCACCCCGCGCACGAGGTGGATGAACGGCATCCGCTCGGGCAGGTGGGCGTAGCTGTTGGCATCGTGCCCGGTGGCCTCGGTGAGCACCGACCAGGTCCACACCATGCGCTGGTTGGGCGCGAAGGAGTCGTAGGTGACCAGGTAGTCGGTGCCGACGAGCAGCACGCTGCGGCCGAGGTACAGGTCGCCGACCGGGCCGTCGGGATCGGGGACGATCTCCGCGTACTGCGCGCCGCCGAGGTCGTACATCGGCCGGTCGAGGGTGTGGCAGCCGATGCCGCGGAAGGCGCCGTCCTTCCAGACCGCGCAGGAGGTCGCGAAGGTCGCGTCGGGCACGCGGCGGTCCCCGGCGTCCTCGGGGCCGTGGCCGCTGTAGGAGGCGCCCGCCGCGTAGTAGTAGAGGTGGCCGCTCCCGTTGTCGTCGGCGATGCCCCAGCGGTAGTTGGGGCCGCGGTCCACCTGCTGGAGGAAGACGGCGACCTCGCCCGGCCGGTCGACGTCGGCGCGCAGGGTGATCCCGTATCCGGTGTATTTGGCGCTGCGCAGGCGGGGGTTGGTGCCGGGGTTGCCCTCGGTGCGCACGGTGACGCGCCAGGGGTCGGGTGCGTCGTGCGGGCTGTCCAGGCGTCGGGCGGCGGGGTCGCTGCCCCACAGCAGGTGTTCGGCGACCAGGGGCCGGTAGCGGTGCAGGGTCTCGCCGAGCAGCCGCATCTCGATGGGAGGGCGGCGCGGCCAGTAGGCGTGCGCTCCCTGCGCGGGGTGCAGCCGACGCAGCTCGCCGGTGCCGGTGACGTCGACCGGTGCGGTCAGCGCGTTGACCAACCAGTCGCCGAGGGCGGCGAGTTCGGGGGTGACGGCCCGGTTGCGGCCGTCGGCCTCCCGCGCCAGGTGGTTGCCCCGGCCGAGGGGCTGCAGATACGCCCACACGTACGTGGCCAGGCTCTCGGTCCACCGGCCGGGCCGTGCGCGGCGGGAGGGCAGCGCCGGGCGGGTGTGGAACACACCGGTCAGCTCGGCGAACCGCTCGAACTGGTCCAGCCACTCCCCCGCCGCCTCGTGCTCGGGGAAGAGCCAGGCCAGGCAGGCCAGCGCCGCCTTGCCGTCGGCCATGAAGTTGGGGTGCCCGCCCGCCATCCGCAGCAGCGGGCCGATCTCCTCGCCCGCCGAGACGTATCCGGTCAGCAGGAGCAGGGCGTCCACGCGTTCGCGCTCGGCGGCGTCGAGCTGTCCGGCGAACCGGTCGTAGCCGTCCAGCAGCCGGTCGTAGAGCGGGCGTTGGCCGATGTTGAGGTAGCCCGCGACGTCGTTGACCCCGTGGGCGATCAGCCGGGGTCCCTCGGGGCCGGTCAGCAGGGCGTCGGCGAATTCCCGCGCGCTGCCGAACTCCCCTTCCCCGCACAGCGGTTCCGGCCGCTTGCCGGTATAGGTGAGCGTCCAGTCCTTGACCCGGTCGAGGCTGAGCGTGCCCTGCCAGTGCTGGAGATGGCGTACGTACGTGGACTGGTAGGCCGTCGACCGCTGCGCGCGCAGCACCTCCAGGTCGCGCTCGTGGTCGTAGAAGGCGATACCGGTGCTGCGGGTGCCGGTGCGCAGCGGCCAGGTCCAGCGCAGGACGCCGTCGTGGCGGAAGTGGACGCGGAGGGTGTCCGCCGACGCCCACGAGGAGTACGTACGGTCGTCCCACCGGGCGTGGTCGCGGACGAACACGCCCATGGCGTCGCGCTGTTCGGCGTCCCAGAAGGCGGCGTGCGGCCGGATGTCCCACGCGAAGCTCGGGGCGTAGGGGCCGACGGTGAAGGCCATGTCGGTCTCGGGGTGCTCCCTGCCGCCCGGCCCGGAGAAGGACGGGTCCTCGCCGCAGTCGCCGACGACGACGGGCTCGTCGATGCCGAGCCAGTGGTACAGCTCGGGCGAACCGGGGTCGGCGTGGTCGGCGGCGGACTGCGAGAACGGCCAGGCGGAGGAGAACCGGTGGGTGGGCGTGCAGCCCTCCCAGTGCAGCTCCCAGGCCATGGCCGTCGTCGCCGTCGTCGTCGCCGTCGTCGCCGTAGTGGTGGTCGCCCTTTCGTCCAACGACACCATCTCCTCGGACAGTTCGAGGAAGTCGCAGTCCCGCAGCACCCGGACGGTCGCGGTGTAGCGCGCGCCGCCGGTGAAGACGTACGTGAGGACGTGGGTCGCGAACAGCGTTCCGGCCTCGGTCAGTTGCACGTCGAGGTGGTCCAGCCGCCCGTCGCCGCAGCGCAGTACGGACCTGCCGACCCAGCCGTGCCCGCGGTCGAGCTGCCGGACCGGCCCTGGTATGTCCCCGGTGGCGAACCGGCCGGCGGACGGCAGCCGGACCCGCAGGGCTCCGCCGTCGACCACGATGCCGTCGCCGTCCTCGGTGACCTCGACCGGCCCCGTGCCCCGCGCCGACGGCAGCGTCTCGTCCGCGCGCAGAGTGAACTCATGGCGGGCGCCGGGCGCGAGGTCGGCGAAGAAGCAGACGGTGGCCGACGTCAGGAACGCGTCGTCGCCCTCCGAGTCCGTGGTCGTCTCGGCGAGTTGGAAGGGCACCGGCGCGCCGGACGCGTCGAGCAGCCGCAGTCGCCCGGCGCGTATCGAGGGCGCCGCCCACCGCACCGGGTAGTGCAGCAGAGTCCGGGGCCAGGCGAAGTCGGGGTGGTCGAGGGGGTCGCTGAGCGCGAACCTCACCTCGTCCCCGTCCGCCGGCCAGTGCGTGACGGCGGCCGTCACGATCCCCCTCCCACTTCGGCGCCTCCGGCGCCCGACGAGCCGGGCGCGACACCCTGCGTGCCGAACGCCGCGCCGCCCGCGACGCCTTCGACGAGGTAGCGCTGGAGCAGGATGAACAGCAGCATGATGGGCGCCGCGACGATGAAGGTGCCCGCGGCGATCAGCGGCCAGTTCTGCGAGTACTCGCCGAAGAACGAGTACAGCCCCCGGGTGACCGGCCACAGCGCGGAGTCCGACAGCATCACGAGCGGCAGGATCAGGTTGTTCCAGGCGTGCACGAAGCCGAAGATCGCGAACGTGGCCAGGGCCGGTTTCATCTGCGGAATGATGATGGTGAAGATGAACCGGATGTAGCCGCAGCCGTCGAGCGCCGCCGCCTCGTCGATCTCGCGCGGGATGCCCTTGATGTAGCCGACGAAGAAGAAGAACCCGGCGCCGGACAGGCTGGTCAGGATCAGGTAGCCGACCATGCTGTTGTACAGGCCCAGCGTCCTGGCCTCGATGAACAGCGGGATCAGGCCGCCGGGCAGGAAGCCGGAGAAGATGAAGAAGGTGTACAGCCCGTTGGAGTATTTGAAGTAGCCGCGGGAGATGGGGAAGGCCAGGAAGACGCCGAGGATCAGCGTGACGACGTCGGGGATGACCGCGTAGACAAGGCTGTTGATCATCTGCCGTCCGAAGTGCCCCTGGTTCCAGGCCGCCGAGAAGCTCTCGGTGGTCCACGGATGCGGCATCCCGGTGGGGTTCTGGAGGAATCCGGTGTACGTCTTGAACGCCTGGAGCAGGACGTAGACCAGCGGCAGGGCGAACAGACCGGCCGCGATGGCGAAGCACAGCAGGTTCAGCCCCGCCGCCTTGGTCGTCCTGGCGGACATCAGCCGCTGGAGCCGGGTGGGGGCCGCGGGGGTCCTCGGCGCTGACGACGGCGACGCTCCGGCCGCCCGGGCGGTCGTCACAGCGAGACCTCCCGCCTGCGCAGGCCGTACAGCAGGACGCCGCCGATCGCGACGGTCAGCACGAACTGGATCATCGCCAGCATCGAGCCGTAGCCGAGTTGGCTGTCACTGCCGAACGCGGACTGGAACATGTACAACCCCAGGGTCTTGGTGCCGAAGTTGCCCGCGGTGAGCACCATGATCAGCGCGTACTCGCCCAGCGTGGCCATGGCGGTGAGGAAGACGTTCACGGTGGTGGCCGGGGCCAGTAGCGGCCACGTCACATGCCGGAACACCCGGAACCGCCCCGCGCCGTCCATCGCCGCGGCCTCGTACACCGAGCGCGGGATGTTCCGCAGTCCCGCGATGTAGATGAGCATCGAGTAGCCGGAGAACATCCAGACGTTCACCATCATCACCAGCCACAGCGCCAGTGAACTCGACCCGAGGAAGGCGGAGTCGACGCCGAACAGGCCGTGCACGACCTTCTCCACCGGCCCCGAGTACGGGTCGAGCATGAGGGAGAAGACCGCGCCGACCACGGTGACGGAGAAGATCTGCGGCATGAAGATCAGCGCGCGGTAGAAGGTCAGGGAGCGGCCCGGCCGGTTGAGCAGCAGGGCCAGTCCGAGCCCGATCGCGTTCTGGAGCACGGTCACGCCGATGACATAGATCAGCGTGACCCGTACGGCGCTCCACAGTTGGGTGGACAGCGACGTGAACGCCGCGTCGTAGTTGCACAGTCCGCAGAAGTTGAGCGGCGTGCCCGGGAGCCCGGAGTACCTGGTGAAGGAGTATCCGATGGTGGCCAGGGACGGGTAGAGCCCGAACAGCAGCCAGCCCGCTCCCGGAATCGCGATGCTGGCCCAGGGAATGAACCGCCGCGTCCGTTGGGTTCCGAAGGGACAGCGTGCCACGCCGCGCCTCCTTTCTCATGGTGCCTGGGAGGCGGTGGTCAGTTGCCGACCGACTTGCGGTACGCGCTCGCCGAGCGGCTGAGGATCGTGTCGGCGCTGTCGCCGCCGATCGGCGTCATCTTGGAGAAGTCGGGACCGCCCGCGTCCACGGGCGCGCCCGCGGGCACCCACGGGTTGCTGAGCTGCTGGAAGGCGTCGTCCATGTGGGCGTTCTGCCAGTCCATCCACGGCAGTCCGGTGTTCTTCAGCGCGGGCTGGGTGGAGATGGAGCCGGTCTTGGTCAGCCACTCCTTGTAGTTCTCCGGGTCGGAGAACATCGTCAGCCACTCCATGGCCAGGTCCTTGTGCTTGGCGGTCGTCGGGACCATCCAGGTCAGGTCGGGCTTGAGCATGAGGCGGTTGGCCGCCGGGGTGTCGGTGCCGGGCATGGTGAAGAACCCGAGGTTGAGCGTGGGGTTGGCCTTCTGGATGAGCGCGCCGTCCCACGAACCGTCCAGCAGGAACGGGTAGTCGTCGGACTTCGCGGCCCAGACGCCGGGCGCGGTGAGCTGGGCGACACCGGCCGCGTTGGGCTCGATGTACTTCATGACCTTCTCGTAGCGGCCTGCCGCGTCCTTGTAGACCTGGTCGGTCCAGGACTGCGTGCCCTTCCAGAACGCGTCGGCCCGCTCGCTCGACACCTTGACGGAGTCCGAGGCCGGGCGGCCCTGCATGAGGGTCTGGTTCACCGAGCCCTGCCACACCCCGCCCTGCATGTTGTCCTTCGCGGCCACGAAGATCGGGGTCTTGCCCGCCTTCTTCAGCGTCTCGCAGTCGTCGAGGAACTCCTGGAAGGTGGTGGGCACGCCCATGTGGTACTTGTCGAGAAGATCCTTCTTGTACCAGATCGACCCGGCGGCGGCGTACTGCGCGGCCATGACGCCGTAGACCTTCCCGTTGCGCCCGACCGCGGCGGCCTGGGCCGTCGCGTCGTAGTTCTTCATGAACGGCTGCGCCGACAGGTCGGTCATCTGCCCGGCGTCGATCAGGGCGGCGGCGCCCGCGGGCTTGAGGCTGGTGTAGCTGGGCGCGAAGCCCGCCTGGGTGGGCGCGGAAAGGGCCAGTACGTCAACGGACTTGGACTGGAGCAGGCTGTTCCAGAGCTGCTGCCAGGCGCCGTTGTTGTTCGGCGCCTGCTGGAGCTTGACCTTCACGCCCGGATGGGCCTTCTCGAACTCGGCGTTGAGGTCCTGCGTGAACTCGATCGCGCCCGGGTTGGTCCACTCGGCGACGGTCAGGGTGGTCGTGGCGCCGCCGCCGCCGGACGAGGAGGAGCCGCAGCCGGTGAGCGCGGCCGACACGCAGGCGGTCGCCGCCAGCAGCGTGACGAAGGTACGGGGTCGCATGAGGGTGGGGCTCCTTCGTTTCGAGTTCGGTTCGAGTGCGGTGCGGGGTCGGTTCGGGGTCGGTTCGGGGTCGCTTCGAGTGCGGTGCGGGGTCGGTGCCGGGCGGGCGCGCGTCAGGGGCGCTGGAGCGCGCCGTCGGCCCGCCGCGGCGGCTTCCACGCCTGGCCGGGCTCCGCCGCGCCCTTGGGCGGGTACTTCAGCGCCAGCCGCTCGTCGAGGTCGACGCCGAGACCGGGCGCGTCGCTCGGCCACAGGTGGCCGTCGCGGATCTCGGGGCAGCCGGGGAAGACCTCCCGCGCGGCCGGGCCGAACAGATGCTGTTCCTGGATGCCGAAGTTGGGGGCGGCCAGGTCGAGGGCGAGGTTGGCGGCGTGCCCGACCGGCGAGACGTCGCCGGGACCGTGCCAGGCGGTGCGCACGCCGAACATCTCGCAGGCGGCGGCGAGCCGCCACGCCGGGGTGATGCCGCCGATCGCCGACACGTGGACCCGGATGAAGTCGCACAGCCGCTCCATGACGACCGGGCGGTACTCGGCCGGGTTGGTGAACAGCTCGCCGATCGCGATCGGGGTCACCGAGCGTCCGCGCAGGACGCGCAGCCACTCGATGTCCTCGGGCGCGACCGGGTCCTCCAGATAGAACAGGTCGTACGGTTCCAGGTCCGCCGCGATCCGTACGGCGTCGGTGGGGTGCACCCGCTCGTGCACGTCGTGGATCAGCTCGACCTCGGGGCCCGCGTGCTCCCGCAGGTGCTCGAAGAGGCCGCGCACCGTGCGCCGATAGGCCGCCGGGTCCCAGGCGTTGGGGGTCAGGGCCTTGGCGGCGCCGGCCGTGGCCGCGGCGGCCGGCGCCCCGTAGGTGCCCGCGCCGGGCACGGCGACCTGGCAGCGGACGTGCCCGTACCCCTCGGCCATCAGGGCCAGCACCTCGTCGGTGACCTCCGCCGCGTCACGTCCCGCGGCGTGCGCGTACACCGGGACCGCGGTGCGGCAGCGCCCGCCGAGGAGCTGCCACACCGGAAGTCCCGCCTGCTTGCCCTTGATGTCCCACAGGGCCATGTCCACGCCGGACAGCGCGTTGTTGAGCACGGGCCCCGACCGCCAGTAGCCGCTGACGTGCAAGGTCGACGCGATGTCCGTGATGTCCGCCGGGTCGCGGCCGATGAGCTGCGGCGCCAGATACTCGTCGACCGCCGTGGCGACCGCCTTCGCCCGCTGCGTGAAGGTCGCGCAGCCGAGTCCGTACAGGCCGGGCTCGCTGGTGTCGACCCGCACCACGACGAGCGTGGTGCCCGCGGGAGCGGTCAGGATCGTCCTGACCCCGGTGATACGGACGCCGGACGGCTGCGCCCACGGCGGCTCTGCGGGCACGGACTCCTTGACGGGTCCGGCGGAATCGGCGGCGTGGTCGGTCACGGGAGGGTGCTCCTGGTTCTGTGCGAAGAGGCGTTACGGGGTGCGCGGGACGGTCAACTGCCGATGCCCCAGCGGGTGTCCACGCGACCGCCGGTGAACTGGGCGCCGGTGCCCCAGAACGGCGCGAAGTTGTAGCAGCCGGACGTGGGCGGCTCCGCGGCGGTCGTCCAGTACGTGGCGCCGTGACCGCCGGTTCCCGCGTCCGTCACCTGGAAGGCGAAGGACATCGGGGTGACGGCGCCGGGCTGCGCGTTCTTCACCGCGGCGGCCACCTCGGGGAGTTGGCTCCAGGCGAGCGCGACCTCGTACCTGGTCACCTTGTTGACGTCGTCCCGCGACACCAGCACCCGGCCCTCGGTGCCGCTGTCCGCCTTCGCGTCCATCGGGCCCAGCGGCGTCGGGAGCGTCGCGTTGGTCGGGTAGTACGTCTGGTAGTTGGTGCCGGGCGCGAGCTGCCGGTGCAGTTCGGGGACGCCTCCGGTGGCGAGCGTGACGACGTACAGGTGGGAGAGCGACCGCAGGCACTTCTCGTAGTGCGCGTCCCCGACCAGCAGATCCTCGGTCTTGTGGGCGACCGCGTCGAAGCCGAGCTGGATGCTGTCCGCCTTGAACGGGAAGAGGTACTCGTTCGCCGCGAAGGGCACGTTGGAGAGCTGGACGTCGTCCTCGATCAGCGCCCTGAAGTACAGGAAGCCGTCGTCCCAGGCGGCCTGGAGGCTGTACGTCTTGGTGTCACCGGACGCGCCGGTGCTGGTCATCGTCACCGGGACGACGTCGTTCCACTGGCTGGCGCTTCCGCCGACGGTGATCTGACGGAACGGCAGATACGCGAGCTGCACCTTCCGCGTCCCGGTCTGGTGCACCTGGGCCGAGCCGCGCGGCACCGTGATGTCGTAGCCGATCTCGTACTGGTTCGCGGAGTTGGCCGTGAACGACGTCACGGGGAAGGTCAGCGTCTTCGACTGGCCGGGTTTGAGGCTGATCCACGGCGAGACCGACAGCGACACCTGCCAGCCGGACGGCGGGGTGATCACGACCTTCGCGTTCTGCGTCTGCGGCGAGACGTTCTCCACCAGGACGTCGATGGTGCTGCTCGCGCCCAGCGGCCTGGTGAAGGACTGGACCTCGACCTTCAGCGGGGTGTCGTAGTCGAAGGCGGCACCCGTGGTCAGCACCGATTTCAGCGCCTCAGGACTCAGATCGCTGTCGAAGTACAGGACTTCCCACGGCTTGACCTGGAGCGTGACGGACGACGAGGCCCCGTCGGCGAGGCGGCGGCCGAGGTAGTCGTAGACCCGCACGCCCTGCGCGCCGTTGAGGGTGACGGTGCCGTTGTACCCGGCGCTCTGGTCCTCCATCGTGCCGTCGTAGAGCTGGTCGGCGTAGACGGCGGCCCGGCCCTTGCCGTCGGCGCCGCGGAACAGGAAGCCCCACGTCGACTTGGCGTTCGGGTACAACTCCTCTTCCAGCGTGGCGTCTTCGAGCAGGCTCGTCATGGTCGCGTAGGCGACGACGGCGGGCTTGGGGGACTTCGTGGCGATGTCGTAGATGTTGAACTCGACGCCGGAGTAGGTCTTGTCGTAGGACAGCGAGAACCAGAAGATCCGGATCGGCGAGTCCTCCTCGGCGCCCGCGAGCATGTGCAGCAGGTACGTCGGCGCCACCGTGCGGGCCACGCCGTACCCGGCCTGTCCGGCCAGCAGATGGGTGAAGTTGGCGTCGGCGTTGCCCAGTTCGGTCTGCCACTGCCCGGCGCGGCCCTGGGTGCGCGACCAGAGGCGGTCCATCTTGACCTGCGTCTTGGTCATCGCGTACTGCGTGGCGTCGGGGTAGCCGTAGGCGTGGTTCACCGAGCCGTCGATGTAGCCGGTGTCCTTGGAGCCCCGCGCGTACACGATGTCGCGGTTGTACGTGACCGAGCCGCCGCCGATCAGATTCACGTCGGGGAACTCGGGCTTCACCCGGTCCCAGATCAGCTTGCACATGTCGCGGTAGTCCTGGGCGTCACCGGTCATCCACGCCCAGCCGTGCACCCAGGGCTCGTTCCACACCTCCCAGTTGGGGACCAGGTCCTGGAGCGGCGCGATGCAGTGGTAGACCATCTCGGCGTGCGCGACCAGGTCCTTGGGCCGGTTCTGGTAGGTCTTCACCGGCTTGCCGTCCGGGCCGGGCTGCACATTCCACGACATGTTGTAGTTGATGCCGGCGAGGGCCTCGATGCCGTGGGCGTGCCAGTCGGCGATCTCGGCCCGCGCCGCGTCGATCTGCGGCTGCTGCCAGAAGACGCCGGGGGACGGGCAGACGGTGTCCGGCTGCACGGCGTCGATGCCCCGGCACCACTTGACGCCGATGCGCTGGGCGATCTGCCGGGTGATGGCGGGAGTCGACTCCGAGCGGATGCCCAGCCCGAACGCCGAGTTCGGCCTGCGGCCCGCAACGGTCGGCCGGATCACGCCCAACCCGAGCGTCTGCGCCAGCAGTTGGGTACCGGAGGCGTTGGTGACGGTGGCCGTGACGGCGTAGTGGTCGGGATCGTACGAGCCCAGCGGGATCGTGGTGGTGGTCTGCGTACCGGCCGGGGCGGTGAACGCGGTGGTGCCGCTGTTCAGCGGCGCCCCGGCGCGGGCGGCGACCGACCAGGTGACCGAACCGCTCAGCGCCGTCGTGGGGTTGAAGACCACGAGCAGGTCGGGGGCGGCCTTCGCCGTACCGGTCACCGGGTAGAGGCCGGTCGGGTCGGAGAATCCGAAGGCGACCACGGGCAGCGCGGCGGCTGCCGCCGTGCCCTCGGGCGCCGCGGCGCGGGCGCTCGGCGCCAGGCCCCAGTCCATGGCGCTCGCGGCGGCGGCGCCCGCGACGGCGGCTGCTCCGTAGCCCACGACCTTGCGCCGGGAGACCTCCGCGGGGGTGGCCGTCACCGAGGTCGGCGTCGCCGGGGTGGTGCGGTCGGATCTGGCGTGGCTGTCTGTCACGGTCGGTCCTCTCCAGGGTTCAGCGCGGGGATTGTTCGGGTGCCACCGGCCGGATGACGCACAGGCCGGAGGGCGGGACGGCGATCGGGGTGAGTCCGGGGCCGAGCGTGCGCGGGCCCGAGGCGGCGGGTCTGCCGCAGGCGTCGAAGACGTCCAGCCGGACGCGGACGCCGGGCCCGGCGACGCCAGGAGCGTCGATGTCCAGGCCCGACACGCCTGCCACGCCAGCCATGCCTGCCACGCCCGCCACGCCCGCCACGCCCGCCACGCCCGGCCGCTCGACGCCGGGGTCCTCGACGTCCAGGACCACGCGCGACCCGGCGGTGGAGTTCACCAGGGCGATCTCGGTGAACTCCGCCAACTGGAGCGGGACGACGTGGTGTTCGGCGTAGCAGGCGATGACGGCGCGCCGGCCCAGGGCGGCCGTCACCGTCTGGTGGAGCTGGTCGGGGCGTCCGGCGCGGATCTCGCCCCGGCCGAGGACATCGGCGTACGTCCGCCGGACGCCGAGCCAGAAGGCGGTCATCGCGCGGTGCTCCGCGCTCTGTCCGGCCAGCGCGACGGAGATCTGCGGTGCCGAGAACAGCGCGGAGTGCAGCTGTCGGGCCGCCGCTTCCGCCGGGGCGGCCGGGTCCCACATCAGCATGTCCGAGTGGACCGCCGCCGATCCGGCGAGCACGCCGGTGTCCAGCGTGCGGACCCGGTTCGCGGTGGCGTCCGCCGGGCAGTCGGCGGCCCGAAGCATGTTGCCGAAGCGCCGCATGCCCGGGCCGGTGTAGGGCTGTCGCAGCTCGATCAGCAGCTCGTCGCCGCGCAGTTCGCGCAGCCGCTCGCGCAGTTCGGTGAGCAACAGCCGTATGCCCAGGCCCACATCGGCGACGTCCGCGACGGCGAGATCGGCGGGCGCCTCCGCGGTGACGCCTCGGCAGGTGTCCTTACCGGTGCCGGTGCCGGTGCCTCCGCCGGTGTCAGGTCCGGCGGCGGTGGCGACACCGGTACCGGCGTCTGTGGAGGCACCACGGCCCGCACCGGTGTCGTCATCGCGGCCGGTCCTGACGTTCTCGTCTGCGGCGTTCTCTTCGGCAGTCGGCCAGTCGGCACCATGGACCTCGACCTTGTGGACTTCGACCGCATGGACTTCGACCGCGTGGACCTCGGCCCCATGGACCTCGACCGCGTGGTCCCCGCCCGCGAGTTCCTCAGCCGCGTACTCCTCCGCCGCGTACGCCATCGCGAAGTCCAGGAAGTCGATCTTGAGCCCGTCCAGGCCGTAGCGCCGGACGAGGTCGACGCAGGAGTCGACGGCGAAGCGCCGGGCGGCCGGGCGGCGCGGGTCGAGGACCCGGCAGCCGAGCCGCGTCACCTCGTGCGGCGCGACCCGCGCCAACTCCTCGTACGCCGGGGTGCGTTCGCCGACCAGCAGGGGTGCGATCCAGGCCACGTACCGCAGGTCCAGGCCCTGCACGGTCCTCACATGCGCGGCGAAGTCGGGGAATTTGGCCGGGTCCGGGGTCCACGCGCCACTGCCGGAGTAGCCGGGACCGTCCGCGTGGAGCTGCCAGCCGTCGTCCAACAGCAGCACCCCGCAGCCCATTTCGGCGGCGAGCACAGCTTCGGCCTCGACGCCCGCCGCCGTCAGCTCGCGGTGCATCGAGTACCAGGTCGAGTACGCGGGGGCGCGGGCCGCGTCGGGTACGGGCAGCGGCGCGGCGTCCGCGAGACCGCCGGTCACCTCCCGTACGGCCTCGGCCCACGGGCGGCCCGGGGCCTGGACGCGAATCCGACAGGTCTCCCCCGCCGCGAGGTCCATCGAGAGCCACACCCCGAAGCGGGCCGACTCCTCGCCGACACCGAATCTGACCCGCGTGGTGGCCGCGATCCGGTCGGACGCGAAGGCCAGCAGCGCGCGGCCCGCCGTGTCGTACAGGCAGCCCAGCGGCGCGGAGTCGACCAGGCCGACGGTGCGCCAGGGGTTGGCCCAGTCCGCCACCAGGTGCCGGTCCCAGCCCACCCCCGGATGCCAGTAACCCGCCGCGTCGCCGAGCGGAACGTCCAGCCGCAGTACGGCCGTTGTGGCCGCGTCGGCGCGCAGTTCGAGCACGTCGGCGTCCACGGGACGCCCGGCGCCCCCGTCCGCGCCGGCCACGTGACCGCCCGTGGGCTCGACGCTCAGCCGCGCGCCGTCCGTCAGCAGGCTGACCGCAGCGCCCCGCACACGCAGGGCGTCGCGTGCGGCCCACAACTGCGCCGGACTGGCGAAGTCGGCCATCACCGCTCCTTTCCGAGGTCGGGGAACATGTCTGACCAGCTGAGACAACGTTGCCTGACGAGACAAGCGGCGTCCCCCAGGGGGTTGGAGGGGATCACGACGCCCGCGCCACGGCTCCGGCCGTGCGCGATCACCGACAGGCGGCGCCTTCGTGCCTGGTCAGCTACGTCCTGACGGCTGTCGACAGATCAACCACGCATACCGGAAGGAGCACCGGGCAGCAGGTCCGACCCGGCCGCCCTCCGCAGGCGGTCGTGCTGAACCCTAGCCACCTGAGACAACGTTGCCTAGAGTTTTCGCGCGAGTGACAGAGAAATCCCGCGCGGAGATCCGGAGAGCGACCGTGTCACAAGCCGTTCACCCGCACGCGCCGGACATCTCCGTCCCCGGCGGGGCCGGGGCCGGGGTCGGCGAGGGTCCCGTCGTGGACCACCGCGTCGGCGAACCGGACTGGGTGGACATCCCGTTGGGCGCACTGTGGCGCGCCGCCCTCGGCGGCCGGGGAACGGCGCACGGGGCGGCCCGTATCGGCATGAGTCTCGGCGCGGTAGCGGTACGGGACCGCGCCGGTTGCGTGGCGAGTGGGGACGTTCGCGGGGGTGAGCGTGGGGGGCGGGGCCTGAACAGGACCGACAGCGGCCCGGTTCAGTCCCGCGCGGGACTCGGCGGCCCCGCGCCGGTCACCGTCCGGCGCCCGGCCGCGCCGCGCCGTGCTCGACCAGGGTGGTGGGGATGACCACCGTCTGGGGCCGCGACTTGTCCCCCGCGATCCGCCTGAAGAGCAGTTCCGCGCCGATCCGGCCGATGGCGCGGGCGTCGTAGGACACCACGGTCAGCGGGTGGGCCATCAGCGCGGCGGTCTCGAAGTCGTCGAAGCCCACCACTTCGACGGCGCTGCCCGCGCCGCCCGCGCCGGCCTCGCCGCCGAGCCGGTTCAGCGCGCCGAGCACGCCGAGCGTGAGCCGGTTGTTCAGCGCGAACAGCGCGGTCGGCGGCTGCGGCCCGGTGAGCATTCGCTCGACGGCGGCCTCGGTGTCGCGCACGGTGTGCAGGCCGTATCTGATCAGGTCGGGGCGGTACGGCAGCCCGGCCCGCTCCAGCGCGGTCTCGGCGGCCGACAGCCGCTCGACCATGGGGTGGATGCTCAGCCAGTCCGAGACCACGCCGATCCGCTCGTGGCCGCGGGCCGTCAGGTGCTCGATCGCGGACCGCGCGCCCGCCGCGTTGTCGATGAGCACGGTGTCCGCGCGCAGGTTGGTGGGCGGCCGGTCGAGGAACACCGCGGGGGTGCCCATGTCGATCTCCGCGCGCAGGTAGACGTGGTCGGCGGTACTGCCGGCCGGCACGACCAGCAGCCCGTCGACGCGTCGCTCGCACATCTGCAACAGCAGTCGGCGTTCCCGCTCGGCGTCCTCCTCGGAACTCGCGGTGATCAGCAGGGTGTCGTTCTCCAGGGCGCACTGCGCCGCGGCGGCGGCGATGCCCGCGTAGAACGGGTTGGCCAGGTCCTCGATGAGCAGGCCGACCGTGGCCGAGGTGGACTGCGTGCGCAGGTCCCTGGCCATGTTGTTGCGGCGGAAGCCGAGCCGCACCACGGCGGCCCTGACCCGCTCGGCCATCTCCGGATCGACGGTGGACACGCCGTTGACCACACGCGAGACCGTTTTGAGACTGACGTCGGCCTCCCGGGCGACGTCGGTCATCGTCGGCCGCCGCGGGGCCGCGCTCGGGCTCGGTGTACTCACGTGCTGCTCCCCTCGGCGACGCGGCGCCGAGGGGAGGGCCAACGTTGTCTCACGCTCGGATCATACCGCCGCCGGGGTCGCCGAAATCACCCTACGCCATCGGCTGCCGCCTCCCCTTCCGTCAGACCGAACCCGAGCGTGAAGCGGCCCGGTACGGCGGCCAGATGGTGCCGGGGCTGCAACGCGTGCCCGCAGGAGGCGCTGCCGAGGCCGTGGTGTTCGAGGTCGACATTGAGGTGGATGCGGCCGTCGGGCCTGAGGTCGGCGGTGTGCCTGGCCGCCGCCAGGGCCGCGGTGGACCAGGGCCGCGCGGTCAGGTCGAACCAGGGGCTGCCGGTGATCTCCAGACCGGGCCCCGCGGAGTCGCCTTCGGGACCGGTGAGGCGGGCCCAGCGCACATGGCGCCGGTTGCCGTTCTCCTGCGGGTACACGTACGGCGTCTGCGCCTCGGCGACCGTGGTCGCGTACCGCCCGACGCGGACGGCCTCCTCGCTGTCCCGGTAGGACTCGCCGGGACCGAGGCCGAACCAGCTCAGCCGGTCGAGCGCCGCCGGGAGGGTCAGCGCGACGCCGAGCCGGGGCAGCGGTACCTCCCAGGTGCCGACGGGCCGGGTGTCGACGGTGAGCACGAGCCGGTCCCCGGGCCCGGTGGTCCAGTGGTAGTCCGCCAGCATCGCGAGGTCCAGGCCCGCCGGGGCGATCCTGGTCCTCACCGTGAGGCTCGCCTCGCCCGTCGAGATCTCCAGCACCTTGTGCCGGAGCCGGTGCAGGCCACTGCGGTGCCAGGCGGCCAGGAGCGGCGACCGGCCGTCGTTGTCGATCGGGGCCCGCCACAGGTCGACGCGGGGGCCTTCGAGT
The DNA here is from genome assembly GCF_044744145.1 of Streptomyces sp. NPDC087422. Lineage (NCBI taxonomy): Bacteria > Bacillati > Actinomycetota > Actinomycetes > Kitasatosporales > Streptomycetaceae > Streptomyces > Streptomyces sp. NPDC087422. Next base: position 84,991 of record NZ_JBIUXT010000006.1, on the reverse strand, counting down.
GCCAGGTCACCGAGGCGGAGCAGCCGTCCGTCGGCCGCGTCGAACTGTCCGGCGCCGAGGCTGATCGTTCCGCGGCGGCGCGCCCGAGGGGTGGTCGTGGTGGAAACCGCGCCCGCGGGTGCCGCCGTCAGCGTGGTCGTGGTGGAAGCCGCGCCCGCGGGTCCCGCCGTCAGCGTGGTCGCGCCGTTGCCGTCCGGGGCGAACTGGGACCAGGCGACGGTGTGCCCGGCTCCGGCCCACGACTCGTCCGCGCCGAGCTGCGCGCTGAGGGTCACCCAGCGCTCCCCCGGTCCCGCCGCGGCGAGCGCCTTGGCCAGGCTGTCGGGCCAGTCCGCGCGGCGGGTGTCGCCGGGGCCGGTCACCGGGACCTCCCACGCGCCCTCCCCCGCCTGCTCGCCGTCGACTTCGAGCAGCCAGACCCAGCGCAGGTAGCCGGTGTCCCGCGTGTGGTGCAGATTGCGGATCTCGACTCCGCCGCCGTCGCGGCGGGCGGTGATCCTGACCGGCTCGATGACCTTCGCGTACTCCAGGAGTCCGGGAGAGGGGGTGCGGTCGGGGAAGACCAGGCCGTCGGCGACGAAGTTGCCGTCGTGGACGGGCTCGCCGAAGTCGCCTCCGTAGGCGTAGAAGAGCGTGCCCTCCTCGTCGCGCTGGGCGACGCCGTGGTCGATCCACTCCCAGACGAAGCCGCCCGCCAGCCGGGGGCTGCTCTCGAACAGCTCCTGGTACTGGCGCAGTCCGCCGGGGCCGTTGCCCATCGCGTGGGCGTACTCGCACAGCAGGAACGGCATCGCGCGCCTGCGGGCGTCGTTGGCCGGGTCGCCGGTGAGCGGTTCCTGGCGCGCGGCGACCGCCGCCACGAACGCGTAGTCGGGGTACATCACCGAGTACACGTCGGTGTAGGCGCAGTCGTCCCAGTCGCCCTCGTAGTGGATCAGCCGGTCGGGGTCGCGGTCGCGGATCCACTCGGCCATGGCCGCGAGATTCGCGCCGACGCCGGACTCGTTGCCGAGCGACCACATCACGACGCTGGGGTGGTTCTTGTCGCGCTCGACCATCCGCTCGGCCCGGTCGAGCAGCGCGGGGCGCCACTCGGGCTCGTCTGAGGGGTTGCGGCGCCAGCCGTTCTCCGAGAAGCCGTGGGTCTCCAGGTCGCACTCGTCGACCACCCACAGGCCGTGTTCGTCGCAGAGGTCGAGGAAGGCGGCGGCGGGCGGATAGTGGCTGGTCCGCACGGCGTTGATGTTGTGCCGCTTCATCAGCAGCACGTCGGCGAGCATCGTCTCGCGGGTCAGCGCGCGGCCCCTGACCGGGTCCCATTCGTGCCGGTTGACGCCGCGGAAGACGAGCGGCCTGCCGTTGGCGGTGACGACGCCGTCCTCGACCACGACCCGGCGGAAGCCGATACGCAGCGGGACGCGTTCGGTGGCCGTGACGAGTTCGCCCGCGTAGAGCCGGGGCTGTTCGTCGCTCCAGGGAGTGACGCCCGGCGCGGTGTGCGGACCGGCGGGATCGGCGTCAGTGATGCCGAGTTCGGGGACGCTCAGGCGCGCGTCGCCCGCGCCGTCGACGTCGACCCGCAGGGTGCCGGTGCCGGAGTGGTGGTCGTAGTCGGCGTGCACGAAGAAGTCGGCGATGCCGCCGGCCGGCCGGACCAGCAGCCGTACGGGGCGGAAGACACCCGACAGCCACCACATGTCCTGGTCTTCCAAGTAGCTGGCGGACGACCACTGGTGGACCCGTACGGCCAGCACATTGCGGCCGGTCCGCAGGGTGTCGGTGACGTCGAATTCGGTGGGCAGCCGGCTGCCCTTGCCGTCGCCGAGCGGCCGGCCGTTGAGCCAGACCGCGAAGGCGGAGTCGACGCCCTCGAAGCGGAGCACCGCGGTGCCGCCGTCGGCGAAGCCCTCCGCGACGTCGAACTCCCTGCGGTACTCGCCTGTCGGGTTCTCGTCGGGCACGCGCGGCGGGTCGACGGGGATCGGGAAGGTGACGTTGGTGTACGCGGGTGTGCCGAAGCGGCCGGGTCCGGGGACGCCGTCCATCTGCCAGGACGAGGGCACGGGGACGGTCGTCCACTCGGCGGCGTCGAACTCCGGGGCCTCGAAGCCCACGGTCACGTCGTGGAGACCGTCGCCGAGCCGGAAGCTCCAGTCGCCGTTCAGGTCGAGGGCGGGTGCGTCGGAGTCGAACGACGCGCGGGGCCGCAGCCGGCCGTTGCCGGGTGATACGTCCTCGACGTAGGCGCAGGCGTCCGGGCTTTCGCTCCGGTTCTGGGCGTGGTCCATCGGTGCGACCGGTCCTTTCCGGGGGTCTGGGGCGTACACCTCGGGGTGTACGAGTCGGGGCTGACGCGTCAGGCGGCGGGACCGCGCGGGGCGGGGCTGATGTGCGGCGGGCTTGCGCGAAGCGGGGCTGACGCGGGGCGGGATCGCGCGGGGCGGCGGGTGCTCAACCGGCCGCGCGCGGCGGCGCTGTGGAAGCGCGGACCTTGAGCGTGCTGGGCATGACGTTCTCGCGCTGGGCCGGCGGGCGGCCGTCCAGCAGGTCGAGCAGGATCTGTGCGGCGCGGCGGCCCACGTCGACGCTGTGCAGGTTGACGCTGGTCAGCGTCGGGTCGACGAGGTCGGCGGCCTCGGTGTCGTCGAAGCCCGCCACGGACACGTCGGCGGGCAGGGCGTGTCCGTGCTCGCGCAGCCAGCGCAGCGCGCCCAGGGCCATGCCGTCGTTGAAGGCGAAGATCGCGGTGGGCGGTTCCGGGTAGGCCATGAGCCGTTCGGCCGCCGCGTAGCCGGACGCGGCGGTGAAGTCGCCGTGCTCCATGAGGTCGTCGGGGACAGTGCGGTGCGCGTCGGCCAGGGCGCGGTGCAGCCCGCGCAGCCGGGCGGCCATCGCGAGCCGGTTCTCCCGCGGGCCGTTGACCACGCCGATCCGGCGGTGGCCGAGGGCCAGCAGGTGCTGGGCGACCGCGTAGGCGCCGCCCTCGTCGTCGGGGTGGACGCAGGTGAGGTCTTCGGCGGTGTAGCCGATGACCACGGTGGGATATCCGGCGGACCGCAGGGCGGGCAGCGACTCCCCGCCGGTTCCGGCCTCGACCAGCAGGCCGTCGACCTGGCGGCGCTGGACGAACCGGCGGTAGGCGGAGGCGGGTTCGTCGGCCACCTCGCGGGTGGACAGCAGCAACCCGTAGCCGCGCGAGGTCAGTTCCTGGTCCGCGCCCTGCACCAGGCGGATCAAGTGGTCGTTGGAGAAGGCGAATCCGGGGTTGTGCGGCAGGACGACGCCGATCACCTCGGTACGGCCGCTGGCCAGGGCGCGGGCACCGGCGCTCGGCCGGTAGTCGAGCGTCCGCATGGCGACCAGCACCCGGTCGCGTACGGCGTCGGTGACCGTACGGTCGCCGTTGATCACCCGGGAGACCGTCTGGTGGGAGACACCCGCCTCGGCCGCGACGGTACGCAGAGTCGGCCGGTCCGACACGGGGCATCCTCGATTCTTCAGTGACCGTTCACATGACGCGTCACTCATCGTAGAACCGATCGCCGCCGAGCGGAAGAGGAACGCGCCATTGACGCCGGGTGCGGCGAGTCCTAGCTTTACCTCCCGTCAAGTGAACGGTCACTCGTGTACCGCCAGACCGGCTCGAAGGTGTCGGCCCCACGACGAAGGACCCCGAACATGAGCGAGCAGGAACCCGCAGACAATCCCCCCGCACCCCGTCACACCCCGCGCGGTACCGGCGCGGTCTCCCGCCGGCGGATGCTGGCCTACGGCAGGAACGCCGCGATCGTCGCCGGAGCCGCCGTGGCGCTTCCGGCCGCCGTCACCTCCGCGGCGCGGGCCGCCGCCCCGCCGCCCGCCGCGCCCACCGGCGCGTCAGGACCGCTCGCCGCGCCCCCGGTGGCCACCGCGATCCCGACCAACACCCTGCCGAACGTGGTCACTTCCTGGACCGGGAACACCTTCTCCGGGGCCACCGAGTGGGTGCAGGACTTCGTCTTCAACATCGCCGTCGCCAAGGACGGCACCGTCTACACCGTCAGCTTCTGGGACGAGGGCGGGAACTACGCCGGCATCTACAAGGACGGCCATCTCATCGGGAACTGCCACGGCGCGAACGGCGACGCGGTGGCGGTCAACGACTCGTACGTCTATCTCAGCGTCGGCAACGGCCTGACGCGCTTCGGCCTGAACGGCGCCGCCACCTCGCTGACCTACGCCGTGGGCAGTTCGCCCGCCGCCGCGGCGGCCTCGGCGACGCAGGTGGTCGCCACCGACCGGGTGGCCAACCTCGTCAAGGTCTTCGACGCCGCCAGCGGTGCGCTGCTGCGCAGTTGGAGCGTCAACAAGCCCGGCGCGGTGGCGATCGGCGCCAACGGCGAGATCTGGGTGGTCGCGAATGTCACGCGCGACGCCAACGACGGCCACTTCTGGCACGCCGACCCCGCGCATCCGGCGCAGATCCTGCACTTCTCCAACACCGGCGCGGCGCTGGGCGGAACGATCAGCGGCCTCTCCGCCGACTGGCTGCCCACCTCGCTCGCCGTGGACGTCCACGGCGACCTCCTCGTCGGCGACAACGGCCCGCTGCGCCAAGTCCACACGTACACCGGCCTGTCCGGTACGCCCACCCGGGCCCGCAGCCTCGGCCAGGCGGGCGGCATCGGCGCGGGGACACCGGGCCGGGTCACCGCGGACAAGTTCTTCGGCATCGTCGGCGTCGGCGGCGACGCGGCGGGCAACGTCTATGTCGCGATGTACGAATTCGGCACCTGGCTGCGGAAGTTCACCGCGACCGGGGCCGTGGTGTGGCAGCTCCAGGGCAGCGCCTTCGTGGACTCCGCCGACTTCGACCCGGCCTCCGACGGCGTCGAGGTCTACACCAAGCAGAATCACTACACCGTCAACTACGCGCGGCAGCCCGGCACCGACGCGACCTGGCGCAGCTACACCCTCGACTCGGTCAACTACCCGCAGGACGCGCGGCTGTTCCTGCCCGGTCATCACCACCACGCCACCTCGCCCTTCCTGAAGCGGCTCAACGGGCAGATGTACATGTACGTGACGGGCATGTACTGCGGTCACCTGCTCATCTACCGCTTCCAGGGCGAGATCGCGAAGCCGTCGGGGGCGATCTTCAAGGCGCACTGGTCGGGCGCCGATCCGGGCGACGACCCCAACTGGCCGCCGAACCAGCCCGCCTCGGGTCAGTGGATCTGGCGCGACCTGAGCGGCAACGGCGCCTTCGAGGCCGGGGAGTTCTTCCAGCCGGGCGACGGCAGCAACTCCCCCGGCAACTGCTGGGTCTGGTACGTCGACGACCGGGGCGACATCTGGGAGGGCGGCGACCGCGACCTGCGCCGCTACCCGTTGCAGGGCTTCGACGCGCAGGGCAACCCGATCTACACGTATGCGAGCCGGGAGACGATCGCGCTGCCCGCGCCGTTCAGCGTCGTCCGCCGTCTGCACTACGACGTGGCCGCCGACGTGATGTACATGGTCGGCTACACCCCTGACCAGGTCTTCGACAACGCCCACTGGAAGGAGTGCGGCAAGGTCCTGGTGCGCTACGACAAGTGGAGCACCGGCAACCGCACCCCGACCTGGACGCTGCTGCTGCCCTGGGACACCGCCGCCAACCCGATCGTGACCATGGTGAGTCTGGCCTTCGCGGGCGACTACATCTTCATCTCCGGTATCGCGACGCGCGGGCAGATCTGGGTGTGGAAGGCCGCCGACGCCAGCCCGGTCGGGACCTGGCAGCCCGGCGCCAACGTCGGCGGCGTGGAACGTACGGGGTGGGTCGACGTGCCGTACGGCATCACCGCGACCCGCAGGTCCAACGGCGACTATCTGGTCCAGGTCGAGGACGACCTGTTCAACAAGGTGCTGCTGTACCGCTGGACGCCGTAGGGACGCGCGGGTGCGCGGACGGGCGGCCGGAGGGGTGCCGCCCGTCCGCGCCGATGCGCGCCGGTACCAGCCGCTGCACGTCGTCGCGTGTCGGTCCGTGGGGATGACGTCAACACATCGAGCAGACAGGGAGTTTCCGTGACGGACGGACAACGGGTGTGGGTGGTCGCATCCGACGGCGTCGAGCTGGACGCCGTCGTGCACCGCCCCGCGTCCGGAGCCCACGGTACAGAGTCCGGAACAGGGGCCGGAACAGGGGCCGGGAGCAGGCCAGGGACCAGGTCCGGAACGGGCCCCGAGGGCACGGTGCTCCTGGTCCACGGAATCTCCGCGGACCGCGACGACTGCGTCTCCTTCGACATCGCCCGTGACGTCGCGGCGACGGTCCCGCACTGGGAATTCCGCCCGCTGCCCGGCGCCGGCCACGGTTTCCACTCCCCCGAGCACGAGCCCGAGGCGGTCGCGGTGACCGCGCGGTGGCTCGCGCGCGGCATGACGGCCCAGGGGGGCACCGTATGACCCGGCCGGCCGGAGACCTTCCGTACCGTACGGCGCTGATCGGCGCGGGCAGCATCGCCGACGACGCCCATGTCCCCGCGATCCGGGCGCTGTCCGGGCAGCTCGACCTGGTGGCGGTCGCGGACTCCGACCCGGCGCGGGCCGGGGACTTCGCGGCGCGGCACGGCATCGCGCGCGGTTACGACGACCCGCTGGAACTGCTGGCCGTCGAACGGCCCGACCTGGTGGTGATCTGCTCCCCGTCGTTCACCCACACCGATCTGACGGTGGCCGCGCTGGAGGCGGGTGCCTGGGTCTACTGCGAGAAGCCGCTGTGCGGTTCGCTGGCCGACCACGACCGGATTCTGGCCGCGGAGCGCGCGACGGGCCGCTGCTGCGCGCCGGTCTTCCAGTGGCGGGCGGGGTCGGGCGCCGCGCACGTACGCGGTCTGCTGCGCGACGGTGTGCTCGGGCCGCCGCTGCTGGCGCTGTGCCAGACCACCTGGTACCGGGGCGCGGATTACTACGCGGCCCCGTGGCGCGGTCGGCGCGCCACCGAACTGGGCGGTGCCACCGTCACGCAGGGCATCCACGCCATGGACCTGATGCTGTGGCTGATGCCCGACTGGGCGGAGGTGAGCGCGCGCATCGCGACGGTCGACCGGGACATCGAGACGGAGGACGTGTCCCTCGCCCATGTCGCCTTCGCCTCCGGCGCGCAGGCGTCGATCGTGAACAGCGTCGTGTCGGCGCGCCAGGAGTCGTATCTGCGGATCGACTGCGCGCGGGCCAGTACGGAGCTGCGCCACCTGTACGCGTACGGCAACGAGCACTGGACGTTCACCCCCGCGCCCGACCGGCCGCCGTCCACGCCCGGCTGGGACACCATCGGCGCCGAGGTGCCCGCGCACCAGGCGCCGCAGCTCGCGGACCTGGTCGCGCGGATGCGGCGGGGCGAGCCGCCCGAGCACACGGCGGCCGACGCGCGCCGCACCACCGAATTCGTCACCGCCCTCTACAAGTCGGCCGCGACCGGCCGCCCGGTCCCGCGGGGCTCGATCGGCGCGGACGACCCCTTCCACCGGTCCTGGTGGGGCGCCCCGCCCTCTTCCTGACGGCTCCCGCGCTCCCCCGGCCCGAGCGCCGCGCCCTCACCGCCGGGCGGTGCGCGGGCTCCGGCGGCGCAGGTACTCGAGGAGCAGGACGTTGGCGAGGGCCGCGGCGATCAGGAGGACGACGTTGAGCGTCGCGCTGCCCGCGCTGAGCCAGGCGGCGTCGTCGCCGTCGGCGTTCGTGGTGGACGCCCACAGCCCGCCGACCCCCTTGAGCAGCGCGTAGCCGCCGTAGACGAGGACCAGTGCCGCCATCCCGAAGGGCAGGGTCACGGCCACGGCCAGCAGGTACGGAAGGCTCGTCCCGGTGACGGCGCCGAGCACCGCCAGGACGGCCACGACCGCCATGTACAGGCCCTGGACGGTCCGCCATCCCCATGTCGCGCCGCGCATCGCCGTACTCCCCCCGCCGACGAACCACCACCGCACATGACTGTATGCCCGGCGTGCGCGCGGGGAGCCGGGAGGGGCTCGCCATACGGGCCGGAGGGGCCATACGGGCCGTACGCGTCGCATACGCCACACGCGCCGTACGCACACCGCGTCGAGCCGGGACAGGCGGCGGCGCGCCCGGCCGGGAGAGACGGCGAAGGCTCCGCGCGTCCCTCCCGGCCGTCCCGGCCGCGTCACGCGGCCGTCGGCCGGAGCCTCACAGCTCGGCGCGCACCGTACGGGCCGCCGCCACCAGATTCTCCAGCGACGCCTTCGTCTCGGGCCAGCCGCGGGTCTTCAGGCCGCAGTCGGGGTTGACCCACAGCCGCTCGGCGGGGATGGCGAGCAGGCCCTCGCGCAGCAGCGAGGCCGCCTCCGCCGCGTCGGGCACCCGCGGCGAGTGGATGTCGTACACGCCGGGTCCCGCCTCGCGCGGGTAGCCGTGCGCGGCCAGTTCGGTGGCGACCTGCATGTGGGAGCGGGCGGCCTCCAGGCTGATGACGTCGGCGTCGAGGTCGTCGATGGCCTGGACGATGTCGCCGAACTCGGCGTAGCACATGTGGGTGTGGATCTGGGTGCCGGGAGCGACGGCGCCGGTGGTGAGCCGGAACGCCTCGGTGGCCCAGTCCAGGTACGCGGGCCGGTCGGCGGCGCGCAGCGGCAGGGTCTCGCGCAGCGCGGGCTCGTCGACCTGGATCACGCGGGTGCCCGCGGCCTCGAGGTCGGTGACCTCGTCGCGCAGGGCGAGCGCGACCTGCCGCGCGGTGTCGCCGAGCGGCTGGTCGTCGCGGACGAAGGACCAGGCCAGCATGGTGACGGGACCGGTGAGCATGCCCTTGACCGGGCGGTCGGTGAGCGACTGGGCGTACGACGTCCAGCGCACCGTCATCGGCTCCGGCCGGGAGATGTCCCCGGCCAGGACCGGCGGGCGCACGTACCGGGTGCCGTAGGACTGCACCCAGCCGTGCCGGGTGGCGAGGTAGCCGGTGAGCTGCTCGGCGAAGTACTGCACCATGTCGTTGCGTTCGGGTTCGCCGTGCACGAGCACGTCGAGGCCGGTCTTCTCCTGGAAGGAGACGACCTCGCCGATCTCGGCCCTGATCCGCGCCTCGTACCCCGCGGTGTCGATCCGGCCGGCCCGCAGGTCGGCGCGGGCGGCGCGCAGGTCGTCGGTCTGCGGGAACGAGCCGATGGTGGTGGTCGGCAGCAGCGGCAGGCCGAGCCGGGCGCGCTGGGCGGCGGCGCGCTCGGTGTACGGCTGGGAGCGGCGCCCGTCGGCGTCGGTGACGGCCGCGCTCCTGGCGCGTACGGCCGGGTCGCGGGTGATCGGGGAGGCGGCGCGGGAGGCGAGGGCGGCGCGGTTGGCGGCGATCTCGGCGGCGATGGTGTCGGTGCCCTCGGCCAGGCCCTTGGCGAGCGTCACGATCTCGGTGGTCTTCTGCGCGGCGAAGGCGAGCCAGCCCAGAATCCGGGGGTCGATGTCGCGTTCGGGCGCGGTGTCGAGCGGGACGTGCAGCAGCGAGCAGGACGCGGCCACGTCGACGCGGTCGGCGAAGCCGAGGAGGGTGGCGAGGGTGGCCAGCGACTTCTCGTAGTCGTTGATCCAGATGTTGCGGCCGTTGACGACGCCCGCGACGAGCCGCTTGCCCGGCAGTCCGCCGACGGCGGCGAGGCCGTCCAGATTCGCGGCGGCGGCGTCGGTGAAGTCCAGCGCCAGGCCCTCGACCGGGGCCTTGGCCAGGACGGGCAGCGCCTCGCCGAGCCGGTCGAAGTACGAGGCGACCAGCAGTTTCGGCCGGTCGGTGAGGCCGCCGAGGTCGCGGTAGGCGCGGGCGACGGCGTTCAGTTCGGCCGGGGTGCGGTCCTGGACGAGCGCGGGCTCGTCGAGCTGTGCCCAGGTGGCGCCCGCGGCGCGCAGGTCGGCGAGGACTTCGGCGTAGACGGGCAGCAGCCGGTCGAGCAGCGTCAGCGGCTCGAAGTCGGCGGCGACGCCGGGGGCGGGCTTGGCGAGCAGCAGATACGTGACCGGGCCGACCAGGACGGGCCGGGCGGTGTGGCCGAGCGCGGCGGCTTCCTTGAACTCGGCGACCTGCTTGGCGGAGTCGGCGGTGAAGACGGTGTCGGGGCCCAGCTCGGGGACCAGGTAGTGGTAGTTCGTGTCGAACCACTTGGTCATCTCCAGCGGCGCCACCTCCTGCGTGCCGCGGGCCATCGCGAAGTAGCCGTCGAGCGCGTCCGCGGTGACGGCCGACCGGTGCCTCGGGGGGACGGCGCCGACCATGACACTGGTGTCCAGCATGTGGTCGTAGTACGAGAAGTCGCCGGTCGGCACCTCGTGGACGCCCGCCTCGGCCAGCTTCCGCCAGGTCGAGCGGCGCAGGTCAGCCGCGGTCTGCCGGAGGACGTCGGCGGTGACGCGGCCCTTCCAGTAGCCCTCGACGGCCTTCTTCAGTTCACGGTTCTCACCCTGGCGGGGGTAGCCGTACACGGTGGCCCGTGCTGCCGCGGCTGCGGACTTCGCTGTCACGGAAATCTCCTTCGCGAGATGACTCCTGGCCTCCCGGCGACGGGACGCGAACGCGAAAGGGAGGTGACAGACCCGACGGACCCACAGTGCCCCGCAATGGCACCGGTCCGTCCGATATGCACGCCGACCCGCCCACGAGGTCACCGGGATATCCGTACGCGAACGGTCGCGTACGGGCGACGGGCAGGTCTTCGGACTCGCGGGCACGTCCGCCTGAGGCGGACACCTACTGACCGTCGCTTCCCAGGTCCGGTACGTCGGACCCAGTGCGTATGACGGCGGTCGTTCCCACTCACCGCTGCGGGGCAGTCCCGGATTCGCACCGGGTTCCCTCTTGCGACGCGACCGCCTGGCTGACGGACGCGAACCTGTCGCACCGGCCAGGCTAGAGCGCGGACCACGCTCCGGTCACGTCGGACCACATTCCGGACGGCGGCCCCGGTCCTGAACCGGTCCTGACCCGGCCATGACGCGGCCCTGGCCCGGTCCTGGCCCGCTCCTGGCCCGCTCCTGGCCTGGTGCGCGTTCTAGCCGGAGGTGGCGCCCGCGCCCGCCGCGACCGCGCCCGTCGCCACCAGCGCGATGATGACCACGCCGAGCAGCACCCGGTAGATCACGAACGGCGTGAAGCTGCGGTGGGAGATGTACTTCAGGAACCAGGCGATGGCCGCGTAGCCCACCGCGAAGGCGATGACCGTCGCCAGCATCGTCGGGCCCCAGGCCGGCGCCGGGCCGCTGCCGAGCTTGAACAGCTCCAGGCCGCCGGAGGCCAGCACGGCGGGGATGGCCAGCAGGAACGAGTAGCGCGCGGCGGCCTCGCGGCTGTAGCCGAGGAACAGTCCGGCGCTGATGGTGCCGCCGGAGCGGGAGACGCCGGGGATCAGGGCGAGCGACTGCGCCAGGCCGTACCAGAGGGAGTGCCGGAAGGTCAGCTCGGTGATCGGCTTGGGGCGGCGCACGGCGCGGGTGCGGTCGGCGACCGCCAGGACGAGTCCGAACAGGATCAGGACAGTGCCGGTGATCCGCAGGTCGCGCAGGCCGTTCTCGATGGTGTGCTGGAATGCCGCGCCCAGGACGGCGATCGGGACCGTACCGACGATCACGAACCAGCCCATCCGCGCGTCGTGGTCCTTGCGGCGCTCGGGGTGGAACAGCGACGCGGTCCACGCCTTGACGATGGTGGCGATGTCGCGCCGGAAGTAGATCAGCACGGCGGTCTCCGTGCCCAGTTGGGTGACCGCGGTGAAGGCCGCTCCGGGGTCGTCCCATCCGGCGAGGACGGAGACCACGCGTATGTGCGCGCTCGACGACACCGGCAGGAATTCGGTCAGACCCTGCACAAGGCCCAGGACAGCGGCGGTGAACCAGGACACGGCGGGGTGCTCCGGGGAGAGTTCGAGGGGAGGGTGGGTGAAGCGGGCGACGGCGTGCGGAGTCCGGGCCGGGGCCGCCCGAAGGGAATGCGGGCGGCCCCGGCCCGGCCGAGGACGTCAGCGGCCGACGCGGCGGCCGGCGTCAGAGGTGGTGACGCCGGCACCCACGTCAGATGTTGACGCCGAAGTCGGTGGCGATGCCCGCCAGGCCCGAGGCGTACCCCTGGCCGATGGCGCGGAACTTCCACTCCGCGCCGTTGCGGTACAGCTCTCCGAAGACCATAGCCGTCTCGGTGGAGGCGTCCTCGGTCAGGTCGTACCTGGCCAGCTCCCGCCCGTCGGCCTGGTTCACGATCCGGATGAACGCGTTGCGCACCTGGCCGAAGCTCTGGCCGCGCTTCTCGGCGTCGTAGATCGACACGGGGAAGACGACCTTGTCGACCTGCGGGGGCACGGTGGCGAGGCTGACCTTGATCTGCTCGTCGTCGCCGTCGCCGCCACCGGTCAGATTGTCGCCGCTGTGCACCACGGAGCCGTCGGGGCTGCCGAGGTTGTTGAAGAACACGAAGTGCTGGTCGCTGAGGACCTTCCCGCCCACGTCGCACAGCAGCGCGGACGCGTCCAGGTCGTAGTCGGCGCCCGTGGTGGTCCGTACGTCCCACCCCAGGCCGACGGTGACCGCGGTGAGTCCGGGAGCTTCCTTGCTCAAAGAGACATTGCCGCCCTTGGACAGAGTCACGCCCACGAAATTACCTCCGGTTGCTTGGGGGTTGTCGGTAGTCGGTTGTCGATCGCCGGTATGTCGTCGTCCGCGCGCGTCTGCCAGGTCAACGGCGTGCGCGCCACGACAGTTCCACGGTTGCGTAACGGCTTAAGCGTTACGGGTGTGTGCGCGGGTCAGTCGTCCGAGTCGGGCTTGGAACGGGCGGCGGCGTACGCCTGGGTCGGCGTCATCGGGACCCGGTTGATCTGGACGGTCCGGTAGCGGCTGACCTTGGCGCAGGTGTCGGAGTCGTCGGCGGTCTGGGCGTGGGAGTTGCCCAGCGCCACCTTGGTGTCGGCGGGCGGCGCGGAGGACTTCCCGCCGGGGAAGGTGGTGCCGCTCGGCCAGTCCGCCCCGATCACGAGGGTGAGCCCGGCGACGGCGCCCTCCTTGAGGTGGGACGTCGCGATGCCGAGCGCACGGGCGACGGTCCCCGCCTCGGACCGCTGGCCGGGGCCGTAGGTCAGGGTCGTGGTGGCGGCGGGCGCCGGGGCGTTGCCGCCCGCGGTGGCCGGGTTGAAGCCCTTGCCGGTCAGGGTGTCGACGATCTCGGACGCGCGGCCCCCGATGCCGGTGCCGTTGCGCACCCGTACGGTGATCGCCGAGGCGGGGACGGACGTCGCGGTCGGGCTCGCCGACGCGGTCGCCGAGGCCGCGGCGGACGTGCCGCCCGAGGCGGTGGTCAGCGACTGGTCGTTGGCGATGGTGGCGAACAGCGTCTTCGCGCCGGGTCCGACCACCACCCGGTTGGGGTCGGTCGGGTCGGGCCCGGTCTGCATGGTGGTGAAGGTGATCCGCTTGGACGGGACCTTGTCGAGGTCGGAGGCCAGGCCGACCAGCTTGCTGATGCTGCCGAGGCCGGTGTCGACGGTCAGCGCCTTGGTCGCCGCGTTGGCGAGCTTGTAGACGGCCGCCGGGTTGGTGAGGGTGCCCGCGCTCTTGAACTTGCGGATCAGCGAGCTGAGGTAGATGTGCTGCGCGTACGTACGGCCGAGGTCGCTGCCGTCGCCGAAGCCGTGCCGCGAGCGGAGGAATTCCAGCGCCCCGACGCCCTTGAGGGTGTGGGTGCCCCGGGAGAGCTTCAGATGCGAGTAGGTGTCGTACACGTCGGCGTCCACACAGACCGACACCCCGCCCACGGCGTCGGACATGCTGACGACGCCGGAGAAGTCGACCTGGATGAAGTGGTCGATCGGAATTCCGGTCAACTTGTGGACGGTGGCCACCTGGCACGCCTGGCCGTACGTCAGGGCGCTGTTGATCATGCCGTGGTAGCCGGGGGTGGACGCGCCGGTCTTGGGATTCTCGCAGGCGGGCACGTCGGTGAGGGTGTCGCGCGGGATACTCATCACGGTGGCGTTGGAGCGGTCGGCGGAGATGTGCACGACCATCTCGACATCGGCGTTGCCCCCGGTCTGGACGCCGGTCTTGGCGCAGCCGCCGCCCAGTTTGCAGTCGGCCTCGGTGGTCCGGCCGTCGCTGCCCATCACCAGGATGTTGATCGGCGTGCGCCCGAAGGCGTCGGCCTTCTCCTGGCCCGCGCTGTCCTTGCCAGCGCCGTCGGTCAGGGACACGCTGGTGATGTTGCCGTTGAGGTGCTGGTAGAGCCAGTAGCCCCCGCCCGCGGTGACCAGCAGGAGCACGGCCAGGGATATGCCGCCGATCTTCAGGAACCGCCGGCCCCGGCCGGCCGGCCTGGCGCGCCTGCCCCCGCGGCCCGACGGCCGGGACCGCCCGCTCTCGGCGCGAGCGGCCGCCCGCGCCGCGGCCCGGCCGCTCCAGGGCTCGGTCATCTCCCGTGCTCCCTCTCCCGGGCGGCCCCCGTGGGGTGGTGCGGCCGGATTCGGCGGGTGAAGCGGCGCTTCACCCAAGGCTTCATGGTTGCGCAACGCGGCAAGGGTAAATCATGGCTCTGTGGGGTATCCGTGAGCGTCGCACCCGCGGCCGGCTTCCCCACCGGACACAGTTCCTGGTTTACGCAACCTTTAAAGTGTCTGCTATGCCAGAAACGCTACGACGAACCGGAAGGACACCTGTGGCCTGGGAGTGGGCGCATCTCGACGGAGGCCCGGCGGACGGCATGCGGGTACGGGTGACAGGCCCGCCCCGCGTGCTCCAAGTCACATCCGGATGCCAGGCGGAGGACGAGGCCGACGGCGACGGGCGGGGGCTGCGCGTCGAGGCGCTGTACGTCTACCGCCTCAAGCACGGTCAGCCACTGCGCTACGGCTGGGACCACGCCAGCCCCTGATGTCGTACGGGCCCGCGCCCCGGATCACGCGGGCCCGCGGCGCGCCGCGGGAGGGAGGTCAGTCAGTCCCGCGGCGCGCGTTCGGGTTCGCGCACAGGGCGCGCGCCGACGGTCTCGCCGGGGGCGGACTTGACCGTACGGACCGCGGGGTCCGCGCTCGTCCCGGCCGTCGCGCCAGGACCGGGGTCGTCCTTCAACGCCTTGGTCTCGCTCTTGAGGATGCGGAGCGACTTGCCCAGCGCCCGCGCGGAGTCCGGCAGCCGCTTGGAGCCGAACAGCACGATGACCACGAGCGCCACCACCAGCAGGTGCCAGGGCTCCAGTCCGTTTCTGAGCATCAACGTCTCCGCTTCCACATGCGTCGGTCCGCCGTTGCCGGACGGCGATGTGCCGCCCGGACCCCAACAGTTGCTACATTGCGCAATTATGAGAGTAGCGGTACCGAGGCGCAATGCCCGCACGGGCCCCCGTCCGGACCGTCCCCGCCCGTGCGCGCACCCTTCTCGGAGGTGACCGAAGGTGATCTTCGACATCGGCCCGCTCAAGCTGCTGACGCTGCTCGTCCTGGCCACGCTGGTCTTCGGCGACAAACTGCCCGACATGATCACGCGGGCGAGAGACCTCATCCGCGCGGTGCGCTCCTTCGCCGACGACGCCAAGGAGGATGTGCGGCGCGAACTCGGCCCGGAGTTCAAGGACTTCGAATTCGAGGACCTGAACCCGCGGACGTTCATCGCCAAGAATCTGCTCGGCGACGACGACGCGCTCGGCCTGCGCGAGATCCGCGAGAGCCTGCGACTGGACGGCGAGGCCGAGGAGTTGTGCGAGGCGGCGCGGACGCTCAGCGACGGCGTGGACCTCACGAAGCCGTCCGCCGCGCCGGTCGCCGCGCGGGCGGCCGACGGGTCCGAGCCGGTCGCGTACGACACCGAGGCCACGTAGGACGGGCGCCGGGATCAAGCGCCTTGGCGGGTCAGGCCGTTGTCACCGCTCGCCGTCGTTCGGACTGCTGAAGCCGGGGCTGCTGTAGCCGAGCCGGGGCCGCTGTCGCACCAGACTCACGCCGTCGCCCGAGCTGAAGCCCGGGCTGCTGTAGCCCAGGCGCGGCCGTTGGCGTACCAGGTCGACGCCGACCGGCGGCGGGCCGACCGCGCGGGGAGCGGCGGCCCCCGCCTCGCGCGCCAACCGGTCGAGCAGATACGGCAGTACGCCCCGCACCAGCAGCGCCTGCCGCCATGCCTCGTGGGCCTCGGCCACGTCCCGGCTCTCGCGCGTGACCGCGCCGTCGCGCCGGGCGGTCAGCGCCAGTCCGGCCAGACCGATCAGCAGGCTGACGCCGAAGACCGCCGCGCACAGGAAGCCGATGTCGATCAGCGGGGCGCTGATTCCCGCGCCGCTCGCGACGGCCCTGATCCCGTACCCCAGCACCAGGAAGATCGCCGCCGCGATACCGCTCAGCATCGGGACCAGGACGGCCAGGGTGGCGAGGACGCCGGGGCCGCCGACCGCGCGCACGACCGGGCGGACCCGGCCGCGGGAGTGCGCGCGCAGGCCGGTGTACCGCTCGTACTCGGGCGCCGCGGTGGCACCGATGGCGTCGGCGTCGGCCAGGGCGGCCGTCCGCAACTGCTCGGTGTTGGGCGCGCCCGGCAGGGCGCGGAGCGCGAGCCGGACGCGCTCGCCGCGCAGCGCCTGATCGAGAACCTGGGCGAAGTCAGCCCGGTAGATGTCGTCCGGCCGCTTGGCGCTGTCCATCATCCCCGCCCCGGTGTGTCGACGCGCGGCACGTCACCTTGTCTGCCCGCGCGTACGCATCAGGATAATCTTCCCAGTTGCATGATTGCATAATTACGCAACTGACTGAGAGTATCATGCCAGCGGCGCGGACCGCAGGCGCCGCATGCGTACTCTGGTGCTCGGAAAAGCCGCTGCGGTCAGGGAGGTTCACGTGACGAGGTCTGCCGCGGAGTTCGGCGACCCCAGCCCGGAGTTGTTCCAGAACGCCGCCGCTTCCTTCGGCTTGCTGGCGTCGACCATGCGACTCCAGATCGTCTGGATCCTGTCCGAGGGCGACTGCGACGTCACGGGGCTGGCCGAGCGGGTCGGCGCGACCCTGCCCGCGGTCAGCCAGCACCTGGCCAAGCTCAAGCTCGCCGGGCTCGTGCACTCACGGCGCGAGGGCCGACGGCAGGTCTATCTGGTGGACGATCCCGATGTCGTCACGGTGGTGCGGGTGATGGTCAGTCAGCTCGACCGCCGCTCCGCCCCCTCGCGTGACGTCCGCGGGCTGGGGGCCTGACAGGCCACGCCCCGGCCCCCTGCCGCGCGGAGGTCACGTACGGCTGGGCGCCGGATCGGCATCCGCGTCCACGTCGATCTCCACCGGCTCCCCCGACTCGACCGGCTCCACCGCCTTGACCAACTCGACCGCGGGAGCGGCGGGCGCGGGTTCCGGGCGGCGGATGGCCTCGGTGAGTTTGCGGGCGATGGGCTCGGTCCAGCGGGCGGTGAGCGGGCCGAGGACGACCAGGATCAGCACATACGCGGTGGCCAGCGGCCCGATCCGGGGCTCGACACCGACCGCGAGTCCCGCGATGACGATGGAGAACTCGCCGCGCGCGACCAGCGTGCCGCCCGCCCGCCACCGTCCGGCGGGCCGGATTCCGGCCCTGCGTGCCGCGTACCAGCCGGTGGCGATCTTGGTGAGGGTCGTGACGACGGCCAGGATCAGCGCGGGGACCAGGACCGGCGGGATGTCGGCGGGGATGGTGCTCAGGCCGAAGAAGACGAAGAAGACCGCCGCGAACAGGTCCCGCAGCGGGGTCAGGAGATTGCGGGCGCCTTCGGCGACCTCACCGGAGAGCGCGATGCCGACCAGGAACGCGCCGACGGCGGCGGAGACCTGGAGTTGCTGGGCGACACCGGCCACCAGCAGGGTCAGGCCGAGCACGACCAGCAGCAGCATCTCGGGATTGTCGGAGGAGACGGCGCGGCTGATCAGCCGCCCGTGGCGCAGCGCCACGTACAGGACGATTCCGACCGTGCCGAGCGAGATCAGCAGTGTGAGGGTGCCGCCCGCCAGGCTCACGCCCGCCAGCAGGGCGCTGAGAATCGGCAGATAGACCGCCATCGAGAGGTCTTCGAGGACGAGGACGCCGAGGATGAGCGGGGTCTCACGGTTGCCGAGGCGGCCGAGGTCGCCGAGGACCTTGGCGATCACACCCGAGGAGGAGATCCAGGTCACTCCGGCGAGCGCGACGGCGGCGACCGGACCCCAGCCGAGGAGGATCGCGGCGGCGGCGCCCGGCAATGCGTTGAGGACGAAGTCGACCGCGCCGGACGGATATTGGGTCTTGAGGTTGGTGACGAGTTCCGAGGCGCTGTATTCCAGACCCAGGAGGAGAAGCAGCAATACGACACCGATCTCGGCGCCGGTCGCGACGAATTCCTCGCTGGCCTGGAGCGGGATCAGTCCGCCTTTGCCGAAGGCGAGTCCCGCGAGCAGGTAGAGCGGGATCGGCGAGAAGCCGACACGTCCCGCGAGGCGGCCGAGGATGCCCAGGGCGAGGATGATCGCTCCGAGTTCGATGAGCATGTCGGTCGTGTTGTGCACAGGTTTCTATCCTCCTGTGATCAGTTCGGCGACGGCGCCGACGCCTTCGCGGGTGCCGACGACCACGAGGGTGTCGCCGACGGCGAAGCGGAAGTCGGGGGTGGGCGAGGGCACGGCGGAGGTGCGGCGGAGCACGGCGACGATCGAGGCGCCGGTACGGGTGCGTACCTGCGTGTCGCCGAGCGTGCGGCCCGCGTACGGCGAGCGTTTGCTCACGGTGATGTGTTCGGTGACCAGGTCGATCTCAAGGTGTTGTTGCAGGTGGCCGACGGGGTCGGGGGTCAGCAGGTCGGCCAGCGCGGTCGCCTCGTGGGGCGCGAGCGCGGTCGCGTCCTTGCAGGCGTCGTCGTCCTCGGGGTCATGGAACGCCAGGAACCGCCTGCCGTCCTGGTGCACGACCACCGACAGGTGGCGGCCGGACTCGGTCGTCATGTCATAGCGGGCCCCGACTCCCGGCAGCGGGGTCTTTCGGGCGCGGGCGGTTGGTTCCATGAACGTGCTCCATCGGGACGCGGGTGCGTGAGTGCCGGTCGCGGACGCCAGCATGCGCGTCACCCGGCAGAGTTCTGTGCCGGGTGACGACGCGCGTTATGCGGTGGCGTGCCGCAGCGCTCCTGCCACAGCGCCCGGCGTGGGAGCCGGACGCTGTCAGCAGTAAGGCGCGGGAAGGGGGTCCGTATCAGGTACGGCGTCCCGAGGCGCGTTCTCGACACGCGCGACCCGGGGAAAATACGGCGATGCCGTGGGGAGGACTTCCGACATGGTCGCGGATGCGCCTACGACGAGGACATCCCGTTCCATGACGTATCCTCCTCGGCTCACCTCTGCGACATATGTAAAGCGCTGGTCAAGACTCTAGCGCATAATAAATGCCGCAAATCACACATGAGTGGATATAACATCCCAGGCGGATCTCTCATGGCCGGGAATTCACCTGGGCGTCACAGGGCGGGTCGGACCGCCGCGACGCGCCCCGACCTGCCGGTACGCCGGGTCCGGCCGGCCCCGCGAACAATTCGGGTGCGCCCTTCGCCGCCCGGGGGCTAGGGTCCCCGGGGCCCTTGACTGAGCGGTTCCGAGGAGACGAAGGGGTGGTCGGCCGTTCCGGCGCGCGCTGACGACGGAGGCGTTCCCGCGAAGGCCGCCGAGCCGCCCGCGGCTCCGGAGACGCCCGGGTCGCAGGGTTGGCAGGGGCCGCCGGGACCGCCAGGGCTGTGGCGGGACCGGGATTTCCGCCGGTTGTGGGTGGGGCAGACGGTCTCGCAGCTCGGGGAGCACGGGAGCGCGGTGGTCCTGCCGCTGATCGCGGTGCTGCTGCTGGGCGCCGACGGCGGTGAGGTCGGGGTGCTGCGGGCGGTGGGGCAGGCGCCGATACCGCTGCTGTCGCTGTTCGTCGGGGCGTGGGTGGACGGATGGCGGACCCGTACGGTCATGGTGGCGGCGGACTGCGGGCGGGCGCTGGCGCTGGGGGCGGTGGCCGTGGCGTGCCTGCTCGGCGGGCTCGGTCTGCCGGTGCTGCTGGTGGCCGCGTTCGGCGTCGGGGCGCTGTCGGTCTTCTTCGACGTGGCGTATCAGGCGTCTGTCGTACGGCTGTTGGACCGCGACCAACTGGTCAGCGCCAACAGCGCGCTCGAAGGCAGCAGGTCGGCGGCGCAGATCGGCGGCCCGGCGCCCGGCGGTGTGCTGGTGTCGCTGCTGTCGGCGCCGGTCGCGCTCGCGTCCAGCGCGCTGTTCTTCGCGCTGTCGTTCGTGTCGATCCGGCGGATTCGGCGCGGCGAGGCGGTGCCTCGGCGCTCGGGACGTACGCCCGCTGTGCGGCGGCGGATTCGCGAGGGGGTCGGATTCGTCGTCGGTGAACCGTCGTTGCGGGCGGTGTGCCTCGCCTCCGCCGCCTTCCAGTGCGCCTTCGCGGCGACGATGACCGTCTATCTGCTGTTCCTGCCCAGGGAGTTGGGCCTGTCGGGCGCTGTCGTCGGGCTGGTGCTCGCGGCGACGGGGCCCGGCGCGCTGGTGGGTTCGCTGCTGGCGGCCCGGCTGCCGGGCCGGTTCGGCCACGGCCCGGTGCTCGCGTGCGCGGCCGTGCTCGGCGACAGCGTGATGATCGGCGTACCCGCGCTGCACGGCGGCGGCGCGCTGACCGTTCCGGCGCTCGTGGCGGTCAACCTGACGTTCGGCGCGTGCGGTCAGCTGGTCAGTGTGACGCTGATGGCGGTGCGGCAGACCGTCACTCCGGACGGGATGCAGGGCCGCGCGGCGGCGACGATCGGCTTCGTCGGCATGGGGACGGCCCCGCTCGGCTCGCTGCTCGGCGGTCTCCTCGCGGCGCAGTGCGGTCTGCGACCCGGCTTCCTGGTGGCGGCGGCGGGCATGCTGCTCTCCCCGCTGGTGATCTCCCTGTCCCCGCTCGCCCGGCTGGGCCGTACGCTCCCCGTCCGCGGAGCGGCGGACGCGTCGGCCCGGACGTGAGCGCGACGGAGGTGGCGCGGGCACCGGGCCCGCGCCACCTCGGTCACACGTGCGTTGCGCGCTCTGTCAGTTGAGGGTGAACTTCTGCGCGGCGCTGCCGTTGCAGTCGTAGATCTGGGGCCGGGTGCCGTTGGCGCCTGCGCTGTTGGGGTCGTCGAGGCAGCGGCCCGACTGCGGGTTGAGCAGCGAGCCGTCGGCCTGCTGCTGCCAGACCTGGCCGCCGACGCCGTTGCAGTCCCACAGCTCGACCTGTGTGTTGTTCGCCGTGCCGTTGCCGTTGATGTCCAGGCAACGGCCGATCGTGCTCAGCGAGCCGTTGGCGTTGTGGTACCAGTGCTGGTCGGCGGCCCAGGACTGACAGTCCCAGAGCTGCACGGCGGTGCCGTTGACGCCCGTGTCGTCGGCGGCGACGTCCACGCACTTCCCGGCGGGCGCGGGCACCGGGGCGCCGCCCTTGACGGCGAATTTCTGCGCCGCGCTGCCGTTGCAGTCGTAGATCTGGAGGCGGGTGCCGTTCCCGGTGGCGCCGCTCGGCGAGTCGAGGCAGCGCCCCGACTGCGGGTTGAACAGCGAGCCGTCGGAGCGCTGGATCCACTTCTGGCCGCCGACGCCGTTGCAGTCCCACAGCTCGACCTGCGTGTTGTTCGCCGTGCCGTTGCCGTTGATGTCCAGGCAACGGCCGATCGTGCTCAGCGAGTTGTCGGCGTTGTGCGTCCAGTGCTGGTCCTCGGCGTACGTCTGGCAGTCCCAGAGCTGCACGGCCGCGCCGTTGACCCCGGTGTCGTCGGCGGCGACGTCCACGCACTTGCCGCCGGGGCCGGTGATCGTGCCCTGCGGGCCGTTGGGCACATTGGTCTGGCCCGAGTAGCCGACGGAGACGATGTTCGCCTGGACGGCGTTCTCGGCGGCGTCGGTCGGATAACCGGCGACCATCACGCCCTCGAAGAAGGTGCCCATGTTGCGGTTGCTGTTGTCACCGCCGGTGCCCAGGATGATGCCGCCTTCCTGGTGCATCGGTTTGTAGCCGCCCCGGGTCGGCAGCGACCCGTTCCACCAGGTCGACAGGCCCCCCGATTGGGAGTCGCCGCCCTTGATGGCGTACGTCGTCTGCCCGTTGTTCTTCAGCACCGCCGTGACGTAGGCGCTCTTGTTGCCCGCGTTGGCCGTGTTGGAGCCGTTGTCGCCCTGGAACATGCCGTTCTCCATGTCGGCCTCGACCCAGGGGCCCGAGCCGTTGCACGGCGCGAAGTAGCAGGTGGTGGCGATGCTCACGGCGTCCATGTGGCCGTTGCCGGTGTCGGACGGCGTGCTCTCGGCATTGCCGTAGTCGAAGCAGCAGTCGGAGCCGACGTGGGTGCCGCTGGCGACCATGTAGACGCCCTCGGGCTGGCCGTTGACGGGGACGCCGGAGGCCGCGCCGGTGTAGCGGTAGCCGACGCCCGGCGAGATCCAGATGCCGTACACCTTGTGGCCGCCCGCGCGCACCGCGATCTCGCTCGCGTCCGCCCCTCGGTCCACGCCGCCTGCCGTGCCCGCGGGGCCCGGCAGCAGGTCGTTGTGGCGCGAGGTCTGGTCGTAGACCTTGGAGATGCGGCAGGTGGTGTTGGCACAGAAGACGTCCTGCTGCTCGGCGTTGGCGTAACCGCCCGCGGCCAGCAGCCCGATGTCGGCCCTGCCGCCGTCCGAGGCGCGCGTGACCTGGTACAGCGGGCCGTTGTACGCGGAGAACAGGGCGCGGGTGGTGCTGTGCGCGGCGACGCAGGGGGTGCCCGCCGCGCCGTAGAGGTCACAGGGCAGCGAACCGGCGGCCTGCGCGGTGCCCGGCAGGCTGATGAAGGCGCTGAAGACCAGGCCGAGGGTGGCCACGACCGAGGTCAGCAGGGCTTTCCAGCGGGCGGTGTATCTCCTTTTGCGCATGCGGTGCTCCTTGGGGTGGGGGGTGGAGCGGAGACGAGCGGTGCCTGCGGGGACGGGCGGCCCGAGCCGGGCGTGGGGGCCCGGATCGAACGCCTGGGGGACGTGACGGGTGCGGGAGGGACGTGAAGAACACGCGGGGTCGACCGGCTCGGAAAGTACGCCCCCTGTTCGACCCCGTCAATATTTGTTGCTTTCTTTGGCTTCGGCCGGGCACGACCTGTCCGAATCTGTGGCCCGGCGAGGAGTGCATTACCTCTGTGACACAAGTCAACTGACGTGGCGTAACACGCCGCTGCGAGAGTTCCCCGCGCCATGAGCGAAAGGGGACATGACAGATGACACCGTTCAATCGCCGTGACTTCCTGCGCGCCGTCGGGGCCACCGGCGGCGCGGGAGCGATGCTGGCCACGATGGGTGCCCTGGGTCTGGCGCCCAGCGCGGAGGCGGCCACGCGCGGGGCGCCGTACCGCGCGCCGCGGCCGGGCGACTTCCACCTCACCGGCCGCGCCGCCGCCAAGGTCGTCGTGCTCGGCGGCGGCATCGCCGGACTGACGACCGCCTACGAACTGGGCAAGGCGGGCTACGACTGTACGGTCCTGGAGGCCCGCGACCGGCCCGGCGGCCGCAACTTCACCGTACGCGGCGGCGACACCACCACCGACCTGTACGGCAACCGGCAGACCGCCCGCTTCTCCGACGGCCAGTACATGAACGCCGGTCCCGCGCGGATCGCCCAGTGGATGATCACGCTCGACTACTGCCGTGAACTCGGCGTGCCCATCGAGGTGTTCACCAACGTCAACGCCGACACCTACCTCTACAACGAGTCGGCCGGAATGACCGAGCCCATGCGTTACCGCAGCGCCAAGGCCGATGTGCTGGGCTACGTCAGCGAGTTGCTGGCCAAGGCCACCGACCAGGGCGCGCTGGACAAGGACCTGACCGCCGCCGACCAGGAGAAGCTGGTCGAATTCCTCAAGGACTACGGCGCGCTCGGCAACACCCTCGACTACAGCGGCGGTTCGCGGCGCGGCTACTCGGCCTGGCCGGGCGCCGCGGGCACACCGGGCGTGGTGGCGGGCGACGTGCCGACCGCCTCCGAGATCTTCGCGACCGGCGTCGGCCGCTACTTCGCCTTCGAGTTCGAGTTCGACCAGGCGATGCTGATGTTCCAGCCGGTCGGCGGCATGGACCGGATACCCCACGCGCTGGCCGCCGCGGTCGGCACGCGCAGGGTGCGGACCGGCTGCGCGGTCACGAAGGTCACCGACACCGCGCACGGCGTCACCGTCACGTACACCCAGGGGGGCAGGACGCGCACGGTCGACGCGGACTTCTGCGTCGCCGCCATGCCGCCGAACATCCTCGCCAAGGTGCCGCACAATCTGGGCGCGGGCGTGCAGTCGGCGCTTGAGGCCATCACCCCGTCCTCGGCGGGCAAGATCGGCCTGGAGTACGCCTCGCGCTGGTGGGAGACCGACCACCGGATCTACGGCGGGATCACCGAGACCGACCTCGACGTCACCCACATCTGGCACCCGTCCTACGGCTTCCACGGCAGGCGCGGTCTGCTGATCGGCTACTACAACACCGGTTCCAAGGCCGACTCCTACGCGGCGCTGAGCCCCAAGGCCCGCGAGGCGCGGGCGGTCGCCGCGGGCGTGAAGATCTACGGCGAGAAGTACCGTACGGAGCTGGCCACGTCCTTCTCGCACCACTGGCGGCAGTTCCCGTACCAGGAGGCCGCCTGGCACAGCACGCCCGGCGGCCCGGACGCCGCCCGCTACCAGCCGCTCAACGAGCCGACCGGGCATGTGTACTTCGCCGGTGACTGGCTCAGCTACATGGACGCCTGGCAGCACGGCGCCTTCACCTCCGCGCGCAAGGCGGTGACGGCGCTGCACCGGCGGGTCCTGGCCTGACGCACCGGGTCGGCCGCGAGCCGACGGGGGCGGTACGGGAGGGGTACGGGGGCCGGGGCCGGTCTCAGCCCGAGGCCCTGGGCTCAGCCCGCGGGGGCGGTCTCAGGCCGCGGGGCCGGTCTCAGGCCGCGGGGCGGTGGGTGTCGCCGCTCAGCCCGGTCAGCGGCAACCCCGTACCGCCCCAACGGCACGTGACGACCCCGGCGGCGACGGGCACCGCCGCCCCCTCCGGGGTGCGGGCGCCGAGGTCGACGGCCTCACCCGCGTCGAGCGGCCCGCGGATGACGGCCGCGGCGTACGGCGTGCCGCCGACTCCGGTGATTCCGACGACCCATGGCACCCGTGGTGTGATGTGGTGATCCATGACAGACCCTTCCATGAGTCGCGAGGAGCGCCCGCGAAGTGCCGGGAGAACCCGCGGGCGTGGGCGGGCGGCCGTGAGCGGAGAGGCGGTGGGTGACGTGATGGCGGTCAACGGGGAGGGCCGGGACGCCCCGCGTGCGTCCGGACCGCCGCTGACGGCCGGTGAGCGGGAGATCCTGCGGGTGCTGCGCCGGTCGGAGGACCTGGACAGCGTGGCGGCCCGCATCCTGGTCTCGGTCGGCAGCGCGATCATCGAGGGCCGGCTGAAGCCGGGCGACGACCTCAACTCCGTGGATCTCGCCCGGCAGTTCAGCAGCAGCCGGACCCCGGTGCGCGAGGCGTTGCTGACCTTGGAGCGCGAGGGCCTGGTCGAGATCGCGGCCCGCAAGCGCCCCCGCGTGCGCCGCCTGGGCCTCACCGAGGTCCGGGAGATCTACGAGCTGCGGTCCGAGCTGTACGGCCTGGTGAGCCGCCGGATCATCGCCCACCGCACGGCCGGTGAGATAGAGGTCTTCGACGGCGTTCAGGCCCGTCTCGAGGAGGCCGCGGCGGCCGGGGACCTGGAGCGGTACTTCTGGCTGATCGTGGACTTCCGCAACACCGAGGCGCGGCTGGCCGGGAACGAGACCGTGCGCGCCGTCCTCGACTCGGTCGGCATCAGGACCCTGCATCTGCGTCACCTCAGCCTCTCCCTGCCGGGCCGCCTCGACACGTCGGTGGAGGACCACC
Source organism: Streptomyces sp. NPDC087422 (assembly GCF_044744145.1). NCBI lineage: Bacteria > Bacillati > Actinomycetota > Actinomycetes > Kitasatosporales > Streptomycetaceae > Streptomyces > Streptomyces sp. NPDC087422. The sequence continues at coordinate 59,112 of NZ_JBIUXT010000006.1, read as the reverse complement.
GCAGGCTGGTCCGCGCGTACGCCGACGGCGAGGCGGAACTGGCCGTCGCGCTCACACGGTCCATCGTTCTGCGCGGTCTGGCGGCGGTGGAGCGCTCGGGGTGGACGGGCTCCCCGGACTGACCCGCCGGTCGACATCAGCGGGCCTGCGCGTCGTGGGCGCTCCTGGACCGCGCGGCCCCGCCGGGGGCGTCCGCCGCGGTGCGGGCCCGGTGGAGGGCGACCGCTTCGGGGCGGCGGCCACCGCGATCTCGTCGGCGATCCTGTCGACGGCCGGGCTGTCACCTGGCACCGCCCAGGATGTCCGGCCAGCGGCGTATCACGTGGTCGACCAGTTCCCTGCTGGCCTCCGCGACCCGCGGGAAGTCCTTGAGCCGGGTCCAGGGGCGGCAGGCGTCGATCACGGCGCGGGTGTTGAACGGCGGCAGGCCGGGTGCGCGCAGCGGGTCGACCCTGCTCCCCCACGTCTGCCGCATCGTCTCGATGTCGTCGGCGGGGTCGGTGCGGGTGCAGACCGCCCACATCACGTCGTTGAGGCTGCGCGGGTCGACGTCGGCGTCCACGACGACCACGAATTTGTTCATGTACGCGGCCTGCGGGAGCTGCGAGGTGAGGTAGCCCGCCTGCCGGGCGTGACCCGCGTAGTTCTGGTGGATCGACACGGCGAGCAACTGCCGTCCGCCGCCGACCTCGTGGGCCCAGACGCCCTCGACGCCGGGCAGTCCTGACCGCACCAGCGCGTCCTGGATCATCGCGGACTTCATCACGCTGCGCATGTAGGAGTAGTCGTGCGGCGGCTTGCCGGGAGGGGCGCCGAGCAGGATCGGGTCGTGGCGGTGGTAGATCCGCTCGACGTCCATGGTGAGCACGGCCTCGGTGCCGCCGCTGTAGTAGCCGGTCCACTCGCCGAACGGCCCTTCCTGCTCCCGGCGTTCGGGATACAGCCAGCCCTCGACGGCTATTTCGGCGGTCGCGGGGATCGGCAGCCCGGTGACCTCGCCGCGGATCACCTCGACGGGGCGGCCCAACACGGCCCCGGCGTACTCCAGTTCCGACAGTCCCGTGGGCACCTCGGTGCCCGCGACGACCAGCAGCAGCGGGTCGTGGCCGAGCGAGGCGGTGACCGGCGCCCGGCCCTCGCGGGCGAACCACTCGCGGACGTGTGCGGCTCCGTGCTTGCCCGCCTCCATGTTGATGCTCGCCGCCCGCCCGCCGTTCTGCACCTGCATGCGGTACGCGCCCGCGTTGAGGACGCCGGTGGCCGGGTCGGTGGTGAAGACGGCGCAGCCGGTGCCGATGTACCGGCCGCCGTCGTTCTCGTGCCATTTCGGCACGGGGAAGGCGAGCAGGTCGGCGTCGGCCGCGGTGATCACGTTCTCGGTGACGGGGCCCCGGTCGACGGCCTCGACGGGGTACTTCCCGGCGTTCTCCACCCACTCGTTGGGTCGGGTGCGCAGCGCCTCGACCAGACCGCGGTCGTCCAGGTCGGTGCCGAGCCGCAGGGTCATGCCGAGCCTGCGGGCGTTGGCCATGCTGGCGGTGAGCACTCGCTGGCCGGGCCGGTAGCCCTCGATGTCGTCGAAGAGCAGCGCGGGCGGCGAGGGGCGTTTGTAGTTGACCTCGGACGCGGCGCCGATCTCCTTGTCCCAGTGCGCGCCGGAGAGGGTGCGGACCTCACCGAGTTCCCCGGCCAGTTCGAGCCAGGTCCGCAGGTCATTGACGTCGTCGAGGGACCTCACGCCACTCGCCTCCCGTTCTCTCATGTGTGTCGCGACGCGATGAAGGTCGAAGAAGCCGCAAGAGTAGTCCGCGAGTTGTACGTCGCCGGTGTCGCTGCGCCCGCGGATGCCCGGGTCCCTCCTCGTCGAGGTGAGCGAGCACCGCGTTTCCCCCGAAGTGTCGACACTCGACCACGGGACCCGATTGAAGCAGTGGGGATACCCCCTGTCCAGGGGCCAGCGATCCGCACCCCCGCACCGTTGAGTGTCGACACTTCTGGTGAATCTGACCGAAGTCTTGTCATGGCCCCGCACGGCTCCTAACGTGTCGCCGCGAAGAAATTTGCTCGACTCTGTTCAGTTCCGTTGAGTCAAAGCGTCGAAATGCCAGCGATCCGCACACGATCAGTCCCACGGCGCGCATCCGCGGACCTCCGGTCCGCCTCGCCCACCCCGCGAGCAGAGGATTCTCCATGCCACGACTCGTCCGCAGGCTGCTCGCCTGCGCCACCGCCTGCACCCTGTGGGGCGGCGCCCTCACGGGCGCGGCCGTCACGGCCGGTGCGGTGGTCACCGCCACCCCCGCCGCCGCACTCGACAACAGCCTCGCCCGTACGCCCCCGATGGGCTTCAACGACTGGAACGCCTTCGGCTGCGACGTCAGCCAGGCCCTGATCGAGCAGACCGCCGACTACCTGGTCAGCGCCGGTCTGAAGAGCGCCGGATACACCTATGTCAACATCGACGACTGCTGGATGACGCACACCCGTGACGCCGACGGCCGCCTGGTCCCCGACCCGGTGAAGTTCCCCGACGGCATCAAGGGCACCGCCGACTACGTGCACGGCAAGGGACTCAAGCTCGGCATCTACGAGGACGCGGGCACGGCGACCTGCGCCGGGTACCCGGGCAGCCTCGGCCACGAGACGACGGACGCGCGGACCTTCGCGGACTGGGGTGTGGACTACCTCAAGTACGACAACTGCAACAACACCAGCGACGGCACCCGCGAGGACTACGTCAGGCGGTACACCGCGATGCGCGACGCGCTGGCCGCCACCGGCCGCCCGATCGTGTACTCGCTGTGCGAGTGGGGCGTGCAGAACCCGTGGGAGTGGGCCGGTGACGTCGGCAACTCGTGGCGCACCACGGGCGACATCAGCGACAACTGGACGAGCATGCTGTCCATCGCCGAGGACAACATGCCGCTGGCGCCGTACGCGGGCCCCGGCCGCTGGAACGACCCCGACATGCTGGAGGTCGGCAACGGCGGCATGACCGACACCGAGTACCGCACGCACTTCTCGCTCTGGTCGATGATGAACTCGCCGCTGCTGATCGGCACCGACCTGCGCAAGGCGACCCCGCAGACCCTGTCGATCCTCGGCAACAAGGACGTCATCGCCCTCGACCAGGACCCGCTCGGCAGCCAGGCCACCGTGGTCTCCTCCGACGGCGGCCGGTACGTGCTCAGCAAGAAGCTGGCAGGCGGCGAGCGGGCGGTGGCCCTGTTCAACTCGGGCGACCAGGCGCAGCGGATCTCCACCACCGCGCGGGCCGCGGGACTGCCCAAGCGCGGCAGCTACTCGGTGCGCGACCTGTGGTCGCACACCGACTACCAGAGCGCGGGCGGCCTGTCCGCGACCGTGCCCGCGCACGGCACCGTCCTGCTGCGGGTCGGCACCGACCCGCGCGCGGTCCTCGCGCCGCCGCTGTTCGACACCGGGGTCACCGGACCCGACCACATCGAGCCGGGCCACAGCGCGACCGTGTCCACGTACGCCACCGACCTCGGCTCGCTGCCCGCCGCGACGGTGAAGGTGCGGCTGACCGGCCCCAACGGCTGGACGGTCCGCGCGACCGGCGCCACGGGCAGCCTGCTGCTGCCCGGCGGCCGGACCCTCACCACACCGTGGACGGTCACCGTGCCCGCCGACGCGCGACCGGGCGCGTATCCGGTCACCGGCACGGTCAGCTACCGCGATCTGGTCAACGGCCGTACCGTCACGGTGCCGTTGGTCGGCAGCGTCGCCGTCAAGGTGCCGCCGCCCGCGGGGACCAGCTACCTCAGCGACCTGCTCTGGACGACGTCGAGCAACGGGTGGGGGCCGGTCGAACGCGACCGCAGCAACGGTGAGACCGGGGCGGACGACGGCAGTCCGATCACACTCGGCGGCACCGTCTACGCCAAGGGCCTCGGGGTGCACGCGCCGAGCGACATCGCCTACTACCTCGGCGGCGTCTGCTCCACGGTGACGGCGACGGTCGGCGTGGACGACGAGAAGAACGGCAAGGGCACCGTCCGCTTCACGGTCGTCGCGGACGGCACGACGGTCGCCGACAGCGGCGTGGTCACCAACGCCATGGGCGGCAAGGCGCTCACGGCCGACGTGACCGGCGCGCAGAATGTGCGGCTCGTCGTGGACGACGGCGGCGACGGCAACGACAGCGACCACGCGGACTGGGCGGACGCGAAGCTCATCTGCTCCTGACCGCCCACGACCCGGCGCGGCGGCGCGTATCCCTCCCACGCGCCGCCGCCCCGGCCCATGTCAGCCCGTGCCGCCCCGGCCCATGTCAGCCCGTGCGGTGCCGGGCCCTGGCCAGCGCCACCGCGCCCGCCACCGGGGGAACGTCCAGCAGGCGCAGGGTCAGCGAGGGGTGCGCGGCGGCGAGCCGGGCGCGGAAGGCGTCGGCGAGCCGCGGCTGGCGCACGACGACGCTGCCCGCGGCCACCACCGTGTCCCCGACGGCGCCCCGGCCGACGAGCCGGGTGACCAGCAGCGCCAACTGCCGGCCCGCCTCCTCGACCACCGCGGCGGCGAGCGCGGAGCCCGCGTCGGCGGCACGGAAGACGGCGGGCGCGGCCGGGCCCCAATTGCCGGGCGTGGGTTCGTCGTTGACGGTACGGGCCAGCGTCTGCGGGTCCGGGTCGCCGAAGTGGTCCAGCAGCGCCGCGAGCAGTCCGTCGTCGGCCCGCCCGGCGTCGTACGCGGCCAGCGCCGATCTGACGGCGTCCCTGACGATCGCGGGCGCGCCGCCCTCGTCGCCCAGCACCCAGCCCCAGCCGCCCGCGAAGAGCACCTCGCCCGCGGCGTCGGCGCCGACGCCGATCGAGCCGGTGCCCGCGATGACGCCGATGCCGGTGTCGAGACCGGCCGCGGGCACCAGCAGCGCCGCGTCGTTGACGACGACGGCGGGTACGCCGAGGGCTTCGAGGGCAGCCGCCAGGTGCGCGCAGTGCCGCTGGGTGTCGCAGCCCTGCGCGCCGATCCCGACGGCGGCGATCTCGTCGCCCTCGGGCACCGCGCCCGTCAGCCGTTCCAGCAGCCAGCGCGCGGCGGTGTCGACCGGCGCCGCCTCCCAGCCGTCGGCCGGCAGCGTGCGGTCGGCGCGCGGCGAGGCCGCCGGGTCGGCCAACGGCGCGACGCGGACGGCGAGTTTGGTGCCGCCCACGTCGGCGCCGACAACGACCTTCATACGCCCGGCCGTTCGGCCGCGACCTTGATGTCGGAGTTGTGGAACACGAATTCCTCGATCTCGACTCCCCTGACCTCGGCGACCGCTTCGACGAGGATCTGTGCGACCAGGATTTCGATGATCGCACGCTGCGCGGCCGGGAGGCGCGGCACGGTGACGGGGTGCAGCAGCGGGCCGCCCTGGACGGGCTCGCTGGTGACGAGGACGACCCGGTGGCCGGAGTACGCCAGGGTCTCGGCGACGGCGAGTTCGCGGGTGTCGCCGAAGATGACGTGCACCCCGCCGCCCGCCGACTCCATGGAGCCGTGCAGATACTGCCGGGTGCTCATGCCGGTCGACGGAATCCTGGCGACCTCGCGGAAGAGCAGGGCGCTCGCCTCCGCCGAGCCGACCGCGGGCCCGGTGCCGACGAAGTCCGCGGAGGTCGCGGACGCGAACAGCGGTGCCAGCGCCCGCAGTTGGGGTGTCAGGACGCGCTCGGTGCGGGCGAAGACCTCGCCGAGTCGGGCCCAGCCGTCGTCGATCCGGCCGCCGTCCCAGGCGTCGGCGAGGAGGCCGAGCGCGGCGACGGTCGCGGTGTAGCCGATGGTGGACGCGTAGCTGTCGGGGATGCTGCCGAGGTCGAGCACACCGCTGGCGAGGTCCGCGATCGGCGACGGCACGACGTTGACCACCGCGAACCGTCGTGCCGGGTCGACGGAGTCCAGCACGGCGAGCGTCTCCGCGCTGCGTCCGCTCTGCGAGACGCCGACCACCGGGTGGGCGCTGGCGGGGAAGGGCAGCGGGTGGTCGCCCGCGCCGAGCCGCCAGGAGTGGACACCGCGGCTGCGCAGCGCCCAGACCGGCGCGCACGCGGCGGCCAGGCTGGCGCCGATGCCGACGAAGACCGGTCCCGGCCCCGCCAGCCGGCCCTCCGCCGCCGACGCCGTGACCGCGCCGGTCAGCCGGGTGACCGCCGTGGCGAGGGCCTCCGCCTGGGTCGCGCGGGCCGCCGAGTAGGCGATGTAGCCGTCGGTCATTTCTGCTCCGTTCCTTCGGACGTCCGGGTGGTCGGATCCCAGTGCGGCGGGATCGGTGGGACAGGCGGCGCGGTGCTGTCGATCCGTACCGGCGCGCCGAGGTCGGCGGACTCCTCGATCGCGAGCATGACGTCGAGTACGTGGTAGGCCAGTTCGCCGCCGGCGCGCGGCGGTCGGCCCGCCCGGATCGCGCGGGCCATCTCCAGGACGCCCACGCCCCGCCCTGCCGGCGCGCCGGTCGCGGGGACGGTCCGCCACGGCGCCTCGGGGGTGATGTCGGTCAACAGCCGTGTGGGGCCGTCGAATCCGCTGACCGGGACCTCCAGCACCCCGTCCGCGCCGGTCACTTCGAACAACTGGCGGCGTACCGGCGAGTCGAAGCTGTAGACGGACGTGCCGACCACCCCGGACGCGAAGGTGGTGAGGACGCTGAGGTGCGTGTCCACCTCGACGGGGAAGCGGGTGCCCGCGTCCGGTCCGGAGCCGACGGTGCGCTCCGCGCGCGGCCGGTGCCCCGCGGCGGTCACCGAGGCGACCGGGCCGAGGAGTTGGACGAGCGCGGTGAGGTAGTAGGGGCCGATGTCGAAGAGCGGGCCCGCGCCCTTGGCGAAGAGGAACCCCGGCCCGGGGTGCCAGGCGTCGGGTCCCGGGCCCTGCATCAGGGTCAGTACGGTCCGCGCCGGGCCGACCGCGCCGTCCGCGAGCAGCCGCGCGGCCGTCTGGATGCCGGGGCCCAGGATCGTGTCGGGCGCGTTGCCCACCGCGACCCCGGCGGCGCTCGCGGCGTCCAGGACGGCGCGGGCGCTGTCGCGGTCCAGCGTGAGCGGCTTCTCGCCCCACACGTGCTTGCCCGCCTCGATCGCGGCGAGCGCGACCTCGTCGTGCGCGGCGGGGACGGTCAGGTTGACCACAAGGTCGACGTCGTCGCGGCGCAGCACCTCGGCCGTCGTGCCGGACACCGGGACGCCGTACGCGTCGGCCTGCGCCCTGGCCCGCGCGGGGTCGAGGTCCGCGACGGCCGTGACGGCGAGGTCGGGGTAGGAGGTCAGCGAGCGCAGGTACTCGTCGGAGATGTTGCCCGCGCCGACCACCGCGACGCGGGTCGGCGTCCCGTGCGCGCTCACGCGGTCACCAGCTCGCGGAAGTAGGCGGCGTTGCGCTCCACCAGCGGCCATACGTCGCTGTGGTGGGCGACGACCTCGACGACCGGCAGTTCGAGTACGGGGGCCGCCAGCGCCACGACCTCGGCCATCCGGTCGGTGGCGTCGACGCCGAGCACCGGCCGGTAGTTGCCCGGCTCGCGGTCCCGTACGACGTGCAGCAGCCTGACCCGGTCGCCGAGCCGGGGCAGCAGCTCGAAGACGTCGGCGCCGCCGACCCCGGCCCAGTAGACGTCCAGTTCCAGGACGACGGCCGGGTCGAGGAGTCCGGCCAGCACCTCGTAGGCGGGGACGCCGTCCACGCGCTGCGCGAACTCGAAGTCGTGGTTGTGGTAGCCGATCCGCACACCGCGCGCGGCGGCCTGCTCGGCCGCCGCGTTGAGCGTGTCGGCGAGCCGCTGGACCCCGGCGCGGTCGGCGACGCTGTCGGGGGCGACCCACGGGGTGATCACCGTGCCGATGCCCGACTCGACGGCGGCGTCCACGATTTCGGCGGTGTCGTGGCGCAGTACGGAGGAGTGCGCGGTAGCCGCGTGCAGGCCGCTGTCGCGCAGGGCGGCGGCGAGCCCGGCCGGGTCGGTGAGGATGTCGTACGGCTCGGCGTGTGTGAAGCCCAGCGCCGCCAGGCGCGCGAGCGTGCCGTCGAGCCGGTCGGGCCCGAGGTCGTCACGCACGCTGTAGAGCTGGATGCCCAGCGGGTGCTCTGCCGTCATGCTCCGGCCTTTCCGTGATCGTCGTGCTGCTGCTGCTGGTGGGTGTGGTCGTGGCGGCCGTGGTCGTGGTCTTCGCCCCGGCCGTCCCGGTCGTCGTGGCCCCGGTGACCGTCGTGGCCCTCGTGGCCCCGGTGACCGTCGTGGCCCTCATGGCCCTCGTGGCCGTCGTGGCCGTCGTGGCCGCTGTGGTCCGCGCCGTGGGTTCCGGCCGGGTGGCAGTGGTCGCCGCTCGACGGCGGGATATCGAGGGTGGGATTGCGGCCGAAGAACCCGTACGGCTTGAGGACGAAGCCGGCCGAGTCGACCGGCATGACCGGCCAGTCCTCGGGGCGCGGGAAGTGGGTGAGCCCGAAGGTGTGCCACAGCACGATGTCGGTGCTGTCCACGTCCCGGTCGGCGGCGGTCCAGGCGGGCAGCCCCGCGCCGCCGGTGTGCATGTTCACCAGGTCGCCCGCCGGATAGTTCTCGTCCGGCGCGTACGGCGTCACCCACAGGTGCTTGGTGGCGTACGTGGCCCGCCGGTGGATGTCCGACTCCTCGTCGGCGAGCAGCACGGGCAGGCCCTCGGGGTGCAGCATCCAGCCGACCGGGTTGCCGAGCCGGTTGGTCACCGAGGGGTTGGTGATCAGCCAGGAGCGGTTGCGGGTGTTGTCGGCGAGCCGCTGCGCGCCCGCTTCGGTGCGCAGCCGGGTGACGGTCTGGGTGAAGCCGGTGCCAGTGGGGTTGGCGGGTCCGCGCGGGACGAGGGCGGCCTCGACCTCGTCCACGGCGTTGTCCGTACCGTCGACCGTCATGTCCAGCCGGGCGCTGAACAGGTGCTGGTGGTAGGGGGCGCCGAGGCCGGGGGCGAGTTCCGAGGCGAAGGGGTGGCCGGGGCCCTGGTAGGCCGAGGTGAAGACGACACCGGTCGCCTTGACCTCCAGCTCGATCGCGCCATCGAGCGAGAAGTACCAGTAGAAGCCGTAGTCGTAGTTGCCGACGGTGACGAAGAAGGAGACGACCAGGCGGCGGTTGCGGCGTGAGTCGGACGAGCCGGTCCAGTTGTCGTAGTGCTTCCAGAGGATGCCGGTGTCCTCCTCGTGGACGCAGATGGCCTGCGGGACGACCCGGACCTCGCCCGCGCTGTCGGCGAGCACGGCGTCCAGGTAGGTGATGTCGCCGACGCAGTCGCAGCCCAGTTCAAGGGAGTTGGCGAAGCCGCCGAGCAGGTATTCGCCGCAGTCGAAGAAGTTCTGGAACCAGCGCTGCGGGCTCGGGTCGCCGTAGGGGACCATCATCTCCGCGATGGAGGCGCGGTAGAGCACGGGGCGCGGCACGCCCGCGTCCTCGATGGCGACGTTGTGCAGGACCAGGCCCTCGCGCTGGTCGAAGCCGATCTGGAGGGACCAGCCGAGCCAGTGCAGGACGCCGTCGTCGTCGACGGTGAAGCTGGGGCCCTCGGGCTGGGTGATCTCGATGGGCTTCAGTCCCGCGCGCGGCGGCTGCCCGACCCACGCGGGGTCGTGGAAGTTGCCGTCCTCGCGCGGCACCGGCAGGTCCATGTGGTCCTGGACGTCGAGGACTTCGCGGGTCACGACGTCCACGATCGCGGTGACGCCGTCCACCGGGTGCGCCCACCCGAGGTCGTCGGGGGTCTTCTGCACGAAGGTGAAGCAGCGCTGGAGGCGGCGGCCGGTCTCGCCCTCGCCCGGCACCCCGGCCGACAGCGGATTGACCCGGAGCTGCGTGAGGTCGGTCAGGCCGCGCTTGCGCATGGCGGCGAGCCAGCGCTCGTCGCGGTGCACGATCTCCTCGACCAGCGGGAACTCGGCCAGGACGACGGGGACATGGCCGTCGGTGGCGACGTCCAGTTCCCTGGCGGTCACGACCCGGTCCTGCTCGGGGCAGACGACGGTGTCGTACGAGACCCCGGTGCGCATGTCGATGAGCATCACGCGGAAGCGGCGGGGGGCCACGTCGCCCGCGAGCAGTTCGCGCTTGTCCTGTTCGGCCAGGCCGAGGTACGCGACATGGGTGTCGGGGCCGAGGAGCCCTTCGCGCCGCAGCAGCGCGGTGGTCGCGGTGATCTCCGCCGGCCGCGGCGAGGCGAGGGCCCCCGCGAGAGCCCCGGCGCGGGACCCGGCGAGCGCGTCGGCGCGGGCTCCCGGGACGGCCCCGGCTATGACGGACGGTTCAGGCGGGGTCGGGGTCACGAGGTCTCCGCATCTGCGAGTGGGTCCGGGCGGCGGGTCGGGGCGAGGGAGGCGGCGCGCGGGCGGCGGGCCGGGACGGCCGCCGCGACCCCCGGACGGCGGGCCGGAACCGTACGGGAGCGCGCCGTGGCGGCGGCCTTCGGGTGACGGCTCATGTCGCGTTGCCGCGCGCGAAGGAGGTCCGCAGCCGGTAGCGGTCGCCCGCGTACCGGATCGCCGAGGAGAGCAGCGGGCGCTGGCTCCGGTCGCGGACGATCTGCCGCATCTCCAGCACTGGCGTGCCCGCGGCGATGGCGAGGTGTCCGGCCAGTACGTCGTCGGCCGGACGCGCCTCGATCGTCGTGTCGGCCCGGTCGAGCTGGAAGCCGAGCCCCGCGATGGTGTCGTAGAGCGAGTGGTCGGTGAAGTCGACCTCGTCGAAGCCGACGGCGATGTCGGCGGGGACGAAGGACTCGTCCACCGCGATCGGCACACCGTCGAGCATGCGCACCCGGTCGACGCGGTAGAGCGGGGTGCCCGGCGCGATCTGGAACGCCTCGGCCTCGTCGAAGGTCGAGGTGCCCAGTTCGCGGCGGAGCACCCGCGAGGTCGGCACCAGGCCCATCCGGCGGGCCGTCTCGGTGAACGACTCCAGGGTGTTGGGCCACTCCTTGCGCTCGGGCACGCCGACGTACCAGCCGCGGCCGTGCGCCGGGCGCAGCACGCCCTCCTCGACCAGCGCGGTGAGCGCCTTGCGCAGGGTCACGCGGGAGATGGCGAGCATCTGGCACAGTTCGCGCTCGGGCGGCAGCCGTGAGCCGGGCTCGACCTCGCCCGCGGCGATCCGTTCCTGGAGCGCGGCCTTGGCCTGGAGCCACAGCGGCTCCGGGTAGTGCGTGGTGAGCGCCCGGGGCGCCGTGTGCTGCGTGCTCATGCCGGGACCTGGACCTTCTCCCATGTGCCCGAGCGCATGGAGGCGTAGCAGGCGTCGAGGACGCGGTTGACGACATGGCCGTCCTCGAAGGTCTCCAGCGGGGTCTCGCCGCGGGCGAAGCGGTCCACGAAGTGCCGCATCTCCTGACTGAAGCCGTAGGCACGGGCCTCCTCGGGCACCGGGTGGACCCAGCCGGTGTCGGCGTCGGCCTTCTCCACCAGGTAGCCCGCGGGGTTCTCGATGAAGCCCCACACCGGGGTCGCCGAGGTGTCGGTGACCAACCGGCCCGCGCTGCCGACCAGTTCGTGGCGCAGTTGCATGCCGCCCTTCTCGATCCACGAGGACTCGACGGTGGCGAGCTGGCCGCCGGCGAATTTCAGCAGCGCGACGGCGGTGTCCTCGCCGGTGGTGCGGTCGGCGTGGGCGAGGGTGGCGCCCCAGGCGAAGACCTCGGTGACGGGGTTGTCCTTGCCGAAGAAGTGCCGGGCGGACTCCACGGTGTGGCAGCCCATGTCGAGCAGGGCGCCGCCGCCCGCGGTCCGCGCGTCCCAGAAGTGCGGGGCGTGCGGCCCGGAGTGCGCCTCGCGGGCGCGCAGGGTCAGCAGGTCGCCGATGGCGCCCGCGGCGACCATCTCGTGCGCCTTGGCGATGTTCGGCGAGAAGACCGAACTCTCGGCGTAGCCGTGCCAGATCCCGGCCTCGCGGACCACCCGCAGGATTTCGGCGGCCTCGTCGCCGTCGCGGGCCAGCGGCTTGGTGCAGACCACGCCCTTGCCCGCGGCGGCGACCGCCCGTACCGCGTCCAGGTGTGCCTCGTTGGGCACGGCGACCACGACGAGGTCGACGTCCGGGTCCGCGCACAGCGCCGCCATGTCGTCGTAACAGGTCGCGTCCAGCGCCCACTTGGCGGCCAGCGCCTGTGCGCGTGCGAGGTCGCGCGAACAGGCGGCGACGAGCGCCGCGTTCCGTACGTCCTGGAGAGCGTCCGCGTAGGTGTCGCCGATGAATCCGGAACCGATGAGCCCGACGCCGATCACGCGTTCCTCTTCCCTCGTCATTCTCGCCCCATGATAGCAAAGTGGTTTTGCAGTGGTCTTATAAAGGTACGCCACGTAAAGACCACGGAGTACCACTGTCCGGTGCGGCGCGCATCACGCCTCCAGCAGGCCGTCGAAGGCCCGGTCCAGGTCCTCGTCGACCACCCGCAGTCCGGGGTGGGCGTCGTAGTGCGCGAGCACCTCACGCGCGCCCTGCGCGAAGGAGACCTCCGGCGCGAAACCGGGGACCAGCGCCCGCAGCTTGGAGGTGTCGAAGAGCATCGAGTGCCGGAAGTCGTGCTCCAGCACGTCCCGCCACCCCGGCACCAGCTCGGCGATCGACTCGCTCGACCGGTGCCGCAGCACCGGCTCCCGCACCCCGGCCGCGGCGGCCAGCGCGAGATGGATCTGGTCCCAGGTGAGGATCGCGCCGCTGACGACGTTGACGCTCTCGCCGATCGCCTGACCGTTGCCGAGCAGCGGGACGAAGGCGCGCGCGAAGTCCCGTGAGTGCGTCAGGGACCACAGCGAGGTGCCGTCACCGTGCACGACGACCGGCCGGCCCGCCCGCATCCGCTCGATCGCGGTCCAGCCCGCGAGTACCGGGATCACCGTGCGGTCGTAGGTGTGGAAGGGCCGCACGATCGTCAGCGGGAAGCCCGCCTCGCGGTACGCCTCCTCCAGCAGCAGCTCACAGGCGATCTTGTCCCGCGCGTAGCCGAAGTGCGGCTGGCGGCGCGGGCTGGACTCGGTGATCGGCAGCAGCGGCACCGGGCGGCCGAAGACCGAGCAGGTGCTGATGAAGACGTACTGCCCGGCCCTGCCGGCGAACAGCTCCCGGTGGTCGCGCACGTCGTCGGGCGTGAAGCCGACCCAGTTGACGACGGCGTCGAACTCCTCGCCGCCCAGCGCCGACGCGAGCGCGGCGGCGTCCCGGACGTCCGCGCGCAGCGACCGTACGCCCTCGGCCGGCGGCCGGACGGGCGCGGACCGCGTCACGATCGTCACGTCGGCGCCGCGCGCGACGGCCTCGCGGGCCGCCGCGGAACCGATCATCCCGGCGCCGCCGAGGAACAGCACCCTCATGCCCGCTCCTCGGTCGGCGCCGGGACGTGCGAGGCGCCGCGGGAGAGCCCGCGGCCGACCAGGTGGTCGTAGGAGCGGCGCAGCGCCTCGAACGTGTCGATGTGCAGCCGCTCAAGCTCGACGATGTGCCAGCGCAGGCCGGACGGCGTGGTCAGCGTGCGCGCCCAGTCGATCCGCCCCTCGCCGATGGGCACCATCACGTCGTCCTCGTAGCTGACGGCGGGGCCGTCCTTGACGTGCACGAAGCGCGCCCGGTCGCCGAGCCCGGCCAGCACCTCGGCCGGGTCGGCGCCGCCCATCTGCGCCCAGTAGGCGTCGAGTTCGACCAGGACGCGGTCGTCCAGCAGGTCGAGCAGCAGGTCGTACGCCTGCCGCCCGCCGAAGACCTGCGAGAACTCGGCGAAGTGGTTGTGGTACGCGATCCGCATGCCGCGCCCGGCGGCGCGCTCGGCGGCCTCGTTCACCCGCTCCACACCGCGCCTGATCGCGTCCGGCGAGTCGAACTCCTCGCGTTCCATGCTCCAGACCAGCACCTCGGCGCCCAGCTCCTCGTTGGTGTCCAGCAGCGCCTCGGCGTCAGGACCGGCGGGGAACGGGGTGTGCGCGCTGGTCAGCGCGAGCCCGGCGGACGCGACGGCGTCCCTGACCCGGGCGGCCCCGAAGTGCTCCACCAGGCCGTACGTCTCCACGCCCGCGTAACCGATCCCGGCGATCTCGGCGAGCGTGCCCTCCAGGTCGGCGCGGGCCTGGTCGAGCACCGTGTACGTCATCACACCGATCTCGGCGGTCACGCGTCCTCCTCCGTACGGCGGGCCGCCCACAGCAGGGCCTGGCGGACCAGGGCGCGCACCGGCGGCTCGCCCCACGAGCGCATGTCGTGGCCGAGCGCCAGATACACCACGCGGCCTTCCCCGGCCTCGCGGGCGTAGAGCACCGGGATCACCTCGCCGTCCGCGCGACGGCGCGAGGCGAGGACCGTCACGTCGTCGTCGGCCAGCTCGAACTCGTAGTACTCGTCGAAGAGTTCGAAGTCGGACAGGCCGCGTGTGACCGGGTGGTCCGCGACGATCTCGACGGTGTGGCGGCCCTCGTGGTGACCGGGGCCGTGCGAGAGGTAGCGGTTGCCGAGCAGTTCGAACAGCGGCCGGTCGGCCGGGTCGAGCCCGTCGCCCGCCCAGCCCATGATGTTGGCGCCGTGCACGCCGACCAGGCCCTTGCCCGCGCGTACGGCGTCGGCCAGCGCCTGCTGCTGCTCGGTCGCGAAGTGGCCGCCCGCGGTGTAGAAGAGGTACACGTCCGCCTCGGCGGTCTCCGGCCGCGCGTCGACGAAGCGGCTGGTGCCCATCGCCTTGCGGGTCGCGAACCCGGCCTCGGTGCCGAGCTGTTGGAAGACCTCGGCAGCGCTCAGCAGGTCGTGGTGGATGTCGTCGCCGTTCACGATGACCATGGCTCTCGGGGTCGAGAGGTGTGGCATTGCGTTCCTCACAGATGGCTTGGGTCGTGCGTCGTGGCGTGGCTCGGCGGCCCCCGCCCGGCCGCGGGAGGCGGGCCGGGCGGGGGCGGGGAGGGTCAGACGGGCTTGAGCCGCAGGGCGACGACGGGGTTGGGCACCGGGCTGAAGTACGGGTTCTGCGGTGTGGGGAACCCGGTGGCCTTGGCGGTGCTCCAGTTGCCGTAGCTGCCCCAGTAGAACATCGGGATCCACGGCAGGTTCTCGACGAAGATCTCCTCGATCCTGTTGATGATCTGCTGCCGCTGCTCGTCCGTGGTCGCCTTGGGGTACTCGGTGAACAGCGTCGCGGCCTCGGCGTTCTGGAACCGCTCGATGTTCTGGAAGGTCGGCGTCGCCTTGCCGACCGGGTAGTACAGATTCGGGTTGATCGTGTCGTTGTAGTACGAGAAGGCGCGCGGCGCGGAGTTGACCGGGTAGCCCATCGTGGAGTCGAAGTTCCCCTTGGACGTGAGCCCGTTGATGTCGTTGACCGTGGTCGTGTCGACGTTGAGCTTGATGCCGATGTCCTTGAGCTGCGAGACCAGCACCTGCACGCGCGCGGCGATGTCGGTGTACGCGGAGGGGAAGCTGATCGAGAACTCGACGCGCTTGCCGTCCTTGCGGTAGTAGCCGTCGCCGCCCTTGGCGTATCCGGCGTCGGTCAGCGTCTTGTGCGCCTTGTCGACGTCCTGGACGAAGTCGACTCCCTTGTACCGCGGGGCGATCGAGGAGGCGTAGGCGGGCATCGGCAGACCGGTGACGCTGGTCGCGGGCGCCGCGCCGCTGGCCGCGCCGACCTGCTTGCGGTTCACACCGAGGCTGATCGCCCTGCGCACCGCGATGTCGCTGAGCGGCCAGCGCTCCAGGTTGGGGATGATGCCGTCGGTTCCGGCGATCGGCGCCCAGTAGTTGTAGTGCTTGTTCCGGCTGAGATACGTCTTGTCGGCATTGGCGATGTACGTGCCGCCCCAGTCCGCGAGGCCCTGGACGAGGGCGTTGGTCATGCTCTCGTTGTCCTTGTACGCCACGAACCGCAGCGAGCTGATCTCCGCCTTCGGCTGCCAGTAGTCCTCGTTGCGCACCAGCAGGAAGCTCTGCGCGGAGAACGACGACAGCTTGAACGGCCCTGTCCCCACGGGGTTCTTGTCGGGGTACGTCGTCGGGTCCTTGACCTTCGACCACAGGTGCTGGGGGACGATCGGCGCCGACACGATGTTGGTGAAGTGCTGCTCGGAGGGCGCGGGGAAGGTGAAGACGACCTGCGCCGGACCGGGCGCGGTGACCGAACTGAAGTCGATGCCCAGCAGGTTGAGCCCCGGATACCGCTTGAGCATCGAGTACGTGAAGACGACGTCGTCGGCGGAGAACGGGGTGCCGTCCGTCCACTTCACACCGGTCCGGAGCTCCATCGTCAGCGTCTTGTTGCCGTCCGACCAGCGCCAGGACTTGGCGAGCCACGGCAGGTCGCGCCCGATGTCGACGGTGTTGATCTGCACCAGCGGCTCGTAGATGAAGCCGCCCTGGCCCTGCGGGGTGTAGGTGAGGCTCTGCGCGGTGTTGGCCAGGAACGGGTTGAAGACCTGGGTGAGGTTGTCGGACTGGCCCGCCACGGTGAGCGTGCCCTTGGCGGAGCCCGAGCCTCCCGCGGTTCCCGAACAGGCCGACAGGGCAACGGTTCCCGCGCCCGCGAGGGCGCCTGCGAGAAGACCGCGTCTCGTCATTCCTGACGCGATCGACGACTGCGTTGTGGTCACTGTGCGTCTGCTCCTTCGGAGGTGGGGACAGCGGAATCGGATGTGGGGAGAGCGGGTTCGTCGACAGTGGGGTCGGTGACCGAGGGGTCGGTGCCGGCAGGCCGCGCGGCGGAGGCGGTGACGGCCGCCGCGTTCTCGGCGCGCCGCCCGCGCGCCTGCTCGTCGTCCGCGTACAGCCAGCAGCGGGCGGTGTGGCCGTCGGTCAGGTCGAAGGACGGCGGGATGTCGGTGGCGCAGCGCTCCATCGCGTACGGACAGCGCGGGTGGAAACGGCAGCCGCCCGGCGGGGAGATGAGGCTGGGCGGCTGCCCGATGTCCTTGACCCGCGCGGCGCCGCCCCGCGAGGGATCGGGCGCGGAGGCGATCAGGAGCTGGGTGTACGGGTGCGCCGCCTGCTGGGTGACCGCTTCCGAGGGGCCGGTCTCGATGACCTCGCCCGCGTACATCACGGCGGTGTCGGCCGCGAAGTACCGCGCGGAGGCGATGTCGTGGGTGACGTACAGCATCGCGACGTTGCGTTCCTCGGTGAGGCGGCGCAGCAGGTTGAGGATGCCGAGGCGGATGGAGACGTCGAGGCTGGAGACCGGTTCGTCGGCGAGGAACACCTCGGGGTCGGCCGCCAGGGCGCGGGCGATGGAGAGCCGCTGGAGCTGGCCGCCGGACAGTTCGTGCGGGTACTTCTCGGTGAACTGCCGTGGCGGCACGAGGTTGATCTGCTGGAGCAGGTCGTCGATGACGGCGGTCTGCTCCTTGCCGCGCTTGCCGGGGTGGTGGATGGCCACCGCGCGCTTGAGGGTGCCCGCGATGGTGGCGACCGGGTTGAAGGACGCGAAGGGGTCCTGGAGGATCAACTGCACCTGGCGGACGTGGTCGCGAAAGGCCCGGCCGCGCGGCGACTTCACGGGGACGCCGTGCAGCCGCACCTCCCCGCCGGTGACCGGGTAGAGCTGGGCGAGCAGCCGGGCCAGCGTCGACTTGCCGGAGCCCGACTCGCCGACCAGCGCGGTGATCCGGCCCGCGTACAGGCTCAGGCTGACGTTCTCCACGGCGTGCACGACCTGCGGGGCCGCGCCGCGGCGCAGGCGTCCGCCGCGTACCGGGAAGTGCTTGGTCACGTTGACCGCTTCGAGCACCGGCCGGGCGCCGTCCGCGGCGCGGCCGTCGCTGGCGGCGGCCCCGGCGTTCTTCTTCGTCACGTCGCCGCTCATCGCATCTCACCTGTCACGAGTCGGTCCTGGTTCTGGGCGCCGTCCGCGTGCAGCAGGCAGGCGGCGTGCGAGGTGGCGCCGTCCGGCCCGGTGATCCGCAGGAGCGGCGGTACGTGGCTCCCGCAGGCGTCGAAGGCGAGCGGGCAGCGCGGCTGGAAGGCGCAGCCGCTGGGCAGCCTGCGCAGGTCGGGCGGCGAGCCGACGATGCCGGTCAGCTCCCGCTTGGGGCCGCCGAGGGTCGGGAAGGACGCCAGCAGGCCCCGGCTGTAGGGGTGTTGGGGGCGGCGGTAGAAGTCGTCGGCCGCCGCCGTCTCGACGATCTTGCCGCCGTACATCACGGCGATCGTGTCGGAGAGTTCGATCAGCAGCGACAGGTCGTGGGTGATGAAGACGACCGAGAAGCCGAGCCGGTCCTTCAGCTCCATGATCTTCTCGATGATCTGCCGCTGGATGACGACGTCGAGCGCGGTGGTCGGCTCGTCCATCACGATGATCTCGGGGTCGAGCGCGAGGCCGATCGCGATCATCGCGCGCTGCCGCATGCCGCCGGACAGCTCGTGCGGGTAGGAGCCCGCCCGGTCGGCGGGGATGCCGACGATGCCGAGGAGTTCGACCACCCGGGCGGCCCGTTCCTGCCGGGTCATCCGCGGCCGGTGCGCGACGATGACGTCCTCGATCTGCTCGCCGATCCGCATGATCGGGTTGAGCGCGTGCATGGCCGACTGGAAGACGATCGACAGCTCCTCCCAGCGAAAGCCCCGCAGCTCGGCGTCGCCCATCGCGAGCACGTCCACGGTGTCGCCGTCGGGTTTGGTGTAGACGATCCGGCCCCGGGTGATCTCGGCGGGCGGCTTGTGCAGCCGGGTGATGGCGTACGCGAGGGTGGACTTGCCCGAGCCCGACTCGCCCGCGATGCCGAGGACTTCGCCGCGCCGCAGGGTGAACGACACGTCGCTGACCGCCGGGGTGCGCTCACCGCCGTCACCGACGTACTCCACCCGCAGGTCGCGGACGTCGAGGACGACGTCGGTGCTGTCCGGGGTGAAGGGCGTGACCTCGGTGCGGCGTTCGGCCGGGGTGTGGTTCTTGATCCGGCGGGCGCGCTTGGCGGCGACCTGGCCGCGCTGGGCCTTCTTGGTGCCGATCCCGGCCTGGCGCAGCCGGGGGTTGATGAACTCGTCGATGCCGAAGTTGACCAGCGACAGGGCGGTGCCGAGCAGGGCGATGGCCAGGCCGGCGGGGACGAACCACCACCAGGCGCCGGTCAGCAGCGCGCTGCCGGTCTGGGCCCAGTACAGGATCGTGCCCCACGACCACTGGGTGACGTCGGCGAGGCCGAGGAAGGCCAGGGTCGCCTGGGTGAGGATCGCGAAGTTGACGGTGCCGAGGAAGGACGCGGCGATCACCGCGAGCTGGTTCGGCAGGATGTCCTTGAGGATGATCCGCCAGGTCTTGTCGCCGGTGGCGCGGGCGGCCTCCACGAAGTCGCGTTTGCGCAGCGAGAGCGTCTGCGCCCGCAGCACCCGCGCTCCCCAGGCCCAGCCGGTGAGCGTGATGACCAGGATGATGCCGAGCGAGCCGCTGTGCGGCAGATACGCGGCCAGGATGATCGTCAGCGGCACGCTGGGCAGCACCAGGAACACGTTGGCCAGCAGCGACAGCACTTCGTCGCCGAGGCCGCCGACGTATCCGGCGGTGACGCCGACGATCACCGACAGGAAGGTGGCGAGGACCGCGGCGCCCAGGCCGACGAGCATCGAGGCGCGGGCGCCGTAGAGCATCTGCGACAGGACGTCCTGGCCGTTCTGGGTGGTGCCGAGCCAGTGCGCGGTGGACGGTCCGACGAGGGTGTCGTCGCTGACCGTCGAGGGGTCGTACGGCGAGATCCACGGCGCGACGACGGCCAGGACGACGAAGACCAGCACGACCGCGAGGCCGATGAGGGTCAGCGGTGAGCGCAGCAGGCGCGACCGGAGGCGGGCGGGTCCGCCCGCGGGCTCGGCGGCGGTGTCGGCGGTGTCCGCCTCGGCGAGGGCGGCGGCTTGCACGGCCATGGATCAGCTCTCCCTTGTCCTCGGGTCGAGGAACACGTACGCGATGTCGGCGATCAGGTTGGCGATCAGCACCAGCACGGTGATGAGCAGGAAGATCGCGGACATCAGCGGGTAGTCGGCCGCCTGTGCGGCCTTGAACAGCACCGACCCGATGCCGGGGTAGTTGAAGACGACCTCGGTGACGATGGAGCCGCCGATCACGAAGCCGAGCGACATGGCGAAGCCGGAGAAGGACGGCAGCATCGCGTTGCGGGCGGCGTAGGTGTACATCACCCGGCGCCTGGGGAGCCCCTTGGCCTCGGCGAGCCGTACGTAGTCCTCGCTGAGCGTGGTGACCATCATGTTGCGCATGCTGATCAGCCAGCCGCCCACGGAGGCGACGGTGATGGTGACGGCGGGCAGGACGGCGTAGTTGATCGCGCTGCCGATGAACCCGGCGTTCAGGCCGATGGTCTGGTCGAGCCCGTAACCGCCGGACAGCGGGAACCACTTGAGGGTGATCGCGAAGACGTACACGATCATGATCGCGAACCAGAAGTACGGGATCGACGACAGGAAGGTGGTGATCGGTATCAGCGAGTCGAGCCAGGTGCCGCGCTTCCAGCCGACGAGCATGCCGAGCGTGGTGCCGATGACGAAGCCGAGCACCGTGCAGATGGTGACCAGGATCAGCGTCCAGTACATGCTCTGCCCGAGCACGGTGCTCACCTGCGACGGGTAGTAGGCGTACGAGGTGCCGAAGTCGCCGGTGAAGATGCTGTGCCAGTAACTGACGTACTGCTCCCACAGGTTCTTGTCGGACTCGCCGAACAGCACCCGCAGGGCCTGGACCGCGGAGGGGCTGAGCTTCCCGTGGAACTGCTGGATCAGGTTGTCCGCGGGGTTTCCCGGCATGACGCGCGGGATGACGAAGTTGAGGCTGATGGCCGCCCACGCCGTGAGCAGGTAGAAACAGATCTTCCGGAAAAGGATGCGCATGGGTCAGTTCCCTCGGGCTTCGAGGCGGCACGCCCAGCGGGCCGCGCGCCGGACGAGAAGGCGCACGGCGGGTTCTCCCCAGCTCCGCATGTCGTGGCCCAACTGGAGGTAGCAGACACGTCCGTCCCCGAATTCGCGGACGTGCAGCAGGGGTTCGGTGCCGCCGGGGGTCGTACGGCGGGCGAGGGTGAGCACGCCGGGCGCGGTCTCGACGTGGTAGTGCTCGTGCGTCAGCTCGAACGGCGGTATTCCGGCGGTCACTTCGTGTGCGCCGTCGAGGGTGACGGTGAACCGGCTCTCGTGGGGCGGTGGCCCGTGCGAGACGTACCGGCTGCCGACCAGGTCGAACAGGTCCGCGTCCACGGTGGTGGAGTGCAGGGCGATCAGTCCGGCGCCGCCGCGTACCGCGCGGGCCAGGCTCGCGCGCTGTGCGTCGGTGAAGCGGCCCAAGGCCGTGTAGAGCACGATGAGTTCGGCGTCGACCGGGCCGTCGAAGCGGCCGGTGCCGACGGCGGTACGGGTGACGAATCCCTCGTCGGTCAGCAGGGTCCGCACTTCGCGGGCGGCGGTGAAGAGGTCTTCGTGGACGTCGTCGCCGCTGAAGACGGCGAGGGCGGTGGGGCTGGCGGTTCTCGGCATCGTCGGGCCGCTCGTTTCAGTAGGTGGAGCGCAGTTCGCCGGTAGGGCTCCAGTAGCCCTGCGCACGCCCGCTGAGCAGGGCGTTGTCCATGCGGTCGAGCGGCAGCGGCACGCGCCGCCGGGACCGGCTGCTCTCGTAGGTCGCGAAGACCAGTTCGGCGCCGCGCAGGCCGTGCTCGGCGTCGAGGGCGGGCTTGCCGCCGGTGCGCAGGCTGTCGACCGCGTCCCGCACCGCCTCGGCCGTGGCGGCCACGATCGCCGGATCGACGCCGCGGTCCCAGGTGCGGGGGTCGGTGTCGAAGGGTGAGTCGTGGACCAGGTCGTCCTTGCCGAAGCGCTGGATCAGGCAGCGCGCGCCGCGGATGTCGGCGCGCCCGCGGGTGCCCTGGATGATCAGCCCCAGGTTGTTCTGGAGGTTGAGGACCGGGGTGTGCGGTTCGCGTCCGGTGGAGACCACCGCGCGGACGCCGTCGGCCCAGCCGATCTGGGTGACCGACGCGGTCTCGACGAAGGCGCCGTACACATAGCGGTCGAGCGTCACGTCGAGTTGGCCGAAGACCCACTCCGGTGCGGTGTCGCCGCGGTGGAAGAGGATCAGGTCGAGGATGTGGGTGCCCCAGTCGAACAGGTTCGGGCAGTACCCCTCGATGGTCACGACCTCGCCGATCTCGCCCACGGCGACGGCTTCGCGGGCGAAGCGCTGCACGGCCTCGAAGCGGCGCTGGAGGTTGTAGGTCAGTTGCGTGCCGGCGTCGGCCGCGACCCGCGTCATCTCCAGGGCCTCGCCGTACGACAGCGCGACCGGCTTCTCGCAGTGCACCGCGCGGACCCCGGCCGCCGCCGCGGCCCGGACGATCTCCGGGTGCAGGGCGGGCGGTGTGCAGACGCTGACGACGTCGGGCCGTTCCAGGACGAGCAGTTCGCGGTAGTCGCGGTACGTCCGCGGTACGCCCAGCTCCCCCGCCAGGTCCTCCGCGGTCCGCTCGTCGACGTCGGCGAGGGCGACGAGCTCGACGCCCGGCACCGCCCTCAGGCCGAGGCCGTGCACCCGGCCCTGCGAACCCGCGCCGATGACTGCCGCGGTGACGGATGCCATCCGCTCTCCTCCCCTGAGTCCCGCCTGAAGTGAGTCCCGCCAGGACCGCTTCCGGGGCTGTCGAGGGCCCGGACAGCGGTCGTTGGGTATGTGCCAAAGCCATACCACTTGCCGCCATCGTAATACGAAAGCCGGTCCTGTCTAGAGGGTGAAGCAGACCAGAATGCCGGGGAAACCGGGCGCACTTCGCACTTTTCAGCCACAGACAGGCACAATTCGGCCGTCATCCCGGCCGGATTCCTACGACACCACTACTGACCACATAGGACCACTTCGCTACGCTGGTCCCCGGTCGTCACCGACCCCGTCACCACCGCTCGGCCCGCCATCCCCGCCCAGCCGTCACACCGCCAGCCGTCACACCACCAGCCGTCACACCACTCAGGCCAGGAGATCCGTATGAAGATCAGTCAGCTCGTCGGCCCGCGCACCTCGGAGGTCGTCGCGGCCGACGACCCGGTCCCCGGCGCCGGCCAGGTGCTGGTCGAGGTGCTGGCCAGCGGGGTCTGCACCTCCGACATCGGGCCATGGCTCTCGCACGACCCGGCCGCGCCGCCGGTCAGGCTGGGCCACGAGATCGTGGGGCGGGTGGTCGGCACCGGCCGGGACGCGGGCCGCTGGGCGCCGGGCGACCTGGTGACCGGGCTCGGCGGCGAGGGATTCGCGACGCTCGCCGTCATGGACGCGCACGCCGTCCTGCCGGTACCGGCCGGGATCGAACCCGCGCACGCGATCGGCGAACCGGTCGCCGACCTGGAGGAGGCGCTGTCCCGTACGGGGGTGCGCGCGGGCGACCGGGTCGCCGTCGTCGGCCTCGGCTTCATGGGCCTCGGCCTGGTCCAGCTCGCCAAGCGGCACGCGCCGGGGCTGCTGGTGGGCGTCGACCCCGACCCGGCCCGCCGCGAGCGCGCCCTGCGGCTCGGCGCCGACCTCGTCTTCGCGCCCGACGACCTCCCGGAGGAGTACCGGAAGGACACCGGACGGGCCACCGACGCGCGGCTCGCCGTGGTCCTGGAGGCGACCGGCACGACGAGCGGTCTCGGCACGGCCGGCAGCCTGGTGCGGCCCTTCGGCACCCTGTGCGTCGTCGGCTACCACCACACCGGCGACGCGATGATGGACATGGACCTCTGGTACAAGGCCGTCACCGTCGTCAACGGCTTCTGCCCGGACCGCACCCGGCTGATGGGCGCCATGCGCGACGCGCTCGCGCTGATCGGCGAACGCCGCTTCAGCTACGCGCCGTTGATCACCCACCGCTTCGGCCTCGAAGGCGTGGACGACGCCTTCCGCGCCATGACGGCGGCCGGTCCCGACTTCGTCAAGGGAGTGCTGGTGCTCTGACCACGCGCACGGCTGAGGTCGGCACACCGGTCCGGCCTCAGCCCGCGGCTCAGCCGTACGAGCGCCCGCGGCTCAGCCGTACGGCCGCCCGCGGCTCAGCCGTGCGAGCGCGCGAAGGACGTACGCAGCCGGTACCGGTCGCCCGCGTACTGGATCGTGGACTCGAACAGCGGCTCCTCGTCGGAGCCGACGGCGATCTGGTGCATGACCAGAAGCGGATCGCCCGAGGCCATGTCGAGCTGTCCCGCGGCGCGGTCGTCGGCCTTGGTCGCCTCGATCGTGCTGTCCGCGCGGACCGGCTCGACCCCGGCGGCGGAAAGCGTCGCGTACAGCGAGCGGTCCGCGAAATCGACGTCCTCGATGCCGGGCACCAGAGCGAGCGGAATTCGCGTCAGGTCCAGCGCTATCGGAACACCGTCGAGCAGCCGTACCCGCTCCAGCCGGAACAGCGGAGTGCCGGGCGCGATACCGAGCCGCTCCGCCTCGTCGATGCTCGCCGGGCTCGCCTGTGCCATTAATACCTTGGAGTGCGGCTTCAACCCCATTCGTGCCGCGGTCTCGCTGAAGGATTCCAGGCTGTTCGGCCATTCCTTCTTCGGCGCCGACTGCGTCACGTACCAGCCACGGCCGTGGGACGCGCTGAGCACGCCCTCCTCCACCAGGTGACCCAGGGCTTTCCTCAGTGTGACCCGGCTGATCCCCAGTTGACGGCAGAGCTCCCGCTCGGGCGCCAGCCGCATTCCCGGCCTCAGCTCGCCCCGGTCGATTTCGCTGCGGATCAAATTCACCGCCTGGATCCACAGGGGTTCTGGATAGCCCGGCAGGATAACGCCCGCGACCTCGCGAGAGTCGTTCATACGTGAGGCCCCCATAATGACGCGCTCGCGACCTCCGGCCGCCGACGCCGTAACTGATGAACAGCGACGCTCAGGATAGCTTTCCGCCAGGTGGTCTGACCAGTTCCACGGGTCCCGGCGGCGGGACGGCCGGAACCGGCCGGTGCGAGCGGGTCCGCTCCCGCGCCCCGAATGCTTGAATGCCGGAGTGAATACGACATCGGGCGGCATCGATGTGCTGCGGGTCTTCTGCGGCCCCGACCGGCGGTACGGCAACCCGCTCGGCGTGGTCCGCGACGGCTCGCGCTACCCGGACCGCGCGGCACGGCAGGCCCTGGCCGGTGAACTCGGCTTCAGCGAAACGGTGTTCGTGGACGACCCGGAGCGCGGCGCGGTCGACATCTACACGCCGGGGCTGCGACTGCCCTTCGCCGGGCACCCGTTGGTCGGGGTCGCCTGGCTGCTCGACGTGGAGGTGCTCGAACCCGAGGTCGGGGAGGTCTTCACGCGCGACGACGGGGAGTTCACCTGGATCACCGTCCGCGCGGAGTGGGCGCCGCCGCGCACCCTGCGCGAGTACGCGCTGCCCGCCGAGGTCGACGCGCTGGACGTGCCGGAGCCGGGCGAGTGGGTGTACGCCTGGGCGTGGCAGGACGAGGCCGCCGGCCGGATCAGGGCGCGCGCCTTCCCCGGCCGCGGCGACGGCATCGACGAGGACGAGGCGACGGGCGCCGCCGCGCTGCTGCTCACCCGGCAGCTCGGCCGCGCGCTGCACATCACGCAGGGCCGGGGCTCGCAGATCCTCACCGCGCCCGGCCCTGACGGCACCGTCGAGATCGGCGGCCGGGTGTGTCTGGAGGCGGTCCTTCCCGCGCCGCGGGCCCGCTGAGCCCGGCGCGGAGGCCGGCGCTGAGCCCGGCGCGGAGGCCGTCCGTCGGCGTCACAAGTCGCGCGTTCCCCGTACACCGCCTTGACTGGTGGCGTTCGTGGCGTTCGTCGCCGCCGTGTTCGCGGTGCTCGCCATGTCCGCCTGTTACAGCCGTGTCCGCCGTGTCCGCCGTGTCCGCCGTGGAGGTCGCGTATGGCCGCCGCACCCTCCGGGCCCCCGGGCCGTGAGAAGGGCCGGGCCGACCGCGAGAAGGGCCTGGTCGGCCGTACGGTCGCGGGGGCGGCCGGGCGCGCGGCGCGCTGGAAGGCGCGCGGGCTGCGGCTGCGCCACGCGGCGGAACGCCGCTTCCCCGTCATCACCGAGCTGACCGCCCGCCTGCTGTCGGTGAATCTGCTGGACGCGGGCACCCGGCTGGCCGCCCAGCTCTTCCTGACCGCCGTCCCGCTGCTGTTCGTGGTCGCGGCCTTCGCGCCGAAGACCGTACGCGACCAGCTCGTGAGCACCGCGCGCAACGTCTTCGGCCTCACCGGGGCGTCGGACGAGCAGCTCAGGCAGGTCTACAGCGCGAACGGGGGGGATCTGCGGCAGACCATCGGGGTGATCGGCGTCCTGATGGCGCTGCTGTCCGCCACCGCGTGCAGCCGGGCGATGGCGCGGGTGTGCGAGCGGGCGTGGGGGCTGCCGCGCGCCTCGGTGCGGGTCGCGGTGTGGCGCTGGGTGGTGTGGATCGCCGCGTGGATGGTGGCGCTGGTGCTCCAGGGGCCGCTGCGCGACGGCTTCGGCGTCGGGCTGTGGCTCGGCCTGCCGCTGACCTTCCTCGCGGACGTGCTGGTGTGGTGGTGGACCCAGCGGCTGCTGCTGAGCAAGCGCGTCGCGTGGCTGCCGCTGCTGCCCGGCGCGATCCTCACCGCGCTGGCGATGACGGCCCTGTCGGTGACCGCCCGCCTCTACATGCCGACCGCCCTCAACCGCAGCCTGGCCAATTACGGCTCCCTGGGGTCGGTCTTCACGATGCTGTCCTGGCTGATCGCGATCTGCGCGGTGCTGACCTTCACCATCACCGCGGGCGCCGTGCTGGCCTCCGAGCCGCCGCTGGCCTCCCTCCTCGGACCCGTCGGCGGCACGGACCCGCGATCGCGCCGGAATGCCGGTGCGGACCGCGTCATCTAGCGTGGTCAGGGCGGGGGGGACGCCTCGCGGCGGGCGCACCGCGGCGGGGGAACGGCGAAAGGTGCCCTCATGCGTCGCTACCCGCCGATCGCGGACCACGGCCTCATCGGAGACCTCCAGACCAGCGCGCTGGTGTCGTCGCGGGGCGTCGTCGACTGGTTCTGCGCGCCGCGCTTCGACTCGCCGAGCGTCTTCGCCTCGCTCCTCGACCACGACCGCGGCGGCTACTTCTCGATCGCGGCCGCGAGCCCTGAGGCGAGGGTCAGGCAGCTCTATCTGCCGGACACCGCGGTGCTCGTCACCCGCTTCATGACCCCCGACGGCGTCGGCGAGGTCATCGACTTCATGCCGGTGGACCGGCCGGAGACCGCCACCGACCGGCACCGGCTGCTGCGCGTCATGCGGGTGGTGCGCGGCACGGTCCGCTTCGCCCTGGAGTGCAGGCCGCGCTTCGACTACGGCCGCTGCGACCACCGGCTGCACGTGACCGACGACGGCACGGCCAGATTCGGCGCGTCCGAGGCGTGGGCGTACCTCCAGCCGGTCGGCCCGCTGGACCTCGAACGCGACGAGGAGGACGTCCGGGCCGCGGTCACGCTGAAGCAGGGCGAGATGGCCGCCGCGGTGCTGACGGTGTGCGCGGCGCACGGCGAGCCGCCCGAGCCGGTGACGGTGGACGGCCTGCGGGCGGAATTCGACGGGGTGCGGGAGTTCTGGCACGGCTGGATCCGGCAGTGCCGCTACCGGGGCCGCTGGCAGCAGGCGGTGAACCGCTCGGCGATCACCTTGAAGCTGCTCACGTACGCGCCGACCGGCGCTCCGGTCGCCGCCGCCACCATGGGCCTGCCGGAGCAGGTCGGCGGCGAGCGCAACTGGGACTACCGCTATACGTGGGTCAGGGACGCGTCGCTGTCGGTGAACGCGCTGGTCGACCTCGGTTTCACCGCGGAGGCGGACGCCTTCCGCCGCTGGCTCGGCGGGCGGCTGCGCGCGGGCGGCACGGTCACCGGCGAGCCGTTGCAGATCATGTACCGGGTGGACGGCGACCCGCACCTGGCCGAGGAGACGCTGGACCACTTCGAGGGCTACCGCGGCTCCGCGCCCGTCCGGCTCGGCAACGGGGCCGCCGACCAGCTCCAGCTCGACATCTACGGCGAGGCCGTGCACGCCCTGTCCCGGTCGCAGGACATCGCCCAGCTCGCCGGGTGGGAGGGCTGGCGGGCCTTCTCCGGGCTGCTGGACTGGCTGGCCGCGCACTGGGACCGCGCGGACGAGGGCATCTGGGAGACCCGCGGCGGGCGGCAGGACTTCACGTACAGCCGTCTGATGTGCTGGTCGGCCTTCGACCGCGGCATCCGGCTGGCCGCGGAACTCGCCAGGCCCGCCGATCTGGAGACCTGGACGACGGCGCGCGACACGATCATGGAACAGGTCATGGAGCGCGGCTGGAGCGAGAAGCGGCACGCCTTCGTGCAGCACTACGGCAGCGAGGTGCTGGACGCGTCGCTGCTGCTGATGCCGGAGGTCGGCTTCGTCGCGCCGAAGGAGCCGCGCTGGCTGTCGACGCTGGACGCGATGGACGAGGAGCTGGTCTCCGACAGCCTCGTCTACCGCTACGACCCGGGCGCGTCCCCCGACGGGCTGCGCGGCGGCGAGGGCACCTTCTCGCTGTGCAGCTTCCTGTACGTCGGCGCGCTCGCCCGCGCCGGGCGCCTGGGCCCGGCCCGTTACGCCTTCGACAAGATGCTCACCTACGCCAACCACGTCGGCCTGTTCGCCGAGGAGATCGGGCCGACGGGTGAGCAACTGGGCAACTTCCCGCAGGCGTTCACGCATCTGTCGCTGATCACGGCGGCGACGGCGCTGGACGAGGAGCTGGACAGGTCCGAGTCCTGACCGCCGGGCCCTGCCGCCGTCAGGGTGTCGTCGGGCCGCCGCCGTGGACGGTGGTGCTCCTGATGTCGCGGCCCTGGATGACCGGGGCGTGGAACACCCCGTCGTTGACGGTGTTGTTGACGACGCTGACCGAGCCACGGCCGGCCGCCGGGGCCAACTCCTCCAGCAGCAGCCGCAGTTCGGCGGCGGCGGCCGGGTCGTCCCGTAGGACGCGGCGCAGCCGGGTGCGCCAGCCCGCCTCGATGTCGGCGGCGGCGTCCGCGTCCCCCGAGTCCCTGGCGGCCGTCAACTCGGCGCGGGAGAGCTGAAGTTCGTCGAGAGCGGCGGTCTCGTCCCCGGCGCGTGCGGCGGCCCCGGTCGTACCGTCGTCGGCTGCCGTACCGTCCTCGGCCGCCGCCCCGGCGCTGCCGCCGCTGCCGCGTGCGAGGAACCGCGCCAGCCGGTCCCGTACCTGTGTCCAGGCGTCGGACGCCATCAGTGTGACCACCTGCGTCGCGCCCGACGCGGCCAGTGCCGCCAACTCCGCGTCCACGGAGCCCCCCTTCGTCCGCCGCCCCGCTCATCCGCGGGGCCGCCGCCACCAGCGTAGGGCGGGCGGGCCCGCCGCGGCAGACGGTCTCCGGCCGCGTACCGGCAGGGGACCGCCCGCGTGATCGCGTACGGGGACGGGGGGTCGCCGGGCGGGACCGCGATACGGCAGCATGTGGCCCATGAGCGACTTCCTGGTGATCGGTGAGTGCGTAGCGGACATCGTCCGGACCCCCGGACAGCCCGATGTGCCGCATCCCGGCGGCAGTCCGGCCAACGTGGCGTACGGGCTGGCCCGCCTCGGCCACGCCACCGCGCTCCTCACGCAGCTCGGCGACGACCCCTCGGGCAAGCTCATCACCGACCACCTGCGGTCGGCGGGCGTACACCTGCTCGCGGACGGCCGGCACGACGTCCGCACGCCGACGGCGGTGGTCACGCTCGACGAACAGGGCGCGGCGCGCTACGACTTCGACATCGCGTGGACGCTCGGGCCCGTCGAGCCGCCTACCGCGATCCGGCACGTCCACATCGGGTCGATCGCCGCCGTGGCGGAGCCGGGCGCGGCCACCACCGTGGACCTCGCCGCGCGGCTGCGCGCGGACGCCACCGTCAGCTACGACCCCAACATCCGGCCGGAGTTGATGGGCACGCACGAGCAGGGTGTCGCCGGAGTCGAGCGGTGCGTGGCGCTGAGCGACCTCGTCAAGGCGAGCGACGAGGATCTGGAGTGGCTGTATCCGGGCGAGCCGGTCGCGGCGGTCGCCGCGCGCTGGCTGGCGGCCGGGCCCGCCGTCGTCTTCGTGACCATGGGCGGGGAGGGCGCCGCCGCCTTCACCCGTGACATCGAGGTGACGGGCGCGCCGGTGCGGACCGAGGTCGCCGACACCGTGGGCGCGGGCGACTCCTTCATGTCCGCGACGCTGGACGCCCTCACCGGCCTCGGCCTCACCGGCGCCGCCGCCCGTCCCGCGCTCGGCGCCCTGGACAAGGCGACCCTCGCCCATGTGCTGCGCCACGCGGGCACCGCCGCCGCGCTCACCGTCTCGCGGCCCGGCGCCAACCCGCCCACGACAGGGGAGTTGCGCGCGGCGCTCGCGTAGGCCACCGGGGCAGCGGAGGTGTGACGCCCAACGGCCGTGTACCCGATTCGCCCCGGATCGGGCAGCCCGTACGGCCCGGCCGGACGGCGTGCCCCCTATCACCGTGACACCGCGCTCTTCTAGCCTCCCCTTGAAGATCGATCAGCCCACCGAGGGGGGACTTGCGTGGACGCGTCCGCGTACCGCATGGTCGTGTGGACCGAGCAGGACTACGTCACGGCCGCCGCGACGGCCGACCGGCTGGTCGCGGAGTGGCTCACCGACGCCAAGGGTTATCCGGTCACGGCGCTGCACGACGGCCGCAACGAGATAGCCGAGCACGTGACGCTCGACCGCGACACCGATTCGGGGCAGCAGGGCGCGCACAGCCGCTGGCGATTGCGGGAGAGCCCGCCGGCATTGCGGGCGACCTGGCAGTCCACGCTCATCGTCCGTACCGACATGGCCGATCCGGGCCGCACCTGGGTGCAGCTCGATGTCGAACACCGGCCGGACTCGGCGGAGATACCGCAGATCCGCGCGTCCAAGCCGCGGCTGGCCGACGCGATACTCGACGCCCTGGACACGCACAGCGGTATCGCCGAGATCCGCGCCCGCGCCAGCTTCATCTACGCCGGTGACGTGAAGGAGGTGGTCGAGGAGCTGACCGACCGGGAGCGGCGGCTGCCCATCGTCGTGGCGAGCGTGCCGTACGGGACCGACGCCGACGAGTGGCTGGAGAAGGTCGTGGACCGCGCCTTCACCCAACTCGTGGGCCGCGCGGTGCTGTACGTGCTGACCCGCGAGGCGCAGGCCGCGTTCAACAAGGCGCTCGAACACCATCCGGTCTTCGGCGGCGGCATCCGTACGTACATGCCGCGCGTCGACCCCGCGTGGGCCGCCGACGGGCAGCGGCACCCGGTGATGTCCCGCGCCACGGTCGAGGCCGATCCGGTACGGGCCGCCACCGTGCTGACCGCGCTGCCGCGCAACCAGGCCGCCCGCATGCCGCTCCCCCAGCCGCTGGCCCGCCTGCACGCCCAGCGCCCGCGGCCCCGGTCCACCGAGCACGGCGATGAGATCGCGCGCCTGCGCGCCGACCACGAGAGCCTGATCGCCCTTCTCGACGAGGCGGCGGAGGCCGAGGCCGCCCGCTACAAGCAGGTCCGCGAGCTCCAGCACGACCTCGCCGACGCCAACTGGCTCGCCGAGGAGTTCTACGCCGAGCGCCGCGCCGCCCAACAGCAGGTCCGCGCGCTCCAGTTACGTCTCCAGCAAGTCGGCGCCTACGAGGCCGCCTTCGCCCCCGTCGAGGAGGACGAGAGCGAGGCGCTGCCCGGCAGCTTCACCGAACTCCACGCCCGGCTCCACCAGTTCCCCACCCTGCTCTTCACCGGGGACGCCAAGGTGATGACCGGTCTCGACGACCGCTCCAAGCCCAACTGGGTCAACGTCTGCTGGGAAGCGCTCCAGGCTCTCGAGGACTTCGCCGCCGCCTCCGTGGCCGGCCGCGCCCGCGGCGACTTCCGCTCCTGGTGCCAGGATCTCCCCTCCGGCTGCCACCCCTTCCCCGCGGGCAAGGTCCTGATGAAGGAGTCCGACACCGTCTGGCGCAACCTCTCCTGGCGCAAGGAGCGCACCCTCCCCGTGCCCCGCGCCGTCGATCCCTCCGGCGCGGTCTACATGGAGGCCCATCTGCGGATCGGCGGCGGCAGCACCATCTCCCCGCGGCTGCACTTCTTCGACGACACCGCCAACACCGGTCTGCTCTACATCGGCCACATCGGACCGCACCTCACCAACACCCGCACCTCATAGCGCCGGCAGGTGGGCTTCGACGCGGGCGACGGCCTGCGGGGTGCCGGTGAAGAGGTGGGCGCGCATGCCCGCGGTCTCGGCGGCGGCGATGTTGGGGGCGTGGTCGTCGATGAACAGGCAGTCCGACGGGCGGACTTCGAGGCGCTCGCAGGTGAGCGCGAAGGCGCGGGGGTCGGGCTTGGAGACGCCGATCTCGTGGGAGTAGACGATCTCGTCGACCAGTGAGTCGAAGCGGTAGCGGGCGGTCTCCCGTTCGCGGGCGCCGACGAAGCTGTTGCTGAGGATGCCGAGGCGGCAGCGGGAGCGCAGGCCGCGGACGTAGTCGATGAGTTCCGTGTTGGGGGCGCCGAGGTATTCGGCCCAGAGGTCGGACATGAAGGACTCGACCTGGCGGGCGTCGAGGCCGAAGCGGGCGCCGACCTGGGCGCGTACCTCGGGCTCGGTGATCGCGCCGACCGCCCCGGCCTCCCAGACGTCGTCGAGACGGCGGTCCACGGTGCCCGGCGGGAGGCCGAGGCGCTCGTCCCACCGCTCGATCCAGCCCGTCGGCGGTGTGATCTCCAGGACTCCGCCGATGTCGAGGATGACGCAGCGCTCTGTCGTGGAAGGTCCAGTCGTCTTCATGGAAGGTCCTCTCGTCCGGTTCCGCGGCGTGCGGTACGCCCTGCCCTCACGGTGGGCCCTCACCTTCGGTGAGGGTCAAGGCGGTGACGGGACCCGCGGACCGCCGCCGGGTCCTGGGGCCGCGACCAGGCCCGCCGACCGCTGCCGGACCCGCCGTCCGTCTCCCGGCCCGCGGACCGCCGCCGGGTCCGAGAACCGCGACCGCGGTGATTCGCGATAGCTTTCGCAAAAGGCGGACCGGCACGGCGGTACGGCCGCCGGGGGCGCGAGCGCGGGAGAGCAGAGGATGGCGGCGGCGGAACCGGGGCACGAAGCCGACGGCGACACAGGCGGCGACACAGACGCAGGCGCGGGCGGCGGAGGCACGACGACGCTCGCCGAGATCGCGCGGCAGGCGGGGGTGTCGGTCTCCACGGTCTCCAAGGTGCTGCACGACCGCTCGGACGTGGCGTCCAGGACCCGCGCCAAGGTCCAGCGGCTGCTGGAGCAGCACGGGTATCTCGCGCGGCACCGCCCCGCGGCGACGGCGCTGGCGGCGGGCGGCCTGATCGACTTCGTGATCAACGAACTGGCCAGCCCGTGGGCGGGCGAGCTGATCCGGGGCGCGGAGGAGTCGCTGCACGCCGAGGGGCTGGGCATGGTGGTGTCGGCGACGCACGGCCGCAGCCGGCTCACCCGGCAGTGGCTGGACTCGCTCGCCACCCGTCGCACGCGCGGCGCGATCCTGGTGCTGCCGGAGCTGACGCCCGCCCAGCACGAGGAGTTGCGCAGGCTCGGCCTGCCCTTCGCGCTGATCGCCCCGGCCGACGAGCCCGCGCCCGGAGTGCCGTGGGTGGGCGCCACGAACTGGCCGGGCGGGCTGGCCGCGACCCGCCATCTCATCGGGCTCGGCCACCGCAGGATCGCCGTCATCAGCGGGCCGCCGGAGCGGCTGGCCTCACGCGCCCGCGTGGACGGCTACCGCTCGGCGCTCGACGAGGCCGGGCTGCCCTTCGACCCGGCGCTCGTCCGCTACGGCGACTTCACCCACGAGCCCGCGCACCGGCACGCCCTGGACCTGCTGGGGCTGCCCGACCCGCCGACCGCGGTCTTCGCGGGCAACGACCAGCAGGCGCTGAGCACCTACCGCGCCGCCGCCGCGCTCGGGCTGCGCGTCCCGGCCGACCTGAGCGTCGTCGGCTTCGACGACCTGCCCTTCGCCGACTGGGTCACCCCGCGGCTGACCACCGTACGCACCCCGCTCGCCGACATGGCCGCGCTCGCCGCCCGGATGGTGGTCCAGCTCCTCGGCGGGGAGCAGCCCGCGTCGACCAGGGTGGAGGTCGCGGGCGAGCTGGTCGTGCGCGAGAGCAGCGGGCCGCCGCCCGTACGGTGACCAGACCGCTGGACCAGGGGGGTCAGCCCTGGGCGAGGGGGGTCAGCCCTGGGCGAGGGCCGGGTCCAGCCAGAACAGCTCCCAGTGGTGGCCGTCCAGGTCGAAGAAGCTCCGGGTGTACATCGGGCTCTCCTGCTCGGTGCGCTTGGCCGCCGTGCCGCCCCCGGCCACGGCCGCCTCCGCGATCCGGTCGACCTGCTCCTTGCTGTCCAGGCCCAGCGCCACGATGGCCTCGGTCGTCGTGGCGGTGTCCGCGATCTCCTTCTCGGTGAAGGTCCGGAAGAAGGGCTCGACCAGCAGCATCGCGTAGATGTCGTCGCTGATCACCATGCAGGTCGCGTTGTCGTCGGTGAACTGCGGGTTGAAGGTGAACCCGGCGGCGGTGAAGAAGGCCACGGAGCGGTCGAGGTCCTTCACGGGGAGGTTGACGAAGATCTTCGTGGACATGGGTGCCTGCCTTACGTTCCGCTGGTCGGTGTCACGGGAAGGTCGTGCGCTTCACCGGGGTAGACCGGTGCGCGGCGCGGAACTCATCGGTACCCGCGGGCCGTCTTCGCCTCACTCCCCGCGCAGCAGGGTGTCCACGGCCCGGCCGAAGACGAGCCGTCCGGTACGCGCCGTGACCGCGTCGAACGCTCCCGGCAGCCGCCACACCCGCAGCTCCTCGCGCCAGCGCACCCACGAGCCGGTATCCGCGCCCGTACCCGTACCGGTGTCGTCCGGCCGTACGTCGATCTCCGCCCAGCCGGTGACGATCCGGCCGGTCTTCTCCAGGCGGCAGAATCCGGGGCCGCCGTCGACCGGCGGCTCCCAGCGCACGATCCGCATCGGGTCGTCGAACCCGGCACCGCCGAGCCCGGTCCGCGCCACGAAGGCCGTGCCGACCCCGTCGGGCGGCGGCGTCAGCACGCTGATCCGGGTCAACGGCACGGTGGCGGTGTGCCGTTCCCAGTCGGTCAGCCGCCGCCACGCCTCGGCGACGGGCAGCGGGGTGCGGCGCTCGACCACGAAAGGGGACATAAGGCCAGGGTAGGGCGCGCCGCCGTCAGGACCAGCCGGTACGGGTCCGCAGCCAGTCGAGCGCGACGACGCCCTGGGCGTGCTGGAAGGGGCGCAGTGTCGGCAGGCCGGGCGGCGCGGGCCGCCGCGCGTGGCCGAGCAGGAAGCCGGCGAAGGCGGCCAGCACCGCCGTGACGCCGTCCGGGTCGGCGCCCGCGGCCACCGGGTGCCGGTCGAAGATCTCGGCGGGGGGCGGTCCGCCCTGCATCCCCACGCTGGGCAGCATCAGCAGCAGGTCGAACCAGGGCGCCGCCAGGCAGGCCCACGGCCAGTCCACGACCATGACGCGGCCGTCCGCGGTGAGCAGCAGATTGTCGGCCCGCAGGTCCGCGTGGGCCAGGGTCTCTCCTGCCGCCGCCCGCGCCCATCCGGCCTCCAACGCGGCCAGTTCCGCCAGATGGCGTACGGCCCAGGGGTCGAGGCCCGTCAGGTCGTCGGTGGCCGCCGCGTGCTCGACGGCCAGGGCGCGCCAGCCGTGGAAGTTCTCCGCGTTCGCCTCCGCCACGGGCGGGACCTCCACCGGGGACGGTGTGAGCAGCGTCGCGAGGTCGCCGACCGCGGTCAGGACGCGCTCCAACTCGGCCGCGTCCCACGGCTGTGCGGGCGTGCGGCCCTCGATGTCCTCGAAGAGCAGGACCACCCAGTCGTCCCGCTCGAAGGAGGCCAGCAGGCGCGGGGCCGGGACTTCACGGGGAAGCGCCGCGGCCACCGCGGCCTCCGCCCGGTGGATGCCCGGGCTCTCCGGATTCGCCGCCGAGGTCACGGCCTTGACGAACGCCCTCGTCCCGTCCGTCAGCCGCAGGCGGGCCGCCACGCCCGGCGAGAAGCCGCCGGCCTGCGTCTCCGCCGCCACGACGCGTGCTCCCAGGCGTGCCTCGGCCTCTCCCCGCACGCCTGCGGGCACGTCCCCCCACTCGGCTCGCACACCCTGTGCCCCCACGGCCCCGCTGTCGGTCGTCATCGCCCCATCCTCCCGACCCCCCGGGGCCCGGGGCCACCGCGTTTCGGGAGGCGCGGGTCCTGAGGGGTCGGTCGGTCGCGGCGCAGACGGGGCCGGGTCAGGGGGTGGGGAGATAGCCGGTGGTGTGGCCGTGGGTGAGGTAGCGGATGAGGACCGTGTCGGTCAGGGGCGGCAGGTGGACGCCCGCGGCGGCGGCTTGCGCGGCGGTGCGCCGCGAGTCGAAGCGGCGGTGGTGGGAGGGGGCGGAGCCGGCGGGCGGGGTGTCGTCGCCGAGCAGGAGCTGGGCGGCGTTGTCGGGCTGCGCCGCCACGCGGGAGCGCCACCGCGCCACCGGGACGGTGGGCAGCTCGTGGCCCAGGCGGGCGGCCACTTCGAAGACGGTCCGCAGGTCGGGGGCGTCCGGGTTGGTGAGGTGGTACACGGGCATGGCGGTACTGGTCCCGGCGGAGCGGGCCAGTGCCACGACGGCCGCGCTGACGTAGTCGACGGGTATCCAGTCGGTCGAGCCGTGCGGCAGGTCCGGCACCGCCCCGGCCTGGAGGCAGCCCTTGATGAGCTGCCAGAGCAGGTCGCGGTCCTGGCAGGCGCCGGTGGCGGTGTCGCCGCTGATCCGGCCGGGGCGGTAGACGGTGACCGGCAGGCCGCGGGCGCGCGCCAGGTCGACGATCCCCTCGGCCACCCACTTGCTCTGCGCGTAGCCGCCCGGCAGGTCGGCGGCCGGGCCGGTCGGCGTCGACTCCGTGACGGGCGCGGCGTCGGGATCGGACGACGGGGCGTAGACGCTCGTGGTCGAGATGTAGTGCATGCCCGGTGAGCCGGAGTCGGCGAGCAGCCGCAGCAGTTCCTCGGTACCGGCCACGTTGGGGGCGCGCAGATCGCCGTACGGGGCGGCGAAGTTGACCCGGGCGCCGTTGTGCAGCACCGGGCCGAGGCGGCGGGCCAGGGCGGCGCGGTCGTCGGGCGACAGGCCGAGACCGGGGGCGGCCAGGTCGCCGGGGACGGGACGGACCAGGTCGGCGTAGGCGGGGCGCCAGAGGCCGTAGCGCTCCAGGTTGGCCCGCAGCCGGTGCGCCGCGTGGTCCGGGCCGTCGGCGCGGACCAGGCAGTCGACGGGGCCGTCCGTGGCCTCGATGAGGTCGCGCAGCAGGAACGCGCCGAGGAAGCCGGAAGCGCCGGTCAGCAGGGGGCGGGCGGCGGGGCGGGAGCGGGTGGGAGCGGGTACCGGCGCGGTCCGGCGCGCACCGCCCGTGATGTCGGGGGCGAGCCGGACCTCCGCGAGGAGGTACGCCGCGACCGGGTCCATCGGTCCCTCGCCCGGGCCGTCGCCCGGCCCGGTCGGCGTGGTGTGCGGCGCCGCCGGACCTCTGTCCGCCGCGCCGTCCAGCGACCGGATGACGCCTTCGACCGTCGGCGCCGCGAACAGCGCCCTGAGCGAGGGCCGTCGGCCGCACCGCTCCTCGATCCTGCGGGCCAGGGTCACCGCGAGCAGCGAGTGGCCGCCGAGGGCGAAGAAGTCGTCCGTCACCCCGACCTCGGGCACGCCGAGCGTCTGCGCGAACGCCGCGCACAGCTCGCGCTCGCGGTCGGTGGCCGGGGGCCTGGACGCGGCGGGCGCGGCGTGACCGGGTGCGGGCAGGGCACGACGGTCGGTCTTCCCGTTGGGGGTGACCGGCAGCGCGTCGAGCCGGACGCACGCGGCCGGGATCATGTGGCCGGGCAGCGTGTCGGCGAGCCGGGCGCGGATCGCCGCCTCGTCGGGGGCCGTCCCGCCGCGCGCGGCCACGGTGTAGGCGACCAGGCGCCGGTCGCCCGGCCGGTCCTCGCGGACGACGACGCAGGCCGCCGCGACGCCGGGCAGCGCCGTGATCGCGGCCTCGATCTCACCGGGTTCCACCCGGAATCCGCGGAGCTTGACCTGGTCGTCGACCCGGCCGACGTAGACGATCTGGCCCTCGGCCGTACGGCGCACCAGGTCGCCGGTGCGGTACATACGGCCGCCGGAGCGGTCGAACGGGTCGGCCACGAAGCGGGACGCGGTGAGGGCTGCCCTGCCGAGGTAGCCGCGGGCCAGTCCCGCGCCCGACACGTACAACTCGCCGATGACACCGGACGGGACGGGTGCCAGCCGGTCGTCCAGTACGTGCACGCGGGTGCCGTCCACGGGCAGGCCGATGGGGACCGTGCGGTCGGGGGCGAGGGCGCCGTCCGCCTGCTGGAAGCCGCTCATGGTGGCGCAGACGGTCGTCTCGGTGGGGCCGTAGGCGTTGACGAGGTACCGCCCGCGCGCCCAGGCCCGCGCCAGCTCCGGCGGGCACGCCTCGCCCGCGAGCACCAGGGTGATCCCGGTGGGCAGGGAGCCGGGCTCCATCACCGCGAGCGCGGCCGGGGGCAGCGTGAGGTGGGTGATGCCGCGCGTGCGGACGGCGTCCGCGAGGGCGGGTCCCGGCAGCAGGGCCTCGCGTTCCCCGATCTCCAGGCAGGCGCCGGACAGCAGCCCCATGCACAGCTCCCAGAACGCGGCGTCGAAGCTGACCGACGCCATCTGGAGGACCCGGCTGCCGGGACCGGCCCGGAGCCGGTCGCGCTGCGTCCTGGCCATGGCGCCGACGCCCTGGTGGGTGACGACCACGCCCTTGGGCCGGCCGGTGGAGCCGGAGGTGTAGATGACGTACGCGGGATGCGACGGGAGCGCACGCGGCGGGACGGCGGTGTCCCCGCGCGGCGGGACCGGCTGACCGTCCGCCTCGGGGCTGTCGAGCACCAGGCGCGGTACGGCGGTCTCCGGGAGGCGGGCGCCGACGTCGGCCGTGGTGAGGAGCAGCCGCGGCCCGGCGTCGTCGAGCATGAAGGACAGCCGCTGGGCCGGGTAGTCGGGGTCGAGCGGCAGATAGGCGGCACCGGCCTTGAGGACGCCGAGGAGGGCGACGACGAGGTCGTTGGTCCGGGGCAGCGCGACGGCCACCCGGTCCTCGGGGCCGATGCCCCGCGCGAGGAGACGGCGGGCCAGGGCGTCGGCGCGCGCGTCGAGTTCGGCGTAGCTGAGGGTGGTGGCCGCGTCGCGCACCGCCGGGGCGTCCGGGGCGCGGCGGACCTGCCGGGCGAAGAGTTCGGGGACCGTCGAGCGGGGCAGGTCGTCGGCCGGTCCTGTGCCCAGGGCGGCGATCCGGGCGCGTTCGCCGGGGCCGAGGACGTCGTAGGTCCGCAGCGGGCGGCCGGGGTCGGCGGTGACCTCGCCGAGCAGGACGACGAGGCGCTCGGCGAGCGCGCCGACCGTGGCCTCGGTGAACAGCTCCGTCGCGTAGTCCACGGTCGCGCGCATGCCGCCGGACGGGCCGGACGCGCCGGACGCGTTCTGACCGTCCGCCGTACCCGTACCCGTACCCGTACCCGTATCCGTACCGGCGGGTGTCTCGGTGAAGGTGAACGACAGGTCGAATTTGCTGACGCCCGGATCGACGGGCAGGCCGGAGACGGTGAGGCCGGGCAGGTCGAAGGGGGCGGCGGGGGCGTGGTTCTGGAGCACGAGCATGGTCTGGAAGAGCGGGTGGTGGTTCTGCGAGCGCGCGGGGTTGAGCAGTTCGACCAGCCGCTCGAAGGGGACGTCCTGGTGGGCGTAGGCCGCGAGGTCGGCGTCCTTGACGCGGTCCAGGAGTTCGAGGAACGTCGGGTCGCCCGTCAGGTCCGTGCGCAGCACGAGGGTGTTCACGAAGAAGCCCACGAGGTCGGTCGCGGCCTCGTCGGTGCGTCCGGCGACCGCCGTGCCCAGCGGGATGTCGTCACCGGCTCCGTGCCGGGACAACAGCAGTGACAGGGCCGCCTGGAGCACCATGAAGACCGTGCAGCCGCGGCTGCGGGCGAGGTCGGTGACGCGCCGGGCCACGGCGGGGTCCAGGACGAAGTCGTGGCTGGCGCCGGTGTGCCGGGGGACGGCGGGGCGCGGCAGGTCCCACGGCAGTTCGACCAGGTGCGGCAGACCGTCCAACGCCTGCTTCCAGTACCGCAGTTGGCGGGCCATGGCGCTGTCGGGGTCCTGCTCGTCGCCGAGCAGCCCGCGCTGCCAGAGCGTGAAGTCGGCGTAGTCGACGGGCGGTTCGGCCCAGGCCGGGGCCCGCCCGCCGACGCGGGCGCGGTAGGCGGCGGCGAGGTCACGGGCGAGGGGCGCCATGGAGGACCCGTCGGAGGCGATGTGGTGGATCACCAGGACCAGGACGTGGGCGTCGTCGGCCAGCCGCAGGAGAGTCGCCCGCAGCGGCAACTGCCGCTCGATGTCGATCGGTTCGGCCGCCGCGGACCTGACCCGGTCGTGCAGCTTGTCCGGCTCGACGGTCTCCGCGGCCAGGACGAGGCGGACGTCGTCGGCCGCCGTGATGAGCTGGCGCGGTCCGCCGTCGTGCTCGGGGAAGACCGTGCGCAGCGCGGAGTGCCGGACGACGACATCGCGCAGGGCCCGGCGCAGCGCGCCGGTGTCGAGGGGCCCGTCCAGGCGTACGGCGAAGGGGATGTTGTACGTCGCCGAGGGCCCTTCGAGGCGGTGCAGGAACCACAGGCGGCGCTGGGCGTACGACAGCGGGAGGACGGCAGGGCGGGGCTGGGGGACGAGCGCGGGCCGCGCCGGGCGGCGCGCGTCCTTCAGCGCGGTCGCGAGGGCGGCGGCGGTGGGGTGGTCGAACAGCGTGCGGATCTCGGTCTCGGCGGCCAGGGCGGTCCGGATGCGGCCCACCAGGCGGGTGGCGAGCAGCGAGTGGCCGCCGAGCGCGAAGAAGCTGTCGTCCGGGCCGACCCGGGGCACCCCGAGCACGTCGGCGAACAGGCCGGTGAGGATCTCCTCGTGGGCGTCGCGCGGGGCCCGGACCGGGGCCAGGTCAGGGGCGGCGGGCGCGGGGAGGGCCGCCCGGTCCAGCTTGCCGTTGACGGTCAGCGGGAAGTCGTCGAGCACCTGGATCGCGGTCGGCACCATGTAAGCGGGAAGGTGGCTGCCGACGTGCGCGGTGAGCAGGTCGGGGTCGGGGGTGCGGCCGGGCGCGGGGACGACGTACGCGGCGAGTCCGCGACCGCCGGGCAGGTCCTCGCGCACCATGACGCAGGCGGACCGCACCGACGGGTCGGCGCGCAGCACCGCCTCGATCTCGCCGGGCTCGATGCGGTGGCCGCGCAGTTTGACCTGCTGGTCGGCCCGTGCGACGTACTGGAGGACGCCGTCGGGCTGTTGGCGCACGAGGTCGCCGGTGCGGTACATGCGGTCCCCGGTGGCGGCGAACGGGTCGGCGACGAAGCGGGTGGCCGTCAGGGCGGGCCGCTCCAGGTAGCCGCGCGCCACGCCGGGGCCCGCGACGTACAGTTCGCCCTCGGCTCCCGGCGGGACCGGGCGCAGCGCGGCGTCCAGGACGTAGGCGCGGGTGCCGTCGGTGGGGCCGCCGATCGGCGGCGCGCCGTCGGGGCCGTCCTCGGGGCGCACCTGGTGGCGGGTGGCGAAGGTGGTCGTCTCGGTGGGCCCGTACACATTGAGGACGGCGGTGCCGGGGTGGGCGGCGGCCAGGCGTTGCAGGACGCCGGGGGCGGCGGCCTCGCCGCCCGAGGCGACCGTGCGGAGCAGGCCGAGCGCGTCCGGGTCGGCCTCGGCGACGAGGTTGAACAGGGAGGTGGTCAAGAACGCCGACGTCAGGCCGTGCCGGGCCACGAGGTCCCGGAGCACGGCGGGCTGGAGGGGGCCGGGCGGGGCCACGACGACCCGGCCGCCGCTGAGCAGCGGCGCCCACATCTCGAAGGTGGAGGCGTCGAAGACGTACGCCGAGTGCAGCAGGACGGCGTCGGCCGCGCCGCCGTGCCAGACGCGGTCGGCGGCCAGCGCGGCGATGTCGGCGTGGGTGACGCCGACGGCCTTGGGCAGGCCGGTGGAGCCCGAGGTGAACATCACGTACGCCAGCCGGGCGCCGCCGGTGACCTCCGGCAGGGTTCCGGGGGCGGCGGGCGCGCCTGCGCGGACCCGACCCGCGGCGTCCACGGTCAGCGTCGGCAGGGCGGTGGCGAGACCGCGGACCCACGGATGGGCGGCGGCGGCCTCGTCGACCACCAGGGCGCGCAGTCCGGCCGCCTCGGCGACACGGGTGAGCCGTTCGTCGGGCCAGCGCGGGTCGAGCGGCACATAGGCGGCGCCCGCGCCCAGCACGGCCAGGGACACGGTGACCTGGGCGGCCGAGCGCTCCGTCATGACACCGACGCGGCTGCCGGACGCGGTGGTGAGCCCGGTCAGGGCGCGGGCCGTCTCCCCCGCGACGTCGGCCAGTTCGCGGTACGACAACGGCTCGCCCGCGCCGGTCACGGCGGGCCGGTCGGGGTGGTCGGCGGCGTGGCGCAGCACGGTGTCCCAGACGCTGGTGTCCACGGTGCCGACGGGGAGCGGGGCGCCGCGCCCGAGGGCGAGCAGCCGTTCGCGCTCGCCGTCGAGGAGGACGTCGACGGTGTCGGCGCGGCGGTCGAGGCCGTCGGCCATCGCGGTCAGCACGCGCCGCACGCGGGCGACGGTGCGGGCAACGTCGTCGTGGTCGAGGACGGCGGCCCGGTAGCCGAAGGTGATCCTCAGCCGGTCGCCCGGCGCGATGGTGAGGGTGAGCGGGTAGTGGGCGGCGTCCGTGCCGGTGAAGCCGGTGAGGTCGAGGCCGGGCAGTCCGCGCCGGGCGGTGCTCAGCGCGGCGGCGTCCACCGGGTAGTTCTCGAAGACCGCGAGGGTGTCGAAGAGTTCGTCCAGTCCGGTGACGCCGCGGATCTCGGTCAGGCCCAGGTACTGGCTGTCCAGGAGGCGGCCCTGTTCGGCCTGGAGCCTGGTCAGGAGCGCGGCCAGGGTCTCGCCGGGCTCCAGGCGCAGCCGTACCGGCACGGTGTTGATGAACAGGCCGATCATCGATTCGACGCCGGGTATCTCGGGCGGGCGGCCGGAGACGGTGGTGCCGAAGACGATGTCGTCGCGCCCGGTGAGGTGCGTCAGCAGCAGTCCCCAGGCGCCCTGGACCAGGGTGTTGACGGTGAGCCGGTGGGCGCGGGCGGTCTCGCGCAGCCGGGCCGTGGTGGCCGCGTCCAGGTCGAGGACGAGCGTTCCGGGCAGGTCGTCGGTGGCGGCCGTCCGCGTCCGGCCGGGCCCGGCGAGCAGGGTCGGGGCCTCCAGGCCCGCCAGGGCGGTGCGCCAGGTGTCCAGGGCGGCGGCGCGGTCCTGCCGGGCGAGCCAGGCCAGGTAGGTCCGGTAGGGGGTGGGGCGGGGCAGCGCGGTGTCGTCGCCGCGGCTCGCGTACAGCTCGAACAGCTCCCGTACCAGCAGCGGTGTCGACCAGCCGTCGAGCAGGATGTGGTG
Source organism: Streptomyces sp. NPDC087422 (assembly GCF_044744145.1). Classification (NCBI taxonomy): domain Bacteria; kingdom Bacillati; phylum Actinomycetota; class Actinomycetes; order Kitasatosporales; family Streptomycetaceae; genus Streptomyces; species Streptomyces sp. NPDC087422. The sequence goes on along the minus strand of NZ_JBIUXT010000006.1, from coordinate 15,650 downwards.
GCTCGTCATGACCAGCCGCGACTGACGGGGGGCGGTGCGCACCAGGGTGAACCGCATCAGCGGCGGGGAAGTGAGGTCGAAGCGCCGGGTCCGGTCGGCGGCGAGGAACGCGCCGAGCCGTTCGCCCGCCGCCGCGCCGTCCCGCCCGGTCAGATCGAGTTCCTCCAGCGGTACGGGGACGGTGGCGGCGACCGCCTGTACGGGCTCGTCCAGGTCCTCGTGCAGGAAACCGACCCGCAGGTTGGCGTGCCGCCGCAGCAGGGCGGCGATGGCGGCGCGCAGCGCGGCGACGTCGACGGCGCCTTCGAGTTCGAAGACGAACTGCGCGGTGTAGACGTCCACGGCGGCGGAGTCGTACAGCGCGTGGAAGAGCATCCCCGACTGAAGCGGTGTCAGCGGAAGTACGTCCTCCAACTGGAACCCGGTCACTTGTGTCCACCCCACTTGTTCTGAAGCCGGTCGATCTGGGCCTGGTCGAGCGAGACCAGCGGTAGGTCGGAGGGCGTGTAGCCGCCCGCGTCGGGTTGTTCGGTGTGCTCGGCGATGGCGCGCAGGGCGCGGCCGAAGGCGTCGGACAGGGCGTCGATCGCCTCTTCCGCGATCAGGTCGGCGGCCCACGTCCACCGGGTCACCAGGCGCGGGCCGTCGGGCAGGTCCTCGGTGTGCGCGTTGATGTCGAGGACGTGGTGGACGGGCATGTCCGGGTCCTGGGCGCGTGGGCCGCCGCCGTCGAGCAGCACTTCCCAGTCGGCGCCCGCGTCCTGCCGCGCGGCCCCGGCGGTGTCCTGGTGCGAAGTGGTGTACCGGCCGAGGTAGTTGAAGCCGATCTGCGGTTCCGGCAGGGCGGCGAGCCGGGGGCGGGTGGCCGGGTTGAGGTGGCGCAGCATCCCGAATCCGAGGCCGTGGTCGGGCACGGCCCGCAACTGCTCCTTGACGCGTTTGAGCGCGCGGTCCACGAGCGCGGGGCCGAAGCGCCCGGGGTCGCGGGGATCGACGGGTCCCGGATCGACGCTGACCGGGTAGAGGCTGGTGAACCAGCCGACGGTACGGGACAGGTCGACGTGGTCGGCGATCTGCTCGCGTCCGTGGCCCTCGACGTCGAGCAGCACGCCGGTGCCGCCGGGCAACGGGCCGCCGTCTGCCGCCCGTTGGGCCTGCCAGGAGTTCAGGGCGAGGGCGAGGCCGGTGAGCAGGACGTCGCCGACTCCCGCGTGGAAGGCGGCGGGCACGTCGGTGAGCAGCGGCGCGGTCCAGGTGGCGGGCAGCCGGGTGGTCACCGTGCGGGTCCGGTCGGCGGTGTCCAGGTCGGGGTGGAGCGGCCGGTTTCCCAGGCGGGGCGCGGGGGTGCTCAAGGCCCTTTCCCACAGCGGGAGTTCCGCTTCGCGCGCCGGTTCCAGCGCCTGGGCGGCGAGCAGCCGCGCCCAGCCGCGGTAGGTCGTGCCGACGGCGGGCAGGCCGTCCTCGGGCGGACCCGAGGTGACGGCGTGCCAGGCGGTGGCGAGGTCTTCGGCGAGGACGCGCCAGGAGACGGCGTCGACGGCGAGGTGGTGCACGACCAGCAGCAGCCGTCCGCGCGCGTGCGGTCCCGCGTCGCACCAGACCGCCTCGATCACGTGGCCGTCCGCGGGCCGCAGCCGCCGCCGGGCCCGCTCCCCGGCCTCGGCGAGGACGGTGCGGACGGCGTCGGCGTCGAGTCCCGCGACATCGACACGGGTGAGGCGCCGGCGGATGCTCACGGCGCCGGGCGGCAGCACGTCGAGCACGGGGCCGTCCTCGCCGGTCCTGACGGCCCGCAGCCGGAGCGTGTCGTGGTGGTCGATGAGGCGCTGGAGCGTGGCGGCGACGCTGTCCTCGTCGGCTCCCGCGGGTGTGCGCAGCACCCCTGACTGGTTGTACCCGTCGATGGTGCCGGGCCGACGCAGCAGCCACGCGGCGATGGGCGTGGCCGGCAGTTCGCCGGAGCCGGGTACGGCCTGGGCCGGCACGTCCTGGCCGAGGGTTCGGGCGACGGCCGCGATCGCCTCGGGCGTGCGGTGCGCGAACACGTCGCGCGGTGTGACGCTCAGCCCGGCCTCCCGCGCGCGGCTGACGAGCTGGATCGAGAGGATGCTGTCGCCGCCGAGACCGAAGAAGTCGTCGTCGGTACGGACGGTGTCGGTGTGCAGCAGCGCGGCGAAGACCTCGCAGAGCACGCGCTCGGACGCGGTGCGCGGCTGTCCTCCGGGCCGGGCGGCGGCGGGCCGGGCCGGGGCGGGCAGCGCCTTGCGGTCGGTCTTTCCGTTGGGCAGCAGGGGCAGCGCGTCCAGCGGGACGAAGACGGCGGGTGTCATGTAGGCGGGCAGTTCCGCGGCCAGGCGGTCGCGCAGTTCGCGGTCGGTGGGGGCGCCGGGCCGGTCGGGGACGGTGTAGGCGACCAGGCGCCGCTCCCCCGGTATGTCCTCGCGGACCAGTACGCACGCGGCGGCGATCCCGTCCAGGCCGGTGAGGGCGGCCTCGATCTCGCCGGGTTCGATGCGCAGGCCGTTGAGCTTGACCTGTTCGTCGGCGCGGGCGACGAAGGTGAGCTCGCCGTCGGCGCCGTATCTGACGAGGTCGCCCGTGCGGTACATCCGGGCGCCGCCGGGTGCGTGCGGGTCGGCGACGAACCGCGCCGCGGTCAGCGCCGGGCGGCCGAGGTAGCCGCGGGCGAGGCCGTCGCCCGCGAGGTACAGCTCCCCGGTGACGCCGGGCGGCACGGGCTGGAGGCCGCTGTCGAGGACGTAGGCGCGGGTGTTGTCGACGGGGCGGCCCAGCGGGACGCTCTCCCCGTACCCGTCGGTGTCCTGCCGCCCGTCCCACCGGTGGGCGGCGGCGTCGATGGTGGCCTCGGTCGGGCCGTAGAGATTGTGCACCCGCGCCCGCCAGTCGCGGCCGACGCGCTCCGCCAGTGTCCGGGTCAGCGGCTCGCCGCCGCACAGCACCGCGCGCAGGCTCCCGGGCGCGTCGCCGGGGTCGGTCTCGGCCAGCAGGAGCGAGAGGTGCGAGGGCACGAACTGCGCGACGGTCACCTCCGTCTCGCGCATCAGGGCCAGCAGTCCCGCCGGGTCGTGGTTGGCCGCGGGCGGCACGGGGCAGGTGGCACCGCCGTGGAGCAGCGGCAGCCAGGTCTCCCAGACGGAGGCGTCGAAGCTCGGTGAGGTGCGGGCGAGGACCCGGTCGTCGTCGGTGAGTTCGAGGTGGCCGGCCATCCACGCCATGTGGTTGGTGACGGAGCCGTGGGTGACGACCACGCCCTTGGGGCGCCCGGTGGAGCCCGAGGTGTAGATGACGTACGCCGCGTCGCGCGGGTCGGCCGCCACAGCATTCCGACCGGCCGCGCCGGTGCTCACGGCCCCCGGGTCCACGTCCAGGTCCACGTCCAGGTCCAGGACGGGTACGGGCAGGTCCTGCGGCGCGGTGGCCCCGCGGGTGAGCAGCAGTACGGGACGGGCGTCGTCGATCATGAAGGCGATACGGGCCCGCGGGTACTCGGGGTCGACCGCCAGATAGGCCGCCCCGGCCTTGGCCACCGCCAGCATGGCGACCGTCTGGTCCGCGGTGCCGGGCATCGCGAGGGCGACCAGGTCGCCGCGGCCGACCCCGCGACCGCGCAGGCGGTCCGCCAACTCGCCGGAGAGCGCGTCGAGTTCGGTGAAGGTCAGGGTCCGCGCGCCCGCGCGCACCGCGACGGCCTCCGGGGTCCGGGCGCGCTGGGCCGCGAACGCCGAGGGGATCGTGCCCGCAGCGGGCCGGAGCGGGCCGTGCCCGGCCGCCAGCAGCGCCGCCCGCCGGTCGGCGGCCAGGACGGGGGCGGTGTGCACCGGCCGCTCCGGCTCGGCGGCGAGCGCGCCGAGGAGCCGGGTGAGGCGGTCGGCCAGGCCGTGCGCGGTGGAGTGGGCGAACAGTTCGGTGGAGAACTCCAGGACCGCGTCGAGACCGGCGGGCGCGTTCACCTCGTCGCGCTTCTCGGTGAAGGTGAACGTCAGGTCGAACTTGCTGATGCCGGTGCCGACATGCTGCCCGGTCACGGTGAGGCCGGGCAGGTCCACGGCGGCGTCGGCCTGGTTCTGGAGCGCGACCATGGTCTGGAAGAGCGGGTGCCGGTTCTGGGCGCGGACCGGGTCGAGGCTGTCCACCAGGCGTTCGAACGGAATGTCCTGGTGGGCGTAGGCGGCCAGGTCGAACTCCCGCACGCGGTCGAGCACTTCGCCGAAGGTGGGGTTCCCCGACAGGTCGGTGCGCAGCACGAGGGTGTTGACGAAGAAGCCCACCAGGTCGTCCAGCGCCTCGTCGGTGCGCCCGGCCACGGGGGTGCCGAGCGGGATGTCCTCGCCCGCGCCGTGCCGGGCGAGCAGCACCGCCACACCGGCCTGGAGCACCATGAACAGGCTGCACCCGCGCGCGCGGGCGAGGTCCGCCAGCGCCCGATGGGTACCGGCGTCCACGGCGAAGGAGAACGCGTCGCCGCGATGCGAGGTGACGTCGGGGCGCGGCCGGTCGTACGGCAGGTCGAGCAGTTCGGGAGCGCCGTCGAGCGCGCCGCGCCAGAAGTCCAGTTGGCGCGCGGCCCGGCTGGACGGGTCGTCCTCGGCGCCGAGCAGTTCCCGCTGCCACAGCGTGTAGTCGGCGTACTGCACGGCGAGTTCGGTCCAGCCGGGCTCCTCGCCCGCGACGCGGGCCCGGTACGCCAGGCCCAGGTCACGGGCGAGCGGGGCCAGCGACCAGCCGTCGCCCGCGATGTGGTGGACCAGCAGGACCAGGACGTGCGCGTCGTCGGCCAGCCGCAGCAGCCTCGCCCGCAGCGGGAGGCCGGTGCTCACGTCGAAGGTGTGCGCCACCTCCGCGCTCAGCGCCTCGTCCAGCCGCCCGGGGTCGGTGTCGCGCGGCGCGAGGTCGATGTCCGCGTCGTCGGCGGCGCGCACCACCTGGCGTGCCACGCCCCGTGTGTCGGGGAAGACCGTGCGCAGGCTCTCGTGCCGCTCGACGACGTCGGCCACGGCGCTCGCGAGGGCGTCCGCGTCGAGCGGACCGTCCAGCCGCAGCACCATCGGCACGTTGTACGTGGCGCTGGGCCCCTCGAACCGGTTGAGGAACCACAGCCGTTGCTGCGCGAAGGACAGCGGCAGCGGGTCGGGGCGGGAGGCGGCCCGCAGCAGCGGCGTCCTGGCCCGCCGCGCGTCGTCGAGAGCGTCGGCGAGCCGGGCCGGGGTGGGATGCTCGAACAGGGCCCTGACCTCGATCTCCACCCCGAGCGCGGTGCGGACGCGGGCGGCGAGGCGGGTGGCGAGCAGCGAGTGGCCGCCCAGCGCGAAGAAGTCGTCGTCGGCCGCCGCGGCGGGCAGACCGAGGACGTCGGCGAACAGGCCGCGGACGATCTCCTCGCGGGCGGTGCGGGCGGCCCGCGTGCGGACCGGCGCGCGGCGGGCGGGTTCGGGGAGCGCGTGCCGGTCGACCTTGCCGTTGGGGGTCAGCGGCAGCGTGTCGAGGAGGACGAAGGCCGACGGCACCATGTAGGCGGGCAGCGAGTGGCCGAGGGCGCTCGCGAGCGCACCGGCCTCCGGGCGGCCGTCGGCCGCGGGCACCACGTAGGCCACCAGCCGGCGGTCACCGGGGGTGTCCTCCCTGACCATGGCGAAGGCGTCGGCGACCCCCTCGCAGCCTGCCAGCGCCCCTTCGATCTCGCCCAGTTCGATGCGGTAGCCGCGCAGCTTGACCTGGCCGTCGGCGCGGCCGACGTACTCCACGTGGCCGCCCGGGGTCCAGCGCACGAGGTCTCCGGTGCGGTACATCCGGCCGCCCCCCGTACCGAACGGGTCGGCCACGAAGCGCGTGGCGGTAAGGTCGGGGCGGCAGATGTACCCGCGCGCCACGCCGCGTCCTGCCAGGTACAGCTCGCCCGTGACACCGGGCGGCACCGGACGCAGGTGGTGGTCGAGGACGTGACCGCGCATGCCGTCCAGCGGCCGGCCGATGGGCGGCGGCCCGGTCGGCAGATCCTCGGTGACGTGGTGGCGGGTGGCGAAGGTGGTGGTCTCGGTGGGCCCGTACACGTGCAGGAGTCGCGCTCCGGGCGCGACCCGGGCGACGCGCTGCATCAGGTCGGGCGAAGCCAGTTCACCACCGGCGCAGACGAGCCGCAGCCCCGCGAAGGCGCCGGGATCGGTCTCCGCGATCACGTTGAACAGGGCGGTGGTCAGGAAGACGGCGGTCACACCGTGCTCGTGGACGGCGTGGTCGAGGACGTGTGCCTCCAGGGCGCCTTCGGGTGCGACGACGATCCGGCCGCCGCTGAGCAGCGGCGCCCAGATCTCGAACGTCGAGGCGTCGAAGACGTACGCCGAGTGCATCAGCACCGCTTCCACCGCGCCGTCGTGCCACGCGGAATCGGCCGCCAACGCCAGGACGTCCCCGTGCGTGACGCCAACGCCCTTGGGCAGACCGGTCGAGCCCGAGGTGAACATGACGTACGCCAGGGTCGCGGGGCCGGGCACGGGGGTCGGGGCGGCGGGACGGCGCGCTCCGGACAGCACCCGGCCGAGCCGATCCACGACCACGACCGGCGTCCCGGCGGCGGCGACCCGGGGCGATCGCGCGGACTCCTCGCCGACGACGAGGAGGCGGATGTCCGCGATGTCGGCGACCTGGCTGTGGCGTTCGTCGGGCCAGCGCCCGTCGAGGGGGACGTAGGCGGCGCCGGAGCGGACGATGCCGAGGGACACCGACACCACCGCGGCGGACCGGTCGAGCAGCACACCGACCCGCGTCTCCGGACCGGCCCCGAGACCGGCGAGCACCCCGGCGAGGTCGGCCGAGATCCGGTCGAGTCCCGCGTAGTCGAGGGTGGTGTCGTCGGCGACGACGGCCACGGCGTCCGGTGTGCGCCGCGCCTGGGCGGCGAAGGCGGCGGTCAGGGTGCCGTCCTCCGGGCCGGTCGGCAGGGCGCGGCCGGTGCCCCAGCGCGTGATGCGGGTGTGTTCGTCCGGCGTCATCAGGTCGTACGCGGCCAGGCGCAGGTCCGGATCGGCCACGACCTGTTCCAGCAGCCCGACCAGGCGCGCGGCGAGGGTTTCGACGGTGGCACGGTCGAAGAGGGCGGTGGCGTACTCGATTCCGGCGCTCAGGGAGCCGTCCGCATCGGGGGCCCCCGCGGGCTCCTCGGTGAAGGCGAAGGTGAGGTCGAACTTGCTCAGGCCGTTGTGGACGAGGCGGTCCTCGACGGCGACGCCGGGCAGGTCGGGGCGGGGACTGTCCTGGTTCTGCAGGACGAGCATGGTCTGGAACAGCGGGTGGTGGTCGCGCGCTCTGGCGGGGTTGAGCTCCTCCACCAGCCGCTCGAAGGGTATGTCCTGGTGCGCGTAGGCCGTCAGGTCGAACTCCCTGACGCGGGTGAGGAGTTCGGCGAAGGTGGGGTCGCCGGACAGGTCGGTGCGCAGCACGAGGGTGTTGACGAAGAACCCGACCAGGTCTTCGAGCGCCTCGTCCGTGCGGCCCGCCACCGGGGTGCCGAGCGGGATGTCGTCCCCGGCGCCGTGCCGGCTCAGCAGGGTGGCGACGGCCGCCTGGAGCACCATGAACAGGCTGCTCCCCGACTGCCTGGCCAGCTTCAGCAGGCCGTCGCGCACGGCGGGCGGCACGTCGAAGGCGTGCACCGCGCCCCTCGGGTCGACGACGGCCGGGCGCGGCCGGTCCGAGGGCAGGTCGATCAGGACGGGCAGCCCGTCGAGGGCGGCGCGCCAGTGGTCGAGCTGTTCCCGCAGCAGGCTGTCGCCGTGGGCGGCGGGGTCCTCGACGGCGCTGTCGCTTCCGTCCTCGGCGAGAAGGGCGTGCTGCCACAGGGTGTAGTCGGCGTACTGGAGCCGCGCGCCGGGCGCCGTGCCGCCCTCTTCGCCCGCCAGGCGCGCTCGGTAGGCGTCGCCGAGATGGCGGGCGAGCGGGGCCAGCGACCAGCCGTCGCCCGCGATGTGGTGCAACACCAGCACCAGGACGTGGTGTTCGGGCGCGGAGCGCAGCAGCAGCGCGCGCAGCGGCAGGTCGGTCCCGACGTCGAACGGCTCCTGTACGGCGTCCAGGACGGCCGCCTCCAGCCGCGAGGGGGCGGTGCTCGTGACGGGCAGCGCGGGCGCGGCCGTATCGGCCGGAAGGATCAACTGGTGCGGTACGCCGTCCCGTTCGGGGAACACCGTGCGCAGCGCCTCGTGCCGGGCGACGGTGTCGCGCAGCGCGCCGCGCAGGGCGTCCGCGTCCAGGGCGCCCCGCAGTTGCAGGACGAGCGGGATGTTGTACGTGGAGCTGGGGCCCTCCAGCCGGTTGAGGAACCACAGGCGGCGCTGGGCGAACGACAGCGGCAGCGGGTCGGGCCGCCGTGTGACGGGCAGCACCGCGGGTCGGCGGCGGCCCGGCGTGTCCAGGACGCGGGCCAGCTCCTCGACGGTCGGGTGCTCGAACAGCGTGCGCAGGGTGACGTCGGCGTGCAGCAGGGTGCGGATACGGCTGACGACGCGCATCGCGAGCAGGGAGTGCCCGCCGAGGTCGAAGAAGCTGTCCCCGGGCCGTACTTGGGGCACTTCGAGGACGTCGGCGAAGATCCCGGCGAGCAGTTCCTCCTGGAAGGTGCGCCGTCCCGGTGCGCTCGGGCCGCCGGTGCCCGCGGCGGGCTCGGGCAGGGCGCGGCGGTCCACCTTGCCGTTGGGCAGCAGCGGAAGGGCGTCGAGCACGACGACCGCCGAGGGGACCATGTGGTGGGGCAGCGTCCCGGCGAGCGCGTCGCGCAGGCCGGGACCCTGCGGTGCCGGGTCGCCGGTGACGGCGTACGCGACCAGGACGGGCCTGCCGGGGACGTCCTCGCGGACGACGGCGCAGGCGGCCGTGACGCCGGGCAGGGCCGCCAGTTCGGCCTCGACCTCGCCCAACTCGATCCGGAAGCCGCGGAGTTTGACCTGGTCGTCGGCGCGGCCCCGGTATTCGAGCAGGCCGTCGCGGCTCCACCGCACGAGGTCGCCCGTCCGGTACATCCGGGCACCGGCGGCGGAGGTCGGGTCGCCGGGGTCGGCGGTGGCGGCGAAGTCAGCGCCGGTGGCGGCGAGGTCGGCGGCGAAGGGGTCGGCGACGAACCGGGCGGCGGTCAGCCCCGGCCGGTCGAGGTAGCCGCGCGCGAGGTTGGGGCCCGCCAGGTACAACTCCCCCGTGACACCCGGCGGGACGGGCCGCAGCCGGTCGTCGAGGACGTATCCGCGCATGGTGTCGACGGGGCGGCCGATCGGCACGGTCTCGGACGCGGCGGTCGCGGCGGACGGCTCGTCGGGTGCGGCGGGCCGGGCGTGCGGGCCGGTGGGCGCGGTCGTCGCGTCCGGCACGCGGTGGGCGGTGGCGTCGATGGTCGCCTCGGTCGGCCCGTAGAGATTGTGCGTCGGCACCCGCCACTGGGCGGCGACCTCGGCCGCGACGGCGCGCGGCAGCGGTTCGCCGCCGCACAGCACGGCGCGCAGGTCGGGCAGCGGGGCGTGGCTCCCGGCCTCGGCGAGGACGAGGGCGAGGTGGGAGGGCACGAATTGGGCGAGGGTCACTCCGAACTTGCTCATCCAGGAGACGAGTTCACGGGGTTCCTCGTTGGCCTCGCGCGGCAGCACGCAGACCTCGGCGCCGTTCACCAGCGGGAGCCACACCTCCCAGACGGACGCGTCGAAGCTGGTGGAGGTGCGGGCGAGCACCCGGTCGTCCGCGGTGACGTCCAAGTGCCGCGTCATCCAGGCCATGTGGTTGGCCAGCGCGCCGTGCGGGACGACCACGCCCTTGGGGCGGCCGGTGGAACCTGAGGTGTAGATGACGTACGCGGGGTCGGCCGGATGGGACGGTCTCGCGTCCCGCGCCATGGGGCCGGCCGCCATGTCGGCCGGGTCGTCGAGCGCGAGCCGGGGCGGCCCGCCGACGGGCAGGTCCTCGCGTATCCGCCCGGTGGTGAGCAGCAGGACGGGCCCGGCGTCGTCGAGCATCTGCCGGATGCGCGCCGCCGGGTACCGCGGATCGACGGGCAGGTAGGCCCCGCCCGCCCGCAGGACCGCCAGCATGGCCACCACGGTGTCCACGGACGGCGGTACGGCCAGGGCCACGACGCTCTCGCGGCCGACCCCTCGCTCGCGCAGTACCTGGGCGAGGCTGTCGGCGCGGGCGTCGAGAGCGGCGTAGGTCAGGCTGGTGCCCGCGTCGCGCACGGCGACGGCGCCGGGTGTGCGCAGGGCCCACTCCCGGACCGCCTCGGGCACGGTACGGGTCGGCAGCGGTCGCCGCTCGCCCTGTCCGCGGCCGAGGAGCCGGGCCCGCGCGCCGGGCGCCATCGGCTCCAACGCGCTGACGGCGAGGCCGGGTTCGGCGACGGCCTGGGTGAGGACACGGACGAAGCCGTCGCACAGGTCGCGGGCGGTGTCCGGGTCGAAGAGGTCGGCGGCGTACTCCAGATACCCGCTGATGCCGCCGGCCTCGGCCGGGTCGCCGTCGGGGTCGGGGTCGGCCTCCGTCAGCGAGAGGGTCAGGTCGAATTTGCTGATCCCGGTGTGCGCGGACCGGTCGTGGACGGTGACGCCCGGCAGGTCGAGCCGCGCCTGCCGCTGGCTCTGGAGGACCAGCATGGTCTGGAAGAGCGGGTGGTGGTCGCCCGAGCGCTCGGGGTTCAGCTCCTCCACCAGCCGTTCGAAGGGCAGGTCGGCGTGGCCGAAGGCGGCCAGGTCGAACCGCCCCACCCGGTCCAGCAGTTCGCGGAAGGTCGGGTCGCCGGACAGGTCGGTGCGCAGCACGAGGGTGTTGACGAAGAAGCCGACCAGGTCGTCCAGTGCCTCGTCGGTACGTCCGGCAACCGCCGTGCCCAGCGGGATGTCGGTGCCCGCGCCGTACGCGTGCAGCGTCACCGCGAGGGCCGCCTGGAGGACCATGAACGGGGTACGGCCGCACGCGCGGGCGAGCCGGACCATTGCCGTGTGCGTGGCGGCGGGCAGTTCGATCGGGTGCGCGCCGCCGCGGTGGGTGGGCACCGCGCGCCGGGGCCGGTCGAGCCGCAGGTCGAGGAGGTCGGGCGCGCCCGCCAACGCCTTCCGCCAGAAGGCGAGTTGGCGTGCGCCCAGGCCGTCCGGGCCGTCGCCGCCGAGCAGTTCGCGCTGCCAGAGCGTGTAGTCGGCGTACTGCACGCGCAACGCGGGCCAGTCGGGGGCGTCCGCGCCCGCGGTCCTGGCCCGGTAGGCGGCTCCGAGGTCACGCACGAGCGGGGCCAGCGACCAGCCGTCGGCGACGACGTGGTGCAGGACGAGGACCAGGACGTGCCGGTCGGCGCCCAGCACGAGCAGGTGGGCGCGCAGCGGGGCGTCCCCTGCGAGGTCGAAGGGGAGCGAGGTCAGGTGCCGTACCGTTTCCTCGGCCCAGGCGGCGGCATGCTCCTGGCGCTGCTCGCTTCCCCGGCCCGCGCCGGCTTCCGCGCCTTCCGCGCCGTCGTCGCGTGCTGCCGCTGCCCCGCCTGCCCCGCCTGCCCCGTCTGCCCTGCCTGCCCTGCCTGCCCCGCCTTCTTCGGACGGCGCGTGCGCGACCGTGAGCGGGACGAGCGCCGCCGCGTCGGCGCCGTGCCGGATCACCTGCCGGGCGACGCCGTCCTCCTCGGCGAAGACGGTGCGCAGGCTCTCGTGCCGGTCGACCACGTCGGCCAGCGCCTCGCGCAGGGTCCGCACGTCCAGGTCGCCGTCGAGCGCGAGGACGAGCGGGACGTTGTACGTGCTGCCGGGGCGGCCCTCGACGCGGTTGAGGAACCACAGCCGCTGCTGCGCGAAGGACAGCGGCAACGGGTCGGGGCGCTGTCGCGGGGCGAGGACCGGTCCGCGGGCGCGGGCGGTGTCGAGGACCCCGGCGAGGGAGGCGACCGTCGGGTGGTCGAAGAGGGTGCGCAGGTCGAGTTCGGCCCCCAGCGCCGCCCGTAACCGGCCGGTGAGCCGGGTGGCCAGCAGCGAATGGCCGCCCAGCGCGAAGAAGTTGTCGTCGATGCCGACGGCGGCCACGCCCAGGACGTCGGCGAACAGCCCGGCGAGCACCTCCTCGCGCGGGGTGCGCGGGGCACGGCCGGTCGCGACCGCGGCCGGCGGCACGGGCAGGGCGCGCCGGTCGACCTTGCCGTTGGGGTTCAGCGGCAGCGCGTCCAGCGGGACGAACACCGAGGGCACCATGTACGAGGGCAGGGCGCGCGTGACGTGCCGGACCAGGGACTCCTCGTCGGGGCGGACGTCGGCCGACGGCACGATATAGGCGGCCAGCCGCCGGTCGCCCGGCGTGTCCTCGCGCACCACGACGCACGCGGCGCGCACACCCGGCGCGGTGAGCAGGACGGACTCGATCTCGGCGGGCTCGATGCGGTAGCCGCGGAGCTTGACCTGGCCGTCGGCGCGGCCGACGTACTCCACCTGGCCGCCCGCGGTCCAGCGCACGAGGTCTCCGGTGCGGTACATCCGGCCGCCCCCCGTACCGAACGGGTCTGCCACGAAACGGGTCGCGGTCAGGTCGGGGCGGCCGACGTAGCCGCGCGCCACACCGGAGCCGCCGACGTACAGCTCCCCCACCACGCCGGGCGGCACCAGGCGCAGGGCGTCGTCGAGCACGTACAGGCGCATGCCGTCCAGGGGCCGGCCGATGGGCGGCGGTCCCGGCAGCGGGTCGGCGGTGACGTGGTGGCGGGTGGCGAAGGTGGTGGTCTCGGTGGGCCCGTACACGTGCAGCACCGTCACGTCGGGCGCGCCGACGGCCACCCGTCGCAGCAGGTCGGGAGCGGCGGCCTCGCCTCCGGAGCAGACCAGGCGCAGTCCGGCGAACGCCGTCGGCTCCTCCTCGGCCACCAGGTTGAACAGGGCGGTGGTCAGGAACAGCGCGGTCACCGCGTGGCGCTCCACCATGTCGCGCAGGACCGGTGCGTGCAGGACGCCTTCGGGTGCGACGACGATCCGGCCGCCGCTGAGCAGCGGCGCCCAGATCTCGAACGTCGAGGCGTCGAAGACGTACGCCGAGTGCATCAGCACCGCTTCCACCGCGCCGTCGTGCCACGCGGAGTCGGCCGCCAGCGCCAGAACATCCCCGTGCGTGACGCCGACGCCCTTGGGCAGACCGGTCGAGCCCGAGGTGAACATCACGTACGCGAGCCGGTCGGGATGTCCGGCCCTCGGCGGCGGCGTCGGGGACGGCGGCCCGCCGCGGACGACGGCGCCGGTCCTGTCGACGACGACGACCGGCAGACCGGCCGCCGCCTCCTTCACCCACGGCTGCGCGGCAGCGGCCTCGTCGACCACCAGGGCGCGTACGTCCGCGACGCCGCAGACGCCGCTGAGCCGTTCCGCGGGCCAGGCCGGGTCCATCGGCACGTAGGCGGCGCCCGCGCCCACCACGCCGAGGGTGGCGGACACCACCGCGGCCGAGCGTTCCAAGAGCACCGCGACCCGGTCCTCCGCGGCCACGCCCCAGCCCGCCAGGGCGTGGGACAGGGCGTCCGCGGTGCGGGCGAGTTCGCGGTAGGAGAGCGTGCGGGCGCCGTCCACGACGGCCGTCGCGTCCGGGGTCAGGCGCGCCTGGGCGGCGAACGCCTCGGGCAGGTTCGCCGCGGCGGTGCTCGGCGGCAGTTGCGCGCCGCGGCCCTGGGCGAGGACCGCCTCGGCCGCGTCGTCGTCCAGGAACGGCAGGTCGCGCAACAGGGTGTCGGCGTCCGCCGCCGCCAGCGCGGTGAGGAAGGAGACGAGAGCGTGCTGGTGGAGCAGGACGTCGTCGGGGTGGTAGAGCGCCGGGGCGGCGTCCAGCCCGATCAGCGGGCCTATGCCCTCCGACCGTTCGGAGACGAAGAGCGACACGTCGTCGACGGGTCCGATGGACAGCACGCGGGAGGTCGCGGGGCTGCCCGCGAGGTCGAGGTCGAAGTTGTAGGGCATGACGTTGACGACGAGATCGGTCAGGCGCGCGGCGTCGTCGCCCGCGTCCACCTCGCGGGCGAGCTGTTCGCGGGAGTAGCGGCGGTGGCGCAGGGCGCGGGCCATCTCGGCGGACACCGACCGGATCAGGTCGCCGACGGTCCGGTCGGCGGGCAGGCGCAGCCTGATCGGCAGCACGTTGGCCGTCATGCCGACGGCGTGCCGCAGCGCGCTGTGCCGACCGTTCGAGGCCAGCCCGACGGTGACGTCCTCGCGGCCGGTGGCCCGCGCGACGTACGCGGCGGCCGCGCTCACCACGACGGCCGTCCAGGTGGTGCGGCGGGCGGAGCCGAGCCGTCGTAGGCCGTCCAGGACGGCGACGGGCAGCGACTCGCCGGTGTGCAGCGGGGCGGCCGGGCCCGCGCCCTGCGGGGCGGCGGCGCCCGCGTCCGGCAGGTCCGCGGCGCGGCGGCGGATGAGCGGCGCGCCGCCGCGGGCGTCCGCCTCGTCCGCCGTTCGTGCCGTTCCCGCCGGTGCCGCTGTCCCGGCCGTCCCGGCCGTCCCGGCTGTCCCGGCCGCGTCCGTCCCGCGTTCGGCGGTCGGCCCGGCGAAGGTGTCGATCCAGTACGCCCGGTCCGCCCGGTGGCGCTCCGACCCGAGGTACGCCAGCTCGTCCGCCACCAGCTCGCGCAGTGAGGCGGCCGGGAGGTCGACCGCGGTGATGTCCTCGCCGCGGACCGCACGCGCGTAGAGGTCGGCCACGAGGTGGTTGACCACGCCGCCGCTGAGGCCGTCGATGGCTATGTGGTGGTAGCGCACGTACCAGTAGCGCAGCCGGGGGGCCAGACGCAGCAGCGCGAAGTGGTGGGACGGGGCGTCGAGCCGGTCGACGGTGGCCATGTCCCGTGCCATGTACGCCTCGGCCTCGGCCGCCGGGTCCTCGGCGCCGGACAGGTCGATCAGGCGGACCCGGTCGGTCGCGGTGGCCGGGCGTTCGGTGACGTACTGCCGGACGCCGTCGTCGCCGGTCTCGAACCGCAGGTGGAGATTGTCGCAGTGGGCGACGGCCCGGCCGAGCGCGGCGGCGAAAAGCGCCTCGTCGAGGTCGCCGCGGATCTCCAGGCATTCCCCGATGTTGTACTTCGGACTGTCCGGATCGATCAACTGCCCGTACCAGACACCTTGCTGGGCCGACGTCAGTTCGAAGAGATCCCGGGAAACGCTGTCCGCCGGGAAGGAACTGTCTTCTGAGAAGGAGCTGTCTTCATGCATGCCGGTCGACCCCTTCGGGGAGATTCTGGAACGGTGCGGAGAAACGACGAAATCAGCCCGTCGATAAAAAGGCCGCCGACGCCGTGCCGAGGGAGGCGGGAAAGCGCGCCCGCGTCATCGCGTCGGGCACTCGGGTTCCGCCGGCGCGGCGATTCGCGGCGAAGGGCGTTCCCTGCCGCGCGCGACGGATGACGCCGCGAAGGACCGGGTGGTGGTTCCGGTGAAACACCCGCGACGAAAGAGAGCATTCACGGACCGAAAGTGATCGTGTGCGGTCACCTTCGGTCGGACCCGCTCACCGAGGCGGCGGGAAGCGCGAGGGACCGGGTCGGGGGGCCCCCCCCCCCCGCGGGGGGCGCCCCCCCGGCGCCCCCCCCCCCCCCCCCCCCCCCCCCGACCGCGCTACGGCGTGGGCGCGTCCGGCATCTTCCATACCGTCAGCAGCGT